>JANRKO010000014.1:0-33448 GCA_033763455.1 Polyangiaceae bacterium
AATATGGTTTTACGCCTAGTCCCGACGAACGCATTTCTTCCAAAATCCGTTGCCGCTCCTCATTCGTGTACTCTTTTCGCATCCCTCACGGTTGCCACATCGAACTGGCCTTCCGAAAGGTGGGCTACACGCATCGGATACAAAACATTGCACACGAGCTTGGGCATGCCCTGGGGCTCAATCACTCAGGCAAAGCCGAAGCATTAATGTATCCCTGGGGAGGGCACATTAAGCCTCTCGATATTGATGATAAGGTTGCCGTCAGCGCCCTGTATGACACTTGGCGTACGGTGCCAACTGGAAACACACGTGACGTGGCGGTAGGACGTGAAAAAGGATCGCCGGTTGGCGCCGACGGATTGGCGTGGATGGTTGGCGGAACATACGGGAACAACGTTTTTAAGCAAAAAACCGATGGTTCAGGCTGGGTCCCGGACCCTTGGGCTCCGAAAGCCTCGCGTATCGCGCTCAACGGGTACAGACCGTACATCGTGACTTATGGGACAGGCGAGGTGCAGCGCCGAAACTCGGGTGACCCCACCATCAACAGCGGGTGGAGCAACTTCGGGGGTTGCGCAACAGACGTTGGAGCTAGCCCGGCAGCTATTTGGATCATCGGTTGCGACATCGACACCTACGGAAATGGCAGCATCTGGGCGCTGGGCGCCAGCGGGTGGATTCCGGATGCCGCTGGCGGTCGAGCGGCTCGAATTGCTGTAGACTCCGCCGGCGCACCCTGGGTTGTGAGCTCGAGATTGTCAGGAGGAAAGGTGTTCAGGCGGACCTCATCAGATGTAATGTCGGGTGCTTGGCAATGGCTCGATGCCTGCGCAGTTGACATAGGAATCTACGAACCCGGTTACGCTTGGGTCCTCGGCTGCGACAAAGATAGCATGGGGAATTACGGAGTCTACGCTAGAAATGACAACTCCTACATTGGCGATGGCATTACCCCCGAGCTCCACAGGTGGGTGCGGATGAGCACCGGCGGTGGCGTCAACATTGCAGTGGGCCCCAATTCCAAACCTTGGGTCACCACTTTCGGTCAGAGCGTCATGACAACGGTTAGGTGAGCGGAGCAGCGGGCTACGCCGTGGGTAAGAGAGTCTTCCGCCCCGGTGGCTCCTTCACCCATTTGGCTGTGCTTTTAACTGTCGCCTGCTCTAACCCGACCAGCCACGCAGAGGGGAGCCGTCAAGCCTCGGAGAAGATCGTCTATGGCACCGATGATCGAAAGGAGTTCTATGAAGTGGAAGATCGAGGCCTCCAACTTACGGCCCAAGCGGCGGTGGCTTTCGTTCTGAATTCCAGCGTGCGCCCCGGAACTGACCCGCCGTTTGTCTCCCCCACCTACGGAGAGGCCTCACAGTTGTGCGCAGGTGTAGCGTTCGAGGCTCAACCGTCCGCAGCATTCTGCTCCGGCGTTCTAGTTGACTTCGATCTGGTCTTGACCGCAGGTCATTGCCTACGCCTCTTTCCGCTGAGTCAAATCCGAATAGTCAGCCACTACTACTACACAGCACCTGGCACCCTAGAAATTCAGGCCTCCAACGTCTTTCGTGTGAAGAAGATTGTTGCGGAAGCGCTGGACCCGGAGGGCGGCATCCCGCGACTCGATTTCGCATGGGTTCGTCTGGATCACCCCGTGCCACATTCCACGCCCGTGCCTATCTTTAAGCAACCGCCACCCCTCACCGCCGGCACTCCACTTGTGGCCGTTAGCGCTCCTGGCGGAATACCGTTCAAGATCGACGCTGGGGGCCAGGTTCAGGATCCCCGCTCACAACTCCTCGACTACTTCGTAGCTGACACCGACACAGCCCACGGGGCTTCCGGGGCGGGAGCCTTTTCGGCCGGCGGAGGGCTCGTGGGGATCCTGGCTCGCGGAGGAGAGGACTTCGTAAGTACGCCCGCCGGCTGCAACGCAACAAACGTGCAGCCTAGCGGGGGGCCCGCCGGGGAGCAATTCACGTACGCGCACCGGGCTGTGGATGGTCTCTGCCAATCGGATCCAAGTGCGTCGTCACTGTGTCGTGCGGACTGTGCGGAGCCCTGCGCAGCGCTGCCTGCCCAACCCTCTACGCACACTGATCATTGCGCGGTGAGTTCCCTGGGTTCGCCGTCGCCCCGGCGGGGCTGGGTGGAGCTCTTCGTCGTTGCCGCTGGATTCGCCGCACGGCGGCGCGGATCAGGATCAAGATTGCCGTGGCGCCAACCTGCGGCGTGCATCGAAGCCTAAAAGCTCACTTGTCCCTGCAAGGTGGCTAAGAGATCTGTGTAGGTAACGGGCCTCAGGGTTTGGTTATTGCCGCGATTCTCTTGCTGAAGCTCGCGGTAACCCGCGTCAAGTTTAAGGTTGAAGCGGTGCTGATCCACGAAGTAATTCACTCCTACATGAGTGGCCAAGGAGGCGTGGGGGCGCGTGGTAATCGGCGCCGTTCGGTCGCTCTTTGCCCGCAGGTATTCGACGTACACCAAAGGCTCCACGGCGTGGTACCGGAAGCCGAGCTCACCGAACGCGGTGATCCCCCCAGTCTCGAGCGCAGTGGACTCTTCAATCCGCGACCAGCCCTCGCTAAAGCGAGCGAAGGCAACCTTTGCCAGAAGCTCGTGGTCCTTTGAAAATGGGTACTCAACGAAGGCGTCAACGTTTATTCCGTAGTATCTTCCTGGAGCCTTATTGAGCTTCAGCACCGCCTGCGATTGGTAGTCCCCACCAACGCCAATCGAAACTATGGGCGCAGACGCAAAGTAGATGCCCTTGAAGAAAAAATCCGGTTCGGATCCTAGGAGATTCGCGCGCAATTGCCCCGTAATTCGAGGCTGCCCTTTCGTGTTTACGTTGGGGTAAGATGCCCCCACGGGCTCCACGGGAGCCTCCAAAGCGGCGCCATTGCGAACGCCTTCAAAGATGCCCACGCGATACAGAAGACGCCCTTCGATCAATCCGCGGAGCTGGACTCCAACATCCCGGAAGTGCTTCCCCGTAGGGAAACGCACCATATCATCGTGGTAGTCGAGCGTGTTGAGAGAGGCCGCACCTTCCAGAGTTTGGTGCGAGAACGGAAGTAGCATCATGCCAGCATCAACCTTAGCTTCCGGCCCTAGCTCGTAACTTAGGAACGCATCCTGTACGTAGAACGGCGAAGAGAACCCACTTCCGGCGCCCTGAAAGCTACCCGCCTTGCCCCAATTGGGCTGGTCCGTATCCAGAAAGAAACTGAGCTCTTTGGAGATGTTGCCCGACACCACAAGCCTCACCCGCCGCAAGTACGTATCAACGGAGGCGCGCTCCGATTTCCCATCCGGGCCCGACGGCGCGCCTATCCCCTGCGTCCCCTGTTTTTTTCCATTGGGTGACGTCACGGTAAGCCAAGGTTGAATCAGGACCCCGATGCTCAGGGCAGCACCCTTATCCTTGTCGGAGTACACCTCAACGGCCGCTGCGCGCGCAGTGACCGCCAAACCTAAAGCTGCGCTCGTTAGCGCCAGTCTCATTTCCAAGATTCGCCTCGCTCGGTGGTAGCCTGCAGCCCTACACCGTTCGGCCACCATCTGTCGACACTGCTGTGCCCATTGTCGAGACTGGGCCAGACAAAAAACTCACCGGGGCGTTCGACAGGAGGCGGGTCCGTGAGCTATTAGAAGCGTATTCCGAAGCATCGCCAGGATCCGTCTTCATGATGCGCAACAATCTTCGCCTTTCACTGCAGCAGAGCCCTTTTGCGACCTTTCTTCCCGCCCTAGCCCTGGGCGGGTGCCTGCCTGCCGCCCCTGATTACGGCTATTCGCAGCAAGCAAGTACAACCGCCCCGCAGACGTCGGTTGTCGTGCCCGCGAGCCCTGCGGGAGGCACCGTGGAGGGCACCGTTGCAGCGGGTGTTCGTTGGCGGGGCAGAGTAGATCTGACCACGGACCCTGCGAATCCATACTTTGGTTGGACGGCCTCAGGGTTCGACGCCAAGTTCACGGGCACTTCTATCGGTGTGAAGCTCAACACGACGGACCCGAATGCGAAGTGTCAGGCCGATCCGTGTGGCCTCTTTTTTCAGGCGGTCGTGGATGGCAAGCCGCTAGAGCGCATGAAGGCGACACCGGGTGTGGCAGTTATGGAAATAGCCTCCGGACTGACTGATGGCCCCCACACTCTTGAGTTTTACCGAGAAACAGAGTCGCCGCTCGGGAAATCACAATTCCTCGGCATAACGGGAGGAACATTGCTGCCCCCGCCCACGTATTCCGGACGCCTGGTGGAGTTCGTGGCAGATTCGATCACCAACGGCTTCGGCGAGCTGGGCATGGAGGATTACTCAGACCCTAAAAATGTCATCACCTGCCCCTTCACCCTGGACACACAGGCAGGTTACCTAACCTACGCAGCTAAGGTTGCGCGCGCGCTAAACGCCGATGCGAGCATAGTGGCACTGAGCGGCTGGGGCCTTTATCGTGGCCTTTCGCTCGACGGCGGTGACGGGCTAAATTTCGTCGTCCCCAACGAATACGAAGATTCCCTCTTTTATCTCGACCCTCAACCAAAGTGGGACTTTCGAGTGAAAGCCAACGCGGTTGTTATCAACTTGGGCACCAACGACGTTGCCATGGGGGACCCGGGCCCGAAGTTCACCGAAGCACTTCAGAACTTGGTGGATAAGATCCGAAGCAAAAATCCGGATGCTTGGATCTTCCCGGTGACCGGCACCATGCTGAACGGGCAGGGCTTGGACTGGGTGAGGGGCTACTTCAAGGACTTCGTGGACTCCAAAGGAGGAGACGCCGCTCGAATGACCTTCGTGGACATGGGGAGCCAAGACCTGACACTCGGCAGCGGCTGCATCACCCACCCCAGCGAAAAAGAGCACCAACGTATGGTGGAAGTGCTCTACCCCGTGATGAAGGAAAAGCTCGGCTGGTAAGCACGGCGTAGGTAGTCGGTTGCCTCGCTTTTCGTGCTTTCTCTCCGCGAGATTGACTTGTTTTTCTCGGTTGGCAGATAACCGCCAGCCATGGCACCTGCCCCCACCCCTTCGTCGCCCACGCGTATCCAGCGCAATGCCCGTTATGGGCTCATCTTGTTTGTTGTGTACCTAGCCTTATATGCCGGCTTCATGGCTGTGAGCGTGCTCGGGCCTAGGGAGATGGCTGTGCCCGTACTGTTCGGCATGAACCTTGCGATTGTGTACGGGTTCGTCCTGATCGTAGCCGCGCTCGTACTCGCGCTGGTTTACATGGCGCTCTGCAGCCGCCCAATGCCTGAAGCTTCCAGCGAAGAGAGCCAGCAATGATCTACCATAGCTCCAGCATCGCCATCGGCATCTTCGTCACCTTTGTGGGCCTCGTGTTGGGGCTTAGCTTCTACCTCGGGCGCAAGGCGAAATCAGCACAAGGCTATTACACGGCCCACGGTGAGATCCATTGGTTCGTCAACGGCGTGGCGTTTGCCGGGGATTACCTCTCCGCGGCCTCCTTTCTTGGGATCTGCGGCATGATCGCCTTCTACGGCTATGACGGATTCCTTTACTCCATTGGGTATTTGGCGGGCTGGGTGGTGGCACTCTTCGTGGTGGCCGAGCCGCTGAAGCGCCTCGGCAAGTTCACCTTCGCAGATGCACTCGATAAGCAATTCAACTCTCGCGGAATTAAGCTCACCGCAGCCATCAGCACGCTTGTTGTCAGCATTTTTTACCTCATTCCGCAGATGGTAGGTGCGGGCGCTCTGGTGAAGCCTCTGCTCGGGTTCACGCATGTGCAGGGCGTGCTCTTAGTCGGTGTCGTCGTGGTCACCATTGTGGTCACGGCGGGAATGGTATCTACGACGTGGGTGCAATTTATCAAAGGCTCGCTCCTAGTGCTCTTCTGTGGGGTGCTGGTCGCCATGATTTTGGGTCGCGGCCTGAGTACGCACACGGGGCACAACTTCCGAACGCTCCGCGCCGACGCCTTTGCGGATGACCCCGAAGTCATGATTCTTCCCGCAACTGGCCCCTGGAAGGACAAGCCGTTCGTCCGCGTTCAAAACAAAGCATCGGGTCGAGTGTCCGTGTGGCGCAAAGACAAAGGCGGCCTCACCGAAACCCAAACGGTGACGGAGGTGGAAGATCTTACCACCCACACAAAGAAGAAGCTTGTGAATGGCTTGCCGCAAGGTGAAGGGCCCGGCCAAGCAACCCTGCTCCCGGTGGGGACCATCTCGAAGCTTCCCGGCGGAAAAACGGAAACAGGCTCACTTTCCGTTCCGGAGTTTTTCAGTACCCTCTCGGAGAGCGAAATTGTGCTCTGGGGGAACGACAAAATCACTGAAAAAACGGGGGCCAGAACCGTGCAAACGACTGTCTATTACCAGAAGCTCACACCGGGCAAAGACGTCTTGGTGCCGGGAATGAGCCCCACTTTCAGCGGCCTGCAGAAGGACGCATTTTACCCCAAGCTGGATTTTCTTTCGCTCATGCTCGCGCTCTTCTGCGGCACAGCTTCGCTCCCCCACATCTTGATCCGCTACTACACGGTGAAAGATGAATCCGCGGTGCGCAAGAGCACGGTGGTAGGCATCGCGAGCATCGGTTTTTTCTACGTGCTCACGCTATTTTTGGGCTTGGGCGCCATGACGGGTGGAACTCTCGATGTTACCAACACCAATATGGCAGCACCGTTGCTCGCCAGGAGCTTCGGAGAAATCCCGTTCGCTATCATCTCCGCGATTGCCTTCACCACCGTGCTCGGCACCGTAAGTGGGCTCATCATGGCCGCTAGTGGTGCCGTTGCGCACGACATCTTGACGAACTTCTTTCAGCTCGACATGGCGGACCACAATAAGGTGCGCGCTGGCAAATGGGTAGCCGTGTTGGTGGGCATCATCGCTATGGTTTTGGGCGTTTTGTTCGAGAAAATGAACGTCAGCTTCCTCGTGGGCTGGGCCTTTAACGTTGCGGCCTCCGCGAATCTGCCGGCCCTGGTGATGTTGCTATTCTGGAAGCGCACCACCAAACAAGGCATCACCTGGGCGATTGTGGTGGGCATGGTTTCTTCGCTCGCTTGGATCCTCCTCTCGGGAGAAACGTACAAGAACGTGTACGGTCTCGATCCGGCGCTCTCACTCGTGAAGTTCAGCCAACCTGCCATTGTTACTATCCCGCTGGGGTTCTTGACGCTGGTGGTGGCATCGCTTTTGACGCGACCGGCAAACAAGCCCGCCGTCGCGTAATGGGAACGCTAAGCAGAGCTCGGCGCTAGACTCACGCGAGTGTTATCGCTCGTTCAGCTTGCTCCCAGAAAGCCAAGAGCCGCCAACTCTTCGGCTACCTGCGCGCTCAGCCTTCCCTGCCCCATCCAGGCATGAAGCCGTGGGTTAGTCGTGATGAGCTTCGTCACGCGCAGGTAGGCGGGCAGGTACACCTCTTCTCGCCCCCACCCGCCGCCTCTAAATACCCGACACGCCACTTCCACGCGCCGCCTCGCCGAAAGCCCTTTTTCGCCCAAATGGCGCACAATTTCCACCCAATCAGCACCCTTTCTGAGCTCATTCACAGCCAGATGGCGCGCTCCGAGCTCTTGGCGCCGCTCGGCATCGAGAAAACCATGGGTGGCCTCCAGCCACAATGCGCGCCCTTCTTGATCTTCAAAGCCACCCGCCGACCCAAAAGTTAACAGCGGAATGCCCGACTCTTGAGCCCGCTGCCGAGGCAGCGCGTGCCCCACAATCTCGTGTACCACCACCCGCTCAGCCACGCTCCTAGTTAACATCGCTCCCGCTCGCACAGCCACCACTTGTTCACCCACGGCCGCCAAGCTGGCAAGCTCACGGCTGAAGACCATTCGAAATGGCAGCTTCCTTTGCCCAATTTCCGCAAGCATGAGCGAGCCCAAGCTATCTTTATCTTGAAGATCGTCGCTCGTGTGTTCGGGTTCGTTTTGTCTCTCAGCTGGCATTCGAGCTGCCACCCATTCTTCTGCCAAGGCCAGTGCAGCCGCTGACAAAGCGGGCTCACCAACCCCGAACCTTTCCCGAGCCAACCGGGCAAAGGCCGGGGTTCCGAGGGCCTCGGCCATGTTTGCCTCCAGCAGCAACTCCCGAGCGCGTGCCCGATGCCAACGCCGCCAAGGATTTTCGACGTCTTCGGCGGAAACCAGGGCTTTTAGGGCCGAAACTAGCTCGTGGGGCAGCGGAGGCACGGCCCCGTACTCAAAGCGAGGGGGCCGCAAGGTACCCTTCTGGCACGCGACCACGAGCGCTTCGCATTCGTCCCGAAAATTCTTGGGGCTTACGCGCCGAAGCAGCGAAATGCTCCGCTCAGCCAACTGCAAGAAGCGCCCGACAGCTTCGTCCCGAGCGCCACTCATCTCACAACTTATTGGCCGCCAGATTGGCGAGCTCGCTGCGCTCACCCCGGCTGAGCATAATGTGCCCAACCAGATTCTCGCCCCGCAAACGATCAGCCGCCACTGTAAGGCCGTTGGTTGCGCTATCCACATACGGATTATCGATCTGGTACGGGTCGCCTGTGAGCACAATCTTGGTGCCCTCGCCGCAGCGTGTGACGATGGTCTTCACCTCGTGCGGCGTGAGGTTCTGTGCTTCGTCCACGATCACATATTGTGACGGCAAAGAGCGCCCGCGAATGTAGGTGAGAGGCTCTACCTGCACTTGCCCTCCCGAAAACAAGTCGTCGATGCCCTTGAGCCCACGGCGGCGAGCGCCGCCTGCTACCAAGAGAAAATCGAGATTGTCGTAGATAGGCTGCATCCAGGGGTTGAGCTTTTCCTCCACGGCACCAGGCAAATAGCCCAAATCACGCCCCAAAGGCATGATGGGGCGGCTCACCAAAAGGCGCGTGTACACGCCGTCTTCCAGGGTGCGGCGCAGGCCCGCCGCCAAAGCGAGCAGCGTTTTACCCGTGCCCGCTTTGCCCACGATGGTTACTAAGCGCACCGAATCATCCATCAGCAGATCCAGCGCGAACGTTTGCTCCTTGTTGCGTGGGCGCACACCCATGATGCCTTCTTTGGGCACCTGCAGGGGGCGCACGCGCCCTTCGGCTACATTGTAACGGCCGAGTGCCGTACGCTGCTTCGGAGAATCATCGCGTAAGAGCACCGAAAGGTTCGAGTAAAGGCCCTCTTTGCCGCCGTGATCCAGGCCAGCTTGCGTATAGAACGAATCCATCTGCTCACTGGTAATTGGAAGCTCAACAATCCCCGTGTCGAGATGTTCAATATCGACCGCTTGATTTTCGTAAACTTCCGTCACCAGTCCGAACGCATCGGCGCGAATTCGGAGGTTCACGTCCATAGTCACGAAAATCGTAGGTTGCTCGGGCGATTGATCCCGCAACTCCAAGGCTGCCTGCAAAATCGCGTGATCACCGGAACTCGGGCGCAGCGCCATCGTTACTTCCGGGCGGCGAGCAGGCACGTAAACGCGCAAGGTACCGCCTTGATCACCTATCGGGACGCCAGCCGAAAGCGAGCCCTTCGAGCGCTGGGCGTCAATCACCCTGGAGACGGCGCGGGCATTTCTGCCGCGTTCATTCGACTCTCGTTTGAACGTGTCAATCTCCTCGATCACGTAGATCGGGATAACTAGGTCGTTCTCCTCGAATTTAAAGATCGCGTTGGGATCGTGCAGAAGTACGTTGGTGTCGAGGATGAAGGTTTTCTTCATAGGGTAGTTTTCACTTGACCCCGAGCACCAACAGAGATTGGCTCTCGCCCATGCGGCGACAGCTTTCTAAAGGGTTCCAAGCTCTGTTCACGGGGCTTTTGCTATGCTGCGGTTTGAAGTGCGCCGGCCCGGTGGTTCAACAGAAGCCGTCGGACCCAACCTCACAGGTAACCCGAGTTCCGAGAGCCGTGCAAGCACACGCGTTGCCCGAGGTGGGACCGCCTCCGCAAATGCCGGCTGACGGCGGAAAACCACAGGCATCTTTGCCCGCGCCACCACCGCTTCCAGCGTTGCACCTGCCGCAGTTCGAACAGGAGATGAAGTGCGACAAGGTGGTGTGTTCACTTTCCAGCGTAGTGCCTACCCGGGAGTTCACCCATGCAGCACACGCGAAAGCCGCTCCCAACGCTGCTTTGTGGGTGTACCAAATCCAGGAAAACTCAACCGTGGTCTTTCCTGAGAACCATGCCGTAGAGCTCTACGCTCTGGTGCTCAAAGGCAGCCTTGCTGTCTCTTCGCCCCAAGCAGAAACGGCCACCTTGGAAGAGTGGTCGGTGGCTCAAGCGGAAGGCGCGGGTATCAGCCTGAGCGCCGCTACAGCTTCCACCGTAGCGATCGCGGTGGTCTCCAAAGCTGGGCCGCTAGATGCCGCTATTGCCGAGTCGAATCGCTTAAGCAGGCACCATCGTGGCCGTGCCACAATGCGCGTAGTGGAGCTGCGCGAATTGCCCGTTGTGGCCTGGGGCAACAATAGGTTTTCTGCAAGGTTGGCCTTCGGCGGCGAAGCCACGCTTCCCAGCGTGGCAAGCTTTGGGATTCTTGGCGCCGACGCCCAAGGAGCCATACCCACGAACGTGCATGCCACCGAATGGGAACATCTGGTCGTGCTTTCCGGGGAAGGCAGCATAAGCCTAGGTCAAAGCAGCTATCCTGTGCGCCCGGGAAGTGTCATCCAGATCGAGCCAGGCCTCACGCACTCATTCAGCCCTTCGGGAACTCAGCCGCTTTTGGCTGTTCAACTCTTTTCCGCAAAAGGCCCTGAGCTGCGCTACTTGGAACTTTCCCGCGGCGCGCCAAGTGGGCGAAAGTAGCGGGTTCAGCTAGGCTGCCCACGTGCCGAAAAGGCTCCGATTCTTTTGGCTCCCCTTAGCCGTCATAGTGTACGTGTGCTTCGCTGCGGCAGAAGCGAGTGGAGGTTTTCTGCCGTGGGTTGCACTCGGGCTCATCCCTTTCGGGCTCGCTGAGCTCTGGCGGCGCGTCCTCCGCGGCGATGAACCGAGTGGTTCGATTGAGGAGAAGGCTAAGCAGGCGGTCCTAGCCACGCTGTTTGGGATAGCGCTGTGGTTGGCGGCTCGTACCGGCCCCGCGGGACGCCCGGTGTTCGACGCGATGGCCAACGTGGCAACCGGTATTGCAGCGACAGCCGGGCTCGTCGCGTTGGCAAGGATCAGAGGCCAAGGGGGGTTGTTAGTTCCAAAACCTGCGACTGCTTCGCTCGACGCCGCCGCTTTTACCGCCATGCTTTGGGCGGTTGCCGTCGCCTTACCTGGTTCGCGCGCGGTTGCACCGGAACTCTTTCGCGTAGATCCACTTGCCATCGACTACGCCACGACGACGGCGGCGCTTGGCACTCTGCTCGTGTACCTCGCGACAACCTGGCGGCTCCGGATCTTGCGTCGCTACGAGCTTGGCGTTGGAGATCGAGCGCTTGGGGCCTGGGCGTTGGCGCTTTCCGTTTTCGGTGTGGCCATTCCAGCGGCCTTCCTCGACGTCGGGCCACCGGACCGTGTACTGCCCGTAGCGGTGCTCGTGGGGGCCGCTTGTGCCGCCTGGACCGCCACTACCTCGGAGCCTACGCACGTAGCAACGGTGTTGCGAGGAACACTCGCCGTTATGCTGCCGGGAGTGCCGCTGCTCCTCGCTGCGGGTGTGCTCACGCGGCAATACCCAGAACATGGAAGCACGATCCTGCTCGCAACGCTTCCCCTCGCAACCACCATCGGCTTGATCGCACGCGCTGTCGCCAAACCGCTCGGGCCGCAACAATCTCGCTGGCTAGAAGCCATTGATGCAGCCAGCCGAGGAGCGCTTGAACCAGAGCCCGATGCGGCAATTCGAGCGGCACTCTTGGCGCTCAACCAGGCAACCCACGTTGTCGGAAATCGACCTGAGCTTTGGCGCGCCGACCCACCACAGGTACTCAGCGTAGACCGCGCCGGGTACCTGAACACCGAAACATCCAGCGCCCCCGAACGGCTACACGAATTGGCGCTCGCAGAGCCCGAGCGCACCCTGCGCCGAGAAGCTCTTGATGCAGCGCAGATCCGCTTTCCTGAGGTTCGCCCCATTCTCGCGTGGTTTGACGCCCGCCGCGCCTTCTCAGCAACACTCATCGTGGACGTAGATGGCGCCCTCGGGTTCCTGCTACTGCCGCAAGGCAATCGCACGGCACCCATGACACTCGAAGAGGCTCGAGCTGTGCGCATCTTGGCGGATCGAATGAGCGCCTTGCTCGCCATTTCTTCTGCTTTGGCTCGTTCTCGCGAACGAGAACTCGCGGCGCATAAGGCGGCAAAAGAGAGCCAGGAGAACGCCGAACGCCTCGCGCAAATCGTCGCACGAAGCGCTGAACGCAACGCCCTGGTCGCCCGGAGCGCGCAGGGGGAGCTGACTCGCTCTACATACAGCTCTGAGGCAAAACGCGCTCTCCACGACTTGATCTCGCTCGGCCGGAAAAACGTTAACCTGTTTGCGCAGGCCGCAGCGGGGCTCGACGCCGCCGCGTGGCTTGCTGTGGCGCATCTTGCAAGCCCACGCAAAGGGGGAGCCTGGGTCGCCATTGATGGCGCTAGCGGAGAAGCTCACAAGAGCGAGTATTGGAACAACTCTGAGCTTTCCCCTTTGGCTCTCGTGGACGGTGGCACGCTCGTGATCACCAACGCGCCGTCTCTGCCTGGGCCGATCCAGGAACAGCTGGCCCAATGGATCACCCAGCAAGCCGCGCGGCAAGGCTCAGAAATCCCCCACGCCCGAGTTTACCTAACGGCACCTATTTCGCTTCAAGAGGCCGTAGAGACAGGCGCACTCATAAAAACGTTAGCGCGCGCCTTCGACGAGGGGTTCGTCGAACTGCCATCGCTCGCCGAACGCCCCGAAGATCTGCGTTCGATCATTCTCGGTCACCTGGCTCGCTTTGGAATGGGTCTACACCGTGAACCGCTCGGCCTAGACGAAGCGGCGCTGCGTGCGTTGATTGAGCATTCCTGGCCGGCAAACGATCTTGAGCTTACCGCTGTTTTGCTGCGTGCGACGTTGGCTTGCCAAAGCACCACGCTTTGCCTCCGCGATCTACTCGATTCCGGATTCAACCCGCACGCTGGGCTTGAGCTTGCTGAGGCCGACGAGCCAAAAGGGCCTATTCCGAGTGAGCCTCCGCGGGTGCGGCGACGCGTGGCGCGAACCCGCTAAGTTTGGAGCCCAAGCTTTACGCACCCGCGCCTAGGGGGTTAGCCTAGCCCCTTCGCTATGAGTTCCGGACTTCCACTCGATCGCCGCGTTGGGGAACGCTTTGTCGTTGAAAAGGAAGTCGGTCGTGGCGGCGCTGGCATCGTGTACCGAGCGTTCGATTTAGTTACCGGAGGCTACACGGCGCTCAAGGTGATCGACGCCGAGTTCGGCACAGCCGTGGCCGAGGAGTCAGCGCTCGCCCGGGAGGGCAAGCTCCTAAGTGAGCTCGATCACCCGGCAATCGTGAAAACCATCGCCTATGGGTTCTTCGAAGAAACAGGGCGCCCCTTCATCGCCATGGAGTGGCTTGAGGGTGAGGACCTCGCGCGGCGTCAGAAGCGGGATCCGCTCAGTATGCGGCAGGCCATCCAGCTGACACTTCTGGTCGCCGATGCCCTTGAATATGCTCACGAAGCAGGCGTAATCCACCAAGACATCAAGCCCGGAAATATTTTCCTTTGCTCAACGCCCCAACCGGCTCTCGACCTCGACTTCTTCCCGAAGCTTGTAGATTTCGGCGTAGCGGCAGCACGCGGCATTCAAGTAACGCAAGCCGGTGATGTCGTCGGCACCCCCGCCTACATGGCGCCTGAGCAAGCGCGTTGCGATGGCTCTGTGGACGCTCGCTCAGACATCTACTCGCTTGGTGCCACGCTCTTCGAATTGATCTCGGGCCGTCCACCACACGTGGGGCCAACCGCGATTGCTACGTTGGCACGCTTGGTGACAACTCCGCCGCCGCGCCTGAGTGAATTGCGAAGTGGGGTTTCGCCGAAGCTCGACGATCTGGTGAGTCAAATGCTCTCCACTGAGCGAGCCGAACGCCCCGGTTCGATACGAGAAGTTGCCGAGGTTTTGCTGGAGATTCTCAGCGAAGAAGGCCAAATCAGTTGGGTTGATGTCTCGGATCCGGGAGTTTCAACGAGGCTGGGCTCCGGGGCTTCGCGCCTGATCACGTCTATCGTGGCCCTCGGCTTCGATAAAGCTTCCTCGCGTGAACGCGCACTCGAACATCTGCGCCAACGCACTGCCACCGCTGTGCCTCTTGGCCAACAGTCCATCGTCGCACACTTAGGAGTTGAGCTCGCTGTGGGCAATGAAGCGCACGTGGCGCTCGAATTGGCTCGCCGTCTAGCACGAAGTGGAGCGCGGGTGGGCGTTGCAAGTGGGCGTGCGCGCCTCAACTGGGCATCGCCGCATGGCCGAGTGTTGCCTGTCGGGGAAGTGGTGGATCGGGCGGCGGCCCTTGCCCGCGATGCCGAACCCGGTACCGCCGTTGCGGACGTGACCACCAGTGAACTGGGACGCGGTCGTTACGAATTCCGAGCGCGCGATGATGGTTCAGCGCTCGTGGGTGAACCTGCGCGCGGCCCGCGCACCACCAGCGGGGCGCCGTTTGTGGGCCGAGATCCGGAACTTGCGCAGATATTGTCGGCATTTGAACGTACCACGTCAGACTGCACTCCGGTTTTGGTAACGGTTACCGGGCCCCCGGGGATCGGCAAAACGCGCCTCCGACGTGAAGTCTTGTCGCGCATGGCAGCCCATGCGCACGCACCGCATGTGATTCTTCAGCGGAGTGAGGCCTACGCCCGCGGTCACGCGCTCGGTGCCGCCGCGGACGTTTTGCGCGCTATCATCGATTTGCCCAAAGGTGCTTCTCCGGACGAAGCAGAATCTGCGATTGTTGCCCGCCTCGGGCCTGCCACACGCAGTGAGCTTACGACGGCGAATCGCGAAGTGTTGTCACGTTTGTTGGCCAACGAGCCTCTACCTCCCGGCGCTGACCCACGCGGAGCACGCGACGTGTTGTGGCTCGCCATGACCGATCTTGTGCTCCAGTTCATCCACAAACAGCCCACCGCCATTGTGATGGAAGATCTGCAATGGGCCGACCCAGAAAGCATTGGGTGGCTCGATCACATGCTGGGGCGAGCAACTTCCCAGCCGCTTCTGGTAATGGGGCTGATTCGCCCAGGTTTCTGGGGCGATCACGGGGCTCGTTTCGCGGGAAGAGACCACGTGCGTGTGGAGCTCCGCCCGATCTCCAAGCGTTCCACTCGCAACATTGTGCGGAGCCTTCTCGGCGAAAATGCCTCAGAAACGCTGGTTGAAGTCATCGCTGAGCGCTCTTCTGGGCTCCCGCTCTTTGCTGAAGAGCTTGCTCGCCTGGCTTCCACGGGAGAAAGCACGGCCCTGCCTCCCACTATCGAGGCAGCCATACAAGCAAGCTTGGATACGTTGGATGAGGAGTGCAGAGATGCCCTCGGACGCGTGAGTGTGCTGGGCCTCACGTGTTGGGATTCTGCGCTTGAAGCACTCGGCATGCCTCATTCCGAAGGCCTCATGAGCGCACTGGCCAGCGCCGAAGCGTTGGTGGAGCAGAACGGCTCAAGATTTTCGGGGCCGCGCGAATGGGTTTTTAAGCACGCACTCGTGCGTGACGTGGCCTATGGCGCTCTCGGTGAGCGTGAGCGGCAAGAGCTGCACGCTCTGGCCGCTCACTGGCTAGCATCCATGGGCGAAGATGCCGCCGTTGTGGCTGGTCATTTTGACTTGGGAGGGCAACATGAAGCGGCCGCTCGACACTGGGCCCGCGCGGCCGAGCGCGCCCTGGCGACCAACGCGCTTTCTGACGCAGTGAAGATGGCAGAGCGAGCTCTCACCTTTGCTTACGACAAGCCGAGTGGGTTCCAGCGAGCTAGCTACCTGGATGAGGCCTGGAGCCGGCTCGATCCACGAGCCGCCGATCGCGAAACGGCTATTTTGGCGCTCGAAGAGAATGTCTACGACGAGCCCAGCGCCGTCTTAGCCAGTGGTGCCCGTGCACGCTTCGATGACGCACGTGGCACCGGAATCGATATCGATGAACGGCTCGCCGACGCACGAGATAACGCCGCACGGCTCCACTTGCACGCCGAAGAAGCTCGCTGCTCTGCCGTGCTCGCGTCCCGTTTTGCCTTCGCGGGCAAATTCACGGAAGCCAACATCGAAGTCCGCCGGCTCCTCACCCTGGCAGAGAGCAACCAATTAAAATCTGCTGCTGTGGATGCATACCAGGCGCAAGCAATCGTGCGGCAGAGCCAAGGCGCGTTGAGCGCAGCACTCGAAGCGCGCCGCAACGCAGTCGTTGCGGCGCGGGGCGCGAGCCTAAAAGAGCGCGAAGCCATGCTCACCACCAATCTCGGCTTTGCTCTCACGACCATCGGCGCACGCCAGGAAGCACGCGCCGCTTTAGAAGCTGGGCTTGCGTTGGCTGACGCCATCGGTAGCGGAGGTGCCGTCCGCCACGCGCAAATGAACCTGCTCGGCTGGACAGCAACATTCGGGTCAGATAGGCGCTTAGATGCCCATTTGGCGGATGCGCGTGCCGACGCCGATGCCTCCGCAAGTGGGGTTTGGGCGCCACCCGATCGAGCGAATTTGGGCATACTGTTCTATCGTGGGTGTGAGCTTCTGCGCGCCCATGCCGAAGGGGCGAACCACCGCGCGCTCGCTTTACTCAAGATGGCGGCAGAGGCCTATCGAGCTATGGGCCACCGAGATGTGTTGCCTGTAGCACTTTCAATGTGGGCCGAGGCCGAACTCCGACACGATCGTGTGGCCCAAGCCCAAGCGCTTGCAAGCGAAGCCGCGGAACTTGTAGATCAGGGGGCAGCAAGCCTACTCAACGAATCACAGGTTTATCTAGTGCTCCACAATGCGCTGCTCAGGCAAGAGCAGCCCGAAGCAGCAAGGCTCGCCGTTCAACGTGGCATGCAACCTCTTGTAAAGCGCGTTCACGGCTTGGCCGGAACCGCCTACGCGCGCCTATTTCTTACCGAGTTGCCGTCCAATGCGGCGCTCTTGGCGGCCGCGGAAGGGTACGGCCTCATTCCCGATGAGATCCAACGGCACCTAGAAGGCCGTTAAAGGCACTTACTAGAGGTGGGCGCCTTGCGGCAGATCCGAGCGTTGCCGACTCTTTGGAGCGTGGTCCCTCAACAATGGCTCCAAACGCGCGCACGCTTCGAGTAGGCGTGGGGCATCCTCGATCAGCGCGAAGCGAACAAACCCTTCTCCGCCTGGACCAAACCCGCTGCCGGGGGAGACGGCCACGTGCGCCTGTTGGATGAGGCGAGTAGTTGCCGCCACCGAGCCCTCAATTTTCCAAGCTTCCGGCAGGGGAACCCACAAGAACATAGTTCCTTGCGGAGCGGCCACGGTGTCCCAACCGGCGTTGCGCAGGCCATCCACCAGCACACGTGCACGCTCGAAGTAACGCGTACGGATCTGATCTGCCAGGTGATCACCGTGGGTAAGGGCCCACGCCGACGCTAGCTGCAACGGGGCGAATGTTCCGTAATCCATGTAAGATTTGAGATGGCCAAGAGCTCGCACCATGCGTTCGTTACCGACCATGAAAGCGACACGCCAGCCGGGCATGCTGTAGCTCTTCGACATTGAGAAGACCTCAACGGCGAACTTTTTTACTTCTATAGGGTCAATCCCGCAGTCAAAAATACTTGGTGCATGTCGGGTCTGAAAATCCGAATCCGCGTACGCTAAGTCGTGCAACAAAAGCGCGCCCTCGCGCTGAACAATCCGCACGAAGTCGTGGAGCGCCTCTTTGGTGATGGTTAGGCCCGTCGGGTTTTGTGGGTAGTTCGCAATCACCAGCTTGATGCGGCGGCCTTCGGCCTTGGCTTGGGCAAAGGCGAAAGTGAGGGCTTGAGCTGGGTCCATTCCCGAATTGGCTGCGTACGTGAGCACTTCTGCCCCCGCGATCAACGGAGCGCCGCGGTGGATCGGGTAACACGGGTCGGGTGCAATCACGGTGTCCCCGTGATCGAGAATCGCCAAGCACAGGTGGCTGATCCCCTCCTTGGCGCCCATTGTAACGATCACTTCGCGGTCGGCGTCGAAGCGCACTCGGTACCGCCGTGCGTACCAATCCACCAACGCCTCACGGAGCGAACGAACGCCGGGACCGGGATGGTAACGGTGGTTCTTACCAACGCGGGCAGCGTGGTCGAGCCGATCAACTATCTCAGAGGGTGTTGGTTGATCCGGATTTCCGAGACCCAGATCGATAATATCCGCCCCCGCGGCCAGCGCCTCCGCCTTTACGGCATCAGCCGCTAGGAAGGCGTAGGTGGGAAGTGACTCGACGCGCGGAAAAGACCACTGTGGCGACACGCTGCCGTGCTTATCACGAAACCTAGGTTTGGCGCGGCCAAAAACCCGCTCAGCGCGTGGGAAATTGCGCGCTTCGAGGCGATTTTTCCCAGGAAAGCCCTATGGCGACCGAGGGAGCATGGAATTTCAAGCGAAACTGGACGTGGGCGACCGAAGCCGGGTAGTTTTTGGCGCGGGAAAAAGCGCAGGCGAAGCCTCCTGATCCGCGCGCTGGGAAGTACGGTGCGAGAACATTCGGCTCCTAAGTTTCCCTGTACCGTGCGGTGCTCCAGCTCCGAATTGGTGTCCGCCCTCGGTTGACCTGTACACTTTGGGCGTTGTGGTGCGTTACGAAATTCGAGGAGCTCAATCGTCTGATGAAGATGCGTTCGTCGAGCTCGCCGGCTACCTAAATACGGTCAACCTTCCCAACAGCCGCCCCCACATCCGTGAGCTACTTGCGCAATCGGAGCAGAGCTTCCGCGGCGACATCACGGATTTTCGCAAGCGCAAGTACACGTTCGTGCTCGAAGATGTGGAAAAGGGGATCGCGGTTGGCACATCCACGATCGTGGCACAGCTCGGCCAACGTGATGCGCCGTACATCTTCTTAGATGTGATCGACGAAGAGAAGTACTCTCGCACGCTGGATAAGCACTTTCACCATACGCTGTTGCGCTTGGGGTTTTCCTATTCCGGGCCCACTGAGCTCGGGGGCCTCGTGGTACGGCCTGAATACCGCCGATTTCCGGAACGCTTAGGGCTTTTGATCTCGTACGTCCGGTTCTTGTTTATCGCCGCTCACCGCGAGTTGTTCCAAGAGGAAATCCTAGCCGAACTCTTGCCGCCGCTTGAGGCCGACGGCACCAGCCACTTGTGGGAAGCTATGGGGCGTCACTTCACCGGGCTAAGCTACGCGGAGGCCGATCTGCTTTCGAGCAAGAATAAGGACTTCATTCGCGACCTTTTTCCAAGCGAGCCCATTTACACTTCCCTGCTAAGCCACGCCGCGCAGAGCGTGGTCGGTAAAGTGGGCGAGCAGACGAAGGGCGTCGAAAGCATGTTGCGCCGCATTGGCTTTAAGTATGCCCATCGCATCGATCCGTTCGACGGCGGCCCACACTTTGTTGCGAACACCTCGGATATCACGCTGCTGGAAGAAGCCCAAACTCAAGCTGTTGCTCGCATATTGCCAGACAGCGAGTGCGCCGAGGCTCGCACTCTACCCCCCAAAAAGCGCGGCTCCCTGCACGGAGATCCGAGTCACCACGGCCCTCGGCATTGCCTCGTGGGCCGGCAACTGGCGGCGCCTCCATTTTTTAAGGCTATTCTCGTAGACGCCGAGCTAACTTCAGATCTCACGCTCCCAGAAAGCGTCGCTCAGCATCTGGAGCTTAATGTGGGTGACATCGTCACCCTCTTGCCCGTGCGCTAAGCACGCAGCTCGCTTTCGGGGCGGTGGTAGCCGGCAATACTGCTTGGGCTAAGCTGTGGGGACACGAAGGCGTGGAGCCATTCAGTCGCTTACGGAGCTGAGGCCGGAACCTGTGGCTCTGCGTAACGCACGCCCTTTACGTCATCCTGGACCACGCGCCCGTCCACCATGCGCACCACTCGCGGCATGCTTTCGGCGAATGCCGAATTGTGCGTAACAACCACCACTGTGGTTCCGTGCTCGCGATTGATCTGGAAAAACAGCTCATGAATGGCATCACTTGTAGCGCTATCCAGGTTTCCCGTCGGTTCATCCGCGAGCAACAATTGTGGATCTAGAGCCAAAGCCCGCGCCACAGCCACGCGCTGCTGTTCACCGCCGCTGAGCTCGCCAGGTCGATGGGTGAGCCGATGTGAAAGGCCCACTTCTTCGAGCAGCGCGCCGGCGCGCTTGGCCATTTCTTTCTTGGAACGCCCCTGAATCAGGCCTGGCAACATTACATTTTCGAGTGCGTTAAACTCTGGCAACAGGTGGTGAAACTGAAAAACAAAGCCGATGGAGCGATTGCGCACGGCAGCCAGGCGCGAGGAGCTCATAGTAGTGAGCTCTTCGCCCGCCAGACGGATGCGCCCAGACGTGGGCAGATCTAACGTACCAATACAGTGCAAGAGCGTGCTCTTCCCCGCACCTGATGGTCCCACAATGCTGACCACTTCGCCCTGATAAAGGCAGAGATCAATGCCCTTCAAGACATGCAGCATGTGCCCCATGTGCTCGAACCGCTTGTGTAAATCTTCTATGATTACCAGTGCCTCAGCCATAATCGCTCCTCACTCGTAACGGATGCCATCCACAGGCGGCAGCCGACTCGCGGCTCGCGCCGGATAAAGGGTTGCAAGAGTTGTAATAACCATGGCGCTCAGCGCCACGAGCACATAATCCAGGGGTTCCACTGAGATCGGCAGCCTATCCACGTAATACACGTCCGGATCGAGCCGCACGCCAAACCACAGCAGAAACAGCATCGCAGAGAGGCCAGTAACCACGCCGAAAACGGTCCCTACTCCGCCAATCATCATGCCTTCGGTCATGAAAATTCGGAGAATGGCCGAGTCGCTGGCCCCGAGTGATTTCAAAATAGCAATCTCTTTACTCTTTTCGGTGACCATCAAGAGCAGCGTGCATAGGATGCAGAAGCTCGCCACCGTAATGGCGATCGATAGAATGATAAAGGTGGCGATTTTCTCAAGCTTGAGTGCGGAGAAGAGATTCTTGTTCATCTCCTTCCAATCGCGCACAACAAGGTCAGTGCCTTTCGTCAATTGAACCATATCCGCGGTAACCGGGCCTACCTCCTCCGAATTATCGACCTTGGCTTCAATGGCGCTGATCTTGTGCCCCATGTCGAGGAAGCTCTGCGCGCTTTCAATCAGCATGTAGGCGAGCGAGGCGTCGTACTCGTACATGCCACTGTAGAAGACGCCCGCGATACGAAAACGACGTGTTCGAGGCAGAACGCCCATGGGGCCCAGATCGCCGATCGGAGACACCAACGTGATCTCGTCGCCCACGTAAACGTGCAGCGTCTTGGCCAATTCTCGGCCGACGATTAGCCCGGGCTCGGCCTCTTCTGCTTCAACTGTTTCTTTGACGTCGGGATCGAGATCCGGCTCATCTAGGTAGGGGTCCAGGCTTGGACCTTTCAGGTAGAGCTGCCCTCCCGGGCCGATGCCAATCGGCTCATTAGGGCCCATTTTGAGCATCAAATCGGGCTTGGTGAGAAATTCGAAGCGCCCCACTTCGATGTTCTTCAAAAGATCGATCACATTCCCGATCGAGGAAGGATCGACGCCACGGATGAGCACGCCTGCGGTGTTGGAGGCACTCGACGCTACGGCCTCCCCAGTAACCACCGGAGTTGCCGCCCGCACCCCGCCGAGCTTTTCGGTCTTTTCAAGCAAACTCCGCCAATCGGAAAAACCACTCGACTCGCGTGCTTCAATCCTGACATGAGCGTTGTTGCCCAAGATCTTACGTTTGAGATCGGCACCGAAGCCGCCCATGATTGACACGACGGCACAGAGCGCAAAGGAGCTCACGCCCACCCCAATGATCGAGAGAAACGAGATAACGGTGAGAAACCCGCTCTTGCCAGCACGCATATGGCGCGAGGCAATGAAGGGTACAAAGCCCCTGCCCTCCATGCGATCAAGCACGAGCGGGGCCGCGACAGCCAAAAAACACACGACAAAGCCCGTGCCAGACAGGGCCGCACCCACACGCACCACCTGGTGCCACAATTTGAAGTACGACCCACGCGGCTCGGTCAGCATAAAAGCCCACGACCCGAATGCTGCGAAACACAGGAAAAATAGCCCCGTGAAGCCTAAAAGCACACCGCGGCGGCGAGTGCGCCCCAGCCGCCGCAGAGCCATCACAATGCCGAACAAAATCAGTATCCCTACGACACCGATCACAGCAATGCGCCCTGGCTGCCCAATGGCAGACCAGACATGCTCTAGCTTGCCGAGCAAGTGCTCGGGTGCAGGCGGCGGAGCTTTTACGGCCTTCTGAGGCATCAAGACTCCGGGCGAAGAAGCGGAAACGCAATCACGTCGCGAATGCTGGCTTGGGAGGTGAGCGCCATCACTAACCTATCGATACCCATACCGAACCCCGCCGCGGGTGGCATTCCGTGCTCAAGAGCCATGATGTAATCTTCATCATAATCCATGGTTTCTTCCGCACCTTCGCTCTTTTTCGCGACCTGATCGGCAAAACGCTCTGCTTGATCGATCGGATCATTGAGTTCGCTAAAGGCATTACAGATTTCGCGACCCTCGATGAAAAGCTCGAAGCGATCCACCAGCGACCCATCGGCGTCTTTTCGGCGGGCCAGCGGGGAAACCTCGCGCGGATAATCGACAATGAACACCGGCAGGCTCTTCTCACCATTCTGAGAGCGAAAATCCGCAGGCAAAAATGGCTCCGCAATGTACTCATACATTACGAAAGCGCGCTCGCCGTCCGAGCCGCACCCTTTGAGTGCGAGGCCTAGATTTCTCCAGTCAATGGCGCGCGCGCGCTCACTTTTGGCCTTGAGCTGTTCTGCCAGTGCTTTAAGTGCACTTTGATCCGCCCCCTTTTCGTGCCGGTGCGGTGCCACGGATGCAAGCTCGGCAACCAATGAATCCGCTACTCCCGCTCGCTCAAGCCCACGCTTGACGGCAACACTCAGAGCGACGCGCGCAAACGGCTCGTCCAAAGTGAACGCACGAGCCGCTTTGAATTCACGATAGATGCTCTCCAAGCCGCGCTCGGCCATCCCCACTTCCACAAACCGATCCACGTGGCGAAAGAGCTCTTCGGCCATCGTCATCAGCGTTTCGTGGGTGGCGTAAGCTTGGTAAAATTCCAACATCGTGAACTCGGGGTTGTGCCGAGTGCTGATGCCTTCATTGCGGTAAGCGCGACCAATTTCGTAGACGCGCTCGAAGCCGCCCACCAGCAAGCGCTTGAGATAGAGCTCGGGGGCAATGCGCAAAAAGAGCTCTAAATCCAGAGCATTGTGGTGCGTATGGAAGGGCTTCGCAGCCGCGCCCCCCACGAGCTGATGCAACGTGGGTGTTTCCACTTCTAGAAACTGCCGACGATCAAGATAATCGCGCACGCCTTGTACAATCAGCGAACGCGCCTGAAATACGGCGGCCACGCTCGGGTTGGCAACGAGATCGACGTAGCGGCGGCGGTAGCGAATATCAACGGCGGTAAGGCCATGCCACTTATCAGGAAGCGGACGCAGCGCCTTGGTGAGAACCCGGAGCGAGACCACCATGATGGTGAGCTCGCCCGTCTTGGTAACCATGGCTGAGCCACGAGCCTCAATGTGATCGGCCACATCCAACGTATCCAGGCTGGCAAAGCCTTCGCCCATCACATCTTTTTTGGCAAACAACTGCAGGGCTCCGGTGCCATCCCGAAACTCCATAAACACCGCTTTACCGAAGCCCCGCCGGCTCATGAGGCGCCCCACCACGTGAAAGCTTGCATCGCCTGCAAGTGCAGCCACCTTCTCCGCGTCGTAGCGAAGATCTGCATGTGGCTCTAACAACGCCGAGGCGAACTGGTTGCGCAACGAGCGGACCTCCGCACGGTCGGCCACGTCCACATCGTTGGCGAATGGATTTTGCCCGAGCCCACGCAAACGCTCGGCCTTTTCTCGCCGAATTTGAATTAGGCTTTCTTCACTGGATCCCTCTAGCTCACTCATGGCAGTTTAGTGCCATCGCGCATACCGCGCCCCTCGCTAAAGGTCCACACAAACCACGAAAACCCTTGCGAAATTAGCCGCGGTGCCCCGAAGCCGCGCTTCCCAGCTTATCGGCATTCTGCATGAGATACGCCTCGATGAAGTCGTCCAGGTCGCCATCCATCACGCCGGTAACGTCGCTGCTTTGGTGCTGCGTGCGCAGATCTTTCACGAGCTGGTACGGCTGCATCACGTAGCTTCGGATCTGGTGGCCCCAGGCAATATCACCCTTGGCATCCATGAAATCTTGGCGTTCGCTGGTGCGCCGCTTCTCCTCAATTTCGTAAAGCTTCGCCTTCAGCATCTTCAGGGCCATTGCCCGATTCTGGTGCTGGCTACGCTCCGCACGACACACCACCATAACGCCTGAAGGGAGGTGGCGCATGCGCACAGCCGTTTCCACCTTGTTCACATTCTGGCCTCCCTTACCGCCAGCTCGCATCGTCGTAACCTCGAGATCCGTATCTTTGATATCGATGTCAATTTCGTCCTCGATATCGGGCGTAACTTCGACGGCCACGAAGGACGTGTGCCGCCGCGCGTTGGAGTCGAAAGGGCTGATGCGCACCAAACGGTGAACCCCCACTTCAGCCTTAATGTACCCGTACGCATTCTGACCACGGGCAATGAACGAGGCGCCATCAATACCCGCTTCATCTCCCGCCTGAAAATCGATCATCTCCACGGCAAAGCCCCGCCGCTCACACCAGCGCAGGTACATGCGCAGCAGCATCTCCGCCCAATCTTTAGCTTCCGTGCCACCGCTGCCGGGATGGATACTTACAATGGCGTTCGCATGATCCACAGGGCCCGAAAGCATCCGTGAGAGCTCAGCTTTTCGCACACGCTTGGCCAACTCCGTGACCTGCTCAGCCACCTCGGCCAGTACAGATTCATCGTTTTCGCTCGCCGCCAACTCAAGGAGATCGAGCCCATCTTTGATATCCCGCTCTAGCCCTTCAACCAGCGTGACCTTTTCGAGCATCCCCGCTCGGCGCCGCATGGTGGCTTGAGCCTTCTCTTGGTCGTCCCAGAACCCATCCTGGGTGGAGAGGGAATCTAACTCTTCGATGTCGCGCTTCAGTTGAGCGACGTCAAAGAGACCCCCTTAGCGCGGTAACGCGCTCTTGGAGTGCCAAAAGGGTGCTGCGAGTTTCTGCCGACATGGTGGGGAGCTTTTAGTGGTCGACCCCGGGGTTGCCAAGAGGCGCACGCGGAACGACGTGGGCAAGCAGCGCAAAACCGGCACGAGGCGCAAATTGCTGCTCCGGGGAAGCCACTTTCAGGGGCCAGGGCGCTTCGAGCGTTGTTTCGGTGCGGCTTCGCTTGCCCTTCGGCACTATCGCGCTCAACGGAGGTACTTAGCATGCTAAGTACCGGCGTGGTCTCAGCATACCCCAAGCCCTCGCCACGGCTCCGTTCGCTTTGCAGAGCGCTTCTCTTCTTGAACCTCGCGTACTTGAGCGCGGCTCTTTTCACAGACGCGCTGCCAGGCTGGAAGATGTTCGAAACCGTGGAACACGTGGAATATGTTTTGAACAATTCCAGGGGCGAGCCCGTGGACGTGCACAGTGTGCTGCCCCGAAGTGCCAATCTGATCGATAAAGCGCAGCTCAGGCGTGTGGTTGCTTTTATTTGTGAGCATCAGCCGGGCCCATTTTGGTTTCAGGAGGCAGGACAACGCGGCAGATGGTTGCGCAGGGGGTCGTGTGGCGCGGATGTTCAACCTTAATCTGGAAGTTGTAACACTCCGGCAACTGCGGTGGTTCTATCGCCTCTTGGGCGCAGCGCTCGGAGCACGGCTGCTCACGGATGCCTTCTCAGGTATCTGGCGCGTCCATACCGGAGAATTTTTTCCCTGGCGGCACCTGCCCGTTTTCCCGCTCTACTCTACAGGATTTCTGGCTCTTGAATGGGCGCTGCTGGGCGCCGCGAGCCTCGCATTATTGAGTGGATTCGCACAGCGCGTGGCGCTTAGGTTGGCTCTTTTAGCTCTGGCTATGGGCCTCAGCCAACGCTACTCGAACCAGAATGCCTTGCTCTTCATCGTTCTCGTCTTCTCGAACCTGAAGATCGCAGCTCCGCACGCCACCACCGAAGAGGAGCTACGCTTGCCCAATTTTGGTTTGATCCGGCTACAGCTGCTCCTCGTTTATGGCTTTTCGGTACTCAACAAGCTCACGCACGGCTTTCAGAGCGGGGCAGCCATTGGTGAGCTTTCTGCCCTAAAATGGCTCTCGCCGCGCTTGTTGACACCTCTTGCCTGGAGTGTTCTCGCCCTCGAGGTGTTGATCCCACTGTTGCTTTGCTCACGCTTGGCTCGCTGGGGCCTAGCCTTCGCGATTCTCCTGCACACGGGCTTTGCGCTCGCCCTACCGGGAATATTCACCTTCTCACTCACTATGTGGGCGATGGCAGCACTCTTTATAGGGCCGCCGCTTATAGGGCAGCCGCCAAGACACATCACACCGATGCCAAGCTCACCCCGAGCAGATCTTTGAGCTCGTCCACCGACAAGCTCGCAGCTTGATCGGTATCTTCGAGCAACGCATTGGCCAAGCTTCGTTTGCGCTGGTGAAGCTCTACAATGCGTTCTTCTACAGTGCCCGTGGCTACCAAGCGGTAAACAGTGACCGGGCGGGTTTGCCCGATACGATGCGCCCGATCCGAAGCTTGCTGCTCAACCGCCGGGTTCCACCACGGATCGAGATGAATCACATAATCTGCTGCCGTAAGATTCAAACCGAACCCACCGGCGCGTAGGCTGATAAGAAAGAGCTCCGCGGTGCCTGATTGAAAGGCTTCCACCGCACGGGCACGCTCCTTCACAGGAGTGCTGCCGTCGAGGTACTCGTACCGAATGCCGCGCTCCTCAAGTGCCTTTCGAGCGAGTGACAATACATCCACAAATTGGCTGAATACGAGCGCTCGGTGCCCACCGCTCCGCAGCTCATCTGCGAGCTCAAGAAAGCTCTGCAGCTTGGCGCTGGTGCCGCCCACCCCGGGGAAGACGAGCCCAGGATGGCAGCAAAGCCTTCGGAGCCGCGTGATTTCGGCAAGAACCTGAAAGCGCGCGCGCGGATCTTTGGAGGCTGAGGCTAGCTTTCGCACCGCCTCGGTGCGTGTTGTCTCGTAGAACACGACTTCTTCGGGGCTAAGCGTTACTTGCCGTTCAATTTCGGTTATGGGCGGCAAATCTTGCAGCACCTGGGCCTTGGTGCGGCGCAACAAGAATGGACGGATCAAGCGCGTGAGTGCGCGCCGCGTGCTGGCCCGTGATTCCACGGCGAGGTTCGCCCCAAAGCGCCGATTGAACGCCGGCCAAGACCCCAACAGATCAGGAAGGATGAAATGAAAGAGGCTGTAGAGGTCCCCCACATGATTTTCTACCGGAGTTCCCGTGCATACCACGCGAAACTTAGCTGTAAGTGAGAACGCCGCCTGAGCCCGCAGGGATTCGGCATTCTTGATGAACTGCGCTTCGTCCAAAATGGCCGTTTCAAACTGCACACCGGCCAAGGCATCGGCATCTTGTTGCAGAAGCGTGTAGCTCACGATGACAATATCCAGCTTCTTCAGCTTACCGAGGCCCTCTTCCCGTGCGCGCCCCGTGTAGAGCCGCACGCGCAAACTGGGCGCAAAGCGTTCGAGCTCCCGCCGCCAATTGTCACAAACCGACGTCGGCGCAACCACCAGCTGAGGGCCATTCGGAGCGCGATGTAACAAGAGCCCAATGGCTTGCACCGTCTTACCAAGCCCCATGTCGTCGGCCAGGCAAGCCCCAAGGCCTAGCTCGCCCAAACGCACGAGCCAGCGAAACCCATCTAGCTGGTAGGGACGCAACTCAGCCAGCAACCCCTTCGGAAGTTTAACGGGGCGTTGACTTGCAGCCACATACTGTTCGCGCCAAGCAATAGAGGGTGCATCCAGCTCAAAGCCGGAATCCTCCTCTGTTAGCTTATCCAGGATGTGCACGGCACTTTTAGGCAGCGTTACAGAAAACGCCTTTTTGGCGCGCTCGGTTCCCGCGGCAGAGAGAGAAAGCAAGAGCTCCCGCAGATCCTGCTCCAACTCCAGGTAGTCCCCGTTCTTCATCTGCACAAATCTTGTGGGTGAATCTTGAACCAAGGCGAGCAGCTCACTCAGATCGAGTGAGGCCGCCCCTTCCACCGAAAGGCTGCCGCGTGCCGAAAAGAAGCTGCCGTCGCTCTCAATACGCCCCCGCAAGGAACTCCGAGCCACCCGCGCCTTGAGCTTCAACACGGAGCCCTCTGGCCACTCCACGTGGACCCGCTCCGACAAAGCTTGCAGACAAGACATGAGCTCCAAGGAAGAAGCTGGGTCTGGCAACTGCCAGCTTTCGTCCCCAGTATCGTTGCCCAAAAGGCTCGGGCACTGCCGCACGGCTTCGTTCGCCAGTTCTCGCTCTTCGCTGAGATCCCGCAAGCATTGCAGGGTTTCTGTGCCAATTCTGCTGACCAGCGTGCTGCCCCCAGCGCCTGGCACTACTTCTGGGCCTTTCGGACCGAGCGGGCGCGTGAAGAGCGAGACTGCTAAACCCGTGTTGCGCGGTAGAAGCCGGAACCATGGCTTTGGATCGGCGGGGACCTGCTTGGCTTGCGTTCGCTCCGACGATTGAACGGGAATGATGTGGCTCAAGCGCTCCAGAGTTGCCAAAGCCCTCGCCTCGGCTGCCTTGGGCAGGCTCAGACCCGCGCCCACGCCAAGGATGAGCTTTTTGACTTCACCCTCCAACGCAAACACGACGATTTTGCCGCTCAAGAGCCGTGCCTCCACGTCAGCCTTGAGGTTTGGCGGCTCCACCTCAATCCGCACTTCCTGATCCGTACTGCGGAGAACGAGTTGCGCGTTGCCGCGGATAACCTCCGTGGGCGTATCGGAGTCTCCCACGAACACCAACGGATGCCCCACCAGCTGCTTCCACGCTTCACGGGAAAGCGAATATTCTGTGGAGGTATAGTAACTCAAACGCGTACCCCGCACGTGCTCGGAAAGCGCTGCATCGCGAGCGGGAAGGCGACTCCGAGTGGGCTCCTCCAGCAGATTTTTCAGGGCAAATTTACGCCCCGCTGACCAACCTGATTTGGTTCGCTTCTGAAGAAATGGCTCGGGCAAAAGCCACTTGGGATCCACCTTCCAGATCAACCGCTCTGGCTCCTCCCTCGGTGTATCGGGCAAGAGCGCGAGGCGCTCCAAACCCTCAAGGCTCGCCTCCCACAGAGCCTTGGTGGGGCGCACTTCGGTGAGCGGCACTCCAAGGCTCGGATCGAACTTCGGCAGCGAGGCAATTCCCGAAGGCAACTTGATATCAACAGCCTTGGGCAGAAGTGCCGCGAGTGCCGCCGACTGTTGAGCCATCAACCAAACATTGATGGAGTTACTTTGTCGCTGAAGATTCGCTTCTGATTCAGAAAGCAGGCTCTTTACTTCGGAGAAGGGCACCGGGAACCAATGCGCAAACAAGCAACGGGCAAGAAAGGATAAACAATCCGATGCTCCGGCGGGCCGCAGCAGATGCGGCGCCAAGGTAGCAAGCGAGGCGTCCGTGGACGCCTGAATGATGGTTTTCAAGACGCCACGCGTTTGCAAAAAAAATGGATCCCTGCGCGACCCCAAGCTTGCCACTCTCAAGGCATGAGCCAAGGCAACCGGCGTTGCCGCACGGAGGAGCGTCAGCGCTTGCACAAAACCTAAAACACCTGGGTGCACGGCGGTACGCACCCCTTTCGCTTGGAAGCACGCGGCAGCTTCGTCCCATCTCCCCGCTAGCGCCGCCACGCTACCCAAAATTCCTTGCTCTAACTCCTCGGAAGCACCAAAGGTGGCCACCTTGGCCAATTGAGCAAAATCTCCCCGCAAAATGGCAAGGCCTGCGAAGGCCGGGAGCGCCGCCTCTGCCTCGCTGAGAAGCTGAGGATGCTTAGCCACATACGCGTAGAGGTGCTCGAGGGGATAGGCAAATGCCTCAGCTCCGCACAAGCCAAGCTCCAGTAGCCGGCACCTTAGGCGCGGAGGAAGCGACATGAACCACGCTTCATCAAAGGCCACGTCCAAAGCGGGCACAACAATGCTCAGTGCCACATGCTGCACCGACGACAACCTAACGGCACCTTCGAGCACTTCAGGCGCCGCCGCGGAGCGTTCAGCCAAGGCCACGAGCGCCTCAAAACGCGCGTGTTCGAAGGTTCTGGGCGGTCCAAACCGCAAATCCGCACGCCACACCCGCTCACGCATGGCGGCTGCTAATGGTTGGAGTAGCTGGCGCTCGGCCGCCCACCTGAGTGCGTGCTCACCCACTCCGGGGCTGCACCAATAGCCATCGCTGCGATGTGTGACGAGCCCCATTCCCAAGAGTTGCTCAAGCGTCGCACGGACAGATTGGCCGGTATGGCTCCTCCCCGGTGCCTGTTCCAAGCCGCTGGCACCTACCAAATTGATCAACGAACTGATGCCCCGTGGCTCTGCTAATGCCAAGAACGCCACGAGCCGTAGCTCCGCATCCGGCAGTGAACGGAGCGTGAGGAAGCCCGTTGCTGTGGCCGGCGCGATCATGAGCTGTGTGTGTAGCGAAGTGACCTGGAATACTCTAGAGGAGCCTGAAGCCAGGCAAACGGGCCGAAAGATCAGGCCTTCTTCGGCGCCGAACACACGCCTAGCAGACACCTGTGCATCAAAAAAGGGCGTGCGGCCGGGCCCTTCGCGCCCAAAGGCACACTGTTTCCCGCCATCAACCTCAGTTAACCTAATGGGTTATGGACACAGTAACTCAGAATGTGCGCGCCATGTATGAGGCGTATCCTTATCCATCGAGCGGCTCCGCCAATATCCGAGCGGACCACGACGTACGGCAGCTCTTGAGCCACGTGGAGCACGGGCGCAAGCAAGCCGGGCCTCTCCGAGTGTTGGACGCAGGGTGCGGTCGCGGTGTGGGGCTTTTGGGCAGCGCGGCGCTGCAACCGGATATTGAATTTTTGGGTGTGGACATCAATCGAGTGGCTTTGGAAGAAGCCGCCACAGAGGGCAAACGCCGTGGCATCACCAACGTGCGTTTCCAAGAGGTAGATCTTATGACACTTGAAGGCCTCAAGGTGCCGGAGGGCGGCTTTGACGTGATCTACTCTTCGGGTGTTCTGCACCATCTTTCCGATCCCGTCGCGGGCCTCCGCCGTCTGCGAGAAAGCCTAGCCCCCCACGGAGTGATGGCCGTGATGGTGTACGGCTCGGTGAGTCGCCAGCCGCTCTACCGCCTGATCCACGCCGCAGAGATGCTAGCGCCGAAGAGCCAACCCTTCAGCGAAAGGCTCGGCCCAAGCCGGCTTTTGGCGCGAGAAATGGCCAAAACCGTGCTCGCCGGGAGCCCCTGGGAACGCACCGGCATCGTGAATGACGTGGAGTTCGTGGATCGCGTCCTCAACGTGAACGAAACCAGTTACGACATTGCCGGTGTCTGGAAGCTCCTCAGCGACACCAACCTGCGGTTCATTCGCTTCAGTGAACCCGCCGAATGGGCTCCCGAGGTTGCCCAAAGCGAAAAGCTGCGCGAGCTGCTCGCAGCCATGCCCGAATACGATCGCTACCGCTTGATCGAGCAAATCGAATATCGGCATTCGCTCATGTTTTTGGTGGCCCATGAAAGCAACGCACCCCGCCGCCCGCTTGAGCTCTCCCAGGTGAAAGACACCGTCTTCGCCATCAATCCGGATGCTTCCATTTCGATCACCTCACGCCACCCCCGCACCGCGCGGCGCATCGAACGCGTCGCCTTTCGCGTACGCCAAGGCACCGAGACAGAGGTAACCGGCGTGCTCGCAACACTCGTGATGGTATTAAGCGAACAGCATCTGCCGTTTACCGGCGCGCAGATGCTGGAAGGAATGACGGGGCTGGGGTTGGAGCTCAAAGCTTCAACGGAGGCTATTTTTGTGCTGAATCAAGCGGAGTTGCTGTACCGGCCGCATGGGACGGAGTGTTGAAGGGGGGCGCACTGGCCCCAGCTAGCCTTAACCCGCCTACGCGGCTCGTTTTGTTACGACGAGCTCCACCGCGCAATCCAGAAGGTGCAGGAGCGCGATGAGCTGGCTGAGGTTCTTGCGACTAATGGTCGGGTCCAGCAAGCGATAGAGCTGTGGTACGGACGTATGGAGCCGCCGTGCCAACTCACGACGGCTAAGCCCCGATGCGTTTACGCGCTTGCCCGCTTCAGCGGTGAGCTTGTGGGCGAGCAATTCAGCGAGATGCGAGGGATCTTGATTGTACTCAAGGGCATGATCGATGTGAACTGAGCCTTCAGCGCCAGACTCAAGGATATAGGTGACACCCTCGCTACCGAGCTCCTTGTCAACGAACGCAGTCTTAATTCGATCCCTAGGCGAAGGCCTTGGCTCCAATCGCGCGAAAGGAAACGGCAGGCTCTTGCCAGCGCGCGTAATGAGCTCAAGTTGAGCTTTCCGGTTGTTCACGGTAACATTTCGCAACTTCATAAGGCTCCTTCGTTCCGAAGACTTGATAGCAACTTGAGGAGTTTCGCCGTAGGGCGGCCCTTCATAGGAACCCAATCGTCCAGATTCCACTTAAGAACCAAGCGTCCGTCTCGGTAAATATGAACGTGGTGGGGGCTGTGATCGCCTATCCAGGTCAAAAGAATGAAGTTATCGCGACGGATCTTGCCCACAAAGTTAAGTGTTACCACACGGGGTCACAGATGCAAGGGGCGGGAACAGCCTGATCGGGGCCAGTTCGGCCAAAGTGATTCGCAACAGTTCGGCCAAAGTGACCCGTCCCGGAGCTGGCTCAACTGGACGGATTTGGGAGCTCATCCGGTGTGCTGGACGGACTTCATAGAACCATGCCGCCAGCATTTTGAGCGATGCCTGCTCTCAGCTTGAATCCCCGGGGTAGCCGAAGGGCTCCCCTCAGTCGATCGACGATGTGATACGCAGTTAGCTTAAACTTGTGATATCAAGCCTCATGGATCGTTGGAGCAGCCGGCCGCTGCGGCCGCTGCTTCACGTGGGGCATTGAGGCCTGGAGGCTGCGCTACTGAATGCTCGCGCAAGACTGCGCAGAAGGCTTTGGCTCACTCGCCGAGCAGCTCTTCGAGCTTGTTCGAAAGAATGACCTTCTCTGCCAGCCGGTCAAGCTGTCCGAGCGACGCCGAGCGCACCCGCTGTTGAACCGCTTCGCTCGGTGGACCGAACTTCAGCTGGATCAGTTTCAAGACAGTCTCAGCCTTGCCCTCAGCCTTGCCCCTGGCTTCCCCTGCTGCCTCTCCGAGTTCTCGTTCTTTTTTGAGCGCAAGCTCGTAGAAATACTCTGCTTCGGCGCGCTCGTGAGCGAGGCGGGCGATCTCCGGATCTGAAGAGAG
>JANRKO010000015.1:0-13642 GCA_033763455.1 Polyangiaceae bacterium
GCGGTCACATCAGGTACAAGCCGAACCCGGGTTGGCTCACGCTCGCCCGAGGCTTTGAAAAACTAAGCACCCTGACCGAAGGCTGGACCGCCGCCAAATTACAGCTACACAGTGATCAACCATGAGCGCATGACAAGTATCTCTGTGCGTCGTGAACCCTCGTCTCCGCGTCATGATTCGCGACTTCGCAGTCGATGTCTTGTTGCCGAGTCGATGTCTTGCCGGGGCGGCGCGGGTTGAGCGTCGACTGTGTGCCGCTGATCGGGCGTATTAGGCAGTTTGCGAGGTGCGGCCGAGCGAGAGCTGATGCTGGCGAGTGAGCGAGGTGGCGAAAGCCGTACTTACTGTGCCGATGAGCACATCTGTGTTTACGGGCTTACCCAAACAGAAATCAGCTAATTCTTCGGCACGCGTGTTCGAATGGGACGAATGCACCACCACCACAAGCGACGGATACCTAACCGCGACTTCCTCCAACAGAGCCAAGCCACCCATTCCGGGCATCTCCAAGTCTGTCACCAACACGTCGAACGCCTCCCGCTCCAACGCGGCTAACGCAAGCTCGGCACTGGTGGCTGTAGTGACCCGCCATTCTGGCGTGGCCAGGCCCATGAGGCGCGTGAGCCCGCGCAATAGGGGCGCTTCATCATCCACGAGCAGAAGGCGCCCACCCACCGCACGCACTGCTGAAGGTGGCGGCTGAGTACCGACGCTCACCTCGCCCCGCGCCGCGGGCTTTAGGGACGGCACTGCCTTCATACCGCGCTCATTCTCTCTGGTATCCGACACAGCCATCTCTATTTCATTAAGAAAGCAGCCCAAAACTAGGCTAGTTCCACTCTCAACGTTATATAACGCCTTGCTTCCATTGCCGCAATGCGTATTGTGCGGGGGCTTCCATGGAATCCGGAATCGTCACGCTCATCAAAATCGTTTCCACGCTAGTGCTCGCCATCGGAATTATTCCGCTCGTGTTTCTGTTCTCCCAGGGAGACAAAGACGAACCACGCGGTTTCAATTCTGACCACTAAACCACGCCGTTCTAAATACGGGCGCTAAGCCCTACTTGTTAACCTCTTCCTTTAGGTTGCGAGCCGGGCGTCCGGTATTCGAATTCGACAGCTACCAGGGTGGAAACCTTGGGTGCCGTTTGGCATGGCGGCCGTAAGGGGGCCCGAAGCGCCGACGGTCGGCGGATCGGTTGGGGATTGCGTTAGGCGGGGTTGGCGTGGACGCCACCTGGGTCCATGCTGACTCAGTTCCACTGGCGGTGAACTTCCGCTGGCGGTTTTGCGCGGTCGCCAGAAAATCCCCACCTGTTCGATGAAACCAATCGGGGACGCCCCGCATAACACTCTCGCACCCAAGTCAGGATGGAGACTTTGAGCATGACGTTTTCGATTCACACCGCGACCCACTCAACCTTCAGCAATGCACGGCCCAGCTACGCACCTGTGATTTCACGCATCCCCGTTGCTCGTGCGCATTCACGCAGTTCATTCACTGCTTCGCCAAGCGCGCAACTTGGTGATTCATTGCCAGCCGGTAAAGTCGTGCATTCGGGGACGCAGCGGGCTCCGTTTGGCCTCGCGAGAGTGTTGCTCCTTCTAGGCTTATTGCTTGGTGGCCTCCCAGCTTGTGAAGGCAAGCCTTCCGAAAAGTCAGTTCCCGTGAGCGCCGAGCTCAAAGCCCCAGAAGCTCCGGCTCGAACGTCGGAGAAATTCATCGTGGATGTGCCGACCTCCAAAGCCAACTTCTTGATGGATGCGCCGCTTGAGAAGATCTACGGCGAAGCGAACCAAGCCATCATGGGTGACCTCTTCGTCGATCTGAAAGATCTCTCCAAGAGCTCGGGCTTGCTCCGCGTTGACTTGTTAAAGCTTGAAGTATTTCAACAGAAACGTGAAGACGAGAAGGGCCAATTCGGCGAACGTGTCAAGAATGACAAGCAGAACGAGCATATGCGCACATGGTTTGAAATTAGCGATGACGTTCCGCCCATGGTACGCGAGAAGAACCGCTTCATCGAATTCAAGCTCACGCAGGTGACGCCTTCGGTGCCAGATGTAACAGCCCTGCAAGGTGACACTCGCACGTTCACGGCTACCGTGACCGCAGATCTTCGCCTGCACCAGCGCACCGTGAGCCGTAAAACCAAGCTCGAAGTGACCGTGCTTTATGCGGGCGGGAAGCCCACTTCCCTTAAGGTGAAGTCTCTGGAGCCACTCATGGTGAACCTTGAGGCACACGACGTAGTGCCCCGCTCAGCTTTCGAGAAGCTAGCCTCCAAGAGCCTTGCCGCACTGGGCCCCAAAGTTGCGGCCGAGGCGCCCGTGCTCGTGGAGTTTACGGCCAAGGCACCGTAAGGCGTTCGTTGCGCCTTCGTTGATTGCGCCTTCGTTGGGCGCTCCTTCGTTGGGCGCTCCTTCGTTGGGCGTACGTCAGTGGGCAACAAGTAGGTTCAGCGACGGACACACTGACAGATGATCGCTCTCCAGCGAGGAACTTGCTTAGCGACGAACTCGTTCGCGCAGCACGCTAACATGAAGACGCTCTTTAGCCCTCAGCAACTCCAAGCTCACATCAGAACCTTCCGGACCCTCGAACGCCCGCCTAGCTTCTTCGGACGAGGTTACTTGGCGCCCATCTACGGATAGGAGAACGTCCCCATCGCGCAACCCAGCGCGTTCAGCTTCACTGCCGTTTGCGACGGCTCCGATCATAACACCCTTTTGACCCTCGAACTCGCCTTCCCGGAGGCTTACGGCGACGCTGGCCCCGAGAATGGGCAATGCTTCATAGGCTTCGCTCAACACCAGATCCCCCGCCTCCACGAGCTTCCCTGCGAACACCACTACGCCGACCAACTTTCCCTTGCCGACACCTGCAAGCTGCGCGTGAAGCTCGGCTGGCCCTTCTTTCACGGCCTGTAGCTCGAAGTGCCCCTCCGCATCGGTGAAAACCACCTCCGGCGGGAGCGTGCCCACAGGAAGGAACTCCGACACCTCGCCCACGCTCACCCGCGCTCCACTCACAGGCTCTCGCTTTTGATTCAACACGCGGCCCGTTACTCGACCGGCAGCTTCGAGGGTCCAAGGATCTAACACCAAGGGGCGCCCGTGTGTATCCGCGGTGGGCACTTGAACAACTATCGATTGTGGTGCGAAGTCCGGATGCCGCACCTCAAAGCTCACCTTCGCCGGCGGCACATTCTCCAGAATGAAGTGCCCAGAATTGTCCGTCGTCGTAAAAAACCGAACGCCTTCGACTTGCGCCGATACACTCGCCCCCTCCACGTTTACGTGGCCACGCACGCCCCGCACCACTCCCTCGACACGAACACCCAAAGCGAGCTTTACCTCCACACGCGTCTTCAAAGATGCTTCCGAATGGCGTGAAAGCGCATACCCGGGAGCACTTACCGTATATTGAACGTTACGCCCTGCCGCATCTTCCAACTCCGCATACCCTTCTGCATCGGTAAACAGCGTCTTGCGGAAGGGTGCGCTAGGGGTGAGAGACGCGACACTCACTTGAGCTAGGAGCAAAGGCTCTTCTCGTTGCCCAAGAACGCGAAACTTCACTTTATCGCGAAGGGGCGTAAGGGCTATTTCGATCTCTTGGCGCTGGTTCGGCACCACGCTGAAGGTTTCCCGATACACTGGCTGAAAAGGGGCTTCGGGGCGAGCGACCGTTACCACCACTTGCGCCGGAAGAGTCGCGAACCGAAAGCTGCCGTCGGCTTCCGTCCAGGCGTTGCGACGCAGGGTGCCGCGCGCCGCCATCGCTTCCACACGTGCCCCGGCCACAGCGAAACCGCGATCGTCCTTAACAGTACCAAAAAGCTCCCCGCCCGCTAACAGCGTGATGACCACCTCGGCATGCCCACCTTTGCTCAACACGACGGCATCGCTCATGCCATCCACAAAATCCGGATGCCGCGCAATCACAAATACACGCCCCGGGGTTACCGGAAATGCCTTAAACCGGCCATCTTCGCCCGTAACCCAAGCAGCCGTGGCAGGAGGCTGAACGGCGCCCCCAGCTAACGCTTCGCCTCTTCCAGGAATGGGAGGAACTGGACCGGGCATAACACCCAATTCTCCAACGGGGATGAGCAGACGAGGGCCTGATTCCGCCCAGGCGAAGTGAGAGCGCTCGAAGTCTAGCGCTTGCGGCGTTTCCGCGACCGGCAAGCCAAACACGTCGTTGCCGATAACTTCTATGGAGGCACCAGGCACCGCGAACCCACGCGCATCCTGCACTCGCCCCGAAAGCGTAGCACCACGAAGCAACTTCACCGGGATGGGTTTCGGAAACGGGAAAGCCACCGGCAGCGCGTGCGTCGCCACAAAGCCTTCGGCGAAGGCACTTACGCCGAGACCACCTTCGGCAAGAGGGCCCAAGCTGATCTGACCATTCTTTCCAGTCTTTCCCCGCAGAGGGAAAAAGCTCAGCCCCTCTTCAGCAACCACTACTTCAGCATTAGCAATGCGAGCTTCTCCCAGGCCCTCTTCGCTCACCTCCACGAGCACAAACTGCCCCTCATGCAACGTGACGTCGAGCGTGAGCTTCGCGCCACGAGTTAACGCGAGAGGAGTGCGTGCAGTGCCAACGAGCGAACCCCGCTGTGCCTTCACCTCGTAAACCCCCTCGGGAAGCCCCAGAATATTTACTTCCCCTGCCGAGTTCGTGGCCACGCGCCGTGGCGGCCACAAGCTCGCTCCCGCCAGGAAAACATCCGCTGCTTTGGCGGCTTTTCCACCAGGCTCCTTCACCCGTACTAGCAAGCTTGCCAGCCGCCCCAGCACCAAGCTCACCTCTTTCCGAACCTGTAAGCGCTCGCCCGGCTCTAAGCCTTCCGCATACACCCGAACTCTGAAGGGACCGGGAGTGAGCCGAGAAAACAGGGCCATTCCGCGTTCATCCGTGAGGGCGCCGTAAGGCAACGCTCCAGGAACATCCACCAACACACTCGCGCGCACGAGGGGCTTGCCTGATTCGTCGCTGACTTTTACCGCCACAGCTTCGGCGTGAGCCAACTGCACTCGGACGTGTTGGAGCCCCTTTTTGAGCGTTCGCAACAGCGCCACCCGTGCGTATTCCTTGCTCGAAACCAAGAGCCAACACGATGCCGCCGGCAGATCGTTTAAAACGACCACTCCGCTCGCGTCTGTGGCGCCCGAGGCACCCTCTCGGTACTTATCTCCAAGTGGACAATACACGCGCACCTCCGCGCGAGCCGCTTTGCCGCTCGGAGTTGTGACGGCCACCAGGAGCTGCGCCGCGGACGCGAAAGTTGGGACAAGAAGTGGCTGATGTTGAGCTACTGGCGTGTCGACCATGCCCACCACGACCACCACACAAGCTAACGTCACGAGCCATTGCCGGAAACGTTCGCTCAGCGTGCGCCCGGTCATCGTGCAGAAACGCTATCGCGAAAGCCTCGACACTCGCCAGCCCCTCGCCGCCTCCAGCACACCGGCAGCCCCTCTCCGCCCGGTGGAAACTGAGCAACGCTCGTCCACCTCAAGTTGACAGAACGTCAAAGCCACGACCGACCAGCAGTACGCCCCCAGAGACAGTGCTCCTACGATACGCACGCCGGATGCAGCCGTACGGGCGGCAGCGTTCGCTACCAGACGATCACCCAACGCTCTCAGGGCCGGCAGGCGTAACGGGTGGAAAAACGTAACGCGTGGGGACCAGCGCGGGCGAGAAAGTAACCGGCGCGGACCAACTCGGGCGGGCAGCAACGCCGGCACCAATTCGGGCGGCAAGAGTAACCGGCGCGGACCAACTCGGGCGGGCAGCAACGCGGGGAGACTCAGGGAACCATCGGAGAGGCAGGCGTAGGTGAGACCAAGCGTCGCCCCGTCCTCGTGGGAGTGCTAGCCTGAATGCTTCGTGCACTCACGTTTTCTTCTTTGGTGTGCCGGGGTCGCTTCCCTGGCCCTCTGCTTCTGCCAGTCTGAGAAGCCACCGGCATACTTTGACCTTTCCAGGAACAACTCCAACGCTAGCACCGGCGGTGCAGCTCCGGGTGATGTTGGATTTGAAATTCCTCCTCCACGGCCACCGGATATCAACACCATGGGCCTGTGCGTGAACGAAGTGACACCCGTGGCCATTGAAGCACCCAATCTGTATTTCGTTTTGGATCGCTCAGGCAGCATGCTGGAGCCTCTCGCGAATTCCCAACTGAGCAAGTATCGAGCTGCCGAGGTTGCCATCGTGGAAATGCTACGAAAGATCGGCCATCGAGTGCGCTACGGTGCCACTATCTTTCCCGCCCCCAACAGCCCAACAGGGTGCGGAGCCGGCGTGCAGATCTTGGAGGCGCAACGTGGGGACCCCTATTCAGCTGACCCAGATGCCGAGGACGGCCCAGTATTGCAGCTCTTCATCGACAAGCTCAATCGTTCAGCACCGCCGGTAAGTGGCAGTGGCGGCACGCCAACAGCTGCAACACTCGCAGCGCTTGTGGATCCACTCGCGGCACTCCCCGGCAGCACCGTGGCTGTACTCGTCACGGATGGCGCCCCCAACTGCAACGCCAAGGCCACGTGTGATCAGGACAACTGCATTGCCAACATTGTCTTGGGGCCCACAGCCTGCGGCCTCAACGTGAACTGCTGCAGCACTCAGGCGAATGGCTCACCCGAAGGCTGCTTCGACCAGGAGCCAACAAGGGCGGCAGTAAAATCGCTGGCGGATCGCGGCATTCAGACCTTCGTCGTCGGCATGCCCGGCAGCGAAGCTTTCACCACCCTCCTTAACCAACTCGCCGTGCTCGGTGGGACTGCCCGCTCGATGACTCCAGCTACTCCAACAACTCCAACAACTCCAACAACTCCCGACTACTACTCAGTGAACGACACCCAAGCTCTTGGTAATGCACTGCTCGAAATCGGAGCCTCCCTAGCCCAGAGCTGCGAAGTGGCTCTCAGCAAAGCGCCGCCGGACCCCGCGCTCGTTAACGTCTTTCTTGATCTCGACGTGATTGGGCAGAGCGAGACCAACGGTTGGACTTGGAACGGCACCTCCGCCCTAACTCTACGAGGCGACGCCTGCGATCGAGTGAAGCTCGGTAACGTTCAACAGATCCAGGTAGTGGCGGGTTGCCCCACCGTCCTTAGGTAACTTACCTCGGAAAATCAAGTGGAGATCTAACACCCAAACCACCACGATTGAGGACGTGTGTGTAGATCATGGTGGTGGTAACCGAGCGGTGCCCGAGCAACTCTTGGATAGTCCGAATGTCGTAGCCAGCATCCAAGAGATGTGTTGCAAATGAATGCCGAAGCGTGTGGCACGTAACTCTCTTGCTGAGCCCAGCAACAAGCCCCGCAATACGCACCGCTCGCTGTAGGGCAGATTCATGAAAATGATGGCGCCTGCGCTGATTCAACTGCCGATGGGTGTGAACACGAGATGCAGGAAACAGCCATTGCCAGGGCCATTGCCGACCAGCCTGATAAAGCTTCCGCTCCAAGCCCTCCGGGAGCGCCACCCAGCCGGCGCCCGCGGCCACATCCAACCGGTGCTGAGCACGCACGCGAGCCAAGTGTTCCCCGAGCTCCACGCTCAACTGCGAAGGGAGCGGTGTGACTCGATCTTTTGCCCCTTTCCCCTGGCGAACAACAATCTCCCCTCGCTCAAGGTCCACATCCTTTACGCGAAGCTCCGCACACTCCATCAGACGTAACCCCGACCCATAGAGCAGGCTCGCCATCAGCTTGGGAGTACCCTCCATGCGCTCCAGCACACGTTGCACCTCGGTACGCGTGAGCACCGTTGGCAGCCGTTCCGCGGCCTTAGCTCGAACGAAAACCGGCTCATCCAACGGTGACATCAACACGCGTTGGTAGAGGAAAAGCAGTGCCGCCAGCGCTTGGTTCTGGGTAGCAGCCGCAACCTCCAGTCGATTCGCCAAGTCACTCAGGAAAGCCGACACCTCCGGCGCCCCCATTTCTGACGGGTGCCGGAGACGATGAAACCGAACGAAGCGTTTCACCCACCCCTCATAGGCCTCAATCGTTCGAGGACTATAGTGCCGGAGGCGAAGCTCGCTTCGCATCATTTCAAGCAGCCTGGGCCCATGAGATGGTGTCACACCCCAGCTAACAGCAACCTCTGTGCCAGCGGCACCACCCACAAAGTCTCGACTCCTGCAAGCTCACCCGCACGTCAGTAGCAACTCCGATGTCCGACAGACAGACACCCCCCCAAGGCCATCAGCCCAAGAATTATGCAGATCACCAGTAACCGATTAGGCAGATCTGTCTAAATGTGCGACCCGGCGGGAACCTAGGGAATTCCCTCTATTTTGGCTCGGATTATGCGAATCCTACTTTCAGGCGTTTGTTGGCTAATGTACGTTGGGCAGACGCTTGGGTAATTTTGGTTTGGTGTCGCTAAAGAGCCTGCTGTGGTGCAGTCGAAGCTTGGCGCGGCCCGCCGACTCGGACACCGCCTCCTTCGCGGCCTTCTCTTGCGTTTAGTGCCCCTGATTCAATGGCTTCGCGTCAGGTGCCGCCTTCGCGCTCTTTCCTCCAGGAATGCCAGCTTCGCTCGATCAGCACGTTGTGTTTGCTTCCGCTGTGTATTTTCGAAAGAGCGCTGCAGCTGCTGGTTGCTGCTTTTTCGAGAGTGCCAGGCGCTGCTTTCCGGCCCGGACACCGCCGCCTTCGCGGGTTTCTCTCGCGTTTGGTGCCCACCGGCCATGGCACGGCGTCGGGTGCCTCGCTCGCGGTTTCGTGTGACGTCATGCCTTCCTTGCTGCTTTTTCCAAGCGGGCCGCCGCTCCGTTTTGCCTCGTTCTCCCTTCCTTCGCGCGGCGCTGCCCAACATGCGCTTGCAGCTGACGAGCGCCGTCGCTCGCTTCGCTCACTCTGGCCCTCGCACCTGAAGCGTTGTACGTTGGGCAGACGCTTGGGTAATTTTGGTTTGGTGTCGCTAAAGAGCCTGCTGTTGTGCCCAGGGTGCTTGGCGCGGCCTTCCGACTCGGACACCGCCTCCTTCGCGGCTTTCCTTCGCATTTGGTGCCCCTGATTCAATGGCATCGCGTCGGGTGCCGCCCTCGCGCTCTTTCCTCCAGGAATGCTGCCTTCGCTCGATTCGCAATTAATGTTAGCTGGCTGCTGTGCATTCTCGAATGAGCGTTGCAGCTGCTGGTCGATGCCTTCCGAGACTGACGGGCGCTGTTCTCCGCCTTGGAGATGACTGCCCTCGCGGGTTTCTCTTGCGCTTGGTGCCCATCGGCCTTTGCACTGCGTCGGGTGCCATCCTCGCGGCTTCGTGCACACGCATGCCTTCCTCGCTGATGTTTCCAAGCGGGGCGCCGCTCCGATGTGCCTTGCTCTCGGTTCCCTCGCACGGCGATGCCCAACAGGCGCTTGCAGCTGACGAGGCCGTCGCTCGCTTCGCTCACTCTGGCCCTCGCAGCTGAAGCGTTGTACGTTGGGCAGACGCTTGGGTAATTTTGGTTTGGTGTCGCTAAAGAGCCTACTGTTGTGCCGTCGAAGCTTGGCGCGGCCTGCCGACTCGGACACCGCCTCCTTCGCGGCCTTCTCTTGCGTTTGGTGCCCCTGATTCAATGGCTTCGCGTCGGGTGCCGCCTTCGCGCTCTTTCCGCCAGGAATGCCACCTTCGCTCGATTCGCCAGTCATGTTAGCTTGCCGCTGTGTATTCTTCGAAAGAGCGCTGCAGCTGCTGGTTGCTGCTTTTTCGAGAGTGCCAGGCGCTGCTTTCCGGCCCGGACACCGCCGTCTTCGCGGGTTTCTCTCGCGTTTGGTGCCCACCGGCCATTGCACGGCGTCGGGTGCCGAGCTCGCGGTCTTGCGAGCCGTCATGCCTTCCTTGCTGCTTTTTCCAAGCGGGCCGCCGCTCTGATAGGCCTCGTTCTCCCTTCCTTCGCGCGGCGCTGCCCAACATGCGCTTGCAGCTGACGAGCGCCGTCGCTCGCTTCGCTCACTCTGGCCCTCGCACCTGAAGCGTTGTACGTTGGGCGGACCTTCGGCCATTTCCATTGAGGGCCGACATGGACGCTCGCTGATTACCTTCTTTCGGAAGGGCAGGTGTCGAACCGGATTTGTGCCTGACCCTCGATCGCGGGATGGCTGTTTGCCCCATCCTTCCTGCGTCGCTGCGTCGTAGTGCCTGACCGGCACTTCCGATTTGGCTGACGCAGGGTGGGCGCCTTCTGCTAGGTGGCTTAGCCGCTTCGCTGTCCGATGTGCTTCGCCACCTTTCTGATTGCTGCCCTTCCGTCCCGGCCCTTCGCACAGCTCGTCCCGCGCAACGAAGTTAAACTGAGCCTCGGGCCGTGCCGTTCTGCCCTTCCGGTTTCGTCGTTGCTCAGGATCCCGGGCTTTCCCTTGATCATCGGCTCGCCTCGACGTCTTGTTGGGCTTCTTCTCGCGTTCGGTGCCCCGCTCACTCTTGCTAAAGCCGTTTTCGGCCCGAACACCTCGGCCAGCTGCGCTCTCCGACTGGGGAACGGATCGCTGATTAGCTGCATTTTGCCACTACTGCTTCCCTGCGCCCAACAAAGCGTTGCAGCTGACGAGCTTGTCGGTCGCCCCAAGGGGCTCCCTCTGGCGCTCGCAGCTGAACGCCGGTACGTTGGACGGACCGAGAGCCACGGACATGAGCGATACAGATGACCGTTGTCACCCGCTGCATGCTTCGGAGCGCCTCTGGCACGAGAGATACCCCTCAGCCTTGGCCGTTTTCTGCGCTGGCTCGGTAATTCGCGGCGAGGCTTTTGCTTCTTCGGACCTCGACGTTGTTGTCCTATTCCGCCAACTCCCCAATGCCTGGCGCGAGTCCTTTCACTTCCTGGGCTGGCCTGTTGAGGTCTTCCCTCACGACCCGGAGACTCTCGCTTACTTTGTGCGAGATGATTGTAAGGGTGGCGTGCCTTCCCTGGCGTCGATGCTTGCAGAGGCCCTGATTGTGCCTGGCTCAAGTCCCCGCGCCGATCGCGTACAGACGTGGGCAAGGGCCATCGTCGACAGTGCTCCACCTCGCCCTTCACTCGCCGCTCTCGATCAGGAACGCTATGGCATCACAGACCTCTTGAACGACTTTCGCGACAACCGAGCCCGTCCCGAGCTGCTGGCCATCGCGTGTAAGCTGTACCTTCAGGTATCTAACTTTTGCCTCAAATCACGCGGGCATTGGCTGGGCTCCCCCAAACGGCTACCGCGGTCCCTCCGCCATGTGAGCCCAGAACTCTCCGCGGCAGTGGAAAATGGCTTTGAAATTTTCTTTAAGACGGGCCTCCGCAACGAAGCCATCAACGCTGTCCAACTTGCGTTGGAACCATTTGGTGGCGAACTCTTCGACAGTTTTCGTTCCGATGCCCCAGGAGATTGGCGCCTTCCAACTACAGATATCCCTTGGGCAAACGGCCTATGAGACTGACGTCTTGTTACTTCCTCGCCGAGCCGTCCAACAAAGCGTTGCAGCTGACGATCGCTTCGGTCGCGCTGTGCGCTCCCTCTAGCGCTCGCAGCTGAACGCCGGTACGTTGGGCATGCGCTTAGGTGGTTGTGGTTTGGCTTCGCTAAAGAGCCTGCTGTTGCGCCGAGGTTGCTGGGCGCGGCCTGCCGACTCGGACACCGCCTCCTTCGCGGCCTTCCTTGCGTATGGTGCCCCTGATTCGGTGGCTTCGCGTCGGGTGCCGCCTTCGCGCTCATGGTTCCGGAAATGCCGCCTTCGCTAATACTGCGTAACAAGTTAGCTTGCTGCTGTCATTCTCGGGAAGAGCGCTGCAGCTGCTGGAATCTGTGGTTTCGAGGCTGCCGTGCGCGGCTTTCCGACTCGGACACCGCCGTCTTCGCGGGCTTCTCTCGCGTATGGTGCCCACCGGCATTCGTACCGCGTCGGGTGCTTCGCTCGCGGCTTCGTGGGCGATCGTGCCTTCCTTGCTGTTGTTTCCAAGCGGGGCGCCGCTCAGATATGCCTTGTCGCCTCTCCATCGCACGGCGATGCCCAACAGGCGCTTGCAGCTGACGAGGCCGTCGCTCGCTTCGCTCCCTCTGGCCCTCGCACCTGAAGCGCTGTAACGTTGGGCGGACCGACATGCCGACCTGGGACGACGTTATTGCTCGCGAATTTCCCTGCAAGAAGTGCAAGGGAACATTTCGGGTTCCCGGTCCGATTGACGATTCAGGTCTCTCCGAAATTCGGCAACTGCTCGAGAGCGGGCAACCTATTTCCGCAATTCGCCGGATCCGAGAACTTACCGACGCGGAGTTGCGGGACGCCAAGGGCATGTACGAGCACGTCACTATTTTTCGCGGCAGGTGTCGCGAGTGCAGCCTTCCGTTGCCAAGCGGGGTCCTCGCCGATTGTCCACAGTGCGGCGCGCTAAACATCAATGCCTGATGTGCTCCCCCACGGTTCCAGACTCGACACATCATGCGTCTACCCGAGGTTCCAAGACCTGAGAACTGAAGGTATACCTTCTCCAGCATCACCGTCCTGGATTGAACCGAATAGCTGACCGCTCCTGGTGCTGCGACCAGTTCACCGTCGTCATATTTCAGGATGACTTTCAAGGCACACTCCTCGGCCAGCGCGACGCCCAGGATGCATGCGCTATTCTCATTGCACTTCGAGCGCTTGTCGAGACGTTCGGGCGAGCTCTAACCGCGGCGCCGCCCAACAAACCGTTGCAGCTGACGAGCGCTTCGGTCGGCTTGCAGCCTCCCTCTAGCACTCGCAGCTGAACGCCGGTACGTTGGACGGACAGTCATGGAGGCGATGGCAGTAACGATCGGGTCCACCGGAGGAAACAGGGTGGTATTACGACCGCACGTGCGATCGCGTGGAGATGCCCTCGATTACTGGGACGGCAATTGGATCGATTGTACGGTAGTTGTCGCAGCAGGCGGGTTCCGAGGTGAGTACGTCGCGTGTTTGAGAGCTGAGGAATTCGTTTCCTTTCGCCGTGACCTGGAGCGACTTTACGCCGAACTTCGCGGCCAGGGTCAATTTCGATCGATGGAAGAGTGGGTCACACTCGATTTTGCCGGAGACGGACGGGGAACCTTCCGCGGTACCTGCCGTTTGCGAGATCGCGCGGGCGACGGCAACCTCTTAGAATTCGGAATTGAGTTCGACCAAACCGATGTCCCAGCGATGGTTCGAGACTTGAAGGAAATCGAAGAGGCTTTCCCGGTAGTTGGGGACCCCGGTGGCTAACTTGACGTTGATAACGTGCCACGATGCCCGACGGCAAGCGCTTGAGGGTCTTGTCCGGATAGCGCAACGCGAACCCAATAGAGCGTGTCCCAGCCACTTCCAATCACCACCATCAATCGAGCCGTCCAACAAAGCGTTGCTGCCGACGAGCGCCTCGGTCGCCCCGAGCGGGGCTCCCTCTAGCGCTCGCAGCAGAACGCCGGTACGTTGGGCAGACGCTTGGGTTGTTTTGGTTTGGCCTCGCTAAAGAGCCTGCTCTTGTTCCGAGGCTGCTTGGCGCGGCCTGCCGACTCGGACACCGCCTCCTTCGCGGCCTTCTCTTGCGTTTGGTGCCCCTGATTCTATGGCTTCGCGTCGGGTGCCGCCTTCGCGCTCTTTCCTCCAGCAATGCTGCCTTCGCTCAATTCGCAAGTAATGTTAGCGTGCT
>JANRKO010000016.1:0-118771 GCA_033763455.1 Polyangiaceae bacterium
AATATGGTTTTACGCCTAACCCCGACGAACGCATTTCTTCCAAAATCCGCTGCCGCTCCTCATTCGTGTATTCTTTTCGCATCCGTCACGGTTGCCACATCGACCTGGCCTTCCGAAAGGTGGGCTACATGCATCGGATACTTTCCTTCGCATTTAGTGCCCCTGATTCAATGGCTTCGCGTCGGGTGCCGCCTTCGCGCTCTTTCCGCCAGGAATGCCACCTTCGCTCGATTCGTTGGTCATGTTAGCTTGCTGCTGTGTATTCTTCGAAAGAGCGCTGCAGCTGCTGGTCGCTGCCTTCCAAGACTGACGGGCGCTGTTTTCCGGCTTGGACATGGCCGCCCTCGCGGGTTTTCCTCGTGTATGGTGCTCACCGGCTTTTGCACTGCGTCGGATGCCGAGTTCGCGGTTTGGTACACCGCAACGCCTTCCTCGCTGATGTTTCCAAGCGGGGCACCGCTCTGATAGGCCTCGTTCTCCTTTCCTTCGCGCGGCGCTGCCCAACATGCGCTTGCAGCTGACGAGTGCCGTCGCTCGCTCCGCTCACTCTGGCCCTCGCACCTGAAGCGTTGTACGTTGGGCGGACCGGAGCCAGTTGCTAGGACCAGCCTATGAAAGAAGAATCGAACGCGCAGTTGAAGAGCGTCACGCCGATCGTCAAGGTGACGAAGATCGCCGACGGGATGAGCTTCTTCATGGACGTGCTCGGCTTCCAGAAGGACTGGCAGTGCGGCACGTTCGGGTGCGTTAAGGCTTTCGTGCAGGAACGCAAGAAGCCTCTCGAAACCGTCCTTCGCCGTGTCGTACGTGAGGAACTTCGCAGAGCTCAAGGTGCGCGCTAACCAGGGGCCGCCCAACAAAGCGTTGCAGCTGACGAGTCGCGAAGGAGCAATCGTGTTGGAACGCGCCGAAGTGGGGCCAGAAGGGACGCCCGCTGACGAGGACGTTCCTGTGAATGTCACGGTCGATGCGCAGGGATTCGCTGCTGCGGACCAGAGTTGGATCGTCGCGTCGGATTGGGCGACATTCTTGGCTGAGTTTGAGGCGTTGACTGAGCGACGCCAAGGGAAGGCCGCCCTGGTTGGAGCTTCGCCCGAAGACCTGCGCGTCGAGTTCTTCTCGACGGATCGTGCCGGCCATATGGCTGTTCAGGGACACGTGAAGCGATCCGGTCCCCGAGGATTCAACCTCGAACTTCGGTTCGGTTTCGCTTTCGAACCAGACGAGTTGCCCCGCGTCTTGGCCGAGCTAAGGAGTTTCACGGTGGCGACAGGCGGAGAAAGATAAGCCCGATCTCCACACCGTTCACAACGGTGTTAATAACTGCCTATGAGCAAGCGACTCCAGGCCGTCGGCAACAGTTCCGGTATTATCATCGACAAGCCTATCCTCGAGCTTCTCCGAATCACGCCCGAGACCGAGCTCGACATCTCGACCGATGGAGAGCGTCTCTTCGTCACGCCAGTTCGGCCAGATTCCTCTCGAAAGAGTAGGCTTGCACGCGCTCAGGCGCGGACGTTGAACTCTCACGAGAGAACTTTCCGGAAACTCGCTAAGTGAACTCCGCGGGCGAATCGCTCTTTTTATCCGTCAACGAAGTCCTGGACCTTCACGCTGATCAGCTACGCTTCGTCGGCGGGTCTGACGGAATTCGGGACGAAGGCGCTCTCGAGTCCGTCGTGACTACACCCGCGGCAACCTTCGGCGGAGCATTCTTGCATGAAGACATATTTCACAGGGCCGCTGCGTACGCCTTCCACATTGCCGAGAACCAACCGGTTCTCGACGGAAACAAACGGACCGCCCTCAACGCAGCACTTCACGACAATTACCGCTTCGTAGAGTAGCCCGGGTAATGGCGAGCTGCCGACCGTTCTAAACCGAGACCGCTCTTTCAGATCGGCGTCGAACACGCTTGACCGCCAGCCTGGCTGAAATGATGCCACTCTCGACCCTTGCCCTACGAGATAAGTGTATCAATACGAGCTTGGTGACCCTCGCAGATATCACTGGTTACGCCGAGTTCTCCGTTGACCGCAATTGTTGGGGGACCTACTATGCAACTGTTCGAATTCTAGCCCGCAAGGACCACATGTAACGGGTCCCCCTCCGAAAACGCTCCGCTTTACAGTCTACTTACCCAAGCGCAGTACCTCGAAAGGCTGATCACCGATGCCGCATCAGAATGAAACCTGTGGACAGGAGTTGGCCGCGAGTGCGGCCGTTCCCGAGCAGTTTGCCGCTTTGTTCATGCATGTAGCAGCTAACCTTCGCGACCATGCAACCTGGGTCGGCACCGACTGTGTGGACGCCCAACGTGAACACGACGCTGTGGTGGATGTCGCCATTGGTTACGAGCGCATGAGCATAGACGCCCAGCGCACGGCAGCCTTGATGCGGACGCTACAAAATCTCCCGGCGCTCCCCCATGATCCCCAAAAAATGGACCGAAAGAAGTTCCTGGTGTGGATGGAAACAAAGATTGCCCTTCAGCGGGACTTAGCGCGCATGTTGATCGAGCACGCAGAACAGTCACAGCGCGTTGTCGAGCAGATGACCGATCAGGGATCAAAGTGAGAGTTAGCCGGACGCATGCCGCGCTTGCCGATTGAACCTATCATCTTGACTGTCGTGCTTTGCAGCCAGAGGTAGCAAAGCGGTTATTTGGTTTTGTTGCTGACTACACGAGCGTGTGCCAAACCACATCCCATCGCTCGCGATGCCGTGCGGGGTCCAGCTGCCTCTCGCCTGTGTCGACGACAACGCTTCTGAATATTGTGGTTGTTGAGTACCCATAAGCGCCGCGCTCACCTATGTTCATAGCATCCATATGGCAATGTCCGAGTACTACACCAAGCTCCGTGAGCGCATCGGGTCAGATCTACTCTTGATTCCTGGTGTTGCGGCCCTTGTGCGCGACCAATACGGTCGCATCCTCGTGCAAGAGAAGCATGACGGCTCCTTCAGCCTTCCCGCGGGCGCCATCGAGCCCGGCGAAACTACGTCTTACGCCGTTATCCGCGAGGTGCTAGAAGAGACGGGCCTTCACGTCAAACCTGTCCGTATTGCGGGAGTTCTCGGTGGCTTCCCATGCCGCGTTCGCTACGACAACGGGCACCAGGTTGAGTACGTCGTAATAGTCTTCGACTGTGACGTTATCTCCGGCGAATTACGCGAAATCTCTGACGAAACGCGTTCTCTGCAATTTCTTCATCCAGACGAAGCTCATGCTCGCCTCGCGTTTCCCATTCCAAAAGAAGTGTTCGACAGCCACCTAGCGGCAGCCTACTTCCCTCAACCGTGAGCTCACTCCGCCGCGAAGAGCTTAGACAGTTCGGATCAAGCGAGCGCCCCTCTAGCCCTCGCAGCTGAGCGCCAGTACCTTCGGCGCATATGGCTGATAACTCCGTTCCTTGGTACAGCGAAGAAGCAGGATTTTTCGGAGACGAGTACCTAAAACAATACGGTTCGCTTCCTTCGACTCTGACCAACAGTGAAGTCGAATTTGTGGTGCGTGAGCTCGGCCTGCGTCTAGGCGCGACGGTGCTCGACCTGGCGTGTGGGCACGGACGCCACGCCATTCAACTCGCAGCCCGTGGCTACCGTGTTACTGGCCTGGACAACAACAGTGCTTTTCTGAGAGAAGCACAACGCCGCGCGGATGGAGCGAATGTCGGCGTACAATGGCTTCAAAGGGACATGCGGGACATTCCTTACTCGGAGGAGTTCGATGCTGTAGCCTGCATGTTTTCGTCGTTCGGCTACCTCGAAACTGACGAAGAGAATGAGAAAGTCCTGCTCGCCGCTGCTCGAGCGCTCAAGCCCGGAGGTCGCCTCCTCCTGGATGTTAGGAATCGCGATCGAATTATCAGGAACTATCGCGAGAAGTGGTGGGATGAGTTTCGAGATGGAACTGTTGTGCTTTGCACCACGCAATTCGACACAGCCACCGGCAGAAGTAACGAAACCTACAGAAGGCTGAGGTGCGACGGGAGCAGCGACTTAACCCGGGCTTCCGTTCGGCTCTACACAGCACCCGAGTTGATCGGAATGTTGCGAAGATGCGGGCTGCAAGATGTACGGGTCTTTGGCGATTGCGACTCCTCAGACTTCACCTTCTCGTCGAATCGCTGTCTCGTCGTTGCGGAGAAGCCCACCCGGGCGCCGGGGGCTCAATCGTGATGCGAAGGTCGCACAGGCCGGACCCAAGGAGATTTTGATGACCCTTTCCGACGAATACGAACGGCAGTTTGCGTGGCGACCTTGGTCCACCGTGATGGGGCTGCTGCCTCCACTTACCGGGGCGACAGTGCTGGATCTCGGATGCGCCATTGGAGACCAAGCTGCTCAGCTCGTCCAACGGTGATCGGCATCGACGCGAACGAGGAGCTGCTCGCTCGGGCCCGAGCTCGAGACATTCCGAATGCTGAATTTCGATGCGGAAACCTGAAGACGCTGGAGCACGTCGGCAAAGTCGACGGCATTTGGTGCAGTTTCGCGCCCGCGTACATTCCGGAGCTTGCACCGACGTTGGCAGCTTGGAAGCGACGCCTGAACCCGGGCGGGTGGGTAGCGCTGATAGAGACCGACAACCTATTCGGACACGAGCCTCTCAGCGCCACAACGAGTTCTCTGTTGGATGCCTATGCGCAGGCGGCACTTCAAGCCGGTTGGTACGACTTTCATATGGGTAGCAAATTGCTAAGCCATCTTGAGCGGGCAGGCTACACAATCTCAGATTCGAGAACACTCTCCGATCGGGAGCTTTCGTTCGATGGACCCGCTGAAGCTGAAGTATTGGAGGCCTGGAAGGCGCGCCTTGAGCGGATGAACGCTCTCAAAACCTTCTGTGGCACCATGTTCGAGCAAGTTCGAACCGATCTTCTGGCAGCACTATCCCGCGAGGACCATCGCTCCCTGGCGAAAGTTTACTCTTGCATTGCCACGTCGTAGCGCCAGACCCAATTTGTCCTGTCGCGCCGAATCGACGCCCGCGCGAAACATCCCTCAGTATAATCCGGTCAATGGAGCCCCGTTTTGAGCACTGAATTTCGCATTGAACGGCTGAGTGAAGCTGATGTGGGTGCGAATGTCGCGCTCGCACAGTCAGTCGGTTGGCTCGATACCGAAAGCGACTGGCGTGTCTTGCACGGAGCGGCGCTCGTTCTGGGTGTTCGCCAGAATGGGCGGCTCATCGGGCAAGGCGCCCTCGGCTTGTACGGAAACGCTGGCACCGTCGCGAAAATGATCGTCGCACCTGATTTTCAACGACAGCGTCTCGGCTCGTCCATTCTCAATGCCCTGCTGCTGGAAGCGGAGCAGCGCTCCATTGCCGTGCTTGGCCTCGTCGCAACTCCGCTCGGGCGTCCGCTTTACGAGCACACTGGGTTCACTGCCGCCGGAGAAGTAGCCGTCCTGACGGGAACGCCAACGCCGATGAATTCTACGAGCCATGCAGCCCCCCTAGCCAATTCAGGCCTCGCCGTGTGTGTCGACGAACGCTGGCTCTCCTGCGCAAGAGCGCCAATGCTCCACGCACGCTTCCGGGAAAACATTGCAACGGCCTCTTGTTCGGATCCAGACGGGAACATTCAGGGCTACGCGATGGCAACGGAGCAGGGCCCGCAAGCTGTTGTTGGCCCAGTGATGGCTGGTTCCGAAGCTGACGCTCGCCTCCTTGCTTCCTCGATCTTCCGTGCGGTAAACAGGCCTATTCGTATCGACGTACCCGTTCAGCAGCGAGATTTTCGCAAATGGCTACAGGGTATCGGCTTGCACGAGCAGGGCATCCGGGTGGAAATGGCGCGTGGTGCCTCGCAGCTGCCCTGGCAAGTGCCACAAAGATACGCACTGGCAACTCAGGCGTGGGGGTAGCGTAGGTATGATAGCGAAGAGGCACGCGTGGATAGCGACGCCCGTCGCCCTCGGGCTCGTCACGCTATGGGCTGACCCTTGCTCGGCCCAATCGATGGCAGAGCCAGTAAGAACAACTGAGTCATCCCAAAGAGCACACATGCTCGGCGCGCGTTTTGAGGTGGGCAGCACATTCAGCTACGGTCTATTCTACAGCTACGACATGGAGTGGTCGCATTCAACGGACGGCGCTGGAGCCTCAGTTTATGGAGGGATCGGTGCAGCCGTTACTCTTACAACTGAGCAACATTCTGGTATTGATGGCGTCGTGGTTGGTCCGCTTCTCCGTGGCGGCGTCGCTGGGGATGCGGGTTTACCTCTTGAATTTGAGTTCCATCCGGGCGTTGCCATCGATGGTGGCTCCGTCTGCAGCTCTCTTGCTGCCGGGGCGTTCGCCGGCTACCGATACTTCGGAATCGGCTATCTGTTTGGTTTCGCGCCGTTTCCCTCCTGTCGGCCAGCGTGGCTGGCCAATCACCGTTTTGCGCTGCGCGCTGCCGTGCCCGTTCACTCCTCAGAAACGCGGACGATCAGCACTGTTACGCCGTAGCGGACACCACACACAAAAGCTATAAGCCCTCCTCTGGCAAACACGGCTAACCAATATCGTCGGTTCGTTCGCAGGTTACCTTGTGACTTATCTAGAATTTTAGAGTGAAAGGCAGAGTTAACTCTTGATGGCAAGTAAGCGGATGGGAACTTGTCTACTTTCGTTCTTGCTGACTACAAGCGTCGAAGGTTGCGGCTTCAAGCGCCAAGGCGACGGGAAGTTCGGCGACCAGCATTTCAAAACTGCGATTGCGCTCGTTGAGCTCTACAAGATCCGCCATGGATCGTACCCGGAAACACTGACTGCAATGGATTTCGTTGGGGAGTGGGACAAGATCGCGCTGAACTCAGTGAACTACAGGAAGCTGCCCGATGGCTACGAGTTGAACGTGACGCGAGGATGGATTGGTACGCCAACGCTCGCCTATCCATCAGAGTTCTGGCGGGGGCTGGGCCTCAAGAAATCAAACGCGAAGCCATAGCTAGTTTGCGTGCGTCCTAACCTCCGTCGCCGTCCAACTAGGCTAGACCCACATGTTAGAAGCTCAAACAGCTTCCCTAGAAGTCGCGACTCCAGCTGACGCCGTGTTGATGTCGAATCTGCTTGAGCTGCGCGCCTATGAGCTCAGCGACGTGTTCACCCATATCGAACTCGGACCGGAGGGTCGCTTTGGTTAACTCGGCTGCGGAAGGTTCCGACGTGCTCGATGTCGCCGAGTTCTTCGTGCTGCGCCGATATCAGCGAACAGGTGTGGGTCGCCAGGCAGCCCGGCTTCTCTGGGACCGTATCCGAGCTTGCGGTTATGGGTATCGCTCATGAAGGTTGTACACGAGTGCAAGGCCTGGTTGTTGCGAGCAGCTCTTGGGCGTGCACACGCCTCGCCCGCTACGGAGCGTAGTCGTCCAAGGATTTCGGGAGGCGCTTGAGAGCGGCTAGCCTGGGCTCGGAGTGCGCTTTCTGAAGCTCAGCGACGGAGGTGTTCAGCGCCTGGCGCTCATCCGTTTTGAACAACGTAGCCGGCGGTTGAAGGAGCGGGGCTGGGGTGCGAACTAGCGGCGTTAAGGTTCGCGTCCCTATGGGTGACGGCTGGGCTGTGGGGTCGGCCGCCACTGCTACGGCTGCGGTGACCACTGGAGTCGTCTTTAGAGCAATTTTGCTCAACAACTCTACCTTGCTATTCACTTGCTCAAGATTTTTTGAGACCTGATCGTAATTCTGCACAAGGTTCTGGTAGCCAAGCGCCGCCTTCTTGTAATCCGTGTCCGCGTTGACCTTAGCGATGTACATGCTCGTGAGACCTGTGACGATCGCCGGAACGACGACCTTCCAAAGACTCAGCGTTTCCGCCTTCTCGTTAGCCATACTGATCCTCGTTAATGCTTCGTTGCGAAGGCTTCTGGAATAGAAGGCTTCACAGAATCTGGTCATCCATATCCGACGCGGCCGAGCGGTCAATAGCAAGATACGCGAACTAAGCCTTAACTAAGCCTCGCTAGCACGAGCATCGCACAGGCACTTCAGGACGGCCGGCTGGCGTGGAGGTCGGCGCCGTACCGGCGCGGTGCTAGTGTATACCTATGCCGACAACGCCTGATTGGTTGAGCAGTAGCAAGAGGCCGTTGGTTCCATCCTAGGCTTAGGATGATAGGCAAGATCCGCAGCGACTTTGAGAGTAACCTTCTGGCTATCGTAGCGGCCACGCCGTGGCTGCTCGAAGTTCTCGCGGCTGTACGGGCCGTGGGCTTGCCGAATTGCTACGTGGCGGCCGGCGCTATCCGGAACACGGTATGGAACGCTCTGCATGGCTCACCGAGCGAAGCATCGTTCGGCGATATCGACGTTGTCTACTTCGATCCTGCCGACGCTCCGAACACCGCGCAACACCAGCTCTCTGCCAAGTTCCCTCAATATACGTGGGATGTCGCCAATCAAGCCACGATTCACCAATGGCAGAGCGCTGACGCGGGCCGCCCCATCTCCGCCTACACTTCTATCGAGTCTGCGCTTGCAAGCTGGCCTGAGACGGCAACCGCTATAGCCGTGCGCATGGACGGCAACGGCAATATTGAATTTATCGCGCCTTTCGGCCTCAGTGATCTGTTCGAGCTGAAAGTGCGCCCCAATCCCCATGCGAGCAATCCAGCAGCTTTTCAGGCTCGTCAGCTTGCGAAGGGCTGGCAGAAGCGTTGGCCGCGGCTCAGAGTCGTGCACGGCTTCGGGTAGGCGTTGTGGCAACCCGCCGCGCAGGCTAACGCTGGACCGAAGTATACGATGTAGCCGCGCCTCGGCCTGGCCCTCCCGTTGCTCGCCTGCCTCGCTTGCGACCCCGGGTTCTCCTTTCAGCGCTCGGTGAAAAGCAATTCGGCGATTCCGGTCGAAGGAGCCGTGGCCACCGTGCGGCGTGGTTCCAGTTTTTGTGCAGGCTACTACCGGAGTAGATGGAAGGTTCCAAGCCAACGCGACCGGCTGGTGCCCAAGTACTTGCAGCGTGGAAATTCAGTTGCCTAATGCGGCGGCGCTCGCTTATTCCGCTCCGGTCATGCGGCACTGCACGGCTAGCCCTTCCACCTTCCAAGCAGCGCGTGCGTCAGTGTAGCCGCCGACGCTACCCTGCCCCTGCGAGACTCCGAATAGGGCCCTCGCCCGCTTTGCCCTCAGGATCGTCTCTGCAAGAAATCGATGAGCGCGACGATGATCACGCTAGCGAACGCCCAAGCAACGCGAGGCATCCAGCCCGGTCGAGCGGCGGCAACTTGTTGCTTGCGCAGCTCCGCATCGTTTTTCAGAAGCGTGCTTGCGGCTTGCTCGGGAGAAACCTCTCGCCGGGCTGCGCGTTCAAACACCTCCGAGGTCTTCACTGCCTCCATTGGTCGCACTCCTTTCTATTCGGCTAGAATGGCACGCGACAAGGGACCATTCAAGCAGGGCCACGTAAGGAGCCAAGTACCTCTCCAAGCTCCGTCCTTCAAGGTCGAAGTGATGGGGCTTAGCACTGTCAATGGACAGGACGGCCAGGACGGCTTCCGGCCCCCGTATTGGCAACAGTAGAATGCTTCGGTATGGCTTCTCGACATCGCCGTACTCGCGGTGGACATTCCCCACCACCAAGTGATCACCAGTTTCGAACACGGTCGTGGCTGCCATTAGGCGCCGCTGGTACCGAGCCCCTGGCTTCCTGTGCTCACTATCGCGAGCAATTACGACCAGATCATCTCCATCTTCAACAAGAAGGTTGACGTAGATCTGCGTGGCAGAGAAATCAGCCCGGTGGCTTCGCACGTATGAAGCTATAAGCCCAAGCGTTTCCTGCTGGAAACGACTCACCTCGCCGGGAGACATTGCTCGGTGCCGTTGCAAGTCCTTAATCAGCCGATACAAGAGTATCTTTCGCTCAAGATACATTCCCTGGACGATCTTCATCGTCCGGTCCGAACTGTAGACGGCAGCCTTACCCAGAACGAAAATGACCGTTAACACGGTGTGAGCAATGCCAAGCCTTACTGAGCGGTCGTAAACCGGGATGCCAAGCGCACCCAGAGCCGCCAAATAGACTCCCGTGCGCAGCCACCAACTCTTGGAACGAAATGCTGCCCAACCGCGGTGGCGCCAGATCGTCACCCATCTGCGAGTCTGCGGCCCCAACCCAGTTGGTTGCCTTTTCTGCAAGCCTCCCTCCATGTCCCGAGCTTTCTTGTACACGCATTTCGTGTTGCTAGAAAGCGGGTTTTCCCAGGAGTCGCGATGGCATGCCGCACATAACTTGAGATGGCATACCGCGCATGAGTTGAGATGGGATGCCGCGATCGCGTCGAAAACGCCATCGAGGGGTACCGCTCCCCCGGTTGCACGAAACCCATGTAGAAGCGTAAAGGCGCTCATTTCTGCCGTCGCCGGCGGGACGAAGGCCAGCACATGTGGACCGCCTCTTTCAGTGAACTCCTTCTGCGTTCGCTCCCGGCCCTCCCGCCCGCAGCGTTTCGCCGGTGACATTCTTGTCCAACATCGAGAGTGCCGCCTTGAGTGTCGACTGATACACCTTCGACGCATCCCCGCCAAAAGAAATACCAAACAGGAGATGACGCCATTCGAAACATGCCGTCGCCTGCGATTGCACGGTGGCTTTTTCCCTGGGCCCAATCATGGCGCGGATCTGGATGCACTGGTCAAGCGTTTCCACTGCTATGAGCTCAGTTGCATAGTCAACCTCAAGAGCCAACTCGTACTTTGATCGGTTCTCGAGTTTCACACCCGATCTCCGCAGCACTTGGCTCACGGCACTCCGAATCTCATCAACCGTAGCTCTTGACCCCTCTGGAGGTGGGTTTCTCTTGTCTATAATACGCAAACTAACCGTTCGCGGTGAGAGCCCCTCAAACGCTACTGCGGGCAACTCGTCAGCGTCTAAATTCGGCACGCCCACTGAGCTCGCCGGGACGCAACCCCACCCCAAAAAAGCGGCACCTATGAGTACTCCTAAAGCCAACTCTTTGCGCATGCCTCACCATTGCGTCTTCCTCCCCGAATGCCAACTAAAGCCCCCAAAGGCCAGACAAATTCAGCTTGCTACGGAGCACCCAAAACAGCTCCTCGCGAAGCCCACACGAATCGGACAACTCCATAAGAAAGTGTAAATAGCACCGCTCCCCACACGTGGACCTTTTCGTCTGAAGCTTCTCCCCGCTCCCGTCGTGAACGCGACATTGTGGACGCAAACAATCCTGCAAGCACCGGCGCTAGAACAAAGTTGAACAACCTTAACCACGAATACTTCAGCAGCACGTGCGGCCACACCAAGAGTGATATGCCGCCTAGTGCCGCACCCACCGCGGCGGACGCGAGAACAACCAGCGCCCCTTGGGAACTCTCCTCCCGCTCACCCGCCCATTTTTGGTCGCGCCCCGACAAGATCAGATCGTAAAGAAACCAGGTAATGAGGTTCCACACCAGTTCTAAAACGAGGTGAACCACCAGGATAAGGAGTTCATGCATATTGCTCCGCACACGCTAGCAGAACCGCGCTTACAGGCTGCATCGGTAGAAGCCAATTAGAATCTGTTGTGCCACCCCGCCCGCTAAGTTCGAAAGTAGTCTGCAACGGGTGCTCGGCCAGCTATCCTCGCATTCCAATTCCTCCCGCTGTGGCAGACCGTGTGGGCCCTTACGAAATGTAAGCCCCGTGGTTAACTCACCCCACGATGCAAGACTACATTCTTCTGATGCACAACGATGCTGATCATCTGCAAAGTGAAGGCAACGCAGATCTGTGGAGTCGTTACCTGGATGCTCTCAAAGCGTCCGGGTGTTTCCAGGGGGGCAGCGCGATAGGCTCCGGCGCCTGTGTGAGCAAAGCTGGAACCAGAGCGAATATTACGGGGCATCTTGCGGGTTACATCCGAATCTCCGCCAGGGATCTGAACCACGCACAGGAGTTAGTGCTGGGAAATCCTGTGTACGAAGCCGGCGGGACGGTGGAAATCCGCGAGCTTCCGAAGAGCTGATCGGACGCGACGCCACAGCAAGTCTTGGTTGCGCGAAGATGCAAACGCGCTGCTTGCGCACTGAAGATCGAGGGCTACCTGCACGATTCGAGTGTTCGGACAAACCGCACTCATCGAGGCTCGCGTACCACTAACGTTGGCGGCCACCCAAGACGTCGACGTTAGGGCTGACTACACGTACGCCGTTGAGCGTGAGTTTGAGCGTTTGCTCATGGCCCAGGGCAGAGTGTTGGATCCCCTCGGGCACGAAGCTTGGATGCCCCGCGAAACGCGCTATGCCGACGTGTTTCATGGCAAGTGGGTGCGCGTGGCCTTGGCCGACCCCGACGCCGTCCTGATTTCCAAGGCACTCAAGGCTCCCATGAAGAATGCGCCGTTAATCACTGAGTACCTTGCGGCTGGTGCAAGCGAAAGGTTTCTCCAGCTCGCAACCAAGTACCATGTGGATTTGGAGCGATTTTTGTGACGCCCGCTGCTCGCATGCAAGCGCGTGCACGCCGTCGGCTTGCGAAGCTTCGGGCTCACGCGCGGGATGTTCGGTACATGCAGGTGATGGGGCGTTTCGTGCATGAAGGCCTGTTGGTTGTGAATCACCCGCTACCAGAACACACCGAGCCAGTCAGGCTTGCTAGAACAGCTGTCTAAGGATCTGGGGGGTTCCGAGTCGGAGGTGGTTCGGCGTGGCCTGCGAGCACTAGCCTAGCGCAGGTTGCTGAGGATGGGCCCGCTAAACGTAGCAAGAAGGTGGGATATGTGACCTATCCGCCATGCGGCGGCCTGCGCAGGAGGGGCAGAAGCCTCGGCGTTTGCAGGAAAACGCCACGAGCTCCGAATAGCCACAAGCGCGGCAGGTAAGCTGCAAGCTGACGGATTAGGTAACCTGTAAAAATGCTGGCCTCACCTGGGAGTGACGAGATCGAGGGTGTTGCGGAAGAGCTAGTAACACCCTAGCCTGCTTCGCACTATGAGGGTGTTTCTCCTGTGCCTACCTGCCTGCTTGTTGCTTCAAGGTTGCAGCTTCCTTTTCACGCATGGCCCGCCCCCGGAGCATGAAAAGCTCGATTACTTTGACTGTGATGCGAGTGCGGCCGGGCCCGTTGCGGACGTGAGCTGGGCACTCACAGACGGCGTAATGACAGCCGCGTTGGTCAGCGCGAACAATCGAACGGACGACACGAGCCGGCCCGGTGGAACATCCGTGGGGATCTTCACGGCTCTTACGGCTGTCCATACTGCCTCCGCAATCTATGGTGCCGTTAAGATCAATCAGTGCTCCGATGCACGCGAACACCTTCGCCAACGCATTTCAACTTCCACTGTCGAGAATCAACGCATTATCAATGAGCTTCAGCGTCAACTCGATGCGGCGCGCGGAATGCCCAACCAAGCTCCGTATCAGGCTCCAGTGCAAAGCTCTTCCACGGCGAGCCAAGCGCCGTTGGTGCCGCCTCCACCACCAGCGCCTACAACACAGCCAGCTGCGCCTTTGGTGCCGCCACCCGTACCTGGCATCCCACCAGCTGCGCCTCCTCCTATCCCCAACCCGTAACGAGCTCTGAACGTCGCGCGGGCCTTCAGCTGATCTCACTGCATTAGGCGAGCTTCGAGCCCCGAGCACACGAACGCTCGGAAAGACGTTCGCTAGCACCTGCAGATCCTTCACGTCCCTCGTATACACAACATCCCCTCGCTGGGCTGCGGAGGCCATCACGATAGAGTCGATGGTGTTGGTGTCTCTGGTCGTTTTAAGCGCTAACCCTGCTACCTTGGCGAGCGCCTCGGTCCGCGCCGGAAAAACAACGTTAGCCAGGAGCCTCTCGGGCGTTGAGTAAGAAATGATGCGGCTGCGTTGAGAGGTTGGTTGGGGTCACCGCGAACGACGCGACGTGCCGAGAATAAGCACTTCGCTCACTGCACCGAAATCGCGGTCGTGGGTGGCGAGCGCGTAGCAACCCGTGTGCAACGCGACAGCGACCTGGAGTGCATCCGGAAGCTTCAGAGCATAGCGGAGCCGCAGCCGAGCGGAGAGCACCGCAATATCGGCGTTGATGTCGCACATGCTCCAGCCGGCATTCTGGGTGATCGTCCTGCGATAGCGTTCGACTAACGCTTCATTGCCTGACTTGAGCGGCCCTGACACTACCTCTGCCAGCGTGATTGGCGTTACAATCGCCCGGATACGACCCTTGTCTACAGCCTCGAAGATCGAGTGAAACGCGGCCGCAAGCGGATTGCCTTCCAGCAAATAGATGATGGGGTTCGTATCGATGAGGACGGTGGTGCCATCAGGCACCTGATCCGCAAGGCTCACTGCCATTCATCCCGTAGACGCTTCAACGTTCTGCGCGAATCGCGGCCCCATAAGCCGCGCCCGGAACCCGCCAGCGAAAGAATTGGCAGCTTCGGTCCTTCGTTGACGGCGCCAATTGGCACGACCTCCGCGTAGGGCTTGCCCCGCTTGGTGATAATGCTCCGCTCCCCTCGACTGGCTCGCTCCAACAATTCAGGCAGGAGTGTACGAGCTTCCTCGGATCCGTAGGTTTTCAGGACTTTCGCCATCAGGCAAGTGTACGATCCGTACGGTTTGGGCGCAACCACGCTCGAAGCGCGGGTACTCATTTTGCTGGGGGCTTGGCCTGTGCCTACCGAGAGCAGGCAAGGCGGACAGTGGCCAAGGCAAGAGCTCGGCTATCATCTCTAACAGAAGCTCCATCTCGCCACTCCGACTACGTCGACAATCTTAATCCGCTTTGCTACTTCTAGGGCAGTTTTCCTGCGAGTTCCGCGAACTTCTGCACCACCTTAGTGTTGTCCTTCGCGATTCTCTTAAACGGCTTCGAGATACATGGATGTCGCTCTACTTCACGCCAGAACGTCTCGGCTGCCTCAACGATCGAACGCCACATGCCTGCTATCGCCGGATGCGGTGGCGGCAACCGCAGCTCTCGGACTACGAGCTGCTCTTGGAGAGGCACGTAGAGCGCCGGGGTCATATCGTAGACGGGCGCGAGCTTCCGAACCCGCGTCCCCTCAGTCACGAACGAAAGGTTCGCGGCGTGCATATCCGTGTTGCCAATCAAATGCCCGAACCATTCGAGCCAAATAATGCGTTCGACGAGTTCCAACGGAATGCGTCCAAGGGCGGCAAGGGCAGCCGCACTCCGCGACCAAGTTTCGAGTTGTCCAACAAACTCCGCGTCAAGCGCCAGTAGCGAGAGCGTTCCTACACGCCCAGCCTGCGGCGTTCGATCAAAGCGCTCGACCTCAAGGTAGAGGCGGGAAGCGGACTCCACCACCTCGGACCGGCACGCCTCTTGGCCAAATTGGTTTAGTGTTGCGTGTGCCAAGTGCTCACACACCAGCAGATCTGCGCGCCGCCTTCCCAACGCGCTATCCCTCGGGGGAGAAAACTTTACGAGAACACTCTTCACGTGAGGAGCGAGCCGCGCGAGAAACTTTGGCTGCTCTCCTCCCGCGGACGATCCGGGTGCTGTGCCGCCTAACACGTCATCAGCTAACTTGTCGTAACTCGCGCCGCGGGTATGAGCGTCTATCGGCGTTGGCGCCATTCCCTGGGTTTGAAGGTAATGCTGAAATGCCCCGTCCCCCACAATCCAATTTCCCACGAGGTCAGATCCGAAACGTAACATGTATCTGAGACACTGATCGGCGGACCACAGACGCACGTCAGCTGGAAGAAGAAGGTCCGGATGTTGCTGTGGCACGAGGCGACCAAGAAACCCAGCCGGGCGCATGTCGTTCAGGAAATACGGAAGGTCGGTGAAGAAGCCCGACTCTACCTCCGCTACAAGACCTTCCACATAGAAGGCGTCGCCCGCTACCCCGTGCAAGCGAGCAGCGAGGCGTGCCCTTCCGAGCGCATCGATCTCGTACATGGGAACGCTGGCTGCTACTTCGCCCAACACGCGCCGGTGCGAGTAACGCGTGGCACGTGCACGCCCGACGACAAGAAGATCTTGGGAATGACGCGCCACCAACCTCGACCAAGTGGCGTGGGAAACTCCGAGCTGCTTCTCGAGCTCAGCTGCCGAACTCGAAGGCTGCCGCAAGAGCAGCCTAGTGGCCTTGCGCCAGAGCGTTTCGAAGTCCTGAGGAGCGGCCATTCAGAACAGATATCAGATTAGATATTCGTTAGCAATTACGTATTGTTAAGGTCAATTTTGAGTAATTTCAGAGCAGATTATTGTGCACATTGATTCAGGAGATGCAGGGACCGCTCATTCCAAAAGCAAACCCGGTATCCGGGGGCCGAACAAGCCTACGGCGCGCGAAACCCGGCCAACCACACGCCCACGTCGCGGGAACTACGAAGTCGCACCAACCTGCGCGACGCAAAACGTGCCGGCCAGAGGCGTCGATGTCGAAAATGAGTGATCAGCATCCAACTGAGCAATGAGCCGCGACCCCACAGGGCATTTTGCAGGGTCTCGCGGTTGCCGTGCCAGAGTTGTTCCCGTCGAAACACGCGTCGCGCCGTCCGGCGCGCTAGACGAAAGAGCTTCGTTCGGAGCGGCAAGTCAAGCCACACAACGAGATCAGCGCGGTCAAGCAGCAGCGTCCCAAGCTTGCTGTCATAGTTGCCTTCGACGACCCACCCTTGCTCATCGTCGAGTGCCTTTGATCAAGATTCGGTGCCCCATCCTGGTTCCAATACAACTTATCGCCGTGACGCTTCAACGGCCAAATCCGTACGCCGCAACTTCGACGCTGGATTTCTTGCCGCACTTTCTCAATCGCGTGCAACGGAGGCACGGCTGAGTGGCTAACGCCGTTCCGCAGCGGCGGAATGCAGCGCGTCTACGTCGATGTCGCAGCTAAGGCACTCAACGCGGGCCTTCTGCCCTGCCCGAGCCTCAGATTGCTTCCACTCGGAGGTTAACGGCACTCGCGACCACACTTCCACGCGCGCCTCACGGTGAGAAACGATAATGATGCTTTCGAGCGTCGGGATCTGCTTGTAGTGTTCGAGCTTTTCACCGCGATCGTAGTCTTCCGTACTTTCACTCGTCACTTCGACCAAGACGCGTGGGTTGGTGATGTTGGTTTTCTTTTCGGGGTCCCGCTCGGTCGCACCGCAAACCACTGACGCGTCCGGATAGGTGGCGAGCCCGGTCGCCAGAACGCGCACTCCGAGATCGGACGTGAAGACGCGACATGGCCCATCCTTCAACGCGTCTCTGAGCTGACCGATCGCCTCGGCAGCCATGGCCGCGTGTTCAGGCGTGCCGCCTGCCATCGCAAAGATCTCGCCGCCCAAAAACTCGTGGCGCGTGGAGCTCTCTTGCTCAAGCCACACGTAATCCTGATACGTATATCGGTGATGCGGAACCGCGAATACCACGGTGTTAGCATAGCGCACCCTGTGCATGAGCGGGAGGCCTTCCAACTTCCCCATCCGCACGCTCAGTAGAGCGGCATTTCCCTAGCTCAATAGGACCGTCTTGAGAGGTGTGCCGATGGCCGCTTTGAGCTCGCGCTCAAGTCCGTCTGGAAAGACGACACGCGCGCCGTGCTCTTCGAGGGCCACAACCTCCACCGCTCGCATGATCGGCGAGGGTCCAAGCGGCCTCCTAGCGCCTTCGAGCATCCGGCTGCAACGAATCACGCAAGCGCGCAAGCTGTGCCAAAACCTCACGCACTTGCGGAAGCAAAGCCGAGCCTTGAGCTGATAGCCGCATGCCTTTCGACGTCCTTTGAAACAGCGGCACTCCCAATTCGTCCTCCAGGCTGCGGATCCGACGCGTCAACGGTGGTTGGCTGACACGCAGGCGTTTTGCGGCACGCCCCACGTGGCCTTCCTCTGCGACCGCGACGAACGATTCGAGTTGCACCAGTGACATCCCTCAACGATACACGCGAAGCCCGGCCCGGGCGATGCAAAACAGGTATTGGACGCGCCCTCTTTGCAGTGGCCAGACTCAGCGCGTGTCCATTTACATTCACTCGGGTCTCGAACGGCAGGCTCTTCGCAGGGCAGGACGTGTGGCTGCGGCCACGTTAGCGGCCATCGGTGAACGTATCGCTCCAGGCATCACCACGGCCCAGATCGACGAGTGGGTGCGACAGCACACAGAAGACCAAGGGGCTCGCCCCAGCCAGCTCGGGTACCATGGCTTTCCCGCCGCGACCTGCACCAGCCGCAACCAAGTTGTGTGCCACGGCATTCCAAAAGCGCACGAAGTGCTCTGCGAAGGCGATATCATCAACGTTGACATCACCTCCAACATAGGCGGCTTTCACGGCGACACCTCGGCCACATTTTTCGTGGGCCAACCCAGCGCAGGCGCCCGCAAGCTCGTGCACGCAACTCGGCGGAGTTTGGAGGCGGGCATCGAACAAGTGTCGCCGCGGGCACGGTTGGGCGACATCGGCGCGGCCATCGAAGAGGTGGCCAAGGCGGCTGGGTTTTCTGTCGTCACCAGTTTCGGCGGGCATGGCATCGGAAAGCAGATGCACATGCCGCCCCATGTTAACCATGTGGGCAAACGAGGACGCGGGCTGCGGCTTGTGGTCGGCATGGCGTTCACCATCGAACCCATGCTCAACGAGGGCAGTCCTGAAGTGGAGGTGCTGGAAGATGGCTGGACCGTCGTCACGAAAGACGGCGGCCTATCGGCCCAGTTCGAGCACACCGTGCTGGTGACCGAAGCGGGCTGTGAGGTGCTGACGGCTACTTCGTGCGGAACCCCGACGCCCGGCTGAGGGATTCGAAGAAGTGGCGTGCGCCGGTAAGTTCGCCGGTATGCTTTGCTTCCGTGCCTGCCATCGACGTTCGCCACCGACCTTGGCCGTTGCCACAAGGCCCTTGGATAGGCCGTCAATCGTGGTGTGACCTCCTGTTTGCGCACTGGCCCATTGCGGCGAGCGTACTTCGGCCTTTGGTTCCCAAAGCGCTCGAGATCCAAGAATTTGCGGGGACCTCTTGGGTGGGCCTGGTCCCGTTCCGTATGCAGGGCGTGATGTTGCGCGGCTTGCCGGATGTGCCGGGCATCTCCGCATTCCCAGAACTCAATGTTCGCTTGTATGTGGAGCACAAGGGAAAGCCGGGGGTTTGGTTTTTGAGCCTTGATGCGAGTAGCAAGCTGGCCGTTTGGGGGGCGCGAAAGTTCTTCCACCTGCCGTATTTTCACGCGGATATGTCGCTAACACGGGAGGGTGAACGCATCAGCTATCGCTCCGTCCGAAAGGCTAATGTGGCGTACCAAGAGACTCGCTCAGCTGAATCCGCACCACTGCTCTCGATGACCCACGCGCCAACCTTTGTAGGCGACTATACCCCCACGAGCAGTGTCTACTCTTCTAAACCGGGCAGCCTTGAACACTGGTTAACGGAGCGCTACTGCTTGTACGCTGAGGCTCCCGATGGCAGCCTCCGCTGCACTGACGTTCACCACGCGCCCTGGCCGCTTCAAAAAGCCGAGCTTCAGTTGACGCGAAACTCAATGTTTGAGGGCCATGGAATCAGTTTGCCTGGAACCCCGGAGTTGCTGCATTTCTCCCGACGAATTGACGTCATTTTCTGGCCCCCAAGCCCAGCCCGATGAGCTAGCCAGAGTCCTCCGTGAGCACTCGCCTTCCTCCGCGAGCCCCCAACTCACGCCGCTTCACTCCGCGCCATCACCTGCATTTCGAGCGACACCGCTGCCGCCATGATCGTGGCCGCGATCCGCACGGCATCATGCACCATATCTTCGGTGAGGTTCGCTTCAAGCACCACTTTCTCATGGGATGCGAGGCACGTTTCGCACCCATTGATGGCACTCACGGCCAAACACATGAGTTCAAAATCCGCCTTTGTGGTGGCTGGCCGCGCCATGCGATTCATGCGCAAACGTGCGGGCTTTTCACTGTAGCTGGCCTTGCCGATTAAGTGCCTAAAGCGATAGTAAACGTTATTCATGGCCATGAGTGAGGCCGCGGCCATGGCGTCGTCCACTACTTCGGGCGTGGTGCGTGCTTGCGCAGCTTCCAGAATCGCCTCCTGAAGCACCGGATTTCGTGCCGCGATTGCAGAAGCCACCGCTACCCCCCAACGCTGAGCTTCACTCAACGTGGAGGGTTGTTCGAGCACACTTTGGAGATTGAGCTTCGTATCTTTGGCGGCCTCGGGTAAGGCCAACCGGATTTGTTCGAGGTTCATGGCTTAAGCTGCCTCCAAGGTAGGCTGCCCTTTTTGCCAGTTGCACGGGCACAGTTCATCGGTCTGCAAAGCATCGAGCACACGCAAAGCTTCCCCAACGTTGCGGCCTACGTTCATATCGTTCACATTCACGTGCCGAATCACGCCTTGCGGGTCAACAATGAAGGTGGCTCGGAGCGGTACGCCGTCTTCCTTGTGCAGCACTCCGAGCGCCACCGAGAGCTCTCGCTTAGTGTCGGCCAACATGGGGAAGGGCAGGTCCTTCAAGTCTGGGTGGTTCTTGCGCCACGCCAGGTGCACAAATTGAGTGTCTGTGCTGACGCCCAGGATCTGCGCGTCCCGATCCGTGAAGTCGGTATTCCTCCTGCCAAACTCGGCAATCTCGGTCGGGCAGATGAAGGTGAAGTCCATCGGCCAGAAGAAGAACACGCGCCATTTGCCGGCGTGGGTCTCTTCACTGATGGTCTGGAACTCCTTTCCGTGCTCCAAGCTCACGGCAGCGTGCAGTTTGAACGCGGGGATTGTGTCGCCTACTGTTAACATGTTGTTTTTACTCCTATTTTTACTTCTGTGCCAGCTGCCGGCTGGCCCGGGGAGCGGCTCTCAACCACTCACAGGCCCAGTCTGGGGCCTCCCCAGTGATTGGTCCAAGACATCGTTTCTATCGATATGATAGCTTTTACCTATCGTGAAGAGCGCCCCACTGCCGTTCAGCCTGCGCCAACTGCAGTACGCTCTCGCAGTTCGGCGCACCCGCAGCTTCCGGCGCGCAGCGCTCGAATGTGGGGTCTCCCAGCCCTCCCTGAGTGCCCAGTTGGCCGAGCTCGAAGCCGGGCTCGGCATCCAGCTATTTGAGCGCAACCGCAAGCGCGTAATGGAAACCGTTCCCGGCTCTGTGCTGCTCGGGCGCGCAGAGCAGGTGTTACTCAAAGCGCAGGACTTGGTCGACAGTGCTCACGAAAACCTCGACCCACTGGCACGTCAGCTCAGGCTCGGCGTTATCCCGACCGTGGGGCCCTATCTTTTGGCGGATCTGGATCCGGCGCTGCGCCACGCTTTTCCGCGCTTGGATCTGCGCTGGACGGAAGACAAGACAGAAGTATTGGTAGCTCGCGTGCAACGCGGGGAGCTCGACGGTGCACTCTTGGCGCTTGAAGCAAATCTGGAAGATCTCCAACACTCTTTCGTTGGAAAAGATCCGTTCGTCCTGGCCATATCTCCAGAACATCCGCTTGCGAGCGGCAAGCGCTCTGTAGCGCTTGAAGAGCTTCACAACGAGCGAATGTTGTTACTCGACGATGGTCACTGTTTTCGCGACCAAGCCCTAGCATTCTGCACCCAAGCTGGCACCCGCGAGCTCGGCTTCCGCGCTACCAGCCTTGCAACGCTCGCTCAAATGACGGCCGGCGGTGCCGCCCTCACGCTGCTACCCAAGATCTCGCTCAATGTGGAAAACCGGAGGGGCACGTTGGTAATTCGCCAACTCCGGGAGCCCGTTCCCGCTCGCACTATTGTGCTCGCGTGGCGAAAGGGTTCTTCACTGCACCTAGCGCTCACTCGTGTAGCCTCTGAGATGCGCCGAACGTTTGCGGATTTGCCGGAGCTTGCTTAAAGCGTCTCTTCTTCGCTCGGTGTAGCACACTTGGCTAACATCGCTTCGGAGAGATCTTGGAGATTTGACCGTACCTTCTCACAACGTGCAGCGGAGGAAGTGGTGCCCAAACCTCGCCTCGACCCTACCGTACGCACGCCGTCCCAGGCTCCGGGCGACTAGGTGGAGCTACTCGCGAATCCTGACGACAGACCGCGGAGCACATCCCAGCACGCCGACGTCCGCGAGTTCGTCGGTCTCAGGCGCTCTCAGGTACACGCCGTCGAGGGCGAGCACGGTGCCGAACGGCTACTCGCAGACTCTAAGCTTCCTTGATGCCCTGAGCGTGCGAGACGCTCGGTATGGCCAGGATTTTTCCCACCCACCATAGCCCTGCCGTGGCAACAAAGACGCCTGCCGCCGCGAATACCCAATGAACTTCGCCCGTGGCACCCACGAGGCCAGGGATGCCGCCAACGAGACCTGCCAGCGTCCAACACCCATTGTAGATTGCGTGCAAAAAGAAGCAGGGCCACAGGGAGCCGCTCCCGAGGCGTACCCAACCGAGCACAAGCCCTAGGCCAAGAGCCACCGGAAACTGCCAAGGATTTGCGTGAACAAGTGCAAAGCCAAGCGCGGACAGCAGCACCGCATTCTGAGGCATGTAGCGACGTATGAAGCCGCTGAACACGAAGCCGCGAAAGATCGACTCTTCGACAATCGGAGCAATCAACACCGCCGAAACGGCGATCACGGTGGGGTCGGTTCCAATGGCTTGCTTGATGACCTCTTCGACCCACTTGGGGATCGGGATGACGGATTCAACTGCTCCACCTATGAATCCGAGGACCGGTGCCAGTCCGATCGCGGTAGCCGTCAGTGCTGGAAGTAACGTAGGCTTAAATGGCTTCAGGGGAAGGATGTCCACCCATGGGCGTTTAGCCCACCTCCGCGCGATACGGAGCATGATAACGGCCGTCAGTACCTCGGAAATGACGATGCTCCATCTCGCCGTCGGCGAGTGCCCATAAGCAAAGCTGCAAGCTGCCATCAGGAGGCCACCGACGATGACGTCTATCAATACGAAGAGCCACATTTGCCAGAAGCTAGGCACGTTGAGGTTAACGCTAGAGGTGCTATCGGGCTGCGCCCGGAGCCCCCTGGCTTGCGGCGAACGCCCCACATGCGCTTGCGTTTCTGGATTCAAAGGGATGCCTCCATATACCACGCGGCCCATGCAACCACCACGGGCGCTGTTGACCGCGATGATCGCCTGCCCCTGAAAGACAACTTCTGAGCCCTATCTCGAACGCCCCTGGACCCCCTGAACACGCTTCGCCAAGATAGCTCGCCGCACAGCTGCCAAGGGAGCCCTATCATCAAACACAACCTGGCGCCTCTTTAAGCTCACGCCTAGCTTTCCAAAAAGCTCCTGCAAGTCCGGGCTTTCTGGCGCAAGCGCAAGCTTCTGATAAAGCTCCTTCAACACCGACACACCGGTGGCTTCATCGCCCACGGCGAGCACCTGTTCGATGGGCCAGATAACGCCCACGTTGCCGCCCTTGGCCACAATGGCGCGCAAAGCGTCGCCGAGGGACGCGCGGTTCTGGGTGCGTTCACGGATCTGGACGTCGGCTAACAGGCAAAAGAGCGCTCCTCCCCAATAGGTGCGGCCCCAGCTGGGCGTGCGGTTGAGCCCCAAATCGCCGGCCCGCGGGAGCCCAAGCCGCATACGCCGCAGCCATTCTTCCCAAACCTGCTCTTCGCTTAGCAGCCCCGCCTGAGCGCGTGCCACAGGTTCCAGGTACGTAGCGAGCCCCTCCTCTAACCAACGGTGCTTGGGCGTCAGCTCGGGTAGCGCCGTATGGATCATCTCGTGGATCATAACCCAATCGTCCTGCAAATCGCTTGCTGTCGCGTTCTTACCCACGTCAATTCGGATGGCTGCACCCGACATTCCCATAGTGGATCCAAACCCAACCTTATTGCCGACGATACCGCGTACGATCACCAGTACTTTTGGGATCGGCGGCTGCCCGTAGAAGGCCCGCACCACTTGAGCACTTTTATCCACCCAAGCTAACACCTCTTCCTGCTGCGCAAAGCTTTCCCCCACCAAGGCAACCTCCAAGCTCGGGTGAAGTTGCACGTGTACAGGGGCGCCAAACACCGTATACGGAAGATCTAGAACTTCCGCTGTACGAAGGTCCGATACTCCCGTTGCGTAGGTTTCGCCGGGGGCTGGTTGCACATTGAGCGCGATAGGGATCCCAGGTTTTGCCGCCAAAGGTCGCAAAAGCCACGTTGATACGGGCGCCTGAATCGCCGGCCCCAGAACCTCTGCACTGCCGCGTTCGTTGAGCACTTCAGCCGCACGTCTTAGCGCGAAGGAATACCGTACCTCGCATCCCATAGCACACGGCGGCAACTCCCATTCGCCGCCCTTTGGAGACACGAACACGGCTCCTTCGCTGAGACCGAGGACCTCCACGTTTTCAGTAAAAGCTTCCCCGCCGTCTACGACGCCGAAGGTTGTGTTCGTTCCTGGAGGAAATTCGCCGCGGATTTCTAGCGACTTCGACCCCGGTGTAACCACCACGTCATAGCGCCAGCCTGCGTTTGCTGTGTTTGCCGTGCTTGCTGTGCTTGCTGTGTTTGCTGTGTTTGCTGTGCTTGCTCTTGAACGCACCGCCTGCACATGGGCCTTCTTCGGGTGCCGCTCAGGCCTAGACTCAGGCCCAGAAGGAGGTGCCGCGCTGCCTGTACGGGTCTCTCTGGGTGCACAACTGCAAATCGTCGCGACACCCGACAGCAATGCCACACACATGTACAACCACCCGCCGCCCCGCGACGCCGGATCTGTTGCCCTTTTTGAGCGCGGCACAGAACTGAGCATAGCGGCAAGAGTGCTTCGGCCCCGCCAAAAGCGCCACGCCGCCGAGGAAAACGCCCCGGCTTGAGTCGCGAGAGCCAACTCGCCTACACCGACCGCATCATGTTGCCCAGGCTCAACCCAGAGCGCCGTGTACCCCAGCACTACCAGGCCTTCCTTGCCGATCTTCGAGCGAGTGGATTCAGCGGTGAGATCTCCACGGACTACGCCACCCGCCTCACCGCAGCGACGGATAATAGCGTTTACCAGGTGCTGCCCATTGCGGTGGTATTTCCCAAAGATCGCCCCGACGTTGAGCGACTGTTGAAGCTCGCACATCAAGAAAAGCACCGCGCCGTAAAAGTAAGCCCGCGCGGCGGCGGCACGGGAACCAACGGCCAATCCTTGTGCGATGGCGTGATTGTCGATCTCTCGCGCCACTTGGCTAACATCTTAGAGCTTGATCTCAATAATGGCTGGGTGCGCGTGCAGCCCGGCGTGGTGCTGGATCAGCTCAATACCTTCTTGGCGCCCCACGGAGTGTTCTTCGCGCCCAATCTCTCGCCTTCCAATCGTGCCACGCTGGGCGGCATGGTGAGCACCGATGCGAGCGGCAAAGGTTCGCGCATTTACGGTAAAACAAGCGACCACGTGCTCGGGCTTGAGCTCATCCTCACCGACGGCAGCTTGCTTCAAACGCGACCACTGAACGCAAAAGAGCTTGCAGAAGCTTGTGAGGCGCCCGGGCTCGCAGGCGAGATTTACCGCGAAGTTCGCGGCGTTATTGAGAAAAATCGCGATCGCATTGCCACCGCTTTGCCTAACCTAAAACGTTTTCTTACAGGCTATGATCTCGCGCACTGCGAACGCGCTGACGGCCTCTTCGATCTTTCGCGGGTGATTTGCGGCTCCGAAGGCACCCTCGGCATTCTAACCGAAGCCACGCTGAAGCTCACGAAGCTGCCAAAACACAAGCAACTGTTTGCCATTCGATACTCTGATTTCGATGCAGCGCTGCGTGCAGCTAATCTGTTAGTGCGTAGCAATCCCGGCGCGATCGAAACCATCGACGACACCATCGTAACGTTAGCCAAGGGGGACACCATCTGGCACTCGGTTGCCCACCTGTTGAATGATTCGGGTGAGCCCCCATTGCGCGCCGTCAACCTAGTGGAATTTGAATCCGACGATCCCAATGTAGTGAGCGAAAAGGTCCGCGAGCTTTCCCAGGCGCTCGATCGCGAACTGGGGCAGCCAGGAAAAGCGACAGGCTATACAGTTGCCGACAAGAAGCCGGACATCGCGGCACTCTGGACACTGCGCAAGAAGGGCGTAGGCCTGCTCGGCAATGCCAAAGGTGAGCGCCGCCCGGTTCCGTTCGTGGAAGACACGGCCGTACCCCCTGAGCATCTAGCGGATTATATTCAGGAATTTCGCGCACTGCTCGATCGACACGGCCTCTTCTACGGCATGTTTGGTCATGTAGACGTGGGGTGCTTGCACGTGCGGCCTGCGCTCAACATGCGCGATGAAGCTGATGAGGCGCTCTTGCATCAGTTGAGCGACGACGTGGTCGCGCTCGTTAAAAAGTATGGGGGTGTTTTGTGGGGGGAACATGGGCGAGGTTATCGGAGCTCATACACACCTTCCTTCTTTGGTCCGGAGCTTTACGAAGAACTGCGCCGCGTGAAGGGCGCCTTTGATCCGCACAACCAATTGAACCCAGGCAAGCTCGCGACTCCCATCACGAGCCTGGATGAGCTGGTGAGCTTGAAAGCCACCAAGCGCGGCACCTTTGATCGGCAGATCCTGCCGCAGGTCCGCCAAGAATACGCAGTGGCGGTTCACTGCAACGGGAATGGCGCATGTTTTGATTGGAGCCCCGATTCGGTGATGTGCCCTTCTTCAAAGGTCACGCGAGATAGGATCCACTCGCCCAAAGGGCGCGCCGGAATCCTACGCGAATGGCTGCGCCTCACCACACTCGAAGGCCACAACGTGAGCGCCACTGCGGAGACCCCGACGCTCGCGTTCGTGAATGGCAGAGCCGCCGATCCAGCTGATTTCTCGCACGAAGTGTACGATGCCATGAACGGCTGCCTCGCGTGCAAGGCTTGTGCAACCCAGTGCCCCATCAAGGTAGATGTGCCGAACCTGCGCGCTCAATTCCTTGAACAATACCACACGCGCTATCGCCGCCCGCTCAAGGATTACTTCGTAGCAATGCTTGAAGCCGTGCTCGGCTGGCTCGTTCTTTGGCCCAAGCTTTCCAACTGCTTGCTCAGCCTAAGCTGGGCCAAGAGCATTCTCCGTTGGGTGGGCATTGTAGATACGCCGCTGCTCGCTGAGGCCACGCTTTCGGCAGGGCTGCGCGAGCGCAGTGCTCCCACGTTTGACTTGGATCAACTCTCACGCCTGAGCCCCGAGGAGAAGGCACGCACCGTGTGCATCGCGCAAGACGCCTTCACTACTTACTACGAACCCGGCGTAACGCTGGCCGCCTATGATTTGCTGACGCGCCTTGGCCGGCGCGTGGTGGTGCTGCCGTTTGTCGCTAATGGTAAGGCCCTACACGTAAAGGGCTTCCTCGGTTGGTTCCGTGCGGTGGCCGCCAAAGGTGCGGCTTTCTACTCACAGGTTTCCGCGCTGGGGATCCCGATTGTAGGGATTGAGCCCGCCGTAACACTCACTTATCGTGACGAATATCCGCACGCTTTGGGCCAGAATTCGCCGCCTTTCGGCGTCTTATTGCTCCAAGAATACCTATCTTCCCAGCTGCCAGAGATGTTGAGCGCCCTCGGTGATCGTGCCCCCAAGCTCAGCGCTCAGTATCGCCTCTTCGGGCACTGCACCGAGCGCACCGCGGAACCGAAATCCCAGAGCCGTTGGGCAGAAGTCTTCCAGGCTTTCGGCTCTGCACTCACCTTGGAAGGCACCGGCTGCTGCGGCATGTGCGGTGTGTATGGCCACGAAGCTGAACACGTCAAGGAATCGCGCGGAGTGTTTGAAATGAGCTGGGAACCCAAGCTCCCGAAAACCGCCGAGCTACAATCACAAGTTTTAGCAACGGGGCACTCTTGCCGCAGCCAAGTGAAGCGATTCTCAGGCTTCGTCCCACGGCACCCAGTGGAAGTTTTGGCCGAGGCAGTGCGTTAAACGCGAGGCTTTCGCCGCTTCCTTTCCTCATTCGTGGAAAGCACGTTCCAATTTCGGAAGGCGATGACTGAGAAAGACTTCATCGCCTTCATGCAAGCTATTCACAAGAAGCTTGGCCGAATCAAAAGCACCCATCGGGAGAACTTCGCAATTAGCATTTAATACCAACGTTTCGGTTGTTCTCATTTACAAAACTCGCTTCGCCGAAGGAGAAGCCACGGAAGCGTTCACCTATGAGATAAAAGGGCAAGGTGCGGATCTATTTGGGTACAATATCAATTCTCCGACGCTGGTACTTAAGTAGCTGCGCGGCTGCTCCGTGCGTGGCGATTTGTAGCGTTCACAGATAATCTGCAGTAGCCTCGTCGCCGTCATGCCTTGGCCCATCCTCATTGTTGCCATAAATTTCGGGTTGATCGCGGGGGCCGTTTGGCTCCGAAGGGGGGCGCGCCCGCGGAACATGCTCGGTCGATTGGTGCTTGTTTTGGCGGTTCTCCTACTTGGCTCTACGGCGATGTCGATTGGCATAGGCGTAGCGGCAATGACTGCAGCCAGGGGCGAGATGATCGATCCTTCGCAGAGAGCGCGGATGATGGGGGAAGCCATTTCCGGAGCCATGAACTGCACCGCATTTAGCGTATTGACGCTCCTGCCCCCGACCATCGTAACGCTCATCCTCTTCCTGCGTACCCCAAAAGCCAAGGCCCAGCAGCCAGAAGGCTAAGCGCACACGTACCGGCGCGTTCGTTCGCTAACGCTGCCCGCTCCACCGCAGTTTAAGGATGGGCACCCGCCCTGCGAAGCTAGGGCCACCGAGCTTCAAGCCAGCTGGTTCCCAGCGTCGTCGAACCGCCAAGGCAAGCCTTCGGGAAACCTATCTTGCGCCATGAACCCGAGTGCGCGAGCGGGCTCCGGATCCAATCCGCAAGCTTCCTCAGCACCCGAAACGGCGGGGACTGGAATGCTGGAGAGGAACACAATCGCAAACTTTACGTTTTCCACCTCCACGGCGCGAATGAAGAAGCGTTGTGTATCGTCGTGGCTCAGGAAGGAAACGCGAGCGGTTGCGCGCCCGGAGCCAAAGCCCCATGCAGTGTTGGCTGGGGTTCGCGGAAACCAACCCAACCGTGCTCCAATGAAAGAGATGTTGTGGGTGTGCGCATAGGTGGAGCCAAGTGCTTCCAAGAAAACCTTCGTGGCGCCGTAATGATTGGTAGGGCGAAAGCCGTCTTCCAAGCGCACCCGGCGAGCCTTCAGATCGAAGCCACGCACGGTTTGCAAGGTACTAGCCCCCACCACGCGCATTACGCCGAAGCGACGTGCGGCATCAAAAACATTGAACACTCCGACAATGTTGTTCGGCAAAAGCTCGGTTAGAAAGTCAGCTTCGTCCGGGGTTGCCCCGAGGTGCACCACCGTATCCACACCTTTCACGGCGCCATCTACGTCACGAGCCAGTGCAAGATCGCCGACGATAGATTCGTCGGCAATCGGCGAAGCAAGCAGATCGAAGCCACGCACGAAGTGCCCTCGCGCACGAAGTGCCTCGCACACCGTACGGCCTACTGCACCGGCGGATCCAGTAACCAGAATACGTCGAGGGGCAGCAGTTTTCTCGCTAATAACCATGTTGGGGATTTCGCAATCTTGGGGTGCTCCCACAATTTACCGACCATGAGATAGCAAGCGAAAGCAGGCTTCCCTTACAGGAACCCGTCCTCGTTAGTGCACGGGCCCTAGGTCTGGCAACCTCACGCGCCGTGGTAGGCTCGGCCTTTCGCGAATGGCACTTTCGGTGGCGACTTGGCACCCTCGATGGTTGAGCTCGCACGGGCCGCCAAGCCAAAGCCCTTGTACTTTGGGATCCGGTGGCGGGTACAGCCACCGACGCCCCCGAGGAAAGAGGAAAACGGGCCGCCGTCGCCAGGGAGGGGTGGGTTGTATTTCTTACCGATGGCTCCATGTTGCCCAGCATGGACACTGCCGAGAAGATCCTGCGCGAATTTTCTAAGATTGCCGTGGTGGGAGCGAGTCGAGATCCGCAGAAGGAGGCGCACGCGATTCCTGCTGCACTGCTGCGCGCGGGCTTTGAGGTCACGCCCGTCAATCCATACGCGAAAGAGGTGTTTGGTAAAAAATGCTACTCAACGTTAGGTGACGTTCCAGCTCCGTTGCAGATTGTGCTGGTGTTTCGCCCGAGCGCGGATGCTACGGCCGTCGTAAAAGACGCGCTCGCGCATGGGGCTCAAGCGATCTGGCTACAACAGGGCATCGTGTCCAAGGAAGGTGCGGCGGCCGCGAAAGCCGCGGGCATTTTGTACGTAGAAGACAGGTGTATCGGTGTTGTGCGGAGCGTGCACAAGATCACCAAGCAAAGCGCCGGTTAAGGCCGCGCTTCTGGGTAGTTGCGAGCCTCGGGAAAGACTTCCATGTCCGCTAGCTTCCACCCAAGAGCGCGCTTCACAAAGCGCAATTGAACACGGCGGGCTTCGATTCGAGTGCCCCCCGCATTCTTCCCCGTCGCGAGAACTTCCAAGAAAGCGCGTGCCTGGGTTCCATCTTGACTCAGTGCTAGCTCTTGGCTCTTTATTTCGAGCGTTATAGAGTTAATCTGCAGCTCTGAGAGCCACCGCAACATCCCACTCCTGCCGCGCATTTCGAAAAGGCGCCCAGCCACTCGGAGTTGAGCCTCGGGCAACACAAGGTCTCCCAACTTTCGGTTTTGCTCCAGCTCAGTGCTCGCACGAGAGGCAGCCAAAAGACTCAAACGCAATTGCTCCACAGCGGCAGAAACCTCAACCTCCGCCCCTTTTGGCGCGGTCACGCGCAGATAGACAAAGGCGCCAAAAACAGCTGCGAAAGCGAGCCACACAAGCAACCCGCGACGCAAGGAACCACCCTGCTGCACCCCGTTCTGCATCACCAGCTTACTCCGCGGGGGATGAGCGCGGCTCTTCGCTAGGGGCCACTTGTAGCAACCCCAATTTGGCCAGCTGCTTAAGGGTTGAGGTTAGACGATGGAGTGACATGGCCGCTCTAGCTTCCCCACCGAGCGCTTGCCGCCAAGCACCCAAAAGCGCCTGTCGATCGCGAGAGCCGTCCAAGAGCGGAATGAGCCGACACACATCGGCATCGTCAATCAGAACGGGAACGTGACTTGCATTGACGAACCACTTACTGCGCAATGCGAGCCAGCGTAGCCACGGGCTGACCAGCGGGCGTTCCCCCGGCTCCAAGACACACCGCGCGGAATGTTCACGCAAATCGACGCACCCCATTAAGTGAAGTTCGAACACCGCCACCTCAAGTTCCTGCTGCGCCACTTCAAGCGCCGGCGCGGGCATGCCTTGAGCCGCTAAACGGGCACGGGCTCGCTCAACGAGTAGCTCAAAGCCGAGCATTACCGGCGCTTGCTCGATAAGCTCAAAAAGCGCCGCTTTTGCCAGGCCCTGGCTCAACTGAAAACGCTCCCCATGCGACCCAAGGAAGGTCACGGCAGCGCCCTCCTTCAGGGTGGGCTCACCTTCGATTCTCGCAACTGAACTCATCATGAGAACACGCACTCGCCCGCGATCTACGCGCCTTGGAGGCAGAGCCGATGCCCGCGCCACGAGCGTGCAGCGAAACGCGTTGCAGGTGAGTACATCCACGCAAGCCTCGCGCTTGATCACATCTTTTGCGAGTTGAGCAAGCAGCTTCTGGCCGTCTGCCGAGATCTGGGCAACCCCCGGAGGGAGCGTCACCTCGGCGAGAAACCGAAGGTCGTGGCGGGCCAAGTGCCGTGCGAAATCCGCAAAGTAAACGGGCTGCATATTCGCTTCAAACCAGTCGTGGCAAACCTGCGAATCGGCCGCACCTGCGACTCTCTCGAACTCGCGCGCAATCGCCGAACCAAGCGGCCGCTCACTGTAGATACTTGCGGCAAACGCCTTAGAAATGGCCCTGAGGCCGTACAACGCCTTCTTCGGATCCGTTTCCGGTGGTGAAAATTCAAGGCCGATCGAGCGTACGGCGTCCCGCACGTAGCTGCCCGGGTAAACGTTGTAGCTCAGGTATCCGACGCCGTTTGGCGCAAGCCACTCGGCCGTCTTCCGGATCAGCGCATCCTGTACTTCGGGCGGAACCCAGGAGTAAAGCCCATGCGCCACTACGTAATCAAAGCCACCGCCCAGCTCCACTTGAGTAAAGTCCCCGCAATGCACGGTGACATTTGTGAGCCCTAGTTCGGAAATGGCACGTTGTGCGCGCTCCGCCTGACTCGGCGACAGCTCAACGCCAACAAATGTAGACTCCGGGAACTCTAGCGCAAGCGGTATGAGGTGAGCACCATCTGCACACCCCACGTCTAAGTAGCGGCAAGCGTTCGCTTTGGCCGCTAGGAACCCATGAAAACGCGCGACCACTGCCAACCTATCCGGATGGGCCTGGGGGATCGCTTTCGCTTCGTAAGGCTGAGACTCGTAGGACGACGAAGCGAGAACTTTCACGCTCCTTGCTATCTCCGACGAGCTCGCTCGGCGTCAAGGGCTGACGTCGGTGGATTTGGGCAATCTGCGCGCGTATAAGCGCCAACCTATGTCCGAGAAACCAAAAAGAAGAAGCCAAGCTTGGTTTGGACCGGCCGATCGCGACGGGTTCATTCACCGTGGATGGATGCGCAACCAGGGGCTCCCCACGCATCTTTTCGACGGTCGACCGGTAATTGGCATTTGCAACACCTGGTCGGAGTTGACGCCGTGCAACGCACACTTTCGACAGATCGCAGAACACGTGAAGCGTGGAGTGTACGAAGCGGGTGGCTTCCCCGTGGAGTTTCCGGTGATGTCACTCGGGGAAACCCTTATGCGGCCGACAGCAATGCTGTTTCGCAATCTGGTGAGCATGGATGTTGAGGAATCTATCCGAGCTAACCCAATAGATGGAGTGGTGTTGCTCTGTGGCTGCGACAAGACAACACCCGCACTTCTGATGGGCGCTGCTAGTTGCGATCTGCCGACCATCACCGTTTCCGGCGGGCCCATGCTGAACGGCAAATACCGGGGCCAGGAGATTGGCTCGGGGACTTCCGTGTGGGAATTTAGCGAATCTGTGCGCGCGGGAAAAATGAGCTTGCCTGCGTTTATGGAGGCTGAGGCCTGCATGAGCCGCTCGGCGGGGCATTGCATGACCATGGGTACGGCCTCCACCATGGCTTCGATGGTGGAAGCGCTCGGCGCAGGTTTGCCGGGCAATGCGGCCATTCCAGCTGTAGATTCACGGCGCTACGTGCTTGCACATATGGCCGGCCGGCGCATTGTTGACATGGTCAACGAAGATCTCAAATTGTCGAAAATCCTGACCAAAGAGGCGTTCGAGAACGCGATTTTGGTAAACGGTGCGATTGGCGGTTCTACCAACGCCGTAGTGCACTTGCTCGCGATCGCCGGCAGGATCGGTGTTGACCTAACGCTTGCGGATTGGGACCGGTTGGGGCGCAACCTGCCTTGCCTGGTGAATCTCATGCCCTCCGGCAAATACCTCATGGAGGACTTCTACTACGCAGGTGGTGTGCCGGCCGTCATTCGAGAGCTGGAAAGCTTGATCCGAAAGGATGCCCTCACGGTGAATGGTCATTCCCTGTGGGATAACTGCAAAGACGCCGAATGCTTCAACCGCGACGTGATCCACACCTTTTCCGAGCCTTTCACTAAACAGGGCGGAATCGCAGTGCTCCGCGGAAATTTGGCTCCGGATGGCGCCGTGCTCAAGCCCTCCGCCGCCACGCCAGAGCTCACGCAACATCGCGGCCGTGCCGTCGTGTTCGAGAGCATTGAAGATTACAAGGCACGCGTGGATTCCCCGGACCTCGATATTACCAAAGAGGACATCATGGTCCTCAAGAACTGTGGGCCCAAAGGTTACCCAGGCTTCCCGGAAGTCGGGAACATGGCGTTGCCGAAGAAGCTCCTCGCAGCAGGCGTTACCGATATGGTGCGCATCTCGGATGCACGCATGAGTGGCACCGCCTACGGAACCGTGGTGCTCCACGTAGCGCCGGAGGCCGCGGCTGGCGGTACACTCGCGTTGGTGCAGAGCGGCGACATGATCGAGCTCGACGTCGTCGGGCGGAGGTTGCACCTGGAGGTTCCCGATGCCGAGTTAGAAGCGAGGCGTCAGCGCTATCAGCGCCCAGAGAAGGCCTTCAAGCGGGGGTACGGGCTCCTCTTCGTAGATCACGTGCTCCAGGCCAACGAAGGCGTTGACCTGGACTTTCTGACGGGCGGAAGTGGCGCCCCCGTGGGCAAGGAATCCCACTGACTCCGCTCGGGCCCCAGCCGTGCTGGGGCTCAGCCGTTGCGGGGGCACAACTTAGCTGAGCCTTAGCCGTTGCGGGGGCACAACTTAGCTGAGGTTTAGCCGTTGCAGGGGCACAACTTAGCTGAGGCTTATTGCGCCTTTGTTGAATTCTGGATCGCCCACCTGGGTGACATTAAGGCCCATGGTGTTCGCGACCGTAAGGAGCACGTCATTGATGTTGCGGTCCTGAGCATCGACACGTCGCCCGGTCCTGAATGCGCCTCCAGCCTTGCCAATAATGGTGGACATGGCGGGGGACAGGATGTGAGTCCCGTTACCCATTTCCGACGCGAGGTAAACGATCGAGTTATCGAGCATGCTGCCGTTCCCCTCGGGCGTATTTTTCAGCATGGTCACGAACTTGACCATCTCCTCGAATATCCACTTCTGAGCCTTGATGTATTCCCCACCATTCGAGCTGTGTTCCATCCCATGGTGGTCCCCGGAGCAACCAAGGAACTGGAAACGCGGAATGTGATCCCCAGACGAGAGCCACTGAAGCCCCATAACGCGCGTCAAATCGCAGTTCACGGCTTGATACGCGATATCATTGAACGCACGGCTTACGGTCTGGATGTCATTGCCACTCGTGTTGGCCGGGAGGGCACAACCCGCGCCAGGTGTCACGCCTGGGCCCACGATCACGCCGCCGCCGCCCCCACCCCCGCCGGTGGTACCGCCAGGCATGGGCAACTTGCCTTCTAGCTCACGCAGCGCCGTGAGGTGCTGATCAAGCTTGTTCTGCTCGTCGCTCCCCGCAATGGCCTTAACCTCCGCCATCTCAGCGAAGAGCAAATCTAGACGACTCTTGCCGCGCTCATAGAGGTTCACCAACGCTGGGTCCGGGCCCGCAGGCACTGCTGGCGTCGTACCGGTCGGGGCGGGCGGCGGCGCACCGCCTCCCGACGGCAAACCATTGCCGAACAGGCGACTGAAGGCCGTCATGGGATCCGACATAGGTCGAACGGCCTGCCCGTTCTTGTACCAACACTCGGCGTGGTCTCCGCCTTGCCCCTTATCCCACAAGGTTCCGAAGTGGAGCGAGGAAAACGGGGTGGTTTGACCCATGGCCGTAGCAATGTGCTGGTCGAGGGTAGTTGCCGTGCCGTAGCGGTAAGCGAGAGCCTCTTCGCCACACGCCGTGGTGCCCTTGCAGCCCTGATCGTTCACCGCTGCCCCAAACATGGAGCGACAACCCCCGCCGTGACCTTCGAGCTCCCAGAAGGTCGCTACCTTGTCGCCGGCCTGATTATTGATGTTGTCAAACACGATCATGTCCGACTGGAGGCTAGCCCAGGGCGAATATATCCCGTCAAAGTAGGTATCCAGCTGCGACTCAGAGCCCGCGCGGAAGGGGATGCCACCCGGGAGATTGAGCATGATCAGGCGAAGTGGGAAGGTTGTTTGTGCTTCCGCGATCACGGAACGGAAAACCGGCGTTGCCAGAAACGCTGCAGCTCCGAGTTGTTTCAGGAGGGACCTACGCTTGAGAACCGCATTTTTCATGATTCGGATTCCTTAATTGGTCAAAATTAGTGCTGGCTGTGCCGCTCATTTGAAAGTTCGGAACACGAAGTTGTCAGACTTAGCCAAAGCCACCGCAACATCAGTAATCTTGAGGCCCGTGGGTGCCAACTGTGCCGCGATAGCATCCACGACTCCACGCTCCGCCGAAGACTCGTCACGCCCGAAGGCCCAACGGTAGGCCTGAAGGGTTAAGCACTGCTTGCTTTCCAGGCTTCCCGCTAGCTTCTGCGCCAACGCTGGCGCACCCTGAAATGGCCCGTCGATGTCGAGAGTACTGGTGAAATTGCCGCTCGCATCCACCGGCTTGCCGTTCTCCATGGTTCGGAATGCGCCTATCCCGTCGTAATTCTCCAAACCAAAACCAACCGGATCAATGAGTGCGTGGCAACCCGAGCACCCTGGGTCGCTGGAGTGTTGAGCAAAGCGCTCACGCGTGGTGAGCGCTGGGTTCGGCGCCACCGGCATCACCGCGAGATTTGGCGGAGGTGAGGGCAGAACCTGGCAGAGAAGGCCAATGCGAATCAACTTTCCTCGCCCAATTGGGAAGGACTCGAACGCCTTAGAGTGCTGACCGAGCACGCTAGCGTGCGAGAGAATACCCATGCGCTCGGCGGTGTTGAGGGGCGTTTTCACCAGAGCCGCGCCACCGGGATCCGGCAAGCCGTAAAGGGTCGCAAGAGAAGAGTTGGCAAAGGTGTAATTAGCTGTGAGCAAGCTGGTGAAGGTTCCGTCGCCCTGCCACAAGACGTCGTCGATGAGCTGCTGGGTCTCAAGCTTCATTGCATCGCGTAGCTCTGGTGTGAACGCCGGGTACACGCCTGAATCCTTCTGGAGCTCCTCCAGGCGACTGGTGCGCACGAACATCTCTAGGAAATGGCGCAGGGTTGGCTTTGCTTCGGGTAACGCCAGGAGCCGTCGGGCTTGCGTCTCTCGTTGCTCTGCAGTCAAAAGAGCTCCGCTGTCCGCAGCCGCAAGCAGCGTGTCGTCGGGAATCGTGTCAGTTAACAGATACGAAAGCTGCGTGGCTACTTCGTAGGAGTTGAGCGAGCGATTGGGTCCCTGAGAGGCATCCCCCAGCTCAAACCGATACACGAAGTTCGGCGATTGGAGCATCGTTTCAATCACCTGGGTCACCGCCCCGGTGTAGCCTGTACGGGCTAGCTCACTCGCAAAGAGCGCCTGGTAGCGAGGAAACTCCGTTGAGCTCAGCGGCCTTCGGTAAGCACGCTTGCCGAAGCTCTGAATGAAAGCATCACCACAGGCGGTATCCGAGCCACCCGCACATGGGGCTACCGCGTAGGTTTTCGCGAGCTTTTCGGCGAGGCCCGCATATTGACCCGCAAGAATCGGCGCGACAGTTAGCGCTTGGCTATTGTTATCGAGGTAGCGCGTTGTTTGGCTCAGCGGCTCAAGGTCAAGCTTGTCCGTTGGGACTTCCGTTAGACCGAGAAGCTTCGCAGCGCTTGATTTGTACTGCGTGTTGGTGAGCCGCCGTAAGGCGGTTGGGCCGTAAACTGCGCCAGTCGGTGGAGGAGGAGGAGGAGGCAGGACCCCAGGGGTACCAGTACCACCAGGACCCGTGCTTCCAGGGGTAGGAGTCCCAGTTGTGCCAGGCGCTGGCGTACCATCCGGGCCGACGCCGGGCGCCCCAGGCATGGTACCTTTGGTGGTGGGGCGGCCCTCCACTGCGTTGGAGCACCCGATCGCGCCCAGGAGCGCTGCGCATAAAATCGTCTTACCAATGAGTTGTTGCATCACTCACCTCGAATTGCAGTTCAGCCCACAGGGTAACAGAGAGCCACTAGCATATTGGACTCAATTGTTCGGCGGATATTAGCACTTTTACAGTACCAATTCCGGCGGCAACCAAAACTTACTGAGCCACAGCACCCGGCCCGGCCGACTCCACGTGCGTGGGCCATCCGTGTTAGGAGGGGTTTTATAGCAGATTATGGTCAGGTTTGACACGCCGCTTTAGGTTCTCGTCTTACGACCTGCGCCGGCACGACTGACCACGAATAGGCCTAATGCAACTTTAGATTCTTGTTTCGATCTATGGCGGGTGCTCGTGTAGGTTCCGGGGCAACCTTGGGCGCCGGCTCAGGCCGGGGCCCACCAAGACGTAGAGCCACCCAGGTGGCAGCAGCGCTAATGATTGCGCTTGCATAGAGCCCCCAACCCCAATCGTAGGTGATCCTGATAAATCGCCCTGCCGTGGGAGGCCGCCAGAATAGGATCAAAACCTCGAGCAGCGTGAGCACTGCAAACGTTGCGCTGATTACGCGAACGCCTCGCAAATCATAGGCACAGCGCCGAGTAACCAAGAGCGGAATGAGGATGAAAAACCCCAGCGCTCCACCCCAAAACCAACCCGATCGCCTGTGAGCAATTTGAAATCCGGTGATCTCCGAAGGATCCGGCGCCGTGACACTTAGCCACGGTGCGAAGAAGCAACCGAGCCCAGCCAATGCTAACAACACCAACAGCCCTCGCCCCTTGCCGAAATAGAACAGGCCAAATCGTACGTCATCTGGGTGCTCGACAGTACCACTCAGGGCGTCTTCCAGGCGCGCTTCGTCAGAAAGCGGGAGGCTGCCAAGCGGCACCAGCTCAACATCACAAGTTGGACAGCGCGAGGCCTCCTCAGCACCGTAGAGCTCGCGACAGAAGGGGCAGGACAGGAGTTGTCCCATGGGGGGCCCGAGAGCATACCGAAGATGGGGAGGCCCGGGACACTCGCGTTCCGCGGCAGCTAGCCTGGTAGCCGTAGAACCGCTTGTTTTCCGCCAGAAGAGGGGCGCTCGCGCTGGCGAGCCAACTTCGCTAGCCTACACGAGCGTGTCAGATTCTGTGCAGGATCCCAAGGCTCCCCAAGAGAAAGATGCCTCGCCCGAGGATCCTCGGGCGCATGTGGCGCGTCTTTTTGGACTCCCGAGCGATCACCCGCTGTTCGAAGAGGCAACCACCCACCCGAGCCTCGCCAATGAACAGCCTGGAATTGCCGATAACCAACGTCTTGAATTTCTCGGCGACTCTGTGCTCGGCTTCTGCATCAGTGAAATCCTGTTCGCTCGGTTCCCCGGCGAGGACGAAGGAGCCCTCACACGGCTTCGATCCCAACTGGTAAACGCCGAATCGCTCGCGCGTTGGGGCATGCAAACGCCCATCCCTGAAGTTTTACGCTTGGGCAAAGGTGCTGATGAAAATCGACTGAAACAAAGTGTGAATGTAATTGCCGACGCGGTGGAGGCCTTGATCGCGGCGGCCTATCTTCACTCTGGCCTACCGACCGCGCGCAACATTTGCCTTGTCATAGCCGAATATGGCCTACAAAAAGGGCACAGCGGACAATTGGATGCTAAAAGCGAGCTCCAAGAGCGAGTGCAAGCCCTGGGCGCTCCTTCACCTACCTACCTCGTGCTCGAAACCTCTGGCCCCGCCCATCAACGTTGGTTTCGCATTCAAGTGTGCGTTGGAGGGGAAGGCGTGGGGTTTGGCGAAGGTCGCTCAAAGCGCGATGCAGAACGTTCAGCTGCTCGCGACGCTCTCGATAGTGGCAGGTGGGAGTTAGCCGCTCCATCGGCGCCTGCCGCATCTCTTTCAACCTCGCCGGACGAACGGTAAAGTTATGCGACTCAATTCCCACCGACGCAGTTGGTTTGCCGTATGTGCGCTAGGAGCGCTGCTCTTTTTCGCTCCCCTGTGTTGGGCGGGGACCTATTTGAGTCGTGCGGGCCTCTTGGTCGAAGGCGCCAGTGCCGATACCGAGTTTCTCCGGGCACGTGTGAACGACGTCGAACTCGCGCGAGTTGTTCAGCGTTTGGCCGAAGCTAGAGTTCAGGCTGCCGGCAGTATGGATATCCCTAAGGAAGTGGCCCTGGCTCATCCACACTTACTCCTCGTGCTCGAAAACTACGAGAGAGCCGCCCAAGCTGCCGTAAGCAAAGATCCGAAAGCATTCGTAGTGCTGCACGCGCGCGCGCGCGATGAAGAAGCCACCTTGCGTGGAGTGCTCAAGCAGCTCGGCTTTGAACTCCCGAAGGTCCGGCCTTGAAACAGCTGTTTTCCCCCTTTATCTTCACGGCGTGTTTACTCGCGTCGAGCGTTCGCGCGGACGAACCGCGTGCACTCCTTTTGGTGGCTGGTGAATCGCTCACACGGAACACCGTGCAGTCGCGGCTCAACGCCGCCGCGAGCTGGCAACTGGAGCCGTTTGGTCCAACAAAAGAACAGCGCGCGGAGGGTTTCGTGCGCGGCGTTTTGGGCCTTGAGTTGATGGAGGCGGCGGAGGCCAAAGCCCGGCATCTGGACGCAACTCCAGCGGGTCGCGATGCCCGAAAAGTCATCCTGGCACGCGCACTGGAAGCTTCTCTGCTGCAGGAGATAATCGCCCAAGATCGGGTAAAACAGGCCGATATTGAGCGCTATTTCGCCGACCACCGATCGGAGTTTATCCGTCCGCCAAGCGTTGCGGTCTGGCGAATCGTGGTCACCTCGGAGGCGCGCGCCCTCGCGATCATCCAAGAGTGCCAAGGCACAGGCGGGCTGGCTAAATGGCGCCAGATAGCACGCGCCGAGTCGGTCGACCACGCCACGCATATGCGGGCAGGCGATCTCGGCTTTGTCCGCGCGGATGGTTCGACAACGTTTCCGCAGTTGCGAGTGAGCCCCCAAATCTATGCGGCCCTAGCAAACGTGGAGGATGGCGCCATTGCACCCAAGCCGCTCAAGCTAGATGAGAACTATGCCGTGCTTTGGCGACGCGGAAGCCTGGGTGAGGAGCGCGCTGATCTGAGAAGTGAAAGCCCGAAAATCGCCGATCTTTTGCGGCGAAAAGCCCTCTCCGAAGACCGCGGCGCCCTGCTTGATCGCCTGAGGAAACAGCACTTAAAAGATCACAATCCGCTGCTTCTTGAAGTCTTAGACGGCAAGGCCTTCTAGGCCGAACGCACTTCAGGCAATTGCGTTTCGCCTGCGACTTCATCGGCGTCATCCAGCACACGCTTGTGCATTGGACGCACACCGAGCGCATTCAACCGAGTGCGAGCGATTTCGATTGCCTCAATATTCTTATCAATGCCTATAGAGCGCCGCCCAAGCTCACTTGCCACGGCGACCGTTGTACCGCTGCCTAGATACGGATCAAGCACGATTTCCCCGGGATCCGTCAGGCTTTCGATCACCCGTCGGAGCAGGGCCGCCGGTTTTTGGGTCGGATACCCTGTGCGCTCCTTGGCTACCGGCGCCACTATTCCAATATCCCAAACGTCTCCCATAGGAACACCCGGTGACGCATCTTCGGTCGTGCTGGAGCGTACCCGCCGCCCATCGGCACCCACCACCGCACGCTGCTTTTTGGTTCCCCACGTAGCCAACGTGGTTGCGGCCAGTGGCTCATAGAGTGCGTTGAAGCGCGGCGGCACTTGGGGGTCTTTCACGTAGCGCAGCAACACGTCGTGAACTCGCTGAAAATTTGGTGTTTTCGCAGGCCAGCGCCGATACCGCCAGACAATTTCACTCGCGAAGCAATCGGGCCCAAACACCTCGTCACACACCACCTTGAGGTAATGCGAGGTCTTGGGATCCACGTGGAGCACGAGGCTTCCGTGAGGTGCCAACAAGCGCCTCACCGCGGCGATTCGATCCGAGATGTCTTCCAAGTATTCGGAGAGGCCCGCCCATCGATCGTCGAACGCCGGACGCGTAGAGCGCACAAGACCACCGCGCACATCACGGCTACGTTCAACACGCTCATGCACGCGACCGGTGAAGAACGGCGGATCGAGATAAGCAAGCGTCACCTCACCTGCTACGGTATCGAGCAGCGCCGAAAGCGCCTTCAGATTATCCCCGGAAATCAGCAGGTTATCGCGACTCCCGCGCTGCACAATGCCGAGATCCGCCGTGCTAGCAGCAGCCGGAGCGCGGCGATTGGCCCAGTTCAAAGTTACCGGAAACGTCGGATGGCAAGCGGGTCGCACAGTGTGTGTCAGGGTAGCCGGGAGCGATCACCCGGGGCCAAGTTTGCGCAGAGCAGTGCAGGACAGTTGGCGTCCGGCAAGGGCGATAAGTGCCAAAAGAAGCGGAACCTCGCTCGGTATGGACACGCCTAGAGAAGCAGTTAATAAACGTCACCGATGAGCGCGGGTTCCCTGCTTCCGATCAACGTCGCTTGCGACCACCAGCACAACTTGCCTGGCTTCGATGGCCGCTGCGCATCGCGCATTCTCCCCGGATCTTCGAGTGTTCCCCGCCCACCGAGTGTGCACTGCAGCGCATCCGCTTCTCCCCCATCCGCATCCGCTCCCCAATCCGCATCTACTCCATCCCCAAACCTGCGTGGGAGGCCACGCTCGCTAGCAGCCTTTCGCGTCGCCGTGTGCTCCCTCGCGCTTTTTCTTTTCGGCTGTGAATCGCCACGCGTCGACGCTCGCCCCGAGCTATTGGTTCGGGAATTCATCGATCGCATGCGCCGTGTGCACGGTGACCCAATCGCAGCACGCAGAGCCTACGAACTCCTATGGAGCCAGGCGAAAAGCAATCTCACGGAGCGCGCAAAGCGGGCTACAGCGGTGCTGGGCAAGACAGTGCTGCCGGAGGAGATGCTCGCGCCTTCGCGCTTTTCCCTCAATTATCGACCGAGAAACTTCCGGGCTCGCGTGCAAGGCAAGTGGTCACTGGTGACCGTGACGGGTGAAGTCCCAGCAACCCAAAAGACCGAAGTGAAATGTACGCTGGAGGGTGAGCACTGGAGAGTAGCGCTCGAACTGCCTCCGCTCTCGCCGATCCGCAAGCGCACACCCGAAACGGGCGGCTAAGACCTCAGCGTTTTGTGGCTTCAAACTTCCTTGGCGCCCCTCCGGGCTAAAGATCAGCTGCAACCCTGCCGTTGGAAGCTCCCGGAGAGCACCATGCAGAGGTTCCAGAAAAAAATTGCCAGCTTACTGATGATTGCTGCGCTCACGCCGGCTTGCAGCAGCGATTCTGCGACGGCCCCGGGAACCACCGGGGGAAGTGTCGGGGGAGGAGCGCTGGGAAGTACGGGAGGGCTCAAGAATACGGGAGGTAAGCCTGGCCTCGGGAGCGGAGGCATAGGTTCTCTAGGGGCACCTGCTATGAGCACTGGCGGCAGTCCGAGCGGGTCAGGTGGTGCACTTTCAGGCGTTGGTGGCGCCGGCGCCGGTGGCGGCCATTCGCTAGATCCCGCTCTCCACTTAACGCTCACCTTGCATCTTGAGAACAAGACTTTTGACGCCGCTTACTTTGCTTCCCTCAATGCGTTTGCTCAGAAGTTCGAGGCTCACGGCGGCAAGCTCACGTTTGAACCCCGCGATCCTGTGGTGAAAGCAGCCTCCGGCCCACCCGCGCTTCAGGATTGGAAAGCACTTGAAGCGCGCGGCCACTCAGTGGGATCACACGCCGGCATCGGAGGCGTGGACGCGACCCCGCTCGACACCTTTACCGCCCAAGCAACCCTACGCTACACGCAACTGGCTCCGCAGGTAACCCGACTCGATCACGTCTCCGGCAACTGCGGAAATGTGGACTGGGTGAAGGGTGTGATCGACGCAGGGTTCAAAGCGACGACCGCCACCACGGTGCTGTGCTTATACTCGATGGCCCCCGCAGATCGACCCGCTGAGTATCAAGCTCTCAACTGCAATGGGGCAACCGACCCAACCTGCCATAGCTCCTACCCAACGGCTGTCGCAGAGCGAATTCACCCCTGGCGCGCCCTAAGTGGCGCGCAATGGCTTACCGACGATCCAAACGGAAAACTTGTGATATTCCCTGGCAGCGGAAGCCTGCCTTGTTTGGAAGAGGAGGCCACTTCCACGGGCCAGTCACTGCCGACCTGCACGCTTACCCAGGAAGATGTGACGCGGGCGCTCTCCGATCTCGACGCTGCGATTCTGGCGAGAGACAGCGCTAAGCTAAACACGTTCTACTGGGTTTGGGGCAGTTGGTCCTTGACCAGTGGGGAGGAGCCCGTGCTCGAGGCTCTGCTTTCCGCAATTGATACACGGGTGCAAGAGGGTAAGGTGAAGTGGGCTAACCTGTCCGACATGCTCGACGCGTACGAGGCGTGGGAAGCGACTCGCTGACTCGCTTGAGGTCATCCTGCGCGGGTCGCCGCAAGCCGGACTCGGTCGTACACCTTGAAGACCGCGTCCGGCCCACCGTGCGGACCCGTCGGTTGGGAGAGCTCTTCTTCGAACGCCGGATCTCCAAGCCGTGCCTGGGATTGATCGCGCAACCGACAAGGCAATAAACGCGAAAACGGGGCGCCGGGAAGAACCCGAGGCCCCGTCTAAGCAGGATGGGAACGATCAGTTGGTGAAGAAGATCGCTTCGATCTCGTCTTTGACCTGATCTTCGGTTTGTTCGCGAGCGATCGCGATTTCCTTAACAATGAGGGTGCGCGCTGTATCCAGCATGCGGCGCTCGCCGAAGGAGAGTTGCTTGCTGGTCTTCAAGCGATAGAGGTCTCGAAGCACTTCCGCTACGTCATAGATAGACCCAGTCTTAATCTTATCCATGAACCCGCGGTAGCGACGGTTCCAGGTTTGGGTGTCAAACCCAATCGTGGTTTCCTTGAGGATATCGAAAATTTCTCGAATCTCTTGCTCGGAGATAACCTGACGCAAACCGACCGCGCCAGCATTCGAAACGGGCACCATGATCTTGCGATCTGTGTCCAAGATGCGGAGAACATAAAAACGTTGCCGCGACCCGGCGATATCTCGCTCATCGATGCTGATCACTTCAGCCACTCCTTGTGCGGGATAAACTGCCTTGTCGCCGACCTTGAACTCAACCTGCAGATCCATTTGTTACGTTCTCCTTAAACAATGAAATGAGCCGACAGGCCGTGTCTTGCACACAACCACCTGCCCAAACTGCAATTGGTGCTCACAAGTTGAAATACTTGGGAGCTTTGGAACTTCTCTGACCTAAGCGAACCTGCCTTAACCGTTGTATCCAGGACTTCATTCCGCGGTGCCATTGGTGCAGAAACTTTTTTTGCCCTGGGCCCCCACCTGTGGTTCTATCGAAAGGGAGGGGTGGGAGTGACTCGCCAGATTTTGGTCAGGAGCCGCCAGGCGCGGAACTGTACTTATAGTGGGGCCGGGTGTCAAGGGAATATGACATTTTCCCACTCCACTGTTGCGCTTATGCATCAAGAATTAGATGTTTAGCACGTTCTTCGAGCATGCGCCCGTCGCCGCTGACCTCGCGACCCTACAACAATTGTCCAGTAACGGTGGTTTCGCCCACAAAACAAGCGCGGAGGCTCCGCGTGTCTGCAATTAGCCTGAGCTTGTCAGCTCTTGTGCAAGCCCCCACCGTACTCCTCTGGCGGAAACCTGCAGATTTTGGGCGCCAGCGTAGGAGAGGGCCATTTGAAGAATACAGGCACCGGCCACTATTACGTCGGCGCGGCCTGGGTTCATTCCCACGAGCGCCTCGCGGGCGTTAACTGGAATACGCGAAAGCTCGGCCAAACAAAGATTCAGTTCGTCGAGCGTGAGCTCCGTTCCGTGGAGGGCGTTGGCATCGAATCGTGAATGCTTTCGGATAACTGAAGCGAGGGTTGTTACCGTACCTGCTACGCCGACGACTGTGCCGACCTTGCCCGGCAACCCCACGGCGGCCAACTCGCGATCCACGTCGCGACGCAGCGCTTCAAGCTCTGCCTTCGTTGGGGGATCGGACGCCACGTGGCGCTCGGTGAGGCGGACGCTCCCAATGTTGAGGCTCACGAGCGACTGCACCGTGTGCAAGCCCGAGTTGCACTCTCCAACAATAAACTCGGTGCTACCGCCACCAATATCAATCACCAGCACCCGCCCGCTTACCGACAAACCGGACAGGGCACCCGAAAAGGCAAGCCGTGCCTCGCGCTCCCCACTGATGACCTCAACGGGTACCGCCAAGAGCTCTTGAGCGCGCACCAGGAACTCCTCTGCCCCAAGTGCATCCCTGAGCGCGCTTGTGCCGACAACGGCGAGCTGCTCAACGTGAAGCTCTGTGAGGATCCGCCGGTATTCGCGCAAACACTCAAGCGTGCGCTCCACAGCGGGAGCGGCCAAACGTCGCGACTTATCGACGCCCTGACCCAACCGAGTGACGGTGGAGATTTCTCGTTGGGGCAACAAAACGCCCCCCACCTGTTCGGTAACGAGCAAAAGAACCGAGTTGGTTCCGATGTCGATCGTGCCAACTCGCGCCATTCCGAATCGTTTACTTGATGAAGCTATTTAGGTTGAGCATCTCTTCGACGTTCGGCTGCACCACGAGCTCCACGCGCCGATTCTTGGTGCGGCCGTCATCGGTGCCGTTGTCCGCCACCGGATCCGTGTCCGCGTAGCCTGCGGCGCTCCAATTGGCCCTCGGCAACCCTCCACCTTTATCTTCGAGCGTCGAGGTGAGGAGATTCAAGACGGAGCGCGCGCGCATTGCCGAAAGACCCCAATTGTCCTTGAAAGCACCACCCATGAGCGGCTTAGCATCGGTGTGACCCGCAACCTGAAACTGGCGCTTGATGAGATCTGCATCTCCGCGAATCACCTCCGCCACCTTCAGCAAAATCATCTCCCCATCGGGCTTCAGCTTGTCTTTCCCAGAATCGAACAAAACATCGCCCGGCAGCTGAATGAGCATGCGATTGTTTCGCACCTCCACCTTCAGGCCAAGCTCGGTGAGTTTCTGCAGCTTCTCGCGCAGAGCGTCAAAACGCTTGCGGATCTGCTCCAATTGTTCCGCCCGACGCTTGAACTCCTCCAGAGCTTTTCTCTGCTGCTCAAGGCTCGCGCTCAGGTTATCAAGGTTCACACCACGCTCGGTGAGCTGGCGCTTCAACTCGTCAATCTCGGAAAGCGCAGCTGCGTAGTCGTCTTCGGCTTTCTTGTGTGCCTGCTGCTGAACCGCCAGTTGCGCCCGAAGGCTGTCCCCTTCACGGACTTTCTGGTCCCATTCCTCCTGTGAATATCCGCACCCAGCTAGGAATGAGAGAGCGAGAACAGCGGGTATCCATCGGGTGGCGCAGGGGAGCATGCGAAATTTCCTCGGTTGATGGGGCCAAAGTGGCCGGCCCCCGAGCGGCTAGCCCGCGGGCATAGCGAGCGTCAAGTCCCGGAAACTTCCCAAGTTTCGGACCATCGGATGGCGGCGCAACGCACCTCCGGAGGGGTCGCCCCTCCACCATCACCGGCGTGGCGACCGACAAACCCGAATCCAGCGACTTTCCTCCAAATTTGAGGTTGACGCCTGGCACTAGATTGCCATATACACATTGTAACGTACTTCGGCCCACCTGATGACCAGGGCTGGAAGCCTTTTGGAGGAAACACATGGCAAAGAAATCAGCACCGGCTGCTAAAGCCGCACCCAAGACCCGCACCAAGTCTGCAAAGAAGCCCGCTGCTGCGAAGGCACCCAAAGTTGCGAAGGCCCCCAAGGCCAAGGCAGCTAAAGCCGCCAAGCCCGCTGCTGCGAAGAAGCCCGCCGCTGCGAAGAAGCCCGCTGCTGCGAAGAAGCCTGCTGCGAAGAAGCCCGCTGCAGCTCGCGCCAAGAAGGCGTAACTTCAAAGTCTTTCAAGACACGCCAGGCCGGGTGTCGCACGAGTATTCCCTCGGTGCGTGCCCGGCCTAGTTGTTTTTGTGCGATCCACGGGTTTTGGCGCGAAGCACAACTTCCAACCTCAAGCAGCCTGTTCGCCCAAGTACAAGCGCAAAGAGCCCGCAGCCTCCCGTCGATCGAAAGGCACATTTTCCAGCACTTCGCGCTTGGAGATTTCGTCAAACAACTCCACCAAGAAGCGATAAAACTCGTGGCACTCCTCAATGGCTCCGTTTAGACGGATCTGATCAACGAGATCAGTATCGCTCAGGCTCTCCATCGCTGCCATAAACGCGTCGAATCGAGGATAGTCGGCGGCCCGCAACAGTGGGTAACCCATCGCACGAAAGTAAGCGAGGAACTCACGCACATACTGGAGCCCGTAGGACTTTTCCCAGAGATCTTCGGGCGGGCTCTGTTCGGCTTTGGAGGCAAATGCTCGCACGATCTGCGCGAACATCCACACATCACGGCGTAAACGCTCACTCGTCTCACGCCGAGCAGCTTCATCGTCGAACACGCTGTCTGGCTCAAGGCTTGCGCCGAGAGCCTTGCCCAAGAATAACACCGTATTGAGAAGCGCGGGCCTCAGGTTGAGCAGCACCCGTTGAAGAGCAGCTCTAAATTCAGCCTCCGATGCCCCCTGCTCAATTGAAGGCAAATCATGCTGAAACGCGCGGCGCATTTCGAGCCGCACGGTGGCAGCGATGCCCTCAAGCGCCGCTTTGATCGCAATGATGCGATGCCCTGCCGCACGCAGCTCACTCGCACGTTGCACTATTTCCGATGCCGGCACGTTCAGTAGATCGTTGGCAAAGCTCTCCGCGAGTAGCTCACCCGATCTGCGCCGCAAGTGATCGGTTAGGGCTCGCGCATCGGAACGCAGAACCGAAAGAATCAAATATCCGCGGCTAGCCAGGCGGCGTTTCTTGACCGACGGCTCGCTGGCGACTCGCTGCAATAGGCGCACGTACCGCAGCATGCGAAACAGCGATAAGAACGTGAGCGCCACTAGCTGGTGCGCCTTCTCTCCAGAAACGCCACGAATCAGCTCCAGCACGTGTGGCGACTTGATACGATCGAACTCCGGCCGGAACTCCAGCGCGCGCATGGGGTTGAAGTAAACATTCCGCCCTACTTCGCGCTGGACGGACGTAAGCGCCGCATAAAACAGCCGAAAAGGCACCCGTTGCGTGCGCACGATGCCTTCTAACACCTCATGCGCCGTACTCAGACCATGGCGAAGCGTTATCAGGCTATCTACGGGGGATGATTGATCTGTGCCTTCGCGCATCAGGCGAGTTCGTGCATTATCTTCCGGAAGCACCGTTTCAAGGTAACGATGGAACACATAGGCGCGATCTCTACTACCAAGCAGGCCACGTGCAAGCGTGATGGCTCTATGCAGCCCTTCACGATACAACACGGTGGCTTCCCGAAAGTCCTGCGCCATTGCAGATTCCCGCTTCGGGGACCCAGGATGGTTGCGCGGGTTGGCAAAACACGCCGAAGCCTTCAGCAGCACCTCAAGTTCAAAAAGCAGCTCTTCTTTGCCCTCCTGCGGCAGCGTCGCAAACCAACGGTCGCGTGAGAGCCGCTGCTCCCGCTCCAACTCGCGGGTGGCACTGAGCAGGTGGGTATAGGCGTCTTTGGGATCCGTGACGTCCAGCACTCCGAAGAGAGTACCATAGGCCCCTGGGCGGCACTATTTCCGATGGGGTGGATGCGCCAATGGTGCGCTTTTTGGTTTTGACGGCCTATAGCATCATGAGGCGCGCAAAAACGGCTGCCACTCTTCGTACGGAGCGCGCGTGGCCATCAGAATATGTGCAGCGGTAGACCAATGTGGTTCGGCAGGAGGCCGTGCCAGGCCCATGCCCGCTTCCTCAGGAGTACGCCGACCCTTCTTTAAGTTGCAGCTCCGGCAAGATACGACCAAATTCTCCCATGTCTCACGGCCACCCCGCGAGCGGGGCACCACGTGATCAAGATTCAGCTCACGCACCCCAGGCCGCCGCAAACAATACTGACACTGGTGATCATCCCGCAACAGCAGGTTTCTTCGCGTGAGCCGGATCTTGACGCGCGGAAAGCGATCATACCCCAGCAGGTGGAGCACCCGGGGCATCCTTAGCTGGCCACTCACCAGCGGCACGACATCATCCTCAGCGCGAATGGGCAACTTGAGCCAGTGCTCGAAATCGTAGGCATGCCCATCAGAATCCACGGCGTGTGCGCCACCGCAGTAGAGCAACACTAGGCCCCGTCGCGCGCTTGCGATGCTCACCGGCGCGTAATAACGGTTCAGGAGCAGCACTGGAGCCGAAAGCCCACTGGGGCTCTGACTTGGCTGTGCGTGACCGCCCTTCATACCGTACTCCCCTAAAGATAGCACCAATCCACTCCGCTCGGGAGTCCCGTTCGGGTCACGGCTTCTTGGAACCCTTGTTGGAACCCTCGACCCGCGACCGTGCTTCGGGTTATGTCGAGGTTCCGTGCGCCCCGCGAAACTTCCCGAATCCGACGCCCCGCGTTTCGACCATCGAAACCTTCTCTCGATACCCCGTATACCCCTGGCGCCCGTGCGCCTGCACGCCCGCCGCTGCGTGAACGTTGTTGGCCTAGCTTTTTCCCTACTTGGCCTCGCATGTGGGAGCCCCGCACCAGCTCCCTCCGCCTACCCGGAGACTGCCAACAAGTGGTTCACGCGCGCTCAGAAAAGCTTCGCAGCGGGGGACATGGAAGATGCAAGGGATGCTGTGGAAAACGCCCTTCGCGTCACACCCGAACGCGAAGATGCGCGCATCTTGGCTGCCAAGGTAGCCCTCGCCGGACTGGAATTTGACCGGGTTTTGCAGCTGCTTTCGGGCATAGATACCAGCGATGCACGATCGCTCAGGGGGCGAGCGCTCTGGTATTCATTGAAGATTGACGAAGCCGCTGATGAGCTTGAACTCTTGCTTTCAGATCCAGAGGTGCGAGACCCATGGGCGAAGGAAATCGCTGGCCTTGCACGCAGGGGCCAGGGGCGCACGCCGTTCGAGTTTAGCGGGGGCCTGTTGGCCGTCACCGAAATGCCACGCGTTGGGGGCACGTCATTTCTCGTTCCGCTCGAACTCAACGGTGAGCAAGCGCTGGCTATGATCGCTACGGGCTCCGGGGAAGCTGTAGTGGATGCGAGCCAAGGGGCCAATTCGGGCTTCATTTCCCTACGTTTTGGGGAACGCCTAGAGGTGAGGGACGTGCCGGCGGTGGCTCGGGATCTTTCGGGCATTAGCCGCGAAGTGAATGCGCCTGTGAAACTACTGATCGGCATGAATCTGCTGCGGCATCTGCACGCTACGGTGGATTTTGTTGGCAGCCAATTTGTAGTGCGCACCTTTGAACCCCCCCCGCCTCCTGTGGCCACGAGTGTCCGCTTGGATTACTTGCGGGGTGGCGGCATGCTCGTCTTGGCGGGCCTCGGAAAAGAATCTACGGCGGCGCCGCTTGCACTCTTGATAGACACCGCCCAAAGCTTCCCCGTAGCGCTCGATGCGGAGGGCTGGGCGAAGACGGGCACCGCACCCCACGCAATGAAGCAGCTCGAAGGTAGCCCGACGCTGCAGCACGCGACCCTTCCTATCTTCAAGCTTGGCGCATTTGAGCTGCCAGGAGTGCCCGGCGTTAAAGGGGTCCCCATGGGGGACGTCGAGAAGACACTCGGCGTCAACGTCGACGGCGTGATTGGTTCCGGCTTGCTTGCCAACTTCCGCATCACCTTCGCTGACAGCGCCAAGACTCTGTGGCTCGAACCCCTCCCCATGCTGGGCCCAGAAATGCCGCAAGAACCAGCACCCCGAGAGGTAGGCGCCGAGCCAAGCGAGGCCGGAAAGCCGGCGGGCGCCGCCCCAGGAGCTCCTCCGCCGTCCCCCCAAGAAGCGTCGGAGCCAACCTCGCCCGCCCCCACTCCCACGTCCCCGGTGGCTCCTCATGGTTAGCCAGCTCTCCGATATCGCCATCTATCCGGGCAGCTTTGATCCACCCACCAATGGGCACCTGGATCTCGTAGAGCGTGCTTCAAAGCTGTTCGCGCGCGTGGTCGTGGCAGTGGGCGTTAACCCTCAGCGCGCCCCACTTTTTACCTTGGAAGAGCGCCGCAGCCTCCTCACCCAAATCTGCGCACCCTTCTCTAACGTTGAGGTCGACGTGTTTGACGGCTTGCTGGTGCAATACGGCAAGCGCATGGGTGCACGAGTGATCGTGCGTGGGCTTCGCGCGGGAACGGACTTTGAGTACGAGCTCCAGATAGCTCATGCAAATGCCGATTTAGAGCCCGATATCGACACGGTATTCTTGCCGACCCGCACGAACTATGGATTTGTCTCCGCCTCATTGGTGCGGGAAATCGCACGCCACGGCGGAGATGTAAGCCGCCTCGCACCGCCTGAAGTGTGCCAAGCGCTTCTGCAGAAGTTCAAAGCTCAGTAGAAGACCATCGGTGTCGGCATAAACAGAAGCACGAACAGCCCAAGTGTGACCCAACCCACAAGACGCCTTCCTGGGCCTAGTTCAGTGTCTTCCACAGGTGGATGCCCACGGCCGGAAAGGCGACCCAGCAGCGACAAGAGCAGCGCAGAAACCACCCATGGCATTGCCGCGCTCACAGGGTTCCAGTCTTCAGAGGTCAGGCTGTTAAACCCAAACTCGTTACCACGAGCGAGTATCGGCATGACGTATCGCGCCACGTTGTAGAGAACGAGCAGCCAAGGCACCAAAGCGAGCTTCTTTCCCCACGCATTCTGCCGTTCACCGAACAGCGCATAGGCGACGTGGCCACCATCAAGCTGGCCCACGGGCAACAAGTTCAGAAACGTTACAAGAAACCCAACCCACGCGGCCAAAGCTGTAGGGTGCAAAAATACGTCGTGCCCCGCGGGAATCGAACCATGCACCGCATACTTCAGCAGCCAATACAAGATGCTTTGACCTTCCTGAATATAAGAGCCTTGCGTCTTCGGCTCCACCGTGGAGAGGGAAAGCCCGTGCAGCATCACAGGTATCGCAACCAATAGGCCTGCCAGTGGCCCCGCGGCGCCAATGTCCATGAGTGCCCGACGCGTCTTGATGCGTTCCGGCATGATGATGACGGCGCCAAACGTTCCAAATGGGCTGAGCTGGGCGGGTAGAGGCAAAAAATAGGGCAGCGACGTCGGAACGCGATGCAACCGCGCGGCAATATAGTGACCAAACTCATGCGCCAGCAGAATGCTGAGAAGGGGAACCGCAAAATGCCACCCGCTGAGAAGCTGTAGCCCGGCGTCGGGATTCGGCTTCTCGTTGCCCCAAAATTGCCCCGCGTAGAACACGCTGAGCACCGTCAGAAAAAACAGCGCAACATTGATCCTCCAGTCGAAGCGCCGCGCTGAAGGGGGTGCGGGATTGGGGGCAACAGATTGCCCAGGACGCATCTCATTGCCCACGGCCTCGTTCGGGGAGGGGTTTGGCGGTGACGGCTCGGAAGGAGGATCGGGCTGGCTCATGGCATGGATAGCGGGGTGAAACGGGCGCGCCGTGGCGCGCAAAAAACGGATCTGCGAAATCTAGGTGGATTCTGGGGTGAGCGAAACGCGAAGCCTGGCCCCGAGCTGTGCCAACTGCTCGCCGAGCTCAGCCTCCAGCACGCCCACGTCAGTGAAGATGCGGAGGTTTCCGCGCGCTTGGTCGGCGTTGGCTAGGACGCTGACTTCTCCATTCATCCCAAGGAGCTCAAGGTGCTCACTTAGGGTGGCTGCATCCGCAGGGTGTGCCTCAATCCGAATTCGCCGAGCGCCACGCGCTTCGGACAGTGCTTGTTGAGCAAGGGCTACAATGGTGTTCGGATCCAGCGCCAAAGCTTGCCCCAAGAGCCGTTCTGCGAGCACGCGCCCGAGCTCTACCGCGCGATCCAGCTGACGTTCGGAAAGCGTATTTTCCAGGTGCCGAAGTAACAAAGCTTGCGTGGAAAGCTCAGCCGCTACCTGCGCGCGTGCTTGCACCTGTGCCCCGAGAAATACGTGGCTCTTGTGCCGCTCCGCCTCGGCAACAATCGCTTCGGCTTCTGCTCGCGCTCGGGCCAAGATGGCACTCGCCTCTAAAGACGCGTCGACAACCGCGCGCGGCGCAATACGACCGACTCCTAGCCGTGCCGCTTCACTCGCCACCCCGCCGCCGAAAGTGTCGCCGAGCGCCACCGAAGCCACTTCGCTCACCGACCTCGTCAAAAGATCGCTCCGCGAAACCACGCGCCCTCGGCTTAACGTCATAGCGTTTCCAGGCGTTTTACACCCACCAAGATCCGGGCTATTTCACGACCCAAAAGCTGAACTCTGGCTTCTTTCGGCGATTCAACAAGGCTTTTTGCCAACACCTGGGCTCCGCGGCTCGGCTTCCTCAGCCCCACTAGCGTCTCCGCGCCACGCGCACCCAAGGTGTAGCGCATCGCAACGTACGCCGACTCCGCGTTCGCGGTGGGTTCAAACTTGGGATCCATGGGTATTCGAAGATGCTGAAAGCTAAACGGCCTCAATCAACATGGCGATGGCCTCACCCCCACCGATACACAAAGAGGCTACGCCGCGCCGCGCACCGCGATCTTTCATTGCATAAAGCAGCGTCGTGAGCACACGTGCGCCAGAAGCGCCGATGGGATGGCCAAGGGCCACAGCTCCGCCGCGAACATTCACGGTGGCTGGGTCTAGCTTCAAAAGGCTGCTGCAAGCCTGCGTGACACACGAGAAAGCCTCGTTGATCTCCCAAAGATCTACGTCTTTTGTGCTAAGGTTGAGGCGAGTGAGCAACCCCTGCATGGCTTTGGCCGGTGCGGTGGTGAACCACTCTGGCTCGTGTGCGGCGTACCCGGTGCCGACAATACGCGCGAGTGGCGTGAGGCTCCTGGCCTTGACTGCGCTTTCAGTGGCCAACACCACGGCCGCCGCTCCATCGTTCACGCTCGACGCATTCGCTGCCGTGATGGTACCCGCAGGGTCAAACGCCGGACGGAGTGCTGCGAACTTTTTCGGATCACCGCGGCCAGGCTCTTCGTCGGTATCGACCACAAGCGCTGGCCCTTTCTTCTGAGCTATTTCAACCGGGGCGATTTCGGCACGAAATTCCCCAGCTGCTTGCGCTTTTAGTGCCCGATCGTAGCTTTCGGTGGCAAAGGCATCTTGGCTTTGCCTATCGAGCTTGAATTCCTTAGCGCACAGCTCGCCAGCGCGACCCATGTGGAAATCATTATAGGGGTCCCACAGGCCGTCGAAGATCATGCCGTCCACCAGTTGATCGTTGCCCATACGATAACCTGTGCGCGCTTTGGTGAGGTAATACGGCACGTTGGACATCGATTCCATGCCGCCGGCCACGGCGAGAGCGGCCTCGCCCAACATGAGCGATTTGCGCGCCATGGCCACCGCCTGAAGCCCCGAACCGCAGACTTTATTTACGGTGGTGGCCGGCACGGTATTGGGGATGCCGGAAAATATGCTTGCCTGCCGCGCGGGCGCTTGCCCGATCCCGGCGGACAACACGTTGCCCATGACGACTTCCTCTACGTCAGCGGGAGCAACACCTGCGCGTTCGAGAGCCGCCCGGAGAGCGACAGCACCCAGGCGCGGTGCGGAAAGTGAAGAAAGCGCCCCCAAATACGAACCAATGGGCGTGCGAGCTGCCCCGACTAGATACACAGCTTCAAGATTTGACATGTGGCTCAGATCCCCAAATTTCGTCGAATGCGGGCCAACGGCTCCTCCAAATTGGGAACGAAGGCTTCACCCGTGATGCGTTCTACCGCTTCAATATAACGCCGGCTGGCTTCAATTCGGATTTCGTCCGGAATGGGTGGTATGGGCCCATCCCCCATGAACCCAATCCCAGCAAGATAACGCCGCACGTATTCTTTGTCGAAGCTCTCCGGGTGTTCGCCCCGCGCGAATCTCTCCGCGTAGCTCTCGGCGTACCAAAAGCGTGACGAATCTGGCGTGTGAATCTCGTCGATCACAACGATTTCCCCGCTCGGCGTTTTTCCAAACTCATATTTAGTATCGACCAAAATGAGGCCATGCTCGGCACAAATGCGCTGCCCCGCGGAAAAAAGCACGCGCGTAAGCTCAGCGGCGCGGTCAAAATCCTGCGCCGACATTCCGCTAGCCTGGAGGATTTCCTCGCGTGAGGCAGAAACATCGTGGTCCCCGTGGGCCGCTTTGGTGCTGGGGGTCAAGATCGGTGCGGCGAGCTTTTCATGCTGGCGCAAGCCCTCCGGCAAACGATGCCCACAAAAGGTGCGCACTCCGTTTTGGTAGTGCACCCAGATGCTGGTAGACGTGGTGCCTGTTAGGTAAGCACGCATCACCATTTCCACGGGCAGCGGCTCGCACTCGCGCACCAGCGTAACGTTCGGATCGGGCACCGAGAGTAAATGGTTCGGGCATACTTCCCGCGTTCGCTGCATCCACCAGGCCGAGGCCCAATTGAGCACCTGGCCTTTGAGGGGCAGAGTGCCGAGCACTCGATCGAAGGCGCTGATGCGATCCGTGGCCACAATCACGCGCGTGCCGTCGGCACGGGTATAATTGTCGCGAACTTTGCCTTCGTACTTTTTGCCCAGAACGTCAAAATCCGTGGCCTTTAGAGGATGGGCTAACGCTGTTTTTAGAACTTCCGGTGTCACCACGCCCGGAAGCTAGCATGGCCGCGCTCGGTACGAAGCTCGAAAACAGGTGGCCCGCCCGGCGCGCCTGGCGTATTTGCATCGCAATGCAGGCGCTCGCCTTTGGTACACCGCGCAAGCTCCCGCGCGCTTCAGAACTTACGGGGCGTGTGGTGGTGCTAGATATCGCTTTTGCGGGCAGCGGCAGTGGGGGTGGCTTCGATAAAGTGACCCTGCCACTCATAGAGGCGCTCGGGCCACGCCTGATTGCCTGGGTGGACCACCACGACCACGATGAGCACGCCCGCTACGCGGCCGATCCGCGCTTCGTATTGGCGACCAAAGCCCAGCATGGTGCTTGCCCGGAAATGATCAGCCCCGAACTCGTGCAGCTCTTGGGCGCCGGAGATACCATTCTTTGCCACTCCGATTTCGACGGCCTTGCGAGTGCCGCCAAGTGGATCCGCGGCGGCGTTGAGCCCTATCCTGGCTGCGACGACGATGCTCGCGCCGTCGACACACGTATGGGTGTTCCGAGCCCGCTCGGCTCAACACTCGATCAGGCTCTGCGCGCACGTCCTCGCGACGCGGCGCTGTTTGGGATCGTGGTTCGGCATTTGGCCTCCGGCCTCTCCGATCCAAGCCTTTGGAGCGTGATCCAAGAGGCGGCGAGCGAGCTTTTGCCGATCGAAAAGGAAACACGCCGTGCGGCTCAAAGCTACATTCGGGTCGATCCGGGCGTGGCGTATGTGGATGTTACCGGAGGCTACGGCAAGCTGGACAAAACGCTGCTTCTGCTCTTGGGCCAGGAGCGCGAGCCCGTGAGCGTAGTGGTCGATCGCGATAACGTGAGTATTGCGGCGCGTTTCGATAGCGGAAAAGACTTTGTGAAGCTCTTCGGGCTTTCTGGTGGAATGCCTACACGCGTTTCCTTGCCAAGAAAAAAGCTTGAGGAAGTATTCGCTGCTCTTGGCGTGGCGCCGGGGGCTCTTCGTCTTTCTACTTGATCAGAGAGGCACGTATGCTCAAAGTCTCGATCCATTTCCGTCGCGCTTTTTCCGCGTTGTTGTTCGCGGCTTCTCTCATCGGAAGCTCCAGTGCGCACGCCGCCCTCAAAGTCCAGGTGGCTACCCCCGGCACGGGTGGCCAAGCCATCCTTGCGGTTGGGTTCGATAAAGCCGGCCAGCTTTTCGAGAATGTGTGCCTGACGCGCCCCTGCGCGGCCGAGAAAGGCCAAATTGTGGCCCTCCCCGAAAGCGTCGCAAAACGCGCCGAATCCGCCGAAATCCGGCTCATACCCATCGGCCTTATGCGCCACGCGATCTGGATCCGAGTGGCCGAAGAGAAGGGTGATCGCTCGTATCATTGGTTGGCCACGGCGCCACTTCGCACACCGACCCCGGACAATACGCCCCAGCAAGTGAAAGTCCTTTTTTCGGATTGGACCGACGGCAACTCCAAGGCTCCGATTCAAACTTCCCTCACGCTCTTGGCAGCCGACAAACAAGGCAACCGCAGCCTCTTGCTCGCGACGGAGCAAAGCGATCGCTCACTCTGCGGCCGCCGGTTACCTCTACAGCCCAAGGTGTTGGATCCCGAGAGCCTCAGTTTTCTGCCAGCCCGAGTTCCGGTGCTCGGCCAGAAGGAGCGCACGTCCGCGGTGTTGGTGCAAGCTCTAGCCGGGGCACCCGAGGGCGTGACGCTTCCGCTCGAAGCTGTGGAGGCAAGCAGTGGCGAGTTGCCAAACACAAAGGAAAAAGCCTGGTTTGAGGATCGAAAGGGCGACGGTTCGGGCGAATATCTGATGTTTCGGGCTCCGGCCGTTCCGCTCACCGGCCTCGCCTTCGCCCTGCCTCCGAGTGGAGGTCCCCGGGTTGGGCCGGGGGCATTCTGGGTTGCAAGCGCCGGGCAACTTCTACGAGTGGAGCTGCCGAAAGCCGTGCAGGCAAGCGCTGTTGCATTGCCGTTTCAGGTTTCCTTTCCAGCGCCTATCTCCGGGGAGTGTTTGGCCATAGTGCTTGATCGCACTGAAACCGCGAGCGAGACGAGCGAAGTGGGGTTTGTTGCTCTCACGGCGCAGGCCGAGGGCCTGCCGTCATTGAGCGAGCTTGTCGCTGACCTCGGCAAAGCTCCTGAAGCGCAAGCGAAGGCGGTTAATCTACTGAGTGCTTTGGGCACCCCCGCCCTAACACATTTGACCGCCGAGCTCGGGAAGCTCAACGATGCCCAACTCTCCGCCGCAGGGGATGTATTGGCGCGCTTCTCCTGCGCCGAAGCCGGCCTTCCGCTCGCAAAGCTGCTTGGAAGCGCGTCCAGTGTCGCTCGCGAACGCGCCCGCGCTCGCCTCGATATGTGCGGAAAAGCGGCAGCTTTGGGCCTAGCACAGGCGTTTTCAGAGGCCACTTCGCCCGAGGCTCGGGCCCCGATCGCACTTGAGCTCGCCCAAGCCGATCCCGAAGCAGCGGTTGCCGCAATCGGACCACACCTCCTTGGAAACGTCGATACCCGCCAGGCGCTGCGCACAGCTTTTGCGCGAGCGGCAAGAGCTCCGAGCTCTGGGGCGGCCGTAAGGCGCTTGCTCGCACAGCCGGATTTATCGCCGAGCATCAGCCTCGAACTTTTGCGCGCACTTGGCCCGCTCCTTCCCACGTTCCTACCCGAGGCAGGCCAGGCCTACACCCGCGCGCGTAACAATTCGGCTGATTTTTCGACTCGCTTTCTACTGCTTGAACCCGCAGGATACTTAGAAGCAACTTTCCCGCTCGCCAACGCTGACCTCAAATTCGCCATCAATCAACGAGAGGATTGGCGTTTGCGCGCTCAGGCAGCAGCCTCGATCCGTGCCATCCAGCGCTTCGAGCCATCCCTCTTGAGTCTCGCGGGAGACACCCATGTGCGCGTGCGTGAGGCTGCACTCGGTGTGCTGGCAGATAAGAAAGCCTCCTTTGCCGAGCCTGCGTTAGCCGAGCTGCTCCACGAAGATCCGTGGCCCTTAGTGCGTTCCGGCGCGGCCCGCGCGCTCAGCCTGTTACCTGGGCGCGGCATAGCCGACGAAGCCCTAACTCGCGCGCTTCGCGACGATTCGGTGCAAGTTCGCGCACGTGCTGCCGAAGCGCTTGGCGCCCGCCGAACACCGCAGGCCACAGAGCCGCTCATCGCGCACATGAACGATCCCGAAGAGGCACTCGACGTTCGAGTGGCAGCAGCCAGCGCACTCGGGGAAATGTGTGCCACCTCCGCCCTCCAAACACTCACCCAACGTGCTCTTGAGTTGACCGACCTCACGGCACCTTCGGACGCGCAGCTGCTTGGTCGCGCCGCCCTCCGGGCCGTAGTTCGCCTCAATCCAGCAGACCTCAAAGCTCGCCTCAGCCCACTTCTAGCCAAGCCAACGCCGGCCGCAGTTAGAGCTGCAACAAGCCGAGCGCTTTCGGCCACGTTGCCGCGCTGCGCCGCAGGAGCAGGCGCGCCGAAGACGGCCCCCTGACTTACCGAACCCAAAGTGGTACGAGGCCTCGTTATGAAAAAGGGCAAGATTCTGGTTACGGGGGCGTCGGGGTTCGTTGGAGCCACCCTGGTCCGAAAGCTGATTGAAAGCGGGGAACACGTGCGGGGCTTTGTCCGCGCAGGCTCCGATCTTAGGCCGTTTGCCGATCTACCTGCCTCACACTTTGAACTGGCGTATGGGGATATCACGGTCGATCATACGGTGTTTCGCGCGTTGTACGGTTGCAACCGCTTGTTTCACGTCGCCACGAGTTATCAGTGGGGAGCACGCCACCCAAAAGAGGTAATGACCTCGGCCGTACTCGGAACCCAGGCAGTGCTGGAAGCGGCACGCCGACAAAAGCTCGACAAAACGGTCGTAACGAGTTCATACGGCGCCTTGGGTATCTCCACCTCACAAGAACCTATGGATGAAGGCCACGAATTCAATCTTAACGATCCCGAAGTCTACGTAGAAGCAAAACGCCGAGCGTTAGAGGTCGCGCTTGAAGCCGCGCACCGAGGTCAGCCCGTTACGATGGTATTGCCTGGCTCAATTGTGGGCCCTGGTGATCGCAAGCCAACGCCCACTGGCCGCTGCATTCTGGCCTATCTGCGCACTTCTCCTGGCGTTCAGGTGAGCGTGCCCGAAGGCGGTTTGAACATCGTTGACGTCGAAGACGTAGCCAATGGCCATATTCTGGCGATGGCCAAAGGGAAACCCGGCGAAACATACCTTCTCGGCGGTCAAGATCTCACGTTCGCAGAACTTGTGAGCACACTGAGCGACGTCACGGGCCTGGCCTCTGGCAAGCCCGGAATGAGTGCTTCCACCGCGCGCTTTCTCGGAGGGTTGCTCGCACTCTATAGCCGCCTGAAGGGTGAGGAGCCGCTGGTCACGCCAAAACTACTGAAGGGCTACACCTCGGGCTACGCCTGGATTGACAGTCAAAAGGCCGAACGCGAGCTCGGCTACCAGCACCGATCGGCGCGCCTTGCTTTGGGTCGCGCTGTCGCTTGGTTTCTCGATCAAGGTTACGTTCCGGATCGGTTCGCAACACGCATCCGGCTGGAACTCCGCAGCGCATGAATCCTCAAAGCCCAGCACTCAGTGCGGCTTCGAACGAGCCAAAAAGCGCCGCCAAGCGCACGGAATGGGGCTTTGTGTGGGGCCTTTTGGCAGCCATTTTGCTCGGCGCGGCTTCGGCCCTTTCTTCCGCGGAGCCGGGGGCTAAAGGCCTCTTACCGCTCAGCATCTTGGCGGCTGCCTCCTTCATGATGCCCCTGTGTTGGGCGCTTCAGGTTCTCACCCTCTCTCGCAACGTGCTACTTTGGCTCGTGAGCACGTTCTTAAATAGCGCCTGGATGCTCACACTCTTCGGGGCCTGGCTCTCGCAGAGAACTCATCATCGCCCGCTGGGTGGGGCAACTTTCGCAGTCCTCGGGTCCCTCATGATTCTTTCCTCGGCCGTGCTCTCGGGGCGTGCTGTGAGCTTGAAGGGCAGTGGCGATGGCAAAGCGCGGTGGCTGGGTAACGGGCTCTTCCTTATGTTGCTTATAACGGGGGGATTGGGCACACTTTTGGTTGTTGGCAGAGCCGTGCAGGCCGACGCGAGTGCTATCCGGCACGTCGTGGAAGTACTCGGCGTCGTGGTCGCGGCCTCTTTCTGTGCCCGTGCCAGCGGCCCTAAGAAGCTATCCTTGCCTCGCTCGGTGGGCCCATGGGCATGGGTGGTTGTTGGGGTGTGCACAGCCTACGCGGCGGTTCAGTATCCTGAAGCCGCCCAACAAGTGTCACCCGTACTTTCCGGCTTCGTGCCGTTGTTCCGCTGAAGCGCGATCAGTGCGGCTTCCGGAATCGACACCGGTGCCACGATTTTTTAATCCAAGGGGGGCGACGCCCGGCCCAACCATCGCCATATTAGTCTTCCATGCGCCGAACCCCTCCGTGGCCTTTAGCACGTCGACTTAACGGTCGAGGGCAAGCAAAACGCCCCGTGTGGGCACCCTGGGGGCGCTTCGCGCACTGGTTAGCGGCGCTGCTGATTGGTCTAACATTAGCGTCGTCGGCCCGCGCCGAGGTCCCTATTGCAGCTGTTCCTTCAGCGCCCAGTGCGACAAGTCCTGAGCCTGCTGGGCGCCTAGAAGGACCCAGATCGGAGCATCCAGGGGACGCACCGCGCCTCAACACCCGGGTTGCGAAGTTTAGTGTCCCCAAAGGCTTCAGCACATTCGACGGCCGGTGGATCAAGTTCGCGTACCACCCTTCTCTGCAAGCGCGCGTTAATGAGCTCATTGCCCAAGCCAACGCCGTACGCGCGGAGCTCACCGAACGCCTCGGTGTGCCGGTGTTATCCCAAGTGCGGGTGCACGTGGCGCGCACACCTGGCGAAATGGAGCTGTTGGCACCCGAAGGTGCACCCTATCCGGAGTACGCTTCGGGCGTGGCTTATTCGGAGCTCGGGTTGGTGCTTCTCACGAACACTCCAGTTGAGCCCACCGAATACCACGATCTCGGCGAAGTCTTCCGGCATGAGTTGGCGCACGTTGCCCTATCGGACGCCGTGCAAGGCCGGGAGGTGCCTCGTTGGTTCAACGAGGGTTTCGCCGTCTTCAGCTCCGGGGAAAGCTCATTCGTGCGTCTGCACACCCTGTGGATGGCGAGCCTTTCGGGGCGCCTCATGCCGCTTTCCAAGCTAGTGCGTACGTTCCCGGCAGATGCCGCCACAGCTTCGGTGGCATACGCACAGGCCGCCGATTTTGTGCGCTTCATGGTGCGGCGTGAAGATCGCCATCGTTTCTCCGGCCTGGTGCGGCGCTTGAATGAAGGCGTCAGCTTTGGGCAGGCGGTTAACGACTCATACGGCGCACCACTGGAAACCATCGAGCTTGAGTGGAACGAAGACGTCAGCAAGCGCTACACATTCTGGCCTGTATTGCTGGGCGGAAGCACGCTGTGGGTCGCTCTTCTCGGGTTGTTTTTCTGGGGGTATCGGCGCAAACGCAAAGAAAGCAAACTAACGCTTGCACGCTGGGCCAAAGAAGAAGCTTTGCACGACGAGCTAGAGCGCTTCAGAGCCGCTTCCCGAGTACACATCGTGCTCGACCCTCGCGCGGCCGCGGGAGCTCCCACTCGTCCCGACCAGTTCCCGCCCAAGAAAGAACACGAAGTGCCCAAAGTGGAGCACGACGGCGGCTGGCACACGCTTCACTGAGGGGCCGCTCGCTCCCCCCTGTAACGTGGAGTCGCGCGGTGCTCGGCCACTTTGCCACCTGTGCCAGGTGTGCCAACGATGCGTCTGCACCTGCCGCAACCAAGCCTCCAGCAGACCCTAAGTCGTGCCGCACGAACAGAGAAAACCGGCTAATTTCGCTTCGGAACACGCCAGCTGGCACAGATTGTGCTCGCACTACGGGCATGACGCGCGTTCGTTCAATCGTTCTACTCACTTCCCCTGCACTGATGGCCCTCACCGGTTGCTCCGGTGGCATCACCGAGCCGATCGAGGGCAACGCGAGCGGTGGCACGGCGCCAATCAGCATGGTCAGCGTCTTCCCCACCGGTGGCACGGGAGGCGGAATAACCGGCCTCGACTATGAGTGCCTCGGTGGGATGATCTGCCGCGACGGCTCAATCTATGAACGACCATTCCTTAATTCGAAGGTACCCCTAGATTGCAACGCTCTGGCAAAACTCAAAGCGCAGTGCGACTTTGGGTGTGATCCCAATACTGGCAATACCTGCGCGGCGTCTCCCATTGGCACCCAAACGGGCGGGGCAGCTGGGCTACTTTTTGAGTGCTTTGGCGGCTTCCAGTGTATCGACGGGCAGATCTACCAACGACCGCTTTCTGTGCGCGCAGGGCAGAGTTGCCAAGGTGTCGTGATCGAAAAGTGTGAGTTCGGCTGCCAGACCAACGGCGAATGGACGGGTCGTTTAACCGCGGGATGGGGCTGTGCGGGCGCGGGCGGGAGTGCAGGGGGTGCTGGAGGCGTCGCCGGTGCTGCAGGTGCTGCGGGCTTTGATGCCGGCCCCGCCGGTGGCGGTGCGGGTGGCGGTACGTGACGGTCTGCCAACAAGCCGCCGACAGACACCTCAGCCCTTCATGTGATCATTCTCAAGCCGGCGTGATTCGTCGATCAGCCGTTCGAATACTCCACGTACCGTCGCGTGATCGAGGGGCTCGGGTGCTAGAGAGCACAAGCGTTCCAACATTTCGCGCTCGCGCACCGGATCATACACGGGCAAGCCGCGCGCCCGCTTGTAGTCGCCGACGGCCAGCACGATGCGAACTCGCTCCGCCACCAGCGCCAGGATCTGCTGATCTACCGCATCGATGCGCTCTCGCAGCGAAGTAATGTCGCTTTCGGCCTTCACCGGGCGGATGGTAATCACGGCTGCGAAGGGACGTCACTAGGCCACGAGCCGCTCCGCGCGAAACGGCAAGAAGGCCTAGATTACGTCGGTCTTCGCTCGCGACCTCATGAGGTCCCGCTACCCGCCAAATCCTGTAGGAGCGCTGACCCCCCGTTGAGTCGGCAGCTATGACCCCCGAGGGGTTTGTGGCTTCGACTTTCTAGGCGTCGTTGAAACCCATTTATAGGGCGCGATAGCGCGCCAAGGTTTCCTTGTTCTCGAAGTAGAGGATCTGCCCGTCCTCGCGCTTTGCTATCACAGCGGTGGCCTTGTCGACGTCCTTTCCACTGACAGGATCTTTTGCGACGCGAGCCGTTGCGTCGCGGGCAAGCCGACCCTTGCACATTTCGCAGCAGCCGAAGTAAGTTTTTCCCTCCACGACGACTGGGATTTGTTTACGTCCCATGAACGTATTGTTGACCATGCAGACCTGGCTCACATCCTCGACGTGTGTGAGCTGGCTTGCTTTAACCGCCGCGTTGCTTGTGGCCGGGCGCGTCGGCTCTGCCGGTGCGGGCTGGCTTAGTTCCGCCTTCACAACGGGCGGCGCCTTACCACTGGGTTCGCCAGGATTGCAGGCTGCTAGGGCTGTGATGGTAACCATCAAAATGATTCGCATGAGGAACCTCAGGGGATGTTATGGCAACACACGGGCGGAGTCCTAAGTGTAGGACACCTGCCATACTCGTCAACGCGGCCTTCGTTCGGGGGACGGAGGCTGTTCGTATTTTAGATTTCATGAGGCAAAAGGATTCCGAAGGGGTTTTGTCTACCAGAAAAGCGCCTTTGGGCCGTGCCATCCGGACCAACGCGGGTTCCCACGGAGTGCACCTTGGGCCGGTGGGCTGTAATAGATCGCTTCGCTGAGCGTCTGCGAACAGAGGAAACCCAATGACCCCTACAAATCCTGCTCAAAATCATCATGGCGCCCATGGGCACCAGCATCACGTAGCAACCGCTTTGGACGCTCAGGATCGAGTGACGGATCCCGTATGCGGGATGAAAGTAAATCCAGCGAGCGCGAAGGGAGGGCACTTCGAGCACGGCGGCATCACGTACTACTTCTGCAATCCGAAGTGCCGCGAACGGTTTTCAGCCCAGCCTACTAATTACCTGGAGCCTGCCGAGGCACCGCCGGAGCCTCCCCCCGTACGTGGTGCATCCTACGTATGCCCCATGGATCCCGAGGTTCGTTCGGACGGGCCCGGCCCGTGCCCAAAGTGCGGAATGGCCCTGGAGCTGGAGCATCCACAGACGATGACGAGAACCGAATGGGTATGCCCGATGCATCCCGAGGTCGTCCGATTGGAGCCTGGGAACTGCCCCATCTGCGGCATGGCGCTGGAACCCCGAACAGCGGTGCTCGAACAGGAGAATCCCGAGCTTTTGGACATGTCGCGCCGCTTCCGGTTCGCCGTTGCGCTCACGGTACCGCTGTTCGTTATTGCTATGGCTGACATGTTGCCAGGCCAACCGCTTTCGAGTGTGCTTACGCCGAGAGCCCGCGTGCTGATCGAGCTCGCGTTAGCGACCCCCATTTGCGTGTGGTCTGCCTGGCCCTTCTACGTGCGAGCCGTGAACTCGGTGCTCAATCGCAGCTTGAATATGTTCACCCTGATCGGGTTGGGTGTGAGCGTCGCCTACGTTTATAGCGTGATCGCCGCATTGGTCCCCAGTATTTTTCCGGTCGGCTTCCGCGATCATCACGGGGAGGTGGGCGTGTATTTTGAAGCCGCTGGCGTCATTGTGACGCTAATCCTCCTCGGACAGGTGCTGGAGCTCCGTGCGCGAAGCCAGACAGGTGCGGCAATTCGGAAGCTCCTTGGCCTATCACCCAAAACGGCACGCAAAGTTGCTGCGGACGGTACGGAACAAGACGTGCCGCTTGAGCAGATTGCGGTAGGCGATTTGCTTCGGATCAGACCGGGCGAAAAGGTACCCGTCGATGGCGTCGTTTTGGAAGGAAGCAGCAGCGTGGATGAGTCGATGATCAGCGGCGAACCAATTCCTGTTCAGAAAGTGGCTGGGGATAGGGTCGTGGGCGCTACCATCAACGGTAACGGTGCGCTGCTCATGCGAGCAGAAAAGGTGGGTGCCGAAACCTTGCTCGCGCGGATTGTGAGCATGGTTGCCGAAGCGCAGCGAAGCCGAGCGCCGATTCAACGGCTCGCTGACGTGGTTTCATCGTATTTCGTTCCCACTGTGATAGCGATCGCGGTCGGCACCTTCGCTGTCTGGGCCGCATGGGGGCCAGAACCGCGTTTGGCGTATGCACTTGTCAACGCGGTGGCCGTCCTGAGCATCGCATGCCCGTGCGCCCTAGGGCTCGCAACTCCCATGTCCATAATGGTCGCTACGGGCAAGGGGGCGACACTCGGAGTGCTGTTCAAGAATGCTGAGGCTATCGAGTTGCTTCGCAAGGTCGACACGCTCGTGGTCGACAAGACCGGTACGCTGACCGAAGGCAAGCCTGTGCTAGTGAGCGTAGAGCCCGCGACCGGCGTGGATGCCAATCGCTTGTTGGCGTTTGCAGCGGCGCTTGAGCGTGGCAGCGAACACCCGCTGGCAGCCGCTGTCGTGCGCGGGGCGGAGGCACGGGGTGTACCGACACTTCGGACGGAGAACTTCGAGTCCATCACGGGAAAAGGTGTGCGCGGTCGTGTAGACAGCAGTGACGTTGCTCTCGGCAACCGGAAGTTGATGGAGGACCTTGGTGTAAGCATCGCATCGTTAGCTCCCCGCGCAGAGCAACTGCGCGCTGAAGCACAGGGCGTGATGTTCGTGTCCGTCGACGGACAGCTTGCCGGGATCCTAGGTGTCGCCGATCCCGTCAAGAGCACCACGGAAGAGGCCGTGCGGCAGCTACACGAGGAAGGTGTTCGGGTCGTCATGTTGACGGGAGACAGCCGGAAAACAGCTGAAGCCGTGGCTAGCAAGCTTTCTATCGATCAAGTTATTGCCGAAGTCCTGCCGGACCAAAAGGCCGAGGTCGTCCGCAAGCTGCAACAAGAAGGCCGCGTCGTCGCGATGGCCGGTGACGGCATCAACGACGCCCCAGCTCTTGCCCAGGCCGAGGTCGGAATCGCGATGGGCACTGGAACGGACGTCGCCATGGAAAGCGCAGCGGTCACCTTGGTGCGGGGCGATTTGCGCGGCATCGTGCGTGCCCGCCGGCTGAGCCAGCGAACCATGGGCAACATTCGACAAAACCTCTTCTTTGCATTCGCCTACAACGCGGCTGGTATCCCTGTGGCGGCCGGTGTTCTCTACCCCGTGTTCGACATTCTACTCAGCCCGATGCTCGCGGCGGCTGCGATGAGCCTAAGCTCTGTCTCTGTGATCGCCAACGCGTTGCGTCTGCGGATGGCGAAGGTGTGAGGCAACCCTTGCTACTGAAAGAGACGATGGACACGAGCGCCGAAGCACCCCTGAGCCCGGAGGTCGTGAGCACGCTTGTGGGCAGTCACCGCGACTTTCTCGCGTTCCTCCAGAAGCGCCTAGGCGACCGCGCGCTCGCCGAAGACATCCTGCAGGAGGCGTTCGTTCGTGGCCTCCCCAAGCTCGGGACGCTCGAGAACGAAGAATCTGCGACCGCCTGGTTCTATCGCATCTTGCGCAACGCTGTGATCGACCATCACCGCCGTCGAACGTCCGTCAACAAGCAACTCGACGCGTTCGCTCGGGACCTCGAACAACACGTACAGCCCGAGGGCGAGGTGCGCGGCGCCGTGTGCCGATGCGTGGGCGCGCTTGCGGGCGCGCTTAAGCCGGAGTACGCAGAGGCGCTTCGCCGTGTCGAAGTCGACGGCATCGCGGTGAAGGACTACGCCACTTGGGCCGGCATCACCAGCAATAACGCGGCGGTGCGGGTTTTTCGCGCGCGTGAAGCACTCCGCAAGCAGGTTACCCGCTCATGTGGAACGTGCGCCGACCACGGTTGCCTTGACTGCACCTGCGACAAGTCAGCCGGGCACTGCCACTGATTCGCCAGCGGGTAAGCGGGCCAAAGCAGAACGCCCTGCACCCGAAAAGCATCGCGGAGGGTCAGTGCGGGTCTTGGCCACCATTGGGAGTGCTCGCGCCCCTGGTGATGGTACTCGTCAGCTCGCCGGGGTGGCGTCGACCCGCCAGTAGCTGCTCCACGTTGGTTCGTGCAATCCAGTACTCACGGTGCTGATCCACGTAGGCAGCGGCGGTTTGCACCTGGTCGCGCTTGGCCTGAAGAAGCTGGAAGAGCCCCACGAGCATACCGTTATATTCGAGCTGAGTCTGCTCCACGACCTTTTGCTTTAGCGGGAGTAGAACGGTCTTGTAATGGCGCACGGCCTCGCGCCTTGCGGTCAGGCGCGCCGCAGCGTTTCGCGCGCTGGCCCTCAGGTTAACCGCGACGTCAGTAAAGAGCGCTTGTTGCTGCCGCATCTCGGCTTTCGCGACGCCGACCTCGCCCTGGCCCTGATAGAAGAGTGGCACTTCGATCTCGATCGCTGGCCCCACGCCCCACTCTTCGTTCCGCTCTGCGGAAACTCCAGCTTTGAGCTCGGGCAGAAAACCGTGAGCTTGAGCGAGGTTCGCGCGCTTGGCTGCCGCCGCGAATCGATGCTTGGCAATCGCGAGGTCCAGGCTGCGCTCGATCGCCGTGCTCTCCAGCTTTTTCACGTCGAACTCCGCCCCAGGGATATCGGGTAGGCGAGGCATTGCGCGCCATTCGGTCTCGCGCCCCCAGAGGCCCATCAGCGCGTTCAAGCGTTCTCGCGCCGCGGTAAGCCCCACTTCCGCATCCTGAAACTCGAAGCGAGCTTGCTCGAACAAGCTGCGCTGGTTGGCCAGATCGAGCTCTGTGATGTTGCCCGCCTCGCGCAGCCGAATCGCGAGGTCAGCTGAAGCATTGAACGCTTCGAGCACGGTGCGGCGGAGCTCCAGGAGCTCGGCCGCGGCCTGATACACGTAAAACGCGCGGCGCGTATCGTAGGCGAGGTCGAGGATGCTGCCGATGGCGCTGAGCTTGGCGGCCTCCACCTCGATACCCGCAGCGCTGGAACGGGAGGCGAGGAGCAAGAGATCGGTGATGTCGATCATTGCTCCGACCTCTAGTTCGGGACGGCCTTCTCCTTCAAAACGCATGGCGCCCTCTACCGTCGGATTGGGCAGCCGGCGCGCTTGGGCCAATCGCCCTTCCGCAATACCAAGCTCTTCGATTTCGGCGCGAACGCCGTGGTTGTTCAGCAGCGCAATGTCCGAGGCCGATTCGGCGGTGAGCGGGCGTGCGAGTAGCGTCTTCACGTCCTGGGCCTGCGGACCGCGCGTGTTGCCGCCGGGATAACGTGCCGCCGCTGCGCTTGTGAGAGCACGGCTATCGATTGCCGTCGGCGAGCAGGCCACCTGTGACACGGCGGCCGCGAGCAGCCGAAGCCGTTGAGTTCACCGATACCGTGGCGCCCGGCTTCGATCCCGCAACCGTGAGTCTCACGCCGCGGAGCTCATAGCGGAGATCTGAGGGCGCCGCCCAGATGGAACGTTTACCTCGGGTGTCGAGGTTTTCCATCAACTCTACGCAACAACAGGCTTCCGCTAGCTCGGCGAGATCTCGTGTTCGGCGCCTTTGGATGCGCTCTTTAACCTTGCTTAGCTCTGGTTCGCCAAGAATGGCTTGACGTTAACGGGGCGCTGCAAAAGTTGGCGGGGATGGCAAGGTGAAGATCCACTCAGGAATCCCCACTCTGACAGGCCAGCCAGCCGCCCATGAATTGAAGAATCTGACCCGGCCTCCGGGCCCCCTACTACCACCTTCACCGTTCCACTGATTTTCTCTCCTAGGGGAAGATATGCAGTCCATTGGCGCTCTCATTCCTCTATATCTTCTCCCCCAAACAATGCGGTCAGCACTGCCCATGAGTCCGACTCGGTGTCGGGCCTGTAATGCAAACTTGCCATGTGACCCGGTGGGGGGTGAGGTTTGGGCGCGCTATTGCCCCGAATGCGGTTTTCCGTGCGGCGGATCAGACGCTGAGTTGGGGGTGAACCAATCATGGACGGTGCTCACGTCTGGGCTCCGAATATTGTGCTTTGCATCGCCCGAAGAAGTAGCTCTCGCTGCCGCCAGCAACCTGGTTTCCGGGGGAGACATTGTGTTTCCGCCCTCAGGGCCAGAGTTCCCAGTGAGCGAGCTACCTTTGGTTGAGCAGCAAGCTCAAGCGGACAATTCTGTGTCACTGACGCCACCGTTAGGTAGCGCGTTACTCGTCGCCCCCAACCTGAACGCGGCAACTCGCCTTGCTCGGGACATTTGGGCGGACGACTCATCCGACGGTGGTGCCCAAATCGGCACTGCCACTCGGCCCATGGCGATGGTCTCCCCTGATAAGTTCACGCCGCCTCGATCCCGCCCTGGGCTCTCACCCAAAACCGTCGCGGTGTTGGATGACCTGTTGCGGCAGCGCAAAGGAACTTCAAGGAAAAGCAGATCCGAAGCACCCCGCAGGGACACGTGGCGTTCTCAAGAACGGTCCCCGGGCGGCAGTGCTCCTCGCTTGCCCCTGCGTGGCCGACCACAACACGACCGAGATACCATCCTCGACGACTCGAGTGCGTCGGGGATTCGCGAAGCCTTACTGACGGCAACGGAACCACCTGCCCCCACACATTCAGTCGAGTCCACCCCGCTGAGCCGACCTATTGACCAGGTTTTGCCACCACCTCCGCGGCTACCGGTTATCAACTACGTTCAGGCCGAGAGCTCGGAGATCCCAGGGCCTAAAGCTCGGACCGACCATGCAGAGACAGGTGCTGCTGGGCGAAAGCCACCTCTGGCCCCAAGCTCACACACCCGCTTGCCTGAAGAGCCAGCAGGTTCAAGTACGCTGGGCGAGGGCAGTGCTTCGAACCAGAGTTACCTCCCCTTTACGCTCGATCGAGGGACGGCGAGCCGCGTGCTGCCAGCATCGAAGCGGTCGCGCACTTGGACGCTGGCTACTGGGCTACTGCTGCTGGCCTTCGTAGGATTCAAGCTCGTCTACCAGCGTGAAACCCAGTCCAATGTCGGCGGGCAAGCGCCTTCGGGCCCGAACAACCTTGCCCTCAAGCTCGCGAAATCGCGCGCCACTGGGAACATCGAAGCCGAGGTCGAGCTGCTCCGCCAGGGAATTGCTGCTGCACCCGGCGATTTGGGAAAATTGGCCGAGTACTCAGCCGCACTCAATCAGACCGCTGATCGAGAGTGGTTGCGTGTTTGGGCCATGCCATCCGCTGCCTCTGCCCTGATCGAGCTTCAGAAAGGCAACCTCGCGCGCCTTGCCGACGAATCGCTCTGGGCGGCAACGGAATACTTGGAGGCCTCCGGTGGCTCGGTGGCCGCCAAGATCCAACAACTGAATGCCCTGCGCAATGCTGGCCAAATTGATCGTGCACGCCAGCTGGCCCTAGAACTCGAAACCACCGCGCCTTCGCCCGAGCGTGACTATGCCCTCGGAACCCTGGCGTTGGTCGATCCGAAGATGAGCGCGGAGCAGGCTAGCCGATACCTCGAGGCTGCGGCCCGCCTGCAGAACACGCCGGAACGGGTGCGTCCAGCGCTCATCCTTGCTTACTTGCGCAACGGCGAACTCGATCGGGCCGAACGCGAGCTTAAGCTCCTGTACCTCTTGTCACACCCCCACGCCGCCACCAAAGCGCTGAGCGATCTTTTGGAGCGCCATCGAAAGACAGAAGCCACGGAGAAAGCCGCGCCCCAAGCAGTTATTAGGCCTCCGACACCCATCAGTACACGTGACCTTTTGAGGGCCGCGGAGCGAGCAGTGGTGGATCAAGACACTCAGCGTGCCCGGCGACTTTATCACGCCGTCCTAGCACGCGACGCGAGCAACTGCCGTGCGTTGGCCGGCCTTGGTACCTTGGCTCAGTTGGCCCAATCGTGGAAGGCCGCCGAAAGCTATTTCTTGGCTGCGAACGAAGCGAACACCCGCTGCCTTGCGGCCCAACTTGGGCTCGCTGATCTCGACTGGGAGCGTGGGCGGGTCGAACAAGCCAAAACCCGCTATCGCGAGATCGAGCAAAGCTACACCCGAGACCAGTACCCCGATCGCGTGAACACTCGCGCGCAGAGCAGCGACGACAGCGGGCGCAATCACGCCGGCGGAAGTGCAGCGCAAGGCACGAACTCAATAGACTGAACTTTGCACTGATCGTTCTCGCGCGGGCGGCTGGAATGCGCCCGTCCTCACCGAGATCAGTTAAGCGGGCCCCGGGTAAGAGCTCATGGGCGGAGAGCCCACGGCGAGTTCTCGTAGTTGGAGAGTTGCGCCAAGGCGTCGAAAGAGTATGAGCGCGCGATCCGCTTAGCGCGAAGAACCTTGAGCGCTGGCTCAAAGCAATAACGAATCAATATGCCGACCGTATCTTGCTGATTACGGTCCAGATCGGGGATCTTTGGGGCCGTCTCAGTGCTGCTTCACCTTTCTCCCAGGTCGATCTCTGCGGCTCCGAAATTCAGGGCCACCTGAACGCCGCCTGAAACATACGGCTGCATGGCTTCCTGTTGCCCGGACACGAGCGTCGGCATAGTGCCAATTGCACCTAGGAAGGCCACGCGTGCTCCTCGGAAGTAGTGTTGCAAGTGGCGAGCGGTGTCGAACGCAATGGCGCCGTGGAGGGCTGGAAAAAGGCCGTTAGCCTCTCCCTTGATCGGTGCTCGGTTCTCGTCGGGGCAATCCACGGCATAGCGCCCGCCAGTACCCACACAGTACTGGCCGTTCGCTGAAAGCGCAGTCGCGGTGAGCCCCAAAATGCCGTGCACCTCAAGCCAGTGGCTTGTGGGTGTGAGCCGAATGTCTGCCCCTGCTTCCGCGGCCGCGCGTGTCGCGGAAAAGGAAGCACCTTGCTGTTCCGCGCTGGCGTAGGTGCCGGACACGATCACCCCCACCCCCAAACGCTTCTCGTCGTCGACGTATGTTCGGTACCCTAAAAGTGGCTCCAAAGAGCTGCCCGTACCCGAATCTCCAGCGGCCCGTGCGCCCACCACTAACCCAGGAGTGCCCAGCACGCGGTCTGGCTCCATCTGGGCTCCCAGCGCCGGCAGCGACGTACCCTTGTGTTCCTCCTCGGCCGCAGAGCTCAGGTAATACCCCGGCAAAACGGCTGCGTGGATCTCCAGGGCGGGGCGCTCTTCAGGCAGAAATGCAGCCCCAGAAGTGGCCGGCATCGGGCCCAACGTGGTGCAGCCTGAGAGCCAGCAGCTCGCCACGTAGCACCCAGAAACGCCGAAACTCACCCCGCGCAGCCTACCCAGCAACCCCGCACCATGCCTCATCGCCAGCAACCCCGCGCCGTGCCTCATCGCCAACACCCTCGCTCCGTGCCTCATCGCCACAACCCGTCCCGCCTTCTCATCGGCCCGCCTTCATTCGCCCATCGAACCACACAGCGAGGGTGAGCACCAAGCCGCGCGCGATGAACTTCACTTCGGGCGAAACGGCCATCAGCGTTAACCCGTTGAGAAGGCTAGCCATGATCAATGCCCCGAAAAGCACCCCCATCACGTTTCCTCGCCCACCTTTCAAGCTCGTGCCCCCGATCACACAGGCAGCGATCGCGTCGAGCTCCATGAGCTGACCCACCGTAGAAGTGGAGGCCCCCGAATAGGCTGTTTGCAAAAACCCTGTGAGGGCCACAGCACCACCCATGAGCGCATAGGCCACTATAACAACCCGCGAAACATTCACGCCCGAAAGGCGGGCCGCATCGAGATTTCCACCGACCGCATACAGATGACGCCCAAACGGCGTGCGCGACGTGAGCAGCCAGACACCCCAGGCCACTGCAACCAAAATCAGCACCGAAAGAGGAATTCCTCGGTACTTATTGGCCACAAGCACCAGCACCGCCAGCACCTGCGCTGCTACAAAAAGCCCCAGGAACAACACTTCCCCATCCAAGATCTGAAAGCCAAGCGCCTGCCTGCGGCGCCGGGAACGAAGCACCATGCCCGTAAAGATCGCGAATAAGACTAAGGCCACGCCCGCGGACGGCCACGGCGGCAGATAGAACGTGGTGAGGCTCGAATACAGATTACTTTCCCCACCGGGCGCCACTGGCACCGTTTGATTTTGTATAGTTAACCAGTGAAGCCCTTTGAAGACGAGCAAGCCACCGAGCGTGACAATGAACGCCACGATGCGTTGCCGCACGATCAACCAGCCAACGCCCGCCCACACCAAAACGCCCAGAAAAAGGCTGAGCGCCAAGGCCAGAGGCGCCGAAACTCCGTGCGAAAACACCAACACCGCAGCGATCGCCCCGAACAACCCCACCCCACTGCCCGCGGCAAGATCGATCTGGCCCGGCAGCAGCACGAGCAGCATGCCAAGCGCCAGGATGGCGGTAACGCTGAGCTCAATCGTGAGCAGCGAGAGATTTCTTGCACTGAGAAACGCCGGCTCCTTCAGAGCGAAGAGAGCCCACAAGAAGCCGAGGGCGAGCAACATCGAAAGCTCTCGGCGGGGCAGCGCTGGCTGGGCTTGCGAAGGCTGTTTCGTCTTGTTCCCCGCCTTCGCCATTCGCTCCGTTTCGGCGTGTATTTCTGCATTCGTGCTCATGCTGGCACCCCCTCCGGCAACGCCGCCCGAAGAAGGTCGGGGGGGCCCGCGGACTCGGAGCTGAATTCAGCGGCAATTCGCCCGTTGGTGAGGACCAGGATGCGCTGGCACACGGCAAGAAGCTCCTCCCACTCACTCGAAATCACCAGCACGGCTTTACCTCGCGCGGCCAAACCTCGGATGAGTTCATGAACTTCCGCTTTGGCACCGACGTCGATGCCTCGGGTGGGCTCGTCGAACAACACAACGTTCGGCTGAGTCATAAGAGCTTTTCCGATCACGATCTTCTGTTGATTGCCCCCAGAAAGCTCGGCCACTTTGGCGTTGAGGCTAGGCGCCGACACGTGCAAGTCTTGCATCAACGCGGCGCAAGCCTGCCGCTCTTTGGCTTCATCTATCAATCCGTTGCGGCTCAAGCTCGCTAGGCTCGACAGCGACAGATTAAAGGCCACAGACTGTTCCGGCACGAGCCCGTAACGTTGCCTATCTTCGCTCACCAACACCATTTTTGCGGCCAGCGCCCCTTGTGGCCCAGCGCCGGAGGGAAGAGCCACGCCCGCCACCTTTACTTCCCCGGCCGTGCGCACCCCCCAAAGCCCCATCAAATGCAGCACCAACTCGGTGCGCCCCGCGCCTAAAAGGCCGCCCAACCCCAGGATTTCCCCCGGGTTAAGCGAGAACGAGACATCTTTCAGGCGTGTTTGCTGAGTGGCCTCCGACGCCACCGAGAGGCCTTGTACGTGGAGGGCTGGCTGCACCGCCGGCGCTTGCGCGAGTACTTTCTGGGCTTCGGCCGCACCCCGAGTGATCGTCGGAACCTTCACCTTGCGCCCGAGCATCTGCTCGATCAAGCGTTCACGATTCGTGTCGGTAAGGTTGGAGGTTCCAACGCTTTGGCCGTCGCGCAGCACCGTGACACGATCGGCCAGGCTGAACACTTCATCGAGCCGATGAGAAATGTAGATGGAGCTTACGCCACTTTGGCGCAGCTTCCGGAGGAGCTCAAGCAACACCTCCGCCTCGCGCTCCGAGAGCGCCGCGGTGGGTTCATCCAAAATCAAGATCCGGCTTTTTTTAGCTAAAGCCTTAGCAATTTCGACCATTTGCTGGGCGCCGATCCCGAGATCATCCACGTAGGCTAACGGATCGATGCTGGCGCCCACTTCAGCAAGGAGTTCCTGCGCTCGCCGATGCTCTTGCTGTTCGTCTACCAACCAACCCGCACAGAGCTCGTGCCCTAAGAACAGATTCTCGGCCACGGTGAGGTTCGGAATGAGGGCCAGCTCCTGATGGATCACGGCGACCCCAGCTTGCTCTGCGTCCCTGACGGAGCGAAAACGGCAGAGTTTACCGTCGATACTGAGCTCACCCGTATATTGCCCTGCTGGGTACACTCCGGATAACACCTTGATCAGCGTGCTCTTTCCGGCGCCGTTTTCACCCGTAAGCGCGTGGACCTCACCGGCACGGAGCTCAAAGCTCACCGCCCGCAGCGCGTGTACGCCGGAGAAATCCTTGGAGATCCGATCTGCCCAGAGACTTGCCACCGGCTCGGCCCTCACTTCGTGACAGCGGCGCTGGGGGTGGGGTTCGGGATTGGGTTTGGGACTCGGTTTGCGTTGGGGCTGGGGCTGGCGCTGGGGTTTGCGCTTGGGCTGGGGCTGGGAGGCGAAATGCCTCGAAATACCTCCGCTTCGGGCTGAAATTTGTCCAAAATCACCGTTTCCCGAAGATTCCCGCGATCTACCGCCACCACATCCGACAACACGCTCGGCACATCCCGCTCGCCGTTATTCACCACGCTTCTGGCAACCACCACTTCACGCCGTGCGAGCTTCATCGCCACCTCGGCCGCACTTTCGGCTAGCCGTTGAAGCGGCTTGTACACCGTCATGGTTTGGGTGCCCCGCGCAATGCGCTGGCAAGCTACAAGATCGGCATCTTGGCCGGTAACAAGCTTGCCCTCCAAGATCCCCTCCTCAGTGAGCGCCAAAATGGCGCCACCTGCGGTGCCATCGTTACTGGCAAGCACTCCCTCAAAATCGCGCCCATGTGCGCTGATGGCAGCATTCATGATTCGCTTGGCGTTCTCAGGCTTCCAATCGTCCGCCCAATCCTCGTGCACCACCGAAATATCTCCGCGCTCGATGAGCGGCTTGAGCACGCGATCTTGCCCCGCCTTGAACATGAAGGCATTGTTGTCGCTCTTGGAGCCGTAGATCCGGACTATCTTGCCCTTGCCCGGGGTTTTGAGGTGCGACACCAGATATTGGGCTTGGAGCTCGCCTACGCGTTCATTGTCGAAGCTCAAGTAAAGATCGAGCGGAGCATCACGAATCAGTCGATCGTACGCGATTACCGGAATACCCGCGGCGTGGGCCATACGTACGGCCTTGGCCATCGCTTTGCCGTCGTGGGGCACGATCACCATCACATCAACTTTCTGGGTGATCAACTTTTCAACGTCGGAAATCTGAGTGGTGTCGTCGCTATTGGCGGAAAGATCCAACACCCGGCCGCCCAAACGATTCACCTTTTCCACGAAGAGGCGGCGATCCACCTGCCAGCGAGCCTCCTTCAGTGTGTCCAAGGAAAGGCCCACAAGGACGCCGTTCTGCGAGCGCTTACCCGGCTCCCCTTCCGCACGCTCCCGTACCAAAAGGCCCAAAGCCACGCTTAGCATGCAGGAGACAACAACCAACAAGATCCGAAGCTTCATTCCGATGCCAACTCCCTTGGCTCCCCACTCTTATCTGCACTCACCAGTTCTCACCCGCCGGCAGCTTCCACGTTCTGCAACGGCAGCTCTCAGCGAAAAGTCTTTTTAGAAGATTCCGCCCAGCTCAACCACGCTTGTCCATTGCGCCTTTTCACCTTCGAACAACTTCTTGTCACTTTGGCTCGTCTGAGCGTCTGATACTGAGCCAAAGTCCGTGATAAATTCACCACCCAGCGTAAGCATTTCGTAGCGATAGCTGAGCCCAAAAAGCATACGCCTGCGTTCCAGGCGCGCTTTGTCGAACACCACGTTGTTGTTGAAGTCCAAAGGTGAGCCCCCTGCACACACAGGTTGCCCGTCTTGTGCGACCTTACCTGGATCGTCGCTGCCAGGCTGATTAATACCGGCGTAGTTGCAGTACTGAATGGCGTTCGTGGCGGGGGTAAGATCTACGAGGCCCGAATCACCAAAGATCCAAAGCTGTTGAAAGCCTACCCACGGAGTGAGCACCGAAGAATCCGCGATGACGATGGGTTTTGAAATCTGGGCATCCGCGCTCGCCACCGTAAGCTGAAACTCCGGGGTGCCCGTGATGCTGCGCACCCCTCCGCCGATCGCGAAATCGGGCACGTAACCCATGAAGCCCGTGCGAAACCCCTCCAAAATGGCTATGCGTGCATCCGCACCGCCGGAGACGAGGCTCGTACGCGGCATGAAGCCGATGTTCGCCGTTAATTCGAGACCGAATCCAAAGCCCTTCTGGAACTTTACCGAGTAGTGCTGAAGAAACCCGTCTGGATCACGATTTTGCTCGGGAGCTTTCTTGGAGCTCGGATCCACCGCCCCTTGTGTGCCTCGGCGCCAGTAATCTTTACCGCTATCTATCTTCGTGTAGCTACCCTCGAACGCGAGCTTGAAGCCGCCGAAACCTGTGGTGCGAGCCGCGTGCATCGCCGTGGGAGCAAACGCAAACGCATATTGGCTGATGAGCTTCTTGAATGCGCCCTCATCCGAAACACACCACTCACGCCCGCCGGGACCGTTCTTTAGGTTCTCAAGGTTCGCCGGGTCGTCGACGTACGCGCCCTCACCGGTACGACAATTGGGATCGAGCACGAGCCGCTCAATCGTTGGATCCATGGGCTCCGCCTGAGCTGGCAAGGCCAACAGCAGCAGGCACGCCCCAGCGAAAAATCCGGCACGATTCGCGCTCATTTCGAAGTTACCAACGGCTTTTGATACTTTGCCGCAGCAAGTGGCGTCAAGCTTCGGCCGCGGCCCCGGTCAGCGCCCTGCCCCCGATGGCTTGCTTTGCCGAGCACAGGCAGCCAAAAGCTCTAGCCGGAACCCCGTGCCAACCCCCGCCTCACGACCCCGTTTGCGAGCCAAAGGTCGCGATAACGCCTTTCACTTGGTGCTCGTAGAACCCGAGATCCCGCCCAACACGGGGAACGTTGCCCGCCTGTGCGCGGCCACTAACTCCCCGCTTCACCTGGTGGGTCCACTTGGCTTTGACATCAGCGACCACGCCGTACGGCGAGCTGGCCTCGATTATTGGCACTTGGTAAGCGTGCAACACCACGCCGATTGGGACACGTGCAACGAGGCACTTACCCGTGCCGCCCCGACTGGCCGCCGTTGGTTTTTCACAACCCAAGCCACGAAAAGCTACCTGGACGTTGATTTCCGTGAAGGGGACGCCTTGGTGTTTGGAAAAGAAAGCGTTGGGTTGCCCGAATCGCTCCTTGCTCGCTACCCCGACCAGCTCGTGGGAATTCCTATGCTCGGCGCGGTGCGTTCGCTCAACCTTGCCAATACGGTTTCGATCGCTTTGTACGAAGCCTTGCGACAAATCGGTGCTCTGGCCAACGCTGAGCTTGAGTAGCGCGCTTTAGATGCCTACAGCCCGGCGCACGGCACTCATGCGATTCGCGGCTGTTTCGCGGGCATGATCGGCGCCCAGAGTGAGCACTCGCTCTACTTCACCCAAGTCTTTTTCAAGCTCCACACGGCGCGCACGGAAGGCGTCAAAACGTGCATGAAACAGCTCCAAGAGCTGTTGCTTGTAGTGGCCGTAACCTTTGCCGCCCTCCCTCCAGCTGGTGTCGATGGCTGGGAATTCTGAGGGCAGCGCGAGCAACTTCAGCAGGTCATACAGCGGGCTTTCCTGGGTGGGCTTGGGAGCCTCCATGGGCGTTGAATCCGTCTTCATGGTCATGATGGCCTTTTTGATCGCGGCATCAGTTCCAAACAGGTCGAGAGTGTTATTGTAAGATTTGCTCATCTTGCGGCCGTCAGTGCCCGGCACCACCGCCGTGCTCTCCAAGATGCGGGGCTCGGGCAGCTTGAAGATCCCCGGAGCTCCGCTCTCCTTGCCTGTGGGATCTGCTGGGTCGTACTTTGGCACGAAGGCTACGTTGAATTTTGTCGCCCAATCGCGCGTGAATTCGACGTGTTGCTTCTGATCACGCCCCACTGGAACCACATCTGCGTCGTATAAGAGAATGTCCGCCGCCATGAGCACGGGGTACGCAAACAGCCCAAAATCAGGGCGAATCGAGTTCGCCAGCTTGTCTTTATAGCTGTGCGCACGCTCCAAATTGGAGATAGGCACGAGCGACCCGAGCACCCACATAAGCTCAGTATGTTCTCGGACATCCGACTGACGGAACAACACCGACCGCCCTGGATCCACCCCGAACGCCCACATCGTGAGCGCCACATCTAACGTTAACTCGCGGAGCAGCTTCGCATCTTGGATCGTGGTGAGCGCGTGCAAATTAGCGATAAAGTAATAGGCTTCCCCCTGATCTTGCAGCTCAACAAATTGCGCAATGGCGCCAAAGTAGTTCCCGAGGTGCTGGCGTCCGGACGCCTGAAGGCCGGAGAGAGTGCGCATGGCAGGGGGATCTAGACGCCCAGCTCACGCGCCGCAATTGGCTAGCGCTTGAACCATTTGTCGAACACGCTTTTCCCCGGTTCCCGGGCGCCTTTGGGCGGGTGGCTAGAGCGCCGCATCTCGTACAGCCGAAGCTCACGCGTGGCGTCGAGATGGTTCGGGTTGATCTCGACGATGTGGCGGAGATCAGAGCGGGCCAAAGTATCTCGACCCATGCGCTTGTAGAGCTGCGCTCGGTACCAACGCGCTCGAACGTTGTTCGGTTCCTTCTTGATGGCGCGCGAAAGGCGACTGATCTGCTCGGTGACGTCCGAGCGGTCGCTGCGGAGCGCTTCAAGCCAGGCCAAGAGCGCCTCGTAATCGGCTTGATCGGGATCGCCTTCAACAGCGGCCCTGGCCTCTTTTTCGGCAGCCTCTAACGCATTCTTCTTGAGCAAAACTTCCGCGCGCTGAAAGGCCATGGTAGCTCGCAATACAGCTTGCACCTGCTCCTGCTCGTCCGCGCTTCCACCACCTGTACTTAACACCTGATCGTAGTCGGCGCGGCGGTTCGTATCCGAAAGGATCTGATGGGCTTCGGTGATGCGCGAAAAAGCCTTGACCGCAAGCTCGCGAACGTCCTCGAACTCAGGGCCCAAGCGATCCGGGTGAAAACGCTTTGCGAGCTGAAAAAAGGCCGCTTGCACCTGGGCGGAAGCCGCATTCGGAGCTACGCCCAGCACGTCGTAATACGTCTGCCCGCGGCTCGTGGCGCGCTCCACGAGCTCTTCTTTGCGGGCGCGCAACTCAGGGGGATCATTGGGGTTTGGCACGAAAACAACGGGCGGCACGGCGCTCGTTACTCCGCCTGGGGTGAAGCTCGGCCGCGACGATGCCGAATTGGCTCTGGGCGTTTGGGGTTTTTCCGGTGCCCTAGATGGCTGTGCCTTGGGCGGGGCGCTTGGCGGCTGCGGCAACGTAGTGCTCGTGGATGCCGGCGAACTTGAGCTCGGTTGCGGCGCACGTGCGCGGGGTGGAGCCAAGGAAACACTGCGCCCCTGCCAGTTCGCGGGCGGCGGCGTGTCGGGAGGAGCGCTATCCGGACCGCCAGGAATGCTTGGCATCGAACTGCGCACGGGCTCGGCCACGGGCATGCGCGTGGAAGATTCTTCGTTTCCTTGAACGCCAATGGGTGGGGGCTGCGCGGGCCCAAGGTCGAGCTGGCGAGAAATGGCGAGCACGTAGATAAGCCGCAACACCAAATCCGTAGGGGCCATGTCGCGGGCCATGAGTTCAGCCAAAGATTGCGGCCTCACGCGCAAAACATCGACGACGGTGCGCTCAGTGTTGTCGAAGTAAAAACGACCCAGCTGCGCCTCCTGGTGGAGCCGGATCGCGGTTGGTCCGAGGCCGGAACACACCGCACGCACCGCTCCTTCGTCACTGTGACCGCGCACGCCCCGCCAGATCAGCGCCAGCGTCTTGGCGTGGGGGTTATCTGTGCCCCCAAAACGCTCCAGATAATTCGTGCCTTCGTAAAATCCGAAGGCCGCTTGCGGTGGGAGGGTAAACATCCACAGTACTTTCCTGTGGAGCTGCTCCCGAAGCGCAGAACGCAACTTCGCTTCATCGAGCGATTGCTCCGCAATCAAAACCTGCCCATGCAGCTTCTGCTCACGGGCCGCCCGGTGCAAGGCCCGATCGCAGCGGGCTATCTCCACCAGATTCAAATCAAGCAGCACGTCCCGCAGGTATGCAACCGGAGCAGAGGTGCGCGCTTTTTGGGCCAACCCACGATCGAAGTAGATCGCGCTTTTCCCCCCGGTCGGCTCCTCGAGCACCAGGGTGCCCGTAAGCCGCCGATCCAAAATGTGGATCAGCAGGTGGGCGAGCGGGGTTTGGGCGAGGGTGCCCGAGGCCATCGGCCTAGGGGTAGTCATGTGTGGGTGCGGAGCCTAGCACCGCCATTAGAGTTTGGGGCACTGATTACGCCCGAGGGCCTGAGTTGGCGAAGGTAGTAATTGCTGCGCGTTTCCGTTAATTTGCACGGGTGAAGCCTGGACACGTATTGGTTGTAGACGACGAACCGTCGATTCTGACAACCCTTCAGGCCACGCTGAAACTGGAAGGTTTTAGTGTAGATGTAGCAGGTGGCTTGGGGGTAGCCCGCCAAAAGCTTCTCAAAGGGTCCTTCGATACCGTGCTGCTGGACGTAGCGCTCCCCGACGGCAACGGGGTGGACCTCTTGGAGGAGCTACGCGCCCAAGGCAACGACGCCACTGTGATTATGATGAGTGGCCACGCCACGATTGAGGCCGCTGTGCGGGCCACACGGCTTGGGGCGCACGATTTTCTCGAAAAACCGCTCTCCACCGACCGCTTGCTCATCATCCTTGAGAACGCACGGCGGCTTCGGCGTGCTGAAGAAACGGCGCGTGAGCTCGCCGCGCAAGCCGGGCACTTCGACGAATTGCTGGGCGCGAGTTCGGTGATGGTGAGCCTACGTGATCGGATTGGGCGCGCCGCACCTGCCACCGCCAGCGTGCTCGTTACCGGCGAGCGGGGCACGGGAAAAGAGCTAGTAGCTCGCGCCATTCATCGAGCTTCCCCGCGCGCACAAGGGCCGCTTGAAAAGCTCAATTGCGCAGCGGTACCGAAGGAACTCATCGAAAGCGAGCTCTTTGGGCACGAAGCGGGAGCTTTTACAGGAGCCACGAAGCAACGCCAAGGGAAGTTCGAACGCGCCGATTCTGGCACGCTCTTTCTCGACGAAGTGGGTGACATGCCACTGCCGATGCAGGCCAAGCTGCTGCGCGTCTTGCAAGAGCGTGAACTTGAGCGCGTTGGTGGCTCAAAAACGATCAGTATAGACGTGCGGGTGGTGGCAGCAACCAATAAAGACCTTCAGAAAGCCTGCGAAGCTGGTGACTTTCGTGCAGATCTGTTGGACCGCCTGAACGTTTTGCCTATTGCGCTTCCGCCCTTGCGCGCCCGCCACGGAGATATTCCCGTGCTGGCTGAGCAATTCCTGCGGCAGGCACGCCAGGCGAATAATCGCCCCGGCGTGACGCTCAGTGAAGGAGCCATGCTCACTCTTGGCCGACACTCCTTTCCCGGCAATGTCCGCGAGCTGAAGAACCTCATCGAGCGCCTCGTTATATTAACACCCGACGACGAGATCCAAAGTCGCGATGTGGAGGAGGCGCTGGGTGTGCGCGGGCCCTTGGGCGCCGGAGGGTTGTATCAGCCTGGGGTTCCATTCAAGGTGCTTGCCGAGCAAGCAGAACGAGCGATCTTGGAAGAAGCCCTGGCTCACCACTCCGGGCAAATGGCCGCCACTGCGAGGGGGCTCGGGCTTGAGCGAAGCCACCTTTACAAGAAGGCCAAAGCACTCGGCCTGCGCGGTGCGGCAGAGGAAGAGCCCGAATAAGGCGCGGCTATACTTACTTGAGAGCCGCGGCGGCCGCCGCAAACCTGCTGTCGATCGCAATCCCGAAAATTCCCAGGCACATTTCATCAAGTGTGGCTTCACCCAAACGCACGTCCACCGGAGCCTTCAACCCCTGAGAATCGAGCGCCGCAGGAAGGAAAGGATTGCCAAGGGTGTTGTCGAACGTGCAACGCAGCCCGATTTCGTCCCCAGGGCTCAGCGTCGGTAAATTCAAGAGCGGGGCATCATAGAAATAGGCGCCTTGCCAATTGAAGTCCCAATTCGGAGTTTGCACGAGGCATTCATCAGCCGGCTGAGAAGCTGTGGGCGCAGGCCTGTGAACGTCGATCTTCATGTCACGGCCAACATAGTGCATGTGCGTGCCCGCCCCAAAGACGTAATACTTGGCGCCGAGGGCTGCCGCTTGGGCACCACCGGGCAATACGAACTTTTGGGTTTCGGTGTGGTCTTTAACGCCAGCCGGGATCAAAAATTCGGGATTCGGGCCAGAATCATTGGGCCCGGGCAGCAAGCCCGAACCGCCAGGCATGGCCCCTCTGAAGTTACCAATGAGCGCCAGTTGGCCGGTATATTTGGGTTCGGTGGTCACCCAGCGCAGTGCTACAGCGGTGTTGTTGTCCATTTCGGTCCCATTGCCAGTGGGGTGGTAGTGGATCTGCATCACCAAGTGGCTGCCCGCTTTGACGGGAATACCAACATCCGGCGGCATTTCGGCTGCGGTGGCACCCGGTGCCCAGGCCGAAAGCAGCGAACTTCCGGATGTGCCCGCACCGCCCAAACACTCGTACTGGCCCGCCGAGCCGGCTTTAGCCACAGATTCTCCGTTTGGATCATCAAACACCAACACGTGGTGCACCACGGCTTTGTTGCCGGCAATCACCTGGGTGCCAGTGAGCCACACATCTTGAGCCAGCTTCGGATCCAGCGGAAAGCAGATGAACTTGTCGTTTACTCCACTCACGCTAGCGGTGGCTTCCATTTTCACGGTGGCATTGGCATTCGCCAGATCTAAGCTTGCCATCGGCGGAAGCGGGGCCGCCGTATTCGGATCGCCCGCTTGCATTCCCATATCGACCCAAGCGTGAAATAGGGCTTTTTCTTGCGCACTTAGACGGCGGTCGTTCTTGAATCCGAAGCGCGGCTGGCATTCGGCCGTGGAGGCTTGGCCCCAGGGGGGCATGGCTCCCGAATCAATAGACGGAAGCAGCGTGGGGCCCCACTTCTTGGCATCCTCGTAACTCGTGAGCGAAAACGGCGCGATGGAGCCCGCCTGGTGGCAGCCCGTGCACTTGGCGGTGATGATGGGCGCCAAGTGTTGATAATAGGTGATGGTGCCACCGGGTAACACCACGGGGGAGCCTCCAGCCGCAGATGCTGAGCCGCCCGAACCGGACGGTTGAGTGCCGGGCGCACCACCTACACCAGTAGAATTCGTACCACTAGGATTCGGTGCCGTACCGCCGCTGGCTAACGTTCCGGTGCCACCGGAGCCCACAGCACTTTCTGAACCCCCGCTTGCGCCTCCTTGCGTAACAGCGTTGCTACAGGCCACCAGAGCCAACAAGGACGCACCACCACTCAACCGCGCAAGAGGCCGCAACACCATGCCTACCCTAATAGCAGAAACCATGCCGTCCCGACGGCCTCTAGCAGAGCCTGATTGAGCTGTTTTCAGGGGCCGGGGACCACCGCGAGCTCGTAGAGACGCCAGTTGTTCTGCCCGTGGTTGTGAACGTGGAGATACACTGGGTCGCCCTTTTCTAGCGGCGCCGTAAGGATCTCCTCAAACGCGAATACGTCTCCGCGGCCCGGAATCGCAACGGTGCGCTCTGCGATCACCCGGGTTCCGATCAGCACCGCCACGTGGCCCTCCGCGGGCTCCGGCGCCGTGAGATCGAAGTACAGGATCCTTCCCAACACGCGGTCACCCACCTTGCCAGCGGCAAGCGACGGTTGGCTAATCATCAGATAGTTGCAGCGCCCAGTGTCTACTTCTACGTACTCCGCCTCAGGGCCCCAACTGGTTAAATCATCGCATGAGACGGTCGCCGGACGATGAGTCGCGAGAGGATCGGCGGTCACCTCCACAACCCTCCACAGCTGATGATCGATGAGAGACGCGGCAGTTGTTGGTTGAGCTTCAGAAGCCACCGAAACGCTCGGCTCGCCCCCACAGCGGCTAACAGCTAACACGAGCCCAAGCGAGCTCGCGCAACGAGAAAGCCAGCCGTTTGGAAAGGTAGGGTGGAGGGGCATGAGTGAGCGGGCTGCAGCAAGTCTTGCGCCATTTTTGAAGCGCTCCAAGGAAACTGGCGCAATCTTGTTGTAAGCTATGCTGTGGTCGGCCTGCCAAAGTTCAGCCCCCTCTTGCTTTCGCTGGTGCTTCACGCTGGCGTTGTTGGCACAGTGGCATCGCTCGAGCCGCGGCCAACTGACAATCGCCTGCCGAGGGACCACTGGGCAGGTGCCACGCTTTTCTCAGTGGATCTGGTGGTCCCGCAGACCCCCCAACCGACACTAGCGCCGCCTCCGGCCTCACAGGCGCCAGAGCCTCCGCAGGGACCCGAGCCTTCAATACCCGGACCTGCAAGGTCCACACCCGCGGCAATCGCGCCCTCCGAGCACACAACACGCGTTGCTGCCCCCAATCCGTCTTCGTCGGATAACGCTCTCCCTCACTTCACCAAACCACGGCATTCTGCTCCGAAGCCCGCCGTGACCGCAGGCGAACCCAATCCGAGCGCCCCTGAAGTCAGCGGCGAGGCGGCGACGAGTGCTTCCGCCGCCAAAACTTTCGGAGGAGACGATCTACCGCCAGGCGTGAGAAGCCTTGCGAGTGCCGTCACTCGCGCCTTGCCAAAGGCAGCCGAGCTCGATCCGGTTTGGTTCGACTTGCCACTAGGCGACCTCGGAGAAATCCGCGTCGAGTTTGTCACCAGCGACGAAGGTGAGCTCCTGAGCTCAAAAGTGCTGGAGGTACCGCCCGCCAGAAACGCGCTAACGCGGCTTCTGGAGCGCACCTTCCTGTTCCTAAAAAATGGTCGATTTGCGGTCGATCCAGCCCACTTGGCAGCAGGGTCGCAGACCATCAAAATCCGCGGCCAGCTCACACAACGCGGCGGCAACGACAACGAGCTTGCCGAGCCCCAACACACATTTGTTTTGCACCAAGAAGCTCCAACACGCTCCAAGCCCGGCCTTGCTTACGTGACCTTCAATTCGGGGCGCCACATCGCATTTGTGATCGAGTTGGAATAATCAAGGCGCTGGGGCACCTGGCGAAGCCTGTGGTGGCGCCGCTTCCGGCAGCAGCTTGAGCTTCTCCGCTTCCGCTAGATACCTATCTCTAGCCTTGGCATTCCCCAGAGATCCCGCAACGTCGGCAAGGCGACGCCAAACGGCCTCTTTTTCAGCGACGGTGCCAGGGCAGAGAGCGGCACTTTCTAGCTCAAAAATAGCCTGCTCGCGCTTCTCTGCGCGCAGCAACAACTCCGCGTAGGCCACATGCGTGCCAAGCCCATCCATGTCGGCGTACACCGCCGCTTCCCCAACCCGCACTCCCTCATCAATCTCCCCGCGAATCAGCAAGCGCTCCAGGAGCCTGCGGTAGATCCCAGGGTTGTGCTCATCGAGCAGAGCAAGCTTGCGCAGCGCGTCGAGCTCAACTTCTGGTTTTCCCATGCGCTCCCCGAGTTGAACCAAAGCGCGCAGCGGCTCCACTTCAGTTGGGTCCCACTCGTGTGCGCGCTGTAGCGCCAACAGAGCTCGGTCCCAATCTTGCGCAAGTCGGAACGCCTCGCCCAACAACATTTGGACCTCATATCCATCGAAACCCTCGCGAATCAGAGCTCCGACGGCATCTACCAAGCCGGCAGAATCTTTTGCTTGTGCGAGCGCGCGCGCGCGTAGAAAACGCAAATCAGGATCTTTGGGGTGCCGCTTCAGCGCCTGCACCAACGCTGCCTGGGACTCCGCCTCGCGGTTCTGCCGTTGTAATAGCAAAACCCACCGCGCCAGGTTCTTGGCATCTTCCGGGTGTTCCGTGGCGAGCGCCTCGGCGTGCTCCGGAGAGCCCGTGCGACGCACCGGCACAAATTGCCGCTGATAGCGTTCGAGTCTCGGCTTCAAGAACTCTAGGAAGGCAGCATTGAGCGCCTTGGGCGTGTGACCCAACGTTTCGCTCAGCACTTCCGGCGTACGTTTGCCCGCACCCCACGCGCGCAGCATCTTCGGGAACACGGCGCGCCCGTACTTTTGTGCTAGAAACTCTATAACTTCCGTAGATGCGTAGTACGCGGTGGCCACGTCTTCGATGTCTTCCACGCGGGTAAACGCCTGAGTCATGGCCTGGAGCTCAGGAAGCTTCTTCTGCCGGAGGGCTTCAACCAGATCTGGATCCTGCTCGCGTGACCACTCCGGACGCTCGGTGAGGGTTTCGTATTCGGCCAAGCCTTCGGTAAACCAGCGCGGAACCCGGCTGCGTGAAAGCTGAATATGAAACACGTGCGAAAGCTCGTGCCAGAGCGTCATGCCTAGGTTAAATTTCTCCTCACCGAGGCTCATTGCCGCTAGCGTTCGTCCGAAACACACGCCCTGGATGGCTGTTTCCGGCAAGCCACTCGTGCGCACGGCAAAGCTCTGACGGCTCGAATAAAGCTCAATTCCGACCGGGCTTTCGGGAGTAAAACCGTATGATTTTTGCAACTTTTGAAACGCCCGCTCCAGCATTGGAGGCACGTACCGGGAGAGCAGAGCTTGCTCGTTCTTCGGATAGCGAAAGCGAAAGCGCCCAGCCTCCACTGTGGTGTAATTTTTGGGGATCTCTTTTTCAAACAAGTCGAGCGTGTTGTAAACACGCACGTTGAATGGATCGGAATCGAACGCGTGGCGAAGCGCCGTAACTCCAGGCACATCGCTGCCGCCCCGGATCAGGTTGAGCCCTAACTGCGCCCGGGCCTTGGCGTTCTCGGGATCGATCTGGAGCGCCTCCCGCATCATCCCAACAATTTCGTCGTAACGGTGCTCCCATTCTGCGTAATCCCCAATGATGTTGAACATCCGAGAATACTCTGGGTTCTGCGCCAAAATCTTCGCCTTTGCGGCCTCGAACCCCGCCGTATCGTCGCTTAGGTAGCGCGCGGTGGCGTGCAAGCTCAAGAGCTCAAGGTCGCGCGGGTTAAACTTCAAACCCTCCGCCACCCATCGCTCGGCCTGCGTAAGATGCGCCTCACGCAAAGCCACGCCGGCAAGCACTCCGTACGCAGACGTTAACCTTGGATTTACAGATAGAGCCTTCTTTGCCAAGCGCTCCGCCTCGTCGAAGTCGAAGGCCTGATCGAGGCGAACTCTGGCCATCCACATATTGGCTTCGGGATGGTTGGGAGCGCGCTTTAGGAGCTCGCTGAGCACTTCTTCGGCATGCCCAGGGTCATACTTTTCGAGGAAAAGTTCAGCACGGTAGAGCCGAAGTTGGTCCGAATCAGGAAGCACTCGCTCGGCCTGATTGAACGCGTCGTTGGCGTCTTTTGCGCTAGAAAGCAGGTAAGCCGCGCGCCCCACCAGCACCAGGCCAGCGCCATCTGCTTCGGTGATACGGTCGTCGTTGTAATCCTCAATCAAGCTCATCAAGGGAGCTTGGGCTTCGCTACGCCGACCCAGCTCTAGCAGCAATTCTCCGGCGAGCAGCCGCGCCTCTCCGGAGACCAACTTCTTCTCGGCCTCTTCTGGTTGGAGCAAGGCGAGCGCTTCTGCCACCTGACCGAGCGCGCGACGCGCCTTGGCTTCAAGCACTAAGCTGCGCTCAACGAGCGTCGCCACCTGAAGCTTGTCTATTTCGCTCGTGACAAGCTCACTTTGCAGCTGCGAGCTGAGCGGCAAGATCTCTTCGGCCCGCCCCACCAAAAGCCAAGTGCGCATCAAGCCAAAGGCGGCTTCGGCGCGCGTTTTCCCTCGGGGGGAGGTGCGCCAAATTTGGCCAAAAAGCTGCTCTGCCGAGCGATATTCACTCTGACCGAGAGCTACCTCGGCGAGCTCCAAAGGCGTCTTTCTGGGCGTTGGCTGGGTTGCGCTTGAGGCGGGCCTTGGCACGGCGGTTGGCGCCTTGCCACCGCGAGGATCATGGCCCGTGCAGCCAAGGGCCAACACCAACCATAGTGCAGACGCGGGTGAAGGAGCCCTTCTAGCCGTGCCCACCCTAGCTCTCATCCGAACCCTTTCGCCAGCGCGTGAGCCGGCGTGGCCAGGGCGTGCCCACTGTGCGTTGGCGCCAGGCTGTGCGCAGCAAGCTCTGAGTAACATCGAGCAACCAGGTGGGGGCCGGCTCACCGCGCCATTGTTCGTGGTTAACTTTCCCCTCCACGCTTACTTTCACCACAGAGCTAAATAGCCTTTCACCTTCCGAAAAACACCCTAAATAGCGAGCCTCCAGGTCCTCGGCGTGCTGCAGCACGAGCTCCACGCGGCCACCGAACTCTGAACTCAGCGGGCTTGCCATCCAACACCTCCGCTCAGCTCAACCACGACCCTAGGGCCACGCCCGCCCCTTCGAGGGCAGCGCTTTGAATGCGGCAAAGTTCGGCGATGCCTTGCAAGGAAAGATCGATCAGTTGATTGAAGTCGCTGCGTGGTACAGCTTCTCCCTCCGCTGTACCCTGGATCTCAACAATGGAGCCTTTCGCCGTTGCCACTACGTTCAGATCTACCCGTGCCTTGCTGTCCTCAGCGTAACAGAGGTCCAACGCCAAGTTGCCGTGCACGTGGCCCGCGCTGATAGCCGCTACCTGATCGCGGAGCACGCCTTTTCCGAGCTTTCCATCGCGCTTTTGGACCTTATCGAGCGCCAACACGAGCGCCATCCAGCCTGCGGTGATTGAAGCCGTTCGAGTACCACCGTCGGCTTCCAACACGTCACAGTCAATCGCGATACTACGTTCACCAAGCTTGCTGAGATCCACAGCGGCTCGCAAGGAGCGGCCGATCAAGCGCTCTATCTCCCGGCTTCTTCCGCCGAGCGGGCGTTCACGGCCATCGCGGCGTTCGCGACGAACGGGGTTCGAGCGCGGATGCATCTGATATTCGGCCGTGACCCAGCCTTTGCCTTGCCCCTTCAAAAAATCTGGAACGAAGTCGTCGAGCGAAGCCGTTGCCAGCACCACGGTGCCACCCGCACGGTAAAGCACTGACCCTTCTGCTAGGCGTTGAAACCCGACCTCAACCTGGACGGGACGAATAGTTTGGAGCTCGGCCCCTTCGCGGCGTTTGTACATATACGGGCGAGCTTTAGCACATGCCGCCGGCTGAGCCGCTAGGGATCCCGTGAACGCGCCATTGTCGGGCTCTCGTGCTATGAGCGCAACGCGCAATGGAACCGCAGATTTCTGACGCTTTCACGCTCCGGGTTTCGGAGGTCTTCGAGAGCCTGCAAGGCGAAGGGCCTCACGCGGGCCGTGCGTGCGTGTTCCTCAGGCTCGCCCTGTGCAACCTGCGCTGCGGCTGGTGCGACACGAAGTACACGTGGGATTTTAAGTCGCATTCGTACGACCAAGAGGTGAAGGAACAACCGGTAGCCGAGCTGGTTGAACAGCTACAAGCCCTCGCACCCCGGCATCTGGTGATTACCGGAGGTGAGCCACTTCTGCAGCAAGCAGCCCTTCAAACACTGTTGACCGAACTTGATCCGAAGCTATTTGTAGAGATCGAAACCAACGGCACTTTACCGCCCAGTGCATTTCTGAGCGCGCGGGTTCAGCATTGGAATGTCTCCCCCAAGCTCGCGAACAGCGGAGAGAGCGAAGCGCGCCGCCTACGTTTTCCGGCTCTTTTGGAGTTCTCGAGGCTCCCCGGCGCATGGCTCAAGTTGGTTCTCTCAAGCCCGGCGGAGTGGTCCGAGGCCGAAGCCATTGTTGCCCAGGCAGGTTGGCCCAAAGAGCGAATTTCACTGATGCCTAAAGCGAGCAATCGAGCAGAGCTTGAGGCTGCTTCCAAGGGCATCGCGGAGCTTGCTGCAAGCCAGAAGGTACGCTTCTCCACGCGCTTACACCTCCTCTTGTGGGACGGCGCCCGGGGAACGTGACGCTTAACCACTAAGGAATATCACCCCAAACAGTTAACGCCGCGCGGGTATCCGGATCGAGCACAAGCCGCGGCGCCCCCGCAGGCCGCAGCAGCAACGAAGCGAGCTCCTTCTGCCGGGAGAGCTCTTCGAAAGTCTGGAGCCAAATCGCTCGCGCCGCATACGAGGCGCTCGAAAAAACGTCCTCGCTGCAGGCCGGATCGCTATCTGTCCGACACAGGCGAGGGACTCGGCCGAGCGTGCCACTGAGCTGCCATACCCCCGAACGAGTAACATAGGTCTGGCCCCTCACCGCCAGAAGTGCTCTACCTTCAGGCGGAGAGTAGCCTTTCACCATCGAGAACAAATCTAGACCTTGCACATGTGGTAACGCTGGCAAGCCGAGAGCTTCGGCGATGGTCGCGGAAATGTCATCGGTGGTGACGACCGCCGTGTTCTCAGTGCCGGCGTGAGCGCCACCTGGGAACTTCACCAGGAGTGGTACGTTGAGGCGCGCCTCGGAGAGGTCACCTGCGGGATCAAAGGGTAAGGTGGGCGGCCTCGGGGAAGCCACGTCACCCATGTAAACAATGAGGGCACTATCGAGGAGGTCGTGCTTCTTGAGGCTAGAAAATAGGCGTTTAGTGCTAAGGAGTTCCTTGCTATAGGCCGCGCTTTGGAGCTCGCGCAGGCGTGCCCAATCGTCGTCTTTGAGCTTCTTGCCTCGTCGCCGCACATCACCAATCAGAATACCGCCGCGCCGGGCATCTACGTTCCCTGCATATTCCTTGGGCCCAAGTCGCTGTGCCTCGACGCGCGTCAAATCCCAAGGTGGATGGGTTCCGCGTGTGTGAACAACCAATAAATGCGGACGCGTCCGCACTTGCTCACTTTGACTTTCGAGCCAAGCCGCGGCCCGGCTGATCACCTCGGTTGCCGGCAGATCGAGCACCGGGGAAGCATTAAAATATTCGTCCCAATCTCTTGCGAAGCCAAACGCTCCGAAGGTAGTGGGGACGGCCGAGAGGAAGGCAGCGTGCCCACCCGACGCTTTGAGGGCTCGTTGGAGCGTCTGAATATCGGGCAAAAGCAGCGGTGAAGCCTCATTCAGCCCATGGACACCCGCGGGCAGCCCAGACAACAAAGACGCCATCACCGAAGAAGCGAGGGTGCTCTGCACGCGATAATTCGGAAAAGCCACGGCCGTACGAGCAAACTCACCGAGCGCGGCCGCAGGTTCTCCGGTTCCCCACGGCGGCACGTCTTGGCGATTGAGCGAAGAAGCCACAACAACAACCGCGAGATTCGTCCGTGGCGTCTTGGGTCGCGCTTCCTCCCGAACCCGGGGATCACCGAACACCACCCGTCCACCTTCCGCCGAGGTTGCTCCGATTTCCAAAAGGCCTACGCCCGAAGACCGACTGCCAAGAGCAAGCGTTGCAGGTGCAAAGGCAGCGGCGTCTCCGCCGGTTACCTGCCGCCGCAAGAGCTCGCGCGGGGCTTCTCCATCCAGAAGCAGGCGAACCTGAGCCTCACCCTTGCCTTTTCCCCAGAATCCAAGGGAAAAGGCGAGCTTCGCCTGCCCCGAAAGGCTCACCGGACAACGAACATTGACGCTGCTTTTGAAGGCCAACACTCGGTGCGGCACCGAGCCCAACGCCACTTCCGACACGACATCGCGGAACGTGGGCGGGTACTCTGTGGTTCCACCTCGCGCCCGTATTCTGATCCAATCAATCTCTCCGTAGGGCTCGTCGTTTCCACGCGGTGCCCCAACGAACCGAACCCCGAGCGTGTGCAGCCCCGCCTTGAGCCCGGACGGGATAGGGAGGGAGAACACGCGGGCAACCCCGCTTTCCATGCGCAGAAGCCCCAGACGTTTTCTGTCCACATCGATGGCCAAATGGCGCGCCCCGGCGCCGTAGCCCCGGACTTCTACTTGGAGTTCCGCTTGCGCTTCCGTCAGCCAGAAGCTGTAGCCCGCCTGATCGCCGCGGAATTGACCGAAGGTTTCGCCCCCGCGTTCCACCCCCCGAACGTCAGCAAACGGCCCCAAACGAAAACCGCGTCTCCAATCGGTGCCGTCAGCGCCGAGATCCAGCACCATGCCGTCGTCGCGCAGCTCACAGTGTTCCAACCGCGAAAGCAGCTCCACTTCGACATTGGAGGGTACCGCTTCAGCGGTAGTGCCGGCGGGCTTGGAAGGCCCTTCGGTAGGCTGCTGCTTGGCTAAAGGCTCCGGCGATTTGCAGCCGAGCACGGCCGCGGAGAGGCATAACCAAAGGCCTTGCCTAAGGGCTGCGCTGAGCGTGAAGTACCGAAGCATCCGCCCCGGGGCTTAGCTCAACTTGACCCAAGCGTCACTGCGTGAGGGCGGCAGCCGGGATCGCCACTTCGCCCGCAACCAAACGTCCGTTGGCGTCGTAGCGGCTAAGCTCTAGCCCCACGCGCCTAAGCACTGCTTGCTTCTCATGAAACGGCTGAAAACTCGACTTGAAGCCAGCCAAAATCATGCTCTTGATGTCCTCGAATGGAATGCCCATGCGCGTGTGGGCGAGCCACAGCTCTTTGGAAACGGTGGTGTCGGTAATCAAGCGATTGTCCGTGTTTACCGTGACCCGCAGGCCTAGATCGAAGTAAAACTTGAGCGGGTGGGTTGAAAGATCCCGCACCGCCCCCGTCTGCACATTGCTGGACGGGCAACACTCCAGGGGAATGCGGTGATCGTTCACGTAGTGTAGAAGGTCGCCATTTTCACGCAGCCTGCAGCCGTGCCCAATGCGGTGCGCGCCACACACGTGGATGGCTTGCGCGATGGATTCTGGCCCGTATGCCTCGCCCGCGTGGATGGTGCAGTTGATGTTGTTGTCTCGCACCAACTGGAAAGCTTCCTTGTGATGCTTGGCGGGGTTGTCGGCTTCGGCTCCCGCAAGATCAAAGCCCACAACTCCGCGCCCCTTGTACGCCACGGCAAGCTCGGCCATTTCATACGAAGATTCTGGGGAAATGTTGCGAATACCGCAGATAATGACATTGGCCTTGATGCCGTAGGTTTCGCGCGCGCGCCTTAGGCCGAGCAATACGGCTTCCACCACCTTGGTGAGCTTGAGGCCTCGGTTGGTGTGGAGCATGGGCGCGTAGCGCACCTCCATGTAGCGAACGTTTTCCCGATGAGCATCTTCGGCGAGCTCAAACGCAATGCGCTCCAGAGCTTCTTCCGTCTGCATCACGCGCAAAGTAATGCCAAACCCCCTCAGGTATTCGACCAATGATCCACAATTTTTGCCGGCACCAATGGCTTCACGCAGGCCCTCCACATCGTACGAAGGGAGCTCCACGTTCTCAGTGCGCGCAAGTTCGATGATGGTCTCCACACGCAGGGAGCCGTCTAGGTGCACGTGGAGGTCCGCCTTGGGCAGAGCCTCAAACACCTCAAAAGGAACGCGCTCGAATGAAAACGCCGACGGGGGGTTGCTTCTTGTTGACGACATTAGGGAAGGCTAGCGCATGGGCTCGGGTGGCGCCGCTCTACGCGCACCCAAAAGCACCACCGTAAGCCCCAGGGCTCCGCATAAAAGCGAGAATTCTAGCCCCGTTAGGCCGCGCTTTCCTTCGTTGGCCAAAGCGGCCTCGATGGCTTCTTCGTAGGCCTCGGCTGAGGCTACCCCTTTGGTGTGCCGCGCCCCAATGTAGGTATTCGGTAAACCCCGGAGACCTATCTTATCGAAGAGCGCACGGGCAGCTTCGAGCTTCCTTGTGGTGGCCGCACTCGAAACGCAGGCATTGAACTCTCCTAGATTAACACCCAAGTTAACGACGAATGCGCGAATCCGAGCTTCGGATAGATCTTCGGTGGTAAACAAGAAATTGACGAGCTTTTCTTCGTTAGGGCCGGCTTCGGCGCACAGTGCTGCGCGAGCCGCAAATGCCGCGTGCGGGTGCTGCGCGAGCGGGATATAGCGGCGCACCATCACCACTTTTCCCTCGAACTCCTGCAGCAACGGCTGAAGTATTTGGTGGAGGCGCCTGCAATGAGGGCACTCAAAGTCCACAAATTCCACGATCGTAGCTTTACCCGGGACATACAACGAGGCGATGGCCGGAGGTACGGGCGGCGAAAGACGCACGCTCGGCCAAGCCAGCGGGGCTCCAACTAGGAGCGCAAAAACGGCAACCCAACCTCCAGTGTTTAATCGATAACCTGCTAGCGTAGGTTCGAGCTGGACCTCAGCTTGCGTACGAAAGAGAAGGATGGCGAGCCCCAGAATAGCGAGTGCGCTGCCATCTGCCACCACGCACCAGACACAGAAGCGCCCAATCACAAGAGCCTGCACGAACACCAGAGCCGCCGCGCTGGCACCACCAAAAGCCGCCAAAAGCAGCACCCATAGAGCCCTTTTCTTCCCCTCCCTAACGAGGGTTGCCGCGAACAAAGCCGTGAAACCAAAAAGCCCCAGCACCGGCACCGGCAGCCGCAACGCCCCGAGCGTTAGGAATCCAAAGCCGCTTTCCCGAACCGCCGCGCAGCCGGACTCAACCCCGCAAAACGAGGCCACTTCGCCCACGTAGTCCACCGTGAGAGCCGCACTTGCGAACAGCGCTAACAGCGTCAGTATGCGAACCCAAATCCAACCGAAGCGTGCCACCACCCTGCGGTCGGTAGCAGATTTTCGCCCTTCGGCTGCCTCGTTTTTCAGGTTGCTACGGCAAAGCGCAGCCTACGGGTGGCTTTGCTGAGCCATACGCGCTACATACTGCGGCACTTGAAGAAGAATTTTCGTGAGGGCAAAAAGACGGCACGGTTCCCAGCCAACGTCGTCGGAGCCCAGCAATCCCGTTCCCGTAACCTTCCACCCACTCCGAGTCCCTTTCAAAGGTCTAGGTCGGAGCCCCAAGCCAGCCGAGTGCCGTCGGAGCCCACGCGTTGGCAAGGCCGTTTGGCCATGAATCCGCGTGGTTTTGGCTTCGTCACCTGCGGTGACCAAGAGGATCTTTTCATCTCACCCGCCGAGATCGGCGCGGCTCTGCACGGGGATATTGTCGAGGTAGAGCTCGTTGGGCGTTCCAGCCGCGGCCTCGACGGGCGCATTGTGGATATCGTGCAGCGCCGGCGCCCAGAGGTAGCAGGCACCTTACGGCGGCGCGGCAAGAGCGCGTGGTTGGAGCCTGACGACGGGCGCATTCGCGGCCCCATTGTGCTTTGGTCTAAAGGGTTAACCGGTAAAGACGGCGATGCAGCCGTGGCTCGCATCGAAAGCTTTCCCAAATACGCTGACGAGAATCCGGAAGGAACGTTGGTGGCGGTACTCGGAGAGCCCGGAGATCCGAAGGCCGAAGTGGCCAAGATCTTGGTGCGCGAGCAGGTAGAGGAAGAACACACCCGCCAAGCCCACGAAGAGGCTGCGCGCCTCGTAGAGGAGCTCGCCCAACAATCACACCTAAATCGCACAGATTTGCGGCAAATTCCCCTCCCTACTATCGACCCCAAAGACGCCCGCGATCACGACGACGCGCTCTGGGCCGAGCCTCAGCAAAGCGGCTATCGAGTCTGGATCGCTATCGCGGACGTGAGCGAATACGTGCGGGAAGGGTCGGTGCTCGACGCTGAGGCCTCGCTTCGCGGTTGCACCATTTACCTGCCGGACCGCGCCATTCCGATGTTGCCGCGCGAACTCGCCGGAGATGCCTGCTCGCTCTTGCCCAAGGTGGACCGTCTTTGTCTGGCCGTTGTGGCCGATCTGGATCGGCAGGGAAAAGTAACAAGCTTTGAGGTGGTGGAGGCTCGAATGCGCTCCGCTGCCAAGTTAACCTATGATGGCGTGGCGCGCACGCTCGGCTTGACCCAGCACGGCCCCATCGATAGCGCCGCCGAGGCACTCAAGCCCGGGCTAGAATGCCTGTATGAGCTCTCACAAAAGCTGCGGAAAAAGCGCTTCGAACGTGGAGCTTTAGGCTTAGATTTGCCCGAAGCTCAGGTGGTTCTCGACGAAACATCCAAGGTGCCCCTGGATGTGGTCCGGCGCGCCCAGGATCCCGGCGTAAAGATTGCCTACACCATTGTCGAGGAATTCATGCTGCTCGCTAATGAGCTGGTGGCGCGCTTTCTCGGTGAACGCAACTGCCCCGCGATCTACCGCGTCCACGCGAAGCCCGACGAAGAGAAGCTGGAGCGGCTTGGCTTGATCGCTGAGGTGCTCGGGGTGAAATTTGACGCTGAAGCGATGCGCACTCCCTTCGGAGTGAGCCAGTGGCTGCTTCAGATCCAAACCCACGAGCGGCGCACGGTGCTAGAGATGGCGCTCCTTCGGAGCCTCAAGCAAGCGGCTTACGACACGGTAAATATCGGCCACTTTGGTCTAGCTTCTGACAGCTACTTGCACTTTACCTCACCCATTCGGCGTTATCCGGATCTGCTCGTACATCGCACGGTGAAGCGTCTTTTGCGTGGGAAGCCAGCGAGCACGTCCGCCGAAGCGGTAGCCGCGCTGAAGCTCTCTGCGGCCCTTTCAAGCGCTCGGGAGCGCTCCGCCATGGAGATTGAGCGCGAGGTGGTGGATCTATATCGAGCGCTCTTTATGCGCGATAAGGTAGGCGAGCTGTTTGAGGGAACGGTGAGCGCGGTGGTCGGAAGCGGCGTCTTCGTCACTCTTGAAAGTGTGTTTGTAGACGTGCTGGTGCGCTATGAATCCATGGGTCCGGATCGCTACGAGCTTGACGAACACGAACTTTCCGTTGTCGGCTCTCGCTCCGGCGATCGAATTGCCCTGGGCGATAAGATCCTGGTGGTCATCGAAGATGTAGCGCTCATGCGCCGAGCAGTGTTTGCACGGCGCATCCCGCCCGAGGCGTTGGTGGCCAAGATGGCTCTCGATTTCCCTGAGGGAGCGCCACCTAGCGGAGCCCCGAGGGGCGCGAGGGGCGCTCACCGGCGAGGGGCACCCGATGGCTCCCCACGGCGGGGCGAAAAGCCGAGCCGAAGCAGGCCGGAGCGGGGCCGCGCGGCCACCGAGAGCATTCCTCCCAAGGCCCGAGATGGCCGTGCGCGAGGGTCAGCACCCGGCCGTCGGACTGCAAGCGGCAAGACCCCATCGGTGCTCTCCCGCACGGATGCCACCACCAGAGGGCCAAAGTTGAAGGGTCGCGCGGAGCGGAAGCCAATAGGGCTCGGTGTCAGCAGCCCGCCAGAGCGCCCAGGCAAACGATCAAAAAAGTCGAAACGCAGGTAGGGCTCAGCCAAAGCAAAGGCCTTCCAACGCACCCTGGGGATCGGGCGCCACTCGGCGAGGGTTGTCCCGAGTTGTCTCGGATCCGTAATCCGCGGAGGTCTCAGCTCCTTTTCCAAGCTGTTGTCCGCTTGACGACGCACTCACCAGCGTGCGACTCATGACCCATGAATAGGCGGTCGATTGTCGCGGCGTTAGTCGTTGGGGCCTTCATGGGTTGCTCGGAGCGTCCGAACGATCCCAACGCACCTGCTGCCTGCGAGCGCCTGATTCAGAAGAAGTGCGAACGCACGGTCGCTTGTTTTCATGAGCAAGCGGCGAAAAAGCCGAACGCCATCCTCAAGCCCGGCTTCGACCTTGCGCCGTTCGATACAGTGGAGGGATGTTTGGCCGTCGCACGTCAAAGCACCCAGTGCGCGAAAGCGATCGTGCTCGCTCCGCCTTATTATGACGAATGCCTCCTTCGGCTCACGGAGGACTCATGCGAGAAGCTCGCGCCCCTTCTAGTCGTTCCCGATCCGTACAGGCCGGAAGTTCCGTTGTCCTGCATGATGCCTGCGGCTGGCGCCGCCGGGATGTCGGGCGCGGCTGGCGCTGCCGGCGCTGCCGGCGCTGCCGGCGCTGGGGGCTCGAACTCCGCAGGAGCAGGGGGCACGCTTCCCGCAGCCGCCCAACAGGTCACGCTTGCTGGAGCCGCTGGAATGTCCGGCGCGGCGGGCGCGGCGGGCGCGGCGGGGGCGGCCGGAATGTCCGGCGCGATGGCGGCCTCCGGCGGCGCGCCTGCGGTGCCTATGTGCCCCGCGGGCTGGATCACCGTCCAAGCGTTCGTCCCAGAGGTCCCCCACAAGCCCGAGGAATACGCGCCCTCTTTTGTTCCTCCTACCTCATGCATGCCGGCAGTTGGGTTTGAGCGGTAAACGGTAGGCAACAGCGCCGCAACACACCAGTCGAAACCTAACCAAGCCTCAGGACCTCGGCCGAAACCTAGCCGAGCCTTACTGCCAGCCGAAATCTAGGCGAGCCTTAGCACCTCGGCCGAAATGCCCCCCACCTTGGTGCGAAGCTCCGCGCGCCACGGAAGCCGCGAATGTGTTCGGTAGGGGAGATAACCTGTAATTATAACAGCTGGGCGCAGATCCACTCGGCGTAGCAGCAGGCGATCGAATCTCTCGTACAGCTCAGGCACGCGAGCCGATTCTAGGCGTGCCCCATACGGTGGATTGCTAATAATGGCTGTCCTTGGCGGCACTTTCTCCGCCATCTTTTCGAAGTCGAGCTGAGCGAGTTTTACGGCTGAGGAAAGGCCCGCTTGCCCTAGATTTTCGCGGGCCGCTGCAAGATCGTGCGCGTCGGTGTCATCGCCCCAGGCGATAACTTCTGAAGGTACATCCGCGGACCTTTGGCTGGCTTGGGCTTTCCTCACTTGCCACTGCTCTTGGCGGCTCCGGAATGCAGGCCATTGTTCGAACGCAAACGTGCGCCTGGCTCCTGGGGCTCTTCGTTGTCGGGCTAACAGCCATTCGAGCAAAAGCGTGCCGCTGCCGCAGAACGGATCCCAGATCCGCTCCGCCTCACCCAGCGTTCGCACCAAGCCGGCACCCAACGTCTCGCGCAACGGAGCTCGCCCCACCTGTTGCTTATCGCCACGCCGAAACAAGAGCGCGCCCGAAGCGTCCACACTCACCTGCACGCGATCGTCCAAAATCCTAACAAATACCGACTGTTCGGCGTCTTTTCGGGCAACATTTACCAGCGGTCGATTTAGGCCCCCGGCCGCCACGGCAAACACGCGTTCGGCGACTGCATCGGAGTGGTACAGCCGCGACTGATGGCACGTCACGCTCACATGCACGTTCTTGGCTTGACCCAGGTAAGCCTGCCAAGGCAGGCGCTCAAGGCCCCTCACCAACGCCGGAAAATCGCGCGCGACGAATGGCCTCAGCCTCACGCGTAGGGATTCAGCAATTCGCGAATCCAAGTGCACCCGCTCGATCACGTCGAAGCCCCCCACGAGCTCCACACCACCGAGCACAGGTACCGACTGAATGCCTAGCTCGGCAAGCTCCGCCGCTAAGAGCGCCTCAAACCCGAGCGCGGTCGCACAAAACAGCTGAAATCTACTGGGATCGGTAGCGTTCGGCGAGCCCTGGGATAACGGTTGAGTCAGGAGTTACTCCGGGCTCAGGCGGTCGGTACCCATGAATGGACGCAGCACTTCGGGCACCAGCACCGAGCCATCCGGCTGTTGATACTGCTCCATGATCGCTACCCACGTGCGCCCCACTGCCAAACCCGAACCATTCAAAGTGTGCGCAAATTGCGGCTTGGCTTTCGGTGCACTCCGGTAGCGGATCTTGGCGCGCCGCGCCTGAAAATCCCCACACCACGAGCAGCTCGAAATTTCACGGAAGCAATTCTGAGAAGGAAGCCACACTTCCAGATCGTAGGTCTTCGCAGACTGAAACCCTAAGTCACCCGAACACAACTCGACCACACGGTAGTGCAGCCCGAGGCGCTTCAGCACTTCTTCGGCGTGGCCCGTGAGCAACTCCAGCTGCGCGAGCCCTTGCTCAGCGTCGCAAAAACGCACGAGCTCCACTTTGTCGAACTGGTGCTGGCGGATGAGGCCACGCACATCCCGACCGTAGGAGCCCGCTTCGCTGCGAAAGCAGGGCGTAAAGGCGGTGTACGCAATCGGCAGCTGTGCCGCTTCTAGGATTTCTTCGCCATGCAAATTGGTGAGCGGAACCTCAGCGGTAGGGATGAGGTAAAGTGCCGATTGATCCTCAGGATCCGCGCGAAATGTCTTGAAAAGGTCCTGTTCGAACTTCGGGAGCAGGCCGGTGCCGCGCAACGCTTCGGCGCGTACCAGAAGCGGCGGGCAAACCTCGCGATAGCCGTGCTCTCGGGTATGAAGCTCCAGCATGAAGTGAATGAGTGCGCGTTCGAGGCGAGCACCATTGCCGGTAAGCACCGAAAAACGGGCTCCGGAAAGCCGCGAGGCTCGTTCAAAATCAAGCACTCCGAGGCCCGCTCCGACATCCCAATGCGGCTTTGGTTCGAAGCCAAATTCAGGCTTTTCACCCCACACCCTAAGCACCCGGTTATCGGCTTCCGAATGGCCCACAGGCACTGAGTCATGCGGCAGATTGGGGATCACAGCGAGGCTTTCTTCCATCCGTGCCTCGATGTTCGTCACCTCCTCTTCGAGGCGTTTGACCTCGTCGGAGAGCTTCTTCAAATCCTCGCGACGGGCTTGAAAGAGCGCTTTATCCGGCCCCTTGGCGAGCTCAGCCATCTCGGCGCTTGCCGCATTGCGGCGCGCCTGCTCGGCTTCCGTTTTGACGATGAGGGCCCTGCGCTCCCCACTCAGGGCTACCAAAGGAGCCAGCGTGGAAACATCAAAGGAACGAGTGGCGAGGCGTTCCCGCACCTTCTCCAGGTTGTCGGCTACGTAACGAGCATCAAGCATGGCAGTTCTCCGGCAACGCTCTTAGCCAAACCTAAGCCAAAGGTCACGCTCAGTAGCCGACCCCGATACCCACCCCAACCCCGAGGCTGGGCTCAGGATTGCGCCGATAGCGCTCCAACCCGACCATGTGAGTGACCAACGTGCACGCCCGTTTCGCCTGGCCTTGGCAGCCCCGCCAGGCGCCGTCGATTCGAGTGTCCCCATCGGAGCTGAACCAAACCACCACCCCATTGGGCGCAACGGTCACCCAGGCCGAAACCCGATCAGGTGGGGCCGCGCTGTTCATCCCCACGCGTCCAAGGGGCATATCATCCGAGCCGGCCACCTGCCCGTCTGCGAAAAACAGGGCCACTGGCTCCCCCTCGTCGTCCGTAACCCTGCCCGCTGGATCCAACCGCAGATAAACGGCGCCGGCTCGCAGAACAGTACCGTTTGGTAGGATCTCGATTCGCTCGTCGTCCCGCTGCCACACACTCGGCACCCAGCCCAGGCCGCCGCCACCTTCAGCCCAGCGGGGCGGGGGTGCGACCGAAGCACAGCCCGCACACAGGAACCAAGCGCTCATCACGAACAACCCTCGGAGCATGCGCGCAGCATAACCCGTGAACGGACCCGCCGCCTTCCGCCCCCTTGCAAAACCGCAAGATTTGCCCGAGCCTTCGCCCCCCCATGATTGTTGTGATGGAGCCAGAGGCGCCGCAAAGCAGCATTGAAAGTGTCATCCGTTACCTCGCTAGCGTCGGGCTTGCGGTCCAGAAGTCTACGGGCCAAGAGCGAAGCATTCTGGGTGTGGTGGGGGATGTCACCGCCGAGCACGCCGCGGTGGTGCGCGAGTTTCCGGATGTTGCCAAGGTGGTGCGTATCACGGAGCCGTACCGTTTGGCCTCCCGCCGCTTTCGACGTGAGCCTACGGTGGTGGAAGGCGCGTGGGGCATCATCGGCGGAGAACGCCCCTGGATTGCGATAGAGCCGGTGGGGCTGTCTTCACCGCGCACGCAGGGAGAAAACGGACCCGTTTCCACCGAGCTCCCCTACGAGGTTCTAGCCGGGCGCCCGTTTGATGCGGCCGTATTCCGGAGCCAAACCGTGCCCGACGAAGTGGGAGCCTTGGCGGCCCTTTCTCTGCACCCAAAGCCCAGCGGGCAGCGCTCGCCGGTGCGTTTTGTGGCGCGGGAGCCGAGCCGTGGCACCGATCACTGGATTTCTGCTGCCGAACGGGAGCTGGAGCGGCGCGAGGGGAGCGTGGTGCTGCTAGAAACGGGCGACGAATCGCCGAACGGCGTGCGAACGCTGGAAATTGGCCTGATCGCACGGGCCAAGGTGCGAACCCACCTGCCAGTGGTGGTGGATGTGCCAAGCATCGCGCAAAAGGGTCGTTATTGCGCGTCCATTGCGGCGGCCGCCATCGCGGCAGGTGCGGACGGCGTTATCCTAAGAGTGTGGGTGGGGCGAGAATCCGAGCCACCTACGGTGCCTGCAACGCTCAAGTGGCAAGCCGCGATGCAGCTCGCCGAAAAGCTCCGAGCCGTTGGTGCCGCTGTACGGCAATGAAACACGTCGTAGTTATCGGTCTCGGCTTGATGGGTGCATCCCTAGGCCTGGGCCTGAGAAAGCTTGGAGTTCACGTCACCGGGCTCGATCTCCCAGAGGCACTCACGCTTGCGGCCCTGCAACCAGCCGCCGACACCCTTCTCTCCATCCACGATCGCCCAGCAGCTGAAAGCGCCTTTTTGGCGGCAGATTTGACCGTCCTTGCCCCGCCAGTGAGCGCGATAATGGCACTTCTACCGTGGGTGCTTGATCACGCCCCCGTGGTGACGGACGCCGGCTCCACCAAGCGCTGGATCAGCGAATCGGTCTCCAAACACCCAAACCGCGCCCGTTTTGTACCTGGACACCCCATGGCGGGCCTTCCCGGCGGCGGCGCTGCCAATGCGCGGGCGGACCTCTTCGTGGCCAGCAATTGGTTGCTGTGCCCCGAGCTTTCGAGCTCGGAAGCCCTTGGCACCACCCGCCAGTTAGTTTCGCAGCTCGGCGCCCATCCCGTCGAGATGAGCGCAGCGGAGCACGACGCGGCCGTAGCGCTCACCAGCCATTTGCCACAGCTTCTCGGCAGCTGCGTGAAAGTGCTCGCCCACCAAGGCTCAGTCTCCGCAGCAGCGGGGCCATCTTTTGAGCGCCTCACGCGCGCGGCCGGCGGCGCCGAGAACATCTGGAAGGATATTTTCGCGAGCAACGGGGACGAAGTGGCTCGGGTGCTTCGGCAATTGTGCGCTCGGCTCGAACCCCTGGCGGAGGAGTTGGAACGTGGGGGAGAGGCTCGGAAAGTCTTGGAGCTGCTTTCGGCGGCACGCGCGTTGGGGTAGCTCTTAGAAGAACATCCCGGCGTGAAGCTGTTCCAAGAACAATTCCAGCGGCCAGACGTCAAAGCCTTCGTAGCTCAACCTCTCCTTCCCCAGGTACACACCCATGCTCTTGGCTACCGTTAGGGCCTTCTTCCCAGCGAGTGAACGGATGGGCTTGCACCAACGTGGGTCCCACTTCGATGCCGATTTCGCTTCGATGCAAATGATTTCGGCGGGCTTCTGCAGTGTTTTCCTCTTCAATTCGACAATGAAATCTACTTCGAGCCCGCCTTCCGAGTGATAATAGAAAATGCCCCGCCCCTTGGCTCTGTAGTGGTTATAGGCGCGGAGTTCAGAGAGCAGGATGGTTTCCAAGGCAAAGCCACGAGCAACGCTATCGAAAGGCTCAGCCAGAAGATTGGCCGCGCCACGTCCAACTCCTGCGTCGAAGAAGTAGAACTTTGGATGGCTGATTTCCTTGACGAGAGCCCCTGGGCGATAGGGCGTGAGGCGGGTGCCGAGCAACGTGTCTTCTAGGATCTCAAAGTATTGGTCCACAGTGGCACGCGCCACGTGCGATTCGCGCGCCACATTTTGCATGTTCAGCACCTGCCCATTCATGGCGCCCGCTACAGAAAGAAAGCGCGCAAAGGGTTCCAGTCTGCGCACGAGGCCCTCCGCCATGATCTCCTGTCGTAGATAGGTTTCGACGTAGGAAGAAAGGAAATCCGCTGCGTATTGCGGTTCCGCAACAAGCCCGGGCAGCGAACCCCACCTTAAGCGTGATTCAATGTCGAAAGCCGCCGGCAGTTCGGGATAAACTAAGCCGAACATGTCGCGCACAAGTGCGCGCCCCGCCAACATGTCTGCACCGCCGCGTCTCAGCCTGCGCGCACTCGATCCCGTCAGCGCGAATTGCAATTTGCGTTTTTCGTACAGCGCGTGAACTTCGGTTAAAAGCTCCGGAACGCGCTGCACTTCGTCGATCACCACCCAACTCCCTGGTGGAAGGTGCGCCGTGAGTACGGCAAGATCGTCAGGCTTTGTTAGCAAACGCAAGTAGGTGGTCGAATTGAGCAAATCGATAGCCACGGCTGCGTTGCTAAAATGCTGGCCAAGCCAGGTCGATTTGCCCGTGCCACGAGGACCGAACAGGAAGAAGGTCTTTTTGGGCGGAGCTAAAACCCGTGGAAACACCGGTGGATTCTAGCATGCTGTAAAAAGAGAGGTAAATTTTACAAGATGCTCTGCTGGTGGCCTTCCAGATGTGTGCCACAAGAGCGTGCCACGTCGATCGTGCCCTGGTTTGTGCCATCGAAGTGTGCCACGGCGAGCAGGGCCAAGGGTTATCCCTTGATTTATTGCTGGGTTTGAGGGGAGCGGCGATGGACTGTTTCGTGCTACGTAATGCGATCAATGGCACGGACACGCGGCAGGGCTCGGCTGTTTTGGATGGCGCTTGGCGCACTGGTGGCGAGTGCGTGTGTTCTGAATCCTCAGCCTGATCTTCCGGGGAGGCGCTCGGGCCCTGACGTGCCAGTCGCGGGGTTAACTGGCGGAGCCTCCTCGGCCACTGGCGGTACAGCGGCAAATGGAACGGGCGGTGCAGGTCAGGGCTCGGCTTCCGGCGGTGCAGGCACGGGCGGTGCGGCGGCTGCAAGCGGAGGCGCGGTCAGCCTTCCGGGCGCGGGTGGTGCCGCGGGCGCAGCGGGCGCATCCGCTGGAGGTGCCGAATCCATGGGAGGTGGCACCTCCACTGGCGGTGCCGCTGGCGGGAATTCCGGTGGTGCTCCCTCAACCCTGGGCGGCGCCGCTGGAAGCGCTGGAGCTGCGGGCGAGGCGAGCAACGCAATCCTGAATGCCGACTGAGGCTCCTTGTGGAGCTTGAAAGCATCCTGCGTGCGAAGGCGGATCCGTACGCGAGCTTTTAGGGCTCAGGCAGGGCTCGCACGCTACCGGTCCGCATCCACGCGGATCCGGTCGCTCAGGTTCGCGCTTTGGGCTCGCGGCGGCTCAGGTAACTGTCCAACAGGTTGGCGGTAAAATCAGCCAAAATGCCGTCGGCTACCCGTAAGCGGCGGCTCAATTCGCGGGCAATATTGAGCACGATGAGCGCGTAAGCTTTCAGGTCGTGGCGGTAGAGCGCATCCAAATCTTGCGACGAAACCCGCAACAACTGCCCGGGCGCTAACGCTCGCACCGTCGCCGAACGGCGCTGGATGTCCACGAGGCCCATTTCTCCAAACCAATCCCCTGGGCCCAAGATAGCAACGCGCACCTCGGTACCTTGGCGGCTCGTTTTCAAGATCTCCATCTCCCCACGCAGCACTACAAACATGTCCCGCGCTTCCTCTCCTTCGCGGAACAAAACATCACCCGCCTGCGGGCATACCACTCGCAACTCGCGCGCAAGGTAAGCCAGCGCTTCTTCGGAAAGCGCGCCAAAAAGGGCCTGATCGCGCAGCTCGGACGGCGTGACCTGTTCGGGGCGCTCGGAATCACGCGTGGGGATCTGTTCAACGAGCATTGGCGTTAACCTTCAATGCTCTTGGTAAAAACTGCGCGAGGGCGAGCGGGGCCGGCGTAATCTTCAACAATTTCCACAGTCCAGCCGGTAGCGCGGTGAAACGCAATGGAGCCGTCATTGCCGACCGAAGTGATAGCTTTTAGCCGCTTGCAGCCCGCGGCTCGCGCATTCTCCTCGAAGGACTGGTAGAGCACTTTACCCACGCCGCGGCGCCGATAATCCGGGTGAATGCCAACCAAGTGTACGTAGCCCTCAAGCGGAGGCCCTGGCGCCACGAAGCCCAAAAGAAAGCCGACCAGAATGCCGTCGTGCTCCACGACGCGCGCCAGCTGCCCGAGCTCGTAGAAAAATAGCGGATGCGCAAGCGCGGTGGACGGCCCGCCCCACCAGCGATCAATAATCTGAACGATGTGGTCGTAGTCGTTTTTTCCGAGCGGTCGTGTGATCATCGATCGAACCCTTGCGTCAAAGTGCTTCCGAAAGCCGGCCGGCTGCCCCTAGCACGCGGGATCCTGCCTGCTAAGCGTGGCGCCATAAGCGTTGGATTTTGCAGGCATAAACCCCGAAGCGCAACCCCTGGTTCGAGCACAACGTTTGCGGAGGCGGCTGGCTCGCGACACCCCGGTCGTGTAACCACAAGCACTGATGTCGCCTTCTATCGTCTACGCACCCTCGATCTTGAGCGCGGATCTTGCCCGTTTGGCCGACGAGGTTGCCGAGGTGGAGGCCGCCTCGGCGGATTGGATCCATGTGGATGTGATGGATGGGCGGTTTGTGCCCAACCTTACGCTTGGAGTGCCGGTTGTTCGGAGCTTGCGCCAAGTGACGAAATTGCCGCTGGACGTGCACCTCATGATCGTCGAGCCCGAGAAATATCTAGCAGAATTTGCCGCCGCGGGCGCCGACACGTTGAGCGTACATGTGGAGGCATGTGTGCACCTGCAGCGCACGCTGTCGTTCATTCGCTCCCTAGGCAAACGCGCTGGTGTCGTTCTTAACCCCCATACGTCGGAAGAATGCCTACGCTACGTGTTACCGGATCTTGATCTGGTGTTGGTCATGAGCGTCAACCCCGGTTTTGGCGGCCAAGCCTTCATCCCGGCCGCGCTCGACAAGTTGGCTAGGATTCGGCGTATGATTGACGAGAGCGGGTTTGCGATTGATCTGGAGATCGACGGCGGAATTGACACTCGTACAGCGCCGCTCGCTGTGCAGGCGGGCGCAAGAGTGCTCGTGGCGGGCTCGGCCATCTTCGGCCAACCTGACCGAAAGCAAGCACTTTCGGCCCTAAGAAAAGCCGTGGAAGGCTGAGCGTGTTCAAGCCTGCGCCCTTGTGGGCACTTACGTTTTGTTTCCTGAGCGCAGCGTGTGCCGCACCGAGGGAAGCACTGCGGGAACACGTAGCGGGGCCACCACAAGCAACCGATTCAACGGCTCCTAGGTCCTCCGCAAGGGATGCCGACACCACGGCCGCCGGCGCAAGTGCGAGTGGCGCAAGTGCCACTGACGATGTGATTTTAAGCGTACTCCAACGAATGGCCAAAGTGCGCGAGCTAGCCCCACGAACACACGTTCTGGCCAGGCAAACCACCCGCGCAGAAATGCGGGCTTGGTTAAAGGCTGCGCTGGTCGAAGAAGTTCCCGAAAGTGCCATGGAGGGCACCCGAGCGTTCCTATTGTCGCTTGGGCTCGTGCCGCCGGAGTTTGACTACCTCGCCTCGGTACAACAGCTCATGACCGACCAGCTGGCAGGCTTCTATGATCCCAAAGAAAAGACGATGCATCTGCTCTCGGATCTGACCCCCGAGGACCAGAAAACAACGCTCTATCACGAATTAGTACACGCCCTGCAGGATCAACATTTTGACCTCAGAACACTGACAGCTTGGCAAACAGATGGCTCGGACCGCCAAAGCGCGGTGCATGCGTTGGCCGAGGGGGACGCCACGAGCGCCATGCTTCAGGCTCTTTTAGCGCCGGGCCAACGTGCAGAAGATTTGCCAGATGCGCTGCTAGAAGCGCAAACGGCGGGTTCGCTCGCCGTGATGGGCACCGATGCCGTACCGGCAATTATCAAACGAAGCCTGCTTGCCCCGTACGTGGATGGCCTCAATTTCGTACATTGGGCACGGCGGCGCGGTGGCTGGAAAGCAGTGGATGACCTGTGGCGGCGAATGCCAGCTAGCTCGGAGCAGGTATTGCATCCTGAAAAATGGCTCACCAACGAAAAGCCCGAATGTGTTGCTGTTCCCGCACCCGGCTCAACAGGCCCTAAGGCCTTGATTTATCACGACATTATGGGCGAGCAAGCGTTGCGGATCCTGTTGGAGGAGTGGCTTCCGAAGGCTGCCGCGAGAGACGCAGCAACGGGCTGGGCAGGGGATCGCTTGGCGATTTTCAACAACGGGAATGTTTGGGCGCTCGCCTGGCAGCTGCGTTTCGACGATGCGGTTTCTGCGAAAAGAGCCCGGCTCGCCCTACATCGAGGTTTGCTTGCTGGCAAACCAGACATGAACTCCCGGTTAACTCCCGAGATCGCCTCGCGCGCGATCCAAGTTGGCAAGGTCTGCCGGGAGCGGGCGGACCTTGGGCCGCTCTCCGTGGAGGGCGCCGGACGATCCGTGGTGATCCTGGCAGGCCCGTACCGGCAGGAGGGATCGACAGTTTCCGCGATCGGCGACTGCCGGGGAGCCGCCGGCTGGGCCCGCGCGGTCCTGAACGCTGGAACGGTGTCTGACACCTGTGGCACGGATTGACTCACCCGGTGCCACGGGACCCACCTCAGCCCGGCGAGAAAGAGCGCTGAAGTGGTCGGTGTTTCGGGCGAATTCGCTAGATAGTGGGCCTCGCACAGTGGGCCCAGCACGGGTTGGAACCCCTGGCACGTGGTTTGCTCTGGTCCTAGGCACAGTTAAGCCATGGCAGCCCGCCGATCGTCTCAGCCAGCTATCCCAAAACCAAAGGCGAAGTTCGGCTCCGCGTCCCCCGTTTCTTGGATGGCGCTCGTTGCCGCGACAACCCTCGGGCTGAGCCAGGTCCAATATGTGCGCACCACCGTTTCGGCCCACATAGTGGCCCCCGAGTTGCGCGACTGCAGCTTTCGCTTGATTGTGCAGTCGTACGCGCCAGGCTCGGCCGACGCCCACCACATTGCAGTAGGCGCAAGGCCGCTGGCGTCGAGTCAGCGAGCGATAACCAGTGAGGAGTTGGCTCAAGGGGTCCGAATTGACCTAGCTCACGTGGGTGTGAGTTCGGAAGAAGCTCCTCTGGTAGTAGCCTGGGTCGAACCAGGGGATCCCGATCTTGAGTTTGACGGCATGACGGCCCGGCCTAGCGAAGGCGCCCTGTTCGGTTTGCGTGAAGCGCATCACGGCACGAGCGAAGTCCTTCTGAAGCCTTTTCACGCATAACAAGCGGCACTCGAACGGCCCTGTAAGAACCGCCGGACAGCCCCGAAGTGCAGAGCCTCGGTGGGGGCTGGAACGCCCCCTTTAGGCCGCTTCTTTGAGAGGCGTGGGCGTTTGCCGGAGAGCCTTCACTTGAAGTGCAAAACGCCGGCGCTCCTCCTCGCTCAGGATCCGCCCGCCGAAACGAGCCTCGACGTACAACGTCGTCAACTCAAGCACGGGAACTGCGAGTGGGTGCCCAAGAGCCATGAGTGCGCGAGCGTGGGCTAGAGGTGGTGTGCTCGGGACTCGCGCAACGCCGTGCTGCCGGAGAACAACTTCAAGGCTTGTGTACAACGCAACCACCTGCGTGTGCTGTCGTTCTAGTTCCCGCTGAGGGGCTGGAACGCGGGCGTTTCGACGACGACGCCGGATCAGAAAGATCGCATAGGCCAAGAGCCCCACACCCAAAAGCACGAGGAATACTTTGCGCGGCGAACCAAACGCTCGTTTGAAGCTTGCATCACCAGTGAGCGATCCGTAGCGGGAACGCACGGTGTCCAGAAGCGTGATCTGTTGCTTCAAATCATAACCCACTACGTGCCGGTTCCAGCGCTGCGAGGCGGCGTCCAGAAAATCGCGCAACTGTGCGGCTGTACCATTCAACTCACTCACCGGAGCCGAATCGGCCGCGGGAGTAGGATCGAAGCGCACCCACCCGAGGCGTGGGACATAGGCTTCCACCCAGGAGTGAGCGTCCCCCTGTCGAACCGCGTAAAAACGCCCATAGCGATTGAACGTGCCGCCGACGAAGCCCGTGACGTTGCGGGAAGCGATCCCCAGCGTCCGCAACATCACGGCCATAGCCGTGGAGTAGTACTCACAGTGGCCGCGGCGGGACTCAAAGAGGAAGTGGTCCAGTGGATTTTGTGTTGCGCCTGAGGGGGAATTAAGATCGTAGCGGTACCCCTTCTGCAAACGAGCTTCAATCGCGCGGGCTTGGGCTAGAGCATTGGTGTGCCCCTTCACCCATTCGCGCGCCAAATCGCGTGTACGGCCAGTGAGATTGGCGGGCAACGCCAGGTACCTTGCGTAATCGGCGGGCCGCAATACGTCGAAGGGTTGTTCCCGCGGCCCTGCCTGGAACACCTCGTACGTGAGGCCATGCGCAGAAGCGCCATCGTATTCGAGCTGGTTCTCTGGACCTTGAAACAGGGTGGCTTGCGGCTGGTTGAGCGTTGCGGTCTGGCTCATCAGGCGCAAAGCGACCGCCTTTGTTGGCAAGAACACGACCGGTGGGTCGATGGGTTCGAGCTCAATTCTCATGCGCTCGTCGCGCGAAGGATCGGCGCTGCGATAAAGCTGCACTTCGGCGCCGTACTGAACAGCAGGGAGCCGCCTCTTCTGAGAACGAGACCAGCTACGGCCATTGTAGTGATCAAAGGCCGTGCCCCGCAGATACAACGCAAGCCGAGCGGGGGGATCTGGCGGCAACCGGGGGTAGTGGACGCGCATCGCGATCGTCGGATCCGCTCGCAGAGTGCCCACGCCCCCGAGATCTACGCGATCGCTAAACCCAACCATGCGCTCGGCGTGCGAACGATTGAGCATGAAAAGCGAAAGCCCCACGCGCGGAAACAGCACAAATAACAGCGCTGTAAATACAAAGATCGGGATCGACATCAGGCAGGTGAGAGCCAAAAACGGCCGCCCAATGACACGCCGGCTGCGGAGAATTCGCGGTACATCCACGGGCAGCCCCGTGCGATCTCGGGCTCCTTGGCGATAGTTGCCTTCTACCTCTCGGCGCAGGTGGCTGAGCACCAAGGCTCCAGGTGCGACCACCAAGAATCCTATGAAGCACAGGCCGTAGGAGATGCCGCCGCCAAGCACAGTGCCTGCAATCAAGTGCAGCAGCGCCAACACGATCACCTGCTGATCGTGCGCCGCACCACGACGCGTCGCGAGGCGAATAACCTGAAGGCCAGCGGCAAACTCGATCGAGATGGGCACAAAATCGGCCCCCAAGCTCCAACGAGCCACCTGCAGGCCCAGCAGTGAAAGGGGGCCCACGAAGCCAAAATGACGGAGTATTGGCGAGTCTTGGTAGCGCTCTGGAATCAAGAGCGCCAACGCCATGCCAATCAATAGCGCCCAACTAATGGCAGGATGGAGCTCGCCCGAGCTTACTAGCGCAACAACACCGAGCGCCGCCAAGGCGTCGGTCATGATGCGATGGATCAGGCCGAACCTCACGCCACTCGCTCCTTGGCTACGGGGGCGGACAACTCCGGGTTGTCGCGAGCGGGTGCCGAAGAGGAGCGCCGCGCTGGGTGCTGCTCGTCTTCGGGCGTTGCAGTCAAGACTGCAAGAAAACGCAACACGGGATCTGAGCCTTGAGAAGGAGTGCTCCGAACTTGTGCGCCTGCGCTCGTCCTCACTAGGACGTCGTTCCCCCGCTTCAGCTCCGCCACGGCTCTGGATGCAACGTCGCGGATCCGAAGCTCAAAACGCTGCCCCCAATCATCTGAGCCCGTGAGCTTTGGGCGGATGCTATCAAGCTTTAGGACCACTTGCCGGCGGTTGGTCCCGCTGCGCTCCTTCAGGATTACCTGCTGGGGCAACACGCTGCGCCTCCAGTAAATATCGCGCGGATCGTCCCCCTCGCGCATCGGGCGAATGCCAAAGACTTCGTCGCCGCGCCCACGCCCATCTGCTTGGCTCGCCCCTCGCTGCCTGCCCTGCACTTCCGGTGCTAAGCGCACCGGATCCACTGCGGGGTACACGAGGAGCGTGCCTTCAACCTCGATCTCGCGGGATTTTTCGAACAAGCCAAACGGGAACCGAGTGGCAATGCGAAACCCCACGTGATGATCGAAGCCCCGACGCCCCGGGGTTCTACGGTAGGCGGCAACCTGGGTGGATTTCGGACTGATCTTGAGAAAGAAGCAGCGCTTGTCGGCGGGCTGGCCGGCCCGCAAATCTTCTACCTCAATCGCATAGGAGGGCAGACCTTGCTTCTCATTGAATACCTCGATCTCCACCAAGTGTGGCTTTCCGACCTGGGCCCGCTGGGGAAGCTTACGCACTACCGTAAGGTGCCGAAGGCTGATTTCGCTCAATACGCCGGACACGATGATGAGCGACAGCAGCATCCCGAGCATCAAATACAGGAGATTATTGCCCGTGTTGATCGCCGCGAACCCCACGAAGAAGGTGATCAAAACGAAGTATCGGCCTTCCCGAGTTAACTTTAAACGCCGCGGCGGACGCAACCACTTCCCCAGTTGACGGAACGCGCGCCGTAGGGGCGACGGTACGCTCGAAGCACTCGTGGACGCCTCTTCTCTGGGGAGCTCGGGCAGGGGATTCGGCATGAGAGTCGCTCCTCGGGCGAACTGAAAGCGAAAAGTGTTGCTCAGAGCGGTACAGGTACCCGAGTAACCACGTCACGCACCGCGGCTTCGGCTTCTTCACGACTCGGCATGTATCCGTCAGCGTGTGAAGCCAGGCGCACGCGATGTGCCAAGAGCGGAACAGCGAGATCGTGAATGTCATCGGCGATGCAATACCGACGGCCGTTCAGCAACGCCTTTGCTCGAGATGCCTGAGATAGATTCATGCCCGCGCGCGTCGAGGCTCCGAGCGAGAGTGTCGACGAGCTTCGCGTCGCTGTGATGAGAGCCTGCAGATAAGCGCCGAGTGCTGCGTCGATCTTGACGTGATCAACTTCGCTCTGGAGCCGCAAGAGAGTCGTTGGCTCGAGCACCGGGGCTACCTTGGCTGCTCGGTCTTGGGGGGGCTCAAGCATCAGCCGTGTTTCCACGGCCGCGGGGGGGTATCCGATGCTTAACCGCACCATGAAACGATCCAGTTGGCTCTCCGGCAAAGGGAAAGTGCCAGAAAAATCCTGGGGATTTTGTGTGGCAATTACGAAAAACGGGCTCGGTAGCGGTAGCGAACGGCCATCGATGGAAACCTGACCGTCGTTCATTGCTTCGAGCAACGCCGATTGCGTGCGCGGGCTAGCCCGGTTGATCTCATCGGCCAACAAGATGTTGCCAAAGATGGGCCCATGCTTGAGTACAAACTCACCGCGGTTGGAGTCGTAGATCGAAACACCGATCACATCGCTCGGAAGCAGATCGCTCGTGAACTGTACGCGCCGCATCTCTCCGCCAACAGCATTTGCAAGCGAGCGAGCGAGCGTGGTCTTACCAACACCCGGCACATCTTCAATCAAGACATGGCCACGAGCGAGCAGCGCAAGGAGCGCCAACTCCACAACGTCCGACTTACCTTCGAGCGCTGATTCAACAGCGCTCCGCAGCCGACCCAACTCAAGCGAGCCATAGGTTTCAGCGGCCAGGGCGGGTGAGCTCATCGCGGCAATCCTAGCATGGGGTTCGCTATCTCCCGCCACCCCCCGTAAGCCTGTCTGTATTGCTTGCACCCCGGATCAGCGTCCGCTCGGGCGAGGTCTTTAGCGCCTAGCACACACATTGCGAAAACACGTCCGAGTTCTGTCACTGAGATTTGTGATATCTGAAGGGGAGTGGCTCAAATCCCGTGGATAGAGGTGCGCGAAGTCACCCGGCTTTTTGGGGCGACAGCAGCTCTTCGGGGCGTGAGCTGCCGCTTCGAGGCGGGAACCATCACGTTCATTCGGGGTTCGAATGGAGCTGGGAAAAGCACTCTGTTGGCCATCTTGGGAACCATGCTGGCACCAACGCGCGGCGCGCTTTGGTATGAGTCCGTGGGTGATGATCGCCAGTCCATTCGAGAACATCTGGGCTGGGTGGCGCATGATTCGCTCTGCTACCCGGAGCTGAGCGGTCGGGAAAATGTTGAGCTAGCGGCTCGCATGTTCGGAGTCGATCCCACTGCAGGCTGGAACGCGGCATCTGCGCGAGTAGGTGCCGAAGCGTTCGCGGACAGGCCGTTTGGAACTTTGAGCCGTGGCCAGCGTCAACGCGTGGCGCTGGCCCGTGCGCTGGTTCACTCGCCTTCCGTGTTGCTGCTGGATGAGCCGTGGTCTGGGCTCGATCAAGCGAGCAGCGAGCGCCTCGAGCAAGTTGCGCGCGAGGAGCGAGAGCGGGGTACGATTGTTGTGATTATTGCCCACGGGGACGAATGGTCCACGCGGTTGAAGGCACGTTCGATTTTCGTCGAACGGGGGCGCATCGTTCAGCCCGAATCTGCATGAAGGCACTCGGCTAGCGCCCCGACCTGCTCGGACTGGTCGCGAGGAACAGACCAAATGCGCGTCTCCCCGAGCCGAAGCGTCGCCCGTAGTTCGTGGAGTTCCCGGGCATTGGCACCCGTGCTGGCATCGCGGGGAGCCGCTTCGCTCAGGATGATGTGATCCACCGTGAGGCCGCGGTTGGATAGCGCTATCACCGTCGCACCCAGATCGTGAAGGACCCCCAAGCGGTCAGCCCCCACCAGCAGCACCCGGTCGGGCTTTAGCGCCAGGGCCAAGTCGGCATTCGTGCTTTCGTTGCTAAGCGGAGAAAAGGCACCGCCAGCGGTTTCTACCAAACACCAGAGCTGGCCTTCAGGGGAAAGCGCGGCCTGCTCCTGGTGGCGGACCCACGCCGTGATGACCGATATCTCGATGGTTTCGTTGGCACGGCGCGCGGCCAGGTGAGGCGAAACCGGATCGGGGAATCCGTACCGAGGGTGGGGGAGAATGCGGCCCGAACGCTCGCAGGCAATTTCGAGCGCGGCTGCGTCACTTCCCGCAGGTGCACCCAAGCCGACGCGCATCGACCCAGGGGGTATGCCCGACTCAACGGGCTTCAGCGCCAGTACCGCCGAGAAGCCCACTCGGCCACCCAACGCTCGGGCGAGCGCCTCCGTAACCCAAGTTTTCCCGACGCCGGTGCCAGCGCCCAACACTACGATTCGCGGCATGCTTTGCTAATCTCCTGGGCGAGCCGTTCGACATCCTGGATCCGGAGTGCCGAATTCAGCGTCACGCGTAGTCGCTCTGTACCTGGAGGGACAGTGGGGGATCGAATCGCCTGCGTAAGAATGCCCCGTTCGGCCAATATGGAAGCTGCCCTGAGAGCCCTGGCGTTGCTCCCAACTATTACCGGGACAATCGGTCCGAAAGACCTCCCAAAATCCACGCCTGCTTGGCCAAGGGCGTAGCGTAGGGTGGCCCCGAGTGCTTCCAAGTGGACCCTCTCCGACTCCATCGCCTGCACGCGTTTCACGTGAAACAGCGAAATCTGGGCCAAAACAGGGGAAGTGGCCGTGGAGAACAAGAAACTTCGTGCCCGATTCCACAGCCACGAACGGATGCTGGGGGAACAGGCCGCGAACGCTCCTTGGGTGCCAACTGCTTTCCCAAAGGTGCCCACCAATACATCCGGGCGAACCCTAGCTTCCGCACAACGGCCCGCTCCGGCAGGCCCAAAAATTCCGAGTGCATGTGCCTCGTCTACGATGAGCCCAGCCCCGTAGCGGCGGCAAATCGCCTCGACCGCGGCAAGGTCGGGCCCGTCCCCATCCATGCTGAAATACGACTCGGTAACGAACCACTTCGCCGCGGTGTGCGGCAGCTGTGAAAGCGACCTCTCCAGTTCCGCAACGTTCAGATGGGGTACTTTAACCACCTGCGCTCGACTCAGGCGGCAGCCGTCTATGATAGATGCGTGGTTGAGGGCGTCGCTTAAAACAACGTCGCCGTCTCCAGCGAGAGCTCCGATTACCCCCAAGTTGGCGGCAAACCCACTCGTGAAAAGCAGCGCCGACTCCTGGCCCACCCAGCTGGCGAGGGCCGACTCCAGCTCGGCGTGGGTCGAGCGGGATCCGTGGACCAAGCGGGAAGCCCCGGAGCCAGCGCATGTGGATGGGAGGTCGGGGGAGGAGTCCAGTGTTTCACGTGAAACAGCGCCCGACCGCGGAAGTGAGGAGTGGCTAGGCACCGCGGCCGTATCGACTGCTGGAGGTGGAGGCAGAGATGCGGAACTCCGGCTCACTCGCCAGGCAACATTACGACCCAACCCGAGGTAGTCATTGCTGCTCGCATCCACGAAGCAAACACCTAGCTGCCGCGCAGTGGCTTCCGCAAACGCCCGGGCTTCGCCACCATCAGGGTTCCGCAGCAGACCCCGGGCTTCAAGCTGACGAAGTTCCGCGTCGATCGCGTGATAGTGGGGCACGAGGGCTGATCTAGCAGCAGAGCGGCCAAGCCCGAGAGTGAAATCTGGGAATAGTCCGCGAGAGGGGGGTGGGGAGGGATTCTGACCGGCTTTCGGAGCATGAGAACGAAAGGAACCGCTGCCAAATCGCAAATACACTGCCCGAGAACCATACGCATCCATTGATACACTGGTGTATTTTTACATATTCATTTGTAATTTCAGCTATCTATGGAACAACTCCCTCTTCTCGCAGCAAGGAAACTCTTGGCGCCGCCCAAGCGCTGAGCTGGACGGTCGGCCACTCCGTATGTTGAGCGGCCGAGTTTTCGTGCAACCGAACGATCAAAAAGATACGATTGTATCTGTGCTGAGCGCCGACAAAGACCTATTGGCGCCCGGCCGCGGCCAATACGACCGGCTGGCGTCGCGTCGTGAGCGCGATCGGGAGCAACTGGAGCGTCTTCTGCACGCTACCGCGATAGCGTTTTCGAAATCGGCCGCGCCATCGGTCCGCGATGTGGTCACAGTCGCTGGCGTCTCACGCAATACGTTCTATCAGCACTTCTCGAACGTTGAGGAGGCTCTTCTCGCTTCGGCCGCTCACGCCGGAGCGGCACTGGATCGGGCACTTTCTTTGAGGCTTGCCGAAGAGCGCACTCCGGTGGCGCGCCTGCGGGCAGTGGTGCGCGGAAGCTGGGAATGGCTTGAGAGCGAAGTGCACTGGAACCATATTGTTCGGTTCACGCGCAGCACCAGCAACGGTCAATCTTCGTCCGCCCTCCGCCTGAGCTTTCACCGAGCTCTCTGCTCGTGCCTGGAGAGTTCATGGTTAGACATGCGGCAGCAAGGTAACATCAGTGAGCCAAGGCTGATTGCCGCGGTGGTTGGCCTGGAAGAGCTCACCCGCCGTTACCCCCGCCGCGACCTCAACGACAAATTGGAGGAAGAGATCGTCCAGGTGCTGGTGCGGCTCTTTCACTGAGCTTTCCGAAGGGCAGCGTTCAGCGCTTTCCATTCCTGGGCGGGGGTGCTAATGTCGCGTGTTGATGTGCGTCACGAAGCTGCAGCTGACCAGCGGGTGCCGGCCTGGAGACGATCCGGGTCGAAGTCTCGTCAGCGGAAATACCGAAAGGTCGTTGTATCGAGTCTTGCGTCTTGCATCGCGAGGTGCCGGGCGAAGCGTAGA
>JANRKO010000017.1:0-4311 GCA_033763455.1 Polyangiaceae bacterium
GATCTCTTGGGCCATCCCCTTCTTGCTCTGTACCTTCACCAACGCCGCAGTCAGCGTGGTCTTCCCGTGGTCAATGTGACCGATCGTGCCCACGTTCAAATGCGGCTTACTGCGTACGAACTTTCCTTTGGCCATGATTACCTTCCGACTCTCCGTGTTCTCATCAATTTGTGGCGCGCTTCGAGCCCACCACCAGGATTGAACTGGTGACCTCGTCCTTACCAAGGACGCGCTCTACCAACTGAGCTAGGTGGGCAGCCGAAGTTGAGCGGGTTCGGGAGCGAGCCCCTCTGCCGCAAAACTCTCTAGAGCGGGAGAAGGGACTCGAACCCTCGACATTCAGCTTGGAAGGCTGACGCTCTACCAATTGAGCTACTCCCGCATTCGTGGAGGGTGCTGGATTCGAACCAGCGGAGGCTAACGCCGGCAGGTTTACAGCCTGCTCCCTTTGGCCACTCGGGCAACCCTCCAGGGTTGAACTATTCTCCGCATGAAAATCTAACGCACCATGTGCGGGGCACTCAGAGCTGGCGAGGGGAATTGAACCCCTAACCTCCTGTTTACAAAACAGGTGCTCTACCAATTGAGCTACACCAGCACTAACTCGCACCGCGTCGTGCTGGTGAGCACGACGCGACAGGAATCTGGATTCGAAGCTTTGGTGCTGCACGTTGCGAACCTAAAGAGAGATCTGCGCGAAGGGTTTGCCCACTGGACCGAAAGCTGGGCAGACCCTGAAAAAAAGCACCCCGGCTGCGTCGCCGGAGACACCCCGACGGACCCAACGATAGGGCTAAAATGCGAGGGCCTCTGGTAGCTCTACCCCCAGGGGGTGTCAAGCATGATTCATACCGACTTCACCGCGCGGGAGGAACTGCTTATTATTCCAGCACTTTAACCCAAAGTTGGGAACGAATGGATGAAGAAAATGGGGGCAATCGGCGGCAATAAAAACGTGTTGGAGAAGGATCGGAACGGGGCTTTTAGCCCCCATGGCGGGCGTTCCATACACTGTAGGTAGAAGTCAGGGGCGGGGCGACTCACGCGCGGCTTTCTCGGCCAGCCGATCGAGCGCGGCCTGAAGCTCCACTCGGGTGAACCCAAGCCGATCGATCGCGGCTTCCTCCTTCTTAACATCACCTAAGAGAGCTTCGCGTGCTGCTCGGGCTCGCGCCACCCATTCCGAGTTCTCGCCCGTTCGCTCCGCCATCCCGACAGTGTGCTGCATCATGGCTTGGGCTTTTTGCAGCAACACGGAGTAGCGGAACCGCATCGCGCCTTCAAACAAACGCGCACGACGCTCGTCTGTCGCAGCTTTAGGCGGAGGGACCTGCATGAGCTCCTGATGCAACGAATGATAGAGCTCCCCAACACGATAACCTGCCATTGCGGACCAGTGTGCATCGTAGGCGCGCATGGTGCTGGAGTAAGCACTCTGAGCGTCTAAGAGCAGCTGACAGCGCTGCTCCAGGGCTTGGCCAAAATTGGCCGGCACGGGATTGAAGTGGATACGCTCCGCGCGAACCCGCCGTACTTCTCCCAACGCAAAGTAAAGCCCAGCCGCATCTCGGGGAAGCTTGCCTGCGGCGTCGAGATTGAGTGCTTCGAGAACCTGGAGGCCCTTCTCGACGAAGTACGCTGCTCGTTCGTCGTCGTCGTGAGCAAGCAACGCGAGAGCCTTCGCGCTGTACGTAGCGACGCGTGCAAGCTCCGTCAGTGTTTCGAGCCGGCTCAGCAAGATATCCGCGGCTTCGCCCGCGCGGGCCCATTGCTCACGAAATACTAGGAGCCTTGCCATTCTCACGAGCGCCGCCGTGGCTCGCTCATGCTTGGGAAAGCTACGATAGAAATCCTGATAGTCGCCGAGCGCGCGATCGAAGGCGCCTGCCTCATCGCCGTTGCTCGCCGATCGAAAGAGGGCTTCGGGTGCGCGGCTCCCTCGGGGCTCGAGCTCGAACACACGCCGAAACTTGGATGCTGCTTGGGTAAACTGCCCAGCCCTTTCAGCGGCTTCGGCCTCAGCGAAGAGTTCGTCCAGGCCGCGGGTAGCTTCGGGGGTTACGACAACTCGGGAGAGGACAACTTGTGAGGGAGGGACCGTAGCCGCACTCGGTGAACGCGGCGGCGTGCTCTGGCGGACACACGCGGAAAAGGTCAAACATCCAACAAGTAGGAGCGCCCGCATACTCCAAGGCTCTCGCCTCAAGCGCGCGCTGTCAAACGCTAGTCGCGACGGCGCTCATCACGGACAAGGCGCCGGACCAAGCGCGGCACTCCCTGCGCTCCCGGCACTCCCGCCCGCTGTTTGGCAAACTTCACACGCGCAGCCGGTAAGCTCTGGTCGCTCTCCTGTGGATACCGACAGTGGGAGATCAAATCGCGCACCACACGTCGAGCCAACGTACCCGCCGATTGCTCCAAACACTAGCGATCCGTTTTGGTATACGTACTCGTAGGAGTTCTCCCCGCCCTCCACCCAGCTGTAACCGACCAAACCGCCGGTGCACCGCCGAAGGACGAAATTCGACGCATCCAAATCATACATGGCTCCACAGTCGAGCCCGGGCGGCGTAAACCACGCCGGTAAGCGCTGCGCGATGTTGCTAAGATCTGTGGTGTAACCTGCGTCCGAGCTAGTGCACGCTGGTGGCTTCCCTCCCGACCCAGTCCCTCCGCCGCCCACGCTACCGCCAAGACCGCCAACAATCACTGCGCCGCCCAGGCCACCCTGCAAAGGAGCGCCCCCCGCCAGTGTGGCACTCTTAGAACCTCCGACTGCAGCGGAGCCACCCTGCCCGGCTGCGAATGCGCCACCAATGGCCGAATTCACTAGAGCATGGTCAGCACTGGCTTTGCCGCCGCAAGCTCCACCCAACGCCAACCAAGACGCAAGAAGCAGGGTGCGCGGTGTTACCCTAGAAAGGATGGAGCCGCCAAAGGACATACTGCTAGCGATAACTCCCATAAAGGTTCGCTGCAACCCTAGAACCTGCCCCCGAGCCTCGACGCTCGCGCCGCTCTTGGCTAGGCGCACCGACAACGTGAAGATCCCCCGAGTTGGTGGACACCCTAGAAAGCGCGAGAATGCGCCAGGAGTGATCCATGGTCAAGAAACATCAACGAAGGAAACGGCGAGTGTTCACGCCGGAGTTCAGGGCCGGCGCAGTTCGGCTCTGCAAGGTCGGAGACCGCAGCATCAGCCAGGTTGCCAAGGACCTGGACCTCACGGAAAAGTCGCTGCGTGACTGGGTGAAGCGAGCGGACATCGATGCTGGAAGCGGCCCACCGGGGGCACTTACCACGGCAGAGCGCGAGGAGCTTTCGCGGCTGAGGCGCGAAAATAAGCGCCTCGTGATGGACTGTAACATTTTAAAAGCTGCGGCCACCTACTTTGCGAAGGAGAGCAAGTGAAGTTTGCTTTCATCGCTGAGGAGGTGGCCTGCTCCGTCAACGCGGCGTGTCGATTGCTGAATGTTACCCGGAGCGGCTTCTACGCCTGGAAGAAGCGGCCTAAGTCCGCTCACGCCCAGGCTGACGAGCAGCTTGCAGTTACTGTCGCAGCCACGCACGAACGCAGCCGTGGAACCTACGGCAGTCCCCGAGTGCACGCGGACCTGAAGGCGCGTGGCATCCGAGTAGGCAAGAAGCGAGTCGAGCGTTTGATGCGCGAAAACAGCCTCCAAGGTCGAAGAAAGCGCCGTTTCAAGCACACCACCGACTCCAAGCACAACGGGCCCATCGCTCCCAATCTTCTCGCGCGCAACTTCAGCACGAGCGAACCCAATCGCGTCTGGGTGACAGACGTTACCGCCATCACAACCGGCGAAGGCTGGCTCTATCTCGCCGTTATGCTTGATTTGTATTCGCGTCGCGTCGTGGGTTGGGCAACAAGCTCCAGCAACGACACCGCCTTGGCACTCGACGCGTTGCAGGGCGCCCTGCGTGAGCGTCATCCACCACGGGGCCTGCTGCACCACTCCGACCGTGGAAGCCCCTATGCGAGCGGGGACTACCGAGCCGAACTTCGCGGCCACGGCCTACGGCGAAGCATGAGCAGAAAAGGTGATTGTTGGGATAATTCCGTTGCTGAAAGTTTCTTCGCCACCCTTCGTGCTGAGCTCATCGATTACTGCCGCTACGCAACTCGTACTGAGGCCAGAAGATCCATCGGCGACTACATCGACAACTTCTACAACGCTGAGAGACGCCACTCCTACCTCGGCTTCCTCAACCCCATCGAATTCGAATTGCGATCCAAAATTCAACAACGTGTGGCATAGTCATGCTGTCCACTGAAACGGGGGATCTTCA
>JANRKO010000018.1:0-2792 GCA_033763455.1 Polyangiaceae bacterium
GCCTTCGGAGGGCAACGCTCTGTTCAAGTGCGTGCGCCTCTTATCTCTCACAGCTAACTACGCCGCCATCTTTTCCGGTGCCCCCTGCTTCGACTGCTTTCCTTTCACGGGCTGGGTACGTGTATGTCCAACCGGAATGGATGCTTTCGCTGATCGCAGCCAGTTCAAGGCCAAACCATTTTTGATCTTTCCTGCGCGCTCCAGCACGACCGCGGATATCCGTTCTTGCTGCTTTCGAAGGAGATCATTCAGCAGCTTTTCCCGTGTGATGTAGCCCTCATTTACGCCGGGCAAGGAGTGATTCATCAGCAGATGGATGTCGAGTTTGGAGACGCCCACCGACTGGGCAATGGTGCGGTAGGTCTGCCGCAGGTCGTTGCCCCATTTGGAGAGCACGTCTCGCTCTTCCTTGTGTTCGACCAAATGTCCGGTCTCGCTATCGGCAGGAAACAGCCAGATCTTTGCCTGATCCGGATAGAGAATGCGACCGATACGGATCGCCCGGATTATGCAACGGATTATCGCGCGTGACAGAGGGATATCGAACGCACGTTCTTCTCCGCCCTTCGGTTTGGGAACGTGAAGAACGCGCGCGCGGAAATCAACGTGCTCTATCCGCACATTTTTCAGAGCTGTCGGTCGAGAGCCGCTTAGCAGTGTCAGGAGATGAAACTCACGGCGCACCGTGTTGTCTAGAACACTCAGTTCTTCCAACCATGCCGGAAGATCGCCCGGCCCCATGCCAGTGTCCCGTCGTTCCTCCTGGTTCCAGTCGACCGCGAGCGTTGGATTCTCAGGAGGAAGATCGCGGTTTGTCTTTCGAGCATGGTTGTAGACCGCACGGAGACTCCGCATCGCGCCATTGGCGATATATGCGCCGTTCTCTTTTGTGATCTTGTCGTGACGCTCCGCGACCAGTTCGGGCTGCCGCCCGAGGCGGGCAAGCGGCTTGTCGAGCCAATCCTCGAACAGCCGTTCCATGTGATCGCGATAGTTCTCGATCGTACCTGCGCTTCGGCCCTTTCGAATCATGTGAGCGTCGAGGTAGCGCTCCCAAGCTTGGCGAAGTGTGATTGAGCCGGGTTTGATCTTTGTCTCTTCGCCTGGACGCATACCTTTCGCGATTGCGCCGAGAACTTCCTTCGCGCGGCTCCGGGCGTCGCGCGTTGTCAAGTCACCAACGTCGCCCAGCTTCTTGCGTACCGAAAATTCTCGGACGCCGTCGCGCCAAAAGTCGCCTTGGGCCATGAAGCTCTTCTGGCGCTTCCCAATCAGCACCATGAAACCTTTGAGCTCTTTATCGTGGACCTTGTACTGACCTTTCTTGGCGAGCGGCAGCCGTGAGATCACCTTGTCGCTGAGCAGGAGAGTCTGATCCGTCAAAACACCCTCCGAGTTTTAGTCCGGGATTAGTCCGGGGAAATGTCCCACGAAGATCAGGTGGGTTTGCCTACGCCCCCTTACGTTATACTACGATTATGATATAGAAATCAGTTATCTAGGTCAAGACCTGTCGTGTTATTTCGAAAGCGATACAAGATGCCCGGAAGGTTAAAAACAGACTACGAATCTGGGGGTCGGACGTTCGAATCGTTCCGGGCGCGCCGGGCAGGATGAAACTGGGAACTCGTATGTCATTGTCGTTCCGAAAAAATTCCAGACGCAAGAAAAGCGGGTGCGGCAAGTATCTATAGGTTCCGAGAGAGCTGTGGCGAAGGCCCGCGGCGCATATTTGCGGAACATTCGCTTGCATTCCGCCCAAGGCGTGCACCTGAGCGGTGGAGCCTCGCGGTCTTCGCCGCAGGACCTTGCGAGGATGTCGGCTCTTTTACTTTTCTGCCAAGAGAAGACATCGCATGCGGACTTCAGCTGCGGGCCACCATGGTTGGAGCTGCCATCCAGTCGAGCAAAGACTGGTCGGCGAATTGTGATAAAAGGAGTCATGACACAAGCCCCCGCAATCATTCAGGGGCGAGAGGCGTTTGCCCGACGGAAATGGAGAGAGGGGTATGAGCTATTGTCCGCCGCGGACTGCGAGTCGCCCCTCGAACCGGCTGACTTAGAACGGCTTGCGACGGCGGCATATCTCGTCGGCGAGGACGCCCATGCAGCCGCCACGTGGACACGCGCGCATCACGATCTCATCGACCAGGGTGACGTAGAGCGCGCCGCCCGCTGGGGGTTTTGGCTCAGCCTCTACATGCTCCTCGCCGGCGAGATGGCCCAGACCACTGGCTGGCTCGCCCGTTCGCAGCGGTTGCTCAAGGACCGCGAAGAGGCGTGCGTTGAGCAGGGATACGGACTCATCGTGACCGGCCTGCTGGAGATGGGCAAGGGAAACACCGAGAGCGCCGGTACCAGTTTCGAGCAGGCGGTCGCTCTCGCCGAGCGGTTCGGAGATCCTGATTTGCTGGCGCTGGGCCTGCTCGGCCGGGGCCAGAGCCTGATCCAGTCGCACAAGAGCGCCGAAGGCGTCGCCCGACTCGATGAGGCGATGGTGGCGGTTACGGCAGGAGAAGTGTCGCCGGTGCTGGCCGGGATCGTCTATTGCGCCGTCATCCTGACCTGCCAAAGCATCTTCGATCTCCGCCGCGCTCGTGAGTGGACCAAGCAACTTGATATCTGGTGTGCCTCCCAGCCCGACCTGGTGCCCTATCGCGGCCAGTGTCTCGTGCATCGCTCCGAGATTCTGCAGTTGCAGGGCGACTGGCCGGGAGCTCTCGCCGAGGTGATGAAAGCCCGCGACCATCTTGCCGAAAGGTCGGAAGCCGTCGTTGGGCGCGCCTGCTACC
>JANRKO010000019.1:0-243083 GCA_033763455.1 Polyangiaceae bacterium
AATATGGTTTTACGCCTAACCCCGACGAACGCATTTCTTCCAAAATCCGCTGCCGCTCCTCATTCGTGTATTCTTTTCGCATCCGTCACGGTTGCCACATCGACCTGGCCTTCCGAAAGGTGGGCTACATGCATCGGATACGGAGCATCACGCTGGATGCGTTCGAGCGTTCGAGTGTTCGAGCAATCGGCGCTATGCACAGGGGTGCGTGATAGCCGCCTCAGCAACGAAGGACGCATTTGAGCAACAAATCGATCCAGGTCCGCGTGGATAGATTCTTGCAGTCCCCTATTGGATTGGCGGGCTGCGCGTGGCGTCCAGGACCGAAGCCGCGGGCCAATGGGCAGGACTTGGCGCCTGCGGAACATTCTCGCTGGTACGCGGTTCGTTTGGCGAGAGCGGGCGCTTCTTCTTGCTCGCTACCTTCCGGACAGGCAGCGTCGCAGGTTTCGGTCGTACTTGGTCTACACAAGTGGCCTGAACGACCTCGCTAGGGACTGCAGCTCTGAATCGTGCGGAGAACTTCGTTCTGTAGTCTTCAAGCGAGTCCGCGTTGACCGGCGACATATCGAATTGCATGCGAATGTTATCGGCCAAGCAACGGCAATACGCGTCTGCCAGCTCAGGGGCCTTTTGCGAAGCTGTGCGCACGCAGCTGGCCGCGAACGCCCCCAACTCTGTGTCTAGCAAGGGCGCGATGTCGAGGGCCGCCAACTCCCGTTCCGTCTTCTTCTTCCTCTCATCCTCTGCTCGCGACTGCACCCAAAGGTAAGCCCCCGCGAATGCCGCCAGGCCCACGAGCCCTGATAGGCACTTCACCACAACGCCGGGGTGGCGCTTCACCGCCCAAATCAATCCCCAACCGCCGATTAGCAGAGCAACACCCCATGGGAAATATACGAGAAGAGCGACGCAAGCCGCAGCCCAAAGGATTCTTCTAAATAGTCGGTTGGAGACCTCTTCAGCCAGCCCTTGGGACACAACGGGGTTTGGCTCCTCCGGCTTAGATTGGGGTCTGAGCTTCTCGGCACGAATGCGCTTGCGTTGGCGATCGTACTCGGCACGGCGTTCGGGGTCCTTGAGTACCTCGTACGCGCCATTGAGTTCTTTCATCCTCGCGGTAGCGTCGGGAGAGGGATCCTTGTCGGGATGGTACTTCGACGCGAGCCTGCGGTAGGCGGCCTCAATCACCTCGCGTTCGGCGCTAGGATCAACTTGGAGGATCTTGTAGGCGTTCACGGGAAGATTCTAGGGTCGCATATACCGGCCTCTGAGGATCGAAGATAGTGCCCATTCTTGGTAAGAGTCCCGGCAGAGAGCCTGGACCCGACAACGGTGGCCCCGCAGAGATAGAAACGCCCCGAGACGTTCGACACGTCCGGGGCGAGGATGGGCCCTGTGGCGACCCGACGGAAGAAACCTGCAGCAAAGCGCGCGAATGGCAGGCCGGTTTAGCGGGTGCATCCCGACTCACCCGGGTGGGCTGTGTGCGAGCACACGCTGCGCAGACCCCGTGGGTGAGCATTGGGGACCTGCCACGGTTTGAGCTTGCCGCGGTGGTAGCTTGGCTTCGGGACCGTGAGGCGCCGGCCCGCCTAGCCGGAGGGCAGCGGTCGGAAATGGCAGAAAAGAAGCCACTTCGGGGCGCCACGGGCTGAGTGTACGCACGGGAGTTTGGGCGGTGAGCTGTAAGTGCGCGGAACTACTAGCAGCGTTGGAATCGATATCAGAGTCGGGTGACGGGCGACGGGACAAAGGCGTCTAGGTTCACACAGCCGTAGTGTATTGTTGCGGTGCCCATCCCAAGGCTGTTCGGGTCGTCCGCGGTTCTCTGCATCACGACACCCCCGGATGGGTTGAGAATTCGGAGCGAGGTTGGCGTAACAGTGTAGGCCACCGTTTCCGGGTCATGGTTCCGATCCGATTGCAGACATGATGCGAGGGTGGGCGCGAAGTCGATAACCTCGCCGTCGGTCGAGAATATTCCTCCTTCCGCCTCAACCGCCCAACTGCCGTCCCTGAGCTCACAAATCTTATCAAGTTCGTATTGGTTGTCTAAGTTGAAGCTCGCTCCAATGAGACATCCCGACATACTGGTAAGCGGAGCAAACCACTTGCCTATCAACGCCTCCCGCGGGTCGTCCTGGCCGCCCCCGTTGCCGACCGAACTGCCACTCCCACACGCAGTCAACATCACCGCAGCGACCAACATCCCCATTCTTTTCATTGAAGCCTCCAACAGATCAGGCTCGCATTGGAGCGAGTCGGAGTCAACCTTTCGGCCAAGACCTACGCCCCAAGTCAACTGCTGACCCCCACCAAGTAGAGTCACGCGTTCACGTTCCGGCGAGACCTGCGACGCAAGCTCACCGCCCGCGAACGCGAGATTTCGACGAGAGCGCTTACACGCTGCCTGTGGACTTCCACAGGTGGCGCCGGGCGTTCACTCAAGCGCTAGCCGATGCGGATGTGAACATCCAGCAGGCAACGGCCCTTGCCGCCCGCGCTGCCCTTGCCGCCCATGGCCGCTACTTGGCGAGCTCCGGCCGCATGAGCAAGTTGCCCGAAGCGGCGCTGCCGGCAATTAAGGCACAGCCCGTGCCTAAACTCGGGAAGCTCCCCCAATCCGAAACATCGAATCAGCAAGAATTAAGGGTCGGGGTGAGTGGATTTGAACCACCAACAACCGGCACCCAAAGCCGGTCCTCTACCAGGTTGAGGTACACCCCGAAAATCGGGAGGGCGATTTCTACTGGCACGCGGGGGGCAGCGCAAGGGGTGAAAGTTCAGTCGGGGATGGGCGTAAGCTCAACATCCAAGAAAATTGGCTCGCGATCGGAGACCACGAGCTGATCCCAAGGGAAATATCCTGATTTTGTGACACTTACGCGGTGCTCACCCTGAGGCAGGCGAACACCGTGCGCCGCAACGTAGCCGAGAGGGCCGATGTATTCTTCGTCGATGACGACAGACGCGTCAGCTGGAGTGTGAGCTGTGCTCCGAAGCTTCAAATCCACGGCGGGGCGCAGGGTGGGGCCACAAGCAAAAAGCAGCCCCGCACATGCCAAACAGGCAGCGCTTCGCCTGAGGTAGCGCGGGGAAAATAGCACGCTCTTATTCCCACTCAATGGTGGCGGGAGGCTTCGAACTGATGTCGTAGGCCACGCGGTTAATGCCACGAACTTCGTTGATGATACGCGAACTGATGGTGGCGAGCACTTCATGGGGAATTCTAGCCCAATCCGCCGTCATTCCGTCCGTTGAGGTGACGGCGCGCACCACGCAGGTTTCTTCGTAAGTTCTGTCGTCACCCATTACGCCAACGCTTCGTACTGGCAAAAGTACGCCGAATACCTGCCAAATGGATTCGTAGAGGCCCGCCGCACGGATCTCTTCGTCGATGATGACCTCGGCCTGCCGGAGCACCTGCAAGCGCTCGTGGGTCACCTCGCCCAGGCAGCGCACCGCAAGCCCGGGGCCGGGGAAGGGATGGCGCCACAATACGTCGTGGGGCATGCCCATGGCTTCACCCACAGCTCGCACTTCGTCCTTGAAGAGCTCACGGAGGGGTTCGATGAGCTTGAGCTTCATTTTCTCGGGCAGGCCGCCGACGTTGTGGTGGCTTTTGATCACGGCGCTTGGTCCTTTAACGCTCACGCTCTCGATGACGTCGGGGTAAAGAGTTCCTTGAACCAGGTAAGCGGCGTTCTGGATGTCACGGGCATGTTCGTCGAACACTTCGATGAAGACGCGCCCAATAATCTTTCGTTTCTTTTCGGGGTCCGTAACGCCAGCCAAAGCTGTGAGGAATTGTTCACGGGCATCTACGGCCCGGAGGTTCACCTTGAAGCTCTCTTTGATGGTGTGGCTTACGGTCTCGAACTCGGAGGCTCGCAGCAAACCATTGTCTACAAAGATACAAATGAGGCGGTCGCCCAGCGCTCGGTGGCACAATACAGCCGCTACTGCCGAATCTACGCCGCCGCTCAGGCCGCAGATCACGCGTTCGTTCGGGCCCACTTGCGCCTGAATACGCGCGATGGCGTCGTCCACGAAGGAGCCTGGGGTCCAATCGGGTTTGAGCCCCGCGACCTCGAACAGAAACGAGCGGAGGAGTTCCACGCCGCGGGGCGTGTGCGCGACCTCAGGGTGAAACTGAATTCCGAAGATCTTCCGTTCAAGATTGGCTATGGCCGCGAACGGGGCGTTGTCGCTCTCGCCGATAACCTGAAACCCAGGTGGGAGCGCGGTTAGGCGATCGCCGTGACTCATCCAAACGCCTAGTTGTTCGTCTCTTTGAAAAGGCGAAAGGATGCCAACGGGTTCAAAAACGCGCAGCTTGGCGGGGCCGTATTCGCGCTGTTCGCTCGGCTCTACCTTGCCGCCGAGCTGCTGGCTTAAAAGCTGCTGGCCGTAGCAGATGCCGAGCACGGGAATACCCATATCGAATAGGCCGGGATCGCTCTTTGGGCTGTCTTTGCCGTAAACACTCTGCGGCCCACCGCTTAAAATGATGGCACTTGGCGCCAAGCTCTTCAGCTTCTCTAGGCTTATCGTGCACGGGTGGATCTCAGAATATACGTGGCACTCACGGACACGCCTCGCGATGAGCTGTGTGTACTGAGAACCGTAGTCCAAGATGATGACGGATTGGCGCGAACTCATGATGGGCGAGCTACCACGTTTGCGCGTTTGCGGGGAACGCTCCTGCACGGTGCGAGGCCGTTCTATGGGTTTTTTGCCGGCGGGAGGGCTACCATTTGCCGCTCGGGACCGAGCCCTCTGAGCGCGGTCTGTAGGTCCCCGAGGTTCGCTGCGCGCGCTCCTCGCTCCGCCCAGAGCTCTGCGATTCTCACCCGGGGATCGAGGCGCCGCATTTGGTCGAGCGCTTCAGCGCGCTGCTGAGCCCACTCAAGATCTCTGGCCGATGCGCCTCCCTCGGCCATGTTTTCAAGCGACGCGCGCACTCTGGCAACGGCTCGAATGAGCTCAGCTTCGGGTGCAGTGACCCTCACCACGATTGAAGTACCTGTGGGATTCTCAAACAACTCAGCTTCCGCTTTGGACCCGTCGACGTCCGACTCAAAAGTTCGAGCTAGCCCGCGATTGATCAACACGCTCACAAGCCTTACCCCCGCGTCCAGCTGAGGGGCGAACGGGACCAACACGTACGCAGGTTCCCCAACGCCGATACCTAACATTCGGTGCTCTCCGAAGTCCCAATTGGGTGCCTCAGGGCCTTCACACTTCAGTGGGTCGCTTGCGTACGGCGAGGCCCACTCATCGAAAGTGTTCACTGCCGTTTGTCCCTGCGATGGATCCAGATTGCTGAGAGTTGCGATGCGAAGCGGGCCTGCCAGGAATAGCGAGCGGTGCCGTGCCACGGGTCCGAGCGCGAGATCGCTTAAGATTTCAGGTGTGGTGTGCCCGCTCAGGCGCCAAGGTTGGCCCGCGCTGAGCTCATCGAGCATCCACCAGAACCCGGCCGGGTTCGAACGCCGCAATCCGGAGAGCAACCGTGAGCGCGCGATCCTCACGACCTCAGCGTTGAGCTGGGTGGCGGCCAAGACTCTGCCGAGGCTCGCTGCGACCCGAGACGCCAAGCTTTCGTGGCTTTCGCGTGGATTGCGCCGTCGCGCGTGGCCCAGTAAGCCGAGCCCAGTTGTCGAGATCCAAGGCTCGACGGTAACGCCATTCAGGTTCGGAACTTGGCTCGTGAGTGTTCGCAGCCAGAGTGCCTCGGCTGCAGCGTTGGCGGCGCTTTTTGGCCTTTCGCTGCATGGGCTGCCCACCAACATCCAGAACTCCGGCTGACCCAGCTCAACCCGGTTGCGGAGTTCCAGACGTGTAGCGGTGGGCCTTGCCTGGAGCCGCTCAAGCAGAGCATCGAGCGGGTATTCCTGTGGAACCGGAGGAGTGAAGCGGGAGGCGGTGACTTCAAGAACAGCGGCCATGCCGGCGTCCGAAGGTGGGCTCGCTTCGGTGACCAGTCGCCAGGCGGCGGCGCTGGCGATTTCTCGTGGATCATCGGGCTCAGGTGGTGTGCTCTCCCATGGAGAATCGGAGTCGTGCGGTTGCCTGGCGAAGTCGGAGAACGACTCGTAGAGTGCTCGTAACGCGAAGGCAGCCTGATCCATCGACACGAATTCAGGTGTTAACCAATTGACCAATAGGCAGGCGCCACCGGGCACCGGACGGATCGACACGGGGCCCAGTTCCCAGCTCGCTGGGAGCCCTGCCAGGCGCGCCGTGAGTGCTCCGCGGCCATCGAGCATCCCTTCTTCCACCGCGGATACGGCACCGAGCTGGGGCGCGAACCAGGCGACTCGGAGCCGCGAGCCGCGGGCACCAGAGGGCAGCACCGTGAGTGCCCGTTCCGCACGAATAGCCGGAACAACCTCGGTGGATCGTGCAGGCAGCGCCTTCACCGCCATGCGCACCGCATCCACGATCTCAGCCGAGCCCACTGCCGCAAACGCAGACGGTTGTTTGAGGACACGGTCGCGCAAGAGCGCAACCTCGCTGTCGGTGAGGGGTTGGCTCGCGTGGCCTTTGCTGACGTAAGGCTCACCTGCGCACTGTGCGACAGAAGCCGCGGCTGTATTCGCCGTGATTTGGGGGACACTCGAGAGCAGCTCTGTAAGAACCTCTGGCTGGAACCACGGGGAGACACCTGGTTCGCGAAGTGAAGAGTCGACGAAAGTTACAAAACGAGTCGCTTCGATCCCAGAGGAGACCAGCGCCTCGATCCTGAGTTCGGAACCACTCTTGAACACCCGGACGCGCGGTAACCCCTCTCGTCTCGTGCGCTGCTCTAGCCAACTTACCAATGCGCTTGCTTGAATGGCATCCAACCCGTGCCCGACTACGAAACTGACCGCCGACAGGGGGTCCCCTTGGCGCTCAATCACGTACAGAGATGGGCGGTCCTGAAAGCGATGAGTCTCTTGCGAGAAAAGGCCCGGCTCGGACACAATCGAGCCGGGCGTTGGCGCGCGGCAACCTGAGAGGGCCAGGGCCAATGTGGCGATGCATTGCCGGAATCGGCCGGACGTGTGGGAGCCCAATGGCACGTTCGGCTGTCTACCACAAAGGGCCCCGCGTCGAGGCTTTTCCAGCTGTGTGGACCCAGCTCACAGTGCGTTTAGGCTGCCATTTGCTGTTCTGCCAGCAGGCCTTCCAACCGACCACGGATCTTGTGCTTCTTGGAGTAGACGGTCTTGATATTGATGCCCATCTTCTCGGCGACGGCCTCCGGGCTCAGCCCCTCGCCGAAATAGAGCAGGATGAACTCGCGATCTTTGTCGCTGAATCCAGAGAGCAGAGCCGTCACATCAGCAGCCTGCCGACGCCACACCGCAACTTCGCACGGGTCTGGGCGTTCACAACAAACGTGCATCGCTTCGGTCAACTCGGAGCGTTTCGGTTCTCGACGAATGCTTCGCAAAAAGTCGTACGCTGCGTGGTTCGCGAGCATTCCGAGCCAACTTCCGAGCTTGTTGCCCCGGGTGGCATCAAACGACCGAAGCTTGTGTTTGTCGTTCGCCAAGATCTGAACGCAGAATGTAGCGTACACTTCGCTGATATCGTCTTCTGAGACAACGCCGCGGAAGCGATGAACGATTTTCGAAATGCAGCTGTAGATCAGGCGTGAATAGCGAACGTTGAACTCACGCCATGCCCGGGCGTCGTCTGCGAGCATTCCCCGAAGGAGTACTTCCTCGCCGGCGCTCGAATAGTCCGGTGCGGGAACAATGTGGGAGATGGTGCTAAGTGGGCGAGAGTCTGACATACGGTTAAGCTCCTTGATGGTCCGCGTTTATCCGCTGACGGGAGCTCTTAAGCAGGGGGTATGCCAGTCTCTAAGTGGTTGAAAATACTTGTGTATGAGGCGTAACACCCGCCGGGTATCTCGACTGTTACGCGTAACACGCCCCCAAAGTGTTACGCCCGTCCCACCCGCCGTCCCGCCGCCGAGCGGTGACTCAGATCGAGGTACGGCGGAGGCGGAGTTTCACTTCCCCGACGACGCTACCAAATATTTCGGGTTAGCCTGTTGGAGATCATGAGCTCGAAATTCAAGGCAACACTGCTCCTCGCTTGGGCGCTGCTGCGGCTCTTATTTCGGCGAGCGACCCGAGCACATCAGGGGCTTGCACTCTTCCGAGCAAACTTTGACTCCGATGGCCTTCCCCCCGTCTCTCGTGATGAACGTTCGGCATTTACCAGGTTTAGTGGCTGCATTGCGTGTGGGCTTTGTGACCGTGGCGAGGCTCAACGAGTCCAGGCCTCAGGTGGGGCTTACCGAGGTGTGATGGCGCTCGTTTTGGCGGCCTCGCGTAGCATGCCGGACTTTCGGGCAGCCGCTTACAGTTTTCACTTCGTTCCGGAAGCGGTTTTGGCACAAAAGGAACTCATTTGCCCGAGTCGCATTCCGTTTCGAGCGCTGGCCCGCTTCGTCCACGATAAAGCGGCGGAAGTGGGGGGGCCGTTGCCGCTACCGGAACGGCTAGTGACCCTTCGACCCCGCTCGCTCTAGGTTCAAGCTTTAACCAACGAAAGCCGAGGTGCCGCGCCGAAGGCCGCAAGATGGCCGCTTTCCTCGGCCACGTACACATCCGAGCGATCGTCGACCCGCACCAGATCAGGAACCAGATCGGTGGGAACGGTTCCCAGCATTTCTCCTGTTTTGGGCTGCATCACGTGTACTTGATGTTGGGGTACGAAGAGAACGCCGCTCCGCAGTACGGGCTGCAACCTCCGGGGCTGATCCGCCTCCACCTGGTGGGAAAAGGCGTGAGAAAAACGCACTGCACCGGTATTGGCGTCTAGCCCCACCAACATGCCGGTGCTGCTATTGGCTATCAGCGTATCGTCGACAGACGTAAAAGCCGTCGTGACTGAGCCCAGCCCAGGATCCTGTTCCCAAGCGGCGCTTCCTGTGTCACGCCGGAACGCCTGGGCACCGGTGCCTCGACGATCTCGGGTGGGAACAATAACGGTCGTCGAAGTCAGAAGGGGGAGCTGACCGGCAAGAGGGGACGTATTGATCTCTTCAGTCCAGCGTACGGCACCTGACCAAAGATCGAGGTGGTAGATCTTTGCGGGCCCCACAGGCCCTCCGCAGATCGCGAAGGCCCCATCGCGATCGAGCGCAATGTCTCCGGTAAAGGGGAGCCTTTCGCGCACCCTCCACACGACGTCGCCGGTTGTGACATCAAGGGCAAAAAGCGCAGAATCTCCGCCTGAAACTAGGAGCAGTTTTCCCGCGCGCTTCATGCGAAAGTTTGCCGCCCTCCGCGACGTGTAACGCCAGCAGAGCTCGCCGCTCTGAAGATCCAGCGCACAAATGGAGCGTTCGCCTTCGGCGACAATCAGAAGTTTCGGCAGCCCAGGGGCGTGAACAACGGCGCCGCTCGGGGTACCGCTGGAGCGCGGCGCAATGAACGTTCCAAAGCGAACATTGCCGGAGTCGAGTTCGTGGAGGCACACGAGCCCATCTTGATGCCAACGCACCACGCCGAGCGGAGTGAGCACGGTTACGCCCGGGCGAGTGGCTGCACGCCACATAATGTCTCCGCTTTGCGAGTCGAGGCTGCACAATTCGCGTGCGGCACCGACCACTATGCGATCCCCGTGAAGGAATACCGCTCTTAGATCCAACGTCGGGACCGCTGCCACCCAGCGAGCCATGAAGCGCATCCTGCCGGTGGCTGTTCCTTGGGGGGAAGCCTTGGGTGTGGCAGGCAGGCCAAAGGCGCGATAATTCTCTGCATTCGCATTGATCAAGGAGTCGTCTGCTAAAAACTCGGTGAGCTGCTCTTGGAGCCGCTGTGCCTGATTTTGCAGATTCACCAGCCGAAGGTTCTGCGCTTGGCCGGCGTCGGATGCCTGAAAAGCATCGACGAGGCTGAGTGCGAACGCAGTGGCAGTTTGCGCGAGCTCCAGAGGGCTGATCTTGGGGAACGTGAGCGCTCCACTCTTGCTGGGCCCGGATACCGTAAGCCGGAGCGTGTCTTCAATATGTGTCCGTTGGATCCCCAAACGAAGGGGTGCGCAGTCGACTCGACGAAATAGCGGCCGGTGGGAGCGCATGGCGTCGAAGACATCCTCCCCGAGCAACAAGAAGCACTCGGCGAACAGAAAGGGATACACGCCTGTGAACTCGTAGTCGCGTCGGTGTGCCGTCACGGTAAGAACACCTCGACACAGAAGCGCGTGAAGATCGGTACGCTCAAGCCGTTCGCCCGACGGTGCGCCTTCTCTAGAACGAGGCTGCGGTGCGCGAACCTCAGTCTTGAGGGACACCCCGAAGTCCGCATTGTCGCGGGCGACGATTTCAACGGGTACCGTGCGGCGTCGTGCACGTCCGGCGAAAGGGCGGGCTCGTCCCAACGTCCTTCGTGCACTCAGCAACGCTCCCGTTAGACCACGTGGTGCTTCGGCTATGCGCGCCTCATCAAGCAGCTGCGTGAGCACTTCAGTAAAGGCTGCCAGCGTTACCCGACGTTCGAACATGCCGACTTCAGGAGAACGCCCGGTGGTGTAACTCGACAGCAGTAGATCCTCGCCGTCCACCTCAAGCCCCAACTCCCAGGGTTGGTCACTTGCATAAAGACGAATACTGCGGCGAAGCGCGCTGCCGGTGCCAAGCGCCATGACCGCTTGGGAGACTTCAGCAAGTACACCGAAGGCGTCTTTGTCGGTCTGTTCCATCGCCTGGCTATTGCCCTCAAAGAACCAATCCAAGAGGGATCCAAGCGGGCCCGGTGATTTGACGCGGTCGGAGGGGGACGGTTGTGGGGCTACAACGTGTAGGGCGGTCATCGGTGAGCCCATGGTATGTAGGTTCTTCTGAGTGCCCCAGTTTTGAGACAGGATTGCTGAGGATTGGACAACTGATGCGTATTCGAGTTAGGCGCCAAACGCTCAAAGGGGCCGCCCTCGCGTTGCTCGCAGGTGTTCCAATCAGTCTCGCACTGTTTGGATTTACAGTGGATGATGCGCTCATAAGTATTCGAGTGGCGCAGCATCTGGCCACAGGTTCGGGGTATCGCTTCAATAGCGGTGGACCTGTAGTCGATGCGGTAACTCCGCTCGGGTGGGCTCACGTACTCACCTTGCTTTACAGCGAAGATCCTTGGGAAATGCTGCTTTCGGCGCGCGTGTTCGGCCTGCTCGCTTGGTGGGTGGCGCTGGTGCTTCTGGGGCGCAGAGTGGCGGGCGTCGGCGAAACGTGGCGGCGCTGGTTGCCTCTTTTGCCCCTTGCTGTGTCCGCACCGTTGGCGGTTTGGAGCAGCTCCGGCATGGAGACGGGAGTGGTTACGCTTCTGGCGGTACTCGCGCTTAGCGAACAGCGCAGTGCTTTATGGTTTGCGGGGCTTGCGGCGGCGTGGCGCCCAGAGCTCTTGGGGTGGGCCTTGGTCTTGGGCTTAGGTCGCGGATGGGGTGCTACCGCTGGTTTTAATGAATCGGGCTTTGGGCGCTTTGGGCTCGCACTGGGCAGAGTGGTCGGCCCTTTCATTGCTGTAGCCTTCGTACGTGTTTTGATATTTGGCCAAGCCGCACCGCTCAGCGCCATCGCTAAACCAACAGACCTGCAACAAGGATTGTTCTACGCGGCGCATGCCTTCGTCTGGACGGGCTTTCCGGTACTGCTTTTTACCCGCCAGTTGCAGGGCCTCTCTCCAGAACTCCGCGCGATTGCGGTTGCGGGAGTCTCGCACTTTGGGTTCGTCGGATTGGTAGGAGGCGATTGGATGGCGCTCTACCGTTTGGTGGTGCCAGTGTTGCCGGGCCTCGTGCTGGTTGCGGCGGCCCTCTTGGACAAAGCCCGTGCGTGGAGTGTCAGCATTCGTTTGGTGTTTGCCTGTGCTCTGAACACGGTATTGTTGGTTCAGTTGGGTCCAAGTTCCCGTCGCATCGCTGAGCAGCGTGCGTTCCTTTCCGAACAAGCTGAGCCCTTCCTGAATTTTGGCGGAACCGTTGGAACGCTGGATGTGGGGTGGGTGGGAGCAGCCACGCAGGGGACCGTTTTCGACTTCGCAGGGGTGACCGATCCTGTAGTGGCTCGCCTTTGCTGCGGGCACCACGCCAAGAAAATCGATCACCACCTGCTGGAAGTGCGAGGCGTGGATACGCTCGTGCTCTTGCTTGCTCCCGGGAAGAATATGCAAACACCCTGGTGGCAAAGTGAGTTCGCTCGCTTTAGTGAAAACTACGTCGCGCGCCAGCTGAAGGAAGACGTTTGGCTGTCCGTGGCAGAGCTCCCGTTAAAATACACGGATCAAAAATACGTCATCTTGCGACGCTCGGTCACGCGGTTCGCGGCACTGCCGTAAACCTCTGCTCCCCAAAGTGGATATTGACTCTCGCGGGGATTCTAAGTGGATATTGACTCTCGCGGAGCCACGCCGCCTAGTACCAACAACACCTGCTTGAATGTACGCACGTCTTCAAAACGATCGCGTGCGCGGTAAGCCATAGCTTTTTCGATCACGTCTCGCCATGCCTCGGGAAGTTGGGCGGCGCTGAGCATCACGCCACTATCCAGGGCAGAACCTGAATCGGGCGAAGGCCAACCGCCACTGCTGGTAACGGGTGGTGGGCGGCCGCAAAGGCATTCGTAGATAACACCCCCAAGCGCGTAGATGTCCGCTCGCCCGTCTACCTCGTGGCCTTGCTCTTGCTCTGGCGACATGTAACCGGGGGTGCCGAGGGGGCCCTCCATATTCGTTAGGCGTGTTTCCGCCCATTCCACCCGCGCAACGCCGAAATCAAGCAACTTCGCCCGTTCATGCGTGGGCAGCTGGGTGAGGGAATTGCGCGCCGGGTCATGCTCGCTCACTGGCCGATCAATCGACAGGAAGATGTTACTCGGCTTGAGATCTCGGTGAATAATGCCCGCTGCGTGTACGGCTTCCAACGCGTCGCAAACCTGCACCGCAATCGTTACAACTTCTTCAATGGGGAGGGTACCGCGCCGCCGCAAGCGTGTCGCGAGCGTTTCTCCAGAAAGCCGCTCCATCACGAGGTAACTCGTACCATCCGGCAATACGCCGTCGTCATAGACTTCGACGACATTGGGGTGCCAAGCGAGGCCGAGTGCTTGGGCTTCGCGTCGCAAGCGATCGGCGGCAACGGTGTCGTGCGCGACCGCGGCACGTAACAACTTGATGGCAACGGTCGCTCCGTCCGAAAGCCGTTGGGCCTCCCAGATGGTTCCACTCGCTCCAGCGCCCAGCTTAACACCCAAGCGATAGCGTCCCGCGATTACAGAGCCTTCTCGAAAGCCAGCAGCGCCACGTTCACGCGTATCACGCAGGGTGGCTGCGCGCTCTAGCGCCACTATGCGGTTCAGTTGCGCGCGCGTCTGGTTGCGTCGACGGCGGGCTCTCTGCACGAGAACCCCAAGCACGGGTCCGAACAACAGAGGCCACAGCTCGAACTGCCAATACGGCGTGGCTCTGAGAAACCACCAGCTAAACGCGGTGCCCAGCACGCCGAGCGCGCTGCCGATAATGAGAGGACCGCGACCCTCCACGGCGTAGCGCACTTCGTATTCTTCGGCGACGGAGCCATCCCGCTGGGTGCTTGTGGAAATGAGCTTCGTCTTGGCGGCGGGGAGACCAAAGAGGAGGGGCACCGCAGCTAGCTCGGCTGCACGCGCTAAGCTGCAGAGCCCGTCGGCTTCTTCCGCGATAGCGTCGTGAATGACGATACGACCTCGCCAAAGCCCTGGCGCCGCGTGGAGCGTTTGCCAGCTCTCCGTCATGACGTGCTCGCCGCCATATTGGGCGAGCTGCTCGAAGGCCTGGCGTGGCTCTTCGGTACCACGTAGCACACGTGTCCATACACCTAGGTTTTCAGGGTGTACGATAAAGGGAATTGTTTCAGGGAGTCGTTGCTTGCCCCAGCGAGAGGTAAAAGCGATGAGGGCTGAATGCCACACGTCAGCGGGTAAAGGGCGCGTCTCGTCGTCGATGTATTCGCGATCGAGTCGTGTAGTTTTCAGGAATGCGTCGGCTTCGGCGGGGCCAAATTGATGTTGTACGAAAAGCAGCAGGCTTTTTACCCTTGCGGTCGTTGTGTTTCCGAGCGCGCTCCTGCGTTGCACTCCCCCAGCGTATTTGAGTGAGCCCAAGGGTCAAGGGTGGGCGACAGAATGTGAGGGAGTTGTGGCGGACGCGCTCAAGATCCTGTGCTAGGTTGACGTAAGAGCTGATATGTCACGGCGTTGGTTATCCAAGGTGGCCTTTGTAGGTGCGGTGGGCTTGAGTGCGTTGCACGCGGGTCAGCCTGCGCAGGCAGATCCCTTGGCAGTGGTCGCTGGTCAGTCTCTGGATGTGCAAGCAGAGAAGCTGGATGTGAACATCGCTGAGGGGACGGCCCTATTGGAGGGGGATGTGCACGTCACGCTGGGTGAATTGCAAGTCGCTTGCGCCAAAGTGGAAATACGCTACGACGAAGCCCCGCAAGTGAAATGGGCTCGTGGCAGTGGAGGGGTCACAGCCAAGCTTCGGGGGATAGAAGCGAAAGCAAAAAGCCTGGAGGTCGACGTTGCAGGTAAGCGCCTCACCATGTCCGGGGATGTCCGGCTTTCGCGTGGCAAGGGATGGGTTGAAGCTGAGAAGGCCAGCATCAACATAGTCACGCAGAAGGTCACGTTAGAGGGCGTTCGCGGACAAATCCCCGTCGAGACTCCTGCGCACTAAGGTTGCTGTCCTCTGCGGTCCTGTGTGGCCCTCAGCTGGAAGCTAGGGTTCAGTAGCAGTGGGCCGAATGGCCGGGGATCTTAATTAAGCCCAGGCGCTTGTAAAAGGATTTTGCTGGCGCGAGTTTTGCTCGTGGGTGTTAGACTTTGCTGGCAGAGGCCGTTCCGCCCGTCGTACTCATGGAGATCAAACAACAACTTCGCATGTCCCAGCAGCTGGTGATGACACCCCAGCTGCAGCAGGCCATCAAGCTGTTGCAACTCTCGCGCCTAGAGCTCATTGAAGAGGTCCGGCGGGAGCTCGACGACAACCCAGTGTTGTCCGAAGACGAGCCCGAGCCCCGGCCTCGCAGCAAGGAGGCTGAGGATTCCGCCCGAGAGTTGCGGCAGGAGGCTCTGTTCGAACGTGACGGGCGGACGGACGAGGGGAGAGACACCGAAAAAGCCGCCCGCGAGGTTGATTGGGAGAAATTCCTAGAAAACAGGACCCTCCAGCAGTCGTCCCAGGGGGCAGGCAAGAGCGGGTTCGAGGAACTGCCGCCGATCGAGCAAAATCTCACCAAACCCAGAAATCTGCATGATCACTTAATGTGGCAGCTACAGATGAGTGACTTCACCGAGACAGAGCGTCGCTTCGCTGAATTGGTAATCGGCAATCTGGATGAGCAAGGTCACCTGGACCTCAAGGGTGTGGATCGCCCCGATGGCACGCGCACTTCTGATCTCACCATTGATGATTTGGCGGAGGAAGCAGGTCTGCACCCGGACGATGCTCCGCTCGTCCTGGAGATGATTCAGAACTTTGACCCCGTTGGCGTGGCGTCGCGCGATTTGCGGGAATGTTTGCTGATTCAGGCGAAGGCCCTAGGGTTCAGCGACGACGATTACGAAGTGCGCATCATTCGGGATCACCTGGTGCACCTTGAGAAGCACAACTACCAGGCTATCGCGCGCGAGATGAAGATCACCCTGGAGGAGGTTTACGAAGCGGCCAAGGAGATCCAGTCGCTCGAAAGCCGCCCGGCGCGGAACTTCACGGATCAAGACGACAGGAGTGTGGGGATCACGCCCGATGTCTATGTCATCAAAGATGGAAACGACTTCGTTGTGGTTGACAATGACCGTGGCGTGCAAAAGCTATTCATCAATGAGAGCCTCACCAAACGTCTGATGCAGGATCCTAAGGCGAAGGAGTTTGTGGGTGAAAAGCTCCGCAACGCTCAGTGGTTGATTCGCGCCATCGAACAGCGTCGAAAAACCATCATTCGTGTGGCCGAGTGCATTGTCGAAAAACAGCGGGATTTCTTCGAAAAGGGCGTGGCCCACTTGAAGCCCATGATCTTGCGGGATATCGCCGAAGCGGTTGGAATGCATGAATCTACGATCTCGCGCGTTACTACCAACAAGTATATCCACACGCCCTCGGGGCTCTTTGAGCTGAAGTATTTCTTCAATTCTAGCATTCGGCGTGTGGCCAGCGAAGATATCGCGAGCGAAAGCGTTAAGCAGGCTATCAAGAAGATGATCGACACAGAGGAGAAGGGGAATCCCCACAGTGATCAGGCCATCGTGAAGATGCTGGAGAAGCAAGAGGGCATCCGGATTGCTCGCCGCACCGTCGCAAAATACCGAGAAATGCTTGGGATATTAGCTTCATCGAAACGTAAACGCGTGTTCTAATCATAAAGCGTGGAGGTAACATGAATTTGAATATCAGCTTCCGACACTTCGAATCGACAGACGCGATTAAGAAGCACACTCGAAGTAAGTTGGAAAAGCTGCAGCGTTTCTTGCGTAGCCCAATGACAGCCAAGGTAACCCTCTCGGTGGATCAGCGGCGGCACGTGGCGGAGGCGCAAATCTCAAGCGGAGGAGAGCACCTGGAGGCCAAAGAAGCGAGCGACGATATGTACGCCTCCATCGATCGACTGATCGAAAAGCTGGAACGCCAAATCCAGGGAGCCAAGGGCGCAGTTGAGGCCAAGCGTCGCACTGGGTCCTTGAAGAAAGTCGTCAAGGTTTCCGCTCCTATGCCAGAGCCCGTTGCTCCTGCCGCCAAAGTAGCGAAGAAGAAGGCACCGGCGAAAAAGGCTCCCGCCAAGAAGGCTGCGAAGAAGGTCTGACCCCCGCCAAGGCGCCCGGGTCTAGCTATTTTTGCACCTTCGACCAAACGCGCTTGTCCGAAACTCGCAAAGCGGGTGTGATGGAATAAGAGTATGCAACTCTCCGAAATCCTGGTCCCGGAACGCATCGTGGTCGATCGCGACGGCGTGCTCATCGGTGATAAGCGAGCTGCTATCGGCATGTTGGCCAAGCTGCTGGCCGACGCGGTTGGTGTGAGTGAGCTGGAGCTCAATGAGCTATTACTAGAGCGCGAGCGTCTGCAATCCACGGGGATCGGCGACAAGGTCGCGATCCCGCATGCCTCTGTGGACGTTCCGGGCAGCCAGGCCGGAGCACTCCTATTGTGCCCGAAGGGACTTGAGTTTGATGCGATCGATGGGGCTCCGGTGACCATTGTCTTCGGATTGGTGGGGCCACGGCGTTCAACCGGGGAGCACCTAAAGGCTCTCGCTCGAATTTCCCGCCTGCTTCGGAGTCCGACCACCCGAGCCGAGCTTCTGGCGGCTAACGACGCCGCAGACGCCTTTGCCAAGATCCTCGCCGAGGAGGCACCCGTCGCGTTAGGGTGAAGAACGCGCAATGACGATCTACGAGCCCCCCGAAAATGCCGCCCTTAGCATTTCCGTGGCGGAGCTCCTGGAAGATCCGGCTCTGGATCTCAAGGTGCGGGTGCTGGCCGGGGAAGCTGGGCTAGACAGGCGAATTGGGCACCCCCGCATTCAGAAGTCCGGCTTGGCCCTGGTAGGTCACTTGCACGGGTTGGTGCCAACGCGTGTACAGGTTCTCGGCGAAACCGAGCTCAGCTTTGCCGAATCTCTCAGTCCTGAAAAGCAGCTAGCTGCGGCCAAGTACCTGTTTTCTGCGCGTCCGGCCTGCATCATGGTTACGCGTGGGGCTGAGCCGCCCGTGGCATTCAGAGAGGAAGCTGAGGCAACCGGGACCCCGCTTGTAGCTTGTGATGAACGCTCCTCGGCAGTAATTCTTGCTGTTCATACCTTGCTCGACGAGCGCTTGGCGCCCCGAGCGAGCATTCACGGAGTGCTTGTGGATGTGTTTGAGGTGGGAGTCTTGCTGTTGGGCAAAAGTGGCATCGGCAAGAGTGAATGTGCACTTGAACTTCTGATGCGCGGCCACAGGTTGGTGGCCGACGACGTGATCGAGTGTGATTACCGTCCCCCCGGCATGGTGTTCGGCCAAGCTGCAGATCTGTTGCGTCATCACATTGAGGTGAGAGGCCTGGGCATCTTGAATGTGAAAGATCTGTACGGCGTTACTGCCGTCCGCGAACGCAAGCGGCTAGATTTGGTTGTGCAATTGGAGTTGTGGGACCCAAATTCTAGCTACGATCGCTTGGGCTTGAGCGACGAAGTACTGACAGTGCTCGGCGTGCCTATACGCAGGCTGACGGTGCCGGTGCGCCCTGGCCGTGATATGAGCTCCATTATCGAGATCGCGGCGAGAAATGAGCTGCTGAAGCAAGCTGGGCATGATGCGGCCAAAGAATTAGTTGAGCGCATCGAGCAACAGACGCGCACGGGGTACGAAGCTGTGGAGCGTCGCGCACGTGTCGTAGGCGCGCATCAGGTTATGAATGAAAGCTCAGCGCCACCGCCGGTTGAAAGGAGGCGAAAATGACCCAATCCCTCGTTGTTGTGGTCACCGGAATGAGTGGGGCCGGCAAGACTACTGCGGTGGAAACCTTGGAAGATCTGGGGTTCTACTGTGTCGACAACTTACCTCCTCCGGTCGCGGAGGAAACGCTACGAGCCTGCGAAAGCGCCGGAATGCACCGAGTTGCGCTTGGCATCGACGTGCGTGTGGGCGGTTTTTTGGATCGCGCCACCAGCGTCGTGCGCTCTCTTTCGACCCCAACACGTGACGTGTGGGTGCTTTTCTTAGACGCGTCGGACGAGGCTTTATTGCGGCGCTTTAGCAGCACCCGCCGCCCGCACCCGCTTTCGACTTTTGCCGAGCTTGGAAGCGAAAGAGCTCCGAATGCAGTGCTTGATGGGGTCCGCGTGGAGCGCGAGCTGCTGGTAGGCTTGCGGGGGCAAGCGGACTGGATCTTAGATACAACTGAGCTCAGCGTGCACGAGTTACGCCGGAGGGTGGTGGCGCATTTTGGTGAGCGTGGTGGCCCCGTTCTGCGCTTACAGACTCGCATCATGTCGTTTGGTTTCAAGTATGGGCTGCCGATCGATGCGGATGTGTTGCTCGATGTGCGGTTCCTGGACAATCCGTACTTCCAGGAAGAGCTGAAGGATTTGCCTGGGACCAATCCGCGAGTGCGCGATTGGGTGCTCTCGAACCCTGAAAGCCAAGAGTTCGTGCGTCATGCCGCCGGGCTCCTCGAATTCTGCATTCCAAGGTTTGAGCGCGAAGGGAAGAGCTACGTGACGGTTGGTATCGGTTGTACCGGAGGGCGGCATCGGTCAGTCGTGCTGGCCGAGCATCTGAAAGGGGTGTTGACCGAGCGTCTAAATCGTGAACTCGACGTCGTGCATCGCGATGTCGATCGCGTAAGTGGGGCGCAGGAGGGCGGCCGAGCGGTGGTCCGTGGAGAATCAGCATGAACACATTCGAAGCCACTTTTGAGATCGTCAATAATCTCGGCCTCCACGCCCGCGCCGCTAGCCGCTTGGTGCAACTTGCCTCGCGATTTCCTTGCGAGGTGGAAGTGGCCAATGGGGAGCAGAGCGCCAACGCGAAGAGTGTGATGGGGGTTTTGCTATTATGCGGCGCCAAAGGCACCCGCGTCCGTGTAATCGCAACTGGGGAGGATTCCGAAAGGGCCGTTTCCGAAATTGGCGCGCTTATCGCGAGTCGTTTTGGAGAATCGGAGTGAGCTCGGAAGGGCCAAACGGAGACGATGCCAGCGAAGGCTCCGGCGTTGAGCTTCGCTCGTCCACATCTCTGCCACTTCCGGCGTTAGTCCTTACAGGAATTGCTGGCTCCCCTGGTTATGCCATCGGCCCCACCTGGGTGGTCGATGTGGCCCATGCTGGCGTGGTGCACCGGTCCATCAGCCGTGATGGGATCGCTGTAGAGGTTCAGCGTTTTGAACGCGCGGTTCAGCAAACTGTGGTTGAGCTGCGCGAGGTGGTCAACACCTCGTCGGTGGGCGGCGCGGAGACCTCTATCCTTGAAGCCTATATACTGATGGTTTGCGATCCGACGCTGATGGCAAGCGTTCAGCAGCGAATAAAGAGCGATAGGCGCTGCGCTGAATGGGCAGTGGACACCGTTATTCGAGAAATGAGTCTCACGCTCAAACAAAGCGAAAATAGGTATCTTGCCGAGCGCAGTCACGACATTGAATTTGTGGGTGAACGGCTCCTGCGGGTTCTTACAGGTAAAGCCTCCGGCATTACCTTGCCAGAGGGGCCGACACCTTTCATTTTGGTTGCTCGGGATCTCTCGCCGGCTGAAACTCTTGGCCTCACCAAAGATCGCGTTTTGGCTCTCGTTACCGAGGCAGGCACGCGTACCAGCCATACGGCCATCTTAGCGCGCGCGCTTGATATCCCGGCAGTGATGGGGGTGGGAGATATCCTTTCCCAGATCCAGCCGGGAGAAACGGCTCTGGTGGATGGCTCGCACGGGGTAGTGGCGCTGCGGCCTAGCCCAACTGCGATTGCTACAGCTCGGTTGCGCGAGGAACGCTATAGAAGCGTTGCCTCCGGGCTGCGTCGCCGGCGCAGGCAACCCACCACCACCCAGTGTGGCGTGGCAGTCCAGTTGAAGGCGAACATTGAGTTTTCGGGGGAGGCGTTAACCGCGCTTGAGAATGGTGCCCAGGGCATTGGTCTTTACCGAACCGAATTCCTCTACCTCGATCGTACGGATCTCCCTTCCGAGGAAGAGCAGTACCAAACGTACGCCCGCGTCCTTGAAAGCACCGCCCCGCTATCGGTCACTTTGCGCACCTTCGACATCGGTGCCGATAAATTCCCTAGAAGCTTGGCCGCGCCACTCGAACCAAACCCGGCTTTAGGTCTGCGCGCCGTGCGCCTAGCCTTAGAGCGGCCAGAGCTATTTCTCACTCAGCTTCGTGCTCTAGTTCGGGCTACCGCCCATGGTCGCGGACGAATTCTGTTGCCCATGATCTCGGCAGTTCACGAGTTTCGGGGCGCGCGCGCCTTGCTCCAGGAGGCTATAAATGACGTGGACAAGCAGGGGTTGCCGCGTGCCCCCGAGATCCCCCTCGGAATGATGGTGGAGGTGCCGTCTGCCGCGATATTGGCGGATACGTTTGCGCGAGAAGCCGAGTTCCTGAGCATTGGCACCAACGACCTTGTTCAGTACACCTTGGCGGTAGATCGCAGCAATCGGCAGCTCGTACGCCTCGCCTCGTTCTTCGACCCTTCAGTGCTACAGCTGGTTGCCAATGTAGTGCGTGCTGGTGAACGACATGGACGGAGTGTGGCCGTGTGTGGAAGTATGGCGAGTGACCCACTAGCAGCGATCTTGCTAGTGGGCATGGGCCTGCGCGAGCTCAGCATGGAAGCTTCCGCAATCGGGACGGTGAAGGAAGCTCTGGGGCGGGTAACCGTGTCAGAGGCTGAAGCTGCTTGGGTCGCTTGCGCAGTGTTATCTGAAGCGGAGGCCGTGGATACGGAATTGGCTCAACGTTTTGCCCCCAGAATGTCCGATCTTTTGGACCGCGAGGTGGAATAGGGCAGTAGCCTGTCAGTGGATATGCGACTGACCGACGGGGGCGTTGAGCGTTCCGGCTCAAGTCGCGTTTTGGGGGGCCGTTCAACGGGTTAGCCTGAGGTCCCCATTGTTCGAAACGCGCAAATCACTAAAGCCGCAGATCCTCCGACATCCGTCGCTTTTGCCTTCCATCCGGGCACTTGCGCACACCTTGCCGCCTGCGTTGGGCAAGGGCATGGGAGGGTCGCTTTCGAAGGAACCCAAACAGGGGCGTAAGCTCAAGACGGCGGGTGCGCTCGCACTGGCTCTATTGATTGGTATCGGAGCCACCAAAGATGGGCAAAGAGGCCAACGCACGGATCTTTCTCCAACGATTGTGCACGGACAAGCTCTGCCGAAAATGAGCGACAGTGGCAAACCACAACACTGGGTGAACAGAAACGTTGTGGTCACTATCGATGATTCTGTCGATAGGCTCGGTCCCTGGGCGCGTGGGGCCATCCAAGACGCGTTTGGAACGTGGCTCGCAAGTGGTGTACCTGTCCCAGATCTAACGTTTTCCGCCAGTAAGCGCCAAAAGCTTGAACTCAAGCAAGACGGCGTAAACAGTGTTGTCTACAAGGAGATCGATATTCCGGGACACACCAATGACCTGGCGGTAACCATTGCGTATTCCGACCCACAAACCGGCGAAATCGTTGAGAGCGACATCATCATCAACAAGCGGCACCCTTTTGCCTCGTTGGATGAGTTAGCTCAAAAGGGAGAAGAGCCCTCCGACGCTGTCGTTACCACTGTGCAGGGCTCAACGGCTCCGGGCTCAACGATGCTGCAGCGTCAGGCATCCTGCAGCGGCGCCGTGCGCGGTGGGTGCGGGGGCAAGTTCGACCTCCAGAGCGTTCTCACGCATGAGGTTGGACACTTCTACGGCTTGAGCGAAGATTTCGAGGATCCGTACACCACAATGTTCGAGTGCACGAGCGCCTGTGAAACTCACAAGCGAGTCCTTGCCGCCGATGACATCTCCGCGATGAGTGAGATATACACACTCGAGGGCTCAGCCTCTGAGGAGGATGCGACAACGAACGCTGGCGTGGCACAGGGTTGCTCGGCGACGCCCCAGCACGCCCCAGCACGCCCCTGGCGTGCCCCGTGGCAGTTGGCCCTTGGTTCAGGAGTTCTCGGGCTCATCGTGCGCCGCCGCTTTCGCAGCTGAGCGGAAGCACAGTGAAATAGGGCTATTTGCCGCCATTTCGCCGAGAAATCCGCGGAAGGCGAGGTTGCGCTTGCCAGAGCGTTCCCCGGTGGGGTACGGACGCCCCTTCCGAATTGACCGGAAGGCGGCGCTCCGTATACTCGCGCCGTAATTTTTGGAGAACGTAATGGCATTAGAACCTGAGGCAAGGCAGGCCGTAATTGAACAGCATCGCACCCACGAAGGGGACACGGGCTCACCTGAAGTACAGATCGCGCTGCTCAGCCAGCGAATTGGCCACCTGACGGGTCACTTCAAGGTGCACGTCAAAGATCATCACTCTCGCCGCGGCCTCTTAAAAATTGTTGGGCAGCGTCGGCGCCTGCTGGATTACCTGAAGCGCAAAGATGTGGAGCGATATCGAAAGATCGTCTCCTCACTCAATCTCAGAAAGTAGTAGTTTTTCTTCAATTCTCCGATGCCTCTGCGTCTTTAAACTTCATCCCCGTTTCGTGCGTGCGACCGGAGGGTCCCAGGTAGGAATCGAGGCTGAAGGAGAGAGAGGGCGCGAGTTATCGGCGTAGTACCGCACGCACGCGGTTTGGCGCCCTAAGGAGCGCACTCTCAAATGTTTGTACGTGAATCCATTATGGTGGGCGGGCGACCGCTCACGTTCGAAACTGGCCGCCTGGCAAAGCAAGCGCACGGCTCCATTCTCATCACCTTCGGCGAAAGCGTCGTTCTCGTTACGGCCACTTCCACCGAAGAGCGCCCTGGCCTCGATTTTTTCCCGCTCACCTGTGAATACGTCGAAAAGACGTACGCAGCCGGAAAGATTCCGGGCGGCTTCTTCAAGCGTGAAGGCCGCCTCCGAGACTACGAGATCCTCTCTTCCCGCCTGATGGATCGGCCGCTTCGCCCGATGTTCCCGGAGGGCTTCAAGAAGGATACGCAGGTGATTGCTACCGTGATGAGCACGGATAAGCAAAACCCCACGGACGTACTGGCGCTCACGGGGGCCTCAGCCGCGCTTCACGTCTCGGATATCCCGTGGGACGGCCCGATCGCCGGCATGCGGGTAGCCCGCGTTCAGGGTGATTTCGTGGTGTACCCCACGTTTGAGCAGATTGAAAAGGCGGACATCGATCTGGTTGTTGCGGCAAGCCGCGACGCCATCGTGATGGTGGAGGGCGGAGCCGATGAAGCCTCCGAGGGCGACATCATCGATGCGCTCATGTTTGCACATGCCCAAGCTCAGCCCATTTTGGATTTGATCGATAAGCTGCGTGCAGCTGTTGGCAAGCCCAAGCGTGAGTTCTCGATCCCCAAGCTGGATGCCGCTATTGCCGCCCAGGTCGCGCAGATCGCCGATTCGAAGATCGCGGTTGCGTGCGTCATCAAGGAAAAGAAGGCTCGCTACGAAGCCTATGCCGCCATCAAGTCCGAAGTAGTAACGTCGCTCAAGGCGTCGCTCGGGGACGAAAAGTACGCCACCGTCGAGAAGCTCATCAAAGAAGAGATCGAGGAGCGCAAGGCGCACGTTGTTCGCTCGATGGTGCTTGATACCGGTAAGCGCATTGATGGCCGTGACACCAAGACGATTCGCGCTATCAGTTGCGAAGTTGGCCTCCTGCCGCGCACCCACGGTTCGGCTCTCTTTCAGCGCGGCGAAACCCAAGCCATTGTCACCACAACGCTTGGTACGGCCACCGATGAGCAGAAGATCGACGCGCTCACGGGTGAATCTTGGAAGCGCTTCATGCTCCACTACAACTTCCCGCCCTTCAGCACCGGCGAAACGAAGCCGATGCGTGGTCCGGGTCGTCGCGAAATTGGGCACGGAGCTTTGGCAGAACGGGCCATGGAGCGCATGCTCCCTTCGCCTGAGGCGTTTCCCTACACAGTTCGCGTGGTGAGTGAGATCCTCGAATCCAATGGTTCAAGCTCAATGGCGAGTGTTTGCGGAGCCACTCTGAGCATGATGGATTGTGGCATGCCGCTGAAGAAGCCTGTTGCGGGCATCGCGATGGGCCTCATTACCGATGGCGGAAAAGTTGCTATCTTGAGCGATATCTTGGGTGATGAAGATCACCTGGGTGACATGGATTTTAAAGTCTGTGGCACCGATCGCGGCATCACCGCGATTCAGATGGACATCAAGATCAAGGGCCTTGAGCGTTCGATTCTGCAGCGGGCTCTTGATCAGGCCCGTGAGGGCCGCCTGCACATCCTCGGTAAGATGCTGGAGACGCTCCCTGTTGCTCGCACCGAGATCAACCGTCACGCTCCGCGCATCACCACGGTGAAGGTTCGCCCCGATCAGATCCGCATCATCATTGGTCCAGGCGGCAAGACGATCAAAGGCATTGTTGAGCAAACGGGCTGCAGCGTGGACGTCAAAGACGACGGCACCGTTGCAATCGCTAGCTCGGACTCAGAAGCCGTGCAGCGCGCTGTGAAAATTGTTGAAGGCCTCGTGATGGAGCCGGAAGTTGGAGCCATCTACAAGGGCACCGTACGACGCTTGGTAGATTTCGGCGCGTTCGTCGAAATTATTCCGAACACCGAGGCTTTACTTCACGTCTCTGAGATCTCGCACGAACGGGTGAATTCTCCGGCGGATGTGTTGGCCGAGGGCGATGAGATCGAGGTCAAAGTTATCAGCATGGAGAAAGACGGAAAGATCCGTCTTTCTCGGCGTGAGCTGCTCCCGTTCCCAGAGGGCGACGAGGGCGAAATGGCTAAAGAACGCATGGCTAAGGCTCGCGAAGCCGGGCCTCCGGCAGGTCGAGGCGGCCCTGGTGGTGGGCGACGTGACGGTCGCAGTGGTGGTGGCGATCGCGATCGCGGCCGTCCCCGCCGCTAATCGCAGTGAACATCGCAGAGGGCCTCCAATCTGGGGGCCCGCTTCATGGAATTGCTTAAGAGCTGCCAGCATCCTTCGGGAGGGCAGCTCTTCGGCGTTTACGTTACCACTTGCCAACGTTGGGCATGGAAACCCAAGGCTCCGCGGGTGGTAACGAGCCATCTTGGAGGAGCTCGATGGAGATGTTGTCCGGGGAGCGAACGAAGGCCATGTGCCCGTCACGCGGGGGGCGATTGATGGTGACGCCGTTCTCCATGAGTCGCGTGCAGAGCTCGTAGATATTCTCTACCCGGTACGCCAGGTGCCCAAAATTGCGACTTCCGGTTAACTCTTCAGGATCCCAATTGTAGGTGAGCTCAAGCTGTGCTTCCGGTTGCCCGGGTGCGGAGAGAAATACCAAAGTGAAACGGCCTTTCTCGTTCATTGTGCGGCCAACCTCCACGAGCCCGAGCAGGTTTACGTAGAAATGGAGGGACTTTTCGAGGTCACTCACTCGGACCATCGTGTGCAGATACTTCATGAAGCGTCATCCAATCAGTGATACGTTGGTTCTGCAAGGAGTCCTTGGCTATGACTGAAATAACAAAAACACGGGCGTTCGAGGGCAACTCGGAGGCTATCGAAGCATGGAACGGCGTTCTTTTTGATAAGTTCAGTCGGTTCCGTTACCTCATAGTCGACGGGCTAGCTCATTTCGGTACCCACGCTTTGGCGCGCCACCGCCCCGAGGCGGGCAGCCGAGTGTTGGATATCGGTTGTGGCTTTGGAGATATGACGCGAGAGCTTGCCGAGGTCGTGGGGAGCCGTGGCGAAGCTGTGGGTGTAGACGCGGCCGCGAGGTTTATTGAGGCCGCCAAGAGTGAAGCGCTTCATATACAGCAGGCCCAATTCCTGGTGCGGGATGTAGAGGTCGACGACCTCGGAGGGCCCTATCAAGGGGCCTTTTCACGTTTTGGAACGATGTTTTTTACGAGCCCTGTGGCGGCGTTTCGAAATGTTCGACGCTCGTTGCTTCCGGGAGCAAAGCTCGTGATGACGGTGTGGCGCCACAAGGAAGACAATCCATGGGTTCGCGTGGCGGAGGTTGCGGTCGAAAAGCTCGTCACCTTGCCTGCAACTACCGATGAGGCAACATGCGGGCCGGGCCCGTTTTCCATGGCGAATGCCAACCTTCTGAGTTCCCAGCTTCTGGCAGGCGGGTTCGGAGAAGTCACCCTAGAGCGATTCGATGCTCCGGTGCTTCTGGGGCGAACATTGGCGGAAGCCGTCGAATGTGGCATGGCCGTGGGCCCCGCCGGCGAAGTGCTGCGGTTGGCAGGGTCAAGCGCTGAAGCTCTCAAGCCCGAAGTGGCGGAAGCATTGAGCCGTGCGTTTACCCCATACATCACCAAGGAAGGTGTCTACTTGGGTGGCAGTGCCTGGGTTGTTTCTGCGATCGCGGGGTGAATCCTTGGCTGGCTAAAGGACAAGCCTGAAACGGTGAGGCACCAATCGCAGAGCTTTGGCGGGTGCAGGTGCACACGCCTGGGGCGGCTTAGTGCGGCGCGAGGCGTTGAGTGATCTTCACAACAACGGCGCGGAACTTCTCGGCTTCTTTAACGCAGGGGGGATTGCACGGGTGCGCCTTCCACTTGCCACAGCCGCGTTTGGTCCCGGTTGCGAGGGAGGTGAGGAGCTGAACACTGCGCTCATCTCCCAGCCCTGTTGCGCGCGTGAGGAGTGGGAGCCGAGCTTCACAGGTAGCAGCGTCCCGAAGGTCGAGTGCGATGGAGAGAGCTGGAGTGGCTTGTGCTCGCACGCTTGGATCCTGGAGTAGCTTATCTGCGCGTTCTTTGAGCTTGGGGTTGGTGGTCGCGAGGTCGAACAAAAGATCGACTCCCGTGCTTCCCATCTTCTTCGCCAACAAATTGAACGCCTGGTCCGAGGCCTCCCCGGGAGTGGCCGCAGCGCTTTTGAGAATAATACCGAAGTTCTGATCTCGGGCTTTTTCTGGGACTATTTCCAGCAAACGTTGGGCAATCACCATGGCGTCGCGGCGGCTTGTCGCGCGGCTGGCAAAGGCGGCGAAGAGCGGCTCAAGGACGAGCGGCTCCTTCGGGTAACGCTCAGCAAGCGGCAGGAGGCCCTCCACGCCTTGTGCGATGGCCTGGGCTAGCTCGGCATCGGTGGGGCGGCCCGACGCGGCTGGTTGGGTTTGAAAGGGCTTGCTGAGCGGGCTGGGTTGGTTGGGCTGATTGGGGCCTAGTGCTTCATCTTTGGGAGCGGTGACGCCCACCTTGTTTGAATTGCCGTCGAGCGATGGGCTTGCGGCAGTTGCAGATTGTGGCCCCACTGAAGAGAGATCGGCCCCGGCTCGCCAAGCGCCGCCCAGGAGCAATGCCAAGCCCGCGAGAAGGGTGGTGGCGAAGGCAATAATAGGTCGCAACAAGAGGCGTTGGATACGTGTGTTCCGGGTGCTTTGCAGGCGCGTGTGCAGGGCAGTGGTTCCCGCGGCGAGTAAGGCAATCACCGAAAACAACAGATCCCAACCCAGAAAGCCTGAGCCACCCGCCACAGGGCCTAGTGGTGACCAACCGTAACGACTGAGCACCACGTCCGCCAGGCGCACCAAAAGACTCGCGCTGCCATAGGCTGCAATTCCAGCTACCAACGGAGGATACAGGCGATCGATGTAATCGAGTACCCGGGCGCTATTTTCCCAGGCTCGCCGGAGATTGGTTATCACCAAGATGCCGGGTGTGAGCGCCGTGCCGAATGCCACGAGCATCAGCAGCGTGAATTCCGTCGCCGAAAATTTGAGACCCGCCAAAAGTTCGATACCGGCAACGGCGACGGCAAATAGCGACACCAAAGCAAACACAATCATCAGCAAAAGCCCCACCAAACGTGGGCGGGCACTGCGTACCTGATCGGCCTGTACATCCAGAGAAATAGCGGATTCGAGGGGCATGCGTGTGGGGCTGACGGGTGTTGGTGGGGTGTCCAACGCTGCCAGTGCCCGCCCCAAGCTCACACAATCCTGATAGCGATCGTCAGGCTTTTTCGCCATCGCTCGCTGCACCACGAGCTCAAGGCTCTCGGGGATGCTGGGTTCGAGTGAACGCAGCCTTTCAGGCTCTCTTCCCATCACGGAAAGTACTGTCTGCTGTGGAGTTGAGCCCTCAAAGGGGGCCTTTCCCGTCAGCGCCGAATATAGAATCGCCCCCACTCCGTAAATATCTATTCTGTGGTCGCCCCGTTGCCCGTGCGCCTGTTCGGGCGACATGTAGCTCGGCGTACCCATGATGAAGCCTGTTTTGGTGAGTTGATCATCGGTGCCGTCAGCGAAGCGCGAAAGACCGAAATCGAGTACTCGAATATCAAGGATCGCACTGGCACCGGCGCTGCGATCTCCCAGCAAAAACACGTTTTGCGGTTTAAGATCGCGATGGATCACGCCCCGGGCGTGTGCGGCCGCCAGGGCATCACATACCTGCGCGCCAATGCGCACCGCGGCAGGCCAAGAGAGCCTTCCGACGCGCTCTAGGTGTTCGGCGAGATCAACCCCTTCCAAAAGATCACACACCATGTAGGCGAGGCCTTGAGGCGTTCGATCAACGTCGTACACGCCGATGACATTGGGATGAGCAATGCTGGCTGTGGCTTCAGCTTCGCGCTGAAAACGCACCATTACCTCCGGGTGGCGCGCAAACTCCGGCAGCAACACCTTGATCGCAAATCGCTTGTTCTGAATGCGAGTGTGGCGTGCTTCATAAACGCGACCCATGCCCCCTTCGCCGATGCAACGCTCCACCACGTAGGTTCCATTGAGCACGGCTCCGACCAAAGGATCTTCCACGTCGGAGGGGGGAGGATGCGCAGAAAACCCGCTGGCTGCTGCAAGTTGTCCCGCCTCGCTTTCGAGCGTGAGGGTGGGGGCTTCTTTGGGAGCCGAGGCGAGGGGGTTGGTCATTGCGTCTGAGGCAGCAAACAGCTGAAAAGGCTTGGCTGTTCTGAGTGTGTCGGGGCAAAGACTACAAAACCTAGGCACCCCGGGCCACCCCTAACTGTGGCGCCGCACGATCTCGAGGATGTCTTGCCCAAAGCGCTCAATCTTGGCCGGCCCAAGCCCTGGAATTTGTCCTAGTGCAAACACAGTGGTGGGGCGCTCTTGTTCTACCGCAACAATGACTCGTTGTTGGAACACCATGTAGCTCTTCCACGAGAGCGATTTGGCCTGTCGGCGGCGATAATTCTCAAGCTCCCGCCCAAGGTCGCTACGGCGCGGGCGCCCTTTCGGAGCTTTTTCAGAGCCCTCTTCAGCGCTCGCAACACCGCGGATGGCTTTCCCGGGCAACCACACAGTGGGGTACTTTACGCCTCGGCGGATAAGGCGCTTGTCCTCGAGCAGAGAATCAATAGTGGCAACAATGGACGCTTCATCTCGCTTGGCTAGCAATCCGTGTTCGGGAAGCCTGAGCAGCCCACCTCGGCGTAGCACTTTGGCACGGCTTCCGCGCAGGGCCTTGGCCAAATTCGCTTTGCCTACCGGACGGCTGAGCGCCGCTACGGCTTGAACAATTAGCAGCTTCTCTGCTTCATCAAGCACGGTGGCTGCGACCTTAGGCTTGGCGGTGAGGCGAGGTTCACTCTCGTCATCGTCATTATCCGAGCCAAGTTGACCCAGGCACACATCGCAGTGACCACAAGGGGAGGAAGCCTGTGTGGTGAAATATTCACACAGATCGCTCGCACGGCACGTAGTGCTTTCGGCGTATTTCTGAACGGCCGAAAGCCCAGCTTCTGTCCGCTCTTGCACGACTTTTGTGACTTTGCCGGAGAGCTGCAAACGCCTTTGCGTCATCAAATCTCCCGGCCCGAAGAACAGAACACAACGCGCAAAGAGCCCGTCTCGCCCTGCGCGCCCGGCCTCTTGGTAATAGGCAGAAAGGCTTCCCGGAGCCTGAAAATGTACAATCAAACGCACGTCGGGGTAGTCAATTCCCATGCCAAAAGCGCTGGTTGCCACGAGCACGCGTGAGCGGCCTTCATCAAAGCCTGTTTGTGCTCGCTCTCGCGCCAGCTTGGTGCGGCCAGCGTGGTAATAGGAAGCCTTGAAGCCTGCCTCCTTAAGCTGAGTGGCCACAGCTTCGGATTTTTTGCGCGTGCTGCAATAGACAATGGCTCGCCCGCTGACTTTAGCGGAGCGGATGTTGGCCTCGTCAAGTAGCTTGATGAGAGCTTGCAAGCGGTCAGCATCTTTGCGCAATGGACGCACAGCAAAGCTGAGGTTCGGCCGAGCGAAGCTGCCTCGAACGATGGTGGGGTCACGAAGCTTGAGTTGCTTTTGGATCTCTAAAAGTACGCGGGGGGTCGCTGTGGCAGTAAGTGCTGCTACCGGAGCTCGAATGATGTCGCGCAGCTCCCCGAGCTCCAGATATTCCGGACGAAAATCATGCCCCCACTGGCTCACACAATGGGCCTCGTCGATTGCTAGAAATGCAATGGGCACCTTTTTCAGCCAACGCCGAAAGCTATCGAGCTTTGCTCGCTCAGGCGATACGTACAACAAATCGAGATCACCCCGTAAAAATTCCAGGACCACATTGCGTTGTTCCCGCGGATCCTGCTGGCTATTAATGGCCGCCGCCGACACACCCCGCGCGCGCAAGCTCTCCACTTGATCGTGCATGAGCGCAATTAATGGTGAGATCACCACCGTAGTGCCACGCCCCTCTCGCCGTGCCACCAAGGCTGGCAGCTGATAACATAGTGATTTCCCAGCACCTGTGGGTAGAAGCATTAAGGCATCACCGCCCCCGAGCAGGGCCTCCACTGCCGCTTGTTGCCCTTCGCGGAAATCTTGATAGCCGAAAACCTCGCGCAAGATAGCGAGTGGAGCGTTAGGAGGCACCGAGAGCATGGGCTGCTCGGCGTTAGACTACGCGCAAGTGTTTGCCAACTAAAACTTCGTTGTGAGATCCGGTGCGGTACCCGCCGAGATCCACGGTTGTATACGAAAAACCGTGCTTTTTCCCGAGAAGCACCACCTGCTCGCGCAACCCCGGCTCCAGGAGGCGCTCCAACTCCGAAAGCGCGAGCTCCAGGCGTGCGATTTTGTCGTGCCAACGTACGCGCAATTGACGAAAACCAAGCGCCTTCAAATCAGCCTCAAAGCCACCGATCTGCGCCAAGCGTTCGGTGGTTACACTGGTGCCGTAGGGGATGCGGCTGGAAAGGCAAGCCGCGGCAGGTTTATCCCAAACATCCATGTGAAGTGCACGGGCTGCAGCTCGAACATCAGCCTTTGAAAACTCAGCTTCGATGAGTGGGCTGCGAACCTCAGCATTCTTAGCAGCCACAAGCCCGGGGCGATAATCCCCAAGATCATCTAGGTTGGTGCCATTGGCAATGAACTTCAGGTTCCACTCTTTTTGCTTGGCTTGGGCTACTTCATACAGCTCAGTTTTGCAGTGAAAACAGCGATCCGAGTCGTTTTTAACGTAGCCTTCGCGTGCAATTTCATTCGAGCTTACAAAGTGGTGGGCAGCTCCAAGATCTAGAGCAATGCGGGCAGCGTCGGCTCGTTCTCCCTCTGGCAAGCTTGGGCTAACAGCAGTTATCCCGATCGCTTGCGCCCCCAATTCCTGGTGGGCCACGGCGAGCACCAGAGCGCTATCAATACCCCCTGAATAGCAAACCAACACAGACTCCATATCTCGGAGGATGGAGCGGAGCCGAGCGAGCTTTGGTTCGATGGGAACAGAAATAGTTGTCTCAAATGAAGACACGTCAGAGGCAGCCATTCGGCCAAAGGGATAACACTCGCGGCCTCGTGGGGCGAGGGCGGTCGCCGCGCTAAAGATGGGTGAGCGCCCGTAAGTTCGCAGGAGGCTTAGGTTTTGAGGCGAGGTAGGAAGTTATTGGTCCGATCTCGAAGGTGAGGTCACTTTTCTTTTGTTCAGCTGAAGCTATGTTCAGTATCAATGGCTCTCCCGCTCACTCTCCTCGAGCAATTCCCGTCCCGCTTGGTTTGGCGCGCTGAAGCGCTGGAGGAGCAACGTTCTGCGCCCGAAAGCAGTGTATTTCCAACGATCTCGGCCCTGGACGAAGTTCTTCCGGGCGGTGGATTGTTGCGGGGGGGCGTGGTGGAGCTGTCCAGCGCTGGGGGCGTATCGCTAGGGGCCAGTGTTGCGTTGGCGGCCTGCCGGTCGGCCCAGGGAGAGGGGTACCTTCGCGCTGGAGAGCCCAGCTGGTGTGGGTTCGTAGATCCGGGAGGCAGCTTGTATGGTCCGGGGGTGGAGCAAGCAGGGGTGTTGCTCCAACGCCTTCTGGTGGTGCGCCCGCCGCTTGCGGCGTTGAGCCGGGTAGCCGTGCGCATGGCCGTGAGTCGTGTGTTTTCACTCCTGGTTATCGATTTGGCTTCAGTGCCGGGGGCGGAGCTAAATGTTCAGCTTGGGCCGTGGGCTCGTTGGGTGCGCCAATTGGCGATGGCTGTTGAAGGTTCAGAGAGTAGTGTACTGATGTTAACTGACGCGCGCTCCCATCGGCCATTGCCTTTGCCTGTTGCTCAACGCATCGAATTGGCTCGTGTGGATCCTAAAAGAGTGCGGGTTTCGGTCAAAAAAGATCGCTCGGGCCGCGTAATGCCTTCACAGGTGATTGAGCTTAGTCCCAATCCCAATCCCAATCCCAATCCCAATCCCAATCCCAATCCCAATCCCACTGAGCTTTTGTTGAAGGGAGTACGGCGTGCAAGAGCGTAGCTTGTTTGATAGCGTGCAGCTAAAGCCTTCTCCAAGCGCAGAAAGGCGTGTGTTGGCGCTGGTTTTCCCACAGCTCCTTTGCGAATTGATCGACCAACATTTGCTCCTTCCGGCACTCTCAACTGCGGCAAAGCCCACAATTCCTACTGTTCCTTCGGTGAATGGTCGGCAAAGTAAACCCAGAGCACTTCCATTTGCCGTGGTCTTGACGGAAAAAGGACAATATTCCCCAGGCGCGCCGATGGAAGATGCTGCTTTGCGCAGCAATTCGCTGCTGCATACGGTGAGTGATGAAGCGCGTCGTTTGGGCGTTAAGGCCGGGCAACGGATTGTTGAAGCGCAGGCCGTGTTGGCGTCACTTCAAGTGTTTCAAATAACTCATGAAGAAGTGGCGCAAGCGTTGGGAAAGCTCGCGGAGATCGTGATGGATTTAGGGCCCACCGTTTCAGTGGGCACCCCAGATACGGTGTGGATCGATATTACGGGAGCTAGCCACTTGCGGGGTGGGGAGGCTGAGCTTTTGACGGAAGTACTCGGACGAGTGCGCGCATTGGGTCATCGAGTGCGCGCTGCCATTGCACACGGTCCCCTGTTAGCCAGAGCGTTTGCTACATGGAGTGTAGGCAGTGAAACCCCAATTGTTACGCGGCGCGAGGCGAAAGGTAGGATAGGCGTCTTGCCGCTTCTGGCTTTACCGTTGAACTCTGAGCAATTGAGCTTTTTTGCGCGGGTGGGGGTAATGAGCGTGGCTCAGCTGCAGGCTCTTCCCAAGGCATCGCTCAGTGCTCGTTTGGGAGAAAGTGCGGGGCAAATCCTCGCGCTTACAGCGGGAGAAGATCCGGCGCCGCTCGTCGCTTTTCAGCCTCCTCGGGTGCTCGCAGAGCAAGCGGGCTTCGCTGAAGGTGTGTCGGGCGTGGAACCTCTTCTGTTCGTGCTTCGCGGTTTGGTGGCTCGTTTGAGTGTGCGGCTTATGGGTCGAGGGGAGGCTGCTGAGGAGCTGGAGCTGTGCTTGCAGCATGACCGCAAGATAGCGGAGTTCCATGGGCGGCCATTAGACACCAGGGTAACTTTCTCGTTGGCCTCACCGCTCTGGAAAGAAGAGGAGCTGTTGCGCGTGCTTCGGAGTAAAGTTGAGCGGCTAAAATTAACTTCCCCCACCGTTTCTGTTCGATTAGTTGTTTCGGTAATTGTACCCGCGCAAAGTCGGCAGCTAACGCTCTCGAGTGTGGTAGGTGGGCTTACAGAGCGAGCCTTTGATGAAAGTGAGCTGGCTGTCCTTTTGGCTGAATTAAATGCAGACATCGGCAAGGAGCATGTAGGGGTCTTGAGGCTCCTGGATTCGCATCGCCCTGAGGCAAAAAGCGCGCTCTTTCCCGTAGTGATGAGTACGCGCTCCAATCAGCGTAGGTCTAAGCGGAAAAGCCGCAAAGTGGAAAGGGCCACCGCCAACAACGGGGAACTGCATCAAGCAGCCCCACAGGTTCGTCAAAAGCTCAGAGAGACGATGCCAACGGCTGTGGGGCGTATGCCAACACGCCTTCTGCCGAAACCGATCTTGATTGATAGAACATTTAAGGTTGGCGAGGTAATAGGCTTAGGCGCTAACTTGTATACAATTGAACGAGCCGTGTTCGATCACCGTTTAGAGGGGGTCGCTTGGTGGTCAAAGCTTGCGGTGTCTCGCGATTATGTTCGGCTTTGGTTGAAGGGCTCCGAAGGTGGAGTGGCGGCCCTCGGCTATGTGAATCGTGATAGTGGTTCGCACTACATTCAGGCCATTTATGATTGAGCATGGGGGTGGAGAGAATACAGCTCGCTTTGAGTGCTTGAGATGTTTGCGGAGCTGTTAGCGCGATCGTGTTTTTCGTTCTTGCGTGGAGCTTCACATCCGAATGAGCTCGTTGATAAGGCGAAAGAGTTGGGTCTTTATGCCGTCGCCATTGCGGATCGTGATGGGCTTTATGGTTCGGTGCGAGCGCATACGCGAGCTAAAGAACTCGAACAGCGAGTCATCGTGAGTGCGGAGTTGAGCCTGGGTGTGGGTAACGTTGAGTTGCCCGATCCAAAAGGTGCAGCTGAGCCGGCGGTATTAAGTTTTTTGGTCGAAAATCATCAAGGCTATCAGAACTTGTGTCGGCTGCTCACTCTTGCGCATGAGGAGCGTCCTAAAGGTGAGAGCTTGTTGATGCCTGAATGGCTGGCAGCTCACGCAGAGGGGCTCCAGGTATTGGTGCCGCTGCCGAGAGTAGTTGGGGATTCGAGTACGTGTTCGGATAAGGTGCTCGGTATCGTTCGCGAGGTATTTCGAGAGCGTGCCTTTTTGGCTACCTATCGACATCAAGATGGCCACGGGCGCGAACGCGAGCAGCTAGCCAATGAATGGTCGATACGCTTTGGTTTGCCGATTTTGGCCACTGCTCGCGCATTTTTTCATGACCGTGAGCAGAAAGAGCTGTTGGATGTATTGTACTGTATCCGGCGCGGAATAACGCTTGATCAGGCGGGGTCTGAGCTTTTACCGAACCAGGAAGCGGTGTTGCGGTCTGAGGCAGAGATGCAGAAGCTCTTTTACGATCGGCCCGCTTGGGTGGAGCGCACGGGCGAATTAGCTCAACAGTTGCGGTTTAGCTTAAGTGAGCTCAACTATCGCTTCCCATGTACGCTTTTGCCCGGTGAAACTGCGGATCAGAAGCTACGCCGGTTGGCTTTTTCGGGGCTTGCAACGCGCTATCCCAAGGGGGTGCCAGGGGGAGTGGGGCAACAGGTGGAGAAGGAGCTCCAACTGATTCAGAAGCTGCAAATGGCGAGCTACTTCTTGAGTACTTGGGAAGTGGTGGAAATGGCGCGCCGCCGCCGGATCTTATGCCAGGGCAGGGGAAGCGCAGCCAATAGTGCCGTTTGCTACGCACTTGGGATAACGGCGGTGGATCCTGCGCGGTCGAATCTCTTGTTCGAACGTTTTATGAGCGAAGAGCGCGCTGAGCCGCCAGATATTGATATTGATTTTGAGCACGAACGCCGTGAAGAGGTAATTCAGGAGATTTACGAGCAGTACGGGCGCGAGCGTGCGGCCATGGTCTCTGAGGTGATATGTTATCGAGGGAAGAGCTCGCTGCGAGAGGTAGGCAAAGTGCTGGGGCTTTCCTTGGATCAGGTGGCGCGTTTGAGTAGCACCATTACACATTGGGATACAGCGGATGTCTCGAAAGATCGCTTAAAGGAGATGGGGTTCGACGTGAGCGACGCGCGTTTGCTGCAGGTTATTCGGCTCGCTCAAAAGCTTGAAGGTATCCCACGACACCTTTCAATTCATGTGGGGGGCTTTGTTGTATCGGCGACTCCACTCTACGAGGTGGCTCCCATTGAACCCGGGCGGATGCCTGGGCGCACCGTGATTCCGTGGGATAAAGATGATCTGGAGGTGCTGGGGTTCTTCAAAATTGACGTCTTGGGTCTAGGTATATTAACGGCAATTCGCAAAGCTTTATCGACTATTCATGCGGATGGCGGGCTTCGTGAAGAAGCGGAAGTGTTCGACCCGTTGAATGTTATAACAAGGATCCCGGCAGAAGATCCTGTGGTGTACGAGATGCTCTGCCAGGCGGATACTGTGGGGGTATTTCAAATCGAAAGCCGGGCGCAGATGTCTATGTTGCCGCGGCTGCGTCCGCGAAAATTTTATGATTTGGTGGTGGAAGTTGCGCTGGTGCGTCCGGGCCCGATTCAAGGCGGAATGGTGCATCCGTATTTGCGGCGCCGAAATGGTGAAGAACCTATTACGGTGCCTCATCCTGAACTCGGAAGTATTCTCGAACGCACGTTGGGTGTGCCGCTCTTTCAGGAGCAAGTGATGCAGATTTCAATCGTAGGTGCGGGCTATACTGGCGGTGAAGCGGATCAGTTGCGCCGCGATATGGCTGCTTGGAAAAAGACCGGGCGCTTGCTGCGGCATCGAGAACGTTTGCTTGCAGGGTTTGCCAATAAAGGGATATCGACGGCTTTTGGGGAGGCGTTGTTCGAACAGATCAAGGGTTTTGGTGACTATGGGTTCCCTGAGTCACACTCAGCATCGTTCGCGCTCTTAGTGTATGCCTCAGCTTGGCAAAAGGCTCATTATCCGGCGCATTTTGCTTGCGCTTTGATCAATTCGCAACCGATGGGATTCTATTCGCCATCGACCATTTTGCAGGATGCCCAACGCCATGGCGTGCAAGTGCGTGATGTATGTGTGATGCGAAGTGAGTGGGATTGTAGCCTTGAACTCGAGAATGCGGATGAGTCCTCGCTGACAGCGATGGATTCGATAGTATCGATTGGGTTGACAGCTTCAAAAGGGGACAAAGATGCCTCTCTCCCCCTGCCGCGTGCGATACGTCTTGGGTTTCGTTTGGTGAAAGGGTTCGGAGAGGCGGCGGCACAGCGCATCGTGCAAGCACGGAAGGTCAGAGCGTTCGAAAGTTTGAATGATCTTTTGGAACGCGCTGCGCTAAGAAAGGAAGATGTTGAGCGTTTGGCAGAAGCGGGCGCACTTCAGCAATTGGTCGCTGAACGCCGGCAAGCCCTTTGGCAATCTCGCACTCCCAAGCTGGAAGGGCTTTTTCAAGGGCATGTTCTAGGGGAATCAAAGGTTCGGCTTCCGCCCCTGGGTGCCCAGGAAACGCTGTTGCTCGATTACGCGAAAAAGGGGCTTTCTACCGAAGATCATCCCATGCGCCACCTGCGTTCAGAGTTGAAGGCACAAGGTGTGGTGGAATCACATCGTTTGGCGCAAATGAAGAAAGGGCAAAAGGTGCAAGTGGCGGGTGTAGTAATTACCCGACAACAACCAGGCACGGCCAGTGGTGTCGTCTTTATTACCTTGGAAGATGAATACGGATTCATCAACTTGGTGCTGTGGCGCCGCATTTTTGAGCGGTTTCATCACGCAGCACGTCACGCATCGCTACTTTGGGTGTATGGCGAAATTGATCGAGAGATACCCAGGAACGATCTCAGTCCTAATGCACGGGTGAATTCGGGGGTGAATACACCGGTGATCCATGTCGTTGCCGAGAAGCTGCGTCGCTTGGAGCTGAATCAGGCGAACTTTAGCCGGGTATCACGGGATTTTCACTGAAGCTTCCACTGAACTCCTAGTGCGAGTTGCGTGCGCGCACCTGCCCCAATCCCTCGACAATCCCTCGACATTCGCAATTGACGAAGGAGGAGTCGCCGAAGAGACGGGGGTATTGAATTATTGGGGATCCTTAGCATGCTAAGGATCTGCGACAGCGCGAGAACTCCGCCGGGCCCTTACGCGACCAGGGGACACTTTACTTAGCATGCTAAGGATCTGCGACAGCGCGAGAACCCGCCGGGCCCTTACGCGACCAGGGGACACTTTACTTAGCATGCTAAGGATCTGCGACAGCGCGAGAACCCCCCCGGGCCCTTACGCGACCTGAACTTCGTCGCCGTCCGAGCTTTCGGGCGCCAGCGTGTCCACAGGAGAGCCTTTGAGCAGGTTGTCGCGCACGCGCGGCGCCAACGTTTCGCTGCGTGCTTGCACTCCTTCATTCACCTTAACGCTCACCAGCTTGGAAACGCCCGGTTCGCCCATCGTAACGCCGTACAATACGTCTACCGATTGCATCGTTTGCTTGATGTGGGTGATCAAGATGAACTGGCTGCGTTCCGTCATAGAACGAATAGCTTCGTTGTAGCGGGACACGTTGGCTTCATCCAGCGGGGCGTCAACCTCGTCCAGAATACAGAACGGGGAGGGCTTGTGCTGGAAGATCGCGAAGATCAGAGAAACTGCCGTGAGCGCTTTTTCTCCGCCACTCATCAATTCAATATTGCCAAGCTTCTTGCCCGGTGGCTGGGCCATAATGTCCACCCCCGTAGCCAGCATGTCGTCGGGGTTGGTGAGCAGAAGCTCACCGCGACCGCCGCGGAACATTCGACTAAATGTTGCGCGGAAAAGTGCATTGATGGAGTCGAATGCTTCTTGGAAACGCTTCTTGGACTCACGATTCATATGCTTAATCGCCCGATCCAAGTCAATTAGCGCACGTTCGATGTCTTCCTTCTGCGCCGAGAGAGAAACGAAGCGACTTTCCGCATCGTCGTGCTCGGCCTTTGCGTCGAGATTCACAGGGCCCATTCGGTCGATGAGCTTAGTGAGCTCGTCGATGCGCCGGTGGTGCTCCTCATCCGGAGCGGACCGCATGTGATAGGTGCCAACCACGCGATTGAGGTCCAAGCCTCGGAAACGCTCGCGAATATTCTGCAGCAAATGCTCGCGGCTCAGCTCATTGCGCTGCACGGACATTTCATGCTTGCGGCTTGCTTCGTCGAGGAGAGAAAGCTCCTCGCGCACTTGCTTCAGAGAGGCTTCGTGCTCGGTGAGTGCGTGGCGCGCCTGCTCCAGCTGGGTGCGAATTTCATTTAAGTACTGGTGAGCAACGCGTGCGGCTTCGAGGGCAGTTATACGATTCTCGCGGGAAAGTAGGAGAACGGCCGCAGTCTCTCCATAACTGCGCGCGGCCTCTTCCATGTCCTCCTTGAGGCGGTTCGAGCGGGTGACTAGCTCACCAATAGTGGCTTCTACGCGTGACGCCGAAATGCGGGTGGCTTCTACCTGTTCGCGAACCTGAGCGAGCCGCACTTTGCGGTCCGTTACCAGTTGCGCTTGGGCCTCTGCTTGTTCCTTCCAAGACTGCGCTCGAGCTTCAGCTTTTGCGAGGGCTGACTGGGCCTGTTCGAGCAGAGCTCGCAACACGTCCAGCTGTTCCCGAGACGCTTGCTCTTCGAGAGTGGTTCGGGTGATCACCGACTCCAACTCTGCGAGCTCCGCAGCTATGGCAGCGTGACGAGTACGCAAGCGCTCTAGCTCGCCGTTCGTGCGCACTAAGTCTTTTTCGGCACTCACGTGAGCCAATTCACCTTCGTGAGCGCCTTTACGCGCGCGGTCGAGTGATGTTTCTGCCGCAGTAATGCGTCCACGCAAAGCGTTGTGACTCTCGAAAAGCTTTTGGTACTCCGCCTCCAGGCGAGACACTTCGGTGGTGAGCGAGTGCATCTCGCGCTTCTGCTCCACCATGGCGGAGGCAACCTCATCCCCGCCGCCACCGCTCACAACGCCACTCGGACGCGCCACGGTGCCGTCCAACGCAACAGCCGTAAAGTCAGGGTGACGTGCGACGAACTGCACGGCGTGTTCACTCGACGTAACCAGCACCGCATCGCCAACGATGGCTCGAACCAACGCCTCATCGGCAGCTTCATAACGAAGCTGATCGGCAAGGGAGCCTAGCACGCCGGGTTCATCCGAAAACGCGCGAGCGCCGCCAGCAATATAGCCCGGCCGAGCCGCAACCACGGTTGCACGCCCACGCTGATTTTCCCGAAGATCGTCGAGCAGGTGGAGACCGTGCTCCAGATCAGAAACCACGATGTATTGAAGGCGTTCGCCCAAAAGCGAAGCGAAAGCCAAGGTAAGCTCTTCGGGTGCTTCGATCCGGTCTGCAACCATTCCGAGCACTTCGGGATCCGCTTTTCCTAGGAGTGCTCGGGCGCCAGCCCCCACGCCCTCGAGGCGGCGGTGCAGCTCCTCAAGAGCCCGCAAGCGATTGCGGCGGAGGCTGAGCTCATTTTTACGGCTATCGACGGCTCGTTCACTGTCGAGCAATTGGCCGCGCAGAACGTTCACTTCTTTTTCGAGCGATTCTTGCTCGGCGAAGGTAAGCCGTTTGCCTTCCGCAGTTTCGGCGACGCTCTGTTCCAGCGCATGGCGCCGCGCCTCGAATTCATTCTGCTCTCCGAGTACCGATTGGTGCTCCGTTGAGAGCTTATCGCGGCGGATGTGCGTTTCCGCAATGCGCTGCACGAGCCCATCGAGCCGCACTTCGGCTGCTGTGGTATTGTTGGTTGCCTCGGCAACCTCACGCCGCAAGTTTTGTACAGTCTGGTTGGCTCCAGTTTCGTCGGATCGAAGCGCATCAAGCTTCTCGTTTTCCGCTTGAGCATCGGCTTGGCGAGCTGATTCGTCCGCACCTAAGGACTCTGCTCGCTGGAGGAGCTCCGCGTGTTCAGCGCGCAGCTCTGCGAGCTTTGGTAAGATCTCGGACAGTTCGGCTTCTGCTGCTTCTAGCCTATCATTCAAGTGGGAGAGCTTGTCGCGTGCGCGATCCATCTCTGCCTGCAAGCCGCTTACTTCGTTGTCAGCGTGAAAGGCCCGGCGTGCCCCGTCGTCCGCCAGAACCTCGGTATCCATGGCAGATTTGCGGAGCTCTTCGAGCAGGAGCTCGGCAGCCTTTAGCTGTTCGCGGAGCACAAGCGACGAGCTCTCAGCATGCTCAAGGGCCGCTCTGTCCACCTTCTCAGTAACGATAAGCTCGAGCAATCGATGGGAAGCGTCGTGCAAGACAAGATCTTCCAGCTCTTCGCGATAAACGAGAAAACGCTCAGCTTTTGCCACCTGGCGCTTCAACGAGACGCGCGTTCGATCAATTTCTGCGATGATGTCGCTCACACGCGCGAGATTCTGACGCGTGAGCTCCATCTTCCGCTCGGCCTGGTGTCGGCGGTGCTTATATTTTGTGATGCCGGCGGCTTCTTCGATAAATAGCCGTCGATCTTCGGGGCGGGCCGAAACGATCTGCCCAATGCGACCTTGCTCAACAATTGAATAAGCCTTGGTGCCCACACCCGTTCCGAGAAACAGATCGGTGATGTCGCGAAGCCGCACAGTCGTGCGGTTAAGCTGATATTCACTCGTCCCGTCGCGAAAGAGCCGGCGAGTCACCGCGATCTCAGGGAAATCTTTGTACTCAAGAGGGAGTGTGTCGGCGTATTCTGGGTTCGTATTATCGAAAGTGAGCGTGACTTCAGCCAAGCCTGCCTGGGCCCGGGAATCCGACCCGTTGAAGATCACGTCTTCCATCGAGCGACCGCGAAGGTGCTTGGCGCTCTGCTCGCCCATGCACCAGCGGATGGCGTCCACAATGTTGGACTTGCCACAGCCGTTTGGACCGACGATGCCAATCACGTCGTGGTCGAAGTGGATGGTGGTCCGGTCGACGAACGACTTAAACCCTGCTATTTCGAGCTTCTTGATGTGCATCAGCAATTGCCCAAGGCGGGGGTTAGCCCCGCGAGTATTAACCAGGTTAGGGGGAGAGGCGAACGGCCCGTCGCCCAGCAGTTGGCCTGCTTAACGCAACCAAGTGTGATGTATGGCCACGTCATGCAACTTCTCTTGTACGACCCTGAACACTTGCGCACAAGCCCAAAAGTGCAGTGGGAGGTCAAATTGCCCCTACTCCGCCAGGGTAACCAGATCGTAAGCCGGCCAGGGTAAACTACTCGGCCAGCACGTAGCCAGAGCGGCCCGCGACTGTTACCCAGTGCCGCTTGACAGCAGCAGTGGGCAGACGCATTTCCGAGGCCGTCCCATGACCTACGAATACGTTTGCACAGCCTGTGCCCACTCCTGGGAGGCGGAACAGTCCATCAAGGCGGATCCCCTTCGCACATGCCCCGCGTGTGGAAAAGAAACCGCGAAACGCCAGGTTTCGGCGGGTGGTGGCTTCATTCTCAAGGGTGGCGGCTGGTACGCGGATGGCTACGCCAGTGCCGGTGCGAAGGGTTCTAGCGATGCGTCGTCAGAGTCCAGCAAGTCCACGGCCACTCCCGCGGCCAGCGATAAGTCTTCAGCTGCGCCTGCTGCGGCTGCGCCTGCAGCAACGCCCAGTTCGTCGGCCGGCAGTTCAGGTGGCTCGTCCGGCACGGGAAGCTCCGGCAGCTCGACGTAAGCGGCGAGAATAAGGTCCCCTGGTCAGGAGGCAGCCGAGCTGCTGAAATGCCACCTCCATGACTGAACCCCAAGATCCCGAACTAGTGAGACTGCGCAAAGCGATGCAGTCACTGGACTTGGAGATTGTGGGGCGGCTCACTCAACGCGCAGAGCTTTCGGTAGCGCTTCGAAAGCTCCGCGAAAGAGGCGTTAATCTGTCAGCGAGTGAGCCAAACGAAGAGGCGTGGCTCGAAGGGCTGAGCCGCGCCGGAGCAGGGGTGCTGCCGAAGGAAAGCGTGCGGCGCATTTTTGGCGCTGTTCGAGCCGAAGCGCGCGGCCTTGAACAGTTGGTTCGGGTGGCGTTTATGGGCACCGAAGGCGGTTTTGGCCACGAGCTGGCAACGTCGTATTTCGGCTCAAGCGCAGAGCTTGAGCCGGCCCCCACCGCGGAGGACGCTCTCGCACAGGTGCTGCGCGGCCGCGCGGGATTTGCGACGTTTCCGATAGAATCTTCTAACGAAGGCTTGGTGCAAACGTCCGTGACCGCGCTGGCCAAGACGGAGCTGCCCATTGTCGCGGAGCGCTCAATTCTTGCGAACTATAACCTTATGAGCCTCGACCCAGGCTCAACCATCGAGCGGATTTTTCTAACTCCCCAAGCACACGCGGCCTGCGAACGGTTTCTCTTGGTTGAATACCCAAACGTCGCGGTGGTGGACGTGCGGTCCCCCCTTTTAGCTGCAAAAGAAGCGGCAGCAGCCCAGGATGCAGCGTGCATTGTTCCCGACGGGTGCGGAAAGCATTTTGGCCTTTCCGCACTCCGTACGAACGTGAGCGAGGTTGCGGATCTCCGGTATCGCTACGCAATTGTTGGCACCCGGCCGGCAATGCGTACAGGCATGGATACCACCTGCTTACTATTCGGCGGGGACGATTCACCGGGCGCTTTGTACGGAATTTTGGGCCAATTTGCCGAGCGGGGTATCAACCTGAAGAAGCTGCAGTCCCGGCCTCGTGAAGCGGGAGGTTGGGATTACGTTTTCTATGTTGAAGTTGCGGGGCACGTTTCGGATCGCGCCGTGGTAACGGCTCTTGAAGCCGTGAGGCGTTCCGCGAAATACCTGAAAGTGCTCGGAAGTTTTCCGAGCGAACAGTGAGCGCAGAAAGTCCTATGTCAAACTTGGTAACCGCCAGTATCGACCGCCTGCGCCCCTATCAGGCGGGCAAGCCCATCGAAGAGCTTGAGCGTGAGCTCGGCATAAAAGACGCCGTGAAGCTTGCGTCCAACGAAAATCCCCTTGGAGCAAGCCCCAAGGTGCTCGCAGCCCTGCCCGGGCTTCTAGCTCAGATTGCTCGGTATCCCGATGGCTCCGCCCACAAGCTGCGAGAGGCCATTGCTGCGTTTCACGGGGTTTCGCTAGAGGAAGTCATCTGCGGGGCCGGTTCGAACGAATTGCTGGAGTTGCTTTACCGTACGTTCACCACCCACGAGCATCACGCGGTCTTTGGCGAACCTTCGTTCGTGATCTATCGCGCTGGAGCGATGGCACACGGGGTGCCTTTTACTGCGGTGCCCCTCACCAACGAAGTGCACGATCTGGACGCGATGGCGGCGGCTGTAACGCCGAAGACTCGCCTTCTGTTTATCGCCAATCCCAATAATCCCACCGGCACATACGTGGGCCGGCAAGCAGTGGAACGCCTCCTCTGCGAGGTGCCCCCGGAAGTTATCATCGTGATGGATGAGGCCTACGTGGAGTACGCGGAGGCTCGGGACTACCCGGATTGTTCCAAGCTCCGGAGCCTGCGCGAACGGCTCGTAGTGCTGCGCACATTCTCCAAGGTCTATGGCCTGGCCTCTCTTAGGGTCGGTTACGCGCTTGGGCCTGCCACGCTCATTGATTACATGAATCGACTGCGCCCGCCGTTCAACGTGGGCCACCTAGGTCAAGCAGCGGGGCCGATTGCGCTGGCCGATCAGGAACACGTGAAGTTGAGCCAAAGCCTGAATTCCAGCGAGCGCCGCCGTATGGAGCGTGAGCTTACAGCGTTGGGGTTCAAGGTAACTCCGAGTCAGGCAAATTTTGTTTGGGTGGATACGGGGCGAAAAGCGTCGGAGCTCTACGAAGCGTTGCTGCGGCAAGGGGTGATAGTGCGGCCATTTGGCAATTTCCCTGGTCATCTGCGGATCACCGTGGGCACAAGCGCCGAAAACGATCGCCTGTTTGCGGCGCTCGGAAAGGTGCTTCCATGAGGCACTTGAAGCACATTAGCTGGGCGCAAGTGCTGGTTCTGAGTCTGTCGGTCGCGATAGCTGGTTGCGCCAAAAAAGACGAAGTGGTGGTGCACGCGGCCGAGGGTGCGGGCGTCTCCGCGGAAGAGTTAGAAAGGGATCCTTCGGCGCTCCTGCCTGGGCGCTCAGTGGCGGTTGGCTACTTGGATGCCCAGCAACTATTCGCTTCCGAGTTTGGGACTCGCTTGCTCACGATTTGGGCCCGCCGGGCGCCCATACCCGCAGGGGCAGATTTCGACCCCCGACGCGATTTACGGTCTTTGTACATCGGGGCTTACTCGATGCAGGGCGCAGATTTTCTGGGGGTGGCCGTGGGCACGTTCAACCCAGAACGCCTGGAAGCTGCAGCCGCGGCAAGTGGGCAAACACCCCAGGGCATTCCAATAGTCGAGACACGGTATGCAGAAAGGCGCTTGTTCATTGCCGATACAGTGGGGTTCGTTGCACTCACCCCCAAGTTAATGCTCGTCGGCAACCCGACTGGGCTCAGGCGGGCGTTGGATCGCATTCAGCAGCGTCGCGTTAAGCGCGAGATCCCGAGTTGGTTCAGTTCGCAGCTTTCGGCGAGCTCGCTTCCGCCCATTGTGGTGGGTGCTGATTTTAGGGCCTCCCCGCTGCCTGAGTCTGTGCGTCAGCGGTTCCCTTTGGTTGTAGGGTTGGAAACCGTTGGGCTTCTGGGGAATTTCATGCCGCCAGGCATCAACCTCGCGGGAACCTTTGGTTACCACGACGCACCACAAGCGCTTGCGGGGGCAAACAACATTAGCCTGCTGTATCAAAACCTGAGCTCATATTCCCTCATAATGTCCCTCATGGGGATCGGGCAACCGATACGGAAACTCGAAGTTCAGCCAAAAGATAAGGAGCTCGCAGTGGTGGCGGAGATTGACGGACGCGCCGTAGGTCAGTTGTTGGACCAGGCTGACGCTTGGCTCAATGCGAATACTGGGCGAGGTAAATAACTATGAAACTCCCTGTGGTAGCGATCGATGGCCCCGCGGGGGCGGGAAAAACAACCGTGAGTCAGCGGGTTGCAGACGCGCTCGGCTATACGTTGGTGGACACCGGAGCGCTCTATCGTTCCGTCGCCCTAGCTGCCAAGGAAGCGAACGTTGATTGGGATGATGCGGAGGGCGTGGGGCGCGTTGCCGAACGGCTTGCGCGCGAGCATTCGATTCGCTTTGGGTCCAGTGCTCCTGGCCAGCGGCGGATTTATCTAGGTGAACGCGATGTGTCGGAGGCCATTCGAGCCGCTGACATTAGCCAAGGGGCTAGTCGCGTTTCGGCACTCCCAAGCGTGCGTGCGGCACTGCTCGAAATGCAGCGCTCGGCCGGTGAAGGCGGGGGCGTGGTATTGGAGGGGCGTGACATCGGAACCGTGGTTTTTCCGAGTGCTGAGGCCAAATTTTTCTTAACTGCGAACGTTGAAGTGCGGGCCCGACGGCGCCACGAGGAGTTGCGCGCGAAGGGGACGGCCGCAGAGCTCGCCGAAGTAGCGCGTGAGGTGGCTGAACGCGACAAACGGGATAGCTCACGTCCCATAGCCCCGCTGCGCCAGGCAGACGATGCCACGGTTGTGGACAGTTCTGAGCTGGGCATCGACGAAGTCGTGCGGTTAATTGTGAGTCGCGTAGAGGAAGTAGCAAAGGCTCTGAACCCTCCAGCATGACGCCGCGCCTTGCTCGGCGAGCTTGCGGCAAACTCGCGTTCGTTGGTTTCTTAGGCCTTGCGGGCAGCTGCGATTCTACCCAGTTCCCCGAGCCGCGTAGGCCCGCCTCGGCGCCACGCATATTCGACGGGCTTGACTTCATTCCAAGAGATCTCGACGTGGTAGTGCGCCTGGATCTTGAGCAGATCCGGCTCGCGCTAGGCGCCCATGTGCTGAACCAACTGCGTGCTCAGTCCACGTTTGGTTCGACCACGCCCGGTGCTCTCGACTCCGCCCTGGATACGGCCCGAACAGCATGGCTTGGGTTCCGGCCGGCTGCGTCCACGGAGCTCCTCGATAGCGTGTTGGTATTCAGTGGCAGGTTTGCTCGGCGGGAGCTGCACACCGAAGCTCCGAAAACGTGGGCTCCGGCGGAGGATCTTGGGGGCCTGCTGCGTCGCTATCAACGTTTGGGTGCGGTACGCCGGGCTGAACCAGCTCGAGCTTATCTGCGCGGCGATGATCTCTTGGCTTTTGTCTCAGCCGTAGAGATCGACAGCGTGGAACGCGTTTTGGCCCAGGGTGCCGATCCTGACCGCCTGCAGCCTGTGGCCCGCGGCCTGGTGTCGTTTGCGCTGCGGCCACGTGCGCTACCGATGTCACTGCACCAACGTGCCCCTAAGCTCGCTGAACGCCTCGGGCGGGCTCGGAGGATCCGCGGAGCTGTGGATGCAGAGGGGGATTGGCTCGAAGCTGTCGTCGAGATCGACTTCTCCAGCGAAGTGGAGGCTGCCGAGGCCGTGGCGCTTTCGCGCGAGTTACTGGTGGTGGCCAAGGAGCTCTATCCCAAGCTGGCGCAGTTTATCGCCAGTGCTGAGCTGGACGCTCAGGGGCCAGTCCTCGTGCTTAAAGCGCGTCTTCGGACAGTCGGGATTCGTTAGGAGTCGCAAGTGCACGCGGGGCCGTGGTAGGCGGTCGCTCCGTATGACAGTACCTGACCGCCGAGGAGGTCTCTCGCATCGTGCGGTTTTCTGGGGATTAGCCGTGGGGGCTACTCTCTGCCTATCCCTTGGGGCGACTCTCTATTGGCACTTCGTGCACTCTAGCCGAACGGCCGCGCGCCACATTCCGAGCAATTTTTCCGCGCTTCGGATCGATGTGGAACAGGTAATCTTCTTCGAGCCCGTTCGTCGCCACCTATTTCCGCTGGTGAATGAGCTGCCTACACCAACGACCAAATCGGCTCGACGTATGGTTCGCTTGGAACAAGCTGCTGATACGCGGTTGGCTTTCGATCTTCGGGAGTTAGTGCTCAGTTGGGACGGCAAGGGCGAGTGGGTTGGCATTGTTACCGGGAAATTCCCTCGACAAAAAATGGTCCCCGCCATTGTTGCGGAGCTCAAGGCTTCGGGTTGGGGAGTGGGTTCACCTATCGCCCTCGGCGGGGCCCGCCAAGCGTTTCGACTCACCGGGGACCTCACGCTCGCCGAGGCCGAAGACGGCACCATCCTGTTCGGGAGTCCGCGAGCGGTAGGGCTGGGGCTTGCCCCGAATGAAGAAGTGTTGCCGCTGGCTGGGCCCGGGGCTGTGTCAGTTTCGGGGCTCGCGTGGGAACGCTTGGCTAATGCCGCCCAAAGCGTGGCTTGGCTGACCCCCCAAACCGCGGGCATGCTGACTCGATGGACCGGCCTTCGAGGCCGCTTCCAGATTGGCTCCGAGATTACGTTAGACCTAGACATCGGGCTGCGGAGTGGCTCGGAGGCCAATGTCGAGAAGCTTCTGGCGGCGTTGAACGAGCTCGCCAATGCTCAGCATCAAAAGCCTTTGCCTAGGGCGAAAGTGGCGATCACGGGGGCTTCGACGACGGGTTTCCATGCACGCATTGAGTGGCCCAAAGAGGCTGCGCTTCCCTATGCTGAGCTTGCGGCTCGGGCCATTTTGGCCGCGGCCAGGCCACCGGCGCAGCGTCCGTAGCAGCCCGGTAGGGAAACACGGTGGGATCCGGCTTGGTTTTTGCGTTTGACGCCCCGTCGCGGGTGCGCTACCTGAGCGCCCCCCAAACCCATAACTGCACTTTCGTGGTGCCCTAACAATTCCGAACTCGGACCGGATTCTGACCGAGGAGAACCGAAGACATTACCATGGCTGAAACTCAACTGACGACCCCGAAGGGTGACGACCTCAGTTTTGCCGCTTTGTTCGAGGGCGTCGCAGACGCAACGAGCACCGCTGAGCTCGCTGGCGAAGGGCAAATTGTAAGTGGATACGTTATCCACGTCACTCGCGACAACGTCATCATCGATATTGGTGGCAAGAGCGAGGGGATGATCAGCCTCAGCGAGTTCGCCGATGCGCAGGGAAATGTCTCCGTCAAAGCGGGTGATCGCGTTGACGTGTTCATCGAGAGTCGTGAAAGCGACGAAGGCCTTATCTCTCTGTCCAAGGAGAAGGCCGATAAGATGCGCGTGTGGGACGAGATTTCGGCGGCTTGCGAGCGCGACGAGATCATCGAAGGCACCATCAGCCAACGTGTTAAGGGCGGCCTCAGCGTAACGATTCGCGGCGGGGTTAAGGCATTTTTACCTGGGTCTCAGGTTGATCTTAGGCCGATTAGAAATCTCGAACGCCTCATCGGCCAAACTTACGAATTCAAGGTCATTAAGTTCAACAAGAAGCGCGGCAACATCGTGCTTTCACGACGCGTACTCCTTGAGCAGGAGCGCGATGCGATGAAGGCAGATACGCTGAAGACTCTCGAAGAAGGTCAGGTTCTCGACGGAACCATCAAAAACCTCACCGAGTATGGTGCGTTCGTGGACCTCGGCGGCATTGATGGCCTCCTTCACATCACGGACATGTCGTGGGGTCGCGTCAATCACCCGAGCGAAGTCTTCCAGGTGGGCGACAAGGTCACCGTCAAGGTGCTCAAGTACAACCCGGAGACAGAGCGCGTCAGCCTCGGCATGAAGCAGACGCAGGAAGATCCGTGGAACCACGCACAAGAAGCTTATCCTCTTGGCAAGCGCGTGCACGGCAAGGTGATGAGCCTCACCGATTACGGCGCTTTCGTAGAGTTGGAGCCGGGCGTCGAAGGCCTGATCCACGTCTCGGAGATGAGCTGGACCAAGAAGGTCAAGCACCCCTCCAAGATGCTCGAAATCGGCCAAGAAGTGGAATGCCAGGTTCTCGAAGTCGATTCGAGCGCCAAGCGCATCAGCTTGGGTCTCAAGCAGTTGGAAGCCGATCCGTGGACGCTCTTCACGGACAAGTACAAGCCTGGCGACAAGGTCACTGGCAAAGTGCGCTCCCTTACCGATTACGGCGTGTTCGTCGGCATCGAAGAAGGCGTGGACGGCATGGTGCACAAGACCGATCTTTCCTGGACCATCAAGGTCAATAACCCGGCAGATCTTTACGCCAAGGGTGACGACGTTGAAGCCATCATTCTCTCAATCAACCACGACGAAAAGAAAGTCAGCCTCGGCGTCAAGCAATTGTTCGACGATCCGTGGGATGACATTCTGGCCAACTACAAGCCAGGCACGGTTGTGGATGACGTTCGCGTCCTGCGCGTACCTGAATACGGCGCCTTCGTCATGATCAAGGCAGGTATGGAAGCCCTCATCCCGTCGAATGAAATGCCGGGGAACCTGGTGCTGGAGCCTGGGCAGTTGATCAAGGCTGAAGTTGCCAACCTCGACACCATCGATCGCCGAGTGGTGCTCACGATGCGGCAGCCGGGTGAAAGCCCAGCGGCCGAGCAGCTGAGCGTCATGCGTCGCGAGCAGGTCGGTCAGGGTGCAACCTTGGGTGATGTGTTGGCCGCCAAGCTCAAGGGCCTCAGCGTTTCGCCATCCCAACCGCCCCCGGCAGTAGACGATGAGGATTCGGAGTAATCCGGCTCTCATCTGGAGTGAGTTAGATCAGCATGTCAGCTCCGGAGCTTGATTTCTCCGGGTGGACAGGGCGCCGCTTCCTCTTTCTTGGGGTAAGCGGCGTCTTGTTGTTGGCCCTCTTGATTTGGGCCAGCCCAGTTCTGTTGCCATTCATCATGGCAATGATCGTGGCGTTTGTTCTCACACCGTTAGTGAGCATCGGGGAACGAGCTCGCCTGCCGAGGCCAGCATCGATCATCTTAGTGTATTTGGTGGTCTTCGGCTCACTCTACGCAAGTGTGGCCGCCCTGGCGCCGCGGATGTACGCGGAGGCTGATCGCTTCACTCGTGACGCACCTGTGCTCCTCACGGAGGCGACAAGAACGTGGGGGCCACAGGCAGAAGCGTGGGTCGAGGAACATGCCAAGGCGCCTCCAGGAAGTGCCAATTCATCGGCTATCGAGCTTGTCCCGCGCAAGGATGGCGGGTACCGGTTGGAGCTTGGTTCTGGCATAGAAATTGTCCAAGAGACCGAGAGGCAATGGCGCGTGGTCGCCGTGGACGACTCACAGCGCACCAGCTTTAGTTTCGAAAAACTGATGCGCGATGGGCTGGAGGTGGTTCTACGTTTCGCGCGCAACAATGTGGTTGAACTGATCCGGCTTGGTCAGTCCGTTGTTAGCTCGGTTTCCCGCGGGATCTTTCTGCTTTTTATGACCCTTATGGTTGCGGGCTACATCATGCAGACCCGCGAGGCCATTTTCGGCTTTCTTGCCTCACTCTTGCCATTCCACGCGAGATCGAGCTTCGACCGTTTGCTGCTGCGAATGGAGCGCGGGCTCTCTGGGGTGGTCCGCGGCCAGCTTCTGATCTGCCTGGTAAACGGCGTGTTAAGTGCCATCGGCTTTTGGATGTTTGGGCTGAAATATTGGCCCATCCTGTCAATCGTCGCAGGGGTCATGAGTATTGTACCCATCTTCGGGTCCATTCTGAGCACCGTGCCCGCAGTGCTCGTCGGGCTCACGCAGAGCCCGTGGATAGCCCTTTGGGTCTTGGTATGGGTCCTCGGGATCCACCAAGTGGAAGCGAATTTTCTAAATCCCAAAATCATTGGCGTAGCTGCCAAGATCCATCCGGTGTTGGTGGTGTTTTCTCTCGTGGTTGGTGAGCACTTCTTCGGCCTTTGGGGGGCGCTCCTGGCCGTACCGGCGTTGTCGGTGGTGCAGAGCCTGTTCAACCATTTCCGCTTTGAGGCACTGCCCGATGCTCCGCGCGATAGCATCGCAGCGCCCCCGCTCGTGCCTGAGAGCGAAGCGGATCGATAGTCGGATCCCTCGCTCGCCTTGCGCCCCTATAGGGCCGGGAGCTATAGCGAACGCCCCGTGGGCAACGAAGGTAGAAAATTCAGGCGCGGTCAGGCCCGCCAAGAGGAAGCTGGCAGCCAAAAAAATCCAAGCATCGCGGACTCGCTTCCGCCTGATGTGGGGGCAGGCGGTCCTGCGGGGGTAGACCTAAAGGGTCTTGTGACGCGCCTTGGGCTGCCCCTCATTGCGTTATGGGTCGTGTTTGGGATGGTGGCGGCCTACGTCGATAGTACCACCTGGCGTACGGTCCTGATCGCCGTCCCGGCTATCGCCACAGGCCTTGCGATTGGTGTTTTGGTCTGGGCTCGGCGTCAGTCCCAAAAGGCTCAGGGGGTGGCGAGCATTCTCAGGGAGATGCAAGCCACCGGCGATCGCGGAGCCGCACTTGAGAAGTTGGATTCCTCCTTCAAGAAAACAGATCCAGCGGCGATCTTTGCCAAAGCTCAGCTAGAGCTGCAGGAAGACCCTAGAAAAGCGCTGGCAACCCTGGAGCTCATCAACCTTAACAAGGTGTTGGGTCCCATAGCCGATGAAGCTCGCTCGCAGCGCGCGATGATCCACCTGATGCTCGGGGAGGTGGGGCCCGCTCGTCAGCTCGTGGATAATATCGATATCAAGAGGCATCAAGATCCCAAAAGCCGCGCCATGATCGCATCGGTCATGAGTGAAGCTTGGGCTCGCAGTGGCAACGCGAAAAAAGCCTCTGAAACGCTAGATCTCTTCGATCCGGACGACGACCTTTACGCCCAAATCCGACCCCAGCTCTGGCGTGCTCGGGCTTACTGTGGAGCGTATCAAAATGATCTTAAAGGCATGCGCCGAGCGCTCAAGAAGCTTCTCGAACAAGACGTGCGTTTGCTCGGCGGCTTCATGATCAAAAAGACGCATCCGCTCCTACAAAAAGAAGCCAAAAAGATGCTGGAGCAAAGCGGTCAAGTGCCGCGCAAGATGATGGTGCAGCGGCGCCAATAACTCCCTCGGATCACGGCGGCGCCACCCCAGCTGCTCAGCCAATTCTCCCGTCTACGCGCCGCGCAGCGTCACCGTGCTGAGCGGGTCAATGCCCAAATCTTCCGAAAGATCGTTGAAGCACACCACGTGGTAATCGGGGTGCTCGGTGGCTAGCAGCTTTCTTACGAAGCGGCGGATGCTTGGTTGAGTGAAGATGACAGTGGGGCGGCCCTCTGCTGGCGGTGAGGTTTGAATGGTCTTAGCGACGGCCCGCACGATGTCCCTGCCGGTTGCTGGGGAGAGTGCCAGGAACTGCCCTGCGTTGGTTTTTACAAGAGCATCTTTGATAGCCTGTTCGATGGTGGCATCGAGCAAGTAAACGCCGAGGCGCTTATGTTCTCCGCTTAGGCGATGCGTGGTGCTGCGTTTTAGGGCACTGCGAGCGAGCTCGGCGAGCTCTGCCGGTGGGCGCTCGTTGCCGGGGGCTTGAGTGAGGGCGTCTAGAATGGTGCGAAGATCCCGAATGCTCACCTTTTCTTGAACGAGTGAGCGAAGAACCTCAGCCAACACGGGAACATCTGCCGGTTTGGGTAGCTGACGAGCTCCCGCGGTGCTCACACTCTGAAGTGCGTCCAAAAGCGATTGGGTCTCCGTGATGTTGATGAAATCCCCGGCGCGCTGCTTGAAAATCTCGACCAACTCCGCCGTTAGCCAGGACGCTAACGTGTCCAGATCTCTAATCTCAGTCGGCAAAGTAGCGCGCTTTAACGGCACTTCGTGGACGGAGAACAGAACTTCGTCCGGGCCGAGCTCGGGGGCAACCTGCAGCGTGCCGGTCGGGATGGCGACTCCGAGCTCGGAAAATATGAGGGCTCGGGCGGAAGCAACTGCACGAGTCAACTCGGAGTTGTTGCTCTCGGTGGGGCGTACTCCGCCGCCAAGATGCAAAATCGGGTCCCGCCCGAAACTCACAGACCATGGCACCACCACCGGCAAGAACCGCGGCTCGCCGTTTACCCAGTCCACGGGCGCGGTCACCTTCGCACTTGGAGTGCGCAAAAGGGTGCGGCTCCGTGCGCGGGAAGCTGCCAAAAGTAGCACTCCGATAACCAGGAAAGGCAAAGCCGGAAGCCCTGGAATTGCCGCCAAAAGCAGGATGAGCGCGCCGGCGGCGGCTAGAGCTTTCGGTTGCCCCAGCAATTGTCCCGCCAGATCGGTCCCGAGCGATGTTTCTCCCTCTTCGCTGGCAACACGCGTCACCAAGATGCCGGCTGCTGTCGTAATAACCAACGCGGGGATCTGCGCGACCAAGCCATCCCCGATGGTCAGCAACCCGTAGCGCTTCAGGGCCACGAGCGGGTCCAGGTGCTGCTGCCCCACGCCAATGGCAAGGCCTGCCCCAATGTTCACGAGAGTGATCACGAGCGCCGCGATGGTATCCCCCTTCACGAACTTCATCGCTCCGTCCATCGCTCCGTAAAATTGGCTCTCCCGTTCGAGTCGCTGGCGGCGGCGCTTCGCTTCCGCGTTATCGATCGCTCCCGAGCGGAGATCGGCATCGATGGCCATTTGTTTTCCCGGCATCGCATCGAGCGTGAAGCGGGCACCCACTTCAGCGACCCGTTCGCTCCCCTTGGCGATCACCACAAACTGAATGATCGTCAAGATCAGGAAAATTACGGCTCCCACGACGTAGTTGCCCCGCACCACAAAGCTGCCAAACGCATGGATCACCTCGCCGGCGTCAGCCTGCAGCAGGATCAGCCGGGTGGAGGAAACGTTGAGGGCCAAGCGGATCAGCGTGGTAATCAGCAAAACGCTAGGAAAAGCCGCAATCTTGAGTGCGTTGGCGACGTACAAAGATACTAAAAGAATGGCGACGGAAATGCCCAGGTTGGCCGTGAGCAACAAATCCAAGAGCCACGTGGGCAGCGGCACAATCATGAGCCCCACCACGCTGAGCACCACTGCGCCCAGCACCAGATCTGGAAGATGGAGCTTCTTTTGGGGCAGCGGCGGCGAGAGCTTGGCGAGGGAAGGGAGCATGTGGGTGGGTTTTTAGAGTTAGCTTGGATTTGTGAACACGGTAAGGATGCCGGTGTACATATGGAGCGCCGTTTCGCTCCGATACGGGCCGATCTCGAAAGGGCTGAGCATTCCTAGGAGAGGCAAGGGGCCGAGCTTGTTCTTCAAGATCCGCGTATCCACGTCTTCGGCGGAATAGAGCGCACGGCCACGCCCAGCGCAGTTGAAGTAAAGGCCGAAGCGCGGTGCCGCCCCGGCAGTGCTTCGGACGAGCTCCAACGTTTTCTGCTCTAAATCCACGCGAGCGGCATCGGCATCGCGCACCGCAAATGCCATGAACAGATCGGGCCGCACATCGGGGGACACCAGAACACCACCACGCACCGGGTCGATGCCCTGAATGCCGCGGATCAATAGCTCGCTCGGCCCATCCTCAGCACCTGGGCCCTCCGGAGCCAGAGCGGTGAGAATGAGCGGCTGCCCCTTGAGCTCTTTCCCTAGGCGATTCAAGAGTTCAAGCGCGCTTTCGTCTTCGATCTCAAGCACCAGTGGGCCGCGCGTCTCGGTGATCCTCCCGAGAGGCATCAACAGTCGGCATGCAGGGGAAACCAACACTTTGGGCGGCGTGAGCCCACCCAACACGAATAGGCCCGCTGCCCCCGGCATCACGTTGCCCGCTTCATCTACGCACACCGTGGCGGGCGCGCGGACGGCGCCCGCACCGAAGAGCCGCGGGGGAACACGCTCTTGGTTGAGGAGCTCCAATACGTCGGGATCAAAGCGCTGAGAATCTGCGAAGAAGAGTCCGGTGTCCGAATAGCGCCGCTCCTTGGGCAAGGCGGCGAGCACTGACCTTGCCATCTGAGCCGCGGAGCCCCCGGCAATGCTGTAAACCGAAGCGCGGGGGCCGCTCCACACCAGGCCCGCAACGGCTGCCTGGCCTTCGACTTCTCCCGCTTCGGTAAGCACGCCTTGGGCACCCACTAAGAGGGCGGGGATGGAAGGCGCGCGTGTAGGGAGGCCAGCACCAACCAGCTGCATGAGGCCCGGGGCAGTGGCGCCAAAGAACAGGAGGATGCCCGCTGGCGACCCGACTTCTCGGCACGCAATTTCTAGCGCCCGAAAGACTTTCTCCTCGGATGGATCAACGACCGAAAAGCTCTTTGCGAGGGCACCCATGCGCGCTTTCGAAGGTATTGGGGCGGGGCCACCCACGCAAGAGCGGGGAAGCCGCGAGCCGGTGGGTCGGTGTGGGGGAACTTCGTTTTGGGGCCTGACGCCGCGTGGAGACTCCTCTACTCTCTGGGATCGTGTCTGACCTCGGCGAAGCTGACTTGGAAATGCGCTCGTACGGGGCCACCCACGTCGGGATGCGCCGCCAAATGAACGAGGACGCGTTCCTGCGCGACGACGACCTGGGGCTCTGGGTTGTGGCCGACGGCATGGGCGGGCACGCTGCGGGTGAAGTTGCGAGCCAGGAGGCCATCGATGCGATTTACGCGATGGTGAAACACGGAAAAGGGTCGTTGCACCTGAATGCGCTCAGCCCTGGCGATCTACTCCGTTCTGCCTCGCGGCTGCTCGAAGGTGCTGTCCAATCGGCGACCTACATGGTGTTTGGGTTAGCGCAGATGGATGTGGGGCGTGTCGGTATGGGCACCACCATCAGCTCGATGTTTCGGTGTGGTCGCAGCATGATTGTTGGTCAGGTGGGTGATAGCCGCATCTATCGCGTACGAGGCCAAGAAGTACTCCAACTTACTGAAGATCACACTTTGGTAGCGTGGCAGCTCAAGCGTGGCTTGATCACCGAAGAGGAAGCGAAGGTGAGCCGGCAGCGAAATGTGATCACGCGGGCTGTCGGCAATCGGGATTACGTGCAGGTGGATATCGTCGTCACCGAAGCCGAATTGGGCGACCAATACCTACTTTGCAGCGACGGCTTGCACGGTTACCTCAACGTTTCCGAGATCGCCGAGATTGCCAGCATGGGCGGTCAGAACGCGGTGGAGCGGTTTATTGAGCTGGCCAACGCTCGCGGCGGAAAAGACAATATTACCGCGATCTTAATCGAGACAAGCTAAGGCGCCTTCTAGCCTCGGGTTTAGCGGTTTTCTTGGCCGTGCACCGAGGCTTCCGGTAGCGATTCAGGGCACACACGGATGTTCAAAGCGCTTTGCCGCGTTCCTTGAACATCGAACGTGCCCCACCGCACTCGAAGGAGCAACCAGTGAAGAAACAGAAGCGCATCGCCGTCCTCATGGGTGGCACGTCAGCTGAACGTGAAGTCTCCCTCAAGTCAGGGCAGGCGATTGCGGCGGCCTTAGAGGCCTCTGGCCACGCCGTGGTGCGCGTAGATCTTGGCTCCGGCAAAGATGTGCTTTCTGCGCTCAGCAAAGTGGAGATGGATGTAGCCGTGCTGGCGTTGCATGGCCGCCTCGGAGAAGATGGCTGCGTGCAGGGTCTCTTGGAAGTGCTGGGGGTGCCTTACACGGGCTCCAGCGTGCTTTCCAGCGCATTGGCGATGGATAAGGTGAAGGCCAAGGAGCTCTTTCGCCTCCACAATATCCCCACGCCGCCCTACTACGTGGTCACCGATCCTCTCGGTGTGCGCGAGTTGCACGGTTCTTTCGGCTTCCCGGTGATTGTAAAGCCTCGGCGTGAAGGCTCCAGTGTTGGTCTCGCCAAGGCCAATAGCCTCGAAGAACTGGAGGCAGCTGTGAAGGTGGCCTTCGAGCACGATAGCTCGGTGTTGGTTGAGCGCTTTGTGCAAGCCAGCGAAGTGGCCGTTGGCCTTTTGAACGGCAAGGTGCTGGGCGCCATCGAGATCGCCCCGAAGAAGGGCATTTACGACTACGAAGCCAAATACACACCGGGCATGACCGAATATTTCCTGCCGGCACGCCTATCCAACGCACGCCTACGGGGTATTACTCACTTAGCAGAGCGCGCGGTGCAGGCCTTGGAAGCCACGGGCGCCGTACGTGTCGATCTTCTCGTCACCGAAGGTCAGAACGAATACGTGCTCGAGGTGAATACGCTCCCAGGCATGACCGAAACGAGTCTGCTCCCCAAGATTGCAGGATGGGCAGGGCTTGGCTTCGCAGAGCTTTGCGAGGCTATTGTCGACACTGCTACGCTGCACACGCACGCCCCCGCTGGTCAGCGCAAAGCACGCGCCACCGAAGTTGATACAGACGGCGAATTCGGTTTGTCTCAAGCGGCTGTGGCTGAGTTCGAACTCGAAGACGATCGTTATGAAGTCACCGAACACGACTTCATCGCAGCCGTAGGTTGAGTTGCCCCCTCTAGCTCCGCTCAGGCGCGGAGCTCGTCTCCCCCTGGCCAGTCGCTCCGCTCTGGCGGGGGAAACCCCAGCAAACCGACCAAAAGCGCCCGTGGACGATTTTTACATCTTTGCGTTGTCACTCCGGCACCGAGCGACTATACGGGCAGCCCTCAAGCAACACGTCCCCGTCGTCTAGCCGGCCCAGGACACGGCCCTTTCAAGGCTGTAACACGGGTTCAAATCCCGTCGGGGACGCCAGTTTCTTCGAGTCGCAGAACCTCTGCACGCTGATTGACCCGGTAATCAGCTTCGTGGATGCTGAAGGGTAATGAGCGACCCCAATCGACGTGCATTTCTGGGCGGCGCGGCCTTATTAGCCATTCCGGCGCTGGTTGAGAACTGCGGGGAGGGGACGGCTGTTGGCAAGAGCGCGGATGAGCGCGTCGCTGAGCTCATCGCGTTGAGCCGCGACCAGCACGGCAAGCCGCACGTGGCGCGGGTGGCATTCCTCACGCCTGAGCGCACCAGCGGGACGCTTCCTGTTTCGGCCGCGGAGGCCGCTGATCTTCGGGCGGTGCTCGCTTCGGGTGATTTTAAGCTCTTCCAAGAACGGGGCCTACGCTTCGACAACAAGAAGTTCGTGTACATCCGTGAGAGTGAGGAGGGCACCGTGGTGCACGCGGTGCGGCGCGGGGAGTTCGTAACGATTCGCAAGGCTCGCAGTGAGCTTGTGGTGGCAACCAGTGTGGACGGGATGGCGCACCCGCGCGCTGTCGAAGCCGTTTACCAGTACGTGCAACGCTCCGCGGCAATCGCCTGAAGTTAGGAATAAGAATGCACAAGCTTCAGCTCACACTGGCCGCACTGCTTTTTTGCGTATTCGCCGCTGGCACAGCCAGCGCTGGAAGCTGCGAGCAGGAAGTGGTGGCAGAGTGCGTTGCCAATTCCTGCCCTACCTTTTGCAGGACGCTCGCCGAAGGCCACGTGGAGGCATGTAAGGTAGGGTGCACGGCACAAGATCGCTGTAAGCTTGCTCTATTTGGCGGCCAAGACCGCCCGGCGCAGGTCGAGCTGGATGCGCAGAAGCGCGAGCAGCTCATGAGTTGCCTCGCAGAGAACCGCAAGCAACCTGTCGTACCCAAGGAGCTCGGCAAACCGATCCGCACTGAGGCGGATTACGTCGCCCCCTCTGAAGCGAAGACGAAAGCCGTCAAGCGCAGCAGCCTTAAGAACACCAAGGCAAGCAAGGCGGCGTGGAAAGCCCGCAAAGCTCGCTCATTTGCTGAGCGCAAAGTTGGTTCAAAGCGCAAGGATCCGCTCACCTACGTGCCCCCGGCTGGGCCTGTGAAGTCTCCCCCGAGGCCTCCGCTTCCGAGGTCAGCACCTCCCGGGCCAATGCCGCCCAAGCCGATGCCACCGAAGCCGATGCCTCCCAAGCCCCGCCCACAGCCAGCGCCGCCGGCGCAAAGCCCGAGCGGCCAGCAGGCACCGAGTCCGGCGCCCGCGAGCCCCTGATTACCCTACGCCTCCCTACGAAGCTGCGGGTAAGTTCGCTCAGAAGCACTTGCGGTGCACGATCCCCGGGCCTGCCTCGTCGTACTCAGCCTTGGTGATCCACATCTGCTGGAAGGTGCTCAGGCTCGCAAGGATGGAGCCACCGATCCATACCGAATATTTGCGCTCGGGGGGCGCGATGACTTTGACCTTCATCGTTGGGGGAGCCAGGTTGGTCAATTCCTTTTGCATACGCTCGGCAATCCCAGGGAACATCGTGCTGCCGCCAGCCAGCACGAGGTTGCTGTATAGATCCGCGCGGATATCGACGTCGCACTTCATGATCGAGTTGTACGTGGTCTCGTGGATCCCCACGGCCTCCATGCCCAAAAAGCTGGGTTGGAAGAGCGCTTCGGGGCAACGGAAGCGCTCGTTCCCGATCGTAATAACCTGCCCGTCCGGGAGCTCGTAGCTCTTTTCCAGACTGCTTGAACTCGCTGCTGTCTGCATCTCCGCGTCAAAGTCTAGGGCTACGTAGGCGAGCTTCTCCTTGATATCTCGAACGATCTCACGCTCTGCAGTTGTCGTGAAGGAATAGCCTCGCTCAGTCAGAATCTTCATTAGGTAATCAGTGAGGTCGCGGCCTGCGAGGTCGAGCCGCAGGATCGCGTGGGGTAGGGCGTAACCCTCGTAGATGGGCACCGTGTGGGTTATCCCGTCGCCACAGTCGAAAACCAATCCGGTGGTGCGCCCCGAAGCGTAGAGGGCAAGTACGGCCCCCATCGCCACGTACATGGCGGGCGTATTGAACGTTTCGAACATAATTTGCGTCATCTTCTCACGGTTCGCCTTGGGATTGAGCGGGGGTTCCGTGAGCAACACGGGGTGTTCTTCTGGCGCCACGCGCAGCTCGTTGTAAAACGCGTGGTGCCAGATCTTCTCCATGTCGTCCCAGTTGGTGACGATGCCGTGTTCGATCGGATACTTGAGCGTCAAGATCCCGCGCTTGGCCTGCGCCTCGTCGCCCACGTAAGCGTCTTTCTGGCCCATCCCCACCATCACCCCCTGGTGGCGTGGGCGGCCTACGATGCTCGGGAATACCGCCCGCGGCGCGTCGTCGCCAGCGAAGCCGGCCTTAATCATCCCTGAACCGTTGTCGACGACTAGGGCTTGGACTTCGCCCTCGGTTTGTCCGAGGACTGGGCTGGGAACGAGGGGCATGCCTCACGCTAACAGGAGAGCCTCGACGCGCACAATCGAGAGCACGTGCTGCTAACCGCAATTCACGGCAAAGTAGCTAACCGCTCGCTTCGCATGACCGCTGGATGGCCGAGTAGTGAGCATGTGCGGCGCGCAACATATGCTCATGCTCCGGGCTGAATGTATCGATAATATCGAGGGCCCCCACCGGCCCAGCGCGGAACGCCAGCCAATCAGCCAGCATCCCACGCGCGCGCGCCTCGCCCGATACTGACAGCTGGAGTTCTTCCCTCCACACATCCGCCACTGATGCGATCCCCAAACGATCGAGCTCATCAGCATCGAGCGCATACCAGCGAGCCCGCTTCAGGGCCTCGCTCACATCTCCATGAGCCACGGTCACCTCGATCGCGCGCTCAGGATCCGCGAGCAGCCATACCAACTTATCGCGTCGGAGCGGAGCGTCCTTTGGCAGCGGAAAGGCCAGCTTGGCTCGCTCACCATCCGGTGGCCCAGGCACAACGAACCCAGCGTAGACCCAGCGCTCCGTTGGCGTACGGCGCCCGTAAAACATCCGAACCGCCTCGCCCGCAGTGTAGTTCATGCCGGCAACTGCACGCAGAGAGTTGCCCTCTAGGAATGTGCTCTCGGCGCCCAGCGTTTCGTCGTGGTCCAGCAGATCCCAAAGCGGCACCAGGGCGAGCTCATCGGGTACGGCGGTTTGGCGGGACGAAAGGATCGCCCCTGCCCAAAGCCAACGCTGCAGCGTGAACGCCTCGAGCGGTAGCGGGCGTTTGGCGGGCTCCGTCAGCCGTAAGCGGTGGTGCGCGATGCAATAAAGCTGCAGCACTCCGGCGAGGAAGCTTCTTCCCATGTTTGCAGCCACGAGGTGTGAGCCAGGCGAACGCGGCCAGCTGAGCGCCGTTCCGGCCACTTCTCCGGGCAGCGCTGCAACATAAGGTGCCCACGTGTTGGTAGCCTCGTTTACGTAGCGGGCCCGGAGCAACCAAAGCATCAAATTGCCTGGCCCGAAAAGCGGTGCTTCTTGGAGCCATGGGCCCAATATCGGATCAGCGAAAACGTCGCCGTTGCGCAACATCGCACTCAACGGCACCTCAACCAACGTGGCGCCCCTGGCGATTGGCGCTGTCGCCTTAACGCTTGCACCCTTGGGTGTTGCGAGCAAACGCAGCCCGGGCGCGAACCGAACGCCGTGCAAGGCCGCCCACGCGGCCAGTGCATCTAACGCCTGTTGAGATACCGGGAGCGATGGTGGATCCATGGGTTGGCACTTTTGCACCAACGCCGAAGCTTCGTGCAAATCAGGGAGTTCGAAGCTCTCCGCGTCCCAGGCCACGGCACGCCGAAGCCCGGCGATGCGCGCGAGCAGATGGGCAAGATCATCGATCGCCGTTTGCGCCTGCGCCTCGGAAGAGGCTTCGTTGGGGGAGTCGGGTTCCAGGTGATCATCTGAGCTAAGGGCGGGGAGCGGAACAAGTGGCAAACGAGGGAGCTGTTAAGTAGCAGGAGTGCAAATGTCCTGCGCAGGCATATTTTGAGGGCAAACAACCGTATTTTGACCTGGTACAGGCTGGTGATGGCACCCTACCATTTGAGTTGGATTTTCCCGCTATTGCGCAGAGTTGAAATCCCAGCCCGGAAATGGTGAACCTGTGAAGTTATCGCCCGTTTTACCCCTAGGGGTGGTCTTGGTCAGCCTCAGTGTTGGTTGCTCTGGGCTGTTTGAGTCTAACAGCGGCCGAAAGTCGTCCTCGAACGGCAACGAGCCAGCCGAGGCCGGCACAACGCCTGCATCTCCCACAGACACGCCTCCAGGTCCGGGCCCAAGCGAAATGCCCACCGTGCCCACCGCGCCGTCGCCTGGCGCTTGCACGCTTCCGGGTACACCCCTTGCGGTGCAAACGCGCCGGCTTACCCCTCGGCAGTACCAAACGACACTGGAAGCCGGGCTTGGGTTGAGCTTGCAGCCGGCTGAATTGCCTCAGTTTCAAGACGACAATCCCACCATCGGGCTTGCCAACGATCCTCAGAAGCTGCGCATCACCACTGTCTCGGTAGACAGCCTTTATGCCTCGCTGCTTGCTGTGTCCAAGCGGTCACTGGCTAACGTTTCTGATGTGCAGAGTTGTATCTCAGCTACGGGCACGGCGTGCTTCGAACAACTTATCGATAGCTTAGGTCAGAAGTTGTGGCGAAGGCCTGTGGCAGCGGAGGAAAAGGCGGATTTGTTAGCGGGGGTGGCGAGCGTAGCTGCGGCTTCCGGTACGCGCGAAGATCAGGCGGATTTTCTCTTGCAAGCGCTGCAGTTTTCCCCCAATACGCTGTACCGGCTGGAGCTGGGGGATGCGACGGGCAACCTCACTGATCAAGAGCTCGCTAGCCTGCTTTCGTACACATTTTGGGACGCACCCCCAGATGCGGCGCTGTTCGCGGCCGCTCAGGCCGGTACGCTTCACACCCCAGGGGTGCTGAAGTCTGAAGCTCAGCGTTTGGCTCAGGATCCCCGTTTCCCGAAGGCGGTTGCGGGCTTTCTTTGGGATTTTTTGAAGCTCGAGAATATCTACACGAAAAAGAAAGACGATACGCTTGGCCTCACGCCAGCGGTACGTTCCACGCTGGCGGCCTCCGCATCGGGTACGCTCGACCAAGCGCTCACTAGCGGGCAAGCTTCGCTTCTCGACGTGTTCTCCGGGGTGAGTTTCCCCGTGAACGATGAATTGGCACCGTTTTTCGGAGTGCCGGCGGTTGGCACTAGCCAGCTAACGCCTCAAAGCCTCAGCCCAGAGCAACGCCTCGGCATCCTCTCGCACCCGGGCTTTCTGACGGTTCACGCTGGGGAAGGCTCCACCAGCATCGTCAAACGTGGCGTATTCGTTTTGGAGCAGCTACTCGGCGTGAAGATCCCCGCTCCGCCGCCCAATGTTCAAGGCATTGACCCCGCCACCATTCCCAATCTCGATACCGCCACTACCAGTGCGCGTGAGCTCTTGAAGGTGACGCACAGCGCGCAGCCCGCGTGCAACGGTTGCCACTCCATCATCGATCCTGCCGGATTTGGCCTGGAGAATTTCGATACCGTGGGGCATTTCCGAACGGTTGAAAAGCAGACCGTGCCGATCGACGCCTCAGGTAGCATCACCGTTGGTTCTGAAACGTTAACCTATACCAATAGTATCGAATATATCCGAGCGCTGAGCAGCTCTCAGGCGCTGCGCAATGCTGTGGTTGAGCATTACTTCGCCTACGCGCTCGGGCAACTTGGTGACGGGTGTGAAGCCCATCGATTTAGCGAGGCAATAGCAAAAGCAAACGACTCGCTTTCTGCACTTCCAACCGAGCTGGTTGCCACTCAAAGCTTTGTGCGCCGCGCGCCCACCCCTTGAAACTACGAGGCACGTCATGAAATCCCCTCAACTGACTCGTCGCTCACTTCTGGCCGGCCTTGGTGCAGGCACGGCGCTCGGCTCGCTTTTCCTCGATTCCCCCGTGGCGCGTGGCCAGGCAAGCGCGGCGCCCGTGCGCCTCTTGTTGATCCCACTGCAGCATGGCTGGGGCAGAGATCGAAATTTTCAGAACTTCGCTGGCACTGAATCCACTTTTACGATCCCGGCTCCGCTCACGGGCTTGGAGGCAATCAAGCATCAATGCGTGTTTGTGGACGGCCTGCGCGGCACGCTCTGGGGCAACGCTCACGACGTTTCGTATTCAGATATCTTTACGGCTTCGGTGCCGTGGGATGAAGGCAGCTCAGCACAGCTCGGTGCACAGTTCCCCGAGCCCCTCGGGCCCTCGATTGATTGGCACATTGCCAATACGTTAAAGAAGAATGTGTTCCGTGGCTCGGCCGGGTATCAATCCTGGGGTAAGCCCTATCACCCGCTGTGTTTCGACTCAGCCGCGCAACAGCAGGCATTCTACACCAACGCCCGCCAAGCATTTGACGCCGTGGTGGCCCCTCTTGCGCCGCCAGCAAACCCAACGGATTTGGCCGTGCGTAATGCCGTGCGCAACAATGTTTTTTCGTACGTTGCCAAAGACATGGATCGACTGATCACGCGTCTGAGCGGCACAGAGAAGCTCAAGCTGGAGGGGCACCTGGCTGCCGTGAATGATTTGAACCGGCGCATAACCGGAGGTGGCGGGCTGGGCGGAGGCACTTTGGAGATCCCGCCGCGACCAGGCGATATGCAAGCCTTCGAAAAGGAGGTGGACGACTTCTTTGATATGGTTCGCGTGCTCTTCACCGCGGATACGCATCGCGTGGCGGTGTTGGGCTTAGGGGAGCAGGTCAAAGATTGGACATGGACGGACGCGGCCAATAAGGCACAGGTTGGCAATATTTGGAATCTCGAGGGTTTCCATCACGACGTTGCTCACCATGGCGATAAAGCCGACCAAAGGCGCTCTTTCGAAGGTTGGGCGGCTTGGTATGTGCGAAAGATTGTCTCGTTTGTGCAGCGCCTAGAGCAAACGCCAGATGTAGATGGCCGCATGCTCATCGATAACACGATTATTGTACTCACCGGCGAAGTTGAGACAGGAGAGCACGACACGCGCTGCAAGCTTCACACGGTGATCGGTGGGGGCGGCGGTATCCGGCGTGGGCGTTGGCTGAAGCTTCCGGATGTGGAGCCACGAAGTCGCGGCGGTGTGTTCATCGGCGGCAAGGATCGCGCGGGCACTACGATTGAGTCCGGCATCAACTACGGGTTGCCGTTTGGCCGACACCACCATGCCGATCTGTGGGTCACCATCGCCCGCCTGTGCGGTGCCCCTGTGGATACTTTTGGTACGGATATTTACAACTTCAGCCCGATATCACTCACTTAGCGGACGGGCCCTCGGTTCAGCGCCGAAGCGTCGGGCCTTAGACGCAAGCCTCCATACGAGGATCAGCTGGATGTGGTAACGGTATTGGGTGCTGAAGCGAGGCGTGTTTGCCCACCCGTGGACATCTAACGTCGCACTCTGGGCGGGGGTGGCGTTATTGGGATGTTGGCGCGCCGAGAGGCGCTCTGTGCTGGAGGCAGGAGGTGAGGGTGGTGGTGGTGGCGCAGCCACGGTTGCTGAACCACCCTGTACGGTGCCCTGTATGCCGTTGTTCGACGGCGCAGATGCTTCCGGGTGGAGTTACCTCGGCGGTGGCGAAATGCGACTTCTAGATGGCTACGCGCGGACTCACGGGGACGGCGTTTCGCTGGGACTTTGGTATTACTCCCTTAGAACATTCAAGAATTTTGAGCTCAATGTGGAGTTTCGCCAATCGGTAGTGGGTGCAAATTCTGGCGTGTTTGTGAGGTTCCCGGATCCGCGAGGCAACGTGCTTCGTCCCATAAGCCAAGGGTACGAGGTCCAGATCGCCCGCGCACCGGGTACCAGCGAAAGCACGGGGGCTATTTACTCTTTTCAGGCCGCGGATCCGAAAGGTGAGCTCACCGAACCAGGGCTTTTCAATCAACTCCAGATCCGCGTGGTGGATCAGAATTATGAAGTTAGCTTAAATGGGCAGCTGATTAATTCGTTTGTCGGGCGCCGCAACCTGGAAGGCTACGTTGGTATTCAGGTCCACGATTCACCGACAGATATCGTGGACGTCCGTCGAGTTGAGATTACCGACCTTCCCTAGACAGGTCGGCGCTAGGGAAGGTCGGCAGGGCGCGAACGTGTCCGCTTAGAGTGATTCCATGTAGGCAACCAAATCTTGCACTTCGGTGGCCCCTAGACTTGAAGTGTGCCCGTGCAGATCCCCTCCGCCACACGAGGTATCGGTGAAACGCGCCGACAGCGTTGGCGCACAGCCGTCGTGCATGAAAGGCGCACGGCGCGAAATGCCAATGAGGGACGGGGTTTGAAGGGCGGGCTCCCCGTTACGAACCTGACGATTCAGGTTATCGGTGAGCTTGGCTCCTGAGTGGCAGCCCGAACAGCCCACTTCTGCGGACTCAAACAAGGCCTTGCCGCGCTGGACCGCAGGATCGCCCGAGATGCGCGGGCTAGGAGGAGCTTTGAGACCAAAGAGCCAGCCTTCCAAGGCCTTGAGGCGTTCGGGGCTTTGGAAGACCCCGCCCATACGACGGACGAAGACTTCATCCACGAGGGCACTCATCCCACCCAAGTCACCGTCCCAGTGAAATGGTTGAGTTTCCGCGAGCCCATTGTGCAGCGACTGAGTGCGGCGCGAGCCGATGCCTGAGAACTTCCAAACACGCCCATCTTCAGTTCCTTCGGGGTGACAGGAAGCACAGGCGATTCCAGCCCCAGAATCGCGGTTGAAAATATCGTGACCAGTGTCCCTCACCGAGATCCCACCCAGGTCAACCACTCTCCAACCCGGAAACGTGCCCGTTGTGGTAAATCCGTTCACAACCTCGGCCACCTTGTCGACGATGTAGAGGCGCGCGGGCTCTCGTGATTGCACGACGAGCTGCTCGGAGTTCGCAGGGCTGAATGCCACCGCAATAGGTTGTGCCTCGGTCGGCACGTTCACGGGGGTGCCGAAGCTACACCCAAGGTTGGCGTCCGTGTCGGTCGGAACCTGCGACCCACTGTAGAGCATCACGCTGCCAGCCGAGAATGGACCGAAGGAGGGCACAGGCGGGGCGGAGAAGGTCCCACCAGTGCCAGGCTGTCCAAAGGACGGTTGCGGCGTATTAACGTCGGCCAAGCCAGCCGATGCGGTCGCGATCCACGAGCCATTCGGGGAACTGGCGAGATCCACCGCGAGCACCGCACCGCTGAGCGATGTATTCGCTTGGAGTTGCGTAGCACCGACAGTGGAGAAGCCGGTGAGTTCGCTCTGCACAATGGATTCGCAGGGAAACGAATTGGCACCGGCTCCGTACGGGCTGGGCGCCTCTGGCTCTTTCTTGCCGATGTCGAGTACGGCATCGGTTGCTACCTGGTGAAGCATGAGAAGCTGACCGCTGGAGGAGGCGAGCGTGCGGTAGGCTGCGGTAGGCTCAAATGTGGTGGCGAGAGGACCTTCGGGTGCTCCGGAGTGAAGCGTTCCTGGAACCGCACGGGGGCGCATGCGCCCAATCTCGGCGCCCAGCTTCGACAGGACGATAAGCTCCGGCGAGCGGAATCGACTAACGACAATGTCCGTGCCTCTGACCACGACATCTCGCAAATCAGTTTCAATAAACTGCCGTGTTTTGGGCTCGCCACCGGCTGTGGGAAATGCGACCAGATCTCCGTCGGCACAAGCAACGTACACAAGATCGGTGGAGCTATCGACAGCGATACCGCGGGGCGAACCGCACACGGCTCGGCGGAAAAGCACGCTGTGCGCCACTGGATCTAGGCTCACGATGGCACCTCCACCACGTAGGATGGCGTGCACTCTACCTTCAGGATCTTGCACCAGGCGCCCCGGCTCATCTCCCGCATTGACCGAAACAACGCCTTCAACTTTGCCTGAGGCCATGCCAACGAAAAGGAACCTATCGCGATCTGGATCCGCAACGACTGCGGTGGCGCCGCTATTGGTGATAAGAAGAGTGCCTCCGCTAATCGGGGGCGGAGGTTTGGCAGCAACAACTGGCGGGCGAGTGTCCGTAGGGATGACCCGCGCGAAAGCGGCCTTGCCACCGGACCCATCAGGGCCGAACTGCTCCGGTACGGGCAGCGTCGCCCCTGTGCCCGTTGCATCTGCGGAGCAGCCCTCCACAAGGAGCAGTGCGACCAAGGGCAAGGTTGCGGTAAAGACGCGTAGATGCCTTAAATTCAACATGCTGATCCCTTTCATGAACGAGCTGGTCCGCTCACCTGGGTGATGTCGAAAGCATATTAGTTTGATCACCCTATAAGTGTCAGCTTATTCAGACGCGTCCCGGCTTGAACCGCATTGGCAAGGCCTGGAGCTATGTGCGCCAGCGAGGGTTAACCCTTGTTCAGGACTCCGAGGGAGCGGCCTCGCAGGCGCCGGGCACAGGAGCTAGATCTTTACCGAGTAAGAACGCCGCGGGGCGGAAGGCGGTGCCCACTTTGACGAAGAGCTTCGCGGTTCCCTGGTACACGCAACCCGTGATGTCAGGCTCCCATTCTTCGGACCCGCTGTAGCGAAAATCGATAACAAACGGGACGAACTTTGCACCCTTGCTGTCTTGGGCAAGCTTCGCTTCCAAGATGCGTATGCGGCGCTCGCGTGGTGGGGGCCGACCGCGAGAAAAACGGCTCCCTTTCTGTTCGCGCGCGGCGAGCGGCTTGACGAGCCCCTGATCCACCCGGAGCTTCGCCCACTCCGAAAGCGAGGGTTCAGCCGCTGCGAGCGATGGAGCCAGAAGTAGAACGACTGCGCAGAACGAGGAACGATGAAAGCCCATGGTAGATCCTTTGCAACGCGTGGATGAATTGAGTGAACGAGAAAGCGAATCGCCTCGATACCGCTTCGGCGACTAAGGCGCTGAGAATGACGGGCACCCATAGAGCGATTACGTAAGCCACGTCCGGATTAACGCCTGCCTCATCGAAACCGATGAGCATTGCACGCGACGTGACGGCCACGCTCATCTGGGCGATGACGTGGCGCATGGCTCTGCTGTGTGAGATCATGTCACGTCGCCGTGCTGCGCGAATGCCGTAAGCCATGCAGCCCGCGACAATGGCGCCGGATAGTAAAAAGCCCGCAGTTACGCCGGCTCCGCCCTTAGCGTCGAACGCAAGTACGGCACCCGAGGGCACCAACCCCAGCAGAACCAAGACACCCGCTAACCGCCCCTGATAGCGGTGCCAGCGGGGGCGGCGCTGAAGCCAGCGCATCGTCAACATCAAACACAGCGGGAACGAAACCAGAGCGGCGGCTACGTGCACCTTGAGCGCCGGGAGCCAAAGCGACTCGAACTTCACCACCGGTAGGCGCTCGATGATGAAAGGCGCCAGCGTGTCCGGATCAAAATACTCCAGGCTTGCCGCTGTGATCGCGGCCGACCCCGCGAACATTACAGCTAAAAAGAGCCCTCGAAGAATTCCCGCAAAGACGCGCATTTTGCCTTGGACTCTACGTGCCCCCAAAGATTTGCTTCCCCGAGGCGCCCAAAATCACATTTTTGTTGGCGCATTCGATTGAATGAAATGACGCGCACCTACGTATGCACCGGCTCAGCGCCAGCGGCTTGGAGGTACTCCGAGGTGGGCGCGGAACTGAGCGCTGAACTCGAAGGGTGAGGGGTAGCCGAGCTCAGCAGCCACAGACTGCACGCTGCGGCCGGCTCGAAGCAGGGCGCAGGCATGGTCGATGCGGCGCCGGATGCGGTAGCGGTGCGGGGGTAAGCCGGTGCGGTTACGGAATTCTTTGCGGAATCGTTCATAGTCGAGGCCCCGTGAGTTGCACCAGGCTGCGAGATCCAGGCGACGTGAGCTTTGCTCGGCCAGCAAGCGGCAGGCTTCCTCGATGGGATCGGTTGCGCGGGCTGGCGGTTCGGCGCTGGCCATGGCGGTGACACTGATGTCGATGATGCGGGCCACCTGCTGGGGCAACTGGCGTTCGCTGGCGGCGGCGAGCTCTCCTACCAGATCTAACATGCGGCTCCTCACGTGCGTGCCCGGCGGGAGCGACCATGCCGGCGGATTGATGGGCAATACACCAAGTTCGGCGAGCGGCTGGTGCAACTGTGGCCCGAGCTCGACGAAGACCTCCAACCAGTTCGAGGAGGGGTCAATATACGTGGAGTGCGCTGTGTTGGGAAGGCGCTGAAAGCACCACCCAGGGGCCAAATTCCAGGCATTCCCATGTTGGTCAAGGTAACGCCCACGGCCACGCAATACGAGGATGAGTGACCACGCCACCATGCGTTTCTCGCGTTCGTCCACCGCGACTCCGGATTTGTCCAGGACGCCGGCGCCGATGCGGTCGTAGGTGCCGTGTCCGAGGGCACGATAGACGTTACGCACGGGAATGTTCTTTTCCATTTTCCATATGTTCGCATCCAGATCCGCTATGGGCAACGGGGGAGGGCAGGCGTAGGAGTTGCCACAGAGGACCCTATGGCCAAACCGAGCAGCTCCAAAACCGCCACTCTTACTGCCAAAGACAGCCTGATCCCCTGGCTTGCCCCTGAACTTACGGGCATCAACCGCCTACGTGGCAGGGCCTTCGGCTATGGGTTCCCAAGCGTCGAAGACGCGCTTGCAGGCAGCAAGCCCGAAATGCGTTCGCTCGATGGCGTCTGGAGGTTCAAGCTCCTCGGCCGCCCCGAGGACACGCCGGCAGATTTCCCTTCGCCCGCGCTTAAAGACGCACACTGGCACAATATAGAGGTGCCCGGCTGTTTCACCATGCAGGGCTTCGGTAAACCTATTTACACGAACGTCAAGCTGCCATGGGTCTGCCGTTATCCTGAGGTGCCGGATGAGAACCCGACTGGGCTTTATCGCGTACGCTTCCAGGTGCCCAAAGCCTGGGCCGGTAAGCGCCTGATCCTCCGCTTCGGATCCATAGAGAGCGTTGGGAGTGTGTGGGTCAACGGGGTAGCCGTTGGGATGACGAAGGACTCGCGCCTCCCGAGCGAGTTCGACATTACAGCGGTCGCGAAGCTGGGTGAAAATGTGTTGGCGGTCCAGGTCATCCAGTGGTCCGATTGCACGTTCATCGAAGACCAAGATCAGTGGTGGCAGGCGGGTATTGCGCGCGAGGTCGAACTCCTCGCTTACCCCAAGGTTCACCTAGAGGATGTCTTTGCGAAGGCGGGCTTTGACTATGTGAAGGGCTCTGGCAGCCTTGAAATCAAGGTGCGCGTGCATCAGACGCCGGCCCCGGGTTGGAAGGTCCGCGCCCGTTTGTTCAACGCCAAGGGCAAGCTGACTCAAAAGGCGCCGTTTGAGGCAGAGGTCACCTGGTTCGAACCAGCTCAGCCGCACACGCGGGAGGAGCACGCGGCCGTCTTGAAGACGGTGTTGCCCAAGGTAGACGCTTGGTCGCATGAGTCGCCGACGCTCTACACGCTGGTCGTGTCGTTGGTCGACCCTGCGGGCAAGGAGGTCGATCATACTCGCCAACGCATCGGCTTCCGCAGCGTTGAGATCAAAGAGCGTTCGCTCTTACTGAACGGCAAACGGGTGTTCATCCGGGGCGTCAATCGCCATGAGCACCACGATCGATACGGCAAGGTGGTCGATGCGGATACAGCGCTCCGGGATATTCAGGTGCTCAAGCAGTTCAATTTTAACGCCGTGCGCACTTCACACTACCCGCCGCACCCGAGCTGGTTCGATCTGTGTGACGAACACGGGATCCTGTGCATCGACGAAACCAACCTCGAGGCACACCACCACTACCACGATATCTGTAACGATCCGCGCTATGCCTCGGCTTTCTTGGACCGTGGCAGCCGCATGGTCCTGCGCGATCGCAACCATCCTTCGATCATCATGTGGTCACTCGGGAACGAGAGTGGCTACGGGCCGAACCACGACGCCATGGCTGGCTGGATGCGTCACGCCGACGGTACCCGCATCATCCACTACGAGGGAGCTATTGCTGTCGCCGGTTGGAACAACGGGCATGTGGGCTCCGATCTGGTGTGCCCCATGTACCCTGCGCCGAACGAGCTGATCCGGCACGCCACCACCACCAAAGATTGGCGGCCCATCATTATGTGCGAATACGCGCACGCGATGGGCAATTCATGCGGTGGCCTGAGCGACTACTGGCACGCTTTTGAGAAAACACCGGGCATGCAGGGTGGCTTCATCTGGGAGCTGCTCGATCATGGGATCCGCAAGCAAATCGGTAAAGATATGCCGCTCGGTGCGGACACTAAGGCTAAACCCACGGGTCGCGCCCCGGACATCGGTTGGCCGGGAGATAATGTATATTGGGCTTACGGCGGAGATTTCGGCGAGGTCACCCACGACACGAACTTCGTGTGCGATGGTCTGCTCTGGCCTGATCGGACCCCGCACACTCCGATGTGGGAGGCGAAGGTGCTGTTTCAGCCTCTAGAAGTACGTTTGATGCCGGGCGCTCGGCAAACCCCGCGTGGGGTGCAGATCCGTTCAAAATATGACTTTATCAGTACAGCGCATCTGGCTGGGTACTGGGAGTTAACAAGCGATGGCAGCGTGCTCGAATCTGGCAAGCTACCCAGGCTCAACCTGAAGCCGGGTGAGACCGCCAAGATCCAGGTGCCGTGTTCCAGCCCGAAAGTTCGCACCGGGCAAGAAGCCCATCTTATGTTGCGTTGGTACGATACACGCGAAATGCCCTTAACGGGGCGTAATCACGAGGTCGCCTGGGCCCAGCTTGCGCTACCCACCGTGGCCAAGGCCAAAGCTAAGAAAGCTAAAGAAGCCTCGGCTGCTCTACGTGCTGGTGGCAAGCTCACCGTAGGCGAAAGCAAGTCCACTATCACCATTGCTGGTCCGGGTGTTGAGGTCGTGATCGAGCGCTCGAGCGGGCGGCTGAGCGCCTGGACGGTTGGAGGGGTCGAGATGCTGAAAGCAGGCCCACATCCGTGTGTTTGGCGTGCACCGACCGACAACGACGGCATTCGTCTGCGAGACATGCACCGCGATCCGATCGCGGAGCCCGAGAATCCCTGGGTAAACAAGCCGTTGCGCAGGTGGATGGTCGCTCACCTCGATGAGGCTCGGACAGCAGTCGAGAAGCTGTCAGTGCGGTCCGTTCGCGGCGGCGTTGAGGTGGTTTGGTGCACTCGTACTTGGGGCAAAGATAAGGTCAGAGCTGTCGTGGTTGAGCACCGTTTGCTGGTCGGAAGCGATGGTTCATTGGCCTTCAGCCACCGTTTCGACGTGCATCAAGATCTGCCCGATCTGCCACGCGTCGGCGTGCACTTGCTGTTGCGAGCTGAGCTCGATCAACTTGAGTGGCTGGGCCTTGGCCCACACGAGACTTACTGCGACCGCCGAACGTGCGGCTTAGTTGGTCGTTTCGCTTCGAGCGTGCTCGATCAGTACATCCCGCACATCATGCCGCAGGAGCACGGTCACCACTGCGACACGCGTTGGCTGAGCTTGCGTCGAGCCGATGGCAGCGGCTTGTTGATATCCGGGGCGCCCATGTTGGAATTCAACGCTAACCGATACGACCAGATGGATCTGACTCGTGCCCGCCACACGTTCGATGTTAAGCCTAGTGAGCACATTCATTTGCATCTCGACGCGGCCCATCGCGGCCTAGGCACTGCCAGTTGTGGTCCCGATGCTTTTGATCAGTATCGCGTAAAACCGGGGAAGCGTTACGAGCTTGCCTACCGCATGATCCCGCTCTTGGCAGGGGAGGACGCGGCGGCCAAACATCGGGCGTGATTTCAGCCTACTCGCTACTCACGCTGAGGAGCGTTGCGCCGTTCCACCTGGCACAGCTTGGCTTCGAATGCTCCCGAGAGGCGGGACGCACTTTGCTGCGCCGTTCCGGGAAACTCCAAATCCAAGATGCCCGAAACGCTGCCCTGGCGATCAAGAGCCGCTTGCCGGATTTTCACCTGGCCTCCCGGCTCAAGCGCCCATGATTTCTTCCCGATCCGCACGATGGGCTCCGCTTGGCCTTCAGCTCGGGGAGGCACTCCTTCAGCAGTTCCTTCCCAAGGGTAGGCGCGCGGTGTGATCGCAACGCCGGGCGGGGTGGTGATCGTTATGGTGACGAGAATTTCTCCATCTTCGGGTGCGCGAAAGGCGTCGCAGCTTAACGGATAACTGGACAATGTGATGCGGAGCTCGCTGCCAGCAGCTGGTAGCTCCAAGTACTCAGCCAGTGAAGAGCGAGGCTCAAAGCGTTGCCTGAGAGCAGGGCTTGCTAGGGAGAATTCGACTTCAGCCACAGGCTCGTTTCTGCAGGCCGGGGCAGCCATCACCAGAGTTAAGCTTACAACGCACCAACTGCGAACTTTGTCGATATCGGCCCAAGCCATTCCATTGACTTTTAGCCTATGCGCTGGCTTTGTCGGAGGAAGATCGGCGTACGGAAATTGGCCAACTCACGTTGCCAAGTGATGGCGCAAGATCCCTGAGGGCGCGCCGTGCCTGTGACGCTGTGGGGCGGTGCCGCGGATCGTGGCGCAGGCAAGCCGCTAAAATGACAGCTAAATCGCGCAGCCCAGGGGTGTGAGCTAGCCGAGTGAGCCCCTTGGGCCAGCCATCGTGCCCAAGCTGCAAGGCCATGAGAGCCATTTCGTCTTCGGCATCAAAGAGCAGCTGAGTTGTCAGCAACTCATAGGCGGTGCAAGCAAAGGAATACATGTCCGCCGCGAGTGGCGACGGTGAATGTCCGTCCGGGCCAGCGCCAAGGATCTCGGGACTACAATATTCCAGTGTTCCGCAACCTGGGCGCAGGTGACGACCACTTAGCCCAAAGTCCACTAACACCGGCGTGGAGCCCTCACGCAAGATCACGTTGGAGGGTTTTACGTCAAGGTGCCCAACTCCCACCTGATGCATGGTTTCGAGAGCGGCCAAGATGCCGTCTAGGTACTGAAAGACGTCTGGCATGCTCAGGGAATGGCTGCGGATGAGGCGATCGAAGCCAGCGCCCCGAATCAGCTCCATCACGAGAATGGGCTTGGGTCTGGCAGCTAAATCGAAAGTCACAAAACGCGCGAGATTGGGATTTTGCGGGAGTGAAAGAAGCGCCCCCGCTTCATCGCGGAACATCTGAAAGAATTGTTGCTCAGAGAGGCTGCGAGCGGTCGTTGGATCGTAGTGTGGCACTTTGAGTGCGAAGGCTTCAGCCTTGCGGTTGTGTCGTTCCTCGAACCGGCGCGCCACGAACACCGAACTTACCCCTCCGCTACCGAGAGCTCGCACCACGTAAAACGCACCTATTGTGCGGCGTGGCAGCAGCCAATCCGGCAGTGGAGCACGGCGTTTCTCAAGCGGAATGGCATAGGCGTCCGCGGTGCCTGAAATGGGCAACCGCGCGATGCGACCTAGCACCGTTTTGGTTGCTTGCGCGATCGGTGTGGGGAGCTCCGCGACCAGCTCCGCGAGGGCCATCTCCATTTGATGCCGGTTGGCGGGGACCCCCGAACCTACGGCGCGCTCGATAAGAGCCGAGATTGCTGCAACCTCAGCGACCACCTCAAGGTGATCTGGGGCCATGCCGAGAACGCGCTTCTCCGCGAACTTCATCATCCGGCGCAGAGCATCCGTTGCCTCCTCGAGTTCTCCGATAATGTCTAGATTGGAGCCATTCTGATCCACGAGGTCTTTGAGGCCTCGCGCGCTGGCCACAGAGCGCAAAGCTCGGCCCAGCCTGAGGAGTGTTTGCTTTAGGGCTTCGCCCCGGAATGCGCCGCCCGCCGTGAGCTGGTGGGCAAGCACCAGCACCGAGTTAGCGACAGAGCTAACCTCCAGCTCTGCAGGTATCTGCACACTTGTTTCAAGCGGCGGCGGCGGGTAAGTTTCCTCGCGTGGGTTGAGGAAGTTCGCATAGGCCGTGAGTGGCTCCCGCACGTCGGGATGGATGGATGCTTCGGCTATCGCCAACACTGTCGGGCCGTCGCTCAGGGAATGCAGCACTGAAAGCAGGATCTCGCTGGCTTCGTACACACCTTCGCGCACCGCAGCGTCAAAGCTTCGGGCTAAAGTTGCCGAGAGGATGCGGTGAACCCCGAGTGAGGGTGCCGTGGCAAGCTTGCTCAGAAGCAGCCGAATTGCGTGCCTCAGGCGCACCCGGACGCCACTTTCATCGGACTCGGTGGTGGCGGTTTCAAGATCCACCAAGTGCAGTAGAGTCTTGAGGCAACGCTTGTGCGCTTGCTCCAGGGGGCGTGGATCTTTGGAGGCCTGAAACCTTTGCTCCGTTTGAATGAGCCAATGGCTGAGTCTGTTGTAGAACCGATCAAGTTCAGGAACGCTGGTGTCGGTTTCTCCAGGGCGGCGCTTCAGGAGCAGCAGGTTGGAAAGCCGTGCGTGTTCCAGCACGTTCAGATCCAGATCACCCAGAATGGCCAACAGCTGGGGCAGTTGCTTTAGGTCAAGGAGGTTGCCGGCCTCCAAACGATCCATGCTCTGGTGGGCCTGAGCGAGAGCCCCGTTAGCGAGCTCGAACGCATGTCGCGCACCCTCCGTTTCGAAGGCTGTCATCGCCTGTCGAATCGCGTCTCCCAAAGTGCTAACGCCGCGGCTGCGCTCGGCCAAAAGATCCAGCGCAGCTACTGTTTCTTGCGGTACGAGCGCGCCGCTTTCGCCGTCGACGATGCTGTCGTGCAAACGCGCGCCCGCATTTTGACCAAAATTCGGCGAGCTTACATCGTTTAAGAGGTCGGCGATGGCCTCAGCAACATCCGCGCGGTCGCTTTGGCCGAGCTGCTGGAGGAGCTCCTCAGCCATGTCAGGCTCGGCCTCAATGACTCGGGGCAACCCGAGGACCATCGACGCCAAGATACCGGGATCGCGTTCCGCCAATTCACCGCCCGCCACACGCAGGCACTCCACGAAGCCTTCTTCTGGGTTGTTGGCCGTAGCTGCAACCAAGGAAACAGCCGCCCGGCGCCATTCAGTGGGGGTTAGGCCTGGATCCAAAGCGAGCTCAATTTCATCGCGCAGTCTTGGGCTCACGGTACTGAGCAGGCCGCGAGCTGAGGCGGCATGGCGCCAGACGAGGGGTTCTCGGTCCCCCAAGAGTCGATCAAAAACGGGCCGCGCCCATTCGCTCGTAATGAGCACATCTACGTCGACTGCCCCGCTTTGTACACGATGGGCAGCCTCGCGAGCCGCGTGTTCAAACAAGCGAGCGGCTAGCCGCCGTGCGGGCAGAGCACCTGTAGATGGCTGATCTATCCAGTGTCGAAAGAGGTCCCGACGGCTCACGATCGTAAGGGCGAGTGGATCTGCATGCACCGGAGAGCCAATCGGCATATCGAACAAGAGCCCCATACGCGCCTGCATGGCGGGCGATTCCAGTGTGCGGCCTGAGCCGAGCGCCATTCTGGCGGCAACCGCCGCGAAGGTTGCCGCGGTGCCTTCATTGATCCGCGAGAGCACCCGACGGCCAATTTCACGGCGCAACTTCGAGGCACTGATTGCCGCCATCACTTCGTACAGGGCAAGGGCCGCCGAACCGGGGGCGATCCAGTCCAGATCGTCCGCCAAGCCGGTATCGATCGCTACTCCCACAGCGAGCTCAAGGCTCTGGCGATCCACTCCGTCGAGCGGGGGAGGCCCCAGCAGTGGGGAGCTTTGACTCAAGGCAGCGATAGCCTGACGCCAGTTGGCTCGGCGCTCCGCCACGTCGCTAAGACGAGGCAGTGCAGCCAGGGCTTCCACTGGGTTAGGCCGGGAGCGCATCGTTACAAACGAAAGGATACAGTAGGACCCAGAGGGGACTAGCTCGAATCAACTTCTATAGGCTCGGCCACAAACGAGGGGACTCGCACTTTCTGCGCTCGTGTGGGGCTTGGGTTTCAAAATCTCACCCTGCGTCTCCAAACAGTGACAAGATTGTAGGAAATGTTCGCGTGCATTTCGGCTCACCAGTCAGGATGTGTATGGAACGGAAAGACTTCGTACCCGTGAATGAACCCGTCGCAAGCTACGCTCCGGGCAGCCCTGAAAGGGACGAGATCCTTCTGGAATTGGCCCGGCAGAGCCAAACGCCAATGGAGCTGCCCCTATGGTTGGGCGGTAGTCGCCGCTTCGCAGGAAAGCGTGAAGCTGTGCGCGCTCCGCATCGACACAGTCTAATTTTGGGGTACGCGGTACAGGCCACCGCGCGAGAAGTGGAACAGGCGATCCTGTTTGCGCTTGAGGCTAGGGCCTCTTGGAGCCGTACGCCGCTGGCTGAGCGAGCGCGCATTTTCCTGAAGGCAGCGGAGCTTCTCAGTGGCCCATTCCGCGCACGGATGAATGCCGCCACAATGCTGGGCCAAAGCAAGACGATCTATCAATCGGAGATTGATGCGGTAGCGGAGCTGGTCGATTTTCTCCGATTCAACGTGAAATTTGCCCTAGAGCTTGAGGGCCAGCCGCTTGTGTCTCCTAAGCCAACCTTGAATTGGTTGGAAATGCGCCCGCTTGAGGGCTTCGTTTATGCCGTAAGCCCCTTCAACTTCACGTCCATTGCCGCCAATCTGCCGATGGCACCGGTGCTCATGGGTAATACGGTGGTTTGGAAACCTTCGGGCCTAGCTCCGCTCTCAGCACACTACATCATGGAGCTGCTCTCGGCCGCCGGGTTGCCGGATGGCGTTGTGAATCTGGTGCAGGGAGATCCGATCGAGATTTCGCGGCAGGTCTTGGGGCATCCAAGCTTTGCCGGCCTCCATTTTACGGGGGGAACGAGCGCCTTCGGGAGCCTGTGGCAGCAGGTTGGGCAGAACCTGGATCGCTACACAAGCTTTCCTCGCATCGTGGGTGAGACAGGTGGCAAAGACTTTATTTTTGCGCACCCAAGCGCGGATCGGGAAGCTCTGGCCGTCGCGATTGTGCGCGGAGCATTCGAATACCAAGGGCAGAAGTGTTCTGCGGCGTCACGCATTTATCTTCCGCAAAGCATAGCCATGGACGTTAAGCGTCGCGTCGTGGAGATGATGTCCGAGATCCGAATGGGCGACATCGCGGATTTCAAGAACTTCATGGGTGCTGTTATCGGGCGTGGTGCCTTTGATCGCATCACCCAGTACCAGCGCCTGGCGCAGGGTGATCCCGCTTGCCAGGTACTTTCGGGTGGAACCGCCGACGACAGCGAAGGGTATTTTGTTCAACCCACGCTCATCGAAACGCAAGATCCGCGGCACGCCCTCATGTGTGAAGAGATTTTTGGCCCAGTCGCGACGCTGTGGGTCTACGCCGATGATCGATTCCGAGAAGCGCTCGAAATTTGCGACCAAACGAGCCCGTACGCCCTCACTGGAGCCATCTTTGCGCAAGATCGAGCAGCCATCACAGAAGCCTCAGAAGTACTGCGGTACTCCGCTGGCAACTTCTACATCAACGACAAACCTACGGGCGCCGTGGTCGGCCAACAGCCGTTCGGTGGCGGCCGGCGTTCAGGCACCAACGACAAAGCCGGGTCCTTTCTGAATCTTGTACGCTGGGTCTCGCCGAGGGCAATCAAAGAGAATTTCTGCCCACCCACTGATTGGCGTTACCCGTTCATGGCCTAGGCCTCATGGCTTAAGCCGCCGCTCCCTGGGTTTTTCGCTTCAGCCCCTGGTTCAACCGCTCAATGGCACCTATCTTTCCGCGATGATCGCGCCCACCGCTCTGCCCCGCACAGGCCTTCTCTGCGTTGCACATGGCACCGTCGAAAATCTTGAGGAGATGGCAGACTTTCTGAAAGTGATTCGCCGCGGTCGCCCTCCTTCGGAGGAGCTTATTCACGAGCTCGTCATGCGCTACACAAAAATCGGCGGCTCACCGCTCAATAGAGTAACAGCTCGGCAAGCAGAAGCCTTAGGGCAAGCGCTGGGGCTGCCCTCCCTTTGGGGCATGCGCCTGTGGAAGCCCTGGGTGGCCGACGTTTTGCGGGAGAACCTGAGTCGGTTCGATCGTGTGTGTGTGTTGCCGTTGGCGCCCTTTAGTGTGCACGTGTACCAAGCTGCCGCCGCGGAGGCGTTAGCTAGTGTACTTAACGGGAGCAAGGGGCCAGAGCTTATCGCGGTGGAGCCGTGGGGTTCGCACCCAGCGTACGTGGAGTGGTTCGCGGGGCGAATCGAGAAGATGTTGGCCCAATCATCGGCCAAGACGCGCGTCATTCTAACCGCCCACAGCTTGCCCACGCGGGCGATTCAAACGGGGGATCCATACCAAGCTCAGGTGAATGCTTGCGCTCAGTTGATCTCCTCCCGCCTAGGCACAAAAGCCGTGCTCGCCTACCAGAGCCAGGGGGCCGATGGTGGGGATTGGTTGGGCCCGGATCTGAAAGCGGCTTTGGAACAAGCTCCCAAGGAGGGCCAAGAACGGGTGATTGTGGCGCCCATTGGCTTCGTCTCTGAACACGTGGAGACTCTGTATGATTTGGACATTGAAGCCACAAAATGGGCAAAAGATTTGGGCCTAGTGTGGGAGAGAGTTTCAGCCCCGAACGATGATCCCGCGTTCGTGAAGGTGCTGGTGGATGTCGTGGAACGCGCCCTTGCTCGGAGTGCAGCATCGTGAAGCGAGTCTGGTTTTGGGTGCCCGTTGCGGCAGGCCTCCTGTTTGGGTCGGCGTGTTATCGAGACACCATCAACAATAGCCCGGGTCTTCGTTGGTGGCTTTTCTCCAACTTCGGGGCCACACGCGTTTGCCCAGAGATGCTGAAGCGCGGGGCACCGCTCAAATTGGTCGAGGGTGGCAACACGATCGGCCGCTATTTCCCTGAACGTTGCGTCACCCAAGTGAATGACGCCACTCAAACCGTTACTTTGCAGTTTGGGGGAACAGGCTTCGCGTGGACTCCGCTCGCTGGGCGCATCCACTTCGGGGCAGATGCGGCCATCGAATACCGCATGGACTTCTACCTCGGCGAGGACGCAACGTACGTGTGGGGCAAGAGCCAGCGCATCCTTTCGGAGCCGCATTTCCAGGTGTTGACCGTTGAGAATAAGGTGGCGGATTGGGCTGCGCGATCCCCAGTTGGGTATCTAGCGACGGTGTTTGGGAATCAAATTGTCGCGAGCAAACTGGCCGAAGGCTTCACTGTCGTCCGCTCCGAGGATGGTGACGAATTCGCGCTAGGTTATCTGGCACCACCCGCTCGCCCTAAGCGCCCGTTTGATACCGAGAAGGGTGATCGCTTCGCCTACTCCAACGAAACCACTGAGGTGCAGGCCGAGCAGGTGGATTTTCTCGGACCTTTCGACGTTGTCGAGGGGGATCAAGCCCTTTTTCTGCGTCTACTCGGGCGAGGGCCAGCCGTTGATGTGTTGGTTGTTCGCCGCGGTGCCGGAGACCTGTGGCGGCGAGGCCTTCAGTTGGGAGCACCGCTTGGGCCCCCGCCAGAACCACCCGTATCGGGTTTTGGCCTACAACCTGGCGCGGAAGTGCGGCAGAAGATCGCGCTTCCCCAGGGGCAATATTATGTCGTGATCGACAATAGCTCGCGGGTGGGCTTGATATCGCCGCCGTTCAACTTGCTGGGCTCTCTCGGTGCCAACGTCGCCACGGTGTCGTACGCGGTAGAGCTGGGGGAGAGGGATGATACGTTTTAGCCTGCAACGTCGCTCATGGATGCTTGGAGTCCGGGTCGTGACGGGGCAACAATTTTCCAGACAAACCAAGCTCGCGTCATCCTCAACCCGGATGGCAGCGTAAAAACGGCCATGCCGTTTTAACCGAGAAGCAAAGGTAGCGAATGGGTGCCGGAAGGGGGCATTAATCCCTTTGGTCCGAACGACTTCCGTCCTTTCTGCAAGGACCACGACGAATGCTACGGAACGTGCGGAGCCGACAAGGGCAAATGCGACGAAGCCTTGGGCGATGGGATCGGGAGGCCAATTGGCGATCTATACGAAACCGCCGTTTGGTGGCTGGGGGACGACGCATGGGACGCGGCGCAAGGGCCTTGCGTGTGCAAGTGATGAATGACAGTAGCGGACGCGTGGATGAATCCCGTTGGAGATTGACGAAGGCGGTTGTGCTCGTCGGTCTTTCCTGATCGAACTGTGAATTTCACCTTGCCCAGAGCGCGGCTACGTCGAACTCGATGGCATCGAAAGGAACGAGGCGGGCTGGAGTGTCGCCGGAGATGCGTTGAAGGATCCGGTACGTTGAACCGTCGAGTTCGAGGACTTCCACGAACTGATCGAGGGGCTCGATGAACCAGACATGCTTGACGCCTTCGCGCTGGTAGACGTCGAGCTTTTTTCCGCGGTCGAGCGCGCGCGTCGGGGGAGAAGCCACTTCACAGACCCAATCAGGCGCTACGTCGAGAAAGGCCGACTCTGGGAGAATCGGCAAGGTCGAACGTCGCCAACCTCCAACATCCGGGACGACGATGTCCGCGCCCAGATGGACCTCAGGCGCATCGAGAATGATCCACCCACCGGGGCCCCCGCGCCCACGTTTGAAGGGTGGGCCTAGTTCTTCTCCGACCACGGAGGCGGCCGCCGCGTGAGGCATCGCGGGGCGAGGATGCTGATAGAGAACGCCCCCAATGACCTCCGCTACAACGTGCGGAGGGCTTGCAAGGACATCTTCGTAGGTCGCTACTCGTCGCGCCGGCTCGGACATAGGCATCAGGCTAGCACACGCCTCGGCACCTTGAGCGGTGAGGATAGAGCGACGTCTAGAAATCTGCAGAGCGGAGCCAGCGATCGAAAGGGGAGAGTCCGTAACCAGCATTATTAGCGCGAGGGTGGAAGCTGCTTGGGTTCGCTTTCGACGCGCCGGTTGCCGATTGCTATGACGCGCAGTAACCTGAGAATATGGACGCTGTATCTAGGTTAGGGGTTCCGAAGATCAGCGGATGGGCGTGGGCGTGTGCCTTCGCGCTGGCTGCTGCATGCAGTGGCGAAGGCAACAACGCCGCGGGCACGGTTGATTCCGCGAGCGGGGGAACGTTGGCAACCGGCGGGGCGCCGGTCGGAGGTGGCTCTTCCCTAGCAAGCGGAGGCATGAACCTCAGCGGAGGTGGACCTAGTGCGGGGGGAAGCCCTGGCTCATCCGTAGGCGGTGTTCCAACATCTGGCGGTGTTCCAACATCCGGCGGTGCTCCAACATCCGGCGGCGCAGGAGGAGTATCGAGTGGAGGGGGGGCGGCATCGATCCCAGACACCGTGAGTGAATGCCAAACCGTGGGCGTGCAGACCCGCTTGAGCAATGGAGTCAACGAGTCGAAACACCCGGCGTTGGTTTTCAACGGCGCTCAATACCTCACCGTTTGGTCGGACTCGCGAAACGGGCTCGGACAAGTCTTTGCTTCCAAGCTCGATTCAGACGGAAGCAAGGTTCAGGGCGCGACCGAATATTTGATCGCTAGCGACGTTAACTCACGCCTCATCGGGCCGGAGATCGCTCGCGACCCCAACGGAGGCTACTTGGTTGTTTGGGACAGTTGCGATGGCTCCACCACCTGTGGGGATCTGATCCCGAGTTCCGTAAGGGCGCGGCCCCTGGATGCCTCAGGGCAACCGATCGGCAGCGTAACGACAGTGAGCGCAGCCCTTCAGGGGGAGCGCAGGCCGTATCTAGTGCGTGCCTTTGGCCAATATTTCGTCTCCTATCGCAACGTCGTGGGCAACGCCGAAGTCGTGGAGGTTAGGGCATTGGCCGACGACGGTAGCGTTTCCGGCGCGCCGTCCGCGATCCAAGTGCCGACTGCACATGTTTCGGGCACCGGCGGCGGACAATCCTACGTGGAGTCTCACCTGAGCGCCAATTCAACGCACCTTGCGCTTGTCTTCATCGATGGAATCGGCCCCTCAAGTGTGAAGCTTCGCCTCTACGATGCGAATCTCGCCCTGGTGCACGAAACCATCGTCGTGAGCGACGTTTCGACGCGCATGGCCAATCCTGTTGTCGGCTGGAATGGTGCGCAATGGGTAGTTGCCTGGGAACGAGACCCTGCCAACGCCGTCGTGTACGGTGCGCTGGTTTCCGCCGATGGCACGACGGTGAGCAGCGCCGTGCCACTCTCCACTGGGCCCGGGAACTGGCCGTGGGTTGCCTCCGACGGATATTCAAGCGTCGTCACGTACTACGGCTTTCCGAACGGCGGCCAGGCTATGCTCGCCCGCTTCAATTCATCTGGCGCAGTAGCCGCTCGCGACGTGCCGCTCTCGACTGAAGGCTCCCAGAACGCGCGAGCACCCGCCGTCGCCTTCAACTCCCTCTTGCGTGAGTTTGGCGTCGTGTTCACCGACAATACCTCACAAGAAGTCTACTTCGTCCGCACCAAGTGCCCCTACGAGGGCCCTGGTGGCTCTGGCGGAGGTGGTGCGGCGGGCGCCGCGGGGATGGCGGGATCAGGTGGAGGCTAGCTTCCTGCACGGAGCCGATGGCTCCCCTGCTGTGCCTAGGGGAGGGTGCCTTTTAGTCTACAACGTCGGTCATGGACGATAACAGCAGCACGGCAGCCTAACACGCGTCGCACCGCGGGGATTGCGGCTTACGACGCGCTAGGACGCATCGTGGATTGGTCTGGGGCCGTGGAGCCCTCTACCCCCCCATAGAAACGCGCCAATCCATCGGTAAATCCAAGACGCCTTCCATGCACAGGAAGTCGTAAATCAGCTCGCACACTACCTGGCAGGTCGCGCTAAATATCTGAGGATCGACGAAGAACGCTAAGGTCTCATCGCGGAAGGGTTCGGTGCTGCTAGAGAGGCGCCCCATCAGTTCGTCTTCGCAGAAATTCACCATTTGCTCCATGAAACGCGCTTCCCACTCGCGCCGAAAATCTGGGAAGGCGGTGGCCCAGATTTTGTAATCTACACTGCCGGGGGCATGGCCTGTTTTGGCGGCACGCACGGTGCTCTTTACAAGTGGAGGCAAGCGTTCCGGCAGGTGTTTGCACAAGAAATCCCTCAACACCGCGGTGAAGATCTCCATCACGCGGTTCAGCTCGGGAGAGCGCCGCGAGAGGAATGCCACCTGCATGTCGCGTTCGAACTTGTTGAGGGTTTCGAGCGTCTGCGCGTGCACTTCCTCGCTTGCGTACTCGAAGCCCTCGAGCTCGGCGTGAAGCCGATGTTTGTAGCGCTGAAGGAGGTAAAAAACGCCCTGCTCGGCGTGATAGATCTTTCGCTCTTTGTCACCCTTTGTCTGCTCGTGGAGTTCGCTTTCAAAGAAGAGCTTGGCCACACGGCGTCCCACAGGCTTCAACACCTGAGTCATGAAGGCCGCTTGCCGCTCCTCGCTGAGGAGCCGCGAGAGCAGCAGGGTGATGCTCGCAACGTGCTTAGCCTCTATGGGCTCTGGATCGAACTGGGCGTTTTCATTGCTGAGTGCGCCTTGAACGGCTTTAAGCTGCGCGACAACCTGCGCAGTGATGGCGTCTAACTCTGAATTAGTTTCTAGATCGCCGCGGTAATGAACGATGCGCGCCTGGATCTGTTCATTCATGAGGCCCAAAGCACGAAGGGCTAAGGCCTGCTTGTCGCCTTCGGTGAGCGTTTCCCCAGGCGGTGGGAGTTTGGGGCGAACGCGGGGAGGTGGAGGCGGAGGAGGGGGCCGACGGGGGGGAGGCGGGGGAGGCTTGGGTCGATCCGTCACAATCTTCCGAGGATAGCTCGAATAGAGGGGTCGTTGACGAGGGATCGCTGTGGGCCCTACCGTGGGCCGCAATGAAGAAGTTCAACACTACAAACTCGCCCGCAAAGTTAGTGGATTTTGGGGCGGCAGCAGCTGCTTCCAGGTGGGGCGCAGGCTTGGGCCTTTTGGCCGTAGTCGGTGGCCTTTGGCTTTCTGGCTGTGCTCGCCAGGCCAACTTGACCACAGCCCAGCTGCCGTTGCGCCGCGTCGTGATCTACCGAAACGGCGTTGCTTACTTCGAACGGGGCGGCGAAGTGGATGCAGATCGGGTCACGTTCCAAATGCGTCCGAAGATGATTGGAGATTTTCTCGCCACCTTGGCCGTGATGCAAGAAGGCGGCAGCTCGGTGAGCTCGGCTTCGTTCCCTGTTGAGGTGGAGAAAGACTCCGTCGAAGATCCTGAGGTTGAGCACTTTAGGCGTCAGCTGAGCAAGGCAGACAATGAACCTGAAAAGGATGAGGACCTGCGTGAAGTGGTGCTGCGCATGGGCGAGGGCAAGCACAACCTCAGCATCGGTTACGTCGCAGAAACACCGCTTTGGAAGCCTTCTTATAGGTTGGTGTTGAATGAAGCTGGCAAGGCTCAGCTTCAGGTTTGGGGCATTGTTCAGAATCTTTCCGGGGAAGATTGGGAGAATGTGGAGTTGGCGTTGGTGGCGGGTGCACCCATTGCGTTTGAATCCACTCTTGGCACGCCTGTCACACCCACGCGCCCGGTAGTGAGCGATTCCGGCGAGGTGATTGCTGCCGTCCCGTCGTCGATGACGACCTACAAGGAAGAGGCCCCCGCAGCCGCTCCCCCCGCGCCGCCGATGGCGGCTCCCGCCGACCAAGCCGAAATGATGGCGAGTGATGAAGAAGCCATGCCCGAGGAGAAGGGTAGAGTGCTGAGCGGGACCGCAGCCTTCGGCGCTGCCCGTGCGCCCGCCGCGTCACGTAAAGAGGCCCCGCCGATGGGACGCAGCAAGGCCTCCGTCGCTAATGCTCCTGCACCAAAGCCCATGCCCAGCATGGTGCCAAGCGCTCCGCGCAACTTGAACGCTCTGGCCTCTGTAGCCGCTCAAACGGGATCAACCCGTTACGAAGTGGGCACCCGCGTGACAATTCCCGATGAGAGCGCCACCATGGTGATGCTCCTGAATCAAACGGTGCCGGGCGAGGCTGTGTTCTTGTTCGCCCCGGATGGTGGCGTTCCGGATTCGAGCGTGCACCCGTTTCGCGTAGTGCGTTTTGTGAATTCGGGTAAAGGCTTGCTCGAAGGGGGGCCGATCGCAGTCTTCGAAAAAGGGGCCTTTCTTGGCCAAGGCGTGATGGATTCACTCTCGCCAGAGAGCAAGGCCACTGTGCCTTTCGCTCTTCAGCGCAGCTTAACCGTGAACCAAAGCTCCAATTTTTCGCAAGAAGGGGCTCGTGTTTCAAAAATTGAGGCGGGGCGTTTGTACATTGAACGCGATCAGGTGCGCCTCACGAACTACGAGATCAAAAACGGCTCCGAAGAGGCCGGCAAGCTCCTGGTGCGGCATTTCCGTGACACCGGCTGGCGTTTGCACAATCCGCCCAAAGGCACCGAAGATCGCACGACGGACGGGCACGCCCTGGTTCCCGTGAGCGCTCCACCGCACGCCACCACCAAGCTCGTGGTGGATGAGCGGCTCTCTATCGAACAGGAGCTCGATTGGCTCGATCCTCTTGCGGATATTGCGGTGCGCGCCTATTGGGACAACCCGAAGTCAGAGCCCAAGAGCGTTGCCCAGTTGAAGCAAGCCTGGGGCGTTCGTGCGGATTTGAGCCGCATCAGGGATCGGCTCAATCAACTGACCGCTACCCAAGCAGAGCTCGAAAAAGCGGCTCGGGAAAGCCGTTTGAGCCTAGAGGCGATAGAGAAGAATACGCAAGCCGCCGATCTCCGAGCCACGCTCACTGCCCGGTTGCGCGAACAGACGGCGGGGTTGGATCGCGCCTCCAAGGAATTGATTGAAGTGAAGCTCAAACAGAATGAGCTTGAGGTTCGCCTGCGGGATGCCCTTCGAGACCTCTCCGTGCAACTTCCTCCCACTTCGGGACGTTGACAGCAAACACCACGTTGCGTCACATAGCCAGCTAGCGATACATGATGGAGCCTACCGAACTGGAACGCCGCCTGAAGGAAGCTTTCCCTGGCGCCGAGGTTGAGATTAGCGATTTGACCGGCACGAAGGACCATTTTCAGGCCAGAATTGTGGCAGAAGAGTTCACTGGCCAGAGCCTCATTCAACAGCATCAGATGGTGTATCGCGTTCTTGAAGACGCAATGCGCGGGGCAATTCATGCTCTTGCGTTGCGCACCTACACGCCCAAAAGTTGGGGCCTAGCAAAAGGGATCGAATAATGGACGACGCACTGCGCCAGAAGCTGCAAACACTGATCAGCTCGCACCCAGTGGTGCTTTTCATGAAGGGGAATCGCCAGTTCCCCCAGTGCGGCTTTTCCGCCAAAGTGGTTGAGCTCTTGAAGCGCAACGGCGCTGATTTTCAGACCGTCAACGTGCTCACAGAGCAAGATGTTCGTCAGGGGCTCAAAGAGTTTTCCAGTTGGCCCACGTTCCCACAGCTCTACGTGAAAGGTGAATTCATTGGTGGTTGCGATATCGTGACCGAGCTTGACGAACGTGGAGAGCTGGGGCCGCTTCTTTCCTCGGCTAAGCCGGCTAACTGATACTGATCCTAACCAGAACTATCGTCGAATTGAGCCCTTCTGAGCTCGTGGCCGTCAACAGGCTCAGTGCCCGTCGTCGAGGCCGACGCGGTGGGCCAATTCTCGGCTGGCACGTGTGGAGCGTCCGCTGTCTTTGAAGTCGAAGAGCAACGTGGTTGGCCCGTCTTTGCCTCCGGCGATCGAGCCTCCGAAGTTGCCGATTGAGGTTCGCACGTCTTCGTAGGTGAGGCCTCGCGTAGCTCCCCGCACGTTTTCGAGGGCAAAACTGTAGTCGAGCATGCCGCCAGAAGGGCGCATCAGATCTTGTCGCACATGCGGAATCGCTGCGTCCACACCCATGAAGTAGATCAAGGCAGAAGCGGCTAGTGCTGGGCTCGGCGCACGAAACCACGCTCCGGCGAGCTTCTCTTTGGAGCCGACGCAGTGCGCGAACACACCAGCATACTCAGCCTTGAGTGCATCGCTTAGCGCTTGCCCAAGCTGCATGTATTCACCACGAGTTGCCTCGTTGAAATACGGCGTGACGAATCTCCCCGAAAACGTGATGGAGAGACCACGAAAACGTGGCTTTAGGGTGGGTGGCAGCGCAAAATCTTCAAGCTCCAAACTCGAGCCCGCCCCCTGCGCCGCAGCCAGCGAACGGGCGCCCGCCCACACCAACTTCCGAAGCTCGGAGGGGCCTTGAACGAACTGGGTAAGTGCCACGTCATCGATCGGACTCACTTCTGAACCAGGGCGGATCAAATGGATGTCCACCTGCCACCCTTCAACATCAGCTGCCCCTAGCGTGGCTCCTCGAAGTGCTCGAGCAGCCGCTGCGTCGCACACGCGACGTGCACGCAATTCATCCGTTGGCGGCAGTGGGGCGGCTGGCTCAGCGGAACTTGGCGCCGCCGGAGCTAACCAGGTGCGCGCTTTTGGCCCGACGATCTTGTAGGCGGCAAGAATACCCAGCAAGAGCACCGAGGCGCCGGCCACCCGCACGACCCACGCGAGCGCCTGATTGTCGTTGCTGGTGCTGAAAGGAACCCCCGAGCGCCTCGCTTCAACTAAGCGACGCGCGAGCTCGCCCGAGCGCCGCTGGCGTTCATCGTGCGGCAGGAGGTCCCAATGTTGCGCTAGCGTTCCGATCGGCGTGGTTGCCCGTGGCCCTGAGCCTTCGAGCACTGCCAATTCGCCCCCGGAAATGTACACATCCCCGGCAACCCCGTAGCGCGCGAGCGACTCAGAGATGGCAGTCGCTATTTCCTCCAGAATGAGAGCATTCCCCGGGTTCACAGCTTCGATGAGGCAGTCTAGTCGGAGGCGGACGAGCAAGGAACCCGTTATTTTTCTAAGATTCGGCGATAGACTTCAGCGGTGACTCGCCCTCTCATCTTGCTCAGCAACGACGACGGATATTCGTCCACAGGGATTTCCCTTATGCGTGCGGCTCTCGACAAGCGCGCTGATGTCGTGGTTTGCGCCCCGGATTCGGAGCAAAGTGCCGCTAGCCACGCACTTAGCCTGCACCGGCCACTCAGGCTTTGGCAGAAGTCACCTGGCGTATGGGCGGTCGATGGCACACCAGCCGACTGCGTTTATGTTGGGCTAAACGGTGGCGGGCGCGTGCTTCAACGTCGCCCGGATCTGGTGGTGTCTGGGATCAACCACGGGCTCAACCTCGGGGATGATGTGTTCTATAGCGGCACTGTGGCGGCAGCCCGTGAAGGCGCCTTGAAGGGAGTGCCTTCCATCGCGTTTTCCGCAGCGTACGATGCCGACCTGGAGGCCGTATCGGCAGCTGCCGCCCGAATCGCTCTTAATCTACACGAACAGCGTCCGCGGCGGCCGGTCTTGTTTAACGTGAACTTCCCGAAGGGCAAGAACTGGGAGTTCCGTGCCACACGGCTCGGTGCCCGGGTTTATCAAGATGGCGTGGACTTTCGAAAGGATCCCCGCGGCCGGGAGTATTTGTGGATTGGGCTTTCGGGCCCAATCACGCACCGTGCAGTAGCAGGCTCGGATACCGAAGCGTTTGATCAGGGGGTGGTCGGGATAACACCCCTGGTTTTGGATCTGTGGGGTCGAGCCGATCAGTCGGAGGCTGAAGCTTTGGCGTCCATCACCGCGACAACAGCCCGTAGTTAGGCACCGCAGGCTCCCGCCCGTCGAGCCCGCTCATCATTGGCGCTCTCAACAGCGGCCGTCAAACATGCTAACGAGGTAACACCATGGCGAGCAGAAACCGTACGGTCGGTAAGTCGAAGAAACCTGTACCTGCCCGACGTTCGCCCACGCCACGCGGCGTCAAGCCGAGTGCGGAAACGAAGTCCACCAAGCAGGTGAAGGTCACCAAGGTGCAGCGCACTCGGCGTGCGGCCCAAGGGGATCTCGCTGCGGATTTTGATACGTTAGCCTACGTGCGCGATCTGGTGCGGGATATTCCAGACTTTCCAGCGCCTGGTATCTTATTCCGAGATATCACTCCGCTCTTGGCCGATCCGAAAGGGTTTCACATTGTGCTCGACCTTATGGCGCATCGCTTCGTAGGTGAGCATGTGGACGCGGTCGTCGGTATCGAATCTCGCGGTTTCATTTTCGGTGGAGCGCTTGCGGCGCGCCTCAATGCCTCATTCGTTCCGGTGCGCAAGCCGGGCAAGCTCCCAGGGCGCACCGATAGGGTCAGCTATTCTTTGGAGTACGGCGAATCCGAGCTGGAAATGCACCAGGATTCCTTGCAGGAGGGCGCTCGTGTCATCGTGGTGGACGATCTTTTGGCCACCGGCGGGACGGCTGCGGCGGCGGGCGAACTCTGTGACCGACAAGGAGCTCGGGTGATAGCTTACGTTTTTGCCGTCGAACTGAGCGATCTGGATGGGGCTAAACGTTTGGAGCACACCCCTGTTTTTTCGGTAATTCGCCTCGACTGAGGGGCCAAAATCGCCGCCGCTGGCGTAGGGAAAGTGTCGCCAGGGTAGGGGTCAGGCTGACTTTCCACGTGGCCACCTTAAGCTTCCTCCCCAAGGTCCGTTCCAGTATTCAGGGAATCTTGGAGCACCTGGTACTCATCATTGATGATTCCGAAAGCATGCGAAAGCGTGTTGTCACCATCATTGCCGATGCGGGCGTCGAGGCTAAGACGATCACCGCCGCAAGTGGCGCCGAAGCGTTGGCCGTGATGGCTGAAAACCGGGTGTCACTCGTGCTGTGCGATATTGAGATGCCGGGGCTCGATGGCTTCCATTTTCTGCGATTAAAGCGTAGCCGGCCCGAATTTGCTGACATCCCCGTGATCATGCTCACCGTGCGTGAAGATCCGCGGGCCAAGGTGCAGGGGCTCACCGAGGGCGCCTCCGATTATCTCACCAAGCCATTCTTCGACGAGGAGCTCGTGGCTCGGGTGCGGGTGCATCTAAAGCTAAAAACGCTGCAGGATGAATTGCGGAACAAGAACGCTCGGTTGGAGGAAATGAGCCGCACGGATGCGCTTACTGACTTATCCAATCGGCGGCACTTCGTGGAACTCCTGGAAAGTGAGCTTGCGCGGTCAATGCGCTACGCGCCACCCCTAAGCTTGCTCATGGTGGATATCGACAATTTCAAACGCGTCAATGATGAGTTTGGCCATTTGGTTGGGGATCGCGCGTTGGTGCACGTGGCGGGAGCCCTCAAATCGCTGCTTCGCAAGTGTGACTATGCCGCTCGCTATGGTGGGGAGGAGTTCGCCTTGGTTCTCCCTCAAACAGACGCTGCCGGGGCCCTTGTGGTGGCCGAACGTTGTAGGATCGCGGTGGAAGCTATGCGCTTTCCGATGCCCTGGGGCCGTGATGAGGGCCCGCCGATAACCGTGAGTTTGGGCGTGGCCTCTTACCCAGATCCCCGCATCAAATCCGCTGAAGATCTGATGCGAATGGCGGATGATGCTCTGTACGCTTCCAAACGTGCTGGCCGAAATCGCGTCACCGTTGCTTGATCAAGCTACAGGCTGGTCCGGCTCCGGGAAGCTCACCACGTTTCGAATGTCCTTTTCCCCAAGGGCTAGTGCGAGCAAGCGATCTACACCCAGGGCATTGCCACCGCTCGGGGGGAAACCATGCTGGAGCGCGCGGTAAAGCGCCAGATCTGCTGGGTAGCTCGGCACACCTTCACTCCGTTTGCGATCGTTTTCACGTGATTGGCGTTCGAGGAACTCCTCGGCACTCGTCAGCTCAGTATACCCGTTGCAAAGCTCAACCCCGCCCAAGTAGAGCTCGAAGCGCTCGGCAACACGCTCGTCGGCGGGGTTTCGGCGAGCGAGAGCGGCTTGGGTGCTCGGAAAATCCACCAGAAAAACTGGCCGGGTGAGCTCTGTGAGGCGGGGCTCCACTCGATCGACGAAGATCTGAAAGTACTGAGCTTCATCCGTTGCCGCGAGGTCCACCGCATCTTTTACGCCCGCGAACTCGACAAAGGCGTTCCCCACAGTGAGGCGATCGAACGGACGGCGGAGATCGATCGCTAAAGCTCCGAGCATGAGTTGTTCGGCGCGATCCGCACGGTGCGGAGCGAACGCGCTCACGGTAGCTGTCACAATCGCCTCAGTGTCGTCCATCATCTCAAGCTGACTGGCGAACGCCCGGTACCATTCCAGCATTAAGAATTCGGGTTGGTGCCGTTCGCCACTTTCGTCTTTTCGGAAGCAGTGAGCGAGCTGGAACACCTGGTAGAAGCCCGCCGCTACTAGGCGCTTCATGTGGTGCTCGGGAGAGGTGATAAGGTACTTGCCTTCCGAAGCGAAGGCATTCACGTAGGCGTCTGAGCCCGGCGAGTTCACTCGGCTTGGTGTGTCCACCTCCAAAAATCCGGCGTCTTCAAACCAAGTGCGGAGAAGCTTGAGGAGATGACTTCGTGCCCTGAGATTGCGCCCACGGCTTCCACGGCGAGTGCGCCAAAACTCACTCAGCTCTGGCGGACACGGGGCAGGCCACGTGCGCTCGAGTAAGGCATTTTCAAGCACAAGCTCGTGACCTCTGGTCGCAAGCTTCCCCGCCACGAGCGCGAAGGCACCGTCTTCTGGAAGCTCCCCGGTGGTTGTGCTCGAAGCCAACACAACTTTGACGGAGCCTATGGCGTCCACCAGAGTGAGCGAGACGTTTTGGAGGCTTTGCCGTACATCCAGCACGCGACCTCCGATCCGCAGGGTCGAAAGCGCGCACTCAGCCTCAGAAACCTGAGACGGCGTATAGAAGAGGCGTTTCATCCGCCGGTAAACGCGCGACTAGCGAAGGCCACTACTTGTGAGCCGATCCAAGGGCCCGTAAAGGCGAGAACGAGCGCTACAACCACGAGCCTGGGCAGGTGCGAGAGGGAGCTGTCCTGGATCTGAGTGGCAGCTTGCAACATCGAAACAACGAGGCTCACCAACAACGAGGCCGCTAACACGGGAACGGAAAGAGTGAGCCCCAACAGGAGCGCCTCCTGTGCCAAACCCGCAAGCCTGCCGAGATCCACCATGGGCTTACGTTAACCTGGGTTCGAGGCGCCCGCCGGAGAGCCCGCGCTGCCGGCATGAGCTCCAGGCGAACCGGCAGCAGCTGCGTTAGAGCCACCGCTGGCAACGGACGTTCCTGCGTTTCCTGCCGCGCCTCCAGAAGGCATAGGCGAGGCACCCCCTGAGCTGGTTCCGGGTCCGCCGCCGGTCCCTGCAACGCGATGGGCGCAAGCACCGTCGGTCGCACTTTTTCCGGGAGGGCAGCAACGGTCTACGCCGTCAGGGGCACCCAAATCGCGCGCGGACGTGCAAAGTAGGCCTGATTCGCAATCTGCGTCAGCATTGGCGAGTTCGCAGCGTTCCCCCTCGGACTGCTTACTGCAAGCGAGTACTACTGCTGAAAGAAGGAGACCAAGTACCAGGTGCCGGGTTCGCATGAGGGCTCCTTAGCAGGGGATTTGCGGCGATGTCCACCAGCGAGTCCGGCTGGGTTCCCGGGGGATAACAGGGCTCAGTCCTCGGGCGTGGCCGTGCGACGTTCCTTCGCCAAAACGGCTTCCCCGAACATCCCAATATACTGAAAAGCGCTTGTGATGGAGAAGACTAGGGACACGTAGATCATGACCCGGCCGACCTCCACCAAGCGCACCACGCCGAGGTCAACAAAGAATAGGTTCAGGTGGTACGGATACCCGATCATGAGGCACAAGATGCCGACCATCTGCAGCGCCGTCTTGCTCTTTCCTCCGCTTCCGGCGGCGATGACGACTCCTTCACTGCTAGCAATGCCCCGGAGCGCAGTGATTGAGATTTCTCGTGTCAGCAGCAAAATTACAGCCCATTCTGGAATGCGACCCATCGGGACCATCCATACCAATGAGGCCATTACCAAGAGCTTATCAGCGAGTGGATCCAGGAATTGGCCAAGCAAGCTGACCACATTCATCCGACGCGCCAGGTAGCCGTCTAAGAGGTCTGTGATGGCGGCTAGCGAATACACGATCGCCGCCCACACGCAGTCTTTCGGTGTTCCTTGATCCAACAGCCAAAGCACCAATGGGATGATGCCAATGCGCCCGAAGGTGAGCATGTTGGGCAAATTGAGCGCGTCGCGCCTGAGCGAGCTTTGGCGTTCCCGACGAGCGTTATTGGGTGCGGGAGGCGCGGCCATCGTGGGTGTCATGAACGGTGGAGGTCGAGCAGGGCAAGCCCCTCGCCGCTCAAGCTCGAAAACAACGAGGAACCGTCGGGGGATTCGATGCTGTCGAGCGGTGTTACTAGCAGCCGGCCCACCCAACCCAAGAGCTCCGTGGAGCGGACGGTGACTGGCTTTTGGGGCTCCACCTTGATCGACTGCGGCGGCCCGTCGCTCTCAACCAAGACGCGGCCCTTGCCCAGAAACTGCGCCATTGGAGCGTCGCCACCACCGACAGAGAATCTTCCATTCTCGTAGCTCAGGTCGGTGTCAAATCCGAGTACGGAGCCTTCTCTCAGGTAGAGGGGGAGGGTGGCAAGCTGTACGGCGCTCACGTGGCGGTATTGGGCTTTGCGAAGCACCAAAAGGCCATCCCCCATAAGCTCAGTGAGGCCTCCGAGTGGCGCTCCAAATTGCTCTAGCACCCGTTTGCCGGCAACCCTTCGGTGCAGCGGCTCTCCCCGGAAGGCTTCGCCTGTTGGCACCGAGGCGATGAGGGCATCTGTGCGTAACGCGAAGCCGCGAACCTGAAGCGCTAACCAGCGGTCTGTTTGTGCCACTTGATCTTGGCTCTTCACAGAGATCAGCGCATTTTCTAGCCAGGCGTCGAAGCTCGTGAGGGAAACCGAAGCTGTTGAGGCCGGGGGCGCTACGAGCAAAGCCGAAGCCGCGGGCGACACGGTGCGTGGTGCGTGACTCTCCACGGTGGGTCGACCCGGCTCGGTGGTGTTCCATTGCAGCGGCCCAGCTCCCGGATCGGCGGGTGGCGCGCTTGAAAAAGGTGCCTCTTCGTCTGAGTTTAGGGCGTCTAGCCGATGAACCATATCCCCGGCGGCTGCTTGCACCGCTTCGAGTACTGGAGAAGCAGGTGGTGTCCGCACGCTGGATGGCCCTTCCAGCAGAGCTTCCATTCGCCGAGCCATATGTGGTTGCTCGGCACGTTCGAACGCGGCGTGGGCCTTGGCAATGTCCCCCAGTTGCTGAAAACAAAGCCCTAAATACCCCCAAGCTCGTTTGTGATCCGGGGCCGCCGCGATAACTTGCAAGAGCGCCTCACGTGCTTGGTGGGGCTGGCCGGTTTTCAGAAAACACAAAGCCAGGTTCACTCTGGGGGTTGCCTCTTTAGGGCAACGTTCGATCATTTCGCGGTATATGGCGATCGCACGGGGGTAGAGGCCAAGCCGGAAGTACACCACACCGAGGAGGCTCTGCCCCTCAAGATCTTGCGGTTGCAGCTTAAAGGCGCGCTCTAGCTCTTCTTTGGCCTCTGCTACGCAGTTGTCCTGCAAGAGCTCGCTGCCTCGATAGAGGTGAAATAGAAAGTCTTCGCTCTCGAAATTCCCGGAGCTGGGGGCGTCCGACGGATCTTCGTATTCAAACGGGTCAAACGGTGTTGTCGAGCCGTTTTCCCCAGGGTGTATGGACTCTCGTAACTTCTCCGTCATGGGGCTCCACCGTAGGCTCACCGTGGCGGTTATTGACCGAGAGCCCGAAGCGCCTCAGCGATGGTGAAGCGCTTTTCGTGCACTGCCCGCCCCACGATAACCCCGCTGAACGCCACCCCGGTGGCAACGAGAGCGGTGAGATGAGCGAGCGTTCCCACTCCACCGCTCACAATGACTGGCACACCACCCTCGCGGGCTAACGCTGCCGTTTCAGGGATATTGGGGCCCACTTCGGTGCCGTCTCGTTCGATATCCGTGTAGAGTACGGCTGCGAGCGGATGCTGGTTGTAACGCCGTACAATATCTACGGCCCGGACATCGCTCTGATGTTGCCAGCCCGCGGTGGCCACCAACCCGTTGCGCGCATCGACCGCAAGAATGACGCGCCCGGGGAACTCCTGAATGGATGCCTCCACTAGCTCCGGCTGCGTAATGGCCACAGTACCGAGCACCACGCGCTCCACGCCCGCATCGAAATAGGCTCGCAAGGTTTCGATGGAGCGTACGCCGCCGCCCAATTGCACGCCGCTGCCGAAGGCTTTCACTAGTTTGGCAATGAGCGCGAGCTGCACCGGTTTACCATCGCGCGACCCCTCAAGATCTACTACGTGAAGCCTTCGAACCTCTGGCTTCCACTCTGCCGCCAACTGAGCTGGATCATCGTGATACACGGTGACCGCGTCGTAGCTGCCACGCAACAGGCGGACCGCTTTACCCTCCAAGAGGTCAATTGCTGGAATGAGCTCGATCATTAGGCTAGCGTCCCCTTCGTCGAGGGCACACCGCTGCTTTGGGCGTCCAAGCGTGTCGCCATGCGGAGTGCGCGAGCGAACGCCTTGAACGAGATCTCGATGATGTGGTGGAGGTTGTGGCCGTAGTGAAGCTGCATGTGGAGATTGATTTGGGCCGAGCGAGCCACTGCTTCGAAGAAAACCTCAGCGAGCTCGGAATCGAACGTGCCGAGCTTGGCCTTGGGTATCGCCATGTTCCATACGAAAAACGCGCGCCCCGAAAGATCGAGAGCTGCGGTAACTAGAGCTTCATCCATCGGCAGCGTTGCCGAGCCGTAGCGCACAATACCCGCATGATCGCCAAGGGCTGCGCGGAGTGCTTGACCGAAAACGATCCCGATATCTTCGGTGGTGTGGTGCCCATCGATCTCAACATCGCCCGTGGCCTCGACCTTCAGATCGAACGAGCCATGGCGTGCGATTTGGTCGAGCATGTGGTTAAGAAAGGGAAGCGGGGACTGGATGTCGCTCTTTCCCGCGCCGTCGAGCTTGAGCTCTACGGAAATCTTGGTCTCGCGCGTCGCGCGATCAACGCTAGCCTGTCGACTCACGGGTAAAACTCCTCAATTTTCCACACGCCGTGCTCCTCTAGCAATTCGATGGTGCCGCCGCCACCGTAGCGGAGCGTGGCCCTGTCGCCCAGGAGTTCGACGCTAGCCTTGCGCGCCTCCTTTTGGAGCGCTTGGCTCAGTCGGTCGAGGGCCTCGCGCTGGGGGCCTTCGAAGGATTCCTTGAGCTTCTTTTCGGTGAGCCCTTCGCGTTTGGTGTCCGGCACGAACTTCAGCAGTAAATCGTAGCGACTGTTTTCGTACGCTCGAACGAACGAAAGGACCGCCGCCCGGGGGTTGGCCTGGCTGTACATATCGAGCGCACTGCCTTCTACCTTCCAGACGTCGCCTTCGAGCACGAGCTGCAGAGTTTCACCATTGGGGGCCGTCACCGTAGCCGTGATGTGAGGCGTGCTCGCTGGGCCTGAAAGCCCGCGCCCGAGGGCCGCTACTTCTTTCGGATTCTCCTGCAACATGCGCTGAAATGCGCTAAAGGAGAGCGAGCGGCGCGCCCCGGCGCTGAGCAGCGCGTACGCCCCTGCCGCGTCCCCCCTGGTGAGGGCAGATGAATAAGCGCTGAGGACCTGTTGCGGATCCTTCGGGCTACTGGGGCTGGAGCAGCTCCAAGCGAGGGAGGCCAGGAGCAATCCGGCAGCGAACGACGGACCCACATTGCACGACACTCGGGACCCTTACCACAGTGTTCGGGCGGGGGCGACATCCAGAAACGTCGCTTTACCTCCTCGGAGGGCGTATTAATGTGGTGATATGGCGACTTCGAAGCGAACAGCTGTCGAGCGGGTAGCAATCCTGCCGCTTCGTAACTCGGTGCTGTTCCCGCTGTCCGTGGTCCCCATCAACGTGGGTCGCCCCCGCAGCGTGCTCCTCGTGGAACAGCTGAATGGTGAAGAGGGCGTCATGGTGGGGGTGCTCACTCAGCGCAACTCCGAGGTGAAGGAGCCCACCTTCGACGACTTGTATGAAGTGGGAACGCTGGCGCGCGTGGTCAAGGTGGTGCGCTTAGGCGCTGATAACTACAGCGTGGTGCTCAATGGGGTGGGGCGCTTCCGCGTCCTGCGGGAGCAGGGGCTTGAGCCCTATATGCAAGCCGATGTCGAACGCATCGTGGAGCCGCCGGTCGCCCGTGGAGTAGCGGAGAAAGCCGAACAGCTGCGCAATGCCACTCGGGGCATTTTGGCACTGCTTCCCGATCTCCCGAAAGAGACCTCCAGCATTCTCGATAACGTCAAGGAACCCGGTGCGCTCGCCGATCTCATCGCTTCAAACTTCCCAGAGGATCAAGCCAACATAAGCACCCGGCAGAAAGTGCTGGAGGCGGCCGACATCGGGGAGCGCCTTGATTTGGTCCTGCACATGGTGGAGCGCCAGTTGGAGATCCTGCGCGCCAAAGATCAGCTAGCGCTCTCCGTTACCGAAGAGATGGGGCGTTCTCAGCGGGATTACGTGCTTCGGCAGCAAATCAAAACGATTAGAGAAGAGCTTGGTGAGGGGGCTGAAGACGACGAAGTGGAGCAACTTCGAGATCGCGTAGCGCGGGCCGAAATGTCCCCCGAAGCCGATCAGGCTGCGCGCCGCCAGCTCGGCAGGCTCAGCCACATGCAGCCGCAATCTTCTGAATTTCAGGTTTCACGAACCTATGTGGAGTGGCTCGCGGATCTCCCTTGGAATCGCCGCACGCCCGATACCCTCGACGTGAAGAATGTGCGGCGCTGCCTGGATGAAGATCACTACGGCCTTGAGCTCGTCAAGAAACGCATCGTCGAGTTCACGGCAGTGCGCCAACTACGCCGAGATCAGCGCGGGCCGATCTTGTTGTTTGTGGGGCCACCTGGCGTAGGCAAGACGTCGCTCGGAAAGTCGATCGCACGGGCCATGGGGCGGCGGTATGGGCGCATTGCGCTTGGGGGAGTGCGCGATGAAGCTGAGATCCGAGGGCATCGGCGCACCTACGTGGGAGCGCTCCCTGGGCGCATTATTGTCGCGCTCAAGAAAGCGGGGGTGAAAAATCCCGTCTTAGTGCTCGATGAAGTAGATAAAATGGGCACTGATATGCGTGGGGATCCGGCTTCCGCGCTGTTAGAAGCGCTCGACCCTGAGCAGAATAACACCTTTGCCGATAACTACATCGACGTTCCGTTCGATCTTTCGGAGGTCATGTTTCTGGCAACGGCCAACTACCGTTACGCGATCCCAGAAGCGCTCCGCGATAGAATGGAGATCATCGAAGTGCCTGGCTACACGCGCTCCGAGAAGCGCAACATTGCTAAGCAATTTCTGATCCCGAAGCAGCTCAAAGAACACGCGCTTGAGAAATCCCAACTCGATTTCACGGACGAAGGGATCGAAGCCATTGTCGATCAATACACGCGCGAAGCGGGCGTCCGCGGCTTGGAGCGCGAAATCGCCGCCGTTTGTCGCAACGTAGCCGTGCAAATGGCGGATGGATCGGTGGTAAGCGGCCTCGTCGTGGAGCCCAGTAAACTCCACGAACTTTTGGGCGCACCGCGCCACGAACAGGAGACTGTCGAGCGCGCCCCAAAGCCGGGCATTGTTACCACCCTCGGCATTTCAGACGTGGGTGGAGAGCTCCTTCTGATCGAAGTGAATCAGATGCCTGGCAAGGGCGAGATCCGGGTGAGCGGCAGCATGGCCAAAGTCATGGAGGAGTCTGCGCTGACCGCCTTTTCCTTGGTCCGCGCCCGGGCCGAAAGGCTGCATCTGGAGCACGATTTTGTAAGATCGATCGATCTCCATATGCATATTCCACGCGGCGGCTCCGTGAGGGATGCGGCGGGTGCGGGTGTTGCCATGTTTGTGGCGGTCGTCTCACAATTGCTGAATGTTCCGGTGCGTGACGACGTGTGCGTGTTGGGTGAGCTCACCTTGAGGGGAAGCATATTGGCGGTGGAGGGCGTGAAGGCCAAGCTTCTGGCGGCTCATCGCGCCCAGATCCGCGAGGTGGTTCTGCCCGCTCGAAACGAGGCAGATCTCGAAGAGGTGCCCGAAGAAGTGCGACGCGATCTAGTGATTCATCTCGTGAGTCGGATCGATGAAGTGCTGCCGTTCATGTTCGGCCCTGTTTCGGGTGAGGGCTCGCGCCGAGGTTCGGTGGCACCTTCCTCGCAGGGCGAAGCGCAGCTCTGATCGGGTGCCGGGGCTCCGCTCTCCCCTCTGCGTATGCTCGCTCCGCTTTCGCAGCTACAGGCAGCGCGCTTAACCTAGAGCTCAAAACGATACCGGGCACCCAGCGAAACGAGCGGCCCGGCGATCTCGACCGTCTCTTCCTCCTGGTACGCGGGAGCGACCAGGTCGTAGCGAACTTCACGCGTACGAGTGCTCCACACGCCAGCTCCCCCGGCCGAAGCCAGAAGGCCTAGGGAGCCGCCTCCACCATTGCCACGTAGCCAGCTGAAGATACCCACGGCGCCGTAAGCAAAACCTGTGACTCCGCCGCCGCCTTCGAAGAACATGTCGGCATTGAGCGCCAACGGCACCGTAAGCCGAGCGTTGGTGCCGCCCCAAATGAAGCCGGCCTTTTCGCTGCTGCGTGTGGCCGTTTCGGTTTGCCCGCCGAAGTAGAGTAAGTTGTTGGCTACCGTTAGGTTGAGCCCATCCATCGCCCCCAGGCGCACGCGCTGCCCTAGTGTAAACGCGTGCTGCATATCTTGGTGCCATGGGCCGGGGCCAACCTGTGGGCCGCCACCGAGCCCAGAATCGTTCGACTTGAACGAGGTCAATTCAAACATAGTTCCCAGATCCCCATAGACGGACGTGACTCCCACGCCGAGGCCGAGCGCGAACGGGCGGCTGTTGTAACCCCCTTCGAGAATGCTTGTTTGCGTAAACGCCGTGCTGCCCGCGCTGCGACCGAAACCGAGAGGTTGGCTGCGGAGGCCTACAAAATAGTGCTCCGCGAAGTGCGTTAGGTTGCCGTCAAAGAGAACCCCAAAACCGGTCTGCCCGATGTTCAAGATCGGTCGCAGGTGAACCTCGGCCTCGGTAAAACCGTGCAGCTGCCTGGGGTAAACCAGGCTGGCGGAGGTTGACCTGTCAGCACGTTCAACGCGATCTTCGAGCGTCACGCGATCACCACGCCAAATTCGCGCGCGTGAACTTTCTGCGCTCACCGAATCGACCACCAAGACTGCCACTTCGTGCTCACCCTGATAGGACCCGCCTTCGTCTACGAGCGCTTCGCTTTGGACGACCTTGAGCTGATCACCTGCGCGGAGCCCCTGATTTTTCCCCTGATTCAGCATGACGAGCCCGTCAAATACTTTGACGATCTTGAGCGGCCTTTGCTCGGCCACACCTGGCGTGCCCGCCTTGGCTCGTGTGCTGTTCGGGGACGAGCTGGGCGTTGAGGAGGGTAGTGGCGCTATTGGCGTAATGGGACCGACGCTCGACACTGTGCCCGCAACTTCACCAAGTTGAACCGCGGACGTTGAATTCACCTGCATCCACAGCTTGGAGTCGATCATGAGAAAACCGGTGACGCTCCCATGCGAGATAGGGATCAACTTCTCAACACTTGTACCGTGCCCGGTGTGAACCACTACGGCCGCACCGAGCTCGCCCAGGGCCACATAGGCCCGCTCCCCAGCTGGCTGAAGTGCGAGAACAGGTCCGGGGAGCGCCACCGCGCTTCGAGCTTCCCCGTGACCTTGGTAGAGGATCCCTGAGTCAAGCTCCCAAGCAGTAGTGGGCTCTGTGCGTGGCAGGGCGGCCGCCGCGTCCACATTCTGAGAACCCGATGTGGGAAGCGGTGCTTGAGCCTTCGCTATTCCCACCGTCCCGCTCGCCAGGCAGTATCCAAGGGTAGCGGCCGCGGTGCGAAAGGCGTTTTTCATTGCGGCATCTTAGCCAGTTCGAGCAGAGAACACCAAGCCCAGGCGAGCACCAAGGTCCGGTTGATCGAGTGAAAGTAAACATCTTTTCGAGTCGAGGCAGCAGGATCGTTCTGGGTATAACGGCGCTCGCGTTAGGCGTTTCCGGGTTCCTGCCGCTGTTTGCCGGCTTTTCCTACGAAGCTGCTCTAGCTGCGGGGCTCATCGTGCCCGTGGCGGTGAGCATAGTGACCGCCACGTTCAAGTTCCCCAACGGCACTTCGCCGCTAGACAAGCTGCGGTCTGGGCTTGGCACCGGTGCGATCTTTGCCCTGGTGGCCCTCGGCCTTAGCTTTCTTCACGGGCTCCGGGTACAAATCTGCGACCCTGTCGCGGGCCTAATGGGTTTTGTCTTGGGGCCCGGCTTTGGCGCACTGATGGCCGGTGCCTGGGGTTCAGTTGTTAATCTGGTCATTAACAATGAACGCGTGAAGCACCGCAAATTTTGGCTTCCGTTAGTTGCCTTTCTGGGGCCGCTCTCTACCGCGCTCGTCAGCGTTGGGCGTTTTTACACCTCGCCCATGGTGTTTGCGTATGATCCCTTTGTGGGCTATTTCGCGGGGCCCCTGTACGATACCGTATTGCGCTCGCAGGAAACGCTGCTTTGGTATCGGCTCGGTTCCGCGCTCACGTTGCTAGCTTTGACGGCGTTGCTAGCGGTTTGGAAATCTGCTCCCGCTGGTGGGCATACTTTTGCTTGGCGCTCGCGGCTCGGGTTCTTGGGGCTCAGCGTGTTGGCCGCTAGTTTGAGCGGAGCTCTCATTTGGCTTGGCCCCGAGCTTGGGCACTACAGAACGGCCGCGAGCATTCGAGTCGCCCTCGGGCGTTCGCTTGAAACTCGCCGCTGCGACATCATCTATTCGCGCAATGTTCAGCTGAAAACAGCTGAGCTTTTGGGCAGGGAGTGCGACGCCCATGTGGACGCCTTGGAGCGCTTCTTCGGGACGCGAGGGCCTGAGAAAATCACCGTATTTCTGTTTTCATCGCCGGACGAAAAAGGCAGCCTCATGGGCGCGGCCCACACGTATATTGCCAAGCCCTGGCGCCGCGAAATCTACATCCAGCAAGCCGGTTATCCGCACCCCGTGTTGGGGCACGAGTTGGCGCACGTCGTGGCTGGTAGTTTTGGGCAGGGGCCCTTCAAGGTGGCGGGAGCATTCGGCGGATGGTTGCCGGATCCGGGCCGTATCGAAGGCTTTGCGGTAGCTGCCTCTCCTAATGAGGAAGATGAGCTAACGCTTCAAGAATGGGCGCAGACGATGCAGAAGCTTGGCCTTCTGCCGTCCCTCGAGAATATTTTTCGCTTGGGTTTTTTGGGGCAAAATTCCGGGGTTGCATACACGGTGGCAGGAAGCTTCACCGCCTGGTTACGAGGAAAATTTGGACCGGAGCCATTGCGAAAGTGGTACGGCGGGGCGCCAATCATCACGGCGTTTGGCAAGGAGCTCCCCGAGCTTGAGCGCGAATGGCGTGCTTCGTTGAACCAGATTGCCGTAAGTAGTGAGGCGCTCAAGACGGCCCGTGCACGTTTTGATCAACCGAGCGTTTTTGGGCGAACTTGCCCCCACGTGGTGGACGAACTTTTTGGTGAAGCGGGGCAGCTTATCGGCATCGGCGACCCCGCCCAAGCTGAGCAAGTTTATCGCAAGATCCTTGAGTTAGACACTCGCAATCTGGGGGCTCGCTTGGGGCTTGGGTTATGCGCTGACAGGCGGGGCGATGCCACTCTCGCCTTGCAGCGCTACCAGTCCATTGCGAACGACGGTGCGCTGCATTGGGCGGAGCGTTTATCTGCCCAGGAGTCCCGCGCCGACATTCTGTTGCGAGAGGGCAAGTTGGCGGAGGCCCGCTCTCTATACGCGGAGATAGCCCGAGCCTTTGTCGACGAAGATCGGCTGCGGCAGCTGGACGTGAAAAGCGCTGTGGAGCCGGGGATGTCCAGGGATGCGACAGTTAATCTTTTAATCGGCGAGGGGACGCGAGGTGCCTCATGGGATGTCGCCGCTGTGGAGCTGGGGCGCTGGTTTGAAGCTGCGCCAAACGCGGGGCTGCCAGGGTTTCTTCTTGGGAAAAATCTATTTAACCGCGGGTATTCTACGAAGGCGGCTCAATTCCTGGATCAGGCACTAGCTCGGGAAATTCCCCTCCCGCGCGTAAAAAAGGAAGCCTTGCGGGTACGGCTGTTCATCGCCTGTGCGGATCGAGATCAGTCCAAAGCCAAGGCGCTCTACGCAGAGCTTACCGCGCGCGCTGATCTCACGCTGGCGCAGAGGGAAGCCTTGGGGCGGTTTGCCCGCCGCTGTGGAGTGGTGTTTTGAGGGACCATAGCGTATTTTTTTTGGCAAGCCTTTTCGCAGCGTGCTTGGCCTGTGCCAAAGCCGAACCGCAGCGCCCCGCCAGCAGCAAGGAGGATGCGACGGCACCTCTCGGAGAGCACACCTCCACAAACGCGCAAAGTGCACCGTCAAGCGCGCCCAGGGCGCCCACGCCTCCGCCCCAGCCGAGCAGCACTTCAAGCCCGGCTCTAGCGTGCCCTCCCGGCATGGCCCGGATCGGCGGCGGTCGCTTTTGGATGGGTTCGGAGCGCGGGAAGTTCGCCAGCGACGAGGAGCCGCGTTTTCAAACCGACGTGCCGAGCTACTGCCTGGATACGACAGAGGTTACCGTCTCAGCTTACCAACTTTGCGTAAAATCAGGTCGCTGCCAAGCGGCGCACTCAGGCCAGTTCAGCTGCAATACGCGCGACGGGGAAGCTAAGCCCGGTCGAGACAACCATCCGATCAACTGCGTAGATTACACGCAAGCCGCTGCATTCTGTGCGGTCAAAGGCGCTCGCTTACCGACGGAAGCTGAGTGGGAATACGCGGCGCGGGGAGGGGACAAGCTCCTCACATATCCTTGGGGGGAGGGTAGCCCAGACGGCCGGGCGTGCTGGAAACATGCAGGCACGTGCAGCGTACGCTCCTTTCCTGCTTTTGAATTTGGGATTTACGATCTTAGCGGGAACGTGTGGGAGTGGGTGCAGGATTGGTACGGTCCGTATCCATGGCCCGCGTTGTACGGCTTCAGCCGCGTGTATCGAGGTGGAAGTTTTAGTCGGCGCTTTGAAAAGTGGATGCATACACGCCTGCGCAATCGGGAGAAGCCGGAATATTGGGGCTCTCACCTGGGCTTCCGGTGTGCCGCCTCAGTGCCAGGCGCGCCATGCCCTGCGGGCAAAGACAGCACCACGGGGACTTGTCTTGCCACGGTGTCAGCAGTGGAGTGCCCGCCAGGCAAGGAATGGAACGGCGCGCGCTGCGCTCGCCCCGGGGACGCAAAGTGTCGGCCTGGCTTTTCAGAAAAAGCTGGCCACGGCTGTGTTTTGCCCGAACAGGCGGAGGTACCTCCAACGGATCTGAGCTCGGCCGGCATTTCTCGCACAAGGACGCCCAATTTCGACGCTGACTGCGCCACCTACAAAAAAGGGCTACCTCTGGCCTTCCAATATGTGGGCGGGACGCACGCCGCGCGAAATCTTGTCAGTCACCGGGCGGGGTGTAAGAACCGGGATGTTGGCAACGGTTGGAACTCCGTTTGCTGCCCCAGCCCCTGATGTTTTAAAGAGCGAACTTCGTGCAGATTAACCGGCAGAAACTGCAGAATCTAGCGTACGCAGGCGTGATGGCGGGCTGCGGGCTGGGTGCCGGTTGTGCGCATTCGGAGCTTGGAAGAGCCTCGGCAAGTCCGGAGAATATACGGGTTGGCCTTGAATCGCCCTCGCACGCGCCAGCGCAGATCCCTAGCGTTTCGCCGCAGGCGGTGCAGCGTGAATCCGTGGTGGCGGAGCCCCTGCCAAGCGGAAGCAAAGGGGCTTGGCTCCCCCCGCGTGAACCACCTCGGCGTATCGAAACGGCCTCAGAACACGTCGAGGTAGATACCAAAGACTTCGAGTTTCCAGCGGGGACGTTGGTGCTCCATTTCGGGGATTCCTTCGCCGGTGCGCTTGGCCCTGCGTTGAATCGCGAATTCGCCAAATCTGAGGTCCGCGGGATCTTGCGCTACGAGACCTCAAGTTACATCACCACCTGGGCGTGGGACCGTGACGTCGAACGCGAAGTAGCCAACGCTAATCCAGATTTGGTGCTCATTACACTGGGCGCCAATGAGGTAGAGCTGATCAATCCCGCCCAACGGGCGCCGGCAATTCGACGCTTGGTGTCACAGCTTCGCGGCCGCCCCTGCGCCTGGATCGCTCCGCCCCTCTGGGAACAGGATTCAGGGCTCATGCAGGTTGTTCACGACAACTGCGCACCTTGCGCTTTCCTAGATAGTACCGCCCAAGTTTCCGACTTGCCCCGCAAGAAAGACGGGATCCATCCTTCGAAGCCTGGCCAAGAAGTCTGGGCAAAGGTGGTGCTAGAGTGGCTTTCGAAACGCCGCTCGCCGACTCCAGGTCGCCCCTGGAATCTGCTGACGGGCTATTAAGCTGACATTAAGTTAAGGTGGTTGGTGACCCCAACGAGACTTGAACTCGTGTTACCGGCGTGAGAGGCCAGTGTCCTAACCGCTAGACGATGGGGCCGATTGGCTGCTTGCTGGGGGACTAGGATTCGAACCTAGATAGCAAGAATCAGAATCTTGCGTCCTGCCGTTAGACGATCCCCCAAGATCTGGAAAAAGCTAGTTTCAACGTAGAAGCCTTTCACTCTGCTCCCGCGCGGGAGGCGGGGAGCCCGTCTGAAGTGCCGACTGCCGGCGCCGTCAAGCGGGGCCGGGTACCTATCTCCCTTTCGCTCATTGTGCAAGCGAATGGTGCTCTTTTTGCTCGGGGGGAGCATCGCAGCGGTTGCTCAGGCAGGTATCTATCCTGCATCCCCGCATCCATGGGCCGCTGGGGCTTGACTCGCGGGGATGGCGGCTTAACTTGCGCCCGGCTTTCTCGGACTCGGAGCCTTGGCGCGGTTTTTTCAGCCGCGGCAAAGCAGGGCCGTCTTTCTACACTCTCGGAGAACTATTAATGACCAAAGAACTGACCTTTAGCCGAACCGCCCGTCGCTCCATGCAAGAAGGGGTCAATATGCTGGCCGACGCCGTAAAGGTGACACTCGGCCCGCGTGGTCGCAACGTCGCGCTGCAGCGAAGCTGGGGGCAGCCCGTTGTCACCAAAGATGGAGTGACCGTGGCGCAGGATATTGAGCTCGGCCCCAAGCTCCAAAACATGGGTGCAGCCCTCGTTAAGGAAGTGGCGGAGAAAACCAACGACAAGACCGGGGACGGAACCACCACCGCAACCGTGTTAGCGCAGGCCATCATCAATGCGGGCGTAAAGCTCGTCGAGGCAGGTATCGCTCCAATCGCGCTTAAGCGCGGGATTGATATCGCGGTCGATGCGGTGCTTGCCGACCTCAAGAAACAGGCGCGCATGCCCAACACCAAGGAGGAGCAGCGCCGAGTCGCCCTTGTAAGCTCCAATTGGGATGATGAAATCGGTGACAACATCGCCGAAGCGATGGAAAAAGTGGGCAAAGATGGCCTCATCACCATCGACGAGGCCCGGACCATCGGGAGCACACTCGAAGTTGTTGAAGGCTTGAAGTTCGATCGTGGCTATATCTCTCCGTATTTCATCACGAATCAGGAGAAGCTCACGGTTGAGCTGTCGGACGTTTTGATCTTGGTCCACGAGAAGAAGCTTACGGCGCTCGCAGATGTGGTGCCGCTTCTGGAGTTGGCATCCAAGCAGGGCAAAGCGGTTCTCGTGATCGCCGAAGACGTGGAGGGCGAAGCGCTCGCCGCGATCACGCTCAATAAGCTCCGTGGAGTTGTGCAAGCAGCTGCGGTGAAGGCGCCCGGTTTCGGCGACCGCCGTAAGGAAATCTTGCGAGATATCGCAGCTGTAACGGGTGCGAGCCCGTTCATGGAGGGCGATGGCCGCAAGCTTGGGGAAGATCTGACGCTGGAAGATCTTGGTCGATGCGACAAGATCCTGATGGATAAAGAGAACACCACGATTGTTGGTGGCAAGGGCACCAAGGAGGCAATCCAAGGCCGCATCAAGCTGATCAATCTCGAAACCGAAGCAACCAACAGCGACTACGACAAGATGAAGCTGAAGGAACGGCTCGCCAAGCTTGCGGGCGGCGTCGCGGTAATCTCTGTCGGTGGCGGCTCGGATCTCGAACTCCGCGAGAAGAAAATGCGTTACGAGGACGCACTTGCTGCAACGCAGGCAGCCGTTGAGGAAGGCTATGCAGCCGGCGGTGGTGTCGCTCTCGTGCGCGCTTCCGCAGCCATTGACTCTCTCAAGGGCCTGTCCGAAGAGGAACGCATCGGAGCCAAATTGCTGAAGGAAGCATGTACGGTTCCGCTTCAGCAAATTGCCGCTAACGCCGGGGAAGAAGGCCTCGTGGTGTTGGAAAAGGTGAAGAGCGGCAAGGGCTCCTATGGGTTCAACGCACGCACGGGCGCGTATGAAGATCTGATCGAGTCCGGCGTCATCGATCCTGTGAAGGTTATTCGCCTCGCTCTCAGCAACGCCGCCAGCGTTGCCGGTCTGATGCTCACCACAGAGTGCGTCATCTCCATTAAGCCTGTGGCGGCCAAAGCAGCTCCTCCAGGCGGTGCAGGTGGTGGTGCTGGTGGCATGGGTGGCATGGGTGGCATGGGTGGTATGGGTGGCATGGGTGGCGGCCACGACGACTACGACATGTGAGTCTCGCTTCTTACTGAAGTTGGCTCCGCGAAGCCGCCTTGCGCGGCCCTGTGACGAACGTATTCTGGGTCAGGCGGTTCAAGGCCTCCTGGCCCAGGCCGTTCTTTTGTTCACATGGAACTTCGCGTCGTTGGTTGTCATGGCGGTGAAACGCCGCACCACCGGACGAGTGCATTTGTTCTCAACGAGGACATAGCCCTGGATGCTGGCTCCCTCACGAGCGGCCTCGAGCTTGAGGGTCAGTTCAAACTACGCGCAGTAGTGGTGAGCCACGCCCACTTCGATCACGTGCGCGACCTGGCAACGATCGCTGACAATCGGTGCCAGGCCGGCTGCGAGCCGCTCATCGTTGCAGGCACCAAGGGCACTCTGGGTTTGCTCAAGCGCCACTTCTTCAACGACCTGATCTGGCCTGATTTCTCGAAAATCCCGAGCGTGAAACGGCCCACGCTTCGCTACCTAGAGCTGAAGCCCGAAAAGTGGACGGACGTCGCCGGCTATTCCATCCAGGCAATCATGGTGGACCACACCATCGAATCGGCAGCCTTCATCGTAAGGGGCCCCGATGTCGCGATAGGTTACAGCGGCGACACTGGCCCAACTGATCGGCTCTGGTCGGCGTTGCGGGAGGAACCCAATTTGAAGGCATTGTTGATGGAGGTGAGCTTCCCTAATCGACAACAGAAACTAGCGACAGTGAGTGGGCACCACACCCCGCGCACGCTAGCCGCAGACTTGAAGAAGTTCGGCGCCCCCGCAGACCTTCCAACGCTCCTCTACCACATCAAACCAGTCTTCCAGAGTGAAGTCGAAACCGAATGCGCCAAGCTGCGGGGGCTCAATCTCACCGTTCTGCGGCTGAATGATCAGTTCGTACTTTAGACTCATTTCTTCTTGGGATCTTTGCCCGCCGAAGCGGAGGAGAAGGCCGCCTGGCGCTTTCCTTGTTCGCTCTGTGCCTGGGTTTTGGCTGCGCTCTTCTGTTCTTTCGCCCGTTGTTTCCCTTTTGGAGACTTGTCGCCCATAAATATGTCCTTCCTGGATCAAAAAAATGCACGCGCATCCGCGGAAAAGGCGGCCACGCTATTGCTTCTACCTGAGGTGTTTCTAACACACGGCTAGCGTGGGCGGGGGCCGCGTCTCACAAATACGTGATAACTTCAGGAATACGCCCGGTGCAGGGCGCGGTGATCTCACCAAGTCCAAACGTAATCTGGCCACGCCAGCCCGGCCTGCTGGCGGTCAGGGGCATTTTCAAGCGGTGCCTCTGGCTGCTAACCGATCACAAACACGAGAAGTGAACGGGCTCCGTGCGCCCCGATCACTAGGCTTTGCTCGATATCTGCCGTCTTCGAAGGCCCCGAGATAAATACGCCGAACTCCGCCGAGCCAAGCTCCAGCTGAGCGTAGGCCTCGTGCATGTTGTTAACTAGCGTGTTTTTTCCCACCACCAGGGCCAAGTGCTGGGTGATAAAGAGCAGAGCTCGCGTGGGGACGTCCGACTCCCGCACCCAAACCGCACCGTTCTCAGCCACCGCCAAGCGGCCGCGAGCAATCGCAAAATCGACCGTTTCCAAGCTATGTGGATCACTCACTGTTGTAAGGTCCACATTCGAGCGTCCGAGGCCCGCCACAAGCCCGCAAACCTGCCGCGCCTGTTGATAGGCGGGCTCAGCATTCAGCGCCATCTCGGCGGCTTCCAGCGTGGGCGCGAGCACGACTTTCCCACCCACCGAACCGAGCACTGCAGCGAAGTGCTGTAGGGGATCGGAGTAGGTGCAAAATGGTTCGCTCAAGTCGGGCAGGGGAGCCGGCGAGGGGGCTTTCGGCCGTGCCCGCAATGCCCCGAGAATGGCGCTGCGGCTGGTCACTGGCCGTTATTCCTTTCGCGATAGAGTGCGCGAAAACTTTTGGCTGGCAGCGGCGGAAGGTCGCGTTGGCGCCCCCAACCGTTCAGGCGATTGTTCACCCAGCGATGGGGAAGCAACCGACCCAAAGTGCGGCCCGCTGCTCCGAGAAATGCGTACAACTTTGGTCGCTGAAAGACGTAGCTGGCAATCGTCATGCTGAGCTGCTTGAGCTTTGGGAGGAAGCCCTTTTCCGTGACCGAATGGCGCATGAGCAGCAATTGTTCATGCAGGTTAATCTTCACGGGGCAAACGTCGCTGCAAGAACCACACAGACTGCACGCGTAGGGCAAGCTTTGGTAGGTGTTGGCGTCCCTCGCGGGAGCGAGGATGGACCCGATCGGGCCGGGCACCGTTGTGCCGTAGCTGTGGCCGCCGCTACGCCGATAAACGGGGCAGGTGTTCATGCATGCACCACACCGGATGCAATGCAGCGAAGTCTTGAAGTCAGCGCTTTGGCTTATCCCGCTGCGGCCATTATCCAACAAGATAATATGGAGTTTGCCCCCCGGGCGTGGCCCGAAAAAGTGCGAGGAATAGGTCGTAATCGGCTGCCCCGTGGCAGAACGAGCCAAGAGTCGCAAAAACACGGCAAGATCCTTCGTTCTCGGGATCAGCTTTTCAATACCCATACAGGCGATGTGCACCGGGGGAAGTGCGGTTCCAAGATCCGCATTGCCTTCATTGGTACACACCACAAACCCGCCTGTCTCGGCGATTGCGAAATTCACACCTGTAATGCCAACATCGGCCTTAAGGAACTTATCCCGAAGGTGCCCCCGAGCAGCCTCGGTGAGGTACTGCGGATCGGATGCCCCAGCCTCCGTGCCCAGGTGTTCGTGGAACGTCGCCCCAACTTCCTCCTTACGGATGTGGATCGCCGGTAAAACGATGTGGCTGGGCGCTTCGTTGCGAAACTGCACGATCCGTTCGCCAAGATCCGTGTCTACCACCTCGTAACCACGCGCTTCCAAGAACGGATTGAGGTGGCACTCCTCGGTCAACATGCTCTTGCTCTTGACCACGCGTTTGGCGCCTACGCCCTCCAGGATACGCAGTACGATGGCATTGTGCTCGTCGGCGTCTTTGGCCCAGTGTACCTCCGCCCCGAGCGCCACTGCTTTGGCCTCAAACTCTTCCAAATAGTCAGGAAGGCCAACCAAGGTGTGGGCCTTAATTTGTGAGGCAAGCTCACGCAAGCGCTCCCATTCGGGCACACTCTGGGCCGCTTTGTCGCGTTTTTGACGCACAAACCACAGAGCTTTGTCGTGCCAATGCATGCGTTCGTCGTTCGCTACGAAGAGTGCGGCACGGCGTGGGTGCGCTGTGGCGGGCGACAAATGAACGAGCTCCGCGCTCATAACGCGGCTCCGTTAGCGGAGGCGAGCACAGGCAACGCGTGGGACGGCTTGCGACCTGCCAATATCTGCGCGACGTGAAGAACCGATATAGGCTTTCCCTGGCGCCGAATGAGGCCGTCGAGGTGCATCAAGCAGGACATGTCTCCCGCAGTGAGAACCTGTGTTTTGGCGTGTTCGTGGTCCGCGATGCGATCGTTACCCATAGCGCACGAAATGGCTTCCTCGGCCACCGCGAAAGTCCCGCCAAAGCCGCAACATTCATCCGGCCGAAGCAACCCGGTGAACTCCACGCCGTCCAACTGTTCGAGCACTCGCCTCGTCTTATTGAAGTCCGGGAGCATCCGCTCACTCGATTTACCGAGCCGCAACTCACGCAACCCGTGGCAACTCTGGTGAAGCCCAACGCGGTAGTTAAACGTACGTTTTGGCAGCTTCTCAACGCCGACAACATCCACCAAGAACTCGCACAAATCGAGCACTCGTGGCGCAAGCGCCCGATAGCCGGCGTCGTCGTGAAGAAGCTCAGCGTAGTGCGCGCGCACCATAGCGACACAACTTCCGGAAGGCGCCACCACGTAGTCAAACCCCGAAAACGTAGCGATAAATCGGCGCGCCAGCGGGAGCGCGTCCTCGAAACAACCAGTATTCGCCATGGGCTGGCCGCAACACGTCTGAGCCTCAGGGTAAACTACAGTGCAACCGACGCTTTCCAGAACCTCGAGCGCGGCTAGCGCCACGTCTGGGTATAGCTGGTCAACGTAACACGGCACGAACAGCCCGACTCGCATCGCTAATTCATCAGCCTTTCAAATCAAACCAAAGTGTGTGGCACGCAGTCCTTTGAAACGACATCTGTGTCCGGCGGTGCCGAAGCTCAAGGCCGCGGCGCTTGTTACCACATGGAGGTCCTGAAGAGGTCCTGAAGTCGGCGGTTGCTTCGGCGTTGTTGCTTTATCAATCCACAGCCATTGCACCGCGTGCCCGCCAGCCCTCCTGGGTCCTGGTGAAAAGTTAACATAATCTATCTTATGCGAAGTTCTAACACGGGATAATGCGTGGGATCGGGAGCCGACCCCCATGCCCTTGGGGTCGCGTGTCTCGTTTTCTCACATGGGCCGAACGCGCGGCGAAGCTCTCTTGCAACAGCGCCAAGTCCTTGGATCCCTTGAATACATAGAGCTAGGCCCCGTGTGGGCGCATCCCAACCCAAAAAGAGTTTTCAAGGATCAGCCCTAAGAACCCGTTGCGAGATCCAAGCAGGATTCCTTTTTCAAGAAGGATCTCGAATGGTTACGTCAACTCAGCTTTCGTTTGGAATGCGTACTTGTGGGTCTTGTGGGGCCTTTTTGGGCGCCGGGGCAAAGTCATGAAGCCCCTCCATAAAGCCCTATCTGTGGGATTTGGCGTGGCAGCGCTTGGCTTTTTGAGTGGCGCAGCGGCCCAATCGAGCGACTGGCTTTACCAGCTCAATTATGGCGTGGTTGGCCCCATCGATCTCGGAAAACCTAAAGAATCAGGGCTCACACCCGAAGAGATGCTGGCAACTGTTAAGAATCACCTATTGCAGATGGATCAAGCTGTGGCCGGGGTGCAGGCTCAGGCCAGCGCGACGCGCGATCGGCGGCAGGTGGTGAAGCTTTTATGCTTGGACGACAAGCTCAGCCAAATGATGGCGATGCGTCGGGTGGCTCAGCAGCGAAGCCAGGTTTTTGAACTAGCCCTCAGCAGCAAAGACAAGAACGGCTATTGGCATGCTTATACGGTGCTTCGTGGGCTTCGCGATCGGGTGACAGCCGTTCAAGCGGATGCGAGTCAGTGTGTGGGCGAAGAGATCGGGCCCGTTGGCGAAAGCAGCGTTGAAGTCACCGTGGACTCCGCGTTCACCAACGAGGATGAAAATGGGTTTCCTATTGCGGATCCCGACAACACGGATGTCTTGATCTCGCGGCCACCTGTTGTCAGCAGCCCGATCCAGTGAGGCTGGCGAGAGCTGATTGAGCCCTGAAAGGGGTGCTTTTTGCTGCTTACAGCGGAGACTGAAGGTGTAGCCCCAAGAGGAAGCCGCGATTGGTCATTGCGAATACCCGCGAGCCGTAGGCGGCGGGGGCGGCATCAATGCCCCCAGAGATATGTATTCCGTCAATAATGCTGCCATCGAGCGGCGAGATCGCGAAAAGGCCCAACTCCGAACCTGCTACGAGCAAGACGCCGTTTGCCGCTACCGGTTCGGACACGGCCCCATTGGGGAGCTCGCGCTGCCACAGCATTGCCCCAGTCAGCGGATCCAGCGCCCAGAGGCCGCTTGTGCCGCTACTTGCGAGCAGTAACGTCTTTTCTGCGATGGGCAGCGCACTCTCGTGGGCTCCGCGTGGAGGGTGCTCGGCTTCATGCCAGAGCGTCAACTGGGTAACTCCCCGAGGCGCCGTGTTGGCCCACAGCTGGATGCCAGTTTCTTCATCCAGCGCGAAGACCCCCGCGGCATAACTCGCAACCACTATGGCAGGCCCAGCGTCCGTAGTTGCGGCCACTGGTGTCGTGTCGACGTCGAAATATTGCGGAATATCCCCCAAGATCTGCTCGGCCTCAGCGGCTAAATCCACGGCTTCCCAGCTCGACGCTCCCGTGGCCGCGTTGTACGCCATCACCACGCCGTCGCTGAAGCCAACATAAACCCGCCCGCGATGCACCAACGCACCCGAATAGCCCGCGACCTCCATACCCATGGCTGGGGTTCTATGTTGGGACCATAAGAGCTTGCCGTTGTTCGGATCGAGTGCCATGACCGTATCATTCGCATTCACCGCGAATAGCCGCCCACCGCTGAGAATCGGCGGCCGCTGTACTTCGGCGTTGCTCATGAAGCGGAAGCGTAGGCTCCCGGTGCTTGCATCCACCGCGTAGAGCGCGCCGTCGTGAGACCCGAAATATACGACATTCCTCGACTTATCGAACAGCGGGGTAGACTTCACTGGCCCCGCGGTTTCGAAGCGCCACAGCGTTGTTCCGTCTACCGCACTCAGCGCATAAAGGCCGTGATCACTTGAGCCCACGAAAATACGGCGTCCCTCGATGTCCAACGCGGGAGTGGCATGCTCGCGGGCCTCCCCCTGCGCTCGGCTGGGAGCCTTCAGCTGCTTTCTGAACACTACGCTGAGAGCGCCACTCGGGTGATGCTTCCAGAGTGGTGCTTCGGGATTGGCCCCAGCGCGCCCCGCTTCACATCCGAACATCAGACTAGAAATTCCTAGCCCTAGAGCGAGCAGCGTTCGGGACGGGCTTCGAAACGCGTGCAAGAGTGCCGGCATGGACTTCACTTCTCTGGCGAGCTTGGGGTGGGTGAAGGCCCTTTGGGGTTCTTGCCCATCGCCTCCAGCTGTGCTCGAAGACGTGCCAGCTGCTCAGGCGTCATTCCCGAGGCGGGCGCTTCGGCACGGGTGGGATCGATGAGCTGTAGAAGCGCCCGAACCGAGCTTTCTAGCTCCGTGGGCGGAGCAAAAGGCTCGGCACTTGATGGCTTATCAGACTCCAGCTTCTTCAGTGCTTTCTCAAGCAGCGGTTTGGCCTTTTCTGCCTCACCTCGGCCGTAGAGGATGCGCGCCTGGTGGTATTGAGCCACTGGCGTGAAGCGAGCTACGCCCATGTTTTCGAGCTCACGCAACGGGGCAAGCGCACCTTCGAGATCCTTCAAACCCTCTTTCGCCGCGCTGATCCCAAGCAACGCTCGCCCCTTAAGCTCGTTGTCTTGGCCGGCGAGTTCGCTGTTTTTTACCTCAGCATACAGCCTAGCCGCTTCCGCTAGGTTCTGTTTTTCGAACGCTACCCCAGCCAGCCCCATCGTGGCCAAGAGCGCCCCACCCTTGCCGACGGCCTGTGTTTTGGCTTCCTCGTAGGCCCGTGAAGCTGCTTTTAACCTGTCGGTGTCAGTTGGAAAACTGGGCTGTACATCAGCCAGGCCTGAGTTTTTATCGGCACCTCGATCGCCCGTATCTCCAATGCGACCATTCTCCGTGTGGAGGGCCTTTGCTAATACGTCGGAAGCCGTCTGAATTTGGCCCTCACGGCGGTGGCTGTACAGATGAGCGCCAATCGCCACTGCAACACCCCCAAGAACCACCCACTGCATAACATTGAAGTGTCGCCGTGCGAAGCTAACTGTGGCGTGCGTGCCGCGAGTGAGCGCGTCGTCCACCATCTCACTGGCATCGAGGCCTGTTGCTCCGCTTGGCCTGCCTTTGGCTTGACGCGAGGCATCTCGCTTGCGGGCGGCTTGCTCCCTCACCCGTTGGTTCCGATCGAGGATCTCTCGGCCGGAGCGCACCGGGGGCTCCGTTGCCTCCGGTTCTTGGGTGGAGTCCTGTTCAGCGTCGCCCTGGGCTCGCCGTTGCGCGCGTCGGGACGCCGCTCCCTGCCGTGGATCCTGTTCAGACACGGGCGCCTCTATACCACCCGCAGCCGCCTTGCCTACCACCTCATTGCTCGGAGATCGGTCCCACTTGAGCTTCACTGCCTTCCACGTGACTTCGCGGGGCATGCCCGGCTCCGCCAACTACTGCGAGGCTGGAGAAGGTTGCCACGGTTGCGGTGCAGGCGGAGGCAACTCGTCGCTCAGCGGGACCACGGCGAGCGACTCCACTTCGACCCCCGGGGCGGCGACAACAATCAACGCTGCGCTCCGCCCCGCGACCGCTCCAGACTCAGCAGCCATGGGCCCGTAGATCTGCACGAAATCAGGACCTGCCGGGATTCGCAGCTCAAGCGTTGTCTGATTGTCAAGAGTTGGCAAATTACGAGAGGTTACGAGCTTACCTTTACTGTTATACATTACCTGGTGTTTGCCCGAGCTCACCCGCACCCAGCCATCGGAGCGCAGCGAGCGAGCTCGAACGAGCACCCTCACCCCTCGCCCGTTACCACCCGGAGGGACAGTAACGTGCACGAGGGCGCCTAGCTCGCTCTGCGCCTGGAGTCGGGAAAGCTCTCTTGCCGTGGGGCCGCCTATGAACTCCAGGGCTCGACTCTGCAAGGCCACCTTGAGCCCGTTAGGAAGTGGGTCTGGTACCCCCAAGAATCGCACCAATGGGGCTGACACCACTGGTCCGATATCGAGTGCGAGCAAGGCCTCGCTCAGTGCCACCCGGGTGTTCTGATATCGCTCTTCTGTAAATGCTGTGAGCAGCGGGCCGCGTGCGCCCTCGTCGCCGATGGCTGCAAGTGCGTTGGCAATTTCCGGGCGCAACCGGACATCTCCGAGTGCGCGCGTCAAAGCATAGACAGCCCCTTTGTCCCTGATTCGCCCGATCGCCTTCAATATCTGTTTCGACCGTTCGAAGTCGCGGGCGCTCGGATCGTTCCACCAGCCGAGGAGTTCCGTTTTCCCCGAGTCGTTGCCGTCCTCGGCCAAGGTCAGCGCGCTCAACCTGCGCCACTTCCGCTCCGGATCCTGTAGCAGCTCAATTGTTAAGGGCGCTCCTTCGCCGAAGCGAGTGAGCGCTAGCGCCGCCCAGCGTTTCACCTCTGGTGCCTCGTCTCGTCGTAGCGCCAGGCGGAGAGCCGGCGCAGTCTCGGGGCGCCTCAAGTCGAACAGCTCCTCGGCGGCTTTAGCGCGGATTGCCCCATCCGAATCGTCCAGGAGCGCGGCCACATCCAGAGCCACATCTCCGTCGCCAGACATGGCCCGTAGGATGGGTGCGGGCCAGCCTTTGCCTTCGGCTCGCAGCCCCTGTTGCTCAAAGCGGCCATGCGATTCACCCAAAGCTGTCAGCTGAGCACGCATGTTCGCAAAGCGCTGCGGTTCACTCCGTGAAAGATCCCGGCGCTCGCCTGGATCCGAAATGATGTCGTACAGCGCGCACGCCCCCACCCGACGAGCACATACGAGGCGGTAGTTGCCCTCGGCCAACAGCGTTTGTTCGTCGGTTTCGGCGAGGGCAAGGCCGTTGGTGTTCGCAGGTGGCGACGAAACCAGCCAAGGTCCAAGGCTCTTGCCGCGAATGCGCGGCGGTATTGGGATTTTGAGTAGGTCGAGGAACGTGGGCAAAAGATCAATGGTTTGGACTGGTGGCGAAACCCGCGGAGAATGCCTGTGGCCAGGGATTTGTACGATTAAAGGCACGCGCACCTGCTCCTCATAGACGCTTGATCCGTGATAGCGCCCACCGTGTTCACCAAACTCCTCGCCGTGATCGGCCGTGAGTACCACTACGGTGTTTGGATCTCGCTCGCGCATCAAGCGCACCAGCTTGCCAAATGTAGTGTCCGCAGCTCGAATTTCGGAGTCGTAGCGATCGATATCGCGGTCGCCGAAGGGATGTTCACTGTGGTTTTCGTAGGGTTCGTGGGGCCCGAACAAGTGTACCCAAACAAAAGCAGGTGTGTTCGCGTCGATCCCCTTTAGGTAGTCGCGCACGTGGCCGACGCGTTGATCACCCTCTGCGAATTCTTCCTTTTTATATTCGAACCCCAGGGCTTTCTCCTGAAAATGAGAGAAGCGTGAGCCGTCGATGAAGAAGACCGCCGGTGGGAAAAAAGCAGCTGTTTTGTAGCCATAAGTGCGGAAGATTTCCGCCCAGGTTATTGAATCACCGCCATTTCCCTGGAGCAGGAGCGGCCTCATGTATTTGCCGGTCATGAGCGACGTAATTGAATACGAAGTGTGGGGTGTGGGCGCGTACGCACGATCGAAGAGCGTTGCGGTGCGCGCAAGCTCATCGATGTTGGGTGTCGTGTTCCGCTGGTAACCGTAGGCGCCCACGTGGTCGGCGCGGAGCGCGTCTACGCTTACCAGAAGGACGCTGCGGCCTCGCAGATCTAGATCGACTGACCCCGTCGGGGCCTCGCCTACGGCATCACAGGGAACGTTTTCGCGCGGTATGCAGGGCTCAAGCGTTGGTGGCGGAGCCACGCTAGCAGCAACCTTTATCGCATATCGGGCCGAAGGTGCGGTCTCAAACAAGATCAGGCGAAAATTGTCAAAACCGGCCAGATTTCTAGCACTGGGTGCCAGGGTGAGCCCGCACGTGAGGATGACTAATAACGTAAGTGAAGGCACCAGTAGAGCGCCGGACCTCCCCCAAAATCGCGGGACTTTGCCGGAAAAAGCTAGGCCAACGACCGAAAACGTTGCAAGCACACTCAGGCAAAGGTGGAATGCGGGATACAAGCGAACCAAAATCAACTGGTTTGCCAGCTCGAAACCAATCGTTGCGGCTACCAGCGACGAGCGCCACAGCCACCCGTTCCTTGAGGAGAAGCGGCGGATCTTCGGCGCCACCCACCACCAGATCGCCGCAAAAAACAGTCCGGTGAACAGGGCGAAGCCCCCACGCAGCCCCAGGCTCGAAAGATGCCGCCCTCCCCCAACACCCCAGCCAAACCCAGCCAGAATGAGCCCTACGCTGACCGCGCTTAAGGCACGAGCAAAAGCGTGCTCGTGCGTAACGAGGGCCCATACAATTGCGCCTAAAAGGGCCACCGCGGTGGCAACCAAGAGCAGTGACGGCAGGAGCCACAAGATCCCAAACTGCACTTCCCAAAAGCCAGTCAGTCGAGCCCGTTCAAGCGCGAGCACGGCCACAAGCTCAAGCAGCGCAAATGCCCACACCCAGAGGACGGCGAGCGTGCAGCGAGCCAACTCCGCCGAGAAAGGCGCAAAAAACGCCGAATGCCTGCCTGCCCCTGCGCCCGCAGAGACCACGGCTACTTGTACTCGATGCTCACTATCTCGTAGGTGCGTTTGCCACCAGGCAACGTCACCGTTATCTCATCGCCCACTTCGCGACTGATCATAGCCCGTGCAAGCGGTGCTGAAATCGAGATGGTGCCCTCATCGATGTTGGCTTCATCCGCCCCCAAGATCTGGTAGGTGACCTCCTCTTCGGTCGCGATGTTGAGGAGGCATACGGTGGCACCGAACTTCACCTTGGCACCCACCAGAGTCGCAGGATCGATAATCTCAGCTCGGGCGAGCTTGTCTTCGATATCCTTAATCCGCGCTTCCGCCATGCCTTGACGCTCTTTAGCAGCGTGATACTCGGCATTTTCTTTAAGATCGCCGTGTTCACGGGCGACCCCAATTTCACGAGAGATCTTGGGGCGTTCTTCTTTGAGCCGTTGAAGCTCATCCTTCAGCTTCTGTGCGCCTCGGGGTGTCATCGGAACCGTGTCCACTGCCATGGGGCGACTCAATACCTGAGTTGGGGGCCTAAGCAAGCCCAAGAGCCCCCTTCATCTCCTTCGACCTCCGTCTTTTGCTCGCCAAGGCCTTGCACCCCCACCGGGGATAGCGCTACGGAAGTGGACTCAAATGCGGCGACATTGGCTGGTCTTTTTCGTTCTTTGGCTGCCCCTGGCGTGCGCGGAGGCCCCCAAACGTGCCGAGACAGCGGCAGAATATCGCGCCAACTCCAAGCGCGCATACGATGAAGCCATGGAGGACTATTTCGACCGCAACTGGGAGCGGTTCGTCCCCAAGATGGAGGAGCTTGAGCGTCGCTACGCGAATAGTAGATGGGGACGCCTGGCCGCACTGCGCATCGCGGACGCCGAGTTCGAACAGCAAAAGTACCTCGAAGCGAGTACTTCCTACAAAGGCTTCGCTCACGATCACCCCAATGATCCCGAGGTCCCGTACGCACGCTTTCGCGCCGCAAAAGCCCTGTTTCAATCAACTGGCGACAGCGCCATTCTGCCACCGCTTGAAGAGCGCGATCTCGCACAAATCCGGGATGCCAACAGCGCGATAACCGCCCACCTGAGCGACTACCCAACGTCCAAATGGGTGCCCGAGCTCAACTATATGTTGGAGGTCACCAGCGGTATGCTGGCTCGCCATGAGTTGTACGTAGCGCGCTTCCACCTCACCGATGATCGCTTTGAGGCAGCTGCTGCGCGCGTGAAATTCGCTTTGGCTACGCAGAAGGGCTCGGGGCTTGAGCCCGAAGCATACGTGCTTTTGGCTGAAATTCACCTGAAAATGAAACAGCCTGGCGAAGCTCGTGGGTTGCTTGAAAAGGTGTTGGCGGAGTATCCCAATAGCCCCTTCACCGTCCCGGCGGGTCAGTTTCTCGCCCGCCTGGGTGGGGTCGCAAGTAAAGCTTCGGAACCTTCGTCGGCTGCAAAGCCTCAGTAGATCGGGGGGCCGTTCATGAACCCTTCGGGCACCGGGAACCAGCTTTCACTCGTCGCGCCCACCGTACTCGTCGTCGACGACGAGAAGAACATTCGCCGCACGCTCGCGATGGTGCTGACGGGTGAAGGCTACCGCTTCCTCGAAGCTGAAGATGCCGAACACGCTCTCGAGATCATTGCGAGCCCCACCGAGCCCGTAAATTTGGCGATATTTGACCTTAAACTGCCTGGAATGTCAGGGCTTGAAGCCTTGGAGCGCATCCGTGCGGACGAAGCCACACGCGATTTGCCGGTGATTGTCATCAGCGGGCACGCCACCGTGCACGACGCCGTCCACGCGATCAAGCTTGGCGCCACGGATTTCTTCGAGAAGCCGCTCAATCGCGAACGCATTCTGGTGAGCGTTCGAAACAGTTTGCACGCGGCGCAGCTGAGCCGGACGGTAGCCGAAATGCGCGCGGAGATGACCGCGCGCTATGAGATGATCGGCTCAAGCCCCCCACTCAAGAAGTTGTTTCAAGACATCGACAAAGTGGCACCCACCAAGGCCACCGTACTCATCGTTGGGGAAAGCGGTACCGGCAAGGAACTCATCAGTCGCGCGGTGCATCGGCTGAGCCCCCGCAGTGAAGCGTCGTTTGTGAAGGTGAATTGCGCTGCCATCCCTCAGGAGCTGATTGAAAGCGCACTCTTTGGGCACGAAAAAGGCGCTTTTACAGGTGCCCAAAGCCGAACGCGCGGATTTTTCGAACAAGCCCACGGGGGCACTCTCTTTCTCGACGAAATCGGCGATATGGCGCTATCGGCGCAAGCCAAATTGTTGCGCGCGCTGCAGAACGGTGAAGTGGTGCGGGTCGGTTCGGAGCATGTGATCCACGTGGATGTTCGCGTGCTCGCAGCCACCAACCGCGATCTCGAAAAGCATGTAGCGCAGGGCCTATTCCGAGAAGATCTCTACTTCCGGCTGAACGTATTCCCGCTTACTGCGCCCGCGCTACGAGATCGGCCAGAGGATATCCGGGCGCTGGCAGAGTCCTTTGTGCTGGCCTTTTGCCGTGAAAACGGCATGCCGCCCAAAGCCATCGATCCTGGCGTCTTCGAGGCTCTGGCCCGACGTTCGTGGCCCGGCAACGTGCGTGAGCTCAAGAATGTGGTGGAGCGCGCTGCCATCCTTTCGGAGGGCAGGATCACGATCGCGGATTTGCCCGAAGATCCCCACGCAAGCCCATTTGACGATGAAGGCGAGAGCGCAGGCGTCAACGAAAGCGCCAGCGTTCCCCGAATTCGGTTACCGGCGTCACCCGCTAGCAATGAACGCCTGACATTACGCGAATACCGTGACGCTGCCGAGCGCAGCTATATCTTGCACACGCTGCAGGAACTCGAATGGAACATCTCGCGTGCCGCCACCGCCTTGGGGGTGGAGCGTACCAACCTCCACAAGAAGATCCGCGGCTACGGCATCGTGCGCGGCGAAAGCTAGCTAAAGCCAACCGCCCTCATGCAGCAAGAGTTCTATGGAGCTGCAACACTTTTGCGCCACTTCGAGCTCTTCGCTCGCGCTTTCTGCGGTGAATACGAAAAAACGATTATAATCGGCCTCTCCGCGGAACTGTTCCAGGCGGCTTAAGGCCTTAGCAACGTCAGGTGATAACCTGTTTTGCATGACGAAGTGCAGGCCCAACATGCTGCCTACTCCACTGTGGGTTTTGGGCTCGATCCCTTCGGTGAGCAGTAGCGCAATTGCATAATGGAGGGCCGCGTAATAGGCACGGCTGACGGCGTCGCTGAATAAACCCAGCTTGAGTAGCTCTTCGGCGGCGCGCCGCGCGCTCTTGGCGCGAGCAACCTCCGCCGCAATGTGCAGCTTCTGGTTTTCCTGCGTCACAGAGGCACCCCTTCGCGCTGGATGTTCAAAGCAATGCCGGCTTCGAGTTCGGTTAGCCTGCTAAACTCTTCTGGAGTCATCAGAAGAGGGGAAATGGTGAGCCCCAAAGGCCACCCAAGCTCAGCGGCGTCACCCAAGGCGGCAACCTTCTCCGCCTTGGTGAGCCCGCGGACCAATACCGCAATGTCTAGGTCGCTGTGCTCATGGGCTTCCCCCCGAGCATACGACCCATATACACGTGCGGAAATGAGGCGAGGCCCAAATCGCTGGCGCAAGCGTGCGTGATAGCGTTGAGCCACGGGCATGAGGGCTTGGGACTCCACCGCACAAGTCTAACACACTGGGCCCGCCGACGAAGCGCGGGGGACGAGCTGTACCATGCGGGCTCGACGCGTGTGCCGCAAACCCCGACTTTTTCTAGAAAAAGCTAGGCTGTCCCCGTGGAGCCGTAGCCTCCAGCACCACGTGCGGTGTTTGAAAGCTCAGAGGCCCATGCGAGCTCCACGCGTGTGACGGGAGCAATTACGAGCTGCGCGATACGCGACAATGGTTCCACCACAAAAGGCACCTGCCCGTGGTTGATTAACACGATCCCGATTTCTCCGCGAAAATCAGCGTCGATCGTGCCCGGGGCATTCACGATGCTAATCCCAAATTTTAGGGCCAAGCCCGAACGTGGGCGCACCTGGCCTTCGTAACCGGCCGGCAATTCTAGGCCGAGCCCCGTGGGGATAAGGCGCCGAACGCCGGGGCCAAGCTCGATCGGATCGGTGATGGCCGCACAGAGATCGAAACCTGCAGCGAGCTCCGTTTGGTACGCGGGAAGAGGCACAGCGACCGGCCCCATGGCTTTTACTAACACGCGTAACATGGTTGTTCCTTTGGGGTGGTAGAAATCCGATGCCCGGGGGGTCATTGGGCAACGGCGGGTTCTCGTTTGTTGGAGTGCCTCTCGAAGATTTCGCTCGCCATTCCCTTCAGCTTTGAAGCTTCGCGCAAGATGGCGTCGTTGCGCTGATAATGCGGGGAATTGGTGACATATTGGACGAACGCCGTGTAGCTTTTGGCGACCTCAAGTTCGTTGCCGATCTCTTTCGCGATAGCAATGGACCGCATGAAATAATCCACGGCTTTGGCTTCATGCCCTTCGCCCCAAGCTCCGGCGCCGGTGACCTCCCCCAGCGTGCGCAGCGCAGCTGCTAAACGCACTTTGCTCCGCACTTGCCCGAACAGATCCACGGCATGTTTGATAGCCTGACGAGCCTTGAGCAATTCCTTTTGTTTGAGGTATGTCTTAGCTAGGCCGCGCTTTGCTTCAGCGAGGTGCAGGCGATCTCCGAGTTCGTCACAGAGCTCCTCAGCTTGGGTGAGAAAACGAAGGGCTTCGGTGGTGTTGCCCAGGCGCTGGTGGGTTTCGCCGATGCGTGTGAGCACTCCCGCGATGCGGTTGTGTTCTCCGATGTCTTGGGCTGCTTGGTAAGCCTGGTTGAAGAGCACCAGCGCGCGCTCGTGATCGGCTTGATCATGCGCCAAGCGTCCGAGATTATTGAGGCTTTCGACCACACCCAACGGATCAGCCACCTCGCGGCGGATTTGCAGTGCAGCCTCCAGCGCTTCGCTCGCCTTTCGGGCCTCGCCGTGTTCCATCCAAACCAGGCCAATGTTGTTGAGGCTGAGCGCAATCGAGCGTCTATCCCCAATTTCTTTGCGCATATCGAGCGCTGTTTTTAGGTGTTTCAGTGCGGCGCTGTAATCACCCCGGACCCACAAAAGCATCCCAATATCGTCGTGGCTGGAGGCGATCCCCCGCTTATCGTCGGCGCTTTCAAATAGCTTGAGGCCCGCGTCGAGGTGCTGCCGGGCCTCGCCGAGCGCGCCTGCATCGCGGCACAAACGGCCGATACGGTTGTGCGCGGCCCCACCCTTGGCGAACAGGGCGAACTGGTAGGCAAGCTTCAGCATTTCCCGAAACGCTGCCAAGGCTTCATCGGTTTTGCCTAGCACCAGCAATACGTCACCATGGTTATGCAAACCGTTCATGCGACGCAGGCAGTCGTCTGCACCTAGCAGCGATAGCCCTTTGCTGAAATACTCATCTGCTTTTTTGGCGGCATAGTGGCTGCGCGCCAAGTCCCCAGCATCGAGGTAAGCGAGCCCAGCTCGGGTGAACGAGCCAGATTGCTCAAGGTGTTGCGCGAGCATGGCGCAATAGCTCTCCTGAGTCTTTACCTGGGGCTTTTGAGCCAACCAATCGGCGATGGTTTGGTGGTATTTCTGACTCGCTGAAGCGCTGGTTAAATTCGCGATCTTCTGGCGTTCGAGGTTGTGTTTGAAGACGTATTCGATGTCACCCGTGAAGGCCGAATCCTGGAGCTTGAGCACGTAGTCGCGCCGCACGAGGTCATCCAGCGCGGCCGAGATGGCCACGGTATCGGTACGCTCCTCTGGATCCCAGAAGTTCGGAGTCTCGCGCTCCATTCGCTCTAGGGTCACTAGCCCCCCGAGCCAAAACACGCCCCCCATCGCCGCTGCGTGTTCCAGCACCCGACGATCGAGCGGAGACATGGCCGACACACGCAGCGCGACGGCATCGTCCACCGTGAGAGGCATGCGAACGCTTGCCAACTTATCGAGGTTCACCACCCACCCCGAACCTTCCTCAGGAGCTCGCTGCAAGACGCCGGAATCGTGAAAAATGTGAACCATTCCGCGCAGTAGCCCTGGATTGCCACCAGCCACACCCACACTTGCCTCAATCAAGGCATCGGGTGGACCGTCAGCACAGGGGCGCAGCAACTGACTGATGAGCTCCACGCTTTCGGGTTGACTCAGCGGAGTTAACTCGAGGCGCTGATGCCGGAATTCGCCATAGTGAAACCAGTTCGGGTAGCGAGTGATGAGTTCGGGCCGCGAGGTGCACACGACCAAAACCTTGGCGTGCAGATTCTCGAGTAAATACAGCAAGAGCTCCGCCGAATCGTCATCGGTGTGGTGCACATCTTCGAACACCAAGCAGATCGGCGAAAGCTGTGCGTCTTTCTCAAGGAAACTCCGCACGACTGCCCGACGCAGAAAACGCGCCTGGGCGGGATCATCGGCGATGGCACGCGTGAGCGGGCTATCTTCGAATTCAAGGCCCATGAGCTGAGCAAGGAAAAAGCAAACATCTCCGACTTTTCGATCTTCCAGTACTTCGGCGACCCGGCTTCGGATGCGGCTCCGGATTTCCTCGGGCTCCATGCCTTCGCCAATCTCAAAGCGATCACGCAAGAGCCGCCCGAACATGCCGTACCCGAGCACCTGGGAGCGCGCGCGTCCGGAGAAAACTCGGAGTTGAGCGGGCTCGGTTTTCGCGAGATCTCCGAGGAACTCTTCAATCAATCGCGATTTGCCAAGCCCAGCGTTGCCCAGGATCGTAACGCCCTGGAAGGCCCCATCTTTTGATACACGCTGGTACGCCTCACGCAGCGCAGCAAGCTCCTGGGTTCGCCCCACAAGCTCAGCACGCAGCCTCAGCGAATCGGGCTGCCGATCCATCGGCGCAGTGTCCTCTTGTTTTTGAGAAGGAACAAGGTCCCAGAACCAGGCCGTCGAGAAGATCCGCTGGTCTTGAAATTCCAGGGCAAAGCGGCGGCGGGGGAGCCCGCTCTCGGTGCTTGAGGTTAAGACGGGGGAAGGCTATGCGGGGACCCCGATTTTCGCCCCATCCTGGCCGCTCCAATTTCCCTTTTGAAGGCCTGGTTGCTAACCTCCACAGCTTCCTCCGGTGACCCTACCCGCCAAAACCCCCACCCTGACCACGGCCGACGAAAAACGATCCGTTGGTGAAGGGCTTTTCAACAAGTGTCAGGGCTGTGGCTCCATGCTTACAGCCGCGGATTTGCAGCTCAATTGGCACGTTTGCCCCAGTTGCGGTTTTCACCACACGATGGAGCACGGGCGTTGGCGCGAGCTCCTACTGGATGATGGCACGCTGCTCCCGTGGGAAGAGCACGTGCAGCCCGCCGATCCCCTGCAGTTTATCGACCAGAAGCCCTACACAGATCGACTCCTCAAGGCCCAGGCCTCGGCTCAGGCGAGCGAGTCGGTGGAAGTTGGGCAGGGCAAGATTTTTGGGCGTCAAGTGGCGTACGGATCGTATGTTTTTGGCTTTATGGCTGGGACCATGGGCTCCGTCGCTGGCGAGCGCATCGTGCGCCTCTTTGAGAGGGCAACAGCCAAACGGCTTCCCGTGATCCTGCTGCATGCTTCGGGGGGTGCTCGTATGCAGGAAGGGATCTTAAGCCTGATGCAAATGGCGAAAACCGTGGCCGCTTTGGGCCGATTTCGTGCGTGCCGGCAGCCCTACATCAGCATCTTGATGCACCCTACAACCGGAGGAGTTGCTGCAAGCACCGCACTTTTGGGCGATGTCAATATCGCCGAACCCAATGCACTCATTGGATTTGCGGGGCCGCGCGTGATTGAAAACACCCTGCGCACCACGCTCCCTGAGGGGTTCCAAAGGTCTGATTTTCTGCTTTCGCACGGCATGGTGGATACCATCGTGCCACGCGTAGAAATGAAGGCCACGCTGAATACTCTCTTGAACCACCTTTGCCGCGAGCTGAAGTGAGCGATTACCAGAAAACCCTTGAACGCCTCTACTCGCGTATCCCCGCGGGCCGCAAGCTTGGCTTGGAGCGCGTGCAGGCGGTCTGTGATCACTTCGGTAACCCTGAGCGAAGCTTTGAAGCGGTGCACGTGGCCGGCACCAACGGCAAAGGCACGGTGTGTGCCTTCGTCAATTCGATGGCTATTCATGCGGGTCGCAAGGTGGGGATGTACACCTCGCCACACCTCAATCGCTTTGCCGAACGCATAGCTATTAATGGAGAAGCCATCACCGACGAAGCTCTTGCGCCTTTGCTAGAGCAAGTGATGGATCAAGGTCCAGATCTCACCTTCTTTGAGGTGGCTACGGTCGCGGCATTTCTCGCTTTCCGCGAGGCCAAGGTAGATTTCGCGGTTATCGAGGTAGGGCTGGGTGGGCGGCTGGACGCCACCAACGTGATCCCGGCTCCCCGGGTGGCCGCCATTACACGCATCTCGTTTGATCACACCGCGGAGCTCGGCGACACACTTGCTCAGATTGGCGCCGAAAAAGCGGGAATTATTAAGCCCGGTTCGGCTGTGGTGTTAGGCAAAATCCACCCGGAGGCGCGTGCGGTGATTGAGGCTCGCATCGCCGAGGTGGGGGCAGAGCTTCTGGACCTTGGGAGCCCTGAACCGTTTGCGGGGGCCCGCCTCGCCTACCCGCGCATTGCGATGATTGGGACAAACCTTGCGGTTGCGTCCACTATCGGCCGTTACCTGAAGTTTGCACCCGAGGACATGGCCCGCGCTATCGAAGCGACGCTTTGGCCAGGTAGGAATGAGCTTTTGCATCGAAACGGGCAAGATCTCACACTCCTAGATTGCGGCCACAACCCGGATGGTATGGTGGCTCTGTCGCACTCGCTCGATCCCGGTGCATTGGGTGACATTTCTTCTCGCAAAGAAATCGCCCTCGTGTTTGGTGCCATTCAAGGGAAAAATTACAGAGCGATGTTGCGCCGCTTGGAGAATGTCGCCGGCCATCGGATATTCGTGGCACCCCCCATCAAAAAAGCCGTAGATCCGCACGAATTCGCTAAGATTTTACCGGGGGAAGTCGCTCCGGATGTCGCGACTGCACTGGAGCTGGCGCGCACGCGTGTCGGAGCCAAGGGCCTCGTGGTGGTTACGGGATCTATCTTCTTAGTAGGCGCTGCACGCGCCTCGCTTTTGGGTTTACCCACAGACCCAGCAGTTGACCTTTAACGGAGTGCGCGGCAAGTGCCTTCCTTTGACGTAGTCTCCAAGCTCGATTGGGCAGAAGTGATGAACGCCATGAATCAGGCTCAAAAGGAGCTTATTCAGCGTTTTGACTTCAAAAATACCGGAGCCAAGATCGAGAAGTTAGACGCCAGCTTGGTGATTACCGCAATGGGTGAAGACCGCGCCAAAGCAGCGTATGAAGTACTGCGCGAGAAGCTGATTCGACGCAAAGTAAGCCTCAAACACTTCGAGGCCAAAGATCCGGTGTTTACCTCTAAGGGCGGTTCCAAGATTGTGGTGGAGGCAACCGAGGGTATCGCTTCGGAGAAAGCCAAAGTGATTATTCGCCTGATCAAAGACAGCAAGCTCAAGGTGCAGGCCTCGATTCAGGAGGATACTGTGCGTATTTCTGGGAAAAATCGCGATGACTTGCAGGCGGCGATAGCGCTCCTGCGCGCCCAGAAGGATGATGAAGCCCTCAACCTCGACCTCCAATTTTTGAACTTCCGTGACTGAACGAAAACTCTTTGGAACTGATGGTATTCGCGGCGAAGCTAACGTCTTCCCGATGACGCCAGAGCTTGCCCTCACTCTCGGCCGCGCGATCGCGCTGGTAGCAAGGCGAGGGCACGACCGAGCCACCCGCATTGTGATCGGTAAAGACACGCGTCTAAGCGGCTACATGCTGGAAACGGCGCTCGCCTCAGGGATCTGCGCCATGGGCGGCGTGGTAATGCTCTGTGGGCCAATCCCCACCCCGGCCGTTGCCAATCTCACCCAATCGATGCGCGCGGACGCAGGCGTTGTGATCAGCGCCAGCCACAATCCTTTCCAAGATAACGGCATTAAGATCTTTGGCCCTGATGGCTTCAAGCTTCCCGATCACGAGGAGCTCGAAATCGAGCATTTGCTGGAAGATCCCAAGCTGATAACTTCAGGTTTTTCCGGAGTTGGCATCGGGCGAGCCCAACGCATCGACGACGCCGCTGGCCGCTATGTGGTGTCGGCGAAGGCCACATTCCCTAAAGAGCTCACTTTGGATGGCTTGCGCATTGTGGTCGATGCAGCTCATGGCGCCGCCTATCGCGTCGCTCCCGCCGTTTTCTCCGAACTGGGCGCCAACGTGGTGAGCCTTGGAGTGCGCCCGAATGGTCGAAATATCAACGATAATTGCGGCGCTCTGCACCCCGACATGTTGGCTAGCGAGGTCCTCAAAAATGACGCTCACATCGGCATTGCCTTAGACGGTGACGCTGACCGCGTGATCATCGTCGATGAAAAGGGCAACGTGGTGGACGGTGACGCCGTGATGGCACTTTGCGCGACTCGGCTCTTGAGCGCAGGGCGTTTGGCCAAGAACACTTTGGTTGCCACAGTTATGAGCAATATTGGCCTAGAGCGTGCGATGCGGAAGGCCGGAGGGCAGCTAGTCCGCACCGCTGTTGGAGACCGCTACGTAGTCGAAGAGATGCGGCGCTCCGGTTACTCACTGGGCGGCGAACAATCCGGACACCTGGTGTTCCTTGATCATGCCACCACCGGTGACGGAATTGTGGCGGCACTTCAGGTTCTCTCGATCATGGTCGCTGAAGGCAGCCTTGTGAGCGATCTTGCCAAGATCATGGAGCGCGTCCCGCAGGTTCTGGAAAGCGTCAGAATGCCTTCGCGCAAGCCCGTGAGCGATATGCCAAGGCTTTCAGCACTCATTGCCGAGGTTGAGCGTCATTTGGCCGGAGAAGGCCGAGTGCTCGTGCGTTGGAGCGGTACTGAAGCCAAGCTTCGCTTCATGGTGGAAGGTCCGGATACTGACGCCCTCAACGGCTTCGTAGCTGACATGGCCGAGGCCGCAGCCGAAGATCTCAGCGCCTAACCTGGGGAGCTCACGTTGACCACCGCAGAGGCTTTGTGTGGTCGACTGCTCTTGGTGGGGTTTCCTGGGGTTTCGCTGGCGCCTGCTCTCCGGTCACGGATCCGTGATGGAAAAGTCGGTGGCGTGATCCTTTTTCGGCGAAACGTCGAAAATGTTCCCCAGGTGCATGCTTTATGTCAGGAGCTCGCGGAGGCTGCTTCGAATGATCTCTTCATCGGAGTAGATCAAGAAGGTGGGCGCGTAGCTCGGCTGCCCTCCCCTGTGCTCACGCTTCCGCCAGCGCGGACGCTTGGAAAAGGCTCAGTTGAGCTCACACAAGATGCGGGTGCGCTCTTGGGGGCCGATCTTGCCGGGCTAGGCTTCAACTTGAATTTTGCGCCCGTTTTCGATGTGGATAGCAACCCCAACAACCCCGTGATTGGTGATCGAGCGTTCGCCGAAGAGCCAGCCCGAGTGGCAGCATTTGCCAGTGCATTTGCCCGCGGGCTCCAAAGCTCGGGGGTTGCGGCGTGTGCCAAACACTTCCCGGGCCACGGGGATACGCATCAAGATAGCCACCTTGAGTTACCGCTTGTTCAGCGTTCAGATTCGGAACTACGGGAGCTTGAAATATCGCCCTTTGTTGCGGCGATAGGCGCGGGGGTGGCTTCCATGATGACGGCTCACGTGGTTTATCCGGCGTTGGATCCTGAGCACCCGGCAACCCTGAGCTCGGCGATTTTGACCCAGATCTTGCGCCGAGAGCTTGGGTTTGGGGGGGTGATCTTTTCGGATGATCTCGAAATGAATGCCATCACGCGCGCCATGAACGTCGAAGATGCAGCCGTTTCGGCGATTGTTGCAGGGTGTGATGCGCTGTTGATTTGCCATTCAGAGGAGCGGCAAGCGGCGGCACTCACGGCGCTGGTGCGGGAATACGAAGGGTCGAAGGCGTTTCGCGAATTGGTGAATGCCGCGGAGGGCCGCGGTGCGGAGCTCCGGAGCAGGTATCCTGTGGCGGGATTTGTCGAGTATCAGCAGTGGCTGAATGCGCGGCTAGCCGAGCAGGCGCGTCGTGATGCGTTGACCGCGAAGCTTGCCCACCTAGCTTCGAATGGGCAAGCTTCCGCTGTTGCTTTGGACCCTACCGAGAAGGCTTAGCCAAAAACTACTTGTTGAGTTCCAGCTTCACGTTGAGCGTGACTTCGTCGCCAACGACGACTCCGCCCTTGTCCAGGGACTTGTTCCAGTTGAGCCCGAAGTCTTGGCGCTTGATCTTTCCGCTTACCTTCACACCACGAACGCTCTTGCCCCAGGGGTTTTGCACAGCGTTGGAAAGTGTGGCGTCCAAAGTTACAGACTTGGTAATCCCCCGGATGGTGAGGTCCCCGGTGAGTTTGAAGGCCTTACCCGCCTTCTTGATCTTGGTGGATTTGAAGGTGATGTTGGGATGTTTTTCGGCATCAAAGAAGTCAGCGCTCTTGAGATGCTTGTCGCGATCCGCGTTATCGGTATTCACCGACGCCACGGGAATCGTGATCTCAACACTGCTCTTCGTGAGGTCCGCTTCGTCGAGCTTCACTGAGCCTTTGACGTCTCGGAAGTTTCCATCAACCTCAGAGATCACCATGTGAGAGACGGTGAAGCCCACCCGGGAGTGCGAGCCGTCGATGGCCCAATCTACGGGGGCGGCGAGAGCGAGGGAACTGATCAGGGAGAGTGCACCAGCTAGAAAGAGAGTACGCATGTTGTTTTTCCTTTAGTCGAGAGTTGGGGCGTTCCTAAGTCCCGGCGCGCCAAGCCGGAAGCCCCGCGCGAGCGAGGAATCAAAAAAAATGACGCCCCTCCAATTCATCCACCCCTCCAATTCGTCCACCCCTCCAATTCGTCCACCCCTTCCAATTCGTCCACCCTGCAAAGAGTCACCCCGACGAGCTGCGGATGCCCCAACCCAGCGCGTCGGCGCTCAAGCCCATAAGGGCCGGAGCGCCGTTAGCGTGTGCGTTTAGATCAGAGCGAGCAGTTTAGCCGCCAGCCGTTGCACTTCCGCTCGCCGAGGCGCTTGCCTTCACCGAGACGTCGATCTGCACGGAGGCTTTCACCTGCGCATCGATGGAAGATGCGAAACAGCCTGCGACCTTGAGCGCTGCCGCTCCGCCGCCGGTGACGGTAGCTTTCACGCCTTCGAGCGAAGCCTTAACGCCAGCTGCTGCGGACTCTACGTGACCCTTCATGCCGAGCGTGACCTTGAGCAAAGCGGGCAGATTCTTGGTGAGCGCTGCTTTGAGCTTAGCACCAGCTTCGACATCGCCCGATGCTTCCACCTTCACGTCCACCTTGGCTGGGGTACAGGAAAGCTTGCCACTTACTTCGGCATCGCAGCTGGCCTTGCACTCTGCACTCACCTTCGGGGGCTTCATTTCGCCGCTGCACTTCGGCTCTTTGAGTTCGACGCTGCAACCGCCGGAGCAGGATCCCTTGCAATCGGCTTTGCCGCTCATCTCGCAGCTCGCGCTGCAGGTGCCCTTGCAGCTGCCGTTACAAGAAGCCTCGGCTTTGCCGTCGCACTTGCCGTCACATGTGCCAGCGCAGGCGCCCTTGGAATCCTTGCCGTCGCACTTGCCGTTGCACTTGCCGTCACACTTGCCGCTGATCTCGCCGGTGCAGGTGCCGCTACAGCTGCCGCCACAGGTACCTTGGCATTCGACGCCAGCTTCAACCGTGCAGCTTCCCTTACACTGACCTTCGCAGGTGCCGCTGATTTCGCCGCCTTCGCACTCCACCTTCACGCTGCCCGGCTCAACGCTTGCGTCGCATTTACCGGAACATTCCGCCATGGCGTTCATCGAAGCCGAGCACTTCGGCTCCACAACGTTGACCGTTACTTTGGCTTGGGCCTTGGCTTTGAGATCAGCCACTGCTTTGGCGGCGGCGTTACAGGCTGCTTCCGCGCCCTTGCCAGGACCCTGCTCGGTGGGCTCGAAGTTGGTGACGCCGAGATCGGTAGCGAGATTGCCACACGCCGTCTTCACCTCGGTCTCGATGGTTGCTGCCAGGCCCTGTAGATTGGCACCGGCTGCGAGGGCGGCTTTGACTTTCCCTTCCAGGGAAGCGTCGAGACCAAAATTGGCACCCATCACGGCTTCTGCGCTGGAAATATCCGCGGGACAGGTAGCACCGGGGAGATTGTTGGCGCCCGGAAGCTTCCCGCAATCCACCAACAGCATCGGAAGTGCCGTGAGTGTCAAAATCCCGAATGTGACTCGTGTAACTTTTCGCGTTTGCGAAGCAACCATGTGTCTGACTCCTTAAGCCTTGGTTGCTGATCGCAACCGTTAATTGAAGGGAAAATACCCCGAATGGCGCGCTAGCATGCCGGATCCCCTGTGCCTGTAAAGAGGTGTCCCCGAAGTAGTGCGTTGGAGGATAACATTTGATGTTGCAAAGGGCCGCCCAGGGACCGAGACACTTCGAAGATCAAGGAAGATTGGGCATCGCGAGTGAATGCTTGCGCAAGCTGTATCACTCCACACGAAGAGATACTTGCCATGCTAAGTATCTCCAGAACCGCCGAATAGCACCCGTGCGCGGGCAAAAGTAAATCAATGGGCTCGGTGGCCGGAGGCCCGCTCATTTGACCCCGAGAGGGCTTTGCTCCAAGTCGAGCGAAACGCTTCGCGCGAGCTATCGCTTCGGGGTCATTAGCGTTTCGTTCGAATCAAACGCTTCGGGGTCATTAGCGTTTCGTTCGAACCAAACGCTTCGGGGTCATTAGCGTTTCGTTCGAACCAAACGCTTCGCCGGCGGCTAGCGCTTCGAACGACTTAAAGTGAACGGCAAATCCATCTGGCTGTCCGCGTTTTTAGGCTTGCCTGGCTGCCGCTGATGCACGCGCTGCAAGATCTCTCGCTCAGCCTGGATATCGGCTTCTATGACCTGGGGGTTATCCAGCGCAAACGCTAACGCGTCGAAAACCTTCGCTGCATCCAGCTGCGGAAACCGCTTCAGCAATGTCTCAATCTTCACGCCGCTGTCGTAAAACGCCCAAAGCCTGCGCACCGGCACCCGCGAGCCTGCAACATACGGGCTACCACCGAGAACGGTTGGCTCCACGCGCACGTGCGGATGGGGAACAAGAATTACCGGTAAGGCCAGGTGAATGCTCCTCGGGTTCAGCCGTAAATTAGCCTGCGAAAGAGTGTTCAAGGATCTGAGCCGCCACTTTTTCAGCGGTAAAGCCAAAGGCTTCGGCCAGTTTCTCAAACGGTGCTGAGGCCCCAAAACGATCGATCCCAATTGAGAGCCCATGCTTGCCCACCACACCGCTCCAGCCCGCTGTTCTTCCGGCTTCCAGACTTATCAGCTTGGTGTTTTTTCCAAGCACAGCTTCTCGCTTACCTGCCGGCTGCCGTTCAAAGGCGTCCCAACAAGGCGCCGAAACAACTCGCACCTGTTTGCCGCGCGCAGCGAGCAACTTCTTGGCAGAAAGCGCCACATGCACCTCGCTACCACTCGCGATGATGGTAAATTCGGGGTCTTCCGCGTCCGAAATCACGTAGGCGCCGTCGAGAACAGCTTTGGGATCAAAACCCGCCGGGCGCTCCAAAACCGGCAAATTCTGGCGGCTCAGCGCGAAGGCCGTGGGGCCGTCCCCCCTGGATACAGCGTGGGCCCAAGCCGCCGCGCACTCCAACGTATCGGCGGGGCGCACCACATCAAGGTTCGGGATCAACCGCATGGAGGCCAATTGCTCCACGGGCTGATGCGTCGGGCCGTCTTCACCCAAAAATATGGAATCGTGCGTGAACACATGGACCACGCGTTGATGCATCAGCGCCGCCAAACGCAAGGAAGGGCGCAGATAATCGCTGAAGATGAGAAACGTGGAGCCAAACGGAATGAAGAAGCCGGAGAGCGCCAGGCCATTCATCACCGAAGCCATGCCGTGTTCACGGATGCCGAAGTTCAGGTTTCTCCCGGAAAAATCGTTCCGCGAAACGTCCTTGGAACCCTTGATGGTGGTTTTGGTGGATTCTGCAAGATCAGCGGCACCGCCGACTAACGACGGAACCAACTTGGCAACAATTTGCTCCACTTCGCCACCGGTGCTGCGAGTGGCGTTGGTCTTGGCGGGTACGCCAGCGATCAACTGCTCATAGAGATCTGCTGGGATTTTTTTATCCAGGAGGGTTTGCAGGAGTGCCTTTTGTTCGGCGGGCGCCGATTGCCGAACGGACTGCCAAGCGGCGTAAGCTTTCTTGTTCTCTTCGGCGCGCACCTTGAAGAACGCACGCGCTTCGTCGGGCACGTAAAAAGTGGGCTCCAGTGGCCAACCTGCGGCTTTTTTGGTGGCAGCGACCTCCTCAGCTCCGAGCGGCGAGCCGTGGGCTTTGGAGCTGTCTTGCTTAGTCGGAGCGCCGATGCCGATGTGCGTGCGTGCCACGATGAGCGAAGGCTTGCCCTTCTGCGATACTGCGCGATCAAGCGCCGCGCGGACTTCTTCGGGATTGTGGCCGTCCACGTGTTGAGTGAAAAAGCCGTAGGCTTCGTAGCGCTTGGCGACGTCTTCGCTGAAGCTCAGCTCTGTCTTGCCGTCGATCGTGATCTTGTTGTCGTCGTAAACGATAATCAAGTTATCCAGGCCAAGATGGCCCGCGATACTGCTCGCTTCGCTCGCGACACCCTCCATGATGTCGCCGTCTGAAGCCAGGACAAACACGCGGTAATTGATGAGCTCGGAGCCCGCCGAATTCACGCGCGCGCCCGCCATCTTGCCCGCTAGCGCGAGACCCACAGCGTTACCAATCCCCTGCCCGAGCGGGCCGGTCGTGGTTTCCACGCCGGGGGTCATGAAATTCTCCGGATGCCCCGGAGTTTTCGAGCCCCACTGACGGAATTGTTTCAGATCTTCCAGACTGAGATCGTACCCGGCCAAATGCAGCACCGAATAAAGCAGCATCGATGCGTGGCCGCAGGACAACACGAAGCGATCGCGATTGGGCCAGGCGGGATCTTCGGGATTGTAACGCAGGTGCTTGGTGAAGATGTCGGTGGTGATACCGGCCAAGGCCATCGGAGTACCGGGATGGCCACTTCCAGCCTTCTCAACGCCGTCAACTGACAGGAACTGAATCGTGCGTACCGCTTGCTCAAAACTCATAGGGTGTCTGTGGTAGCGCTACTTTGCCACGCTGAAAAGCCTAGGTGCGCGTTTCAGCACGGGGCGCGGGGGGCGCGAGGGCTCAGTTCCCCGGCGGCTGTGGGGTTGTGGCCACTGGCACAGGAGCCGCTCCTGGTTTGGGAGCATACACGCGCTGGTGTTCGGCGTAGGTGCGGCTGAACGCATGTTTGCCCCCGCCAACTGCAACAAAATATAGATAGTCCGTTTCTGCTGGGCTGAGAACCGCCCGAACAGCGCCGAGCCCAGGGTTGCAAATAGGGCCGGGAGGAAGCCCTGGGTGGGCATAAGTATTATACGGATTCAGGCTGTCCCTCAGCATGGCTGGCGTTATCTTGCCTCCAAATCCAACACAACTTGGGATCGTGGCGCCGAGCAGCCGGCAACCGTAAGCCGCCGTGGGATCGGACTGCAAGGCCTGCCTTGGTTGAAAATTGGGGTCACTCAAGCGGTTGAGAAAAACTCCTGCTATGAGTGCACGTTCGTCTGCGCGCGCTGCTTCCTTCTCCACAATCGAGGCCAGCGTGAGGATCTCAGATACCCCCATACCAAAGTCATTTTTCAGGCGGTTGAGGCCATCGGGCTCGCTCTTAAGAACCTCGATCAGACGGCGGCGCGCTTCTTTCACCAACTGGTACAAGACCAACCGAGGGTCACTGTCTTCCCTAAAATCATAAGTGGCGGGGAACAGAAAGCCCTCGGCGCTTTTCTCCAGTCGGACCTCTTTGAGGGCTTCTGGATCGAAAGCCACCTTTACGAACGCCTCCGCGCTACACACATCGTTCGCTTCTAACCGCTCTGCCACTTGCCAGCTATCGAACCCCTCCACGATAGTAACTTTGCGGGATCCGCGCTGCTTCAGCCGCCCCAAGCGCCTGGTAAGATCGCGCGGCGAAAGTGCGTCGTTGAAAATGTGGGAGCCGGGTTGGATAGGAACGCCGCGGCGCACGATGTCGAGGTAGAAAGAAAACAACCACGGAGAAGTGATGAGCTGTCGCTCAGCGAACAACTGGGCAACTTGCGTGCTCGAAGGGTTTTCTGGGATCTCCAGAATGACGCGTTTTCCCGTACCGGGGCCGGATGCGAGGGCCCAGCCAACAAAGGCGGAAACCAAGGCGCCGCCCGCCCCCAAAAGAGCCCCGAACCATAGCCATCCGCTGCGAGAAGGTCGCCGCCGCGCCCGAGCGCGCACCGAGCGCTTGGCGCGAGGCGCGGGGGTGGGTTTAGGCGAGTTCATCAGCGGGTCTTCGTGAATCTAGCCAACCTTGAAGCAGAACTGCGGCCGCCGCGCTATCGATGCGGACACGCGATTGCCGGGTGTCGAGGCCTTGCTCGTGCAGGTGCCGTTGGGCCTGGCGCGTCGTGAGGCGCTCGTCCAGCAGCTCCACGGCTATGCCTGTGAGAGCGTGGAGCTCCGCCGCAAAAACGCGTGCACGCCTCGCTGGGGGCCCTTCGCGTCCATTCAGGTTGCTGGGGAGCCCAACGACGAACAGGGTGATCTGCTCCTCCTTGGCGAAGCGGGCGAGCGCCCGAAGCAGGCCCGGCCGATTGGCACCTGAAAGTGCTGGGCGGGGATGCGCCATCAGGCCGAGCTCATCGGCTACCGCGAGGCCCACTCGCACTGTTCCAAGGTCGATCCCGGCCGCTCGCATTTGGCCCTGCGTCGTATCACGGACCATCGGGAGGTTTGGCACCCAATCTGTAAAGCTTTGCACCCCGGCTTGACCGCGACGAACGGTTACGAGCATAAGCCGGGCAGGCGCGTTCAGAGTGAGCACACACAACCTCAGAAATTTCCTGCGAACGGGTCTGCTTTTCACAGCGTTCTCGCTACTGGCGGGCTCTGTTTCGGCACAGGGAGGCGGGTTTGGCCCTGGCGGCTTTGGCCCCGGCCAGCCACCGGAGCCCGCGCGCCCCTCCAAGAAGGCGCCCGCAAAGGTCGATCCTAACGTCCCCGAGACGCACGCCGCCTCGGGTGCCAGCGATGCACCGCTCGGCACGGGGGCCGAACCTTCATTGCCCGAGCAACCCCTGGAGGTCCCTAAAGCCCTAGCGGCGCGCATCGGTTCAGATCTCGATCTCGACGATCTCGAACAAGGGCGCGCCACAACGACGGACCGTAATTTTTATGGACTGTATTACGCCGAGCAGAGCGGAGCCTATTCGCTGAAGCTCGCCTTCCCCGTTTGGATGGAGCGCAAGCAGCCCTCGCGCACACTGGCTAAAGTGGAAGATCGAGCGTCGGTATTCGGCGGCGTGTATTACAATCGGCGCAGCCACGAGCACGCCGATGACGTGCTTTTTCCCCTCTTTTGGAATCTGCGAAATCCGGCCGAAGGCGAGCGCACCACCATTGTTGGGCCCTTCGTGAATCGCCGTACGCGGACCGAGAGCGATGATTGGTTGGCGCCCCTCTATTTCACCGGCCAGCGCAAAACCGGCCACTATACGTTAATTCCGCCGCTCCTCACGTACACTTCCACCAACGCCCAAGGCGGCTTTAACTTGGTGGGGCCGCTCTTCTGCTCGTGGAAAGGTGGCAAGCATTGCGACACGCGCACGGCGCAAGATATCGACATGGGCGTGGCCCCATTCTACTTCTACGGCCAGAACGATCGCTCCCAATACGAGCTCATCCCGCCGCTCCTGCATTACTACGGCTACAACGATCGCACCGGCGATTGGACGAACGTGTGGGGCCCTTACTATCGCGCCCACACCGAAACACGCGAGCTTTTCCACCTATTGCCCATTTATTGGAGCATCACCGGCAAAGATGAACGGCACACCACCGTGCTCCCGTTCTTTCACTACGGAACCAAGGGAAAATCATCGCTCTTCGTGAACCCGCTGTTTCTCACGAGCCACGGTGAAAACGGCGAGAACCTCTTCGCCACCTGGGGCTACGCTCGTTACCGCGGCCGCACGGAGCTCGATATGATAACGCCTCTTTATTGGGATTATCGAGATCCAGATACCCACTTTAGCCAGAAGCTATTGTTCCCGTTTTTCCTGTCTCGACAGGGCCCACGTGAATCCACGACAGTGCTCTTTCCGTTCTTTGGCAAGAGCGAGCGCTTCGGCATCAGCAACCAAACCTGGATCACACCGTTCTTTCAGCACACTACGGATTTGCGCGGCTGGAGCACGAATCTTCACCCGATCTTCTACGCGGGGCGAAACGGCAACGATTCACACCTTGTGATCGCGCCTTTCCTCTGGGATTTCGCTTCTCCTGAGTCGCGCTCTACCGTCGGCTTCCCCTTCTTCTGGCGCTTCACTGACCGCAAGGAGACCTCGCAGCTGGTCGGTAACGTCTATTATCACGAGAAGTACACAAGCGCAGGTTCGGACTGGCAGATCCATGTGTTCCCTGCTTTCTCGTACGGCGAGAGCCCCGACGGGCACTTCTGGAATATTTTGTACGGGCTGGCCGGCTACACGCGCGAAGGCCGTCGCACCGAAATGCGGACGCTCTGGATCCCGATCCCTTTGAGTTCAGGCCTGAAGCAGCAATAACGCGTCGCTTTGGCCCGGCGAAGCGAAGGATGTTACGCTTTTGGGCGTGACCAAACATCAAGTTGTTGTGATGGGGGCTTCAGGGTTTGCTGGGGCGGAGCTGCTGCGGCGCTTGCTCTCACATCCGCATTTCGAAATCCTAAGAGTTTGCGCGACGGATCACGTGGGAATGCCCGTCAGTTCGGCGCACCCACATCTGGAGGGATTGAGTGAGCTTCGGTTCGAAAATCCACCCATCGAAAGCGCGATTGCCGGCGCCGACGTAGTCTTAATGGGCCTGCCGCACGACGTGAGCGTGAAGCTGGTGCGGGCGGTGCAAGATCCTAAGGTTCGGATTTTAGATCTCTCGGGTGCCTTTCGTTTGCGCGACCTCGTGCATTATCAACGGTTCTATGGCGAGGCCCACCCTGCCCCCGAGCTTCTGCCAGATTTCGTTTACGGCTTGCCTGAGCTCAATCGCGACAAGATCCGCGGCGCTTCGCGACTGGCCTCACCAGGATGCTTCGCTACGACCATTCAGCTGAGCCTGCTTCCGTTAGCCAAGGCGGGCTGGCTTTCGGGCACTGTCTCGACGGTGGCGGCCACGGGCTCAAGCGGAAGTGGAGCGAATGCCTCACCCGGTACGCATCACCCGGTGCGCGCGCAAAACCTTAAAACCTATCGACCCCTTCTGCACCAACACGCTCCCGAAATTGTGCGAACGCTGACGGACGCCGGAGCGCGCGATCTTTCCCTGGATTTTGTGCCCATTTCGGCGCCCCTCACGCGTGGCATTTTTGCCACTTCACTCGTCGATATACCCGGCAAAATAACGGAAGAAGAGCTCACCCGCTGCTACGCAGAAGCCTTCAGCGGCGAGCCTTTTGTGCGGATCCCGAAGCAACGCTTGCCTGAAGTGGTGGCGGTGAGCCACTCCAATTATGCGGAGGTGGGGTTCACCTGGGGGGAGCTGCGCGGCAATCTTCGACGGATTGCAGTCTTTGGGGCGCTTGATAACCTCATCAAGGGCGGAGCGGGCCAGGCAATTCAGAATCTTAATTTGATGTTTGGGTTGGATGAAAGACTCACCTTGATGGATCCCGGCGGCTACCCGTAAGCTCCCGCGTTCGCACACACACACAGCCCCGACCGTCTGCTCACTTATGTCGTTCGCCGCGAGCACCCCCGGCTGGCCGGCGGCGCAGCCACGGGTTGAACTCGCTGGGTGTTGGGTACACCGGAGAGCGAGTTCAAACATAGTAACTTGTTACGTGTTCTCACTTTGTGCTTGACGACTAACTAAAGGGGTGCTGGGGTAGGCCGCTGAAAGGAGAGGGCGGGATGCCCTCGGCGGCTAACGTCATTGTTGCTTGGGGAGGGCCTGAGCAGGGTGGGGCTAGACACGTAATTAAATCAGGAAGAAAATCAATGAAGAAGTCACATTTGCACATATTGACGGCGGGCTCCGCCACATTCGGCCTATTTCTCTCCGCTTGCTCAGCCGATCCTGCGCCAAACGAGGTCGTTGCTACTCAGAGCGCCCAGCTCAATGTGAAGATAGGCCCCGTGGTCCCCGATGACGCCACTGAGTTCTCCGCTGAGGTAAGTGTCGGCGCCGACGGAAATATCGAGAGCCGAAAGGTAACGCTCGAGGGTGACGTAACGTTGGTTCCCTTCGACGCGAGGACTTTACCAGCGAAGGCGGCCGAGCCGGTAGTTAAGCCCCCAAAGATCCACCCAAGCCTTGCAGCCAAGTTGCGCCCCGCGGACCCCGCAGCCTACACGGACGTGATAATCTCTGTTTCCCACAACGCGCCGTTTCCGCGCCTCACGCGGGTGCTTCGCACCGAATCCCGCACGTCCGCTGAGAACTTGCGGCGTTTTGCGATGCGTGACGCCGAAACTGTCGCCGTGGAACGCCTGCGCAAGCCATTTCGCGACGCGGTGGCCCAGCGTGCCCGAGAGCTGGGGGCTACGGTCACCGAGGAGTACACGATGGGAAATGGCATGGCGATGCGCATCCCTGACTCTGCCGTGGCAACGCTGGCCACGGTTCCGAACGTTCTAAATATCAGTTTGCAGCACGACGGCACGCCTCCGCCCGCTACGATTTCAGATGGCACGAGCTTGGCCACGGGGATGAACTCCGATTACTGGCGGACATGGATGGCTGGGAATACTGCCTCCCTCTCCGCGGCGCTCCTTGATAGCGGTGTGCGGAGCTCCCACACGGTCTTTAATTCACCTGATGGAGGTCGCCTCGGAAGGGCGTACGACTGCTATATTGGGAACGGGGTGTGCGACAACGACCCCCCGAATCCTCTATACCATACGCAGGGGTACTACAATGGTCACGGAACCGCCGCCGCTAGCATCATATTGGGCGGGAAGTCGTCCCAACTATCCTTCGGTCTCCCGTTTAGAGGCGTTAGCAAGGTGGACCTTGAATACTACAACATCTACAACTTCTTTGGCCTCCTGGAGGCCGGCGCCGTTCCAAAAGCATTCATGCGAGCTCAGATGAACGCCGTGGACATCGTGATTGCAGAGGTCCAGGCGCTCCAGCCCTTCGACGGCCTGATTTCGAGGGCGGCTGACGACGCGTTCGACCAGGGTATCATGGTGATTGCCGCCTGCGGCAACCGTGGCTCAGTTCAAGAACCCGCGGCGCCTGGCAACGCTCACAAGGCCCTCTCCATCGGGGACTACAATGCCCTCACCGGCGTGACCGCATACCAGAAATCAGGACTAACGGCGGACTATCGGATAAAGCCCGACCTCCAAGCACCCACGAAAGTGGATACCGCCTGGAACGGATCTGACACGGCCATGTATGCCGGCTTCGACGGCACCAGTGGGGCGACCGCTTTTGCAGGTGGAGCAGCCGCAATCATGTACCACTGGTACAACCATGCCTTCGGCCTGTCGAATCGTCCTGGCAATGTCTATAGTGCGCTCCTCGCGCAGGGCGATAGCGGTACACTCGGATGGGATAACGGAGTGGGGAGGCTGAAATTGGTGAGTGCTTCACAATGGTTTACAGGAACCAGAACGGTGAGCAGCTCCGCTGCGATGGATGTCCCCTTCAGCATACCGGCGAACCGCAAGGACTTGAAGCTAGCCTTGTGGTGGCCAGAAAATGTGGCCGATGGCCACAACGACATCGACCTTTATGTTTACAACCCGAGTGGCACTCTTATCTTGCAGAGCACATTGGGAGGAAGCGTTTGGGAGCACGCGATATTGAATGGCAACCTGGCGGCAGGGACCTACAATATGCGCTTGCTCCCTTACTCTATGAAGCGCTCGACGCAGCTTGTTTACTATACTATTGTGGTAAGGCAGATCTGAGCGACGGCGGCCTGAGGGCACATGCCATGAGAAAATCATCGGGACCTCACACAGCTTTTGCCACCCGCACCGCGCATGGCGGCCTCCGTAGTGTCCTCATACTCATCCTGATACTCATCCTGCCGGCGGTGGTGCTCGTCAGCTGCGGTCGCGCTAACGATGTTCCTCAGATGAGTGGCAGCGGCAGCCCGGTTTCCAACGGACCCCCCGTTGCCGATCTCGTGATCGACCCTGACACCTGCCCGGCCGAGGCCCCCGAGCTCAGCGAAGCGAAGCTATCCATCTCATTCGAGGCGTACCTGCGCACGCACCCTGATCTCACTCATTCGATCGCCGTGAAGCTTCGAGAGCCTCGCTTCACCCCCCCTCCCTGCGACGGCGATACCAGTGACACGGTGCGCTGCGCCGCGCGGGATGAAGCCTTGCTGCAGCGTCAGGTTCTCAACCAAAAAGCCTTGGAATGTGTTTTCGAATCTTTTGGCCCTCCGGGATCCTTAAAGCAGCCATTGGCGCTGTGGTACGAGGCACCTCGAAAGTTAGAGAGTGGTCTACCCGTGCCCATCGGAGTTGCATTTTCGGCTTTGGCGTCCTGGTCACAAGTTGAGGTGGTGGCGAGACACCCTTACGTAGAACGCATTGAGCCCGCCTTTCGGACAGCAGCGGAGTTTCAGGTTGAAGCTCCCAAGATCCCGCTAGAGTGCCCAGCTGCAGTTGAGGCCTCGGCCGCGAAGCTCACAGAGGCAAGGTCAATTCAAGGTCAGGGTCGTCGCCCTGTCGTAGTGGAGCTAAAGTTGGAGCTCCTGCCTGAGCTGCAGCTCTGCGGATCGGAGGCTCTTTGCGACGCTGCGCTCAGCTCCGGCTACGAGCTTACGATCCTTGGCCGGCGCATGCTTACCTGCGTTCAAACATTCATCGATTCGAAGCTTCAAGCGCCAGCCTCGCGCGTAGCCTATGATGGAGCTACGGGCAATCCGATGGTCAGCATGCCACCATTTGGGGACCCTGTGCATGCCGTGACAGCCTTCGGTTTGGCACTGACCTGGGAAGAAGTGCAGGAAATCGCCAAACACCCCTTCATCCATAAGATTTGGACGAGCGATGGCATCCAAGTAGATGCACCCCCTGAGGGGTGCCCACCGAAGTATGACGAGCCAGTTGCCCTGCCCGTCTGCCCCGCTACGACTGAGTCCGTTAGCGGGAAATTTAGGCCGGAGGAAGAAGCGCTCTGGAAGGCCACACCGGGCCCGCACGAGGTGATGATTTCCGTTGCACGGAGCGCACCGGTATGCCCACGCCCCGACTGCCCAGGCTCTGGCATACTTTCCTGCCCTGAGTACATACAGTATAGTGATCGACTCGACGCAGAGACGGTTGCTTCGCAAACCTGCGTGCGCGCGCTACTCGAAATGATTGGCGGGGAGGAGCGGGTTGGCGTGTTTCCGCGGAGTACCCCGGGCATTCTTGCCCTGCTGACCTGGGCTCAAATTCAGGCAGTCGCGGCTCATCCACATGTCCTGGGTATCAGTTCCACGAAACTGGGAACGCCACCGCCCTGAGGGCCGCGTTCGAGCGACCCGACGCAGGATCGTCCCGACACACTTCGCAGGTCGACGAAAGGGGGGCCTTCGCTCGTATCACCACGCAGCTCTAGATTAACCCGTTCACGAAAGGCGTACCTTCCAACATTGCTCAGCGGAAGGCGGTGTGATAGCAGGTAGGACAGCTGATTAAGCACAAGCGCTCTGAAACGGGAGAATCCCCTCCGGTCGCGGTCTGTCTGGCATCGTCTTAGATTAACTACTGGCAAACTTCTGCTATTCCGGTAATCCCCAATGGGGCTCGTTTTTTGGATTGGACATCCGTAGTAGTCGCCGCCACTTCCAACTTGTTTTCCCGAATTCCAAAAACGAGCTGCTGCCCCGGCTTTTCAGGTCGCAACCCCTCCGTTGCAGCGCGGAGCTGCCGCTTCATGCGGCAGCCGGGGTGGGCATCCAACCAATTCGGTGACGCCCTCTTCCAACAACTAGGATGGAGCAATTTCGATCGCTTACACACCAGGGGCGTTATCACCGGATCAGAGTGTACGGATGCGTTCCGGTGCTTTGCGATCCCGGCGGTTACCGGTAAGCTCCCCGCTCGTATGCCTCAAGCACAAGCTTCCGAAACATGGGTGGTGCACCCACACGATCCGATTGAAAAGCTCGAATCGAACCTCTGGCGTGTGGAAGGCAGCCTGCCGAACATGCCCCTTCGCCGCGTAATGACAGTAGCGCGGTTGGCCTCGGGTGGCCTGGTGGTCTACAACGCGATCGCCCTTGAAGAAGCAGCTATGCAAGAGGTCGACGCCTGGGGCAAGGTGGAATACATCATAGTGCCGAATGCTTGGCACAAGTTGGACGCGAAGCGCTTTGCCGAGCGTTATCCCAACGCCAAAGTGATCGCACCGGCGAGCGGCCGCGAGAAGGTGGTGGCCGTTGTTGCAAGAGCAGCCGGGCCTGAGCAGCTGCCAGAGAACGCGGATATCGTGATTCAGGAATTCGGTGGCACCCGCGAACGCGAGCTTTACATGACGGTTCGTTCTGGAAGCGGGATTTCGCTCATTGTGGCCGATGCTTTGTTCAACATGCCGCACCTTACGGGGGTGCAGGGCTTCCTGCTGCGGCACATCACGCGTTCCAGCGGCGGCCCCGTGGTATCGCGCGTGAGCCGGGCCATCCTAGTGAAGGATAAGAAGGCTTATGCTGAACAACTTCGGAGCCTAGCCACCCCTGATCTGCGACGGGTGATTGTGGCGCACCATCAGGTGATCTCCGAGAGCCCAGCCGAAACGCTGCGCCAGGTGGCCAGTACGGTTGGTTGAGGGCCTGGAGCGCACAGGATCAGGTGGGGCGATTACCTTGCAAATTCATAGGTAACCTATGAATTTGCATAGCCCAGTGGGCCCAGATTTGCTAGCTTGTCGTGGCGATGATCATCCGCGAAGCGCATGGCCAGGCGGTTAGGCGTCTCCTGAAAGCCAACCGAGTTGTGGCATTGCTGGGTGCTCGGCAAGTGGGGAAAACCACGTTGGCGCGCCAAATTGGCGCGGCATTCGAGCACGATATTCACCACTTCGACCTTCAGTCCGAGCGCGATCTTTCAAAGCTGCAAGATCCCTTGCTCGCCCTCGAGCCTTTGCGAGGATTGGTGATCCTGGATGAGGTTCAGCGCCGACCTGACATCTTCTCCACGCTTCGCGTGCTCGCTGACCGACCGCGAGGAGCGCGGTTCTTGGTCCTGGGGAGCGCATCGCCGGATCTATTGCGCCAAGGCTCGGAAACTCTCGCAGGTCGAATCGCATTTCACCAACTCGATGGGTTGAGCTTGGAAGAAGTGGGAGCAAGCCGAGCCAACGAGCTGTGGGTGCGAGGAGGATTCCCTCGGTCGTTCCTAGCTAGGACCAACGGGCAAAGCGTTCGCTGGCGACAAGACTTCATCAGCACCTTCCTCGAGCGAGACCTGCCTCAGCTGGGCGTGCGTGTGCCGGGAACGACTCTGCGACGATTCTGGTCCATGTTGGCGCACGTGCACGCGCAGGTCTTGAATTGGTCTGAGCTGGGACGTTCCATGGCTGTGACCGACATGACCGTTCGACACTATGTGGACCTGCTCGCAGCAACCTTCATGGTCCGCATATTACCTCCGTGGCATGAGAATCTATCCAAGCGTCAGGTAAAAGCTCCCAAGGTCTTCATCCGCGACTCGGGCATTTTGCACGTGCTTCTAGACATCGTTGGTGCGGAAACCCTCGAAGGTCATCCAAAAGTTGGAGCATCCTGGGAAGGATTTTGCATCGAGACGTTGATTAGCCACCTAGGAGCACGCGTCGAGCAATGTTATTTTTGGGCAACGCAAGCGGGCGCCGAGCTCGATCTCTTGGTCGTCGCCGGAGGCCGCAGGATGGGCTTCGAGGTCAAACGAACGGTCTCCCCGAGAACGACAGCGTCCATGCACACCGCTTTGCGGGACCTCGGGCTTGATTCCTTGGATGTCATTCACGCAGGCCAGGAAACCTTCGCAATGGCCAAGGACATTCGGGCCGTCGCACTGCGGCGCATCGCGAACGACATCAAGCCCTTGCACCCAACACGTGCGGCGAAGGTTTCCTAGGCCCGTGGGACATCGCGCGGATTCGTGCCGCCCGCGGGCTGAACGTGGGCCAGGTGCGTGACTCAACCCACGCAAGGCTAATAGGTAGCCCGCCCGCCTGACATATCAAACGTGAACCCGGTGGTGAAGCTCGCTTCGGGGGACACGATGAAGGCTGTAAGCGCCGCGATTTCCGCGAGCGTGCCGCAGCGCTTCATGGGGATCTTGTCGGTCATGTATTTTACATGGCCCGGATCCATACCTTCTACCATCGCTGTCCGGATTACGGCGGGTGCGAGCGCGTTCACGGTGATGCCCGTCTCCGCGTATTCTTTTCCAATCGACTTTGCCAAACCGATAACGCCTGCTTTTGTCGAAGAATATGCGCTCATGCCCGCGTTGCCTTCTTTACCTGCGATCGAAGCAATCAAGAGAACTCGGCCGTAATTTCGCTTTTCCATGTACGGAATGGCATATTTGGCAACCAAGAAGGAGCCGCGAAGGTTCACGCGATACACGGCGTCAAATTCCTCCACGGATACATCCGTCAGCTTGCGCCCAGAGGGACCAACAATGCCGGCGCTGTTCACCACAACATCCAGGCGGCCCCACTTGGCGAAAACCTGCTCGTACGCACCTGCTACGGATTTCTCATCGGAAACGTCTCCGGCAATGGCTAAGCCCGAAAGCTCGCCGGCCGCTTTTTCCGCAAGAACAGGGTCACGATCAAAGACAGCAACTTTGGCGCCTTCATCTGCCAAAAGCTTGGCAATGGCTCGGCCCAGGCCGTCAGCCCCACCAGTAATAAAGGCTACCTGATCTTGAAATCGTTTCACGCGTGGGCTCCTAGAGGCAAAAGGTTGTCGCTGGAATCAAAGGCAAATGGCTTTGGTGCGGAGGAAAGAGCGATATTCTTCTTACCCGAAAGCTCCCGGGCGATGGCTTCGGAGACCTGCATGTTCCCGAGTGAAAGCGAATCACGGATACGAATGACTCGAGCGGTGCGCGTATCCGGCAAAGCTAGCGTTGCCAGGGCATGGGCCAACACATCTTTATCCGTTTCAAAATGAATCGGGATTTTGGCGGCGAGAATGGCCTGCGAAGTGAGCGTGTTCATGTACATGGTGGGGTAATCGATGGCACGGACCAAGCGGCTGGTGGCAAAATCAGCCACGCCAATTCCGACCGCATTGCCGTGGGTTTCGGGCGTGAGGTCGCGCACGAAGATGCGCCGAATGAAGGGCTTTCGTGTGGGTTCCTGAATAAGCGAGGAAAAATACCCAAAACAATCCCGGCCGATCACGTTCGGATCGATGCCGGCGCCGCTGATGTTCTTACCCATGTAATCGACGATCAAAAGATCTACATCGTCGGTCGGAAGTTGGGGCATCAGAGCCCGCGCCTCATTAAGCAATTCTGGCTCACGCTGCTCGATGGCTTCAGCACGAACCACTTCGATGCGCTGCAGCTCGTGACGTTGATTTTCGATCAACGCCACACTCCCAATGAACGGCGCTTTTTCAAGCTTTACGCGGGCCACGGTTTGGAGAACTTTGGGAAAAGGCACTCTTTGGCAGGCCACGTGAAAAGCAGTTGCTCCTAGCTCTTTGCCCAAACCTACCGCAATCATCTTCATGATCCCGCTTTCGATAGGACCCCGGAATTCGGTGTGCGGCTTCACGCGGCAAACAACCAAAATTCCATCCGCCCGGAGAGCTTCGGCAGCCAAATGTACGGGGACCCCATCCGCAGTCTGCCCCACGAGCGTGGCTTCCATGCTTGCGCGTACCGGTACACCTAATGCTTGTTCGCTGATCCCGTAGCCGGCGAGTAACTCTGCCTGGCCTTCAGCTGTAGCGCCGCCGTGGCTCCCCATCGCGGGTACAATGAACGGCTCTGCCCCTGCGTCGCGTAGAAGTTGAATCACCTCGCGCACCACTTCGTCGAGCCGAGAAATCCCCCGGCTGCCCACGGCGATGGCGATCTTGGCTCCGGGCCGAACATCTAGGTTCCAGGATCCTCTGAGCACAGCGCGGGCGTCGAGCGCAGGCGTTGGAGGAAAGCTTTGAGTCAGATCGAGCAGCTTAGGAAAATGGGTGTCAGGGATGCGTAACATGGATGGATCAGGGCTCCGACCCCGCACTTTAGGCGTCCGGCCTTTGCCGACAACCCGGCAGCACGAAATTACAGAAGTTGACCGAAAGCCAGCCTAGTCGCGCTTTCAGCGCTGCTCGCCAACAGGTGGGCGGTCGGGGAGCGTTATAGGCCTCGGAGGGGCCCTGAATGGTGCCCAAGGGTGTGAGGTGACTTTCCCCGGGCCAAGGCTTAGGTTGACGTATGCGCCCCGCGGACGATCCCGAGTTCTTTGAGCGCCCCGCCCCCGATGGGCGCAGCCGTGAGAGCTCGATCCGGCTGGATGCTCATGGAAATTTCTGGCACGCCGGCGATCGCGTCGAGAATCAACGTATGAGGAGCGCGTTTGGGCGCTGGGTTTCGCTTCACCCGAACGGGCGCTTCATCCTGAATAACGGCTACGATTGGAGCTATCTCTCGGTTGAGGATACGGGCTGGTTCGTGGTGCGAGTGCGGGACACAGAAGGCGGTCCGCGTTTAGTCTTTTCGGACGGCACCGAGCAGTTCCTCACTGAAAGTGAGCTCTTTAGGCTGCCCAACGAGGCACTCTACGCGCGGTTGCACGAACGAGGAATGAATGCCAGGTTCACGCGCGAAGCGGCTTTGATGCTCGGGCCGTGGCTCACCGAGTCTGAATCAGGCGCGTTGAGTATCCAAGTGGGTGGGCAAACCAACCCAATCAAGCTCTTCACGACCTGACTTTACGTCTGCTTGGCTCGGAACGCCTCAAGTTCGGCGGCAAGGCTGCGGGCGCGTTCGGCCTCGGCATTCGCGCGCTCGGCCTCTGCATTGGCGCGCTCGGCCTCGGCATTAGCGCGTTCGGCTTCGGCATTGGCGCGAAGCTGCTGTGCCTGTTGCTGCTCCAAAGCCTGAGAAAGCTGGGCCTTCACAGCGTGCGCGGCTTCTTGCGGCATCGGCAAGGGTTGCCCGTCTGCATCTAGCCAACGAAGCCAATCGACATCGACCGCCCAAAGGCTGCTTCGCATCTTGCCCAACCAAAGCCCGAGCTGTGAGCATTTGAGATTGCCGTGTGCATCGGGGATCTTCGGGCGGTAGCCCGCCCCGGCAGCTTCCAGCTCATATCCCTCGAAAACACCCGAAAGTGGATCAAACAAGAAGTACTCCCCCACCTTGAGCAAGCGCCCATACACGCGCATCTTCTCGCCCCGGTCGACCGCTTCTGTCGTTTCCGACAAGAGCTCAATGATCACGTCCGGGGACTTTCCCTCTTCCTCCCAGACAACCCAAGCTTTTCGCTCTCTCCGCGTGGTGTTGAGCACCACGAATACATCGGGCCCCCGAAAATCGTTCCTGCGAGTCTGTGTTTCGCTGAAATAAAGGAACATATTTCCCCCCACGTAGTAGTCCGTTCGCTCCTGCCACGCGAACTCCAGCGATTCTATCAAGATCGCCATTTGTTGGCGATGGCGAGCCGATTCCATGGGCTCACCGTCGTCCGTGACGAGCTGATCGGCGCCGGGGGGCATTACAAACGGGTGCGGGGGTTCGCTCATAGCGGGCCTTCATTGTAGCCGAAACTCATCGGCTGCGCGCTGGCTCAGTTGCGCGCATAGCGGGGCGCCCTAGCCGTCACTGGGCGCGAGCGCCTCAAGCTCCGGTTCCGTCTTTACTTGGCTCCACTCTAAGCGCTCTTCCTGCACGGCTTGGCCCAGAAGCACGGCTGCCAGCTCCGCGCGGCCGCCCCTAACCCAACCCCGAGCGGCGGAAAGAGCATCTTCAGGCAAGCGACTCTGTCGGAAAAGGCTCTCGAAGAGCTGGGCCGCGGATTCGAATACTCCGGCTTCTAGGGTCTCGCTGCCCACTCTTCGCACATCCTCTTCGGCGAGCTGCTCCACACAGCCGGCCGCGAGAGCACATGCTTTTGGATATTCTTGGAGCTTGAGCCAGATGCGGATCAAGGCACCCACCACCTCCGCTCGTTGATCCCCCGCGCGGCGCGCTACAACCAACACCTGAGCGGCGCCTGTAAGATCTCCATCGAGCTCCCGAATAGATGCCTCAAGGAGCGCGTCAAGCTGTTGCCCAACAGGAGTCCGCGCCAGCACTGCACGGGCCTCTGCAGCGCGCCCAGCCATCACCGCGGACCAACCCGCGATGTCGAGGGCCTTGGTGCGCCAGGCGTCCGTGGGGGAGTTTTCAAAGACTGCCATAGCCATGGCCATGGCCTCGCCATAACGCTCGGATTCGCGCAGCGCGTGGGCGCGCGCCAAGATCTCCCGCAAGGCTTCTTCGGGCAGGGCGGGCCGTACGGGCGTGCGACGTGCGTGCACGTAGCTAAAGATCCCAGAAACCCCAAAAAGCAGGCCAGGCAGTGGCTGATTGAACAAAAAGAATGCCGCACTCAGCGCCAAACTCGCCACTAACGACACCGTCGCAGCGGTACCACGGCGTTCTGGCCCCAAGAACACGGCCATCGCTTGACCGCCATCCATTGGCAAGATCGGCAGTAGATTCACGGCGCTGTAGAGGAACGCATACGTGAGCACCGTTGCGAGAAATGTGGGCAGGTTAGGAGTGGACTCCTGCATGGATTGTACTGGCAGCTCATGCACACCCAGCGCAATCAGCCCGCCCCAAGCTAGGCCCCCCAGCAAAAAACCCGCAGCCGGCCCCGCTAACGCAACCCAGATTTGGCGCCAACGTGGCAGCGGCGAAGTTTGCCGCCAAGCCGTGAGCCCACCAAATAGGTGCAGAAACACCACTGGCTCCTGACCAAACGCGCGCGCAACCACCGCATGCCCGAACTCATGGCTCAGGATGCATAAGCCAAATGCACCTAAGAACATCAGCGCCCCCTGCACTGAATTGGATATTAGATACCCGAACATCAGCGCAAGCATCCAAAAGCCAGGATGCACGTGAACGGGAAAGCCGAACAATCTAAAGCGAAAAACACCCATGCAGAGGAGCTCGGGTTAGCACATCAGCGGTGGATGTACACGCCCGTTCCCTGCCCCATATCTGCCCCAATATTGACGCCATGCCAGCCATCCGGTACCGGTGGGTCACTCCACATGAACACATAACGTGCGTCAATCGGCGCCAAATTGACGCACCCGTGGCTCCGCGGGATCCCGAAAACATCGTGCCAATAGGCCCCATGGAGGGCATACCCCGAAGCAAAATACTGGATCCATGGCACATCGCGCAGCTCGAAGCCTGCAGAGCCGCGCCGCACGGTAACACCATATTCTGGGTCGCGCCCTTTTTTAATGTTGGCCAGCCTTCTTCGATCTTCTTCGTCCAGGGGTTCTCCCCTTTTCTCAGCGGCCAGTAGGCGTTCCTTAACCCCGGAGTTATCCACCTTACTAACGTTCGTGTTGGAGCGGGTGCCACCCGCCACGCTCGAGTTTTCCTCTGAGTCCATCGCCGCGGCGATGTGTTTGCTGGTGAGCCGAAACGTACCTTGTGGCGTTGAAAGCGTTTCTTTTGGATCTCCAAAGCGATCCCGCCCCGTCGACACCAATGTGGCGTAGGTAGCGCGCTTGCCTTCGTAAAGAACCAGCGTCTGCTGCCCGAGCGAGACATCGATCCATTTTTCGCCCTTCTCAGCAAATTCTGGCCATTCTGGGGGTGGAGCAACAATGCCAAGATCGCTCGCTTTGAGCCACATCAGCTTATCTTTGAGCGACTGATAGTAACGTTCACCGGCCTGGATCCGCGCATTCCCGGACAATGGGATCAGGGCTCGCCGGGGCACCTCTCCGGCCGGGCGAACCTCATCTCTGCCGCGCACCAACTGATAAGATTTCGTCTCTCGCTTGATAGCCCAGGCGAACGGCATATCGAGCCCTTTTGGAATTTCAATTCCGTGAAACGGGGAACCTGTATCGGGCTTCACCTTGGTTGTTGGGATCAAGCGCATGTCCACAGTCACGGCGAAGCTTCGCTTCAAGCCATCACTCTCCGTGTCAAACGCATCCACGAAGGAAAGCCCGGTTTTACGGCTCACGCGATCAGCGAAGTACGCGTATTCGGGCACTTGGTAGCCAGAAACGTTCGGCACTTGGCGGCCACCTTGGAGCCAAAATGGGATCTTTCCCTCCTTATCGCCGCCGAACAATTCGTTGCGCGTAAGCTCGGTAGAATTTCGAAAGCCGGGCGCTGGTTTTAACCCCGGCCGAGCAATGCCCCGGGCATCGAGTGGTACGTCGTTGGCGCCGAGCTCCACTTGTTGTACCTCGTGTTCGTGTTCAGCATACCAAGCGAGGTGTTCTTCGAGCTTGAACTCACTCTTGAGCTGCTCGGCTTTCGTAGGAATTCTGAGGTATTGCGGAGAAGCGGCGCGCACAAACCCATAGCTATACGGTAGCGGTCGATCGAGGTGCGGACGGCGCTGATTGGCCCGCACCAGCGGCGACTCAAGATCCGTAGTGGCGTCTTTGGTGCACACGTAACCCATGGGGTAAATGCGATACCACTGCCCTTTTTCGCACCCTCGGCCAGTAATCGCGTCCGGATCACGGCGCACGATTCCGCCGAGGCGAATGTAGCCTAGCCGCCGCGAGTTCTCGTCCGCCAGCTTGTAGACAGTGGTGGCGATCGTCGTGGCAGCCAATTTGGGCGCACTCTCTGGTGCTTGAGTGTCGAGCTCGCCGTGATCTACCTGAACACTCGAAAGCTTGGCGGGCGTACCATTGCTACTGGGTGTGTTCCCAAGAGCTTCCGTAGGAGCTTTCGGATCTTTGCCCAAGTTGGGTTTTTGGGGTTTGTTGCAGCCGAACCCGAAGACTAGAATTACCGCCGCGGCACGACCCATTACACGCATACGATACCGGCGGTCATACCCCCCTCGTGAAAGCGGTCAAGGGCGGCGAACACCGCCGACTCATGAAAACGCAGCGCCACTTTCGGTGGTACGGTTTGGGGGATTCCTCACATAAACGCGTATCGCCAATAGACACGAAGGGCCGCTCGATACCGGCATCCAACGACACGGCTTCTGGCGCCTCGGGGTCCAAGGCCGGACGACTTGCTGCTTGCTGTCTCAGTGCATTTGACCTAACCAGGCCCTCCAAGGATATGCACCTAATCGTCAACGGAGAGCCGTACGAAGCGCCCCCAGGCCTCACCGTGCGGGGGTTGGTGGAACATCTGGGGCTCACAGAGGGTCCCGTGGCGGTTGAACGCAATCGCGAGGTGGTGCCTCGTGCTGAGCACGCTGCAACACTGCTCGCTGAGGGCGACGTATTGGAAATTGTACATTTCGTCGGTGGCGGGTAGATCGGTGGCGGCTAGATGGTGGCGGGTAGAAAGAGTAGCGTAGGTAAAGGCCTAGCCGTCAATGCGATCCCGCAAGCGATAGCCGACTCCAGGCTCGGTCACCAAATACCTAGGCCGGCTTGGCTCACGTTCGAGTTTATGGCGCAATTGACCCATATAAACTCGTAAGTATTGTGTCTGATCGCCGAAGTTGGGCCCCCACACTTCGCGTAAGAGCTGACGATGGGTGATAACTTTCCCGCTGTGCTTCACCAACATCGCCAAGATCCTGTATTCGATGGGCGTGAGGTGCACCTCTTTCTCGTCGCAGAAAACCTGCCGCCGATTAAGGTCCACCTTAAGCTCGCCCACAGTGAACAGCGAGCTGCCGTCCGCTCCAGCTACCGCATGTCGCAGAGCAACGCGAATGCGCGCCAAGAGTTCACCGACGCCAAAAGGCTTCGTGAGATAATCGTCGGCGCCGAGGTCCAGCGCATGGATCTTATCTTCCTCCCGGCCGCGTGCCGAAATCACGATGATTGGAGTTTTTGACCACTCCCGGAGACGCTCGGTAACCACCAGGCCATCGAGATCGGGCAGTCCCAAATCCAAGAGAATGAGATCGGGGCTGTGAGCCGCTACGAGATTCAAGCCATCTTGGCCCGTTTCAGCCTCGATCACGCGATAGCCGTTGCTTGATAGCGAGGCCCTTAAGAAACGACGCATTTGCGCTTCGTCCTCGATCACCACAATCGTCGACGGGTTCTCGCTCATGCTGACTCCTCGGCGTGTGGCTCCAAAGGCTCCGGCGGCGGCAGCATGGGGGCCTGGCCCAGAAGTGGCAACGCGAAGCGAAAGGAAGCCCCTCCCCCCGCGCGGTTTTCTGCCCAAATGCGACCACCATGCGCTGTCACGATGGCGCGACAAATCGCCAGGCCCAAGCCTACCCCGCTTGGGCTGCCTTCGCGCACGGCGCGGTGAAACTTCTCGAAGATACGCGCCTCCTGCCCTTCCGGGATCCCTGGGCCTCTGTCAGCCACTTCCACCACGACTTCGCCGGGCACCAGGGTCGCCACGATGTCGATCCCTCCTTCACTGTACTTGGCGGCATTCTCCAGCAGGTTGATCAGTGCTTGCTCGATCAGGATAGGATCGCAGGGCATGAGCGGTAACCCTGGCGGAAGCTCTACCTTGAGCTCGCGGGCTTTCAAGCGAGCTTCCAAACGTTGTAGCGCGGAGCCCAACACTTCTTCGAGGGGCACCCACTCCTTTTTTACACGAATGGCGCCCGATTCGAGCCGGGTCATATCCAATAGATTGCGAATCAGCCGGTTGAGGCGTTCGGCTTCTTCCAAGATCGTCTCGGTGAGCTCACGCCGCACAGGTGCTTCGAGTGAGGGCACATCTTGAAGCAACGTACTGGCAGCTCCCGTGATCACGGCCAGGGGGGTTCTTAGATCATGAGACACGGAGCTCAGAAGCGAGCTTCGCAGCTGCTCAGTTTCGATTTCTTGACGCGCTTGGCTGGTCTCGGCCGCCAACAGGCTACGCTCCATCGCCAATGCCATTTGGGCGGCAAATGCGTCGAGATGGCGCCTTTGATCGATGGCAAGAAAGCGGTCCTTTTGCTCGGCTGTTACTCCCAAAACGCCCACGATCCCCCTCGAGGCAAGAAGTGGCACATAGAGGGTGGAGCCGCTCGGCAGCGTGTTGGTGCCTACCCCTGCTTCCTTCTTATTAGCCCAAACCCACTCGCCCACACTCACATCCCGATCTTGCGGCGGATTGTTGGTCGAGGCGCGTGCACACAAGAGGGAGCCTCCCCTATCCTTGACGAACACGTTCACCGTGCTCCCAAAAGCCCTCTCGATCTGCTCTGCCGCCACCTGAATCACGGTGCCGCCATCCTCGGCAGCTGCAAGCTCCCGACTCAAATCATAGAGTGCTGTCGTTCGATGTTCACGCTGTCTGGCCGATAAAGCCTGATTGCGAACGCGTTCGGTAAGGCCACTAATTACCACGGCAACCACAAACATGACCGCAAAAGTCACAATATGCCGCAAGTCCCCAACGGCAAAGGTAAAATAGGGTGGGACAAAGAAGAAGTCCAACGCGGCCACGCTGAGGAGCGCAGCCGATACGGATGGCCCGAGCCCAAAGCGACTGGCAACGAGCACAATGCCGAGTAAATACGTCATCACCACGTCCGCCAGCTGAGCGGGGCCAAAGATGACCCACGCCAGCGCCGTGGAGAGTGCCGTGACGCCGAGAGCAGACAAAAAACTGGGAATATTGAGGGGAACTGGCTGCGGTTTGTCGATTACGGCCTCTGCGGGATCGGGGTCGCCGGCGGTAACGAATACGTCGATATCACCACTCTTTTTGACAATTTGATCGACGAGCGAAGGCCGAAAGCGATCGCGCAATCTGAGTGCCACCGGCTTACCAACGATGATTTTGGTGATGTTACGGCTTCTGGCAAACTCAATCAAAGCATTGGCCGTGTTCTCCCCGGTTAAGGTAGCAACCTGTGCGCCGAGTTGCTGGGCCAGCCTCAAGTTCTGCGAGAGGCGGGCAGCGGCAGATGCCGGCAGCGGCCGGATCGCGTTGGGCTCTACATACACCGCAAACCACGAGGCATGAAGCGTGGAAGCCATGCGCCGAGCGGCTCGGAGGAGGTGCGCCGAATAGGGGCTTGCACTCACGGCCACCAGGATACTCTCGGTGGTGGCCCAGGTCTGCTCGATGTGCTGCGCCTTTCGATATTCACGCATCTGAGCGTCGACCCGCTCGGCGGTCGTGCGCAATGCCAGTTCGCGCAAAGCGATGAGATTCCCTTTCCTAAAGAAATTCTCGATCGCACGCTGCGCCTGCGCCGGCACGTAGACCTTGCCGTCGCGCAAGCGTTCCAGAAGGTCATCCGCCGGAAGATCCACGAGCTTGATCTCGTGAGCAGCACCCAAGATGGCGTCAGGGACCGTCTCGCGCACGACGACACCGGTGATCTTAGCAATCACGTCATTCAGGCTCTCCACATGTTGCACGTTTAGGGTGGAAAAAACATCGATCCCGGCGTCGAGCAGCTCTTCCACGTCTTGCCAACGTTTGGGATGGCGAGAGCCCTCGGCATTCGTGTGTGCCAGCTCGTCGATCAGGATCAGATCTGGGCGACGAGCTAACGCCCCATCTAAATCGAACTCCTGAACCTCCACCCCTCGGTACACCACTTTTCGCAACGGCAAAAGCGGCAGCCCTAAAACAAGTGCGGCGGTCTCGTAGCGCCCGTGGGTTTCCACGATCCCCACCACCACATCGCGCCTCTCGCGTTCGAGCTCCGCGCGCGCCGCCTCCAGCATCGCGTACGTTTTGCCGACCCCTGGAGCTGCTCCAAAAAAGAGCGTCAGCTTTCCGTGCTTCGCGCGCGCCTCCTCGGCCACCACGCGGCGCAAGAGCTCATCAGGATCTGGACGGTGGGGCTGGTTAGTCATCGCTAAGGCTAGGCCCCCTGGCTTGGGCGGCCGTTATTTGACCGCGTCCAGAGCGAGATTCAACTCTAAGACGTTGACCCGTGGTTCGCCGATGAATCCTAGCGTCTTTCCAAGCGTGTGATCTAGGACGAGTTGGTTCACCCGGTCAACGGCGAGCCCCCGCGCCTTTGCCACACGGGCTGCCTGCAAGTGGGCGTTAGCTGGGCTGATGTGCGGATCCAGGCCACTCGCAGAGCGTGTGGCGGCATCGGCGGGAACAATGCTACCGGGTGCGAGCCCATTCTCCTCGCGGTAGGCCTTGGCCAGATCTCCGAAGCCAAGGTAGGTCTCGTCGGCCTCTTTGGTGGCCGGATCATCTTTGATGCCGTTCACGAGCTTGTCACTGGTCGGACCGAGGTTCGTGCCGCTCGAGTTCGCAGCGTCGTAGCCTGCGCCCGCGGCTGAAGGCCGTGGATGAAAGTACTCGGGCTTGGTGAAGGCTTGACCCAGAAGGGATGATCCGACGACCTTGCCGTTTGCGTCCTTGACGAAACTGCCGCTGGCTTGGTTGGGAAACGCAACACGGCCAATCGCCCAGACCACGACGGGAAACGCTAGCCCAGTCACGACGACGAAGAAGAGGGTGAGTAAAATGGCAGGACGTAGTTGCTGCATGATCAAGCGAGCCTCAATAGTACGATGATGCGATCGATGAGCCATATGGCCGGAAAGGGCGCAAGCACCCCACCTACGCCGTAGATGAGCAGATTGCGGCGCAAGGTGGAGACGGCATTGGTCGGGCGATAGGCAACGCCTCGGAGCGAAAGTGGGATGAGTGCGATGATGATGAGGGCGTTGAAGATAACCGCAGCAAGCACGGCGGACTGTGGGTTCGTGAGTTGCATGAAGTTGAGCTGGCCGAGCGCCGGATAAGTCAGCAAGAACATCGCCGGAATGATGGCGAAGTATTTGGCGACGTCATTGGCGATGCTGAACGTCGTCAGTGCCCCGCGCGTCATCAGCATCTGTTTTCCGATCTCCACGACCTCGATCAGCTTGGTCGGGTTGGAGTCCAAATCGACCATATTTCCTGCTTCTTTAGCGGCCTGGGTTCCGGTATTCATGGCCACGCCCACGTCTGCTTGAGCAAGAGCGGGTGCGTCGTTCGTTCCATCTCCCGTCATCGCCACCAAACGCCCGCCGGACTGTTCTTCGCGGATGAACGCGAGCTTCATTTCAGGTGTTGCTTCGGCAATAAAGTCGTCAACACCTGCCTCCGCTGCGATGGCGGCAGCCGTCAGTGGGTTATCACCAGTGACCATGACCGTTTTGATGCCCATCTCGCGAAGTTGCAGAAAGCGCTCTTTCATACCACCCTTCACAATGTCTTTAAGCTGAATCACGCCAAGTGCCCGCCCACCTTCTGCCACCACAAGCGGCGTCCCACCGTCTTTGGCGATGCGTTGAACAAGGTTCTGAATATCGGAGGGAAAAGTACCACCGTGGGACTCGACAAACTTCTTTACACTGTCCGACGCACCCTTCCGGATCTGCGAATCCCCCACATCCACCCCGCTCATACGGGTGTTGGCGGTAAACTCAACGAAGTGAGCATCACCGAGCTCGCTCACTTCACGGGCCGCGACTCCATATTTGTCCCTGGCGAGTACGACGATGCTTCTGCCTTCGGGCGTTTCGTCGGCAAGCGATGCCAGTTGGGCGACCCGCGCAAATTCCTCTATCCGTACGTTGCTGCTCGGGAAAAACTCAGTCGCCTGACGGTTGCCAAGCGTGATCGTACCGGTCTTGTCTAACAGCAAGGTGTTGACGTCGCCAGCCGCCTCCACGGCTTTGCCACTCATCGCCAATACATTGTGTTGCATCACGCGATCCATGCCGGCGATGCCGATGGCGCTCAAGAGGCCACCGATCGTCGTGGGGATGAGGCAAACGAGCAACGCCACGAGGACCGTGATGCTGGGCACCGCTCCCGTTTCGCCCGCCGCGAACTTGGCGAAGGGCAACAAGGTCACCGTGGCGAACACGAAGATGAGTGTAAGCCCCGCAAGGAGTATTGAAAGCGCGATCTCGTTGGGCGTTTTCTGCCGCTTGGCGCCTTCAACTAGCGCAATCATACGATCAAGAAAGCTATGGCCTGGGTCTTGGGTTACGCGCACCACGATTCTATCGGAGAGCACTTTGGTACCACCAGTAACAGCGCTTCGGTCACCTCCACTTTCGCGAATAACGGGCGCTGATTCACCGGTGATGGCCGACTCGTCTACACTTGCGACACCTTCGATAATCTCGCCGTCCGCTGCGATGACATCACCCACCTCGCACACGAAAAGGTCACCCTTTGCGAGGCGCGGGGCCGGAACGCGCTCCTCCTTTCCGTTCTGCAGTCGACGCGCTGTCGTGTCGGTTTTCGTCTTGCGCAAGGCGTCGGCCTGCGCTTTGCCGCGCCCTTCCGCCATCGCTTCTGCGAAGTTTGCAAAGAGCACCGTAAACCAAAGCCAGAGGCAGATTTGGCCCACAAAGAGTGTGTCCGCCGCGTTCGTTATGAGTCCCCGGATGAAGAAATAGGTGGTAATGGCGCTGCCGACCTCTACCACGAACATCACCGGATTTTTCGCCACTACGCGCGGATCGAGCTTCACGAACGCGTCTTTTATGGCGCGGCGCACAATGCTGGCTTCGAAAAGCGCGCGTGGCGCATTTTTGGGTCGCACGCCGCGACTCGTCGAATCGGCTGGGGCAACTGCTGAAGGGGCAGGATCGAGAGTCTTTTGGGTTGCCATAGTGTCTATTCCGTCAGTGAGTTCCCAAGGTGTGCATCTGGAAGTGCTCAACGATGGGTCCGAGCGCGAGCCCCGGGAAATAGGTGAGCGCTCCTACGGTCAGCACGACGCCGATCAAGAGAGCCGTAAACGTGGGTGTATCAGTAGGGAATGTGCCGGATGAGGCAGGAACGAGTGTCTTTTTCGCCAAAGCGCCCGCCATGGCCAAGAGGGGCACGATCATGAAAAAGCGTCCAAACAACATCGAAAGGGCGATGGTCGTGTTGTACCAGGGCGTGTTTGCGGTGATGCCTGCGAAGGCAGAACCGTTGTTTCCCGTGCCTGAGGCATAAGCGTAGAAGATTTCGCTGAAGCCGTGAGGGCCACCGTTGTTGAGATTGTTCGTCGTCGCTCCGTAGACAGTGTCGGAGCCGCCGTAGGCGCTGCCTGGCCAGGTATTGAGTGCCGCAAGCGCACCTTCCTTGGGTATATCCACGGTGCTTGAGAGTGCCGTGAATCCGAGCACGCAAGCAGCCAAGATAAGAGTCGCCAACATCGCCATTTGCACCTCGAATTTCTCAATCTTCTTGCCGAGGTATTCCGGCGTTCGACCCACCATGAGGCCAGCGATGAACACGGCCAAGATGGCAAACATCAACATACCGTAAAGACCAGCACCGACGCCACCGAAGATCACTTCACCAGTCAGCATGTTAAATAGCGGCACAAGCCCACCCAGAGGCGTGAAGCTGTCGTGCATCGAGTTGACGGCTCCACACGAAGCCCCGGTCGTCACCGTTGCAAACAACGCTGAGCTGGCGATACCGAAGCGGACTTCTTTGCCCTCCATGTTGCCACCGGGCTGGAGCGGTGTGGCGGCCGTCTCGATATTGGCGTTGGCAAGGTGCGGGGTTCCCGCTTGCTCCCCGACAGTGCAAACAACGACGCCCACGATGGCCAAAAAGGCCATGGCGCCAAAAATGGCCCAACCCTGCTTGGCATTGCCGACCATTTTGCCAAACGTGTGCGTGATGGCGGCCGGGATCATCCAAATGAGGAGAACCGTAAAGAAGCTGCTGAGCGCAGTTGGGTTTTCGAAGGGGTGCGCGGAATTCGCATTGAAAAAACCGCCGCCGTTGGTTCCGAGCTGCTTGATGATCTCCTGGGAAGCCACCGGGCCGAGCGCGATTGTCTGCTTACCACCTTCGAGCGTAGTCACCACGGTGTAGGGATCAAAATTCTGTGGGACCCCTAGCGCGAGGTAGATCACGGCGCCCACCAAGGCTATCGGCAGGAGCACGTACAGGGTGGCGCGCACCACATCAACCCAGAAGTTCCCGATGCCATTGGCGTTCTTCCGCGCAAAGCCTCGAACCAGAGCGATGGCGATCCCGATACCCACGGCCGCAGACGCCCAGTTGTGGATGGCCAGTGCCACCATATTCGAGAAATACGAAAGAGTGACCTCCGGCGAATAGCTCTGCCAGTTGGTGTTCGTCGTGAACGACACGGCGGTATTGAACGCCAGATCGGGGCTCATTTGCTTGGCTCCGAAACCTTGCGGATTCAGCGGTAGAAAGCCTTGAAACCGCAACGCTGCATAGGTGAAAAGCAGCGAAACAATTGAGAATAGGAGCATGGCCACGGCATAGGTGGTCCACTTCATGTCGTTATTTGGGTCTACGCGGAGCACGCGATAGGTTCCTCGCTCCAGCCAGCCGAGCGGCGTGTGCAGGAACGTTTTCTCCCCTGAAAACACCCGAGCCATGTACGAACCCAAGGGCTTCGTAACCAAAAACAGCAGGCCAAAGAAAACGATACTTAGCAGAATAGCGGAAGTCGTCATGGTTCAGAACTTCTCCGGCACGAGCAGAGCGTAAACGAGGTACACCAACAACATGAGCGTCACCGCCCCAATCCAAAGCGTGTCAGTCATGGGGGCTGCCTCCGCGCAGGTGCTCGCAACCGCGGGTGTAGGCGATGCACAGGGCAAAAAAGCCCACAGAAACAGCCACGAAAATTAGGTCACTCATACTCATTTCTCAGGGATTTTTGCACGGCGCTTATATTTGGCGTTAATCCGATTCTTGATTCCACGAACGTTGATTGAAGCCAGCCAATCGTAATCGCTAGTCCATCAACGAGGCGTAAAGAGATCACGGCTCAAGGTAAGGGAAAGATAAAGATTGCGTCACTCAGCCAACGCGCGCGTTACCACAAGCGCCAGCCGAGCTAGAGTTGTGCCCCCCAATTGTCCCTATCCAGTTAGCCCCTAAGGCAAACGTTCTTTCGGCACCAACCCCTGTGCTAAACGCACGTAGCGCGGCGAAAATACCTTATTCTGCTCCAGCTCTTCAGGCGTAAGTTGGCGAACCACTTTCGCCGGCCGACCAAGCACGAGCGTTCGTGGCGGCACCACGAGCCTGCCGACCAATAGAGAGCCCGCTCCCACCATCGCGCCTTCTCCAACAACCACTTGATCCATCAAGATCGAGCCGAGCCCTATGATCGCTCCGTCACGGATCTCGGCACCGTGGATCATCACACCGTGACCCACCGTAACGTCGTTGCCGATAACGGTGTTGGAAAGGCCCGTCGTCATGTGCAACATACTGAGATCTTGAATGCTCGTGCGCGCACCGATCCGAATCGCGCCAACATCGCCCCGAAGCACGGCGCCATACCAGATACTAGAATCATCCCCAATCTCCACGTCGCCTATTATGGTGGCATTTTCGGCCAAAAATACCCCGCTGCCAAAGCGCGGATGAAACTCTGCGAAGCTCTTGACGAGGGCCATCACATCACCGGAAGTGCTCTAAGCTGGGCTTTCGTTTTCTGATCTTGCCAGGGCAGGTGCCGCGTGGGTTCCACGAGCTCAGCGGCCAAGGAATTTTTGAAAGCGCGCAGAATGCGAACCTCGCAGACTTCCCCCACTGGGCTCGTGGTTGCCCAAAAGTGCACAATTTCGTTGCGTTCGGTGCGGCCTGTGTAGCCACCGCGCTGATTCAACCCCTCCACCAACACCTGCTGAGTGGTACCGATAAGGCTCGTCAGGTGCGCAATCCGTGCCCGCTCAACCACATCAAACAACTCAGCCAAACGCCGAGCTTTTTCGGGCTCCGGCACGTCATCTTCCAGCTTGAGCGAAGGCGTGTGTGGCCGCGGTGAATACTTGAAACCAAAAAGCCCAACAAACCCAACTTTTTCAACGAGCTCTAACGTCGCCTGAAAATCCTCGAGCGTCTCTCCCGGAAAACCGACGATCACGTCGGTTGAAAGAGTCATCCCAGGCACCGAGTCCCTGAGGGCTGTGATGCGCTCAAGGTACTCTTCGGCACTGTAGCGCCGAATCATCTTCTTAAGCAGGCGGTCGCTGCCTGATTGCACAGGCATATGCACGTGTTTGGCGAGGATCGGTATCTCGGTGTGTGCCGAAATCAAGCGCGCTGTAAGGTGGCGCGGGTGCGGGCTCGTGTAGCGTAAGCGCAAAAGGCCCGGCACTTGGCGAGCAATCGCGTGCAAGAGTGCAGGGAATTCGCTTTCTGCCTCGTTGGCTCGAAGGTGCGGAGCTTGACGGAATTCGAGTGCCGAGGGCGGTGCAGCCGGCAGGCTTCCGGAAGGGTCGCGGTAGCTGTTCACCGTTTGCCCGAGTAGCGTCACTTCCTTCACCCCCGCCAAAACCAGCCGTTCGATCTCGTCTAAGATCTCTCTGGATGGGCGGTAGCGTTCTGGCCCGCGAGTGTATGGCACCACACAATACGAGCAGCGCTCATCGCACCCCTTCATCACGGTTACGAAAGCGCTCGGCATGACTTTGCCCGCCTCGGGGCGTGCTTGCAGGAATTCAGGTGCGTCGAGATCGAACTCGGTGCGAACCTGCGGAGGCGACCCGGCCTCCGCGCGGGCTAAAAGGGTGGGAAGCTCCGCAATGTTGTCCGGCCCGATCACGATGTCGATCTGCGGGAGCGTCTTGATGAGGCGTTCGCCTTCTTGTTGGGCCACGCAACCGGCAACGCCAATCAGGAGGCCGGGCCGCTCACGCTTGAGCAGGCCCAAACGCCCCACTTCACTGCGTAGCTTCTGTTCGGCTTTCTCTCGCACGCTGCACGTGTTCAGGAGCACCACGTCCGCCTCTTCGAGCTTCTCGGTCGCCCAATATCCGGCGCCCGTGAGCACTTCGGAGAGGCGCTCTGAATCGTGGCTGTTCATCTGGCAGCCGAAGGTAATGACACTGAAAGCGGGCATGGCCGGGCCCCTATAGCACGCAATCCGGGACGGCCAGCCCCGGGCCCAAAGGGCTGGACCGCGGGAGCGGATTGACCGGCTCGGGCACGCTTCCTATCTTCCCGGAGTCCCGAAAATCCCGTCAATTTCTGGAGGAGCACTATGGATCCCGAATACGCGAATCTCGTCGAACTGTTCGAGCAAGCCTGCGCCAAGTTCGATGCTCGCGAGTTGTTCGGAACCAAGCGGGGTGGCCGCTGGGAGTGGATGACGTTCGGGCAGTTCAAGGCCGACGTGGATAAGTGCCGGGGCGGCCTCGCGCAGCTGGGAGTGAGAGCCGGGGATAAGGTGGCGATAATCTCCAATAATCGCGTGGAATGGGCGGTGTTGGCGTACGCCACCTATTCGCTCGGGGCGGTTTACGTACCGATGTATGAAGTACAGCCCAAGGATGAATGGGCTTTCATCTTGCATGATTCCGACGCCAAAGTGGTGGTCGCAGCGACTCGGGTGATTGCGGAAACGTTGGAAGGCTTGCGAACCGGCTGTCCCAAGTTGGAAAAGATCATCAGCTTGGAGGGCCCCGGTGGCTCCCTCTCTTACGAAGCCCTGCTCAGCCAGGGCGCCAGAACACCCAAAGATCCCGTGTATCCAGCGTCGAGTGAGGTTGCCGGCTTCATCTACACGTCGGGCACCACCGGGATGCCCAAGGGCGTAGTCCTCTCGCACTCGAACATCTGCTTCGACATTTGGGCCTCATTTTCCTGTTTTGACTTTGGCCCGCTAGACCGCTCGTTAGCGTTTTTGCCCTGGGCACACTCTTACGGCCAAGTAGCAGAGCTGCACGGGCTCCTTAGCCGCGGCACCTCGATCGCGATCAACGACGAGGTACCAAACCTCGTCGCCAACTTGGCCGAGGTGCGGCCAACCGTGCTGGTTGCCGTACCAAGGATCTTTAACCGCATCTACGACGGCATCCAGAAACAGATGGCGGCCAAGCCGGGCGCCATTCGCGCGTTGTTCAAAAAAGGCGTCGACGTAGCCGGAAAAAAGAGCCGGGGTGAGAGAATTGGCACGCTCGATAGCATGGCCCACGCCTTGGCGGATAAGCTCATTTTCTCCAAGGTTCGAGCCAAATTCGGCGGCCGGTTGCGGTTTGTGGTGAGCGGAAGCTCGGCACTCAACAAAGACGTCGCCATGTTCATCGATGCGCTCGGAATCGAGGTTTATGAAGGATACGGCCTCAGCGAAACGAGCCCCGTGGCAGCGAGCAATTACCCCGGGCACCGCAAGATCGGCAGCGTTGGCCTACCGCTACCAGGCGTCGAAATTCGTATTGATAAGAGCGTTTCCGATGATAACCACCAGGGGGAGATCTTGATCAAAGGTCGCAATGTAATGCAAGGTTATCACAATCGCCCGGAAGAAACGGCCCTAGTACTCCCAGGTGACGGTTACCTCCGCACAGGAGATCTCGGCTACCTTGATGAAGACGGTTACCTCTTCATCACTGGGCGCCTGAAAGAGCAATACAAGCTGGAAAACGGTAAATACGTGGCGCCGGCACCGCTCGAAGAGGACCTCAAGCTTTCGCCGTTCATTCTAAATGCCATGCTGTACGGCGCCAACCACGCCTACAATGTGGCCCTCATCGTGGTCGACAAAGTAGCAGTTGCCGAGTGGGCCAAAGAAAATGGCGTTGAACTAGGGGACCTCTCGAAGAACCAGAAGCTGAACGAACTTCTGTTTCGTGAGATTGAGACCTATGGGTCTAAATTCAAGAGCTTCGAGCGGCCCAAGAAGCTCTTCATCACCGACGAAGATTTTAGTACAGAAAATGAGCTTCTAACCCCATCCCTCAAGATCAAACGGCGCAATGTGTTGGCCAAATATGGCAAACAATTAGAGGCACTCTATTCGGAGTAAGCCCAATACCCCCGAAACCTAAACTAGCGACGGAAGCCAGCTTTGATTTCGGGGGTTGTGCTTGTGGCACGTGGTCAGCTTTCGCCATCATGCGCCACTCTTGCCGTTGGTGAGAAGCTGCGCCGGGAGCAGTGATTGGAGCCCGTCGGCCCCAACCACCACCTTCACTTCTTGGATGTGCTGAGCGATCTCTTTCATCGCTTCCAGCTCCTTCAAGCGCAAAAGTACCGGGTTTGCCTCCATAACCTTGGCCGTGTTCGCCAACGACCGCGTAGCGGCCGTTTCTTCACGACGTAAGATCACGTTGGCCGCAGCTTCCTTTTCGGCCTCGATCACGCGATTCAACAGGGCTTTCATTTCACCCGGCAAAACCACGTCTTTGACACCCACATGTTCGATCTTGACTCCCAGCGCCGTGGTGCATGCCGTAACCCGTCGCTCCATGAAGCGTGTCATTTCGTCACGCCCTTCGAGCAATTGATCGAGGGTTACCCCGGCCACGTATTCACGCGCGGCAAGCTGGGCTGCCGTGTAGACAGAATCCCGTAGGTTCTGCACCTTGGTTGCAACCACCACCGGATCAGAAACAGCGTATTCGGCCGTTAACGTCAAACGCAACGTCACCTTATCTCGCGTCATCAATTCCTGACCAGCAATGGTTACTTCCTGGCGCCGCATATCCACGACGCCAATCTCGGCCTTGGCTCCAGGGTGCGTCCACAACTTGTATCGGCCCGGCGGCAACACAGAAACGAAGCGCCCCTGCTCGTAACGCAAGCCCATTTGGTAGGCCAATACCGTTACGTCAATGTACTCATTGGACGGAATCAACCGCTCCAACTCTGCCGACATTTCCGGCAAAGGCTGAGTAACATCGAACACCGAAAGCTGCACAGAAGCATCTACGGTCCAATAACGGTGCACCCCCGGGCGCAAAAATGCCACCGGCACACCATCTTTGAACAGGACACCTCGTTCACCAGAACCAATCACAACCTCACGAAACCAAGCAGAAGGCAGTTTTGCCCGGACTTCCGGCAGGGCTGAAAACAGCAAAACACTGGTATCGAACCGTTGCTCAGTGAGCCGCAACGACCAAACCCGATAACGGCCCGGGCCAAGTGCAGCTACAGGTAAGCCGTCCTTGAAAAGAACCACTCGTTCGTTTAACTTCACACGAATCAATTTTGACCACAACATGGGTCACCTCTTGGGTTGATGGACTCCCACCTTCGGCGTGAGCACCATGCCCGCGCCTTTGGAGATCGTCGATTGCTGGTATTTGCCGATACCGTCGGCTTTCGGCGAGCCCGCCTTTGGCCCTAGTAGTAGGGAGAACGGGACTCGGAAGATGTGCGGGGGCTCTGCAGACTGCTTGAGCCCGAAATTAGTGGCTCCAGAGGTTCAAAGCCCGGCGCCTAGGTTGAAGCGCAGTGTGAAGCCGCCGTAGCGGCCTCCGAAACGCTTCTCGCTTGAGCGTCTTGGGTCCGATGATTTGCGCGAAATCACTGCGATCTCACCCGGTTGCAGTCAGCGGGCGCCGAGGCGATGGCCGAAGCTTGCGAGCGAAATGTACGTGAGTTTGGGCAAAACTCGGGTCCGTTCGCCTTCCCCCAATGGCTGCGGAAGGGCTTTGAAAACCTCTGGAAACCTGGTGTGAATGCCTTTTTAAGGCCAGGCCCTTTGCTCTACCCGATGAGCTACAACTCCGTGAGGAGAAGATCGGATTCGAACCGACTACCGAAGGGTTCTGCCGTGACAGGGCAGTGTCATCCATGACAAGCATGCTTCCGGGACACAACTACCGGACATCCATCGGTGACTCACGAGGAGACCAATGCACGCAGTGTTGCGCCGTTTTGAAGCAAGCTTCGCGGGATTCGAACCCGCGGCACACAAGGCAAGATTCGAACTTGCACTCTACTGATATAGAATCAGCGGCCTCTACCTTTTGGGCTACATGTGTTAATTGGTTGCATACGGTTGGTCCTCTTGCTTTGAATATCGAGCCGGGAAATGAAAAAAGCCGCCGAGGTAACCCTGGGCGGCTTCACACAGAAACACTGCGTAAACGCCCTAGGGGGAGCCCCGAAAATCGCGAAAATTGCCGACTAAGCTGCGCTCGCGGCGTGCACCACAGACGAAAGCCATGCCAAGATTTGGCAGCTGTTGTGCTGTGATGGTGAAACGGTGGAAGTGCTTCATGAGGAGGCCGCAGAGTACGGATCTAGAAAAACAAGTCAACACAATATCGCTCAGGCGTGTTTTTTTTACGAGGTGACGTTGCTCGCGATCCTCATTTCAAAGCTCCACCATGCAACACAGAGTCCCTAGAGGCGAGCCGTCCAGACGCGTTCAGCGCTGCCGGGGCGAGTCACGAACAAGCGCAGTGTTACCGGAGCCCGTTCACCCATGAGATAAAGCACGCGGATTTTGTGCTCCCCGGGAGCCAGCGGGATGCTGCCCATCGCATTATGAGCCTTCCTGCTGTCGTCGTTGTTCACGACTTGGCGGCCATTAATCCACAGGATGGCGGCGCCCTGGGTCTTTAACCGAAACTTATAGTTGCCAGCCGCCGAAACGGAGAATCTGCCAGTGTAGTTAATGGCAAACCAGTCGTAGCGCTCGGCGATTCCTGGGAAACCCGAAAAGTAGCGCTGAGCTACGTCCAAGCTATCCACGAACAAGCGACCTTGCGGGATGCACCGTTCAAGGCGCAGCAAAGACACTGTGTTAGGCTTAACAAAGCACACTGTACCCGCGAGCGCTGCTTTGCGGCTGTGGCCAAACAAGGTGCTCCCCGACACCACAGGTACGCGACCACCTTTGTGACTCGCCCAACGCTCGCCCATGCCAGCGGGCGTGCCGCCTTGCTCGACACCGTACCCGTCCATTCTGTTGCGGCTAGCAGTTCGGATCCGTTCCCCCAACGACTGACCATGGGCCGCGCCAGCTAAGCTCAGCACTCCAAGTGCCACGCGACTCCCCCACTTCCACAACGTCCCGATCACCATGCGTTTCACTTCACTAGCACAAGTGCCCAGTGGACCGCGCCATCAGCTAAGACATGCTGTGGAAACAATTAAGCAAACTGCCCGAAAACCCTAGAGAAATCCTGACATTTCGAGTGCTGGTTTCCCTTGCTATGCCGGGAGCGGGCGTCTATCTCCGTGACTCATGGATCTCAAACACTACGAAGTGGATCCGAAGAGTTACGACGAAATGTTCGACGCGAGCGGCGAGGTTCGGCCGGCCTATCGGGAACTTGCGCGGCGGCTCGGCGAAATGTCCGGTGAAGATTTCACCCGGCGGCAACGCACGGCAGATATCTTGCTGCGAAACCAGGGCGTCACGTTCACCGTGTACTCGGACGACGCGGGCATTGAGAAGGTTTTTCCGTTCGACCCCATCCCGCGCCTGATGCCTGCCGAAGAATGGAGCCTGATTGAACGCGGCTTGATTCAGCGCATTGAGGCCTTGAACCTTTTCATTGCTGACATCTATGGGGATCAACACATCCTCAAAGACAAAGTGGTTGATCCTGAGCTCATCTTAGGCGCCTCATTTTTCCGCCGTGAGATGATGGGGTTTAGGCCGCCTCGTGGGATCTATACCCACATCACCGGCACAGATTTAATTCGCGATGCCAACGGAAAATTCGTCGTCCTAGAAGACAATGCTCGGAACCCAAGCGGCGTGAGCTACGTGCTTGAATGCCGCGCAGTTCTGAAACGTGTCTTCCCGCTCTTGTTCGAAACGTACGGAGTGCGCCCGGTTGAAGATTACGCCAATTGGCTCCGCGACATGATGCAATTTGTAGCGCCACGAGGCTCATCCAATCCAAGCATGGTGGTGCTGACGCCGGGCATCTACAATTCGGCGTACTTCGAACACAGCTTTTTAGCCCGCCAAATGGGTGTACCGCTCGTCGAAGGTCGAGATTTGGTCGTAAAAGATGGAATGGTGTGCATGCGCACGATTACCGGGCTGCAGCGGGTGGATGTTATCTACCGGCGCCTGGATGATGACTTTCTGGACCCACTTATCGGTCGCCCTGATTCGGTATTGGGCTGCGCGGGGCTTTTCTCGGCGTATCGCAGTGGGGCGGTGACGCTCGTGAACGCACCAGGCACAGGCGCCGTGGACGATAAAGCTGTCTACCCGTTCGTGCCGGACATGATTCGTTATTATCTTAAGAGTGAACCTATCATTGACAACGTTCCAACCTATTTGGCAACCCGCCCGGATGAGCAGAAGTACATGCTCGAGAATATCCACGAACTGGTGATCAAACAGACCGACGCTTCCGGCGGCTACGGCATGTTGATTGGCACGCACTCTACGGCAGAGGAACGCGAAGACTTCAAACGGCGCATCAAGGCTAAGCCCCGCTCCTACATTGGCCAACCCACTATCAGTCTCGGCAAACATCCCACAGTAATCGACGGTAAGCTGGAAGGGCGGTGCGTCGATTTGAGGCCTTATGTCCTTTATGGCGAGCGAATTTCGGTCATTCCAGGAGCCCTCACCCGGGTGGCACTCAGGAAGGGCTCTCTCGTTGTTAATTCAAGCCAAGGTGGTGGCTACAAAGATACCTGGGTGCTCACTGATAAGGGAGGCGCAGCCTAATGTTAAGCCGAGTTGCAGACGCCCTTTATTGGATGAGCCGTTACGTCGAACGTGCTGAGCACGCAGCACGTGTCCTCGAGGTCACACGCCGCATGTTGATCGACGTTGAGCCCCTCGCCCCTCAAATGGCCAAACGCATTCGGGACGACGCATTTCGCAGCTTGGGCCTTCCGGGCGTCGACTTGCACGGAGCCATCTTCGACGAATCAGAGCCTGGGTCTATCGCCTCCTCTGTCTTCAGAGCCCGAGAGAATGCTCGTCAGGTGCAGGAGGTTATTAGCTCGGAGATGTGGGGCTATATCAACGAGACGCACTGGATGCTCTCGGAGGCCCGTCGGGCGGGGCCTTCGCGTGAGCTGCCAGACCTCTTGGGTGAAGTAGTAAAGGCTGGGTTTCTTTGGGCTGGGGTTACGGATGCCACTATGGGTCGCGGGCCTGGTTGGTTGTTTATTCGCCTGGGCCAGTTCGTTGAACGAGCGGACCGAACGAGTCGAATTTTTGCGGCACAATGGGAGGCCATCGAGGAGTTGAGTACTGAGGCCATCCACACCTCGGGCGATCACTTTGCCTGGCTCACATTGCTTCGGAGTTGCGGATCGCTTGAGGAGTATAGGAAGCGGTACCCAACACGCATGACAGCACGGCAAGTGGCGGATTTTATGCTGCTAGACGACACCTTTCCGCGCACCGTGCGCTACTCAGTCTCAGTTGCGGCCGAATTTTCAAAACGCTTAACCCAGTTCGCAAGCCCCGAACGCGCCCGCGCTGAACGCGCGTTTGGGAGAGTCGCTTCTCGCATCGAATACACCACCATCGACGAAGTTATGGAGACCGGCCCAGCTGTGTTCGTGAGAGGCGTTGCAGAAGAGATCTTGCTGGCGACAGCCGAGCTCCAGAGCGCGTATTTCTTGCACTAACGAGGACCCATGCTGCTGTTCATCAAACACCTCACCGAACTCACGTATTCGGAGCCCATCACCGAAACGGTGATGGAAGTTCGCATGACTCCGCGAAACGATGCCCACCAAGTGCGGCGCGCGTTTCGCCTGGAGGTGGGGCCCAGCGCCACACCTTTCGAACACACAGATTGGCTCGGTAACCGCGTGCAGCAGTTCTCCATTTTGCCCCCGCACGATAAAGTCGTGATCTTGGCTCGGAGCGTGGTGGATACGCAGCCAAGGCACTCAGTGCTCGCAGATGTGAATCGCGGGTCAGTGCCTCCGCTCGACCATCGAATCGGCGACTATTTGCGCTTCACCGGGCCGGTTGTGGACGTTCACAACCTCGACCGTTTGATTCAAAATTTGGGGCTCGGGGCACCGGCGTCGCCTGAAGTTATTCTGCAACGAGTCGCGTCAAACCTGCGCGATCACGTGGAGTACCGTAAAGGCGTTACCACGAGCGCCACGGCGATCGACAAGGTGCTCGAGCAGCGCGCTGGTGTGTGCCAGGATCTGGCTCACGTGGCCATTGGGATCTTGCGCAAGCTCGGCGTACCAGCTCGCTACGTGTCGGGGTATTTCTATCGCGCGGATGGAAACAGCGAGATGGAGAGCCATGCTTGGTGCGAGGCGCACTTCCAGGGCACAGGTTGGCTCCCGATAGATCCCACCCACAAAACACTGGCGGGCGAAGGGCACGTTGCTATCGCGAGCGGTCGCGATTTCTCTGACGTTTCACCCAATCGCGGCGTCTATCGCGGCAAGGGTGAAGAGAGCCTGCGCGTAAGAGTCACCGTGCAAGAGGTGCAAGAGGTACCCGAAGGCTTATTTGCCGTAGGCTCACCCGAAGTCGAGGTGCAGCCAATTGGAGGAGGCATGCTTCCCACCCACCGCGAAGCTCTCGAATACCAGCAAGAACAGCAGCAACAGCAGCAACAGCAGCAACAAGTACAGCAGCAACAGCAGCAACAAGTACAGCAACACCAATATTCGGCTGTGCACTGAGCCTTATCCCATGGCCATTCGAGTTCGTCTCAGTCATCAAACGCGTTACCGTTACGACAAGCCCATTAACCTGGGCCCACAAACGGTTCGCCTCCGACCAGCACCCCACAACCGCACGCCCCTACACACGTATGGGCTTCACATCGAACCCAAGGGCCACTTTCTCAATTGGCAGCAGGATCCTTACGGCAATTATCTGGCAAGGCTGGTTTTCCCAGAAAAGGTAGACCATTTTGAAGTCACCGTCGATTTGGTCGCCGATCTTGAGGCGTACAATCCGTTTGATTTTTTCGTCGAGCCAGAAGCCGAGAATTTCCCTTTCAGCTACGAGCCCACACTTAAAAAAGAGCTAGAGCCCTATCTAGAGCAAGACCCCCTAACGCCCGCCCTCGCAGCTTTCATCGACAGTTTGAACAAGACACCGCGGAGAGTTAACGATTTCCTTGTAGAAACGAACCGCGCTGTAAATGAGGCCGTTAGCTACATTATTCGCCTGGAGCCGGGCGTCCAAAGTCCCGAAGAAACGCTCACTCTGGCCAAGGGCTCGTGTCGAGATTCTGCATGGCTATTGGCGGTGGTGTTGCGAAAGCTAGGCCTGGCGGCCCGGTTTGTTTCCGGATACCTCATCCAGCTCACGCCAGATCAGCGCCCGATTGAAGGCGCCCAGGGCCCGCTCGCAGACTTTTGCGACTTGCATGCCTGGTGTGAAGTCTACGTTCCCGGCGCCGGTTGGATTGGGTTAGATGCAACGAGCGGGCTTCTGACAGCCGAAGGGCACATTCCGCTCGCGTGTTCCCCAAGCCCAGGTTCTGCGGCACCCATTTCGGGGCTGTTGGATGAAGCCGAAACCGATTTCAGCCATCACATGTTTGTGGAACGCGTGGTGGACGTTCCCCGCGTCACCAAACCCTATACCGATGAAGAGTGGGCCGCCGTTGAGAAGTTCGGCACCAAGGTGGATGAGCATCTAACGCGCTCAGACGTTCGCCTCACCGTAGGGGGTGAGCCCACCTTTGTGAGCACCGAATACCCGGATGACGCCGAATGGAACACGGACGCCCTTGGTAAAAATAAGGAAGGCCTTGCCGATAAGCTGATTCGCCGTTTGCGGAGCGACTGGTATCCCAAAAGCGCCCTCTACCATGCGCAGGGCAAGTGGTACCCGGGTGAGCCTTTGCCGCGGTGGGCTATTTCCTGCTTCTTTCGCACCGACGGCGTGCCCGTTTGGAATGATCCTGCGCTTATAGCCGATACCAACAAGAGCTACGACCACGGGCCCAAAGAGGCCGAAGCCTTCGCAAAGCGTTTGATCGAGAATCTCGGGCTCGAGCGCCACGGCCTGATGCCAGCGTTTGAGGATGCTTGGTACTACATGTGGCGCGCGCGGCGTTTACCTGTAAACGTGATGCCGCTCGATAATCGCGTGGATGATGAGGTGGAGCGCGAGCGAATAGCGGCCGTATTCAACCAAAAGCTATCCAGCGTGGTGGGCTATGTGCTCCCCCTGACGTATTGGGGTGGTTGGCGCAGTGGGTCTTTTTTCCTCAAAGATGAACGCTGCTACCTGCTTCCTGGTGATTCGCCGATGGGTTACCGCTTGCCTTTGGATTCCCTACCGTGGATCGCCCAGGAAGATTGGGACGGCAACATTCCGGTAGATCCTTTCGCGCGCCAGCCTTCGTTGCCAAAGGCCTTTCACTTCCCGTTGATGCCGGCGCCCGCGATGCCGGCGCCTATCCGCCGTGTGGTGCCTTCTCTGCCGAAAGCCGAAGTTGCGCCCAACGGGCAGCCAAAAGGCGCCGTTCCTTCACCTCGCGGCGCCGCCCCAGGCAGCACTCATGCCGCGCCGTTCACGTCACCCGCACAGTTCGAGTCTGCCACGGGCGTGGTGCGCACCGCTTTGTGTGTCGAGCCCCGAGCCGGTCGTTTGCGGATCTTCTTGCCTCCACTGGAAACGCTCGAAGCGGCCCTTGAGCTCATCGCCGCCATCGAAACAACCGCGGCGCAGCTGAAGCTACCCGTGCAACTGGAAGGCTACGAACCCCCGAGGGATCCGCGGCTCGGCGTGTTTCGTGTCACTCCGGATCCGGGTGTGATCGAGGTCAACGTGCCCCCGGTCTCCAGTTTTGCGGCGCAGAAGCTCCAAACCCTCTCGCTCTATGAACACGCTCGCCAAGTAAAGTTGAGCGCCGAAAAGTTTGATCTCGACGGCACCCACATCGGCAGCGGCGGTGGCTACCACCTCGTGCTTGGCGGAATGACGCCTGAAAATAGCCCATTTTTGCGGCGACCAGATTTGCTCGGCAGTTTGATTCGTTATTTTCACAACCACCCCAGCCTCTCTTATCTTTTCTCAGGGCGCTTCATCGGCCCCACCTCGCAATCGCCACGCGTGGATGAAGGCCGCAACGACAGCATCTACGAACTCGAAATAGCTCTCCAACAGTTGCCGCAAAAGGGGCAGAACGTTCCACCGTGGATTGTGGACCGTGTGCTCCGGCACTTGCTCGCAGACGTTACTGGCAACACCCATCGGACGCAGTTCTGCATCGATAAGCTCTATTCCCCCGATAGCGCTACAGGGCGGCTCGGCCTCTTGGAGCTGCGCTCTTTCGAAATGCCACCGCATGCCCAAATGGCGGTCGTGCAACAGCTCTTAGTGGGCGCTATGGTCGCGAGTTTTTGGGAGCAACCTTATCGTGAAGATCTGGTGTCGTGGAACACGATGCTGCACGATAAATTCATGCTCCCCTACTTCGTAAAGCGTGACTTTTACGAGGTGCTGGCCGATCTTGAGCGACGCGGATTCAAGCTCGATCGCCACTGGTTCGAGCCACATTACCAGTTTCGGTTCCCGTATATCGGGCACGTGGTTAAGGATGCTGTAACCCTAGAGATACGTGGCGCTCTCGAACCCTGGAATGTGCTCGGAGAAGAGAGCACTGGAGCCGGGACTGCCCGCTACGTGGATTCATCAGTTGAACGCTTGCAGGTACGCGTATTCGGTGCCACACCCGGCCGGCATATTGTGTGTTGCAACAACGTGGAGCTACCGCTTGTTGCCACTGGCGTGGAAGGCGAAATGGTAGGGGGCGTGCGTTATCGAGCCTGGCAACCCCCATCATGCCTTCACCCAACCATCGGCGTTCAGTCACCGCTTGCGTTCGATTTGTACGATCGTTGGAACGGCGTGGCGATTGCGGGGGCCACCTATCACGTAGTGCACCCGGGAGGCCGGGCGGATGAGGTCCGCCCCGTAAATGCAGCAGCCGCGGAAAGCCGCAGGCTCGCTCGCTTCGAGGCTCGCAGCGTAGGCACCCGTTTGGTTCAACCGCGGCGCCTGGAGCCCCATCCGAAGTTCCCATTTACGCTCGATTTACGCCGGGCTTGGCTAGCCTAAAGTTGGGTGCTTGAACGGCCTGGCACCTACGGGCACAACGCTAACCTCTGCCTCTCCCAGGCACCGCGAGCGCTAGGACCCACTCACGGCAAAGGACCCGTTTGCTCCCAACCCAGTTTCAGTCCCAATCCCAGTCAGAACCGCCTCCGTCCACGGGCGGTGGCGAGTCCTACGACGAGATCTGGAGCGGCCCTGGCCACGCGAGGGCCCACCAGGCGCTCTTGCAGGAGCACCTACTAGTTCAGCCCCTGGACGATCTGCTGAAGGTTCGCCAGGCGGTTGAGCGTCAGATGGCCGAGCAAGCTGTTACGTTCAACATCTTGGGCGTTCCCGGAGGCGAAAACCGCTCTTGGGAGCTCGACCCAATCCCATGGGTGATTGAAAGTCGCGAATGGGCAGAGCTGTCGCGGAAGCTCGTACAACGAGCCCAGCTCCTGGAAGCGTTCTTGGCGGACTGTTACGGCCCGCAACGCATGCTGCGCGAAGGTGTCATTCCGGCCCGCGTGGTCCTCGCCAATCCAGACTTTCTGCGAGCGTGTCACGGCTGGCGCCCACTCGGAGAGAAGCGTCTATGGCTCTACGCTGCAGATCTCGCACGCGACAAAGCTGGTGATTTTCACGTATTTTCCGATCGCGCCGCAGCACCTACAGGGGCGGGCTACGCGCTCGAAAATCGCCTGGTTTTGGGGCGGGTTTTAGGGGATTTGTTCCGTGAATACCGGGTCACGAAAGTTCGGGGTTTCTTCGAAAAGCTGAAGGCGTGCGTAGCCGAGTTGGCTCCACCGGGCCGCCCCGATCCCCGTGCGATCGTGCTCACAACGGGCATGCAAGATGAGAGTTCGTTCGAGCATGCCTACTTAGCTCGCTACCTCGGCTTTGATCTTATGGAGGGCCGAGATCTGAGCGTGAGAGACGGCAAAGTCTTCCTAAAGACAGTCGCCGGGCTCACCCAGATCGACGTGATTTTGCGCCGTGTTCCAGATGCCTTCTGTGATCCTGTCGAGCTTCGCGAAGATTCCATGATCGGCGTTCCCGGCCTCGTGGAAGCCGCCCACGGAAAACACATTGGGTTGGCCAATCCGCTTGGGGCAAGCCTCATCGAATCACCTGCAATGAAAGCATTTCTCGGGCCCCTGTGCCAAGCCCTTCTGGGAGAGGATTTGCTGTTACCTTCGGTGGAGACTCACTATCTCGGGACGCCCGGATCGCTAGAATACGTACAATCCAAGCCTGAAGAATTCCTGATAAAACCAGCCTTTGCAGAGCGTCGCGGGGCGATTCGGCCTTTGGGCGAGTTGAGTATCTCCGAGCGAACAACGCTTTTAGATTCTGTGAAGGCGCGCCCTCACGACTTCGTAGCGGAACGCTGGCCCGCCTGCTCTCGCAGCCCCCTTCTCACTCGACACGGCCTCGGAGCAGGAAGGCTTACCCTGCGCTCATTTCTGTGCCGCGACAAAGAATCTTTCGCCGTGATGCCGGGGGGCTTCGCACGGCTTGATTCAACACCAGACGGCATCTTCCTCACCAACCGCCTTACGCGAACCTGCAAAGACGTTTGGATCCCTGAGGTGGGTACGACCTACGACATGAAGTTGCCGCAGATGCCCGATCAACGCATGTCGCTCCGACGTGGTGCCCAAGATCTACCAAGCCGCTTGGTGGACGATATTTTTTGGTTGGGGCGTTACATCGAACGCACCGATGCTTCAGCTCGTTTGATCCGCGCCGGTTTTGACCGCCTAGGAATGGAAGCCGCTGGTGACGCGCAGCAAGTATTAGAAGCAATTCTTGAAGCGTTGAAGCTCAAGGGGCAGCTACCAGCGACGTTCGATGTGCGCGGTATGTTTTCGAAGCCCGATAATCGAGCCCTGGCGCAGGTGCTAAACGGCGCATTATTCGATCAAACCTCCGGCAGCAGCGTGTACGCCACGCTCGATCGTATCCACAAACTCATGATCGGCGTAAGAAGCCGCCTTTCCCGTGACGCGTGGCATACGTTGAGGCGTCTTACGAGTGCCCTGGATGCAACCCCACTGCACCATTCGTCGCTCGGCACGGCCGAGATCTTGGAACTTCTGGACGAGCTTCTGGTACTGCTTTCTGCTGCCACCGGAGCCACGCTCGATAACATGGTGCGAGGCCACGCCTGGCTGTTTCTCGATCTCGGGCGCCGCCTTGAACGAGCGTCGGCTACCCTGGAACTGTTGGAAGCGATGCTGCCATCAGGGGCCACGCGCGCGCACATGGAATGCTTATTGGAAGTTACAGATAGCTTGCTCACGTATCGCGCCCGCTACGTTTCTAGCCTGCAAGTGGCCCCCATCGTTGACCTCCTACTTACAGACAATACCAATCCGCGCTCTGTGCTCTTTCAAGTCGAAACCATCGATCAGCACGTAGAAGCACTACCTAACCAAAGCGGCGCTCTGGTAACACGAGCCGAAAAGCGCGTGCTCACCCTCCGAACCCGCCTCGTCGCAGCAGATATCGAGGAAGCCACCGGGGGTCAAGGCGAAGGCCTGCGCCAACTTGTGAAAGACGCCGCCGAGCTTGTTTGGCAGCTCTCTGATGATATCGCCGCGACGTGGTTTTCACACGCAGCCCCCTCACGCTCGCTCACCATTCCCGCTTGGGTTAACGAACAACTCGAACGCCAGTGACGCTCTACCGCCTCCGCCACCTCACGCGCTACCAATACGAATCGCCGGTTGTGCACGCACACCACGTGGCGAGGATGCGCCCCATGCCGTCGCCATTTCAGCGGGTTTTGTCCAGCGAAATCACGACCAGCCCGGAAGCAACCTTTACGGCGAGCGTGCGAGATTATTACGGCAATCTACAAGATTTTTTCGAAATTCTGAAAGATCACGATGTGCTCGAGGTAACGGCCGTGAGTGAAGTAGAGCCGCTCCTCCGTCGGCCCGGGGGCGCCCTGGAAGGCTATGCGTTAACCTGGGAAGATGCTCGCCTCGTAGCCAGTGCGCCCTACACGGAGGTCGAGGATTTCGGGTACGATTCCCCTCTAGTGCGGGTCCACCCAGATCTTCGGGCGTATGCGGCTCCGAGCTTTCCACCTGGGCGCCGCATCGTCGAAGCCGTGAGCGACCTTAATCAGCGCATTTTTGATGAATTTGCATACGACCCTGCGGCCACAGATGTGACCACTCCGCTCGGAGAGGTTCTCCGTGAAAAGCGCGGCGTTTGCCAGGATTTTGCGCACCTTGCCATCGGCTGTTTGCGAAGCCTGGGCCTGCCTGCGCGCTACGTGTCCGGTTACCTTGAGACGGCGCCGCCTCCCGGCGAAGAACGCTTGGTGGGCGCTGATGCTTCACACGCCTGGGCTGAAGTGCACCTGCCAGGGCTAGGGTGGCTTGAGTTTGACCCCACGAACGCTGTTCTGCCTTCAACGAAGCATATTCGCGTGGCTCACGGTCGCGACTTCAGTGACGTGAGTCCGCTTAAGGGTGTTGTCTTGGGCGGCGGGCGCCACACGCTCACTGTCGAAGTGGATATGGCGCCGATCTGAGTTGCTCTAAAGTGGTGCAACCCACACACACTCACCCACAGGTGCAACGAGCCGTGCTCCTTGCTGAAATGGCCAACTCAAGGTATACAGGCTGCTTCTACCCTCCGGTGTTTTCGCATGCTTCTTAACAGAAATAGTGTGTTCTTGGTTGCTATTGGCGTAGCTTCGGCTTGTTCGCCGAATACCGGGAGCGCCCCTCCACGGGGGGGCGGTTTGCCAGAAGCAGGCGCTGGCCCCGCTTCTGGAGGCGCTCGTGCGACGGGTGGGAGCATCTCGACATTAGGGGGCTCTCCCAGCGTGGGCTCGGGTGGTGCTTCGCCGCTGGGAACTGGCGGCACATCGTCCGCCGGTGGCAGTGGTGGGTTAACGGCATCTGGCGGCACTGGCGGAACGAATTCGGGAGGTACTGCGACCGGCGGAACAACGAGCGGAACCGGCGGAGGAGCGACTGGGGGAACCAATACCGCTTCGGGCGGCTCCCCTAGTGTCTCGTGTCCGGCGCAAGGTACGGGCGGGCTCGCGAGTCTTTCTACGGGGCTTATCGGCTATTGGAAGTTCGATGAGGCAGACACCAGCGGGGCAACTACCGCGGATGCCAGTGGCATGAATTTTTCGGGTACCTACAGTGCTACCAAGCCTGCGCTCACTACGGCTGTGCCCCCTCTGTTGACCGGGAAAAGCATGAAGGCCATAGTATTTAATGGCACAAATGAGGTGAAGTTACCGGCAGGTTCGTTCGGTAACTGGAGCGCGGCCACAAGCTACTCGATTTCTGCCTGGGTCCAAGTGACGGCGTTGGATGGTGACTGGATGGGGATCATTGCAAACGAAGCAGCCGGCGCCACGACGTATTGTGGACTCTATATTGGCGGCGCCCAGAACAGCACTCAAAACGCCTTCCGATACCAAGGAAATGAAACAGGGTTCGGGGATCTGGTCCCAACGCCGGGCGTTTGGTACCACCTTGCGCTGGTTCAAGATGTGTCCGGGAACGCGCAAAGGCTGTACGTGAATGGTCAGCCCGCGGGCACTGGCGAACTGAAAGACTGCGCCACCACGGGCGTGTTTCACTTTGGTTCGGTCGATGGTGCCGATACGCCCACTTTCTTCAACGGAAGCCTAGATGACGTACGTTTCTATAACCGCGCACTCATGCCAACCGAAGTTACCGCTCTAGCCTGCGGAGCTCAGTAGCCGGCCCTGGGGAACGCGGGGGATGTCGCTGGCGGCGAACTTGTTGGTGCGAAAGCGTGTTAATGTTATGTTGGTGTGTGGGGAAACGCACACCTTCCGCGCACACAACAGATGCTTGTCATGCTAAGGACATTTTAGCGAGCGAAAAGGGCACTCCGCCGTGTTGTGCACTCGCCTTTCGTGCGAGCAACAGATGCTTGTCATGCTAAGGACATTTTTGGCGAGCAAAAGGGCTCCTGCCACGCTGTTTTGAGGGCCACACTTCCCTCACCCGCATTTGCCCTCACCCGCATTTGCCCTCGCCACACTTCCCCTCACCGCACTTGCCTTCTTTGCTTGGTTCGCCCTTTTTCTGGTCTTTGGCATCTGCAGTGCTTTTAGCTGCGGGTACTTCTTTTGCTGACGCACTCGCAGCCGGCATTGCGCCAGCACTAGGTTGAGGTGCCGGTGCTGACGCTTGAGTGTTAGCTTGTTTCGGCTCCGCGGGCTTTTGAGCTTCGGCGAGGGGTGCTGTGGCACTAGTACTTGGCTCAGGTTCCGGCTTTGGACGGGACTCTGCATCGCACGCTGTGGCGCCTACCAAGGCTAACGCGGCAAAAATGCTGTCTGCCGAAAGGGGACCTTTGCGTGGGGGAGAATACATGGCGGCTCCTTTGTGTAATGGCCGAATGTGAGCCCCGTTGGGCCCGAAGTGGGCCCCGTTGGGCCCGAAGTGGAGCTTGAGCGAAACTGTGGCGGGAACGCGTCCGGATTTGCTGTCTTCTCGACCAGCCGTCAAGCGCAGTGGCCATTTTCACCCCCGTCGGCTGTTCTTGACAAACCCGATGTGGGAATGCATATCGGAAGGGTGAAACTCTCGAATAAGGGCCGCTATGCTGTGCGGGCGCTGTTCGATATCGCGTTTTTCAACGGTGGGCAGCCCACTCAGGTGAAGGACATCGCGGAGCGGCAGCAAATTCCGCCGCGTTTCCTGGAGCAGATCTTTCAAGATCTCAAGCGCGCGGGCCTCGTAGGTTCGAAGCGGGGGCCTCAAGGGGGCTACAACTTGGCGCTAGGCGCCGGAGAGGTGCGCCTCGGGGACGTGGTGCGTGCGCTTGAGGGCCCTATCTCGCTCGGAGACCGTGAGTCCGAAGGAGGGGCCAACGCTGCCAAGGAGCCCGCGGGCAATTCCCGGCGGATCACCGAACAGATATTTGTGGATCTTTCGGCGCGCGTCGAAGCCTGTTTTGACGCAATCACTATTCAACACATCTGTGATCTTGCGGAAGCTGAAGGGCTTAGGCGCCCAGGAGCGCAACGTTATGTCTACGTCATCTGAGCGGAACGAGCCCGGCCGTCCTTCGCTTCCGTCGCACCGGTTGGTGTACCCGAGCGTTTTAGATTTGATCACAGATACGCCGCTTGTGGAGGTGCGCAAGTTGGCAACGGATGCACCGCGTGCACGCGTCTACGCCAAAATCGAGTCAGCAAATCCCGGTGGGTCGGTGAAGGATCGCATCTGCTTGGCCATGATTGAGCAGGCAGAGCGTGAAGGCTTGTTGGGCCCAGGTGGCGTCGTTATCGAGCCAACGAGCGGCAACACGGGAATTGGGCTGGCGCTAGTGTGTGCAAGCCGAGGTTATCGCTGCGTTTTGACCATGCCGGAGAGCATGAGTCTTGAGCGCCGGCAGCTGCTGCAATCCTTTGGTGCGGAGGTTGTTCTGACGCCCGAATCGGAGCAGATGGAGGGAGCTATCGCGAAGGCGCGAGAGCTGGCCCTGGAAATCAAAGGTGCTTTCATGCCGCACCAGTTCGACAACCCGGCGAACCCAGCCGTGCATGAGCGCACCACCGGCCCCGAGATCTTAGCCGCAATGCAGGGAGATCCGATCCATGCTTTTGTCGCTGCGGTGGGTACGGGCGGTACAGTGAGTGGTGTGGGTCGCGTGTTGCGCAAGGCGTACCCCAGTTGTCGGGTGATCGCCGTCGAGCCGGAATCTTGCGCCACCATTTCCAAGGGCGAACGTGGGCCGTCTAAGATCCAGGGGATCGGCGCCGGTTTTGTCCCCGGCAACTACGATGCAAGCATCGTGACTGAGGTGCGCACGGTGGGTGATCGCGTGGCGTACGATACAAAAGTGTCGCTAGCAAAACGCGAAGGTTTACTCGTGGGGATCAGCGCCGGAGCGAATGTGGCTGTTGCTTTGCAAGTTGCCCGTGAGCTTGGCCCAAGCAAAAATGTGCTTACCGTGCTGTGTGACACGGGCGAAAGATATTTCAGTTTAGACGAGTACTTCCGTGACTGATCCCGAGCGCCCTTTTGCCACGCATTCCGTGCTCGTGGTGGGTGTCGGTGGCCTTGGGTGTCCTGCCGCGTTGGCGCTTGTGCGGGCTGGCGTGGGGCGCGTGGTTCTGGCGGATGACGACGAGGTCGACATTACGAATCTGCACCGGCAGATTTTGTTCGAAGAGTCAGACGTCGGGACCCCGAAGCTGGACGCGGCACACAGGGCTCTTCAGAGGCACCTGGAAGGCTTTCAGAGGGTCGAGCTCGTGCGCTCACGGCTCTTGCCAGAAAATGCGCTCGCGTTGCTCAGCGGGGTCGACGTGGTTGTCGAGGGCGCCGACAACTTCGCCACGAAATTTCTCGCGGCAGATGCCGCGCACTTGGCAAGCGTACCGGTGGTGCACGGCGCGGCAATTCGCTTCCAAGGCACCGTACTGGCCGTGCCTCCGGGGGGGCAGCCTTGCTATCGCTGCTTGTTTGAAGACGTTCCAGGAGCGGAAGCCGGCCTTAATTGCGCGCAGGCGGGGGTGATGGGGCCTGTGGTGGGGGTGATAGGAGCCCTGATGGCGGACAACGCTCTTCGGATATTGGCCCAGGATATGAGCGTTTTTGGCAAAATCGCTACCTTCGACGGAAAACGCGATCGTCTTCGATTTGTCCCGCTGACGCCCAATCCCAAGTGCCCGCTGTGTGGGCCCACGCAAAGCATTGGCGATGTCCGCGAGTCGCGGTACATCGACGGCCTCTCTTTTGTAACTGCCTGAAAGGAATAGTCATGGATGTGATCGTTCGAATCCCAACCCCTCTTCGTACCCTCACCGGTGGTGAAGAACAGGTCAAAGTTGCCGGCGGTACAGTGCAGCAGGTTATCGATGCCATGGAAGCACTCCACCCAGGCATCAAAGATCGTTTGCTGGATGAAAAGGGCGTTCGCCGCTTCATCAATATCTACGTGGGCGAAGAAGATATTCGGTTTCTGGATGGCCTAGCCACCCCCACAGCTGGCCAAGAGATCAGCATTGTTCCCGCCATCGCTGGCGGCTGATCCCTTGCTGCTCCGGCACTTTGAATGCGCTCAACCCTCTGTTTTATCCTCGGTGGTTTGTGAGTTCCGACGCACGCTTTCGTCCGCAGGTGCGCCTGGCCGAAGTGGGCCACTTGGGTATGCAGAAGATCCTGGCAGCTCGCTTTAGGGTGCGGGAGCAGCCGGGCGCCTGGGTGGAGCAGGCGTACCTGGAGCGAGCAGGAGGCGCCGTGGAATCAGTAAGAGGCCAAGGCACCACCACCCCGCCCCAGGAGCCTGAATTTGCGCACCGCACGGCGTTTCACTATGCGGCTGCCGAAGAGATTGCCGGCGGAAGCTGGCGCGCCCTCCGCCAGTTAAGACAAACCTTGGGGATCTTGCCATGAGCTACGCTCTCCGCAGAAGCCGCCGGCTATCATCCATTGTTGAAGCCGTGGGCAATACGCCACTCGTGCGGCTCGATCGCCTCACACGCCATATCCCGAGCGTAGAAGTTTATCTTAAGCTCGAATTCGCCAATCCCGGCGGCTCAGTGAAGGATCGCCCAGCGCTACGCATCATGCTCGACGCGATCGAAAGTGGGCGCCTCACCGAAGATAAGATCCTCATCGACGCCACGAGCGGCAATACAGGCGTCGCGTATTCGATTATCGGGGCAGCCCTTGGTTATAGGGTTAGCCTGGTGATGCCAAAAAATGTCACTAAAGCCCGCAAGGATATCACCCAAGCTTTCGGCACCGAGCTCATTTATTCGGATCCCATGGAGGGCTCCGATGGTGCCATTCGGCTAGTGCACAAGATCGTGGCGGAGAACCCTGACCGCTATTTCTACGCAGATCAGTACTCCAATCCCTCGAATCCGCGAGCTCATTACCTGGGCACGGCGCAAGAAATCCTGGATGCCTTGGGAGATCGGGTTACACACTTTGTGGCTGGGCTTGGCACCAGCGGCACGTGCATGGGCACCACACGGCGCCTGAAGGAGCACACTCGCCCCATCTACTGCGTGGCGGTGGAGCCAGCCGAAGCGCTGCACGGCCTCGAAGGCCTAAAACACATGGCATCGAGCATCGTACCCGCCATTTACGATCCCCATCTGCCAGACGAAATCTTGCCAGTGGGCACCGAAGATGGCTGGGATATGGCCGACCGTCTAGCCGCAGAAGAAGGGATCCACGTGGGGCACTCTACAGGGGCCAACGTATTTGGGGCCGTGAAGTTTGCCGAGAAGCTGCACCGAGAACAAGGCGGCGGCTGCGTGGTTACCATCGCTTGTGACCGGGGTGATCGCTACTTTGCGCCGATGAAATGGGAAAGGAAGTACCTATGGTGAGGCCTCGCTGGACCAAAGGTGGTCTTCGAATCACACGTGCAACGCTGAGCACCGTGGAAGCTACGGGCAAAGAGGCCTACCTGCGCAACGAGGAAGGTTGCGGCTACCTGGAGGGGCCAGCCGGCGATGAACTGCTGGCCGACGCCGCGGTTCCCCTGGAAAATCTTGCCAATAAGTACCACCAAGCCGATCCCGTGGCGCATCCACGAACCGGGCATGATTACTTCAAGATCAATGCGCTCAAGTTCGAGAAGGCCATAGCGCAGGGCAAACAAGCCGGCAGGCCCGTGAAGGTCTTCTTCCACTCTCACCTCGACTGCGGCGCCTATTTTAGCGAAGAAGACGCGGCAAGCATGACAATGGGCGGGCAGAACGCACCTGCGCATGATTTGGCCTACTTAGTTACCGCCGTGGACGCCGGCGAAGTTACTGCCCATCGCCTATTTATCTATAACTTCGAGACGCGAAAGTTCGACGAAGCGCCGTTCAGCGTTGTTGAGTAGCCTTATTGTGGGCTCATGGCTGACCTGCAGCTAAGCTAACGGGGTGCGCTTCCCCTATCGCTTCGGCTCACTCCTGCTCGCAATCCTTGCCACGTCACGGGCTTCCCTCGCGGACGTAGTTACGGACGTCGACACGTTGTCTCAAGCGTATTCCAGGTTGGGTAGCACGGTGGAGGTTCAGAAGCCCCGCCTGCTAGAACGAACCCAGCTCTTGCCGCTCCAGTTCCTTTCGGCGCTAACCGAGACGCCCGAGGAGAGACGCTCCAACAGTTGCGCACGTGTGGTGGTATTGGCCGCAAAAACCACCAGCTTCCTACTGCGACAGCGCGCAGGTGATCCCAGCGAAGCCCCCACCCGGCCGCTCGCAAGCGTCGCCGGGGCAGCCGAGATCGAACTGTGTGGGGCCAAAACGGAGGCCTTGGGAGCACTCGTCCTTGAGATGCGGTCGCCCCGCGGCATCGTTCAGGCGCTGCGCATCCGCTCCCCAAAGGAAAGTCCGAGCCTAAGCCACTTTTTGACACATCGGGTGCAGGGCCCTGCTGCGGCTCCGCCAACGAGCCTCGCGCGGCCCAGGTTACCCGCATTTCAAGTACGAGAAAGTCGTTTGCGGGCGAATGCGCACTCCGAACCTAAAGCGGAGGTTCAATCCCTCACGATTGAGGCTTCGCATCCAGACGGGGGAACGGTGAACGTGTTGCCCGGCTGCCACCAAATAACAGCGCTGCAGCTGGACAGCGAACCCGAAGCGGGCGTTGTGGATCTCGATCTCGAGATCTTCGAACAGGGCGACACTCAGTTGATAACCCGTGATTTCTCGGAGGATCTGGACGCCACCGCCAACTTCTGCACACCGGAACCCCAGCGACTACGACTGCGACTGCAGGGCGCCCTGCCGACCACGAAGGTGCAATGGTTCGATATAAGAACCCCGTTTCCGAGCGGGATCCCAGAAGTTTTTGGTCCCATGGGTCGTGGCAACTTGGCCTCCGCACTTCGGAGCTCCCATGCCAGCCTCCCAGAAGGTGAGCCCGTAGCGCGTGTTCTCGGCGTACAAGGACGCACCCTCCTTCCTCTGCTAATCGAGCCAGGTGCGTGTTATCTGGCGATTGTGGGCGCGGCTGCGGGCAATCTGCGGGCTCTCGGCTTGAGCGCTCGCACGGGGGCGATCCAAAAAGATGCACAGGGTGATCAAGACTCCCCGACAGCCACACTAGCTTTCTGTAACCAACAGTCGCGCTCTGTCCAGTTCGAGGTGATGGCACGCGGGCAGAACCTCGTGTGGGCGGGGGCCGTTTGGCTAACGGCCCGGCTTCCGATCGGGCAGGTGGCAGAATGAGGGCCACTCCTTTCCTTTTTTTGGGGATTGCGTTCGCGTGCGCTCGACCTGCCCCTCAAGCGCCGGAAGTGGGCGCACCTCGTGCGCCGGTACGAGCTCCCTCTGAAAGTCCCGACAGTCGCCTCTGGTTGGGCCCGGAGCTCACTCGGGCACTTGGAGCTGGGGCGAAGCCTAGCGACGTTTTAGTGATTGAGCCCGGCGTTGCCGGAGACCGGATACAGGCAACGCACCAGGTGCCTGAGCATGAATGCGCTCTGTTCGTTGCACGCACCTCCCCGAATGTGGGCGACGTCGATCTCTTCCTTTTCGGCGAAGACGGCACACTGCTCGGTAGTGATGAATCTCCAGAGAGATCACCAGCCCTCCTTATTTGCCCACCGCACCCGCGACACGTGTACGCAGTAGCGCGTATCGCGGCTGGCGATGGCTTCGTTGCCATCATCGCGCAGGCCGTTGACCCGACTTTGAACGCTCCGGTCAAAGAAGTACTCACACAGCAGCTCTTGGCTTCGCAAGAACAACTCGCCACCGGGAAGTGGGCCGCACTCGATGGACAAATAGAAGCCCATCGTCGACGGATCGGCGGAAGCTGGCGGGAGCTGCGCCGCATGGCCTTGCCCCTGGAACCGGGTACGCCCACGAAAGTGACTGCCGAAGTCCCGCGCGATGGTTGTTTGGATGTATTGGCCGTTCCCTCCGAAGATGTGGCCTATCTGGAGCTCACCATCCAAGATGCCGACGGGCGTTACGTGGCGCGCGGCGAAACGCGTGACTCTGACCGCAGTGCCGTTCTTTGCTCCAGAGAACAAGCCAGCGTCACAATAGCCGTACAACCTCACGTGGGGCGTGGCCTGGGGGCGCTCATCATCGCCGATTCGGGGCCGGGCACCGTAACAGCCCTGGCGCCTGGAGTGGTCCCCACGCAGCTCTTTCCCCGCGGGATGTTGAGCCAAACACAAGTTGCTCTGGAACAGTCGCTGAACGCGCTCGATTACCCGAAGCCGGTGTGGCAGCAAGGCGGTGCGCTACGTGTCGGCGAAAGAAAAAGCTTCCCCATCACGCTCGGAACGGGGTGCTACCGGATCGATCTATTGAGTCAAGCTCCGGTGCAACAGCTGGCCGCGTGGGTTTGGGACTCTCAAGGGGGACTAATCATTGAGGACACCCGAATAGGCCAACTCAATCTATTTGCCTGCACGAAAACGCCAAACGCACGGTTGGACGTAGAGAGCCTGACGCGAGCGGGGAGCTTTGTTGCCCAGGTCCGGCCGGTGAAAGTGCCTGCGCTTCTGCTCCAACATCCACTCGCGGGTTCTCGCCTCCTTGGGGATCTTGTGGAGCGAGGGCGACTTCAGGCACCAGCCGCGTTGCCCAAGCCGGAGGTCGTGCCGGTGAGTGCCACTCGACTAGCCCAACTCGAAATCACGATCCCTGCCGGCAATTGCGCTGACGTCAGTGCGGCTCTCGGGCCTGGAGCACTCGGCCTGGATCTTCGACTTTTAGATTCAGCGACCGGTGCCCAGCTTCAACTCGTGCGAGTGCCCTGGGTCGGAGGCGGTATTGCTTGCGCTCCAAAAGGCTCGATTCCACTCGCGGTGAAAGTAGAAATGCGTGTAACGGCTGGGGCTAGCGAAGCTCTCCTCGTCTCCACGTTCTTTTCTCCCCACCTCTGAGATTTCTACCCGCGTAGAACACCCACGCAGCAGCCTTCTCGAAGATCTCACCCCCACAAAACACCTCAGCAGGTGCCTCTGCAGCAGCCCGTTGTGGGCGACCGAGCGACACCTGCTGAGGATCCCAACGGCAATAATTACATTGCTGCGGGAGCTGCAGGCGCTGCAGCGCGACGACCGCGCTTCTTCGCCTTCTTGCGGCCAGCTTTCTTGGCCGGGCGAGCTGCCGCGGCTTTCTTGGCGCGCTTTTTACCAGCCTTCTTGCGGCCAGCTTTCTTGGCAGCCTTTTTACGGCCGCCTTTCTTAGCAGCTTTCTTTGAAGCCTTCTTGCGTCGGCTCTTTTTTGCGGGTGCTGCTGCTACTTCAGTGGAAGCTGCAGCTTTTTTTGAACTCTTCTTTTTCCGTCTTGCGGCCATGTAACCCTCCAAGGTGTCGGTGGAATGTGAACCACCGTATGGCAATGCAGTAACATATATTGCCATCTATGGTTCCCTGTCAACAATATTTTTTCCTGTGATGCGTTTTTTCCTTGCCACGGTGGCTAAGATCTCACCGCGCCCTGAGAAGCTGCAGATCGCGTCAGCCCCCAGATTTTGCGGCAAATACGCCAAATTTTGACGCAGCTCACCTCTCCCCTGGAGCCGCCCGCCGGATGCCCTTTGCGCGCCTCGGGTGAGAGATTTTTTTTCTGACCCCACCCAGAGCTTCACGCGCTGAGCATTAAGCGACCAGCGGGTACCGATGTCATTGCTACTCGTGGAGCGTCGACGTTCGATAGCGGCTGCGATGATCACTGTGGGTCTCGAATGCCGGTGGTGCTCACGCGAAATTGCCTGATGCGCCGGCACCTCAGCTAACGCACACCCGACAGAGCGCTTAAGTGCAGTTGCACTGAGACCTGTGCGAGTGCCTCGGGGTGGCTCTCTGTTGCTTCGAAAAGTTAGACGCAAGCCTTGAGCGAACTCGCCGAACAAGCGCCCAAAACAGCGCTCGTGCACGCGCCATCTTCCCCTACAAAATGCAGTATTTGCTGCACATTCACCACCAAAGGTGGAGCCGGGAACTTGTGCAGATGCGAGCGCAGTGTCGGCGCCGCATGGGTCCGTGAGGTGCTGAAGCAGCTTTAAATCTTTCTGCGAATGGCCCCCAAGGCCACAGCGTTTCAAAATTAGACCCGACGATGCGCACCTAAGTCAATTCTTTTGTGCCGTCGGTGAAGGCGTGTGCAATGCGTTTGGCCCCTGCCCTCCCACGATGTGCGCTTGCAACGTGGCCCCGCTGAACCGCGGCCCGAGCGCCAGCGCCACAACTTGTACGCCGTTATCAAGGCCGTGCTTGACCCCTTTCGTCCTTTTCTGGATGGTCTGTTCGGCATGGCAACAGGGCTCAACTCCGAGCAGCATTCAGCAGTTAAAACACTCAGTGGCCCCCTTTTGGTGCTTGCGGGTGCGGGTACCGGCAAGACGCGCGTCATCACGTACCGCATTGCCGAACTGATTCAGAGTGGCGTCACGCCGAGCAGGATCCTGGCACTCACGTTCACGAACAAGGCTGCCAAAGAAATGCGGGAGCGAGCACTGGCGCTGCTCGGGAAGCGTCCCAAGACGGTGCAGCCTCCCGAGATTTCAACGTTTCATTCCTTGTGTGTGCGCATCTTGCGTCGGCATATCACCCGCCTTGGGTACCCCAAGGAGTTCGTTATCTATGACCGAGGTGACCAAGAAGCCCTCGCACGCAACGCCCTCCGAGACATTCGCGTAGGCCAAGAGAAGCTGCGCCCAGGTGATCTGATCACCAAGATCAGCGGTTGGAAGACGCTATCCATCGGCCCAGAGCAGGCCGTGGACGTGGCCAAGGAGGATAAGGATCAGCTCGCCGCCGCGGCGTACGTCCGGTACCAGGCCGCACTCAAGTCATCCGGGGCGCTCGATTTTGATGACCTGCTGATGCTCACCGAAGAGCTACTCGTAAAGTTCCCAGAGGTGCGGTTTGCTGAGTCCACTCGCCATGATCATGTCCTCATCGACGAATATCAGGACACCAACGGGCTCCAGTACCGGATCGTGCGGCACTTAGCGCAAGGGCATGGGAATCTATGTGTGGTGGGGGATGATGATCAGTCCATTTACGGCTGGCGTGGGGCCGAAGTGACTCACATTCTGAACTTCTCCCGTCACTGGCCAAAAGCCAAAGTTGTGCGTTTACAGCAAAATTACCGCAGCAAAGCGAGCATTTTGGAGCTCGCCAACACGCTCATCGTTAACAACAAGACCCGCCACGACAAGAAGCTTTACGCGGAGCGTGAAGGTGGAGCGAGCCCTCGCTTCATCCGCTTCGAGGACGAAACCAAAGAGGCCGAGGAGATCGTGAAAGACGTGAGAGAGCAGCTCACGCCCTCGAGCGATAAGCCACGCGTCCACCCGGGCGACATCGCCATTCTCTTCCGGACCAATGAACAGCCACGAGTCTTCGAGCTGGAGCTTCGCCGAGCCAAGATCCCATACGTGATTGTTGGAGGGCTTTCCTTTTTTGATCGCAAGGAAGTGCGCGATATTATGGCGTATTTGCGGGTGCTGGCGAACCCGAAGGACGAGCTGTCCTTGTTGCGTATTTTAAATACTCCCCCACGTGGCATCGGTACGGGCAGCATCGAGACGCTCCTTGAACATGCGGTCGAAAAAGGCGTCCCACTTTGGAACGTCTTGGCCGGAAGCCTGAGCCACCCGGACATCGGCCACCACACTGCCGAGCGCATTCTGCAATTTCAGAACCTCCTGGTTTCCTTCCAGGCTCGGCTCGGTGAGGGCTCCTTGGCCGACCTTGCTAAGGACTTGCTGACAGCTGTGGACTACAAGGCCGAGCTTGACCGCACCTACAAGACGGCCAGCGAGATCGAGGCGCGCACCAATTCGCTGGAGGAGCTGGTGAACTCCCTCGCCCAATACGAACAGCAGGCCGAAAACCCCTCACTCCTAGGCTTTCTGGAAGAGGCCACCCTCACCACGAAGGAAGATCAAAAGGACGACGACAAGAAGCAGAAGAACGCCCTCACGCTGATGACGCTTCACAGTGCCAAGGGGTTGGAATTCCCTCACGTGTACCTCGTCGGTGTCGAAGAGGGCATCATGCCGCACCGTCGCTCGCTGCTAGATGGAACGGTCGAAGAGGAACGTCGGCTTTGCTACGTCGGCGTTACCCGTGCCCAGGATCATTTGACCATTAGCTTCTGTAAGCAGCGTATGAAGTGGGGCAAAGAGCGGCCCTGCATTCCCAGCCGCTTCATCTTAGAGATGCGCGGGGAGAACGAGAAAGCCGAAAAAGTGGCTCAAGCGGCACTTGAGCTTTTCACCAAGGAAAAGCTTGAGGAAGAAGCCCGTAAGGCCCCGAAAAAGGTCAGTAAAAAGGTTTCTGCGAAATCAGCAACGCCGGCTCAACCCCGCTCTAAAACGAAAGCGTGACCCAGCGCCCACGGTCCGGCGAGCCTCGACAGATCGATAACGTCAACGCCTCTGGGATGCCTACGAAACAAGCATTGGTGGACGTCCCTTGGTCGTCTTCGGCGTAGCGGTTGATGCTGTCGACCCCATCGCTGCGATCTGAGAATAGGGCACGGATGCTTTCGACGTTGTGCCCTCCCGTACTCAGGACGGCCTTCAAACGTTCCAGCCGCTTCACACTGGAGTTGGAAGCGGCCTCCCCCTCAAGAGCTCGAAGCGTCGGGCTCAGACAATGGTTGGTGCGAGCGATCGGTTCGGTGCCTAACGTGCGCTCGACGCATGCGGTCGCGCTGCATTCAAATTCCTGGGCACCGTAGCGGTCGGCCAGAAAATAAGTGTGGCCCCCTGCGCGCGGGGCACGGCGAACGAAGTCTGCTGCTTGTTCTCGCGTGCGGCTCGTGAGCGCACGATGAAGGATACTTAAGTATCCGACCCCCACCCGCGAGCCGTGGGTCTTGATGTTCGTCGTGCCAACGGTGAGGCCGTGTTCGTTCATCCCCACAAGAGAGAGCGCGCCAGCGCAGGTGACCGACCAAGTACGCGGACCATCGGTCGGGATCCGGTGAATCGCCACCACGTAGTCCAGATCCGTTGGATTAAGATCCCAAGTTTGCGCCGCGATCACTTTCCTATCTCGGCTGAGGTTCTCCGGAACCAACGCCACCGAACACCCTTCGCTGTCGGAGCGCTTACCAAGGAGCAATACGTCTCTCACGTCAGTCATGTTGGTGGCGGCGTAGAGGTGCCCTGGATCCACGCGCGCGGCTTCCGCAATGGCAACGTGTTCGGCGTAGCCTTCGGAGTGAAAAGCAAGGCTTGCCTCCAGGCATTGCGCTCCCACAGCCAAGAGATCCTTCACGGTGTACGGGCCTCGCTCCCCAAGATACGCGGCGGCGGCATCTAACCGTTGCGCAACAAACCCCTGTATCTTTTCACGAAGGGCTTCGCCTTGAGTTAGCCCCAGTTCTCGCGGCGTGCCGCGACATTCCAAACGCGTAAGTTCAAGTTCCATTGCCCGCGAGCTTAGCTCTCGAGGTCTCGAAGCTCACCGTCCAAACGTGCATCGAGTGCGGCGTTCGCGGTTTCCTTGTCCTTCGACGTTTCCGCGCTTGCTGATGCCCCACTCGGACTCGGCTCGGCTGACCTGGCAATCGCTGCGGCCCGCCACTTTCGGAGCTTCAGGCCGGCCCCAACCCCCGCCAGACCGATCAACACGGTGAGGCCCACCGCGAAACCTCGAAGCGGGCTATGGGGCTGAACCGCAAGGATCTTCGAACCATATCGTTCCACCATTGCTGAGCGGATCGCATCGACGCTTTCTCCGGCGGTGAGCCTTCGCCGGATTTCCCTGCGGAGATCTGAAACGATGGGTGAGTTGTGTATATCCATGGTTTGGTTCCAGCAGCAGGGAGCTATGAGCTCGCCCTCCAACCGATGTTGACCCGGGAGATATTTCTCCTGCTCCGCCGCCGACGCTGGGGGCGAAACTGGCTCGCCGCCACCGGCGACCGCCGGAAGGCTCGCCAGCACACTTGCGCCAAGCCAAGGAACGCACCAAACGAACTGTGTAAGCCGACGGTTCACCACGCAGGTGCCACTCTGCCACGGGCGGGGAAAGCTCGCATCCAGTGTTTTGGCGCGCTTGACCGCTCCTCGGCCCAAGGCCTAGGGTGGCCACCGAATTGGGCGTTTTTCAGCGCCGTTTCAACTTCGCGGCCTGCCCCAATCCCGAAAACCCACGTTTTATGAGTTCGTCCCCAACCCCCACCGCTCTGGCTCGCCGCGATGGCTCAGGAGCGATGTTCGACGGAATTGCTCCGCGCTACGACTTGCTCAACCGCCTGCTTTCTTTCGGGCTCGATCAACGTTGGCGCAAAATGGCCATCCATCGCCTGAGGCTCAAGCCTCAAGCAGAAGTGCTCGACCTCGCAACCGGCACGGGCGACGTGGCCATCGCTGCCGCTCTTGCCGAACCCACAGCACGAGTCGTCGGCGTCGATCCATCTGAGGAAATGATGGTGGTAGGCCGCCGCAAGATTTCGGCTTCGGGCCTTTCGGCTCGCGTAAGCCTCTTGCTGGGTGATGCGCAAGCGCTCACGTTCGGCGAAGCTTCCTTCGACGGCATCAGCATGGCGTTTGGCATTCGTAACGTACCGGATCGACTGCGAGCTCTTGCGGAGATGAAGCGAGTGCTGAAGCCGGGTGGGCGCGTGGTGATCCTTGAGCTTTCCGAGCCCCCCAACGGTGTGATGGGGGCCCTCGCGAAGTTCCATGTGCACGTGTTGGTACCTTGGTTGGGCGCACTAGTCTCGGGTGCGCATGAATATCGTTACCTGCAGCGCTCCATCGCCGCATTCCCGCCCGCCTCAGAGTTCGCCAAATTGATCGAGGCGGCTGGCTTGGTAGTGGAAGAGGTTCGTCCCCTCACCTTCGGCGTCGCGCATCTTTACGTTGCGGAGAACAGGGCCCCCCGGTGACATCTTCGTTGGCGCAGTTCGGGGTTTCCGAGGCCATTTCCTCGGAAGAGCCTCTTTCACGCTGGGTAGCGCGGGAGCTTGAACGACTCAAGGATGCGGCGTTGGTGGTCCTTGGTGTGCCCGCACCGCGCGTATCGTTGGACCGCTTTCTGGCACTAGTTAAAGACGAAGAAGCACTGCTTTGGGACCCTCCGGGTGAGCCGGGTTTTGCCGGAGCCGGTTGTGCGCGTGAAGTGCGAGCCCAGGGGCCCTCGCGTTTCGTTGAAGCTCAGCAACTAGCTCGTTCCCTGTTCGCTTCAGTAAAGAGTGCCCACCGCGAGCGCCCTAACGAGGGTTTGGCCCTGCTTTTTGGTGGGTTTTCCTGCTTTCCGAACCAGGCGCTAGATGCTCTCTGGCAAAGCTTTGGCGAAGCGCGGTTTGTTTTGCCGCGAATCTTGTACAAGTTGCACAGCGACGGCACGGCAACGTTCGGCGTCACCTGCGACCTCGATTCCAAGCACTCACCCGCAGAGCTGGTGCGCTCCACTGTCGGCACCATTACCGAGTGGCTCGAGAGACTGAATGATGGGACCTCGGCTCCATTGCCTCAGGAGCGCACCCCCTCCATCTTGGAACAGAACGAACTTGGGGAGGCCGAGTGGGGTTCGCTCGTGGGCCAAATTAGCCGGAATATTGAGGCGAAAACGGTAGAAAAAGTGGTCGCCGCGCGACGTAGCTCGCTGCAAATTTCCCCCACACCCGAGTGGCGCGACGTACTTCTGCGCCTCGCCGGAGACAATAATTCCTGCACGCGCTTCGCGCTCCATCACGCTGATTGTACATTCCTCGGCGCCACCCCCGAACGGCTGATCCGTAAGTTTGGCACGCACTTCGACACTGAAGCTCTCGCGGGCTCTGCGCGGTCCGGCGCGGAGAGCGCCCAAATGCTGCTTGGCAGCCAAAAAGATCTCGAAGAGCACGCCATCGTGGTGCGTGAAATCAAGCGTTCGCTCGGCCCATTCGCCGCCGAGCTCACGGCTCCCGGCACCCCCAGCGTCCACGCGCTGCATTACGTTTCCCACCTCCGCACGCCGATCGAGGGCACGCTTCGAGCTTCCACGCATATCTTGGATCTTGTAGCTGCCTTGCATCCCACCCCTGCGGTTGGCGGCGTCCCCAAGGCTGACGCAGAACGCTTGATCTTGGCGAACGAGCGCGATCGCCGGGGCTGGTACGCTGGCCCCATCGGCTGGTTCGATCGGCATGGAGACGGCTCATTCGCCGTGGCGCTGAGGTCCGCATTGCTAGAAAGCAACTATGCACACCTCTATGCGGGAGCGGGTATCGTCCGTGGTTCAGATCCTCACGCCGAATACCAGGAAACACAGTTGAAGCTGCAGGGCTTGCTGCGTGCACTCGGGGTCAGTGCGTGACGGAGCCGAGCCCTCAAGCTGAGTGGGCTCGTTTGTTGTTTGGCAGCTTTGCGCAAGCGGGCGTTCAAGATGTGGTGATAAGCCCTGGGTCTCGTTCCACACCCTTCGTGTGGGCGGCGATCCATACCGAAAACTTGCGTTGCCATACCATTCTGGATGAGCGCTCAGCCGCATTTTTTGCTCTCGGACAGGCCAAATTGTCAGGCAAGCCAACCCTGCTCTTGTGCACTTCCGGCACCGCGTTAGCGCACTACTTCCCTGCCATAATCGAGTCCCGGTTAACGTCTACTCCGCTGGTGGTGCTGAGTGCGGATCGCCCCTTCGAGCTCCAAGCCGCAAAAGCTCCGCAAACGATCGACCAGGTGAAAATCTTTGGAGATTTCGCCGAATATTTCGAACTCGGCACGCCCGAAGCTCGGTCCGAAGCTCTGCATTTTGTGCGCCGGCTGGCCTTTCAAGCCGTGCTCTCGGCCCAGGCTCCCGGCGGGCGGCCCAGCCACGTCAACGCACGCGCCAGAAAGCCACTAGAGCCCCAGAGCTTCCCTGAACTGCACTCACAGGTTTCGGCGCTGCTCGCTCTAGGCCCGCCCCCACACGCGAAGGCTGCGCAAAGCTGCTCAATTCCCCCGGTTTTGTCCGAGCAATTGCGCGATGCAACGCAAGGATTGCTGTTTTCAGGGCCAGAAGCTCCGGCCCATTCTGGCTATATAGGGAAGCTATTGGAGCTCGCTCGCCGCACCGGGTGGCCTATCGTTGTCGACGCCGCGAGCCCCCTTCGTTTTCTCGGGCCAGAAAGCGTACCGCCAGGCGTCACGTTGCTCGGGTTTGCAGAATGGTTCTTGCCAAACCTCGCTCAACACTTTGAGCCCGAGGTCGCAATCCATTTCGGCGAGCCAATGGTCCCAACTTCGCTTCAGGCTTGCGCCAAAAGCTGGGTGAACACCCAATTTTATGCCGCTTCAGTGAGCTTTTGGAACGATCCCGAGAACCGCGCAGCACAACTACCGAGCCAGCCCGAAGCTTTGCTGAATGCGCTTCTGGAGCAAGCGCCTGAGCTCGCGTTGCCCGCTGCCGCAAAATACGCCGCTAAGCTTCAGTCCCTGGAGTCTCGCGCCGCTGCTGCTGTTGAACAGGCTATTGCCACACAGACGCATTTTTCTGAAAGTCAAGCCGTACGCCTCGTTGCTCATGCGCTTCCCAAAGGGTCGCTTTTGGTCCTCGGCAACAGCTTACCTATTCGCGATTTCGGGGCGTTTGTTGCTCGCTCAGCTGCAGAGGTGCAAGTGCTCTCCCAACGCGGTGCCAACGGGATTGATGGCCTGCTTTCCGGTGCAGCGGGGGCCGCAAGCGTTTTTGGAAAGCCCACTACGTTAGTGTTGGGGGATTTGAGCTTTGTTCATGATTTGGGCGGGCTTTGGAGTTGCCAAGCCATCAGAACCCCAGTTGTTATAGTGGTTATCGACAACGGGGGCGGAAGGATCTTCGAACAATTGCCCATCCAGCGAAGTGCGGGGATGTCGCAAGAGAAGCTCCAGCATTGGGTGCTCGATCACTCCCTGAAGCTCGACCACGCCGCCGCCGTATTTGGGCTCCCTGCCCACCGCATCTCCACAGCTCAGGAGTTGGAGCAGGCCCTCAAGCTCTCCTACGCACACGCGGGAGCCAGCTTACTGGTGGTGAGTGTGGCACCCCACGGCGCCGAGGAAGCAAACCAACGCGTCCGTGCGCTGTTAGCAGGCGATGGCTAACCTTCAGAATTTTGTGCTGCTCCACGGATTTTTGGGCGCACCAGAAGTCTTCCGTGATGTGAAAGGTTACGTGGAGGGAGCGCTGAACGCCAACTGCTCCTTCTACACCCCCACGCTGAGTGGTCACGCGGGTGTGCCCGCGGCATGTGCTGATTTTGAAGCCGAAGTAACGCGGCTCCTGGCGGCGATCCCGAATCCCTCCCCACACGCGCGACTTCACCTTGTCGGGTATTCGCTGGGCGGGCGTTTGGCACTCGGGATGGCCCTCCGGCAACCCGCGCGTTTTAATTCACTCTGTTTGATCAGTGCGCACCCAGGGCTCACGGAGTCTGCTGCACGTGAGGAACGCTGCCGCTCCGACGAAACCTGGGCCTGCTTGCTGGAAGCCCACGGGTTGAAGGCGTTTGTCGAAGCGTGGCAAAAACAGCCGCTTTTCTCGTCTCAAACGCTGTTAAGTGAGAGCGTCCTAGCCGAGCAACAGCGGATAAGGCTGCGCCACGAGCCGAGCGATCTAGCCCAAGCTATGCGGCGGTTGAGCCTTGGGCGGATGCCGAACTACGCGGAGCGGCTTGGGGAACTTCGCTTGCCTGTCCAGTTGGTTACGGGTGCCCTTGATGCAAAATTTCAAGCCATAGCCCAATCCATGAGTCAGGCATTGCCGGCAGCAACACACCACTCCCATGCTGGTGTCGGCCATAACGTAGTGCTCGAAAACCCGCGGGACTTAGCGAAACAGCTGGCTCAGTTCGCGCTCACCGTCACGTAAAGACGGTCCGCTCCTCATCTGCACCTGCTAACGCGAAAACGCGAGCAGGCAAAACGTCACAACGGCGAGGCTAATCCCCACGTAAACAGTCGGGGAAAGCACCTCTTTCAACACTAAGAGCCCAAGCACATTCGCTATCACGAGCGAGGCGACACTGAAGAGTGCCATCGTCTTACCAAGATCAATGGATGCAAAAACGTAAAGCTGCCCGATCGTCGCAACGATACGAATGGAGAAGTACACAACAAACCATACGCTCGCAAATGCTGCTGTAGAAAAACCGTACAGCTTCATGTAGTTGCGCCCCATCAGATCGCTTACAGAAAAGAGCAATTGGGACCCGATCAAAGCAACATAAACCCAGGGCATAACGCCCCACGACAGCGCGAGTTTGCGCCTAAAGCAACCCCCGTGCGGCAACCCTGCAGCACCACGCGACGTTCACAGGCAAATCTGCCGTGTTGAGGGCATCCGCCGGGTGATGAAGCGAAAGTGCTATTGTGCGCTGCGTGTTTCGATAGTTGAGAACCCATCGAGCATTGCACGAGAGGTAGCCCAAGATATGATGCGCGCCTCTCGCTCCTTGAACGGATTTCACATGAAGAAGCTATTGATTGGTCTCGCCCTGGTGGTGTTGGGCAGTTGGTCATCCAACGCCGGAGCACAAAAATCACCCACTGATGTCGATGCCTTTGTGGTCGTCAGCAAAGACGGGCACCTACAGCTAAACGGCAGACGGGTGCGGTTTTGGGGTGCCACCGGCGGGTTCACGCTGGGAGCACAAGGGGCGGACAGGCAGAGCTATGCAGACGTGGATTTAGTGGTGAGCCGGCTGATGGAGCTCGGTTTCAACATGGTGCGTAATGGCCATCGCGGTGCGCTCACCTACACCAAGGGTGATCGCTCGGAGGCCGATCTGAGCGACTACTTCGTTTACAAGTTTAAGCAAGCTGGCGGCAAAATTTGGTCGACGGATCTGAGCCACGGGGCACGCAGCGCTACGTCAAAAGATGTGGATAGCGTAAAAGCTCCGGAGTCCGCCGCGGCCTGGGTCGCAGCCATGGAGGAGTGGGAGAAGAAGGGAAAAGGTAGGGTTTCGCTGACCCGCAATGTGGCGCGCATTTGGGACGCGCGGCTCGAAGCGATCGGCATCGCCAACATGAAAAAGGCGGTAGACCCAGTGAATCCGTACACGGGGCTACGGCGCGCGGACGACCCCGTGTATGCGATTTGGGAGCTCTCGAACGAAGAAGGTTGGATCTCCCAGATGTTGGGCGGCGAGTGGCAGCAGTTGCCGCGCTTCTTTCAAGATGAGCTCATCGGTCGCTGGCAAGTGTTTGTCCGCACCAAATACCAGGATGATTATGCGCTGAAAAAGGCGTGGGGCTTTTTGCTGCCAGGCGAAGCGCTGAAAGACAACACGATTCTGCTCGCGCCGATCCAAAGCAAGAGCTCTCCCGTCGTAATCAGCGACGCGAACCCGGCAGCGGTGTCGATGCTGCAGAGCACCAAGCAAAAGTATTCACGAGACGATTTTACGCGCAGAAGAAGCAGCGACGTACTCGAGTTTCTCACGGGCCTCTGGGTAGAGCACAAGCAACGTGAAGCGGACGCCCTGAAGCCGATGGGTAAAAGCCTCACCAAGAGCCCCTTGGTTTGGAACACAGGCTTTCCAGGCTCTAACATTCAGGCTCAGTTTCTGCAGCAACACGCCGATGCTATCGCCCACGATTCATACATCGGCGGAACCCACCATGACTCAACCCACCGCCGTTTCCCTTTTTACAGTGGGCTGGAAGAGTTGCCTCGCATCGCCTGGAAAGATCCGTGGATTGAGCACAACCACATGCCGGGGAAGCCCTACCTGATCTACGAAACCCAGATCGATAACACGGCCAAATACCGTGCTGAATTCCCCATGCGCATGGCCTCTTTGGGCTCAATTCAAGATTGGGACGCCGTGTGCTGGCACTACTACGGGTTCGCGCCCGACTCGAAGAAAGAAAAGCCGTTCTTAGCCAAGCTTGATACCGGGCACTCGATGAACCTTCACTACCAGTTCGACGAAGTGCAGCTCTCATCGATGAAGGCGGCTTCCGCGATTTTTCGCAATTTCTTGCTCGCCCCTGCTCCCTCTCCCACCTTGTTCGTTTTCGGCAAACGTTCCCTGCACGATCCTGCGAGCATGGATTGGGCTGGTTCCTATACGCCAGGAATGCTCGATCGCATGATGGCCACCGCCTACCGCTACGGTTCACGGCTGCTGATCGATCCCACGCTTGAAAGCCGCCCTTTTGATCCACTGTTCAAAGTGAAGGGCACCTACGAGAAGTTCCTAGAAGACGGCTACTTGATTGTGGGCCCAAGTTATCGCCCTCGCACCTACGAGCCCAATCCCATCGTCCCCAGCGATCAAATCGAATACGACTGGCAAAAAGGCCATCTGAAGTTCGATGCCCCCGGCGTGGCGAGCTATTCGGGCTTCTTCGCGCAATACGGCAACATCTTACGCTTCAAAAACGGAGTCGTCCTGCGGGATGTCACCATCAAAAACGACCCCGGCATTGCTTACCCTGTCACCAACGACGAGAAGTTCATCGAGTTTAGCTTGGCAACGCTCGACGGCGCCCCCCTCGCCACCACCAAACACGCGCTGCTTTCTCTCGTGAGCACGAGCTTCAATACGGGCTTCAAGTTTGACATGAACAAGGTGACCGAGTTCTTTGCACCACCCGCAACGCAGGGCGATTTACCTGTGTTGTACGCTCGGGCGGGGGCCTCGGTGTTTGCTCCAGGCCTGCGTGGAATGAAGTATCGCTTTATGGATTGGAACCGGAAGGAGATCGCCACCGGAACCATCACCGACGGCGTGCTCAAGATCCCCGCAGATCAGCCCATTTTCTACGTTGATCTGACCCGCTGACATTTCCGCGCCTGGCTCGGGAGCTAGCCAAAGCTGGGCGTTCTAGCTAGATCGCGGGGGTGTCTCGTACTCCCGATCCTGGTTCGCTCGGAGCCTGGGTGCTCGCCGCGCGGCCCAAAACACTCACGGCCGCCGCTACTCCAGTATTGGTTGCAACTGGAGTTTCCGTGGCCGTGGCTGGCAGTAGCTGGCTAACGTCTGGGGCATGGCCCGGAATTGCCGCGTTGGTCGGAGCGTTGCTGCTCCAGGTTTCGTCGAATTTCGCTAACGATTTTTTCGATTTTGAGGCTGGGGCTGATGCCGAAGACAGGCTGGGGCCGCCCCGCGCTGCACAGCTTGGGTTGCTGACACCGTCCGCGCTACGCCGTGGCCTCTTGGTTGTGCTGGGGCTGGCTTTGAGTGTTGGGGCGTACCTAACTAGCGTGCGGGGATGGCCCATTATTGGCATCGGGTTAGCATCCATGGCGGCAGCTGTGGCCTACACGGGTGGCCCCTACCCATTGGGCTATCACGGCCTGGGCGACGTATTTGTGATGCTCTTTTTCGGCTTCGTCGCGGTGTTGGGCACGGTGTACGTGGAGCTCGGCGAAGTGCCAATCCTCGCCGTGTACGCGGCAATTCCCGTGGGGGCCCTTTCTACGGCGATCTTGGTGGTGAACAACCTGCGGGATCGTGAATCAGATGCGCGCGTAGGCAAACGAACACTCGCCGTGAGATTGGGCGAACGGGGAGCCGTGGCGGAATACGCCCTCTTGGTGGTGTTGGCTTACGCGATACCTGTGGGCCTCTGGCTCTCAGGAGCGCAATCTGCCTGGGTTCTGCTCCCTCTGCTCTCGGCCCCCTGGGCCTTCTCATTAGTCAAGAAAGTGGCCCAGGTGCGGGGAAAGCCGATGAACGCAATGCTTGCAAGCACGGCGCAGCTCTTGGCGCTGCACGGGGTGCTGTTTGCGCTAGGGTTAGCTCTCTGAGCTCATGTGTTTGCTCCGTTAGTGGAAGGTAACCGGCATGCGGATGAAGCTCGTTGATGTGTCGCCGCTCAGCTGGATAGTATCGGAGCAAGTTCGTTCGGCCCGCGGCAGCTGGAATGAGCGTGAAGGGGTAAAGCTCACATTTGAGGATGAGGCGGGGCGCATCGGCTACGGCGAGGCCTCGCCTCTGCCCGGCTACAGCCGCGAAACGCTTGCGGACTGTTGGGGTGTGCTCTCCAAGCTCCGAGGCACCACTTGGTCGGTGGGGGTTGAGCCGGAAAAAGCGCTGCGGATGTTGCGCTCCAATGGCACCGATCAAGAGCTCGCGGCGCTGCGATTTGCCCTCGAAATGGGCTATTTCGACCTTCTGAGCCAGCGCTTAACGGCAGATGCGCTCGCTCTTGCCCCTTCCCAATTTCGCCCGCTGCTTTTACGGAGTGAACCCGTGGGCATTCCGGTGGCGGCATTACTTGAGAACAGCAGCGTCGAGGCGTGCGTCCGGAGCGCCAAACGTGCCATGAGCTCGGGGATATCCACGTTCAAACTAAAGCTTGGAAGGGAGGCGTGCTGGGATCTAGAGCTCACGCAGCTCCAAGCGCTCCGAGATACCTTTGGGGATAGCGTTCGTTTGCGGGCCGATGCGAACCAACACTTGGGGGAACCTCTGGCAGAAAAACTCCACGTTTTGGGCAAATTCAAGCTGGATTTTATCGAAGAGCCGTGTGACTCGTTGGCTTCGCTTGAGGAGAGCTACCCACCAGGCGCAGCCACTATCGCCCTGGACGAATCGCTACAGGCTCTCGACCCAGACATGCTCACGACAGATCCACCCGCCGCGCGCTCGCTCCGCTCGCTGATCGAACGCGGAGCGGTTGGTGCTTTGGTGCTCAAGCCCATGGCTCTTGGCGGCCTCGCACGATGCTTGAAGTGGGCGCACTTCGCGCATCAAGCTCAACTCAAAGTGATCGTCTCGCACCTATTTAGTGGACCTATTGCGTCCCGTTGGGAAAAACGGCTCGCTGCTAGCATTGGCACGCCCACCGAAGCTCAAGGTCTACACTACCAACCGACGCACTCGGCTCCCTGAGAGCACCATGTTGCCAGCCCACGTTTCTCCCCGTCCTTTCGATCTTCAGGCCCTAGCAGAGAACGCCCCGGACGCGCCCGCGTTCATTTTGCCGGCTGGCCCCATCTCGTACGCCGAGCTGGCTCAAGGCTCTGCCCAAACGCTTACGTTGCTGCTGAGCTATGGTCTGGATCTCGAAACACCGGTGCCCGTTGTCTTCAGTGCGGAGCCAAATGTTTCAACGCTGGTCTTGTTGAGCACCCTACTCCACGTAGGGGCCCCCTGTGTTCCGCTGCATCCGCGCTGGTCGGCGAGCGAACGGCAGGCTGCGCTACTCGGCAAGCCCGCCCACCTGGTGTTGCCTGAAGGCTGGGTCGAAACCTTGCCTCAGCAGCCGTCTAAGATCGCGTGCGAAGCGTTTGCCAGCCCACCACTTAAAGCAGCGCGAGGTTCGGGTCACCCGGGCGCGATCATCTTCACCTCCGGAACTAGCGGAATGCCCCGCGGCGTGTGTCTCACCCAAGCGGCCCTGTGCGCGTCTGCACAAGCCAGCGCCGAGAATCTAGGCTGGCAGGACAACGATCGTTGGTTGCTCAATTTGCCGCTCGCCCACATCGGAGGCCTATCGGTACTCATTCGTTGTCTTTTGGCCCAAAAGCCCTGCGTTTTGGCGAACTCCGAACAGCTACGTTCCCCCTCCTCACTCGTAACATGGATCGAACAAAGCCAAGCCACACTGCTTTCGCTTGTCCCTACCCAGCTTTCGCGCTGGCTCAATACCCCAGGCCTTCGGCTTCCTAGCTCCGTGCGCGCCATCCTTGTCGGCGGCGCCGCATTATCTCCCACTCTTGAGCACGAGGCCCTCGCCAGGGGTTGGCCCATCTTGCCCACCTATGGCTTAACGGAGGCGGCTTCCCAGGTGGCGACGCGTTCGCCCGCGAAGTCCTCGTCCACGCACACCACTTGGCGTGAACTTTACCCGAGCGAGGATGGCACCGTCGGCAAACCTCTGGCTCACTTAGAGCTGCGAATCGCCACGGCAGAGGCCTCCACCACTACTTCCGCACTCGACCCGCTGAGGGCCGCTTCAGGGATCGTGGAAATACGGGGAACCAGCCTTTTCTCCGGTTACTGGGGCGAACCTGAGCGAACCCACGGCGCGTGGTTCTCCACGGCGGATGTCGGGATGTTGAACAAAGATGGATATCTGAAGGTGCTCGGGCGTGCCGACGATATGGTGATTTCGGGCGGCGAAAATGTCGCCCCAGACGAAGTAGAAGCGGCCTTGCTGGAGTTCCCCGGTGTTCTAGGCGCTTGTGTGTTTGGCGTTCCAGATCAGGAATGGGGCGAGGCGTTGGCCTGCGTCGTAAGCCCTGAATCCGTCTCAACGGAGCTCCTACATACACATCTAGCCAATAGGCTTTCTGGCTTCAAATGCCCCAAATGGATTGCCCTCTGCCCTGAGTTACCGACAGGAAGCTCAGGCAAGGTGAAACGCCGTGATATCCGCGCGAGCTTCCGTGAAAAGCTGCGGCCGTGGGTATTGGGGGGAGTAATCGACGCTGGTGGTTGGTCAACTTGACCAACAGCCAGATGGGCGCCAGAATAGAACGATGGCCAAAGGTTCCGTAAATCTGTACGAAGCGAAAACCCGCTTATCGGAACTCGTCGATAAGGCATCGAAAGGCGAAAGCACCATTATCGCTAAAGATGGCAAACCCATGGCTCGCCTTGTTCCCTTGCCGCGAAAGAAACCTCAACGCAAGCCAGGCGCGGGGAAAGGTAAAGTTTGGATTGCCAATGACTTTGATGCTCCCCTGCCCGCCGATGTGTTGGCTGCTTTTGAAGGCTACGAGGAATGAGGCTGTTGCTCGACACACATGCATTTCTATGGTGGTGGGTCGATGATGATCGGTTGCTACCTAAAACACGAGCCCTCATCAGTCACGCCGATGAAGTGTTCGTCAGTGCTGCTTCAACGTGGGAGATGGCGATAAAACTTAGGTTGGGCAAGCTGAAATTTCAGGGGCGGTTTGATGAAGCAGTTTCCACTTGCGGATTCACAGAGCTTCCTGTGCGTTCCGCCCATTCCGAATTGGTGAGGGCCTTGCCTCAGCATCATCGCGATCCTTTCGATCGTATGCTTATCTCGCAGGCGCTTCTTGAACGTTTAAGCTTGGTGAGTTGCGATGAAGCGATGAATGCCTATGACGTAGCCGTGGTGTGGGCCTAAGGGGTCTGAGGCTAGTACTTAGTTCTCTACTTTCACCCAGTCCTGGTTGTACTCGACCAGCATGTGGTAGCCGACGCGCGAGGAGACGGGGCCAACGAAAGTAATCGATTGACCTTTCTGCAGGCTGGGGTTGGGGCTAAGGAAATCGTAAAGGATGACGTCGCTGCGGCCCAGAGCCCAATAGGTCTGGCCATCAGTTGCTGCCACACTGTCACCGAGTTGCGCCGAGACCCTCACCATCTGATAAAAGTTGATGTCCGTTATTTTGGCAGGTTCCCTGACGAGCACGCAGTTACCTTGGGAGCCAGATACAAAGCTCGACGCTGCGGTGATCTCACCAAGCCGGATGAAAGTGCTCACCTCCGTCGCCCTGAAACTGATACGCATGCCGGTGCGCACTTCGAAGTCCGGGCAGCAGCTGGGGCCCGCTGCCGGATCGAGCGCCACCTTCAGCATGGCGTGATCGTCGGCGATCCAGAAGGTCGTTCGGGACGCGGAAACTCCTGGCCCGGCTGTTGCTCCTGCGGTTGCCGTGACGATCGCTCCCTGAACGTTGACGTCTATGGCTTGCACTTGGTCGTTCAACGGATAGCTGGCGAGGATCGCGTCCAGGTTGGCATCGCCGTACGCAACGTTACTAGCATTCGTCGTGAAAATGCCGCCGTTTGGGGCGATTGACCCCGGACCAGTCAACTGCCCCACGAAGCCTGCGCCAGGTTCGCAATCCGCAGCTGTGGGCGCACCTCCGACCATCACGCTGCCGCCGTAGGATGCTTGGCCTCCCTGGGCGCTTGCACCACCCGCTCCCGCTCGATTACCACCGCCCGCAGCACCACCAATAGGCGAGCCGCCGACTCCCAATACCAGCTGGCCTCCCGCGCCCGCAGTACGGATACCGCCAAGCCCGACGAGACTCCCGGAGCCGCCAAGCCCGCCAAGGACCCCATTGCCGCCAAGCAGGGCGCTCGATGCGCCCGACGAACCAGGTGTTGATCCCGTCGAGAGCGACATCCCAGCTCCTCCGGTCTGTTGTGTGTTGCCACCGTGTTCTTTGCCGCAACCGCCGAACGCAAGGCCCGCCATACTAAAGTAAAGCACGAACCGCTGCCACCCCGGATACATCATGGACCAAGGGTAGGCGGCGGGTGGATCGGACGCAAGCTCGGGGTGTGACTTGAGGGCTTTCCACTCGCACTCATGCCTCTGAACGGTATGCGTGCTCGCACTCTTCACCTTTTGAAGGCGGAAGCGGCCGCGCAACGCAAGGACTCGGTTACATCCGGCGCCCCCATTTTGAGCCAGCTTCGCGCCCAGGCAGCTCGCGCATTCTCGCGCAGTAAGAGGCACGCCTTGCGCAGAAGGTGACTCATATGTACACTGTACATATGTCTCTTCGCTTTGAGTGGGACGCCACCAAGGACACATCGAATCGACGCAAGCACGGCGTTTCATTTGAGGAGGCGAGAACGGTCTTCTACGACGATCACGCCCTGCTTCTAGATGACCCGGATCATTCCGAACAGGAAGCGCGGTTCATTCTGCTTGGGATGAGTTCGGCGCTCCGTCTGCTGCTCGTCTGCCACTGCTACCGAGGGGATGAGCGCTGCATTCGCATCATTTCAGCCCGAAAGTCAAATCGCCAAGAGCAACGACAGTACAACCCACGGTGAATCCAATGAGAAATAACTACGACTTTTCAGGAGCCAGGAAGAATCCTTACGCTAAGCTGCTCAAGAAACCTGTCACTATCCGTCTCGACGAAGACACGGTCGGCTACTTTAAACAGCTAGCGGCGGAATCAGAGGTCCCTTATCAAACGCTAATAAACCTGTATTTACGCGACTGCGCTACATCAAAGAAGCGGCTGAAACTGACGTGGAAGGCGAGTGCCGTCTAACTCCGTCGATGAAAGCTTTGGGCGATGCGTGGAGAGCAACCGGGACAAAGCGAAACGGCGAGCCCCGCGCTTGTTCTCCGGCACACCTTCCATGCTCACCTTGCCATCTAAGCTGCGCCTATGCGATCTTCGTCGAAGACCGACACCGTTGGCGGAACACTGCAGTGAGGAGAATGGTGAGCGCTTCATCTGCAGAAAGCTTTTACGCGTAGAGCTGAACCGCAACTGTACCCCAGCTTCGCGGACCACTCTCGCGCCCTGCGTTAAGTATTTTGCATGCGAAGTACTTTTGCGCACACGCGAACCCCTCTCGCGCTACCGTTCATTTACTTTGCATGCCAAGTACTGAAACTAGGCATTCCAAACCACCTTAGTGACCAAGCCGGGATCACAACGGTAGACACATTGTATCTTTGTGCCCCCCTGCGCCGTGGAGCGCGCCTTCAAGCTTGTGGCAGCGCGGCCAAGATGGAGCGCACGGGTTCAGGGATATCGATGCGCTTGAATGGACCGAGCTCAACGAACGTATGTACCGATTGTGCGATCGCTAGAACTTGGTCGTTCATGGTGAGCTGAAAGGCTAGAGCCACTTCCGTTGGTTCTAGATGCGCGAGCACGATGCCAATGTTCACCGTGTCGCCAAACCGTAGAGGCTTGAAAAAGTCAGCCTCGGCGTGGCGAATAGGGGCAGCCCACTTGCGATCGCGCAGCACTTGGTCAAGCGGGTGGCCCCTCTCGGCGAGGAAATTTACGTATGCATCATGGCAATACTCAATGATGCGCGGGTAAAACACGATCCCCGCCGCGTCCACGTCCTGAAAACGCACACGCCGCAATTCAGAATATCCGGCGGGGAGAGGGCGTGAGAGAGCGGCTTTTTCGAAGCGGAACATACGTGCGTTTAGCCAGAGGTGAGGTTGCTGACACCGGAGTTGAATGCCAAGCAGGAAGCTACCAGGGCTCCCCCAACGGCGCTACACTCCTCCCCCATGCAAAGAAGCCGAAACACCCTAAATCCCGCTTTGGCCGCCGCCTGGCTCACCGCCGCTGCACTCTCCGGGATCGCTTGTGAACGCCGCACGCCGCCCACCCAAGAAGCACTGCCTTCGGCGACAAGTGCGGCCGTGGCAACGGCAGCCGTGGCCCCGAGCAAGGCCTACGGAGAAAAGATCACCGCGGGAGTTCGAGTACCCCTAGCTGAAGTATTAAACGCGCCGCAAAGCTTCAGCGGAAAAACACTCATCGTGGAGGGCGATGTGCGCAAAGCGTGCTCGCGGAAGGGGTGTTGGATGGAGGTGGGAACCTCGGCGGAGCCTTCAGCTCCAGGGTGCCGGGTCACTTTCAAAGATTACGCGTTCTTCGTCCCCACGGATTCCGCAGGAGCCAAAGCGCGCCTCGCTGGCCACGTGGAGATCGAGAACATTACGCCAAGCTTCGTGAAACACCTCGAAGAAGAAGGCGCTCATTTCCCCAACAAGAATGCTGACGGCAGCGCCCAGTCTGTAACGTTCGTGGCAAGTGGGGTCGAGCTCACCAAAAGCTAGCTAGTTACGCGGCCTGTTTGGCCGGGCGCAAAGCAACCCACAAAAGCCGCAGCACGTGGCCGCCCAACAGGATGACAACGCCTGTGGCCCACACATCGAGCGGCAACATGACGATCAAACCAACAGAGGCGAGCAGCGCCAAGCCCGGCACGAACTTCGGCGCCAAGCGGTCTTTCTCGTCCAACTTCAGAGCCGCTAGATTGGTGAAGGCAGCACATACAAGCGTAGAGAAGGCCGCGAAATTCCAGCATGTGCGCAGATCGAGGAACACTGCGAGACCACCGATAGCGAGCCCCAAGAGCACCGTGGCGACATACGGCGTCTCCCCGGAATCCACCTTGGTGAGCACGCCTGGGAGATCCTCACGGGCTCCCATGGCTTGTGCCAACCGCGCACCGCCAACGATCAAATTGAGCAGCACACCGAGCATTGCCAACACTCCGCCGGCGCTCACCGCTTGACCGACCCAGCGAGAATTGTACCGATCCGAAAGAGCAGCAAGTGGAGAGAGCGTCTTTTCGGTCTGCTCGGCCAAGGTTGGGTAACCGACGACCGCTATCGCCACCGCAACCACTACGACATAGAGCACCAACGCGACGCCGACCGAAATCAAGGTCGCCGCGAGCCGTGTTCCACGCGAATCGCTAGTGGCGCCTTCCGACTTCGATACCTGGCTAAATCCCATAAACGCTGGAAATAATAGCGCAGCCGCGGTTAACATGGCTTCGGCTGGCGAACTCTTCCCGACGCTTACCAATGCCAAATTCTGTGCCGCGCCGCCGGCGGTACGGGAGACCATCATCGCCACAAACAACAGCAGGCCCGCCAACGCGCCCACGGTAAGGATGATGTTAACGACATTGCCGCGCCGAAAGCCGCTTAACACCAACAGGGATATCCCGGCGATAGCTCCTACGGCGATGGTCATTGCCGAGCCGGGCTCGCCACGACGTAAAAGCTCCATCACGTAAGCGGAATACCCCAAAGCTGCAGCCGCTCCGGCGGTGGCCATAGCCACCAAGCCAGCCCACCCCGCCGTGAAACCCAACCCCGCGTTCAGGTACTTGTAGCCGAAATCATAAGCACCCACAGCCGAAGGTTCAGCCGAACCAAGCGCGACCCGGCTCACGCCTGTGCCGCATGCAACCAGCGCTGCCAGGCACAAGCCAAACAATACCCATGGGCCGGCAACATCAGCACCAAATCCAAGGGCAACGAAGGCCCCCGTTCCAACCATGGCCCCCGTTCCGAGAAGTAGGCCACTACCGATACCAGGCTTGCGTTCAGGTTGTGTTTCCACGAGGAGCAATTAGCCCCCTGGCTGGAAGAAAGGCAAGTGCCGTGAAGTCGCCTGGGCGTCAGACGGTTTCGAGCTGAGCCAAGAATTCCTGGGCACCTGCAAGATCGGGGTTTTCGGTGAGGGCTTTGGCGACCAGAACCTTCGCGCGCCTGGGATCGCCCTGCCGCTGGGCCAATACAGCAAGGTGAAAGTGTGCTTCTCCCTTAACGACCTGGGAAACGCCCTCTTCCTCTTCGGTGCCGGTGCGCATCATGGCTACGGTCCGGAACGCTCGCGTGGCCAGTTCGTCGTCGTGGTGATCCAATGCCAGAAGGCCTAATTCCATGGCGATTTCGTAGTTCTTGAGGTCCATCTCAAACGCTTGCGTCATGGCGCTTAAGGCTTCTCTTGGTTCTTCCTGCAAAAGCAAAATGCGCGCGCGTTCGCGATGGACATTGGCGAGAACCTTGGCGCGACGACCACGGTAGCTTTCGATCAAGGTCGTGAGCACGTTATCAGCCGCCACCAGATCGCCGCCTACTGCGTGTGCTCGCGCCAACAGCACCAGCCCGGGCACGCTCTCTGGACTCAACTCCTGCGCTTCCTTTAAGACCGAAAGCGCGCGCCCAAGATCCCCTTCTGGCTCCAAGAGATGTTCCACCGCCCGGTACATCAGGTTCAGTCGAGTGGATACGTCAGCGGCAGAAGCAGCATCGCGCAGCAGAAGTTCGCCCAATTCAGCGTGCGCATGAGTTTCTGCGTACACGCGGTAGAGGTTTTCCCTAAGGAGTTCATTATTTGGTGCGGCAGCACACGCGCGCTCAAGTGCACCCCGTGCATCTTCAATGCGCCCGGCTTTCTTGCACACCTGAGCAAGCCTCAGGGCCGTTTGTGTGAGGGCTTCGCCCTCTTCCAGCGTTACTAACTTGCGATAGGCAGCCCCCGCCTGGACGAAGTTACCGGCCTCCTCTTCGAGCTCCGCGAGCTTACGGAGAGCACCTTTGTCTTTGGGAGATTCTTTCACCAATTCAGCTAGCCAAAGGCCCGCCGTTTCACGCTCACCGCGCGCCAATAGTAGATCGATCCAACGCAAGAGCAGCGCCGGACGGGTCTCAGCGGTTGCTCGCCCTACAGCGAGCTCTAAAGTTGAGGCGAGCTCATCGCCGTAGGTGCCCGTGAGAGCATTGGCCCGATCCAAGTCATCGAGCGCATCCAGGTCGCGAGACATCGAACGCAAGATGTTAGCGCGCAGCACCAACCATTCGGACCGCTGTGGGGAAGCTGAGATCAGCGGTTCGAGTAGGTTGAGCGCTGCTTCGGGCTGGCCGGCGGCCTGGTAGGCGTCCACGAGTTGGTGAAGGAGGGCTTCGTCGTCGGGGCGTTCTTGGAACGCACGACCGAGCACTCGGACCATCGCGGAGGCGTTTCCGCGGCGGCGATGGGACTCCACGAGATCGGCGAGGATACGCGAACTCATGGGGCAGGCTTCGAACCCAAGCTCTAAAGCCTCCAGCGCTAGCTCATCTTCTCCGCGTTCAATTCGCAGCGTATGCAGCTGTTCGCACAAAGCTTCCGCTCTGGGTCCCCGCTCACTCTTCAACAAGCCCTCTAATGCCTCAGCCATTAACCCAGTATTGCCGTGTGTAGTCGAGAGCCGAAGCACAGCGCCAAGGGCCGGTGCGCTGCTCTTGTCGAAGTCCAACACGGTTTGGTAAGCGAGCAGGGCATCGGTCGGACGTGCTTGACGCTCTAAGAGGTCCCCGAGACGCATAGATAGTGATAGAATTGAGGTTAGGTGCGCGCGCCGCTTGGCGCCTTCGAGTTGGAGGTTCAGAAGCTCGGTGAGCTCGTCCAAGCGCCCTAGCTTCTCCAGCACTTTGGAGAGCAGGAGCGCCGCGTCCACTTGGCGCGAATCTTCGGACAACACTTGCTTGAGGCCAGCGATGGCTTCTTCTTCGCGCCCAGGCTCGGAAAGCAGTACATTCGCCTCCTCAAGCCTCAACCGAGCGCGATCTTCTTGGGTTGTTGCCAAAGGTATCGTAGCCGAAAGCAAGGTCACAAGCTTCTCGGTGTTGCCGAGCGTTCGGTAGGCCGAAAGTAGAGGTTCCCAAACCTCCCTATCTTGAGGATTGGCTTGGCGAAGGATCTCATAGTTTCGCACAGCGCGCTCAAGATCATTGGCGGCTACCGCGGCTTCGGCAACGGCTCGACGGAGCTTCGGCGCACGCTCCGCGTCTTGAAAAGGGATGGCCTTCTCGCGCAACACGAGCGCTTCGTGGGTACGCCCCGAGGCCTCGCAGATCTTCGCCAATCGCAACATGGCAAACCCGACAAATTCTGGCTTTAGCACGCGCGTATCAACGCTGAGCGCGGTCCTTAGGATGGCTTCGGCTTGTGCGGCATCATTACACTGAATAGCGAGCTTGTAGGCCTCGCGGGCGGCCTCTTCGTTCTCCGGTTCGAAGCGCACGATGGTGTGAAGTGCCGCAAGGCGAGTTGGCGGGTCATTGAGAGTTTTGGTGAGGCGCTCAATGATGCGAGCCGAGCCGAGATCGGTCGCCCCAAGGTTATGCGTTCTCTTAAGGATCTCGATGGCACGAACAGGGTCAAAGGTGAGGCTCAGCGCCTTCTCAAGCAACTCAAGCCCGCTTGGAACAGAGCCTTTTTCACTGAGCTTCAACTCGGCTAGGCGGTAGAAAGGCTCTGCATCCAAAGCCACCTCGCCCGATGCCAAAGCGGCCCGCACTCTGCGTTCCAGGATCCTCGATTCCGCGTCCGAATCTCCGAATGCCTCAAACGCTCGACCTAGGGCTGACCAAGCGCCAAAATCATTCGGCGTGTTGCGTTCTAGCTGCTCCTGAAGCGTTAACGCGCGGCGAGTAAGCTCCGGCAAAGCCGCTTCAAGTTGCCCAGGCGTTTCTCGCAGCAGTTCAGCGAGCTGTGCAAGGGCCGTAATGGCATCCAGAGGAGAGTTCGAGCGTTCCAAGGTTGAGCGGAGCGCCCGCACTAGTAGTTGGCGCTGACCTCGTTGTTGAAGCGCCCTTTCAAGAGCTTTGGCCTCGCGCGGATCTTCGGCGGCGGCCTCGAACGCTGATTCAACGAACTCCTGAGCGCGTGTGGCATCTTCCCTTTGTTCGGCGATAGCAGCTAGATCGAGCAAGCTTTCCACGCGTGTTGGGCTATTGGGCCCTGTTTCTCTCCCAATGATGAGCAAGAGCCCGCGGTATTGGCGCTCGGCGCGCTCAAGCTGCCCTTCTTCAAATGCCAATCGAGCGAGCGCGTACAGAACTTCTGGGTGTGCCGGGTCGATCTTAGAGGCCTTATCGAGCTCCCCGAGCGCCTCTGCGCGTTGCCCCCGAGCGAGGCTCACTTTGGCGAGCTGATAGTGCACCAATGCGCGTTCTTTGGGCCGCCGCGCTCCGTAGCGTTCAATTTGCTCCCGCAGCACTTCCATGGCTGCATCGAAACGCTCCGCGCGCAAGAGCGCATCCGAAAGCGACAACCGAAGCCTGTAGTCATCAGGCTCTAGCGCCAATGCCTGCTCAAGCAGCGGTACGGCTTCACCCGGTCGCTGGCGTTCTTCGACGTGCAAGCGGGCAGCCTCCGTGAGGCACTGCAAGCGAACCGCTGGCTTTTCTGCGCGTTCAGCCTCCTCCGAAAGGAGCACTGCCAACCGATCCCAGTCTTTGTCTTCGCGATAAAGCTCTGCGAGCCGAGTCCGAACCTCGCCCGCATCGATGGCTCGACTTCCCGCCTGCTCAAGGCGTGCGCGTGCGTCACGCCGCCGATTGCATGAGACGTAAGCGTTGGCCAGCGCGAGCGCCCGCCCCGCGAGAGTTTCCCTCGGCGACTGGGCACAGAGCCACTCCAACACCTGTGCCGCTTGAGCGTGCTCTCCCTGTTGGGTGTAGATCCGTGAAAGTGCCACGAGGCTACTTTCACCCCCGAGCGCAGCCCCTCGCCGATAGTTGGCGATGGCGCGGTCAACGTCTGTAAGCTTGTGTTCGGCCAGTTCGCCGGCGCGCGCCCAGAGCAAGGCAGCTCCAGCGCGATCGAGAACGCGCTCCTTGCACTCGGCTTGCTGCTCCCAGAGGCTGGTAACCTCCGTGTCCAAACCTTGCGCAGCAAGCAAGGCTGCCAACCTGGAAACCGAGGCGGCAGCCACCTCGTCCGCCGGATCCTCGGCGAAAAGCTCCCGGAGAAGCTGAGTGGCGGCCTTGGGGTCGGAAAGCCTGTCTGAATACAAACACGCCGCCTCCTGCTTGAGTTGGCGCTTGCGGCTTGCCAAAAACGGTAACTTCGATCCCCGAAGTAGAAGGTCCACAACGTACGTGTGATTACCCTCCTCAAGACCTCGCTCGCGCAGTTCTTCGATCGCTCGGTCTACGGTCCGTGCCGGGGCACTTTGAGCGTCGCCCTCTTCTAGGGTCCATGCCGACATCGCCAACTGCATCAGCTTCTCAAGAAGCGTTCGCGTAAGCTCTCTATCGGCTCGACTCGCACCGGCAACCTCACGTGCCGTTTGCCAATCGTGGCCTTGCACAAAGGCTTCAATCGCGCGTTCTGGCTCCAACGTACGCTCATTGTGGATAGCGCCAAGGTGGCGATAGAGCTCTGCTTTTCGCGACGCCTCAGCTTCCCCTTCGGCTTCGCTGCGCACCAGCTCCGCAAGGTCTCGGTATTGACCCTGGGCGGACAAGAGGGCGTGCAAAGCTCTGTAGTTCTCAGCGTCGCGGCCATGATCAGCACGCACCCTTCGCCAGGTGGCAATGGCACTAGCTGCGTCATCACACTTCTCGGCGTAAATCCGAGCCACCCAAATGGCGTCTCGCTTGGCCGCCGCGGCGCTCTCCGGAGCCAGAATTCTTGCGCCCAAGGCTTCGATGAGCTCTCGGTGCCTCGGAGTCGCCGCAAGTGCTTCCACCAAACCATCTTGCGCCACTCGATCTTTGGGACCGAGCGCCAAACGCCGTCTCCAGTTATCTACTGCCCGATCTGGATCCGAAAGCACATCCATCGCCAGACGTGCCGCCACACCGAGCGCTGCCACCTTGCGATCTGCCTCCACTTCCAACGCCGCAAGCTTCTCCAGAACCATACAACGTTCTTCGAAACGGCCCTCCGCCTCCAACATCGCATCCAGCTCTCTAGCCGCAAGGAGTGCAGCTTTCGGCTCAGCCTCCGCCTGTGCCAACACTTCGAAGTACAGCTCAATCGCTAGCGGCCGTTGCCCCAATTTTTCGTAGGCACACCGCGCCGCCATAGAAAGGTGCACCACAGCTAGCGCGTGGTCCGTTTCTCTTCGCCCGACCTCGACATGAACGCTCACCTGGGCTTCAAAAGAACCCAAACGTTCCGCAAGCTTGGCAAAAAGTGCCCGTAGCTCTGCGTCTTCGGGACACTTCCGTACGAGCTCAGCAACGTTCTCGAAAGCCCCCTGAGCGTCATCCAGACGCTCAAGGCGCACCTCGACGAGGCGCCTTAGGCGCTGAACACGCAGGGGGATCGACTCCGCTGTGTCCACAAGAACTTCGAGCATTTCCACTACGCGCTGATCTTGCTTCTGCGCATCGTAATGGGTCGAAAGAAGCTCGGCGCAGCGCTCTTTTACAGCGCGAGGGTCGGCCGGAGCATCTTTATCCGTTCCGCTCGAAACACCGGTAGCGGCACCAGTGCCTCCAGGTGCGGCGGGAGACAAGCCAACGAGGCGCTCAAGGAGCGCATAGGCTTCGGGCTCGTTGGCGTCGGCCTCGATGATCTTCCGAATATATGCAAATGCCGGAAGGGGTTCGCCGAGATCCATGAACAAGCTGGCGATGCGAGCTCTCAGAATCTGAGCGAGTGCGGGGTCGGCAACTTCGAGGCGGTGCTCACAGAGGGCAATGAGTGGCCGCTGTTGATTATTTCTTTCATACAGGCGCTCCAACGCGAGTTCGACGCGGGCATCGCGAGGAATGAGCTCGTTCAACAATTCAAAGTAATAAATGGCGCGCTCCGCGTTACCCGCGAAATCCTTGGCTGCCATTGCCGCCTCGCGCAGCACCTCGGCACTTTCCTCGGTGGATTTTGCAGCGTTGAGCGCCCAATCATAAAGTTGGAATAGATCTTCCCAACGCCCACTTGAATTGAACACCAACTTCAAGCGATCGGAGGCCCAGACCGCACTCGGGCACAGCTCAAGCACCCTTCGCAAAAGCGCAATGACTCGCTCTGCGTCGTCGAACCACTCCTCGTAGAAGTTAACAATACGTTCGCCCAAGCTTTCCGCGACTTCAGGCAATAGGTCGCCGGCGATAGTTGCGGCGTAGGCCTCGGCTAATGGCCCGGGATCATGCAGCTTCTGAGCGCAGTGCTCCGCTGCTTCCCAAAGCTCAGTGTCAACCTTGGCGTCCTTGGCAGCAGCCAGCGAAAGCTCGTAGAGCTTCGGATCGTCGTCAGGGCGAAGCTCAATAATCTTCTTAATCCAACGCTTGCGCGCATCTCGGAGCTCCCCCATTCCCTCGCTCATACTAAGCAGCACTCCGAGGACCTCGCAGTGGGTGGCGTCGTCTTCCGAACTTTCAGCGACGTGTTCGAGAAGCTCTGCCGCCGCGACCTGGCTGTCGCGAAAAGTGAGTGCCTTGTGCACAATCCGTAACGCTTCGGGGTGTTTGGGCTGAGCTTGGAGAATGGGCCCCACGAGCTCGAGCGCTGATTCGGGCTTGCGGAGCTGATCCATCAAAATTGCGGCCATCTCCAACTCGAGAGTTACGCGTTGCTCACCATCTGTGCGCAGGCGCAGCTTTTCAAGGCTGCTCAATGCACCCTTGAAATCGCCTTGTTCCACCTTGAGGGCCGCTAGGTGCTGGAGGGCATCTACCCGCTCCGGGTCGATACCAAGCACACGTTGGTAAAGTTCCATTGCGCGGTTAGGCTCACCAAACCGCTCTTGCTCGGTATCCGCCCAGTCGAGCAGGATCCCCACGGGTTCGCTCGCACGCTCCGCACGCCATTCATACAACCAGCGTTGATCCTCGGCAGCGTGCGGAGTTCCCGATTGCTCCAGAAACTGCTGAAAAGCTTCAACATCGGCGGGAGTGCCATCGGTTTCAAGCAACTCACGGTAGAGCGCGGCGGCCTCCTCCGCTCGCTCCGGATCGCTGGCAAGCGCGCGAGCTTTTGCTGAAAGCAGCTGGTGGTGCTGCCCTGGCTCAAGGTCACCCTTCAGGGCCGAATCCACCAACTGAACGAAGGTTGTGAGCGCCCCCGCTTGAACCAGGCGGGCTTCCAACCCGAGCAAGATAGGAAGCCAATCCCGCACCGTACATGCTGCCAAAAGGGCCGTAAGCGCTGCGGGGAGCTTTTCGTGGGAGCCGCTCTTCGCGTAGAGGTCAATCAGGCGTTCGGCGGCCGAACGTTGCTTGGGCGCAATATTCAAGACGTGTTCGTACATGCGCCGCGCACGCCCAGTGTCAGCGGCTAGCCCTTCACAGAGCTCAGCACCGCGCATCCAAGCCTCGACAGCCGCACGCACGTCGAGGAGCTTTTCCGCGAGCACCTGCCCTAGGCGTTCTAAGATGTCCGCTTGTGTCGAGGCATCCGCCGTGCCGTGCAGCCTCTGTTCAAGCGCACCGCGAACGAGGTCCGGGCGGCCGTATTCACGTGCTAGCTCCTCTATGCGCTCCAACACTTCGTCGCCGACATCGGACGTTTCCATCAGTCGTTGGTAGTGTTCGAGAGCCTTGCCGGGGAACTTCTGGAGCTCAGCCACACGCGCCAGACGGAGCAGCGTCTTGTGTTTTCGTTCCGCCGTTACGTGTGGCAGAAGCGCTTCCAACTGATCGTAGACGAGCTCCAGTTCATCCGCTTCCGAGTAGAGCTCAATCAAGGCTTGGTGTGCGGCAATATCCGCGTCGTCCTCGGCCAACGCGCGTTGCCAGGTAAGAATGGCGGCTGCTTGATTGCCGAGCTCCCGGTGCTCAAGCGTCGCAATTGAATGCAAGAGCTCCTTCCGCCGTCCTGGCTCTTGCTCCTGTTCAAGTGCGGTGCTGTAGAGCGCCATTCGATCGCTTGGATTGCCCTGGGAGACCAATAAACGATCGATCCGCTCCAACAGATCTCGAGAAGCGGGTGCGAACTCCAGAGCTCGTCGATACACCTCAACGGCCGCATCTAGCTCCGAAGCGTTCGCGAGCGCCTCACCGGTCAGACGACAAAGTTCCAACATGTCGTCGCTCTGAACCGCGTGCTTCCCGAGAGCGTGGCTCAGCACCTGCGCCTTGGCCGCAGCCGAACCAACCACGTCCGCCAAACGCGTGACGCGCTCTAGCCAGGAGGGGATCCCCTGCCCCATTTCGACAGCCAGGTTGAGGCCTTGCCCTGCCAAATCTAGTGCGCGGTCGGGATCTCCAAGGTCCCTTTGCGCGAGGGTCATGGCCTCGTACAAGGCTTCAAAGCGAGCATGAAGATCCGCTTCGAGCTTGCCTCGGACACTGAGCACTTTTACTAGGCCAGCCGCCGCCGCTTCCGAACGGTAAATAGGCTCCAAAATATCGGCTGCCGCAAGCTCAGCGCCTTCGGTGAATAGCAGCCGTTCCAACAGCACGCGCGAAGCGCGGTGAGCGGAATCAATAGACAAGGCTGCGCCAAGTGCGGCCAAGGCGCCACGCACATCTTCCAGACGCGCATGCTTCACCTGGGCCAAGCGCGATAAATAATCTGGCTTCTGCTCGTCATCTACGCAGGAAATCAATTGTTCGAGCGTCTGGGCCAAGCGGGGCCACTCTTGCAGCTGTTCGAGCAACGGCACCATGCGTTCCAAAACGGGCTGACGCGGACCATATTTGGAGAGCACCTGGGACCAGACTTCCAGCGCGACGCTCTGATCGTGCTGGTGCTGGGTTCGAAGCTCCGCCGCTGCAAACGCGAGGTCTCTGGCCTTCTCAGGGTCTAAGGAACGTTCCGCCCTAAACGCGAGAACATCTGCTTGGCCTTCTTTAGAATCAATGCGCGCGTAAATCTCCTCCAGGCGCCCCAAAGCCTCATCTGTCCACTCCGAGCCCAGCAGAGCTCTCCATGCACCGAGCGAGCGCTCTGCGGCTACATTTTCGCCATCGTAGAGGCGGGTGAGCCGACGGGCAGCCGTCTGGCGCACTGTCTGATCTGGCTCCAGCTTAACAACAAGTTCAAGCGCAGCTCCCAGGCCTTTGGTGTCGCCGGCTTCACCGCAAAGTTCGACCAAATGGCGCGATGCCGCCAAAATGGCCTCTTCACCCTGACCACCCTCAATTACCTGCTGAAACGTGCCTTGTGCGCGCCGACTGTCCCCCGTCTTGAGGTAGAGCTTGCCAACGTCCACTCCGATGCGCGCCCGCACACCGGGCTCACGCGTAGTCTGAAGCGCCCTCGCCAGGAGCAATGCCGCCTCCTTGGGCTGATCTAGCTCTAAGCTCAAAGCCACATAACGTTGCCGAAGCTCGTCATCGCCCGGGCCCGCCGATACTACCGGGGCTAACAGCTCCAACGCGCCGCCCTTATCGCCTAAGGTATCTTGCCTAAGGATCGCCAGACGCCGCTGAACATCCAAACGGCGAGAACCTTTTACAAGCTTGAGCTCCATGGTGAGCATGGCGATCGCACTCGTAGTATCCCCTGCACTCTCGTACGCGTCTGAGAGTGCGGCGGCCGCTCGCTGCGCTACTGAGCGATTCTCAAGCAACGCTTCGGTCACCGTAATTGCCGCGTGGTGCGTCGGATCCGAGCGCAACAAAGCCTCCAAGTGGGCGATGGCCTCCTTAGGCTCTTTGACCTGGTGGATGTACAAATCCACCAGCCGTTCGTGGATACTCCGAATATCGGCGTCAGAAGGTGGTGGTTGTGATAGCAGCTTTTCCTCAAGCAGCTTGGCCGCGTCGCGGAAACGAGCTGCCACTATCAATCGCTCAATCAGCTCTTCCTTAGCGCGGTCGCTGTCGGGCTCCACTTGCACCCACGCGTGCAAGATCTTGAGCGCTAAGTCATGCGCCAAGGGTCGGTCGACCACTAGCGAAGCAGCTCGCTTGAGTAACGGGATCTTGTTGGCGTCGTCTTTTTCGGCTCGGCTCGCTTCGAAATACAGGAGCGCCAATTCCTCAGTTTTTTCAGCTTCGCCGAGCAGACGCTCCAACAACTGAAAGGCTTCCGGATGCCCTGGAATGGCAGCAAGTGCGAGCTCTGCATAGCGCGTGGCACCGGGAAGGTCTCCGAACATGTCGCCAACAAACGCAGCCGCACGCAGGAAGAGGTAAGCGCGCTGTTCAGCAGCAAGGATCTTGATACGGCGATCGGAAGCGAGGCGCTCGTAGGCTAACGCAAGATCCGCTGCCTTGTCCTCGCGGAGAGTAGCCTGGTGCAAGCGCTCCCAGACCTCGTTCGGTTGGTGGCCCTTGGCAACAGCTGTTACCAGGACGTCGAGTGCCTCAGCCGGACTCGTGAGTGTGCTCTCTAAAAGGTCGCCGAGCTCTTCTACGCGTTGTAGGAAAGCATCGGTGCCTCGTACTCTTGTTGGTGACGACATGGATTTGGGGAACTTCCAGGCTAACAGAACGCACGTCCGAGAACGGCACGGAGTGGCGGGTGCGAGAGGGATCGGTCGCACCTTTGCCGACCGCTACTCCCATGCGGCAATCGGAAGCCTCCGGTTAAGGTCGGCTGAAGAGCCTAGCGTTCCCTCGTACGCAGCGCCTGCGATGAGGCTTCGGCCGGAAGCGTCCCCCAGGAAGCTCAGTCTTCTGTCGCGCCGAAAAGCTCACGGAAGCGGGTCAAGTCCGAGTCGGACACGTAACCGCCAAGCCCCACGCGCATGGAGATGGTCACGTCGTCTCCCCAGGGCCACCAGAGGCCATACGCAATCAGCCGGCCACCGGGCTCAGTAGAATAGAGAACCTGATCGGAGCGGATGCCCCCTGTCGAGTCGGCAATATCCCGCACCGCCTGCGCCGCTGACGCGATGTTCTTCGTGCTCCACTGGCCTACGAACACATCGCGAATGGCGAGTTGTGCTTCGTCCGTGAGCTCAACAACAAACGAAGAGGCAACACAGCTTAGGCGTCCGTCCCAACTCCAACCACCCTTGGGCCAGGCTTTACGAAACCGCCCCAAAGACTGGAACAGCAGCTCGGTGGTGCTCGGCTTGGCGTTCATTCCAATAACCATAGCCTGGATCCTACGTGCCGGTCACCGCCCGATTGCCGATTCTTTGTTGCAGATCTAGCGTGTGCGCATGCAGCCATCCTCGAACCAGTCCACGCCAGGGGCTTTCCGCCCCGTGCCGCGTACCGGGGTTATTTACGTAAGCACCGAGGCCGAGAAAGCGGGCTACCGATCCGGCAGCCCGGACTGGTGCAACCTGGGCCAAGGTCAGCCTGAGACTGGCCTCCTTGAAGGCGCGCCACCGCGTGTGGGGAGCGTTACCTGCTCGGTGGATGACCTTGAATACGCACCGGTGCCGGGGCTTTGGGAAGTGCGCGAAGCGATCGCCGCACTCTACAACGATCTTTACCGCAAGGGGATGCCGAGCAAGTACACGCCGCACAATGTTTCCCTATCGGGCGGCGGTCGCGTTTCCATTATGCGAGCCTGCGCTGCAATAGGGCAGATCAATCTCGGCCACTTCTTGCCTGATTACACGGCCTACGAAGAGCTCCTGGGCATTTTTCGCCGTTTCACACCGATTCCGATCTTGCTTGAGTCAGAACGCGGCTACGACTTCTCGCTTGAGCAATTGCGCCGAGAGATCCTTGGGCGCGGCCTCGGCGCTCTGCTGTTGTCGAATCCCTGCAACCCCACGGGTAAGCTCATCGGTGGCAGCGAACTTGAGAGCTGGGTCTCCACAGCGCGTGAGCTCGATTGCACACTGATGCTTGATGAGTTCTATTCCCACTACATTTGGAAGGGAAATTCTGAGCTCGTCAGCGCGGCGGCTTACGTGGAAGACGTGGAGCGTGATCCAGTCGTGATCTTTGACGGCTTGACCAAGAACTGGCGTTACCCAGGCTGGCGAATGACTTGGACCATCGGTCCGCGCAAAGTGATCGATGCAGTGGCAAGTGCTGGCTCATTTTTGGATGGCGGAGGCTCCCGCCCCATGCAGCGCGCAGCGCTTGGAATATTGAACGAAAAAGACACGCTCGCGGAGACTCACGCGATTGCTGTTGCTTTTCGCAGGAAGCGCGACCTCTTGATGGACGGTTTGCGCGGGCTCGGGATCCGCTTCGAGCTCGAACCTCAGGGCACCTTCTATTGTTGGGGCAACCTTTCAACGTTGCCCCATGGGTTGAACACTGGCGAAGAGTTCTTTCGGAAGGCCTTGGAGAAACAGGTGATAGTGGTGCCAGGGCAATTCTTCGACGTAGACCCAGGGCAACGCCGGGTGGGTCGGCCCTCGCGCTTCAAGCACCACGCCCGCTTCTCATTTGGTCCCGACGAGGCCACCCTAAAAACCGCGATAGAGCGGTTGAAGGCCCTGGTTCAAGAACACACCTAAGCTCGATGGCTCGGAGCCGCAGAGGCGCTCCCAACGAGACGGCGGCTCCCGGCTACGGTGCTATTCGGCGGCTCCCGGTTGGCGTAACTCCACCGGATCTAACCCAAGGAAATGGGCGGCCTTTACGTGCTCAGAAGGCTCAAACGCTGCAATCTGCAAAAGACCACCACCCGCGAGCGCGCGAACTGCACCTAGCGCATACGGAGAACTTGTGAGCCATGCGACGCGTAGGTCACACTCAGACGCAAGCTGATAAAGCTGTGCACGCTGAAGCGCGTTGGGCGCCATGTCCCCCGTGCGCGCTAACACGTACACGCGCGACGCCGCCTCCACCCGAACCTGGTGCAAAAAATCATGCCACTGACCACGGCTGATCGGCCCGTTTCCGCCGCTTACGCACCAACATACGCCAACGCGTTGAACGCTAAATGGCTCATCCCCTGGGGACGACGGAACTCGAATCGTTTTCGACGTCGCAAGCATCCGTGCTGAGTGTGACTATTGCTAGAAGATCGCGTGCGCGCAATGTCTCAATGGGAATTTCCTTGCGCAAATTTTTGGCGATGTGCGCAATTCAACCGAAGGCTGTTGATAACTTGTGTGCTCACGAGACGTGCGCGAAACAAGCGGGTGTAAGGTTCCTGAAAACTTGCGTTTGGAGAGGAGAACACCCGGCGCCCCCGGCGCTGCCGCCTTTACCGCCAAGCACTGAACACAGAGTCAGCGCCAATAGCTGGGCAGCCGGGAGAAGAGGGGCCCGAAACCCCCGATTTTTTCGATTGAGCATTGCTTAGACCACTGAACGCATGCGATAGGACTTAGCTCTACACGGGTGGTCAGTGATTTCCGGCAGCGTCGTTTCTATCTCTCAACCCACCAGCCAGAAGGCCCCCAATGCGGCTCGCTGGCCGTTCACCCCCAGGCTACGTCTGTTCACTGAACAGATGGGCGTTGTGAGCGACAAAGCGCGGAACGGCTACCGCGAAGAGGACGTGCCCGTAGCGAGCCTAACCTTCGATTACGGTGGCACGCTAGTCCGCTGCACTGACAGCGACCGGCTGTTTGCGCAGCCCCAGGGCACCTCCATCGTGGCCCTTGAAAGGGACCGGAGCGCTGAGGCCGAGGCTCAGTGCCTACTCGAAGTACATGGCGCGCTCGAAGCTGAATGCCTGGAGGAGTACATCCCCGGAGTCAATTCACAGGCGGATTACGTAATTCAAGTGAATGGCAACGTGCATTCGTTGTGCTCGTTCACAGCCTATGCGCTCGGCACCTTGAAGGCTCAAGGTTGGTCCGTTGAGGTCGATCCCGAATATCCGTACCACGTCGTGAACCCGGATGTGCCTTGGTATGCCAAAGTCGAAGTGGATGCTGAGGCAGACGCCCCTGATTGGTTCAGCCTAGAGCTCGGCGTGGAGATCGACGGCCACCGTGTGAACATGCTCCCGCCGCTGCTTGACATGTTGGACGCTTGCGGTGAGCAATTGACGCTTGACTCTCTCATGCGAGTGCCCGCGCGCTGCCGCGCAGTGCCCGCCGGGTTGAATCGCTACGTGGTCATTCCCAAAGATCGTCTGGAGCGGCTGCTCGTGATCTTGATGGAAATGTATCGCGGCGAACGCACTGCCGGCGAGAAGCTCACGTGTCGGGACCTCCTCGGAGGATCACTCGCCAAGCTGGACGAAGCGCTTTGCGATGGTGGAACCCAAATCGTGTGGGACGACGCACCGGGTGTTCGAACCAGAGGGCGAACACTTGCGGGCAAGCCGCCGACCTCCGTGAACGCGGTTAGCTTAAAAGCGAAATTAAGACCCTACCAGGAAGAAGGAGTTTGCTGGCTCCAGCATATGCGCCAGCAAGGGGCCGGCGGGGTACTCGCCGACGACATGGGGCTCGGCAAGACCCTGCAAACGATTACGCACCTCTTGCTCGAGAAAGAAAGCCGCCGCGCCCAACTCCCTACGCTCATCGTGGCGCCGACGAGCTTAATCCACAATTGGGACTCCGAGATCAAACGTTTTGCACCCGCCCTCCGCACTCAAATTTGGCACGGTAAAGCCCGGCACAAGAGCCGAGACTTGGTAAAAAAGGCTGACGTCGTTCTCACAACCTACGCGTTACTGATTCGCGATCTCGAATGGTTCAAACTTCAGCCGTTCTACTATTTGATTTTGGACGAAGCGCAGGCGATCAAGAATCGCCGCAGCCAAGCTGCCAAATCGATGGCTCAGATCCAAACGGAACATCGGCTCTGCCTCACGGGCACGCCGGTTGAAAACAACCTGGATGAGTTGTTCAGCCTCTTCAACTTCCTCATGCCTGGCATATTAGGCACGGCAGAAGCATTCCGTACGCACTTCCGCGAGCCGATCGAACGGGAAAACAACGAGACACGCCTGGCTGCACTTCGCGGAGCCGTGGGGCCCTTCATCTTGCGGCGTATGAAGGAAGAGGTCGCGCGTGATTTACCGCCAAAGACAGAAATGGTGCGACCGGTAGAGTTGCGCGAAGATCAGCGAGATCTCTACGAAAGCGTCCGTGTTGCCGCACACAGCGAGGTGCGTCAAGCGATCAAGAGCAAGGGTATCGGTGCATCCACGGTGACCATCCTTGATGGCCTCATGAAGCTGCGCCAAATCTGTTGCGATCCGAGGCTTGTGAAAGTTGCCTCTTTGGGCAAGGTGCTAAGTTCCGCCAAGTATGAGCTGTTCTTCGACCTGCTGCAGAAGCAGCTCGCCGAGGGGCGACGCGTCCTTGTTTTCTCGCAGTTCACTCGCATGTTGGCACTGCTCGGCGAAGGCTTGGTCGAACGGGGCATCAAGTATGCCCTAATCACCGGGGCCACCGTGGACCGTCAGAAGCAAGTGCGAGCCTTTCAGGAGGGGCAGATGAATGTCTTCTTGATAAGCCTCAAAGCGGGGGGCACCGGGCTCAATCTGACTCGCGCCGATACCGTGATCCACTATGACCCTTGGTGGAACGCTGCAGCTCAATCTCAAGCCACCGATCGCGCGTACCGCATCGGCCAGACGGAGCCGGTTTTCGTCCACAACCTTATCGTTTCTGGCAGTGTCGAAGAACGCATGGTGCACCTTCAGCAGCGTAAGCGCCATTTGGCGGAGACGATCCTGGGGGGCGGCCACGAAGCTTCGAGCGCTTTCTCACTGGCCGACGTGGAGGATCTCTTCGCGCCGCTTGAAGAGTGAGCTAAGATCCGCGCACCCTAGTAAAGTGTGCCATGCGTACCCGTCCTATTTTAACTGCGTTTGGGTATGTCCTCGCAACCAGTGCGTGCCTTGCCCTAGTGGGCTGCGCCCCACTGCTGGGGGAAGAAGAGCAGGATTGCAGCGTTTTGGCACAGAATCAGCACGCCAAAGAGCTAATGCAGGACGTGTATCTCTGGGCGGATAGCGTGCCGGATGTCGATCCCAGTAAATACGCGAGCCCCGCCGAAGTGGTGGCGGCCATGCGAAACCAACAGTTCGATCATTGGTCCGGCGTTTCGAACGCTGGCCCGCGACAAAATTACTTCGACAAAGGAGAATTTTTCGGCATCGGTTATCAGGCGGTGGGAGACACGGCTGGGAATGTGCGCCTTTCGTTCGTTCATCCGGATTCTCCGGCGGCCCTCGCCGGTCTGATGCGGGGAGACACCCTGCTAGAAATCAACGGGAAGACGACCGCTCAGATCAACGCCGAGCAGTTGTGGGGAAGCATCGAAGGCCCCAATGAGAAGGGGTTCGCTGTTCCGTACAAGGTGCGGCGTGCGAGCGGCGAAGTCGTTGACCTGATCGTGCTCAAAGATACCGTGGTGATTCGCACTGTGGCCGTGAAAAACGTATTCACCCAAGGTGCGGATAAGGTCGCTTATCTGCTTTTTACCGGGTTTCTCGGCACCTCGGATAAAGATCTGCGGGAGGCCTTTGCTGAGCTCAAGCCCCTCGGGATCACCAAGTTTATCCTGGATCTCCGTTACAACGGGGGGGGCTTCGTGTCGGTGGCCACAGATCTGGCAAGCCTTATTGTAGGCCCGCCAGGAGTCGGAAAGCCTTTTACGATCCTCGCGCACAACAAGAAATACGCATCCGAGGATACCGTCACCTTTTTGCACGAAGAGCCCGAAGCGCTCTCAGGCACCGAGCTCGTAGCACTCACAGGGCCGGGAACCGCTTCGGCGAGCGAGCTTTTGCTCAATGGCCTTCGCCCACTTATGAACGTACGGCTCGTCGGTGCACCCACTCACGGCAAGCCCGTCGGCGGCAGCACATGGACGCGTTGTGAGCTGGCCGTCTCGCCCATTACGTTCCGCACGCTGAACGGCGAAGGAATGGGTGACTACTTTGGTGGCCTGATGCCGGATTGCACGGTTCCAGATGATTTGGATCATAGCCTCGGGGATCCGGAAGAATCTCGCCTCAAGGTTGCCCTCGGTCTGCTTCGGGGCGAAGCGTGCCCCGCACCCCCGGAGCAACAGCTCAAGCAGCTGCGGTCCTCAGGGCCCGCTCATGGCCTTGCGCCGATCACTCGCGGGCCGGAGGATCCCTTCGGGATCTTCTGAGTCCAGCGCTGCTGGGCAACCGCGCCTAGCCGTACCCCTATGGAAAAAAAACAGCGGCTCAGAGGAGGGGGATTCTCTGAACCGCTGGGTAGTTAGCAGGCGGCTTCCCTGGCGGAGGGGGGGATCACCAAGGTGCCGCCTCGAACGTCACCTATGCGGGTTTTATGCCAACACCCGACCTAAGGGAAAACCAGTAGTTTCTTAGGGTCTTAAGCCGCCACGAACCTTTCAAATTTGAAAGGTTCGTTTTCGATTGTGCGATAGATTGCTGAGAATTGGGGCGCTCTCCCTCGGCTCAGGCCCCGAATTTAGAGTGTGGAGCGGGGCGCCTGGGACCGGGCCTCTTGAGGCGGCTTGACGCACTTGTCCCCCTCCAGAACGTAGCCCGTTTCGCACCACTCGACGCACTGGTTCTCTGGTTCCTTTACGAACCACCCCTTGCCGCAGCTGGCAACGCATTCATCATCCTTGGCAAGCTGGCCTTTGGGACACTTGCGGATGCACCAGCGGCCGCTCGCCACATATTCAGTATCATCGCAGGTTTCCACGCACGAACCCGCTTGGCGAAGGTACCCGTCTCTACAAAGCCAGTACTTGCAGCCTGTCGACCTGTCCGTGGTGGAGTCTGTCCGACTGTTGCCACCGCTATCGGTGCCGGTGCGAGTGCTGACGACCGTCGAACTCCACTCACCGCCCTGACATTCTGAATGAAATCGGGGGCACCCCAGCAAGAGCAAAGCACCGGAAACAACCGTAAACGACGCGAAAATCTTCCTCATGTTAACCCCCCATCTATCCGAAGGGCCCCGCGAAGGGAACCCCAATTGCTTGTTCGCGTGAGCAGAGAGCGCTACCCCAGGTATATGTCGCCCCCAACGAGCTCATCTCCAAGCGCTGAAACTGGAGGCGGTCGACCCACTGCAGTTGGAGGGCGCCCACGGCCGTTTGGAGGGATCGAACTCGACCGGGGACTGTGCAATCCCCTACCCCTTCCCATGAGCGCAGACGAAATGCGCACCCGCGGATGGAACGAGGTGGACGTGGTTTTTGTAACGGGCGATGCGTACATCGACCACCCGAGTTTCGCGATGGCGTTGCTCGGGCGTTTGCTGGAAAGCAGAGGCTTTCGGGTCGCCATTTTGAGCCAGCCAGACTGGAAGAGCGCTGAGGCATTCAGGCAGTTCGGACGCCCTCGAGTCATGTTTGCGATCAGTGCGGGAAACATGGACTCGATGATCAATCACTATACGGCTAACCGTAAGCGCCGCAACGCAGACGCTTATACAGCCGGCGGTGCCATCAACCGCCGCCCAGATAGAGCTACGTTAGCCTACTGCCAGAGAGCACGAGAAGCGTTCAAGGGCGTGCCGGTGGTCACTGGTGGGGTCGAAGCCAGCTTGCGGCGCCTTGCCCACTACGATTACTGGCAGGACATCGTGCGGCGCTCGATCGTGCTCGATGCGAAGGCCGATTATGTGGCTTTTGGCATGGGCGAACGCACCATCTTGGCACTCGCCGACGCCTTGGCACGTGGAGCAAGTGTGACTGAACTTCGCGCGATTCGGGGCATCGCCTATCGACTCGGGGAGAAGGAGCCACGTCCGACGGACGTAATCACGCTGCCAAGCTACGAAGCGGTCCGTACCGATCCTTTGGCTTTTTGCGAACTTACTCGCGTCACCCATCGAGAGACCAACCCCCACAACGCTCGTCGATTACTTCAGGCGCATGACACCGAGGCCGTAGTGGTAAATCCTCCCGCTTTTCCGTTGGAGGAAGCGGAGATGGACTTTGTGTACGGGCTGCCTTTTACGCGGCAACAGCACCCAAGCTACGGGGCACAAAAGATCCCAGCCTTCGATGTTATTCGCCACTCCGTTCAGATCATGCGCGGCTGTTTTGGGGGGTGCAGCTTTTGCTCCATCACCGCCCACGAGGGCCGCATCATTCAGAGCCGGAGCGAAGCTTCCATCTTGGCAGAGGTACGTGAACTCAAGAAAGACCCGACCTTTCGCGGCACTGTGAGCGATATCGGCGGCCCCACTGCCAACATGTATCGCATGCGGTGCACCCGCCCCGAGGTGGAAGCCAAGTGCAGGCGCTTAAGCTGCGTGCACCCAACCGTGTGCAAGCTGCTCGGCACTGATCACAAACCGCTCTTGAGCCTCATGCGCAAAGCACGGGCAGAGCCGGGCATTAAGAAGGTTCTTGTGGCGTCCGGGATCCGTATGGATCTTGCGAAGCGCGATCCTGAGTACATCGGTGAGCTGGTGCAACACCATGTCGGCGGGCACCTAAAAGTGGCTCCCGAACACGCTGATCCAGAAGTGCTTTCGCTCATGAAAAAGCCGAGCATTCAAGACTTCGATGAGTTTGGCCAAGCCTTTCAGGCAGCCTCCAAAAAAGCGAACAAAGAGCAATATCTGGTACCCTACTTCATTGCCAGCCACCCCGGCAGCGATGCTCGCAGCATGATCGAGGTGGCAGTGTTTCTCAAACAACGCGGCTACCGGCCTGATCAAGTTCAAGACTTCATCCCCAGCCCCTTCGATATCGCCGCTTGTATGTACCACACGGGGCTAGATCCGATGACGCTTGAGCCAGTGTATGTGGCAAAAAGCCTTAGAGATCGCGGCACCCAGCGCGCCCTTTTGCAGTTCTTCAAGCCAGAGAATTACTTCGCTGTGAAGCGAGCTCTCATCGAAGCTGGCCGAGCTGATCTCATCGGAAAGGGTCCGCGTTGCTTGATCTCAGAGGTTCCTCCACCCGAGGCGCGGCAACTGCAAAAATCTGGAAAGCCCCAGCAATCAGATTCCGGGCGTTCGGCGCCAAGGGCCGTAGGCTACCGCCCGCATCGTGGTAGTGGGCGAGCTAAGTAGCGCCCGCAATTCAGCGACCGGCCGCGGCCTGCGCCATCACCGCTCGCAGCGCTACAACGTCAAGCAAACGCTCCGCACTCGGGAGCTGAGCCGCTGAATCCACGTGAGCTAACAGCAACACTGGAGGCCGCCCCTTTCCACCGCATGCGTACAGCGCAAACGCAGGCGACCCCAAGATCTCATAGTAACGTTGCGGCACTGTGGAGGTTGCCTGCTCCGCGAACACATCGCTCACCACAACATCTTTTACGCTGGTGTAGGCCGAGTGAAATACGTTACTGGAGCCACGTGGAACTTTTAAACTGATGCGAAATTCCTTCGTGAGAGCGTCGAGATCTTCGTGTAAGCCAGCGCGAACCACAAGCTCATCACGAGCCGCCGTTCCCACCAGAAGCAGCAAACGTTTCAACCCGAGGTGCCCACTCCACAACCGAAATGCTTGAGTGAGGATCGTGTCCGAAGGTGCTGTTCCGAGCGAAGCCCGGAGCTTTTCGATAGCCTGATCAAGTGGAGTGAGTGGCTTTTCAGGTTCGGCAGCCCCCGGTTTGGTATTGCTCGGGGCGACTTTCTTGCCGAACTCCAACTTGGCCACTGTGGGGCGAGCACGAGCCGCTACGTCGTGGATGGGAGCTTGGATCTGGGGAACAGCTTCGTCAGGGGTGGGCATTGTCACCGACCCATGAGCGTTGTCGGTTGGGTCAACCGCCGGGACCTCAGGTCCGTTGATCGCAGCAACATTCGTTAAGAACCGACTGGCCCGCGCATCTAGGCCCAGGACGGATGCGTAGCGTTGTTGGAACACGTCCTCGACGGTCGTTACCAGCTTCATCACGTCCTGTTCGGTTAAAGAAAGCAGCCGCCGATGTTTGGCTAATAGATCGGCGATTGCCAAACTGCGCGTGGCGGCGGATTCGGTACTCACAATCTCGCACAATTCGTTAGAAAATTCAGCGACGGCGTTTGCCTTATCTTCCGACGTTGTCAGTGGCCCGGTACTGGATCGCGCCGCGATAGCGCCAATAACCCCGGAGGGGAGGTGCCAATTCTGAGCCACAGCGGTCCCCAGCTTCGGAAAGGAGAGCCCCATGACACGCTCCGCCGCAACTCGTTCACTCACGCGATCTCGCTGGCAGACCACCTGAACCTGCTCGAAGAGCTCGGGCAAATAGACGATGGTTAAGTGCCGCCCCAGGTTGCGAAACATCGCACAGACCATGGCCTCTTCATCGTTGACCTTCGCATCGCCGGCCACGGCCCGCGCGATCTCCCCGCTCACAATGGACGAGATGGCAGAGTCCGAAACGAACTCAGACTGCGCCCCCTTACCCGCACTCTTGAACAGGCTGATGCCCAACGCCAAGGAACGGATTTTATCAAACCCGAGCAACACAATCGCGTGGCGAATGCTGTAGATCTTTCCGCCAAAGCGCCCACCGTAGGTCGAGTTGATCACACGCAGCAATTTTGCCGTCAGCGCGTAGTCCTTAAGAATCGATTCCCCGAGTTGGGTCGCCGAAAATGCACTGTTGGCGTCGGCCTTCACGCTCACCTCGCCCACGCTCTGAGCAAAGGCTGGGAAATCCCCTTTTCGTTGCAAGCGCGCCATCAGCTTGCTGAGCGTCGATTGCGCTGTCTCCCCTCCGGAACCCGTTTCGCCCGCACTCTGCAGGGTGTCAGGAGTTTGGGAGCGATTTGCAGAACTCTCGGCTTCCGTGATGACCGGTTCGACAACAGGGGCAACGCCGAGCGGAACCTGTTGGGGCACCTCCACTCGGGCAAAAGCCACCTTCTGGGGCGCTTCCACTGATGCAGGGACACCCTTGTGGGGCGCTACCAGGGTTGCCGGCTCCGCCACGGCACCCGAGGCAGGGGCAGCAGTAGGCACCGGCTCCGCCACGGCAGCCGAGGCAGGGGCAGCGGTAGGCACCGGCTCCTTGCCTGAAGAAAGCGTCTTCGGCGTTGCGTCGACCGGTGCGAAGGCACTGCGCGGCTTGGCTCCAAGATCTTGTTCGCTTCGGAGCGTATTTTGCCCACCAACGGTTACCTTGTTGCTCCCAGCGGCTTTTTGAACACTGATACCCAGCGTGCCATCGTCGGGGAGCGTGGCATTCGGGGCGCGGCTAACGGGAAACACGGCGCTCCTATCGTATTCTGTAGCGTCGCGCCCTGTATCTGCTTGGGTTGCCCCGAAACCTGTGCTTGCTTCTCTTACCTGACGCGTTGGCGCCTGAGGTTGGAGCTCTGAAACAACGTTGGCGTCTCCTGAGAAATTACCCAGTGCACTTCGGAGGCGTGCCTCAAGCTCCCGGGCGCTCTTGGGGCGGTCGTTCGGTGCCTTGGCGAGGCACCCCTCGATGATTTGCGCAATTTCCTCAGGAATTTCCCCCACCCGTTCCCGAAGCGGCGGTACAGGGTCGCGAACATGCATGATCATCAACATGAATTCGGATTCATGCTGAAACGGGGGCGCACCGGTGAGCATCTCGTAGGCGATTATACCAACCGAATAGAGGTCGGTTTGCGGCGTGATCAGGTGAATGCTGCCCATGGCCTGTTCGGGCGCCATATGGCTCGGCGTACCCAAAACTTGGCCGTTACGTGTGTGACCCTCGCTCGTTGTCATCAACTTCGCGACGCCAAAGTCGACGAGCTTGATGCGTACGGGCGTCCCCTCCAACACGATAATGTTAGCCGGCTTCAAATCGCGATGAACTACGCCGGCGCCATGTGCCGCATCCAAGGCGGCACAGATCTGTCGCACCACCTCAAGCGTTTCGTTCAGCGAAAAACGCCCTCGTTCATCCATGTACGCAGCCAAGCTCTGACCGCGAAGGAGCTCCATTACGTAATAGAGGCGCCCCTCCAACTCCCCGAAGTCCAAGATATCGACAATGTTCGGGTGATTCAGGCTGGCCGTTACCTGAGCTTCACTCAAAAAACGCTGCGAAAGCTCAACGCGAGAGCTCACCTCGGCATCCAAGAACTTAACTGCCACTTCACGCCCAAGTCGCGGATGCTTGGCGACGAACACCGCGCCCATCCCTCCACGGGCCAGGGGGCGATCGATGATATAGTTGCCCACATGTTGGCCAATGAGCTTGCTCGTGCCCGGATCGGTGGACCCAAGATCTAGCGGGCCTGCCTCCAAGGCGCCCGAGGGAGAGAGTTTGGTCACAGGTTGCCCTCGCGCGTCTGACTCATGCCAAAGCTCTAAACGGACACTTTTCTTCGGCCCTGAGCCCCCGCCTTCGCAAAGCACGGTCGCACCGCGGGCCAGTCACGGAACCGCACGAATACCGCTATTTCCGCGCTCAGAAAGACCCTCGTACCGCCACACCCGGCTTCGGCGGCCAATGAGCACTGGCTTCGACCTCCCGAAGCGGCTGCCCTACTGTGTGGGCGGATGTCGGTGAACTTGAAAACGGAAAGAGCTGACTTACCAATATCCCAAGCCCCAACCCCGCGCCCGCTGCGATGTATTCCCCCGGCTCTGGCGAATAGCGCACTCCATGCAACCACGGGATGGCAATGCCGACCACACTGCCGGCCATCGCCCCAACGGCGACGTCACTGTAGTAGTGCTTGCCCGCTCGCACCCGCAGGTTCGCCGTAGCGGACGCGAACGCGAATTCACTTCCCCAGAGCAGCCAACGCCATTCTCGTGTTGGCAACACTTCAGCATATACGTAAGAACCAGCCACTGCCGACGTGAAGGCGGAGCTTGAGTGGCCGGAGTAGAACGACACGTAAAAATCCAAAGACGCCTCCACCCCGCGTGCGCCATTCGTGTCAAGAGCGTAGGTGTAAGGACGAGGCCTGGAAAACGCAACCTTGGCGGTGGCGTTGAGCGTCTCGGCCGCAGCAAGCGCCTCAGTGTAGGCCACGCTCGCATTCAGGAACCTGTAGTTGGCTCCGCGACTCAGCCCAACGAGCATAGGATCCACAATCGCAAGCACTAGTGGCACGTTGCTGACCAAAGCCGCACTTCGGGAGTAGCGTCCGCGGAGCGAGCGGTCCCCCGGAAACCACTCTGGATCGGCACCGGCGCTTCGGTGGTGAACACTCTGCATAGCGAGGCTGGCAGCGAAAAGCCCGCCAATTGTCGCTGCATGAGCTGCATAGTAGCTGTCCGAACGGCGTTCACTTAAGTCAACCTGAGCCGCGGCTGCGGAGGAGACCTCGGTTATAGCCACAAATGCTAAAAGCCCCGGTGCTTGCTTGAACACACGGGGCCTTCGCATGGCTTAATTGGGTATCACTTCTGGGCCGCCAAATACAAGCAGCGGTCCAGCGGTGTTTACCTCAGCCGGCGGTCTTTAAGAGGCCGTCGAGCGTGGTGGAAATGCTCCCAAAATCACTGGGGTTGTCGATGCGCTTACCATTGATGAACATGGTGGGCGTGCCCTGAACCCCAACCTCTTGCCCGAGCTTCGTATCAGCATCGACTTGAGCGGAGAACTTGCTCGTGCTGAGCGCATCTTTGAACCCAGCCACGTTCAACCCAGCCTGTTTGGCGTAGCCTTCGAGCGCGCTTTCTTCGAGCTGCTTTTGGTTCTTGAACATGAGGTCATGGAACTCCCAGAACTTACCTTGAGCGTTGGCAGCAAGGGCCGCCTCAGCAGCCTTTTTGGCGTTTGAGTGCATGGGGAGCGGGAACTGGCGAAAGACGAAGCGTACACGGTCCTTGTACTTGGCACGGATCTGCTCGGTAACGGCGGCCGCTCGTGAACAATAGGGGCACTCGAAGTCAGAAAACTCCACAATGGTGACCTTAGCGTCGGCCGGGCCAAAGCTCGGCGCGTCCGTCGCGGCGATCTTCGCCTGTACGTCGGCCGGCAGGGGCTTGTTAGCCATCACCGCCGCCGTCAGTTGCTTCTTTACGTCGTCGTAATGCTCAAGTGCCCCGCCGCATTGCTCCGAGGGAACCTGCGGGATCTTGCTCTTGATCATCGCGCACACTTCGGAATCATTGCCCGTCTCAGTGCAGAGCTTGGTGACCAACGCGTCACACGCCTTACGCTGATCTTTTAGCATGTTCTCCGTGAGGGAAAATTCCTTGATAGCCGCGGAGCATGCAGCAGGAGCCATCACACCGGTTGCCATCTTCGTGGCACCGCAGAGCGACGTTTGCTCGCCCGCTTTCGCGCACAGCTTCGTGGCGTACTCTTCGCACGGACCGCTAGCTTTGGCGCCAGCGACTTTGGCCGTGGCCGTGCCGCTTGCGCTAGGCTCCGTCTTTTTCGGCTTCTTCTGGCAACCCGAGAGGGCACCGGCAAGGGCCAGAGTGAAGAGTGCGATGCTAGTGATTGTCTGACGGGGCTTCATGATTCCTCATTTCCTTCGGTTGGCCGCGTGGAAAGATCAGAGAGCCCAACCAGCGGGAGCGCGGGTATTAGCACCGCCTCGGGCACTAACCAATCCGAATCGACGCTCAACAGGCCGCACTCAAAACAACCCACCGAAAGTGACAGATTAGTGCCAATTTCGCGCGTAGCTCCAAAGGTTACCCAACGCTCGGCAGCTTTTACGGGTGGATGAACAAGACAGTGCCTGTGTTGGCGCTCTGGGCTCCGTGCCACCCGAGGGGTACCCCTGGCTCGGTCCAGTGGAAGATCCGTCGGGCATCTTCAGGGCTCAAGTTAATACAGCCGTGGCTCTTGGGCAGGCCGAAACGATCGTGCCAGTACGCGCCGTGCAACGCGTAACCTTTTTCGAAATACTGAACGTACGGAACATCGCGCAACTCGAACTCTTCGCCCACCTCATCTGAACTCATAGTGGTTGAAATATGTTTGGTGTGGATTCGAAAAATACCACGGGGTGTGGCAGTAGTGTGCTCGGGGTCATCCAGCCCAGCTTCGCCGCTTGAAATGAGAGTGGCGTACACAGGGTCAACTCCCTCGTAGAGAACCAAAAGCTGCTTGCTCAAGTTTACGTCGATCCACTTTTCGCCGCGCGTCGCCCACGCCGGCATCTTCTTGGCCACTTCAACCCGCGAAAGATCTTGATCGCTCAGCCACTTACCATCAGCTGTTTCGTAATGTAGGCGGCCCGAAAAGAACTCCTGCCTGCCCGTTAGCTTGATCACTGCGCGATAAACCGTTGGGCCTCCATCTTTCAACCCAACGCCCTTTTTGTAGAGCGTGTAGCGAGCCTTCACGCCACGAATGAACCCAAACGGAAAGCCAATATCTTTTCCCACCGTGACCCCGTGAAAGTCGGAACCGCGGATCGGCCGCAGGCGGTCCGTGGGCACGATCACAAGGTCCGTGGTGAGTGCGTAGCGGCGCCCCTCGGAGAGAAATGTTTGCAGGATTCCATGGCCAAGCCGCCGTGGCATCACGCCGAGCGAAAGCGCGTCTCGGTAACGCGGCTCGTTGCGAATGTTGGGGGTGAATTTCCCATTTTGGAGAAAGGCCGGCAAAGGATCGCTCACTCTCTTGGTCCACGCCACTTTGGGGTCCACCACAGGATCGCCACCAGCCCAAACCTCCTGTGCATAACCGGCACCTTCTTCGCCCTTAAGGTCGAGCCAAGCCGCAATACGTTGTTCGAATTCGGGTTCAGTTTGGGCAAGCTCGGCTCGTGTTGGTAATCTCGCGTAGAAGGGGCCCGGCTTTCGCACGGTGCCGTAAATGTAAGGCAACTTGCGAAAACGATTGGCGGGGGTATCGATTGTTGCTTGAACAATCGGATCGGCCCGATCCAATGTGGCTTTCGCATCGAGGCAAACAAAGCCTTGCGGCAGGATTGGGTACCAGCCACCCTCGCACCCATTGCCGCGGGTGACTTCAGCCGTTCCAATTGGGGCTGCCGCTCCTGCTCGCAGGTAGCCGATCTTGGTCGCCGACTGTCGGGGCTGGTCGTAGATCCAAACACGCAATGCGCGCGCGTAGATCCTGGCAGTCGAGCCTCCACGAACCTCTGGAGGCTCGGTGCCTGTGCCGTCTAAGCGCACCAGTGATGACGGTTGGCTCAGCTTCTTGTTGGCGTCCCCCGGATTCGATCTCGCTTTAGCTTCCGCGTTCGCGGCTGGGCCTGTGCTGGCACCGGGCGCGACTTGTTGCGGAGAAGCTTCGTGTCGGCACGCAGCTAATAGGGAGAAAACGATCAGGCACTTTTGGCCCCGCATGGGGCGAGGCTTACACGAAAAGCCCTGAGCCACCCAGAAAACAGCAAAAATGAGGCCTGGAGGCTAGCGGGTACCATCGGGCTCCATGTCCGCCCGATCGACACGGATCACACCAGGCACACAAGGCCGCTGCACGGTGGTGGGCATTCCTTTTTCTGGGATCACGTCGATCTTTACCTTGTCCCCCACCCGGCATCCCGCATCCCCGATGAACGGTGTTTTCCCAACTAGGGTCCCGTTGACCAATACGTCGCTCCGATCGGGCTCCAGCGACACCATCAGCTGAACTTGAACGGCGTCCCCCGTTGCGTACTTACGCGGCTCCCCGGGCGCAGCCCTCCCCGCCTCCTCGCTGGATGGACCTGGAGGGAGATGACCCTGAAGCGCTTTCAGCAAATCAGCTGTAGACACGGGCGCCATTGCGGACTCTCCCGCCGATGGCTCGCGAACAACGGCTGGGCCCTGAACGGTATTAGCGGTCTGTAGCTTCCGGCTTACGAGGTCAACGAAGACGACACCGGTAAAACGCATGGCGACAGCCAATACAAATAGGCCGCCCACCCACTCCGCCCAGCGACTAAGATGGAACACGAAGCGAATCATCCTGCAGCCCTCAGCACTTCGGTCAACGACGTCTCCCCGGCCGCGGCCCTGAGCACGCCCTCGAGTAGTAGCGGTCGCATACCTTGTACCATGGCTTGCTCAAACAACACGCTGGTTGGCACTCGCTCCAAAATGAGTTTTCTCAATTCTGGAGTTACGACTAAAAGCTCCGCTATCGGAGCCTGGCCGCTGAACCCTTGATCTTCACAGAAAGAGCAGCCGACGGCTTCGTAGAAGGTCGCTTTCGGAAGGGTGATACCATGCTTGAGAAAGCGCTCACGCTGGGCGTTATCTGGAGCTTTTTCCTTGCGACAATGGGTGCACAAAAGGCGTACCAAGCGCTGTGAGAGGCACCCCAGCGTGGCGCTGGCGATAGCATAGGATTCAACGCCCATCTCCGTCATGCGAGCAAACGGTGCCGCTGCGTTTTCCGCGTGAACCGTCGTGAGGATCAAATGCCCCGTAAGGCCCGCCTGAATAGCAATCCCAGCGGTTTCCGGGTCGCGAATTTCTCCCAACATGAGCACATTGGGATCTTGCCGCAGCACGCTCCTGAGCGTACGCGCGAAGGTCATCTGTGTTTTGGTATTAATCTGGGTTTGGGTAGCAAACGCGAGCTCAAGCTCGATGGGATCTTCGAGCGTCACCATGGTCATGGTACGCCCCCGAGTGTGGGAAATGTGCTTCAGCACCGCGTAAAGCGTGGTTGTTTTCCCTGAGCCCACCGGACCACACACAAACAAAAGGCCTTGCGGCTTTTCCAAGAGCTCGCGTAGCGGTGCGATCACGTGCGGCGAAAGCCCGAGCGATTCCACGTCAGGCGGCGTTCGGCTGCCCCGCACCAACCGCAGCACAATACGTTCGCCCCCTTCGGCAGGCAGCGTAGAAACCCGGGCCTCCACGCTGCCACCCTCTACTTCCACCACCATGCGCCCGTCTTGCGGTACGTTTCGCACGTAGGTATCAAGGCGCGACATTACTTTCACGCGCGTGGCCAAAAGCGGGGCAAACCGGGGAGGCAACACGCACACCTCAAACAGTGTGCCCGAAACACGGTAAGTTAAGCGGAACCCTTCGGTCGTGGGGGACATGTGCACATCGCTCGCTTGAACGTTGGCCGCGCCGCGCACAAGCTCATTCACGATGCCTATAATGTCCGGCTCCTTTAAGGCCGAAAGGCTTCCTACGCGATTGCGCGTCTCCGCGACGGCTTCTTGGACGGTTTCGTGGCTACCAGCCGCGAACTCCAAGCGTTCACGAGACGCAGGGATAGATAATAAAGCGAGCAAAACTCGCAAACCAACCGCAAGTGCCACGGCGCCCACCGTGATACGAACCAACCAGCTCCAGGCTGCGGGGGCAAAAGCCAATTCAGCTCGGAGCCTCAATTCTTCGCCGATGCCCGAAAGCGTGAGCACCGGGGCTGAAGTGGCCACCAGCACCAGGCCCAGCAACGCCGTTACCGCCGCGAACCCCAACAACCAGCCGGCCACGCCCTGAATCCTCACACCGACCACTTGCTCCTTGCCCGAGGCACCAAGCATTCACATGTAACATCTGCCCGCGTCGTGTGAAACCCGTAGGCTTTCGGGACAGGCCCGGAGCCTCATCAAGTCGGCTTGATCTGAATGCACCAAACCCGCTACGGCAAACCCGTGTGCGTCACGAAGCTGCAGCTGACCAGCGGGTGCCGGCCTGGAGACGATCCGGGTCGAAGTCTCGTCAGCGGAAATACCGAAAGGTCGTTGTATCGAGTCTTGCGTCTTGCATCGCGAGGTGCCGGGCGAAGCGTAGA
>JANRKO010000020.1:0-105310 GCA_033763455.1 Polyangiaceae bacterium
CCCATCACGATTATTTCCACGCTGTAACTTTTCCGCCCTCACTGCGTTGATAGGTGAGGCCATCGCAAGTATCCGTGCACTCCCAACAGCCCTCAGGAGGGTCGCGTCACAAAACAAATACTTGTCATGCAAAGTATCCTCTTCACTCCCAGTAACCCAGGCAGGATACCTTGTTCCACAAGAGCGAAGCACGCTTCGCTCTTCCAGAGAGAGAGCGCGTCAGATTTCGCCACATTCAACGCTGATACCCCTGCGGAAACCAAAAGCACCCGCATCGCTTGATACTCGTTGTAGCGCGCGTGCCCATTACGCAGGCAAACTCAATGGGCTCCTAGAAATCGAACAAGTTACGCTGAACGGGTTTGGTCGTGTCGTTGCTTTCTGCGGCGTTGCTTTCTGCGGTGTTGCTTTCTGCGGCGTTGCTTTCTGCGGCGTTGCTTTCTGCGGTGTTGCTCATATGTTCAACAACGCCTTCCGAAAGCTCCCCGGATGCACCCATCTCGAGTGGGCGAAGTTCAGCTAGATCGCTTGCAACTGGCGCGTGAAGTTCAGCTGGCGCCTGGGCTTCTGGTAGTCTCGACGCGCTAACCTCGGTTTGTGGAGGCCATTCTGGCATTTTGGCGCGGCGTCCGCTTACTAGCACCTCCTCTTTGCCATCGTCGGAAACGCGCCGCACGAGCCTGTAGGTCGTGTTGCCGTCAGAGTGCGCCACCTCGGGCGCGGCTATCAGTAGTTGGAGATCCAGGTTTTCGCAAAGATCGAACAAGATTGCCAAGTTGTCTTGCGAAAGGCGATTAGCTTCGTCCAAAAATAGAAACCGCAGGCACCCATCGGTACGCCGCGAACGCAAGAGGTTTGCGTCGCGCTCCCACTCCGTAAGTATCACCATCATCAGCGCTGCACCGACACCAATGGCTTCACCCGTGGAAACCTGGGTTGGGTTCACGGCTTCCCACGTGTCCTTGGTTTGCCGCCGCACTTCCACACGCAGCTCCAGGTATTCGCGATAATCGAGCAATTTTTGGCCACCCGTCCGCCCTCCGCCATAACGGCGGAAGATTTCGTCCATGGCCTCCTCAATCGGCAGGTTGGACTGAAATAGTAGTTCTTGGGCGGTTCCCGTGCGGAGAGCCGCAAGCACCTGATCCATGCGCTCGACGCGCCCGAGCTCAACCCGGATACCGGCAATGCTCCCGAAGTGAACCCCTTCGAGGTACTGATTCAGGCGCCGCACCTGACCCGTGGCCTTGCGCAACTGGACTTCAATGCTGCGTGCTACATCTTCGGAGGTACCTCTTAGATCTGTCTCCTGGCGCTCCAGGCGGCCCTCCAAACGCCCCAGATCCGCGCCGAGGTGGCTAAGTGCCTCCAAGGGATCCTCCACCTCTGCTACTTGCGGAGGCAAACGACGGCGCAACCACTGCCTGACGCTCATCCACTCCGCAAGGTACTGTTCCCATGGCGCGTGAGCCGCAGCAGTGCGAGAAGATTCATTCAAAGATTCAGCAAGCTCGACTCCCCCGCGTGCAGCCCTCAGTCTATCCAGCAACAATTCGCGCTTGCTTCGGGACTCAGCCCACAAGCTCAGGCTACTTGCCTCAGATAGCTCGTTAGCCTCAGCCAGGCTCAGTGCACCCCCCAACACGCCCGACTCGCTCAAGGCCTCCCTTAGACGAGCCCAGGCCTCCTCTGAAGGCGCGCGCAGAGCCCGTTCTTTCTCTTCTGCAACCTTTGCGAGGTCAAGCGCACGCAACGCCTGTTTGTGACTGGCCTCGCGCAGCGCCACCTCTTTCAGCAGGGTGCGCTCCTCCAGCTCAAGAGCCGCCTGAGCACTGGCTGCACTCGCGAGTTGTGTCTGGCTTTCGAGCAACGCTTGGTCCGAAAGATCTTCTACCTGCTCAAGCGCAAGTTCCTCGTTGACTCGCTTTAGGTGGGCTGCCACTGCCAGCTTTTCGGCAGTCGCTGCTTGGGCTTCGGTAGTTAGGCGTTCCCAGACAGCCTCGGCTTCTAACAGCCGTTGCTCCACTTCTTCAAGCGCTCGACGGCTTGCTTCATGCTGGGCCTCAAGCTCTGGAACTAGCGCCGAGCTACTTGCCAGTCGTTCGGGCGCTTCGTGCCAGGCTAACGCATGCCTCCACTCTGCCAGCTGTTCGAGCGCCTCAGACACAGCGAACAGTTGATCTCGCTCGGCTTCCGATTTTTTCCGCTCCACTTCCCAAGCCGCGAGGCTCCGTGCATCCGGTGGAGGCATCGCCAGAGCCTCCACGTGCGCCTTTAGGCACCTCACCTCATGGGCGTGCAATGCCCACTTCGCACTTGCCTCACGAGCCTTCGCCACTGCCTGGCGTGCAACAGCAACATCGCTGGGTTCCGGTGCATTTTCTAGAAGCCAAGCTTCAGCCAGCAGTGGCCGCAACGCGTTGAGCTTGCCCTTCAGCGCCCGCACGCGTTCGGCTACCGCCCTGGCTTCTTGGCGACACGCGTCTTTCTCAGCTTCGCGCGCCGAATACTCCTTTTGTAGCTCGCCTTGACGTAAGGCGGGGTCCCCGTTCCTCCAAAGCTCAAACTCGCGCTCAAGCAGCTCAAGCGCTTCACGCCCAGCCTCGGCGCGTGGCAGCCATAATTGCAAGGTTTCCAGCTGCAATCCGTGCCGCTCCGCTTCTTCACGCAGCTGTTCCGCACGACGTTCTCGCGCTCGACGGCTCAGTGTTCCGGTGGCTTCGACGCGAGTTACGCGCAAGCCGAACTCGGTAGGCACAATCACATCTACCCCGTGGGCACCCTTCACCTCGCGGGATGTTTGGCCGCCAACCAAGGTACCCGCCTGAATCAACCAAACCGTCGACTGCTCCCTAGGCGCTGCACTCAAGGCCGCAGCGGCGGCTTCCGGATCCATCACCACCAGGGCATTTGCCAGTGGCCCGAGCTCCGCCTGAAGGCGATGTGCGGCCTCCACTTCGAGATCCTCAAAACGCTCCGCCAAGAGTTCCCCAGAAACCGCATCGCGCAGCCTGAGAAGTTCACCATCTGCGCCGCCAGCCTGCTCGAGCCCCTTGGCTTCCTCCAACAAACGCTCACGCTCCGCCGAAAGCCTATCCAGCTCGCGACGCGTGCGGCGGATCTCACTATCGAGCAGCTTCCGCTGCGCTCCCACCGCGGCGAGGTTCACGGGCAACACCCCTACCAAGGCTTCAGCCCGCTTCTCTGCCTGCGCAACCTGGCTGAAACGGGCACGCAATTCCTCTAATTGCTTGAGCGCCTGCCCGCACTTCGCAGCCTCCGCGATAGCGTTTTCCAGCCGCACCTCAGCGGCAGATTGGGTATCTTCCAGGGAAAGCAGCGCCTCATCGAAACCGTTGAGCGCTTTCGACAGTTCTTGTGGAGCAACCGGAAGCGCAGAATCAAGCGCCTGTAGGCGACGCGTGAGTTGCTCCTTTTGGCGTAGCTCTGCGCTCTTTCGCTGTTCAACGTGCAAAAGTTCGTCCAAACGTACACTAAGGCGGTCGCACTCTTCCCACGTCCGAAGCTCGTCGCGCGCCACAGCGTACAGATCCGAGACGTCGGTTAGATCTCCGTGAAGGGAGCCAAGAGCTTCGTGCGCCAGCTGATATTCGGCGCGGCGGCGCTCAGCCGTTTCGATCTCCCGATCGCGTCGACCGCGGGCTTGGTCGAGCTCATTTCTACGTGTCGAGGTTGCGAGCAGGCGTTCCTCCACGCTAGCAGGGTCGAACTCTGGCTCCCTGAGCAACTCTCGTACCTGGGCAAGCGATTGAACGGCCCGGCGGTAGGCGTGCGCACGCCGATGCAGCTCCTCGAGCCCTTGCTGCAAATTGGCCAACCCTTGCGCGCTCCGCGCAAGGGCATCCTGGGCTCGAAGGCGCTCCTCTTTGGCTTCTTTTCGGCGACTATCAGCCACTTTTTGGCTTGCAGTGGCCGTATCCGAAACGCTTTCTGCCCTTTCTAGTTCTCGGCCCAGCTCGTCCGCTTTTGCCGCTAGCCCCCGAGCCCGTTCCAGGCGCTCGGTTCGCTTAGAGAGCGTCTCCAAGCTAGCTTTCAATTCGCCTAGCTTCGTCATCATCGCGCTTTGACGTCGGCGGGATTCTCCCAGAGTAAGCTCAAGCTCGGTAACCCTGCTCTGTTCGGTCTCCCGCTCGGCGCGACACCGCTCCAACTTATCTCCGCTTTCACGGATCGATCTTTCCGTGGCGAGCACCGCGCGGCTGAACATGGCGTGTCCAGCCGTATAAATACCGCTAATTTCGTGCTCCAAGAGGCGCGCCTGGCTCACCTCTAAGCGTGTTCTGCGGCACGCATCTAGGTTCGAACGCATACGCCCCAACGTACCGAGGAGGCCCCCCTCCTCTTTGAGCAGGAACTGCCGCAGATCAGTCGTAAGGGCACGGGAGATGCCGCCGGTCATGCTGGTTCGCAGCATGTCATTGAACTTGCCCTTCTCTTCGTCGCTCGCTAGCCGGAGCGGGCTAATCCCCAACTCAAACAGCATCGAGAAGTAATCCTTCAGCGTCGGAAAGGTGGCAAAGCCGGCGCCCAGCTTCGCAGCATTCTCCCCAAGCTCGCGCAGCGTGGGCACTTCTTCGTGAACTTCTGACTGTAGCAATAAGAGTTGCTGGGTACGCACTTCGGGCTTGAGATCCGAAATCAAAAATGGCGTCAATTCGAGCGTTGGCTCAGCTTTTCTGAGCGCGTGCACGCCTATCAACAATTCGGAACCATCACTCCGAAGGAGCCTCAGGGCCGAATACGATGGCCGGCCGAGCTCCCCCAAACGGCCCCAAATGCCCTTATCGCCGCCCGTTCCGGCGCTTTCACCGAGATTGGTAAAGCGGAGCCGGGAAAGATCGGGGAAGAGCACCAAATACGCGGCGATCATCACCGTCGTCTTGCCGGCCCCATTGGCACCTTCGAGGGCCGTTACGTGGCGATCCAGCAAATAGCTTTCACAAAAGACCCCCTTCCAGTTCACCAAACACAGCTCAACGGCTTGCGTCCGTGTCACGCTCATTCCTCGAACTCGTTATCGTCTTCTTCTGGGTCGGCCTCGTTTGAAAGCTCCCCGGCGTCCGAATCAGCGAGCTCATCGTCTCCTTCGTCTGAGCGCTGAGCCCTGCCCGTCTCGTCAGTGCCTAGAGCTCCCTCAGCGTCTTCGAGTTCTAGCGCATCGGCTCCATCGCCAAGCACCGCCTCGCCTTTAGCAACGAGCTTGGCGAGTGCCTCAGCCGGGGAGTCGGCGCCACGCACCGGATCCGCGAAGCGCAGGAGCGCTGGGCGCAAACGCACCTGCTCAGCCGTTAGGATCTCGACAAAGCCAAGCCCTGCGAGTCGCCGAATCGCGTCGTACACCTTGTGGCGAACGGCTTCTTGGGCCACGCGCTCGTCTACCCGACGTTTTTTGCCATGTAAAACGCGCATCAACGCGTCCGTACCCATCACACTCGCTAGGTGCGAAAGCACTTCCTCGCGCGTAACATTCCCGCCTTTCTGCACTGTGAGCGGATCCAAATACATGAGCGCCAAAGCCTGCCCCACGAGCATCTCCGGCACACTGAGGTGCCGCTTCCCCAAACGATCGGTGGTCGGCAGTAGGTAGAAGTAGCCGTCGGCTACGTGCACGAGTTCGGCCCCGAAGCGCTTGTAAAAAGGCTCTAGAAAGCCATTAGCATCAACCAAAAATTCGTACCAACCCACGTCGTGCTGGTCGATATGGCGCCCACGCCGCAGGGCCACATCTACCTCGGGGAAGTGTTCGTGAAGAACGGCCTCACCCAGATCTGCGAAATGCCCAGAACTCATGATCCCGTCCCCGCATGCTTCAGGCGCCATTGTTCAATCACCAAAGCGTCGTTCACGGTAACCCATGGGCGTTGGCTATTTTTGGGTGGGCGCGCAAGCTTTGCCACAACCTGCGCCACACGTCCCGCAACTAGGAAGCGTTCTTGCTCAGGAAAATCCTCCGTAACGCGCGCGGTGATTTCGGTGAGATCCAAAAGCCCCTCCGCAAGGAGCGCGACAACTTTAGCCTCAATTTCTGCCAAAGGATCCCGCTTCATCTGCTCGGGCTCATCTTTCTGCTCTTCCTTCTCACGTCGCGGCCGCCGTACCGGAACCGGGGGCTCGGGCGGCAACACACTGCGCAATAAGCGGAGGCCAGGAGTTGCGGCCACCGTGAGCGCAAAGGGGCGCGCGGCGTGCTCGGAAAGCTGAGCTCTCAAACGCTGATTGAGGGCACGTGCAGGATCTAGCCGCACAATATCCCGAAGGTAACGGTGCACGTATTCGTAATACTCAGACCACGCTCTTTGGCGAGCCGCACCCCAACTCGCAATGCGGTCGATTTGGTCCATCACACGCTTGGTAACGGCCTCGCCTTCGGGCCGCTCCCGTGCAGCCGCAAGCTCCGAAATGTCAGCCAAGATGCTAAGTAGTTGGTGCGTATCGCGCAGTAAGATCTCGTTCAGCTCGCGCAGCGTACGTGCGGTGCTATCGAGCAAGGTTTGACAGCGATCGATGGCATTGAACCAATCTACCTCGAGCAGCTTGGACATTTCGCGCTGGAATTCTTCCTGCTGCACGTCGAGCCCGCGCTGGCGCCGTTCGATACCAGAGATGAGCTCGTTCACGGTGACCTTGAGCGGTGCCGTGACCCCCGTGCGCCACTCATCTTCGGTGTGGGCTGCCTCAGCGACCGATAAAATTTCGCTCAGGCTAACCAAGAGTGAGCGTGTGAGCAGCGTCAGGCTCTCGCGAGTGAGAACCTCTTCGTCGAGGTAAAACTCCACAATCGCCGTCGCCAACCGGGAGAGTGCGAATTCGCCCGCGCGTACAACTCCTCTTCCATCCACGCGCGTCAACATGCGCTGTTCGCGTAAACGCCGAATGGCGTGGGTGGCTCGGGCCTTTACGTTGTCAGCCCCAGGCTCAAGCGTTTGGCACGTGAGCTCAAACCCATCCACCAGCTGAGCTTCGGTGAACGAGGTGAGCCCAGCTTGGGCGCCACGGGCGAATAACAGCGCCACAAACCCAAGATCGAGCGTCGAGAGCTCAAGGGAAACCTTGCGCTCCCCTAGCTCTCTCAAGAGCCGCATCGGGTCTGTGCCCGTCATGCTCGCTTCGGCCATTTAGCCCGTGGCCCTCAGGAAAGGCCCGTAACAGGGCCCAAAATCGAGCTACCGAGACCACGATAACCCGCGTCGAACACAAGCTCTACCACCTCGCTATCCAACATCTCGTCGGTGCAAGCGACCGCTTTCGGATACACGGGAACTCGGCTGCCAGCACGCACATAGAGGGGCATTCGATCCAGAGGAGAATTCACGTCCCGAAGCCAGCGTGCACCGGAAAGCTTTTCCCCAGACCAAAAATCGACCCACTCCCCTTCTGGCAGATAAACATCGCGCCGCCCCGCATCATTCATGACGGGCGCCACCAAGAACGAATCACCCAAGTAATACTGATCATCGATGTGCCACACTGTTTGATCGCGCTCGTGCTCCACCAAAAGTGGCCGCAATACCGGTTTTCCGCTCGTTACGCAGGCTGTGCCCTCTCGGCGGATGTACGGAATAAGTGCGTAGCGGAGCTTCCACCACTTGCGCACCAAATCCGCAACCTCTGGAAAATCATACGGCTCCCGCGGGGAAGTGCCATGGTACCGGATGTGCGACGTAAAGACGCCAAACTGAGTCCAACGCACATACAGATTATCACTCGGCCAGCTGTTCATGAAGTCGGGCACGCCATGGAAGCCGGGCACATCGTGGCTCCAAAAAGCAAAGCCCGAGAGCCCGAGGTGCAGCCCTCCGCGCAACGAGCCCGCCATTCCCTCCCAGGAACAAGCACAATCTCCGCCCCAGTGAATGGGGTAACGCTGAGCACCGGCCCAGCTTGCGCGTGCCCAAATAACGCCTTCACCCGTAACCTTCTGAGTGATCTCGAAGGCAGCGCGTTGGTAAAGAAGCGGGTAAAGGTTCCGTAGCTGATCCGCCGGGAGGCTCGCATAATCGGCCCACATGTCGATGGTTTCGCCAAAATCAGTCTTAATGGCTACCGCACCCATCTTCAGCAGCCTCTCCAGCATGCCTTGGTACCAAAGGACGGCCTCTGGATTACTGAAATCGATCTGCCCAGCAAAATCCTGAGCTGAAAAATCGGAGCGGCTCGTGTCTTCAATCTTCTTCCGTGGAGCCAAGAAGCGCTTCTCCTTGGCGTACTCGAGGAGGCGATTGCCTTCACCGATGTTCGGGGTCTGCCAGAGCGTCACGCGATAGCCAATGTCACGAAGCTTCTTGAAGAATCCCGGGGGATCGGGAAAACGGGATTCACTAAACTCCCATTCACAGACCCAATCTTTAGCGAACCAACCCGTGTCGAGGTGCAGCACGTCGCACGGAAAATCTTCCGCGCGCAGCCGCTCGGCAATGCCCGTCACTTCTTCGTCGGAAAAATACGTCATCCGGCTCATCCAGATCCCGTAAGTAAAACGCGGTACATCAGCGGGCTTTCCGGTGATGCTCTGATAGTTTTGCAGCACGCGGGTCACGCTCCCGCCACCCACTAGAAAGAGGTCCAGTGCCGGCTCGTTCACGACCCCTTGCGCGGCGCGTGTCGATAGATCGGCCAGCGAGAGCCGAACAGCTGTAGAAGTGTGCACAAACAAGCCGTAGGGGCGGCTTGAGAGGTAGAACGGGACGTTCTTGTAGGTGCGGCGGTTGTTCACCCCGAGCCCGTCTAGGTTCTCCAAGTCGAAGGTTCGCCCCGAAAGATCCATCTTAGCGAAACGTTCTCCCGTTCCTGCGAAGCGCTCCTGTGCATCGCTCTCCAGAGAAAACGTTGCACGGACCGGTGCACCCTCGGAGGTGATATAGCCAAGTGCGATGGAGTCGACTTGTTTGCGAAAGAAGTGGTCATGCGCGGCTAACGTCACGGGCGTTTTGCCATCTGGGAACAGGGTAATCTCGGGCGATTCGTAGGGCGGAGGCAGAAGCTCACTCCACTTTTTGATCGGGGCGGCCTGGGTGTTAATGCGCACGCGCACCATCCCCGCAGCATCAACAACATCCCAACCGAACTCTGTCTTAAATACCTTCAGCACTTCTTTAGTTGGCAAGGTGTCCGGTACTAACATCTCGCTCTGGCGCTGACACGCCATGCTCTTATTCGAAGGATCAAACACGAGCGTGACCCGCAGCACCTCCGAACCAAGCGCGGATATATGAAGAGCGTGCACGGTCGGCGCCGCGTCCAGATCCACCGTGAACTGTGTGTACGGCGGGGAGCACGGACGAAACGGTAGCCGTACGACGACGCCACGAGCGTCAGCCTCTACGCCGAGCGGTTTGCCCGCCACCCAGAGGCGCTCTCGGGGGTCGTTTTCGGTAGGAAGGTCGAGAAGATCTTGAAGGACTTGGCTATGTTGTTTCATTGGGAAAATCCCTTCCACTTGGCCCCCCCACAGGAAGGCGCGGCGTCCCGCATGCCATGAATCGCGAGCGCTTGCACGAGGGCTTTGCAGCCCTCCTCGTTCTGCGCTCTCATTGACGGATCCCGGCCCCGCTGGTCCCGAACTGCATGCCTCCGACACCCCCAGCTCCCGACTCCCCCAAGGTACCCTCTGAGTCGCGTTTGCCCGTCAGCCGCGACACTATGTCTCGTTTGGCGCTCAACATGCAGGGGCAGCCGAACGACACCACGTGCGGCCCCACATGCCTTCAAGCCACGTACGAATACTTCGGCGATCCGATCACTTTGGATGAGGTTGTGGCCGAAACTCACGAACTTATTCAGGGAGGCACGTTGGCTGTGCTGCTCGGAACCCATGCACTCAGCCGTGGCTACGACGCCATCGTCTACTCCTACAATCTTGAAGTTTTCGATCCAACCTGGTCGACGCTGGATTCGAGCGAGCTCGCGGAAAAATTGGACGCTCGACGCAGGTTGTCCCCCACGCTTGCGTCCCGTGGGCTGGGCCACAACCCGAGGCTGCCCGTCGCGCTTGACGCGTACCACCGGTTCCTCACTCTCGGTGGTGCCTGTCGTTTCGACGAACTCTCCGCGGACCTCATTCGACGCTACCTTAACCTCGGATTACCAATCCTGACGGGCGTGAGTGCGACCCATCTTTACCGCTGCCGGCGCATCAACGACGAAGGCAAATACGACGACGTAGGCGGCATGCCAGAAGGCCATTTTGTCGTACTTTCTGGCTACGATGCGGAACATCAAACCGTGCAAGTGAGCGACCCCTGGTCCGAGGCCCGCCACACGGCGCGCAACTACTGGGTGAGCATGGATCGGTTGATCAACGCCATCTTGCTCGGAGTGCTCACCTACGACGCCAATCTTCTCGTGATCAAACCTAAGGCTGGCCCCCACTCGGAGCGACCTTTGAGCCGCCACGTTGTTCCCTGATCCTTTGCCTAAAAAGCCACCATGCGCGCCCTGATTATCGTCAATTCCCCGAAGGATTGGCCCTTTGAGCTCCCGGATGTGGACGTTGTTTCAGCGCGCCGCTACCTCACCGACGCTACCTACAGCGAGCTCCGCGGAGTTCATGTTTTCAATCTGTGCAAGAGCTATCGCTACCAGTCGCTCGGGTACTACGTTTCGTTGCTGGCCACAGCTCGCGGCCACAAGCCCACGCCATCGCTTTCCGCGATCCAGGATCTGAAAGCTATCGAAATTGTCCGAATTCGTTCCGATGAGTTCGATGATTTGGTGCAAAGCAGCCTCAAGAGCCTCACCTCCACCGAATTCGTTTTGAGCATCTATTTCGGCCAAAATCTCGCCGTTCGGTACGAACGCTTAAGCGCCCACCTCTTTCGCACCTTCGGGGCGCCGCTCTTGCGAGCCACCTTCCACATCGACGCCGACCAGCACTGGAACCTTCAAAAGATCGGCCCAATTGCCGCCGATCAGATCCCTGAAGCCCACCGGGATTTCGTGCTTACCGCGGCTCGTGACTATTTCAGTATAAAGCGGCACCACGTACCTAAGAGCCGCGCTACGCGTTACGATCTTGCTATCCTCTACGATCCCAGCGCCACTGACGGCCCCTCCGACGAAGCGGCAATCAAGAAGTTCTGCCGCGCCGCCAACCAGCTGGGCATGGATGCTACCCTCGTAGATCGCAGCGACTATGCGTCCATTGCTGAATTCGACGCACTTTTCATCCGTGAGACCACCAACGTCAACCACCACACCTACCGTTTCGCGCGAAGGGCACAAGCCGAAGGTCTTGTAGTAGTGGACGATCCTGATTCTATTCTTCGCTGCACCAACAAAGTATTTCTCAATGAGCTCTTGTCACGGCACCGCATTCCGACGCCGAAGACGGTGGTTCTTCATCGCGATAATGTGCACCTTATCGCAACCGAGCTTGGGTTCCCATGCATCCTTAAGCAGCCTGACAGTGCCTTTTCGCAAGGGGTTATCAAGGTACAATCCGAAACCGAGCTACTTGAGCAAGCCGATCGGATGTTCAACAAGAGTGAACTCATTATTGCGCAATCTTACCTCCCGACTTCTTTTGACTGGCGGATCGGCATCTTTGATCGCAAGCCCATATGGGCCGCCAAGTATCACATGGCACAAGGCCACTGGCAGATCATCAAACAAGGAATGGCTGGGCGGCGTTACGGCCGGGTAGAAGCAGTTCCGTTGAGCGAAGCACCGCAGGTGGTGGTAAAAACGGCGCTCCGCTCCGCCAATCTCATCGGCGATGGCTTATATGGTGTGGATGTGAAAGAGGTGGGGCGGCGAGCGTACATCGTCGAAGTAAACGATAATCCGTCCATCGACTCAGGCTTCGAAGATGGCGTGCTTAAGGCCGAGCTCTACCGATCCGTGATGCAGGTATTTTTTGATCGGCTGGAACATCGCTTCGCCCGCCACGGAGTTCGGCGCTAAGATGACATTTCACCTTTTTGAACGTTTTGGCGTCGAAATCGAGCACATGATTGTGCAAGAAGCCACGCTCGACGTCTTGCCGGTAAGCGACCAACTGTTACAGCTAGCAAGCGGCGGTACGGAATCTGAAATCGAAGTGGGCAACGCAGGTTGGTCCAACGAGCTCGTGCTGCACGTACTGGAGTTTAAGACTAAAGAGCCGGTTCCAAGCCTTGCGCCAGTTGCGAAAGATCTGCACGCGGGCGTGAGCCGCGCCAATCAGCTCTTGAAGCAGCTCGGGGGGCGCTTGCTCCCCACCGCCATGCACCCGTGGATGGATCCGTCCCGAGAAACTCACCTGTGGCCTCACGATAGCGCGGAAATCTACAGCGCCTTCAATCGCATATTCGATTGCCGTGGCCACGGTTGGTCCAATCTACAAAGTGTGCACATCAATCTGCCGTTTTCTGGCGATGCAGAGTTTGTGCGCCTCCACGCGGCCATTCGCCTCGTGTTGCCGCTCTTGCCCATGCTGGCCGCCAGTTCCCCGGTAGTCGAAGGAATTGTCACCAGTACTCTCGATAGTCGCTTGGCATTCTACCGCAAAAACTGCGCGCGTTTGCCCTGCGTAACGGCGCACGTGATCCCTGAGGCCGTGAGCTCGGAAGCTGAGTATCGCGAACGCATTTTCGCGCCGATTGCTAACGCCGTGAGGCCCTTTGACCACGAACACGTTTTGGATCCGGAGTGGGTCAACGCCCGTGGGGCTATCGCTCGCTTCAGCCGCGGCAGCATCGAGATCCGAGTGCTGGATGTGCAGGAGTGCCCCGCCATGGATCTTGCGATCGTTCACGCGGTGGTGGCCCTGGTGCGCCACCTGGTCGAAGAACGCGGCCCGAACGTAGCAGTGCAGCAGAGCTTCGACGAACAGAGATTGCTGCGGCTCTTCGAAGCGGGAGTGCGCTATGGTTCGCAAGCCCAGCTCGAAGATAAGGGCTATCTGGAAGCACTCGGAGGAAATGGCCAGACAGGCAGGGCGCTTTGGGCAAGCCTGTGCGCCCTGTTGGTGAAGGAGGGCCACTTGCCCAGCGCTGAGGCCTCTCGCTTGGAGTGCATCCTGCGCCAAGGCACGCTCGCTGAGCGGATTTTAGCTAGGCTCGGCCGTGCACCGACGCGTGAACGCCTGCTCGCTGTCTACACCGAGCTCGGGCATTGCCTCGATCAGAACCTCACGTACGAGGTATGAGCATGGGCAAGGCTCGGCACTCCCGCGGCACGCAACTCCTGGTATCCTGCGAACACGCTAGCCCCCACGTTCCAGCGCGTTTCGCTCCGCTATTTCAGGACGCCAGGCCTCTACTTTCAACTCACCGCGCGTTTGATCAAGGCGCGCTCGGAGTTGCACGTGCCTTAGCAACGGCTTGGGAATGCCCTCTCATCACCGGCGAGGTAACACGCCTCCTGATCGATCTTAACCGCTCTTACGGCAACCGCGGGCTTTACTCAGAATTCACCCGCCAGCTACCACGTGCAGAAAAACGCTACCTATTGGAGCGCTACTACCTACCCTATCGGCAGCGCATATTCGCGGCTATCGCCGAGCCGCCTAGCCACGCACCCGTCATCCACCTCAGCGTGCATTCATTTACGCCGAGCCTGGACGGCAAAGTCCGAAACACGGAGGTGGGGCTGCTCTTCGATCCAGCCCGCACTCGCGAGTTGCGGATTGCCGAAGCGCTACGCACGGCGTTCTTGCGGGTCTGCCCAACCGTCCGGGTACGCTTCAACTACCCCTACCGAGGCACCTCCGACGGCCTCACCCAAAGCCTCCGGGGTTGGTTGGCAAACGAACGGTACGCGGGCATTGAGGTTGAGTTCAACCAGGGGTGTGAAGCGTTGTGGCGTCGGCGCGCTTTTCAAACCGCCCTCGCGCGGGCTTGGGCCGAGGCCCTTGCCACTTAAGCAACTTGAGATTCGAACCGCGCGCGCACCGTTTCAAATTCTGCACGCAAGGCTGCCGAAAGCGCCTCTTGCTCGGCTTTGCCCTCGGGCGTTGGTGGGGCCATCGCACTCTCCTCAAGGCGCGCGCAAATTGCGGCCATCGGCTTTACGCCGACAACCGAGCACCCGCCCTTAAGCTTATGAGCGGCGGTCTTTAGCGTGGAAAGATCACCCGCAGCCACCGCCTCCACGATCATTTCTACCTGAGCTGGTACGTGCTTTAGAAAGACAGCAACCACTGTCTTGCTGAGCGGCTTGAGGCTTTCGCCGAGCACCACCGTCGAAGCCTCAGGCCTTTGGGGAGCCCCTTCTGCCGGCGCTCGTTCGCTGACTATCGGCCGCACCGCCCTCGCCTCATCCACCAGCTTGCCCACGAGTGGCTCGGACGTTCCGACGGACCCAAGCGGTGGCACAGAAGATATGGGGTGCCGGGCTAGAAGGTTGCCCGCATGGCAGTAACGTTTTACTAAGGCGCGCAAAGTACGCGCGGCGATCGGTTTGGTAACGTAGTCGTTCACCCCGGCGTCGCGTGCGCGTTGTTCTTCCTGGGCGAGCGCATGAGCCGTCACGGCAATGATTGGTATGGATGCAAAACGCCCCCCTTTGGCCCGAATGAGCTCCGTGGCCGTATAGCCATCCAGAACGGGCATTTGGCAGTCCATGAGCACCATATCGAAGTCCTGCTTCTCAAGAGCAGAAATCCCCAATTTCCCGTTCTCGGCGAGCGTTACCTCGCAGCCCACCGCACCCAGCATCTCTCGAATCACCTCACGGTTCACGTCGTTATCTTCGACCACCAGAACCCGAGGTTTTGCAACAAACGGCAGATTAAAGGTTCGCTCCGCTGTGGCGCGCACAGTGGCCGAACTGGCGAAGTCCATACCTTTAGCACGGGCCAGAGCGTTGTAGAGGTCAAGTGAACGAACAGGCTTCGAAAGCGAGACCTCAAACTGCGCGTCATTTGAGGAGCTCAGCTGTCGCCCAACATCGGTGAGTCGAATCCACTTGGGCTGAGGTACGGTCGCTCCCAAAGAATCAAGGAGCACGGAGGCATCCGGCAGATCCACAAGCACAACGTCGTACGGCGCCCTCTGCTCAGCGGCCGCCTTGAGCGCAGCGCTCGCAAGTGCACTTGTAGTCACTAAAGTGGCTGTGAGCGACCACTCTTTGAGCCGCCGCACTAGACTTTCGCCAAGCTTGGAGTTGCTCACCGCAACCAATACAGCGATTTCAGGCAGGGCGCAGCGCGGTTGTTCAGTGACTACCGACACTTGCTCGGAGTTTACCGTCGGCACCTGAATGGAAAACGAGAATACGCTCCCCTGGCCAACTCCACTTCTGAGCGTAAGGCTTCCACCCATGAGCTCCACAAGTTGTTTGGAGATTGCGAGGCCGAGGCCCGTTCCGCCCTGCTTGCGTGTGAACGAGCCATCGACTTGGGAGAAGGCTTCAAACAACGCCTCTTGATCTTGAGGGGCGATGCCAATTCCACTATCGGCCACCTCGAACGTGAGGGTAGTAGGCTCACCATCCGTTGCAGGATGCGATGCGGCGAGGCTCAAGACAATTTGCCCGCTGTCAGTGAACTTTACTGCATTGCTGACCAAATTCAGCAACACCTGTCGCAGCCGGTCGCGGTCCCCTGCGATCCAACGTGGCACACCAGGCCCAAGATCCGCGAAGATCTCAACACCTTTGGACTGCGCGTGGGTAGCGTAAAGCTCAGTAACTTCTTCGGTCAAAGATTCGATGGCAAAGTTCTGCGTACGCAACGTCAGCTTGCCGGCCTCCATCTTGGAGAAATCCAAGATATCATTCAAGATCCCCATGAGGCCATGTGCTGAGCGCTGAGCCATTTCAGCGAACCGCAACGGCTTGGCCGGGAGATCCCCGCTCAACAAGAGGTCTAGCATGCCCAAGATGCCGTTCATCGGTGTGCGAATTTCGTGGCTCATATTGGCCAAAAATTCACTCTTCAGGCGCGCTGCTTCCAAGGCCTGGGCAGTCGTCGTCTCCAGCCGTTTGAAAGCAGCCTCGGTTACACGCACGAGCGGCCCAATGTAGAAGTTAACAAATAGAAGGCTAACGAATAACGCTGCCACGCAACCCAAGCCAGCGGTGAATAAGATGCTGCTGCGCAACCGCGCTCCGGCCTCAATCCGTTCGGTGGATACCACTACAGCTATCCGGCCAACGACCCCGCCCTCGATTTCTGCCTGATCCCACGCAAAAAGGTAGCCATTTTCGGCGTGGATCTTGCGCCTTTCCCCTGAGAAAAGCGCACTCACCTTACCTGGCACACTGCCATAGCTAGTAATAACGTGGTTCTCGTTGTCGAGTGCGACCAGCGCTCGCACATCTTTATCCGTCCTGTATTCCCCGAAAGCTTCTTGGATAAGTTTGCCGTCGGAGACAACAAAACCAAGTTCAGCCGTGTTGGCGAGCTCGGTGGCACCACGGCGAGCTTTCCACTCTAAATCGCGCGCAATAGCGGGCGTGAGCTTGTCGAAGATCTGCGTAACCAGCAAAAGACCAAGCCCCATCATGCAAAGTAGTAGCAAGCTTACGAATGCCGTCAGCAGCACCTTGATGCGAAAAGTCGAAAGGACCTTGGCTCGCTGCTCACCCAGTACGGAGAGCTGAGCGTCAGCAGGGCTCTGGGTCGGTGGTGGATTCGGAGCAGGCATGGTTGGAGCAAGGGTAAAGAGGTGGAGCCACCTGAACGCCGTAACGGACGAGACCCACAGCTAGTTTAGCAGGCGCCCCTGCGGGATCGCCTCGGGGAACCCGCGGCCAGGTGGCCAACCGCCAGCTTCTCGCACTTTTTTGGCGATGGCGCTCTTTGCTTCCGCGTTGCGGGAGCCGTTTCCGCTGAGATGAACGCGCCCCGTGTTGCCCGGAAGGTGAAGGTCCTCATGGTCGACGATGATCCCATAGTGCTTGAAACCTGTCGTGAGTGGTTAGTCGCCGCAGGCTTCGAAGTCGCCGTTCGCGACCAGGCACTCGGTACGTCGCGTCTGATTTCACAGTGGCTGCCTGATATCGTGCTCCTCGACGTGATGATGCCGGCGCTCGGCGGAACGGACTTGGCGCTTCTCTTGAAGAAGAGCGCTCTCACCCAGAAAATCCACATCGTGCTGCACTCCAGCAAACCCGACGCAGAGCTTAGCGCACTCATCGCTCAAACGGGTGCCCTTGGGGCCATTTCGAAGAACTCTGACGGAGAAGCATTCATCGCGGCCTTTCGCTCTTTGAGCAAGCAAGCGGGCTTATAAGGGGCCTCATTCATATGCGAAACCAACAAAGCTCTTTCATGGAACCACCCCGAAACCAAACGCTCCGACGTCTGCTCTTCTGCGCTGCCCTGTTGGGTGCCGGCGCCTGCGTCTACGACGCCAGCGAAAAATGCAGCACCAACCAACGCTATTGGAATGAAACCTGTATCTGCGTTGAAGGCGCCGTTCAATTGCCTAACGGATGCGTTCCATGTGGAGAAAACGAAACCCCAGTGGGCAATGAGTGCGCCTGTGTGGCCGGCTACGAGCGACTCGAGGCTGGCGCTAAGTGCACGCCACGCGCGTCACAGCTTGGGGTTGCCTGTGACACCGCGAGCACCCCCTGCAGCGATCCCAATTTCTCCGAATGTCACGTCGTGAGCGGAACTTCCGGATACTGCACGAGCACCGGGTGCAGCGCGGAGAAGCCTTGCACCGGAGATTACGCGTGCGACACCAATGCTTCTGTTCCTTATTGCCGCCGGCCTCCCGTGGGCGCTGGGAAGGCGTGCGCCGCCCCAGCCGATTGCGCTTCCACCGAGGCCACGTATTGCGAAAGCTTCTCCACTAAACAATGTTTCGTACAAGGCTGTACCCAGAGTCCTAACAGTTGCTTTCCAGGCATGGAGTGTTGCCTCATCAGCTTGCTCGGCAAGACCCTCTGTCTGCCTCCAGGTGGTTGCGCCAAGGCGGGAGGTACCCAGTGAGACACACGTTTTGGATGGGCATCGCCCTTGCTGGCTTCGCAAGCTGGACGCCCCTATCCGCCTCGGCAGAGGAAAGCAGTGAACCAATAGACGCGGCTTCGAGCTCAGGCGTCGTTCGAGGAGCTCCGTCAAACAGCCCAACACCGCCTCCCGCGACTTCCGATAGCGAAACAACCGACTTGGGGCCCGGGGCTCCAACCACAACGCCAAGCGAGGCACCTTCACACGCAGCAGAGAGCACGAACAATCAACAAGCCGCCACAGGTGCCACCCCAATCGCTTCGGATCCCCAGCCTGCGCCCCAGAAACTGAGCGACGAGGAACTTCTTACTCTCGACAACGGAGAGCTCCCCACAGATTTAACGGACGACGCCCCAGCACTGCAACTCTACGGTTTCGCGGACTTCACCTACTCCGGGTTACTTATCGGAGACAACAACCGGTGGGCTCAAATCTACCACCCGTATGCGAGCTTCGCGGTGGGAAACCTCAACGTCTACCTAGCCTCCGAGCTGGGGCGAGATTGGCGCGCATTGAGCGAAGTGCGCTTCACGTATCTGCCGCACGGTTCAGAAAGGATAGTAAATGGTGTCACCGAACGAGCCGATGGCACAGCCAACAACTACGCGGATTTCGAGCGACCTGTCCAAGTGGGCGGCGTCATTTTGGAGCGCGCTTGGCTCGAATACACCCTCACCACCAACTTCACCCTCCGTGCCGGCCAATGGCTCACGCCTTACGGCATTTGGAACGTTGACCACGGCTCGCCCACGCTGATCGCAACCCACCGCCCTTTTACGATCGGCGAGGAACTTTTCCCCGAACGGCAAACAGGCCTTGAACTCCATGGGAAGTATAACCTCGGCGAGACTGATCTAGGCTACCACTTAACGCTTTCCAACGGCCGCGGCCCCGTGGACTCCTATCATGACTTCGACCGCAACAAAGCAATCGGAGCACGAGTTTTCCTCGAAACGCGAGTACTGCCCGGTCTTTTGACGGCGGGTGGCTCCTTCTACAAAGGAACCTATACAGATCGGGCTGAACTGAACTCCGTGGACTCATCTTCCGGCGAGCCCATCCTTTCGATCTCGCGCCCGATAGTGGAAAAATACCATGAGCTTAGCCTAGCCGCAGATGCAAAGTGGGAATGGAAAGGCCTGCAGACGCAGAGCGAAGTCATTTTAAATCAAGCGGCCTACGATGTGCGGGGCGCGAGGCAGGGCCTCAATGGATCCTACTTCACTGCCGATTATCAGCGCTGGGGGGTGTACGGCTTAGTTGCGTACCAGCTGCCGTGGGTTCCGGTGATGCCCTACACGATCGTCGAGTACTACAACTTCGCCAACCGCCCTGAAGTTCCGCCCGGCGGCGGCGTTTACCTGGGGCTCAACGTGCGTCCTATCCCGCGCGTTACGCTAAAAGGCCAATATACCTATGGCACTTTCGACGGGCTCGGCAGCTTGGGGCTCGGCAGAGATTCGATCAGCATTTTTGAACTGCAAGCAGCCTGGAGCTTCTGAGGTATGTTGTGCGTTCGTTCCAACCGTGTGCAACGCCGTCAGCTTCTTCTGCTGGGCGTGGCAAGCTTTGCGGTAAACGGCGTTCAAGCGGCCTCGGATCCTTTGGTGGTGATCGTAGGGCCCGCCACCAATATTGATGGCTTGGAGTTCGGAGTTCTCCAGCGGATGTTTCGCGGCGAGGCTGTGAATTACGCGGGGAGCCGACGCGCCGTTCCTTTCAACCATCCCGTACAAACGTCAGAACGACGAGAGTTCGATCGCGTGGTCCTCGGCCTCTCTCCCGATGAGGTCGCACGCTATTGGATTAACCGCAAGATCCGTGGGCAGTCCGGGCCACCGCGCACTGTGCCCTCTTCGGCACTTTTGCTACGAGTGGTAGCCCAACTCAAAGGTGCGATTGGCTACGTTCGGTCAAGCCAACTCAACGGGTCGGTGCGCCCGCTCCGAATCGACGGCAAGGCACACACAGACCGCGACTATCGGCTCGGCTAACCGGGCGGCTACTTGTCCTTGAGGCTGGCCACCACAGCCTTCAAACCATCAACATTCTTGATGCGCGCCACACGCTGCACGAGCTCCCCACCCACCTGCTCCTCGATCTCTTCCAGCTCCTTGACCACCCCAAGCTCCGTCGCAAAGCGCTTCACGAGGGCGCGCTCTTGGGCGGAATACAAGCCATCTGCATAGCCCAGAAAAACGCACGAGCGGAGAAACGTGTCCTTCAGCTCGGGCGTATTGAGCACCTCCTTAGCGTGCGTCAAATCAAACTCTCCGGCGATCAGATCTTCAAACCCGGAAAGCCCAGCTACCTCCTGGCGGCAACCTTCGTAAAATTCTCGCAAGAGAACGAGCTCCACCTGGTGCACCCCGTCTGCTTTCGCCACGGCGTGCATACCTCGCACAATGACCTGAACGTGATCCAACCCAAGGTTCACGGTGCCCAATGATTCAGTCATAACAACGTCCTTCCCAACAAAACTTCAAAGCTAACGGATCCCAAGTTCAGCACGCAGCTTGGCTAGGCGAAAGCCAAGCTCTTCCGCCGCCAAAGTACGAAAGCGCTCGGGCAGAAGTGCTCGCCGCGACGTCTCGAATACTGCCAGAAGCTCCATATATTCCAGCATCCGCTGGTCTCGGCTGGGCAGATAGTCCGTAACGGCAGCCTCTAGCAATGCGGGAGTTACCTTAGAACCTTGGGTGCGGGCCGTGTCGTTTGCCAAGAGCACCACGGCTTCCAGATCTGCATTGGAGTAGCCAAGCAACCGCGCTGATGTCGTACCCCGCACCTGCCTCCAATCCAGCTCGTGTTCGACCTGGTAGCGCCCCAAAAGCGCATCCAGAACTTTCTCCACGTCTTCGGCCTGATCTGGATAGAAGAACGGTATTTTTCGATCTAAGCGGCCTGCACGCTTGATATCAATATCCAGTTTATCTGGTCGATTTGTCATCAAGAGGAAGAGAACCTGGCCCCGATTCTCCGGGTCACTCATGAATTCCTTGATACGCGCCATCACCCGTGAAGAAGTACCGCCGTCTTCGCCCCCCTCACTCCCAAATGCGCGATCTCCCTCGTCGATCACGAGCACGATGGGCCCGAGTGACTTCACCATCCCAAGAACCTTCTCGAGGTTCGCCTCGGTTGACCCTACCCACTTGGAGCGGAAATTCTTCAGCTTTACTGCCGAAAGGCCAGATTCCTTGATAAAGGCATTGGCTACGAACGTCTTGCCGGTACCCATCGGGCCGACGAACAATAGGCCCATGGGCACCCGAGCCGTATCCCCAGCGCGGATATTCGCCGCGATTTGCCGCAGCTCCTCCTTAATCGCTTCGTTCCCGCCCACCGCACTTAGGTCATGGCGCGGCTCGATGAACTCGATGAGGCCGTAACACTCCTTTTCGATGAGTTCACGCTTTCGCTGCGACACAAGAGCGAGCACTTCCGAATAGGCGTCCGCCTTTTCAGCTTGAGGCACGGCGTGGCTTGGATTGATGAGGTGGCGAATTTGTTCCGCATCCATCCCGCGCGTGAGCGCGCCCAGCTTCTCGGCGCGCTGCTTAGCATCGACGCTTCCGATCAGAAGCGACTCGATCAAACGCTGACGTTCGCCATCTTCCAGCGCATCGATTGGTTGCGGGGTGAGCAGTGCCGCAATCTGCACGGCCCGGAGGCCCGCAGTATGCTCACTCAATAGCCGTACGTGGGCGGCATCGATGCTTGGATCGCTCTTTTGCACCACCTCACGTCGTGCTTCAATATCGGGCATCGGCACCTGCACGGCGGCTATCACCGGGTTGGCCACCAACCGCTGATTGACCTCTGAAAGCGCTTCGGAAACGAGAAACACTACGTTGTCTTTTTCGCGCAATTCAGGGCTCAAGCTCCAGCGATGCAGCGTGATGAGGCTATTGCGATCTTGCTCACTGAGCAGATTATATTCTCCATCTGGCACCATCACCCCAACGTAGGGAATAATGAGGGCCGTAGAATCTGCTGAAAATAGGACTGCTTCCAGGAGTGGCAGTACATCTTTTGGGGAACGCCGCAACCGCAGCTCATCAATTTTGGCGACAGCAGGGCTGGCTTTTAGGCAGGAAACGCCGAGCGCTGGATCATAAACCAAGATATTTTGCTTATTCTCCCACAGCAAGATCTTAGCTAAAAACTCTGTTAGCGAATAATAGCTCCCACCAAACAGGACCCTATCGAACACATTGGTGTGCAACAGAAACATGGACGCTTCGCCGCCCACGTACTTTCTGCGCACGCGTTCGGCCCAGGCGGGAAGGTTTCGCGCGTTCGCCATTTTCACATTTTCTTCGCTGCTTGGGCTTGCTGTGCCCGTGCGGCCTTGAGATTTTCCAACTCCGCTCTGGCGGAAACACTGCCAGATTTCTGGCGCAGTTCGCTCAGCCGGCTGTCGAGGTCACTATCTTTCAACTCCTTGCCGAGGTTGGCTTCTGCCACGGTGTTTTTGATGTGATCCCGCACGGTATCTAGCGCCCGCACCTCGGCATCCACGGAGATACCTTCGATCTGGCTTTGGATTTGGAGGCGAGCCTCGGCGCTCTGCATCTTGGCGAGCATTCGATCTTTTTCGGCCTTTAGCTTACCGATCTCAGATTTGACGGCCATCAGCGAGCTTTTGGCATCTTCGGCATCCACCTTGGCTTGCTGCAACTCGGCATCGAGGCTCTCGAGCTCCTTGGCCATCGCGTTCTTCTTCTCGATCAGCACAATCGCAAGATCATCTTGGCCGCTTTGCAATGCCACTTCGAGGTCGGCCTTTAACTGTTCAAACTCCTGGCGCTCTTTGTTGATGCGCTCGGTTACGTCCTCGCGGCGTCGAATAATGGCGGCTGTGGCGCTCTTGAGCTTCGTGTATTTCCCCACAAGGCCATTGATGGCGTTCTCATAGGCGATCTCCGGATGCTTCTTTTCCACATCGGAAACCCACAGCGAAACGAAGCCCGACCAAAGATTGGAAAGCCGCCCGAAAAAATTGCTTGATGCCATTGCCCAAATTCCTTCCGCAAGGAGCCTACACTAAGAGCCCATTACTTTGACCTGTTGCCCGGAGCGAGCTCGCATTTCCGGGATAAATTTAGCGAGATCTTCATCAAAAGCCTCGCTCACCTGACCCTGCAGACGCACTCGATCCACGGCCTCTTGAAGCTGCCGGCTCACTTCGGTGGAGCTCGGATTGGTCATCACCGCTTGGTAGACCTCTTCAAATGTATCCGCCAGGGCCAGCATAGAAGCCTCAGCTGACGCCTGCCTGGAACGTGTATGCGTGCGGCGCTCTAGCACGCCTTCGAAATCTTGCTTGGCTTGTTCCAAACGGCGCCTCTCTTCGACGCCGAGAGGTGCTTGGAGCTGGGCCTCAATTTCCCGAAGCTTGTAGGCAACCGCCTCCGCATTGAAGGCCCGTTCGCGCTCCTCCATCGCAAGCAAGGCCATCCACAGGCCCAAGAAATCTAAAGTGGCGTCTTCGAGGCGTTCCACATCCGCGAACGTGAGCGCAGTGCTCGAATTTTCAGCTACTTTCCGTAAGGAATCGATGCGCTGGCACATTCTTTGGTACGCGCCCCACTGCGCGCCACTGTGATTACGACGGGTGATTTCCTCGAGCAGATAAGCGCGCATGCGCTGGCGACGTTCGCGCTGGCGACGAGCATCTACGCGAGCCCTAAAGCCCGCGCCATAGGGGATAAACAGCGCAGCCACGGAAGCTGTGGTGGCGTAGGCGATGAGCGGTAAAAGTGCCACCCCAAGGTCCGTTTGAAACGCCAAAAGGCCACTTGCCAAAGCTGCCCCGAAGGCGCCCAACACGTTGTAGCGATGCCGTAGCATCTCGGAAACATAGGAAGCTTTAGCGTCAGGTTCGGACATGTGCCTCTACTTCGCCAATTGCCCGCGAGGTTCCGACTCGGGTGCCCCTAGCAACAGACGCCTCACGCCAAGGTGCCACGCCGCAAACCCTCCCGCCGTAAGGATCAGGAGTGCCAGCAGGAACCGCGCGAACGCCGTCAAGCGCCCGCCCGCCATGCTTCCCTTCTGAGAACCGCCGTCAAAGTGCGCCAAAACATAGGGCGCCGCACCACGCTTGTCCAGGCGGACCGGTGCGGCTTTTCCGGAGCTCCGTTTCCTGGGCGCGCCATACTCGGCTAGGCTCGCCGCCTTTGCTTATGCCCGAATCTACTGGGGATGAGTCCCCGCCCCGCCCCGCCTCACATCCCGTTGCTGCCCGCGATACGAAGATAGCGACTTTCGCTTACGAACCTGTGGAGGCGAGCGGAGATCGTCCGTCTTTAGTGGACCAACTCAAGGCCGCCGCCGTAACCCGCGGGGCGCGTTCGGTGGCAACTTGGGGCCTATTTGTTATCGCATTGTTCGGTGTGCTGCACGTAGCGCGCGAAATTCTTATCCCGCTGACGCTCGCGCTCATGTTGTCGTTTGTGCTGAGTCCCCTGGTAACGGGGCTGCGGCGGCTCGGCATTCCAAGGATCCTGGGCGCAGCGGCAGTTGTGGGAGCCCTGCTATTTGCAGCCACTTACGCCATCATCGCAGTTTCAGGGCCGGCGGCCGCGTGGGCCTCCCGCTTCCCAGAGGTATTACACAGCGTCGAGGGCAAAGTGCGTCCGCTTCGGCAACCTGTGCAGAGCGTCACCGAACTTGCCGAGCGCGTTGAACACATGACCGATGTTGCGCGCAGAACGAAAACACAAGCCGTAACGCTCGAAAAAGAAAGCTTCGTGAGTAGTGCGCTGGGCACCACAATAAGCGTGTTTACCGCCGCTGTGATCATGTTAATTGCGCTCTATTTCTTGCTCGTCTGGGGAGATGTCCTCTTGGAACGGAGCCTGGGCTACGTCCTCCGGCTCGAGAATCGAGAACACACCTCCCGGGTGCTTGAGACCATCCACAAACGGATGTCGCAATACATCGGAACAGTGTGCGTCATTAACTTCGGTCTCGGTTCGGCGGTCGCCGCGACGATGAATTGGCTGAGCGTGCCCAATCCACTCCTTTGGGGTGTATTTTGCGCTGTCGCAACGTTCATTCCCTACCTAGGAGCCCTGGTGGGCACAACGGTGATTGGGCTCGTCTCCCTGTTTACGTTCCCGACGTTGGGGCAGGCTGCCCTTCCGCCGTTAGCCTATTTTGGTCTTACGTTCATCGAGGGAAACTTCGTAACACCCTACGTGCTCGGCCGGGCCTTCCAGCTAAATCCTCTGGTAATCTTCATTTGGTTGGTATTTTGGGGTTGGCTTTGGGGCGTAGCTGGGGCCATCGTGGCCGTGCCAATGCTGATGCTCCTCAAGCTCACTTGCGAAAACAGCGACGTATTGGCTCCTGTGGCGCGGCTTATTAGCCGTTAACGGGGGCTGCGTAGAAGCCACACAACGCCGTAAGAGATGCTGCTGGAGCCGGTAGAAGTACGAATCCATTCCGCACGCAGCGTCAGGCTGTGCTACGCCACTGCTCCGGAAACCCTATGAGCTTTGAAGAATCCCAACAGCGCCACAAGTCTGCAAACCGCAACGACGCCTGTCCGTGCGGATCTGGTCGCAAGTACAAGAAATGCCACTGGGCAGAGGACGAAACAGCCATCCACGCTGAGCTAAAGCTTCGCGAAGAAGCTGCCAAGGCGGCGCTCGACGAAGAAAACGCGAAGGCTGAAGCCGAGGGCACGAGCACCGAGGGTACGGGCAAGGCGGCCATCAAGAACCGAGGCCAGTCTATGTCTTCCCTGGCAGCCAAAGGCCGAGCCCAAGCTCGCCCCACGAATTTGCCTCGGCGAGGCGCGGTCTAAGGCAGCAAAATTACCTGTCCGCTCGGGATCTGCAGCCGAGCTGTGCGCCTAGCCTCCCAAGCCCCGCCTCAAGCAGGGCCCCGCGTTTCGCCTCCAGCAGTGGGAAAACGTCGAGGTGTGCTCGGCGCTCTACCTCGTCGATCGAGATCTGGTGATCGCAAAAATTGGCGTGTAAGTCAGTCGTTTGCTCGAACGCGAGGCTGAGCGTTTCGAAGCTGTTTTGATCCCCAGTGCTCACCACCTTCCAATAGCCGCTCGGCACCCGATGTGGCTCGTCAGCTTTGGGCAACAGCGGCATTTCCTGCTCGAAGAGCGGGCCAGTTAACACCCAAACCTGCGCCGTGCGCGCAAGCTGCCGCTCCAACTCCTCAACCTTCATCCAGGCACCTTGATTAAGCGAAGCCGCCTGCGGGGTAATGTTCGAGAGATAGTTGAGGGTTTCCCAGAAGGGCGATCCCTCAAAGCTGCCCAGCGGGGCTTGATGGCCACGGTCCCAGCCAAGCAAGCGAGAGGCCTGGCTAAAGTCAGGCGGCTCCAGCGTTGCTGCTTCGGGTAATGCTGGATCCGCGCGCCAGTGGCGCGGGCGATGCCGGCCAAAATTGGCTGCATCGACGCGGTAGGCCACCCAATCAGCGAACTTGGTAACTGGATTCGCACTCAGCGAATAAAGCGGTCGCTCCAGCAGCAGGTTCGCGCCTGGTGCTCCAGCAGGGCAACCGAACAAGCATGCTTCTGCTGGTGCTGCCGGCTTCGCCTCAGGTGCATCTTGACCTTGGGAAAGGCTCAATAAGGCGACTGCCGCCGCGATGAGCAGCCCCACCACGAGGGCCCTTCTGACGAACGCGCGAAAAAGTCTCAAGGCTCGCGAGAATATGCCTGGGAAACCCCAGCCGAGCCACTCCTGAGTTCTGCGCAGCCTAGTTTAGCTGCATCACCGACACGACGTCGATTTGAACAAATTGTCCGTCAAATGCCTGCGGTGCGGGCGGCACCCCGGGCGCAACCACGTTGACGTTCGCTGCCTGCTCGGTGTTGTCGTCTTTGTAATTGAACGTCACCGTTGTGCCGCCGTTTACCGTGATATCCGCGAGGTAGTCGAGCGCAAAGATCTGATGGTCGAAGGCGCCGTCAAGCGAGTAGAACGCATTGATGTAGTACTTCTTCGCCGGCTGGGCCACATCCAGCCAGAACACGGCGTGTGCGTCTTCGTTGGGCGTACCTTGAGTGCTGTCGATGAAGTAGGGGCCCGGAGTAACGGTATCGATCGGCGAATTGTTCAAGTCCGTAAAGGTGTGGCCTTCGGTGACGCCCCGAATATGTAGCGTTACCTTGTAGCTCTTTTGTGGATCGCCCCCGAATGTTAACGTCTGCGCTGGCAGAGTCATGACATTGGAACACAACTCCCCCTCGTGCGCCCCAAGGCACGGCACCTCGATGCGCGTGTTGAGCGCGGAGGCAATGCCGAGGTCCCCGGCGCCTCCCGAACCCGAACCTCCCGCAGAAGTGCTGCCCCCTGTTTGGGCCGTGCCACCGCCCAGGCTTGAGCCTCCGCCCGTGGCCGGGCTGGTGCCTCCAGCAGCCGCCGCACGGCCTCCAGCCGATGTGCCCGAGCCTCCCGACGCCATCGAAGCGCCTCCCGCTCCGGGTGCCTCTCCCATTTTCCCCGGCGCCGAACTTCCCCCAGTAGCGGCAGACGCGCCACCCGTGCCCACACGTGCGGGCGTGGCGTTGTCCGTTTCGCTGCACGCGCCAAGTGTCACTAAGGTCAAAGCTACCACACACAGGTTTCTCATCAATCACTCCGGGAATAGGTAAGAGCTGAACGCCACGGATTCTGCGTTGAGATCTACGCAAGAACGCCGGCGAGTGGCCCGTCCCCAAACCCGGTATCACCAAACGAGGCTACAGGCATGCCCATGGCATTCATGAAGGTTACGTGCAGCTTGTTATGCGGTTGCGAAGTAAAGGCGATGTGTTGGCCTGTTTTGATCTTGCCGCCCCCGGATCCGAAGATGAAAGCGCGAATATTATGGTAACTGTGGTCCGAGGCATAAGAGACCTCTGAGCACCAGAACGCCATCGAATTGTCCAAGAGCGTACTCCCGCCTTCGTTCACCGAGTCCATTTTCCCGATTAGGTAGGCGACTTGCTCGGCATACCAACGGTTGATCCACGCCATCTGCGCGTCCGAGGTCGGGTCACCCCCGTTATGCGAAATAGTGTGATGATCTTCAGTGATGCTGCCGCATGCACCACAGCCGGCAGTGTCGATCCACTCGAGCCGTTCGAGTGATCGTGCATACGAATATTGCAGCGAAGCGACGCGTGTTAACCCGCACGCCAGTGCCAGCACGAGGAGATCTGCCTGCTGCTTGCCCACGGCCGGAAAGTTCGCGTGCAAAAGGTGATCTGCGAGAGGCATATATCCGACGGCTTGGCTGCAGGAGACGGGGCCAGCGGCTGCCCCCGACGCGAGGCCGCGTTCCACTTCGCGAATCATGCTCAAGTGCTGATCAAGCCGCACCTTGTCCGACGCGGGGACCGCTGCGTTGACGCTTTCGAATTCTTTGATCACGTAGTCGATAACACTACGGCGCCGCGCAAGATTCGCATCCAACATGCCCGGAACAATAGGAGCCGCGGTGACACCGGAAAACAAGCGATTGTACGCAGCCAAGGGGCTATCTTCTGGAGAGACGGGCTGCGTGGGGCCGGCATAGACCATGCGGCTAAAGGGGTGATTGCCGTAGCGCACGCTCGTTTGCACGCCAAACTCGAGAGATTTGTAGCGACTACTGGCTCCAACCGCAGTGGCTATTTGTTGATCGACCGAAATGCCGTTCGCAAAGCCCACGGGGTAGTCCGTATTGTCCTCAGCCTGAACCAACTTCGGATCCACCTCGTAGCTCTTACATGTCAACATGTGCCCCATGCCAACCGCGTGTTGATCACCAACATCTCCGGCGTCGGCGCTCAGCATATCGATCCCGCTCAACGCCAGGAGCTTATTCTTGAACGGGAGAACGGGAGCACTTTCAGTGCCCAAGGTGAAGTTTGCACCCACGCCCTGGGGCATAAAAAGGCTAAAGTTGTTGGTCCCACACGGCGTGTAGAGCACAACAAACCGAGACGCCGGTGCGGCAGCATGTGCGGCACGCGGCACCAAGGACTCTAAGAAAGGGAGCCCGACTGCAATACCACCAGCAGCCTTCAGGAATTTGCGGCGCGCGGCGAATGGAAACTTGGCATTCATATCATGCAGCTCCGTTCAGGGTGCTTTACGAAACAAGAAGGCGTCCGTTTGGGTGATCCCCAAAAGGAGTTCTTTGACGTTTCCTTTGGAGGCATTAAACGCTGTTTTCAACTGTTGGAGTGTGCAAGCATCCTCCCCGGTTTCCACTCGCCCATAGGCAAAGTGAAACCACTGAGTGGTCGCGCAATCTCGCACCATTTTGCTGGCACCCAGCTTCTGCCCCAGCTCAACGGCACCATTGAACGTTCCGTCCACGTCTGTTCCCGTGAGTTCTCCGTGGCCGTCAACCGGCTTACCCGCCTCCTGATCCCGCCACATCCCGACGGCGTCGTAGTTTTCAAAGCCAAACCCTATCGGATCCATCAGCTGATGGCAGCTTCTGCAGGCAGGATCGGTGCTGTGAGCCGCGAAACGCTCGCGCGTCGTGAGTGCGGGATTGAATGCCGGTACCATGATGTTAGCGTTCTTAGGCGGAGCAGGTGGCGTTTGGCAGAGAAGGCTGTCGCGAATGAAGAACCCGCGAGTCACCGGGTTGCCCTGCACCGGCGTAGAATGGCCGCCCAAAAGGCCTGCGAGCGTCAGCAGACCAGAACGCTGAGTTGCAGGCAGCGCCACGGCAGCTGGTGCAACAGGAGAACCCGGCGGAGTTACACCGTAAAACATTGCGAGTGCGTCGTTCATGTAGGATTGGGGCGACTGCAGGAGCGCACCCATGTCCCCGGGGCCGTCAAAGATCGTATGCTCTACGAAGGCCTCCGCCTCTTGGCGCATGAACCCCGCTATTTCAGGCGTAAACGTGGGGAATTGAGTGGCATCCTTGGTGAGCTGCCCCATCGAAAGAAAATCGAGCCACTGCGCATGGAAGCTCACGACACTTCCCCGCGCCTTCGGGGTGGTCAGAAGCCTTTGCGCCTGCGCCACCACCTGCTCCTTCGTTCCAAGTTCTCCGCGGGCTGCCGCTCCCAATAGCTCCTCATCGGGCATGCTCTGGGTCAACAAATAGGAAAGCCTGCTCGCCCTTTCATACGGACCGGCTTCAATGATTCCAGGAGCTGCGCCGACGGCGGGCCCGGCAGTCTCGGCCGTTTCCATGCGGTATAGAAACTGCGGAGTTTGCAGGATAGCCGAGGCGACCATCTGGATGGCATTGGCGAAACCTTCAGTGCCTTTGGAGGTTTGGTAAAACGCGAGCAGCCGTGTTTTTTCGGCCGCACTGAGCGGGCGCCGGTAACTCTTTAACCCAAAAGCATCGATGAATTGCCCCGCACACGCGTCCTCACCACTGGCTACGGGATCACACCCGAGCAGCCCATTGAGATTGCTGATCGCGGTGACTCCGAGGCTCGTTGCCGCCGCTTCGTACTGCTCGGCTAGGATCTGACTGACGCTGCGAACCGTCGCGTTGTTGTCGAAATTGTAAGCGCGCTCTTCCAAAGGAAAGGCGCGCGCTGGCTTGGTATTGACGCCGAGAAGTGCCTCGACAGTGTTGTCGTACTCGGTGTGCGTTAATCGCCGTAGAGGCGCATCGCCGGGTGACAAAACTCCCGGGTTGGTGCACTCACCAACCACTGCTGCCCCGCCTGTGCCGACGACTATTCCTCCCGGTCCCATCCCGGCACCACCGCTTCCGATCGCTCCTCCCGAAGCACCGACGACAGACCCATCGCCACCTGAAGCACTCGCCAGACTGCCCGGACCCGGCGAGCTTCCCGGTACGGAGCCCGTGCAACCCAACAAGCCAAAGATGGAAAGAGCGGCCAAAGCTTCGCCAGCGAGGCACTTCATGCGTAAACCCATAACGACCGTCCTGCCGCAAGGAGCCAAAGCTGACTCTCGTAGCGCTAACTGGAGGTTGACAACTTTGAGAGGCGCACTTCACCGTGCGCCAGATACACACAGAGCGTGACAGCTTGGAGTTCCGCTGTCAGCAGACACTTTGACTCCGCGCTCCACTTTTTGGATCACATGGTTTTGCTGAACTCCGAGAACCGGGCCACGTGCCCTAGGCCGTGAGCCCCACGTGCTGGCATTTTTGCGCCAGAAACTGACGTAATTGTCCGAACAATTCGCTATTAACTGTCTGCAAAGTCCGCCTTCCGCTCTGCTAATCTCTCAGCGTGAATGAACCTTCTAGCGGTACGCGCACGTGTCACACGAATTTCGAACCACGCTGACGCTAGCCCCTCACCTGCTACATTGGGACAAGGAGCGCCGTTTTGCCCCAACACGTAAACCCCGCGGACGAGCCCCCCTTCGACTACATCGGAGGCCTTCCGAAGTTTCCCTTCACCACCTTCCAAGTAGAAAACCACCCCCCCATCCCCGTCCATTCCCACGGAACTTATGCGGAGATAGTGATCGTTGTCGGCGGTCAAGGGCAGCACCTGGTGGGGGACGATGCTTTCGCTCTGAAGCGCGGTGACGTTTTCGTGGTCCCCATTGGCATGCCGCACGGATACCTGCGGTGCCGCGATTTGGTGCTGATCAATATTTTGTACAATCCCAAAGTGCTCGCCGCCGTGGAACGTGAACTCGCCCACGTGCCAGGTTACAGCGCTCTTTTCCGGTTTGAACCCAAGCTGCGCGCGCGCCACGCGTTCCAGAGCCACCTAGCCATCACCGATGATGCGTTGGAGGAATTCGAGGAGCCCCTTCGGAGGATACGAAAGGAGCTTCGCAACCAGAGCCCAGGTTACGAGGCGGTGGTAAAGTCCGTATTTGCGAGCATTTTGGTCGAGTTAGCGCGCCACTATGGTTCCATGACGGCGCCATTGTCGAAAGATCTGGTTCGCCTTTCACCGCTCCTTGATTGGCTCGAAGAGAATTTTGCGCAGACGATTTTGGTGGAAACGCTGGCCGAACGGGCACACATGTCACGGAGCACGCTCGAGCGCTTGTTTACGAAGTGCTTTGGCACCTCTCCGCTCAACTACGTCATTGAGCTCAGGCTCAGCAAAGCAGAGGCTTTACTCACAGAGACCGAGCTTTCGGTGTCTGAAGTTGCAGCCGCCGTGGGCATCGACAACCCTCGCTATCTGAGCCGCCTTTTTCGGCAACACCTGGGCTTGCCGCCTTTGGCATTCAGGCAACAGGCGCGGCGGGGCGCCCCCCCTCCGAGCCGGCGTTCGTGAACGAGTGCGCACCCCCCAATGGCAAGCAAGCGGTCAACGCAGATCGGACACGCAGCCTGGGGAACACCCATCCCCAGCGGCCTTGTTCCCGTCGTCACACTGTTCCTGGCCGTTGATCTTGCCGTCGCCGCAATATTCGCCAGCCCGACACTCGGGTGCACACTTACCGTAGCCGCCAACGTTCGCACCGTCGTCGCACGCTTCACCAAATACACTATCGACAACGCCGTCTCCACAAAAGCCTGGCTTCTTGCAGTCGGGTGCACAGCCACCGGCCGTAGCCGATGCCGCGTGGCTGGTGAGATTCAAGCCATCATCACAGGCCTCGCCCGCTGCAGCCTGCACAACGCCATCGCCGCAACGCGGACCAAGCGTACAGTCCATATTGCAGCCGCCGTAGGAGCCGTCGTTCGCACCCTTATCACAGGCTTCATTCGAGGCCACAACTCCGTCGCCACAGGTGGATTTGCACACGGAGCGGCCGTTTAAGAAGTTCTGAATAGTGAGCTTGTAGCCGGACTTATTGGTGTGGCGTTCCGCCTGAAAAACGGCAACTTCGTACACTTTGCCAACTTCGAGATTCATGCCGGCGGGGCCAATGTCTGGAAAACCCATGCTCGCAGGATAACCGTCAGGGTGAATGCCCGCGCCCGTAGCGCCGACCCCTGGTGGCCCTAATAAGATCCAGCGCTCCTCAGCCGGGTGTAGACCCGGAAGCGCGACAGCCAGGCGGCCGTTGATGAACACCCACACGTCATCATCACCGTAAAAGGTGAGCTTTTCCCCACCCCGATAGGTGAACCAATAGCGCAGTTCACTAGTGAACCCGAAGTTGTGCGGGCCGTCGTCACCCTCACGCGGGAACTCCATGAAAGCATTCGGATCGTTGAAGCCTCGCCCATCAAGCGGGAAAAACGTGGGATCTTCGAACTGGAAGGTGTCCGCCATATTAGCGACGGGCGTCATCACCAAAGTGTCCGCGACCGTGCGGTTGATGGTGTTGTCGCTGCGGTACCACTGCGCAAAAGATGCTGCGCTCTGCAGGCAGGACTTGGTCCCGCCCGCGGCCAGCTTGGGCTTCCCCTGCGGATCGAGGACATTCTCGACGACCTGCTGACAACCATCGTTCACGATGGCGTCATTCTCAAAGTCCGGGTGCCGCGGCCCAGTGTCTTCGTTGGAATCATCCGTGCCAACAAAATCCCGGTATACCACTGGCAATACCGGCGGATCTTTAGTGACGGTGCAGGTAAAGCCTGCCTCTATCTTGCAGGCAGATGAGCACCCGTCGAAATTCCGGGCGTTGCCGTCATCGCACTCTTCGCTATCGAGCTTCAAGCCATCGCCGCATTTGGCCTGGCACGCTCCATTCACACATACAGGCTCGCTGCGACAGAACGGCGAACAACCATCCCCGGTATTGAAATTCTGATCGTCGCATTGCTCGCCGCCTTCCGCCTTGCCATCCCCACAAACCGTGGGAGCGCAGGGCGCGCCGGGAACATCACACTTGAACTTAGGCTCAAGGGTACAAGTAGCTGAGCAGCCATCCCCTGCCGTTGGATTGCCATCATCACACTCCTCGGAGCCTGCAATCTTGCTGTCGCCACACTGCGCCGCCACACAGTGGGCACCCACAGCTGGACATTTATATCCGGCCTCGATTAAACACTTTGCATCGCAACCGTCCCCCGCCGCAGCATTGCCGTCATCGCAAGTTTCGGTCCCCGTGATCTTTGAATCCCCACACGTTACGGTCGAAACACACGCCATACCCGGCGTGACGCAGGCAAAATCTTTATCAACGGCGTCGCAGTTAGCGCCGCAGCCATCCCCCAATTGCGCGTTTCCGTCGTCACACTTTTCCCCCGGATCAAGCACAGAATCCCCGCATGCCGGCATCTTCTCCATGCACATGGCGGCGCCACAGCTAGCTGCGCCACCGGCCACCATCCCACCGCCCTTGGTCGGATCAATCATACCGACAGGAGCATCACCGCCGGTGCCTTCATTAGCTACCGGCCCAGAACCTGAAGCGCCGATAATCTTGGCCTCCCCGTGAGTAGTACTACCCCCGGAGGAACACGCTTGCGCTACCGCAATGCTTACAAACACAATGCCTACAAGGCCCGCAAGGAAGCTTGATTTCATAAGAGTTCCAGTGAGGGGTGGAGCTTAACATGTTGACGACATTTTTGGCCGTCCATGAATTCGAATTCGGGCATGTTTGCCACGAGCTTTCAGTGCAAAAGTGCAAGATGAATCCGACTCTGTGCGTGTGAGTGAGCGGTGTGCGATAAGGACTTTTCCGTCAAACTCAGCGCCGGGGAGAAGCTGGCTGCATGATCCACGTGTCGCGTTTCCACGAGCAAGAGCCCACCCAGCAGGCCGGTCCCAAGGGAGATCGGACCCCAGCGGCCCGTACGATCCGCTCGCAAGGACGCAATTTTTGACAGAACCCTAGGGTCCCCGGCAGAGTTGGCCCAGCGCTTGCTTCAACCCTTCACCTTCCCTTCATTAATTCGAGGAACTCATGAATCATACTTTTCTTAAATTCACCGCCTTCGCTTTGCTCGCATCCGCGGGAGTGGCTTTAAGTGCCTGCACCGAAGAAGCCGCGGATTCCACGGACATCAAGACAAGCGGCATTCACGCCGTGTTCTCGGCTGTGGCCAAGGGCGATGGCAGTACGGTTGTCACCGGCGACCTTCACGTGGCGAGCTCTTCGGGTACACCACTTGAGCTCAAAGGTTCGGACGAATTGATGGCGAAGGTTGCTGCTGAATCGAAGAGACTTAGCGGCACGAACACGCAAGGTAGGTACCAAGGTTCCTTTGGTACGGACGCCGCCGACACCGTGATCGTCGTGGATTTCAATCGCGCCCCCGAAGACGTGAGCGCCCCTGGCTCCACCGTTACTTTGCCCGCCCCCTTCACGCTTTCGCTCGATGGCTTGAGCAGTGGCGCCTCCATCCAACGCGGCACAGACGTGAACCTAAAGATGGAGCCTGCTGGGGCCTCCGGTGCAAAGGTAAATTGGTCTGTTTCCGGGACTTGCCTTTTTGACAAGGGTGGCACTGCGGGCGACGACGGAACGATCATGATCCCAGCATCCAGCATCGATCTGACGCTTTCCGGCGAAGGGAAGACGTGCGAAGTTACCGTCACCGTGGAGCGAGTGAACGGCGGCATCTTAGCCACTCAGTTTAAGGAAGGTGGCTCGGTTACCGCTAAACAGATCCGCAGCGTGACCTTCAATTCCACTCCGGCACCCGGCGAGGTGATGCAGCCAGGAACGGGCGGCAGCACTGGTGCAGGCGGCGCCTCGAGCGCAGGCGGCGCCTCGAGCACTGGGGGAGCCAACAGTGGCGGAAGCCCCAGCACTGGCGGCGCCAACAACGGTGGAGCGGCAGGCGCTCAGTAAGTCGGTGGGGGTTAGTAACAGAGCCCTCCAGTGCAGTGCTGGAGGGCCGGGGCTCCCCCGAAGCTTAGCCCCCTAAGAGTGGCTTCAGCGCAGTCTCAAAGGCTTCTACGGTGAAAGGCTTAGCAATCAGGAACTTAGCGCCGGTACTGGCAGCCTGCTGCCGCATTTCAACGGTGCCTTCCGAAGTAACAAACCCGAACGGCACGTTGATGGCCCGATCCCGCAGGGCTTCCAGCAGCTGAATGCCGCTCATGTTGGGCATATTCCAGTCGCAGAGCACAAGATCAGGCTTTTTCTCTTCTATCGCTTTGAGGCCCTCGACGCCGTCGCCCGCCTCACGCACATCGTGATCTCCGAAGCCAGCTTGGCGCAACGTCTTTCGCACGATCATCCGCATCGCCTTGCTGTCATCAATTATCAAGATATCCATATGCCTAAACCGAGAGAGTGTTCCTTTTAACCTCAACGGTCGGGGCCGGGATATCTTTAGCCGCTAAGGGCGGGTTGTTCTGATCGGAAGCGGTCGCTATGCGCTGGTCACAAATCCACCACGAACGGATTCTACACTACCTGGGCGCGCCTTAGCCCTGGTCCGGAGGCTCCCTGCCCTTAGGAAATACCCGAAATGATCCGTGAAAAGTGTTGGTGTATTGCATCCAATGAGGCAACCGGCTGTGTCCTACGATCTGTTGGGTCAATCCAAGGTCAAGCGGTTAACCTACCGAGGCAGCAAATGGTGCCTTGAGGTCACGCGGCTCATTGGCAAGTCGGGCGTATACCACCCTGAGCTCGACTACCTGCGCAGCCCCCGCGCGATCCTTGGGTTCTTGGATACCTATGCGAGCCGTGAGCTCGCCGCCGAAGCTCGGGTGCTCCTGGCGAAACCTCCTGCCAAAGACACGAGCTATGAGGCAGCCAGCGGTGTTTGGGTGGCCCACGGCACTGTCACCGATCCACCGCCGAGCCGAGGGCATCGCGGTGGGAGGGCTGCCCCCGAGATACAGGCGCTCAAGGAGGAGCTCGCTCGTGTGAGAGCCATGTGCAGCGAGCTGCGTTTGAACCTCACGCAACTCGAAGGTGAGGTTGCGCGACTGCGAAGCGGTGTCCGGCAACCAACAGCACAGCAGCCGCGGGTTGACGAAATCGCGCCCAGCGTCCGAATCCCGCAGACAGTTGGACGCCCACCGGCCTCCGTACGCGAGCCATTGATCGAACCCCAAGCGCCGAAGCCGGAGCCGCCGAACGTGGACGCAGGACCGGCTGCGCCGGCTGCACCGGTAGAAGCTGTGGAAGCGCCAGCTCCTGTTACCACCAAGGCACTCACGCTACCCTCCTCCGAAAAGTTGCTGAAGTGCATTTCCAAGCTGTTGGATCAACCGCTCACGGGTACCCCCATCAAAAAGCCGCCCGTTCCCTCGAGTGCCCCGGAAAATTGGTATATTTCCGTAGTGATCGACAATAGCGGCACGGAGGTCGGCGCGCTCTTGGGTGACATCGAAGCTACGGTACGTTTGGGCGCAACGCTGATGATGCAACCCGCTGGTGTTATCCAAGAGCAGCTATCGGCTGGTACTCCGGACGAATCCTCGACGGAGTCGATGTCTGAGATATTTAACACGGCGAGCTCCACCTTCAACGAGGTGAAAGGGAACGCCCACTGCCGGATGCGGCCACTGCACGCTCTTAAGGATCTTGAGATCCCGTGGCTAGATCAAGCCCGCGCCCAAATGGCAATCCAACTGGGTGTAGGGGGCGTGCTGCTATGCCTGGGACGCTAGAACGTACGCTACGAGGGCTCTAGCTAGCGGCTCGACGCTTGAGCGCGAGGGTCGCTGAAAGAGCATTGGCATGCTTGCCCACAACCCGCCCCATGGCGTCAATGGGTGCGACATCTTTCACGATCCCTGCCCCAATCGCAGTGCGCGGCATGTACGGGTTGGCTGCAGTGTCTGGATCTTGAGCCAAGACCACGCCGCCTGCAGCCGCTATCTGTGTGGCTCCACGCGTGCCATCTTGCCCCATGCCGGTGAGAATCACCGCCACCGAATAACGCCCAAATGCCTGAGCTACACTTCGAAATAGAGGATCGGCAGCTGGCCTCACGAATTGCTCCTTGGGCGAAGCTTCCAGGTGAAGCGTGAGCTGTTGATCGACGATTAGATGGCAATCCGAACACGCGAAGTAGACAGTGCCCGCTTCTGCCCTCATACCGGATTCGGCAAGAGCTAGCCGCAATTTGGCCTTGCGCTGGATTGACTCAACCAGTGTGCGATGCATCCAATCTGGCCCATGTTGCACCACGAAATAGACGCAATTTTCAGGAAGCGCGGAGTCCGGAAGGAAAGCCTGAAGCGCAACAGGGCCCCCGGCGCTGGAGGCTATGGCAACGGCCACAAAGGGGGGGATGATCTGGTTAACCTGCGACGCCAATGGGGCGGCCGCCAAGGGGTAACGAGTCAGGGCTTTCGCAGCCTGGGAGCACCGCTCGGCCGCGGCGGCGACACACGCACGAATCGCCGCAGGCGTGGCTGGCTTGGCCAGAAACTCATCCGCGCCGGACTGCATTGCGTGCTCCCGCGCGGGCTTCGAGGAAAGCAACGTGTGCATGATCACGAAGGGTGGCTTTCGCGCCGCCTCTCTAATGCGCCGGATGAGCTCAATGCCGTCCATGCCTGGCATCATCCAATCCGTAACCAGGATATCAAATCCCTCAAGGCGGCACCGCTCCAACGCCTCCTTGCCGGAAGCGACCAGGGTTAGCTGCGGAAAAGTTGGCCTGAGCGCTGCATCTAACAGCAATCGGTGCATCTCGTCGTCGTCGACAACCAGGATCCGCATGATTACGCACTCCCTTTCTGTGCCTGAACGCGGGAGAGGTACGCTGCCAACTCCGAAAGCCTCGCTGCGACCACCGCTTCATCCTTCAATACGGCGCTGTCTTCCAGTTCGCCACCCAACTCCGTAAGCTCAGCAAACCCGAACGAAGTGCCACTGCCTCGCAGCCCATGCGCGTGACGGCGGAGCGTCTCGAAATCACCAGCCATAAGTGCATCATTCATTTCTACGGCGCGCTGATTGCAGAGCTCAAGGTAATGCGGCACCAATTGCTCGATCTCTGCTTCCACCGCGCGTTCACGAGCCACCTCTGGCGGTGAGTGCTGATCTACTTTCTGGCGTGGGAGCTCAGGCTCGGTAGGCCCTGAAAACTGATGAATCACCGCAATTAGACTCGCCCTTTTCACTGGCTTGGCCAGATGCGCGTCACAGCCGGCATCCAAGCACCGCTCCATCTCCTCACGCATTGCGTGTGCGGTTACCGCAACGATCGGAACCGGGGCTCGCCCCTCAGAGACTTCGGCCTGACGGATCAGACGTGTTGCCTCATATCCGTCCATTCCGGGCATTTGGATGTCCATCAGGACGAGGTCGATCCCACCGGCCCGGCAACGCTCAACTGCTGCTCGCCCGCTGTCCGCACACTCAAGCGCCCAGGGCATGCCGTCCAGGAGTGCCACTATTAGGTCGCGATTGATCGCAATGTCATCTACCACCAAGATCCGAAGCCCGGCGGCTGCAGCTTTCTGGCCCAGCAACGCACTTCCCTGAGCGCCTAGCGGTCGCCCGCTCGGGTACTGGGGTTGGCGGCTATGACGCTGCGGCTGCCCGCTGTGGCGGTGCGTGCGTTTACTCGCTGGTAGTTCAGCGTCGGCTTCAGCAACATCCGCCGGCAAACGTGCAGTGAAGGTGAAGGTGGTGCCCACCGAAAGAGTGCTTTCGAGATGGATCCTCCCCCCCATAAGCTCCACCAGGGCCCGGCAAATGGTAAGGCCGAGCCCTGTCCCACCGTAACGGCGGGTTATAGAATTATCTGCCTGCGTGAAAGTAGCAAACACCGCTTCGAAGCGATCAGGCGCAATACCGACGCCGGTGTCCTTAATCGAGAACACAAGTGTATCAGGCACTCTCTCGCTCACCCCAACAGTGACAACAATCTGACCTTTGGAGGTAAACTTAAAGGCATTATCGATCAAATTGATGAGAACTTGCCGAAGCCGCGCCGGATCTCCCCGTACCAGGCGAGGCACATTGGGCGCGATATCTAAAATGAGCTCGACTCCCGTAGCTTCGGTGCGCACTGACATGAGCCCCGAAAGCCCATCGAGCAGCAAATGGATCGAGATAACGGCATCTTCAAGCTCGATCTTCCCAGCCTCGATCTTAGCAAGATCAAGAATATCGTTGATGATAGCCAGCAGGTGCTCACCCGCCGTACGCATCGTGTTCACGTAATTCTGCTGTGTGGGCGTCAAAGGCGTAAGCCCGAGCAATTCTCCCATGCCGATGATGGCATTCATGGGCGTGCGAATTTCGTGACTCATATTGGCAAGAAACTCGGATTTGGCTTGATTGGCTCGCTCAGCGATGGTGATGGCGGCAAGCAGATTCTCTTCAATTTCTTTCCTTTGGGTAATGTCCGAGTGGGTCCCCACCACCCGACTAGGCTTACCCTCTAAATCGCGGCTCATTACAAGGCCCCGATCCAGGACCCATTTGTAACTTCCATCTCTACAGAGAACCCGATGCTCGTTCGAGTAAAATGGAGTTTTTCCTTCGAGGTGTGCCTGCAGATCGTCCATCACACGCGGCATATCTTCGGGATGCACGCGGGTTGACCATTCCTCTAAGCCCTCGCCAACCTCATGCTCCTCGTACCCCAGCATGGCCTTCCACTGTTTTGAGAAGAACACCCTATTCTCTAGGACAATCCAATCCCAAACGCCGTCACCTGCGCCTTCGATAGCAAAGCGCCACCGTTCATCGCTAGTACGCAGCTTCTCGTCGTAACGTGCCTGGGTATTGGCCAACTCTGCCAATAGCTCCTGATTGCGAACTTCTAGCGCTCGCACGTCCCTCTGCAACGTTCGCACCTGGTGTTCAAGATCTTGAGAGGGAGTGAGTCTGTTCGCTGCCGATGGGGGTGAACTCGGGGGCATGGTTGGTAGCTCTCCACTTCCCTACGGGCTCTCTGGGCCGTTTCGATAGGTCACTTGAGCAAGAGTGCGTGGGATAATGTGCGTCTAACGTGCGACGGCACGCCCGAGACTCTCAGACTGCGTGAGCCTCACGATGAGGAGCCGGGCAATATCAGGCAGGGGCACCACCCGTTCGGCGGCACCCAACAAGATGGCCTGCTTGGGCATGCCAAACACCACGCAGCTCTCCTCATCCTGCGCGATAGTGAATGCTCCCGCGTCACGCATATCCTTAAGGCCCAGGGCGCCATCCGCCCCCATCCCGGTCAGAAGCACACCGGTGGCATTCGGACCCGCACACGTTGCGAGCGAGCGAAACATAACATCCACGGCGGGCCGCTGGTAATGCTCTGGCGGCGCATCCGAGAGCGCCGTCATGTACCTCGCACCATCGCGACGCACGAACAAGTGTCGCCCCGCCGGAGCCACAAACGCAGTACCAGGAGCAATCACTTCTCCCCCCAGAGCCTCCCGCACGTCCAGGTGTGAACCCCGCGCCAGTTGATCGGCGAATGCTTTGGTGAACCCCTTGGGCATATGCTGGGTAATCACGACGCCTGGGCACATCCTGGGCAGCTGCGAAAGCACCGCCTCCACTGCAACCGGGCCACCTGTGGAAGCCCCAATTGCCAACACGTGATCTGAGGCTCGATAACCCAGAGATTGGTCCTTGGCTGCCTGGACGGGGGGTGCTTTCGCTACAAGCTTCCGCACGTTCGCGACAGAAGCGGCTCGAATCGCCGCAACAAGAGTGTGCTCAACATCTGGCACACTAAAACTTGAGCCCGGCTTGGCCACTACATCCACGGCGCCGCACTCAAAAGCGCGAAACGCCACTTCACTATTTTCGGGGGCGAGCGAGCTCACCACAACTACCGGAAGCGGGTGGTGCACCATCAGCTTCTTCAAGAAGGTAAGGCCATCCATGCGGGGCATTTCGAGGTCCAGAGTGAGCACATCGGGAGAAAGCTCCTGGATCCGCTCACGCGCGATATACGGATCCCCGGCCACCCCCACCACTTGGATGTCCGGGAACTTACTCAATTCCCGAGTGAGGACTTTTTGCACCACCACCGAATCATCAACGATTAATACGCGAATCATTGTGCCTGCCTCTCGCCGCACGTTGCAACGTCCACCCATTCACGGAATGACACGCGGTGAACTCTCCTTGCTTTGTTACTGCTTTCAAAGTTCACGCAACTCTCCCCCGCTGCGCACTGTCACCCGACCCGTGCCAAGCTCCAACTCCAGGGTGCGGGATTCATGACCGCCCGTGTCTTCCGCCTTTATCATTACGCCGTTTTTCCAGAGCATTTTGCGGAGAGCGACCATATTGCGCTTGCCGATCTGAAAGACATCCTGCGCCTCGTCCCCAAAGCTTGCTCCACCCGCAACTTTGAGAACCATTCGCGATTTACTTGCACCAAGGGCGTAGCTACTTTTAAACAACAACGGCAGGCCAGTATCGACAAAAGTCGCTGGGAAGGCTTCCGCGCGGTCGAGAGCAACCTTCGAGTCCGGCATCATGACGTGCAGCATCCCGCCAACACCCGCCACCTCATCGAACACCGTAATGCCTAAGCAGCTACCCAAAGCGTGAGTGATGATACTTTGAGTACGGTCTTTCGAGACCCGAAACTCCGCGATGCCCACCACCAACCGGGATACCGGTTGCAGCAACTGGCTCGAACCGCGCTGTGAATTCATCGCCGATAAACCGCCGGTTCAACGTAGTGAAAGGGATGCCCCGTTTGGCCCAAGGACTCGCTCATCCCTATGAACAGGAGCCCGCCTGGAGCCAGTAAATCATAAAAGCGACCCACCACCCGAAGCCGTGTGGGCAGATCGAAGTAGATCATCACATTGCGGCAAAAAATTGCATGAAATGGGCCCCGCATCGGCCAACTTTCCATCAGATTCAGGCGCGCAACGTGAACACGCTCGCGAAGGGGTGCACGCACCCTATGTCCGGCGGGCACACGCTCGAAGTGTTTGGCTCGGCGCGCCTCATCGACGCCGACAAGCTGATCTTCATCGTAAATTGCTGCCCGGGCAACGCCGAGTACCCGTGATGAAATGTCTGTGGCCAGGATCCGCGCCTGCCGAAACGCTGAGGGCTCAAGCTGCTCGGCTAGCAACATGGCGAGCGTGTAGGGCTCCTCGCCGGTAGAGCACCCCGCACTCCAAATGCGCAACGGCTCCTCCGCGGCCGAAACTCCAAACCCCTCTTCCACCAAAAGGTCAAAATGGCGAGATTCCCGGAAGAAGTTGGTCTTGTTGGTGGTGAGCACATCCACCATTTCGGCCAGCTCTTTAGGGTCCGCCTCTACGAGGTCCAAGTAGCTTGAGTAGCTTGCTACCCCTAGAAGCCGCATTCGACGTTGTAGGCGGGTGCCCACTAGGGCCTGCTTTCCATCACGGTACTCAAGCCCGGCGGCTTCATAGGCAAGATGCGCAACCCGCTCGAATTCAGCTGCGCTGAGAAGATCGCCATTTGCCGACTGAGCGGAAGATGAATTCAATGCGGTAACCCTGTTCTAGCGATCAGGTCGCGCCGGCGCGCAATAGAGGCAGTCCCCGTAGGCCTTCTTAGGGGGATCACATCCTCTTTGCTCAGCTTGAATGCACCCACGAGCTCCTTCATGCTGCGTGCCTGCTCCGAGAGATGCAGGGCAGCGCTGGCGGCCTCTTCGGTGGTTGCCGCCGTGTGTTGAGTGGTTCGAGAAATGTCTTCTACGCCCAAGTGGATCTGCGAAACCCCTTGGCTTTGAGCCTGGGCGCGCTGGGCGATATCCGACATGATGTCCACCATTCCTGAAACTCCACGGGAGATCCCTTCGAACCCTCTCGTCAGTTCCCCGGTGAGGTGCGCCCCCTTCTCCGAGTGCGCCACCGACGCATCAATCAACTCGGCGGTACTTTTCGCAGCGTCCGCGCTGCGTGTGGCCAGGTTGCGAACTTCTTCCGCAACCACCGCAAACCCTCGGCCCGCCTGCCCGGCTCGCGCTGCTTCCACTGCTGCGTTGAGGGCTAAAAGGTTGGTCTGGAAGGCTATCTCGTCGATTGTGCGCACGATTTTTGCGGTTTCGGCCGAAGATGCCCGGATCTTCTGCATGGCGTCAGCTACACGCTCCACAAGCTCTTGACCGCTCGTGGCGCTCCGCCGCGCATCTTCGGCAAATGTACGTCCTTGGTTGGCGCTCACAGCCGTGCTCTGCGAAGCAGAATTGATCTCCTGGAGGCTCGCCGAAATTTCCTCTAACGCGCTCGCTTGCTGACTTGAAGCTTGCGCGAGTGACTGGCCACCGTCGGTAATTTCAGCAGCCGCCGCGGCCACCTGATCCCCAGATTTGCTCACCTCACCGAGTGCCGTGGAAAGAGAGGCCAGGGCCGTGTTGAGAGACTGCTTGATGGCGTCGTAATCCCCTGTGTAAACGCCTGTCATGCGCACGCTGAGGTCACCCTTTGCCACAGCCTCGAGCACGTCACGGGAGGCGTTGATGGGAGCACTCACTGCCTGCAGCATGGCGTTCATCCCAGCTAGTAGCTCCCGGTAGACGCCACCCAGATCTTCAGTCTCCGCACGGTTCGACAATGCACCAACTTTGGCCGACTCGATAAGCTGCGCAGTTCGCTGCACCAGGCGTTCGAGTGCGGCATGGGCCACCAGGAAGCTTCGATTGAGTTCATCTTTTTCCCCCGCCAGCTGGGGCCTCACTGAAAGGTCACCACGCCCAAGCGCTTCTGCCACCCGAGCGACCTCGCGTGTGTAATTCGTCGTATCGCGCAGCGCCTCGGCCAACTCCCCCACTTCGTCCGTTCCCTCGTGGGTCACGCTCTGGCTAAAGTTACCGTGTGAGATAGCGCGAGCCGCAACTGCCATCTGAGCGAGGGGGGCCGCAAAACGCTTACCAATCCACCAGCCCAGAAGCAGGCAAAGCACAGCCGTGGCTCCGGCTAATATCGCGAGAGCTCGCCGGACGTCTGCGCTTTGACTTAGAGCCTGGTCAGTCGATATCCGAACCATCACAGTCCACGGCATGCCCGCGAACCCCATGGCCCCTCTGAAATGACTGTACCCGACGACTTGAGGAACCTTCTTCCTCAGGTGTTCCGCGACGAGTGTGCCCTGCTCCCCCTTCAACGCCTTTCTTATCGCTGCATGGTCCGCCAGTGAGAACTTCAACAACACGCCGCGGTCACGCGCTAGCTCCTTTCCTGCGCCACGAGTTGGATCATAGTCCACAAGGATTTTGCCCTCACTGTTGGTGAGTACGATATCGGCTCCCGGGAACCCCGCTTCACTGATTTCGGCGTGAGCGGACCGTACAATCTCCTCCACCAAGGCCAAATCCGCGGTGTTGTGGACGTAGCCGACCACTTTACCAGAGTCATCGAACATTGGAGCACTGAAAGTCAGGACGTACGCTTCCCTGCCCAAAACCTGCGCCAACGAATCATCGAAGCGTGCGTCTTCGATGTACGTGCCCGTTGCCTTGTCGTTGCCCGATCCCGCAAAGGGTTGTTGAGTCGTGAACCTGCCGGCTTGAGTCTCTTGAAACCACTTGGCCCCGCTCAGATCTCGCCCCAATAGCGTCGCGGTCGGCAGAGATTTGCCAGCCGCATCCTTCGAACTTACTGCCACAACTTTGCCACGAACATCCGTCACTTCTATGAGCAGGTAGACGCCGTAGAGACGAATGTACGTATTGAGCGCGTTTGTCGTCGGGGAGTCAACCTTGCCCCAATGCTCGGCATTCCTGAGCGTTGCGCTACTTGCGAACGCCTGCACGTCTCCGTAACGCTCAAATATGTTGCGGTCCACTCGGTCTCCGAGGAGCTTTGAGAAGATCGCAAACCGCGGATCCTCCAGATCATGCTTCTTGGAATCTTCACCTGTGGTAATCGCGATGATGGCCACGGGCACCAAGGCGAAGAGGCTGAGCACCGCAATGACTTTACGGGCTAACGTCCAACGGAATGCACTTTTTCTTAATGCCATCTCGGTGCTCCTAGAAATCCAGCAGGCCATCTTGGCCTTCATCGTCGTCAAACGGGATTAGCTTTGCGGCTGCGTTGCCTGTCGCCTTGCTGAGGGTTTGATTGCGCTCGGGTGCTCTTGGCTTGGGCGGCACACTCTTCGGAGGTGGCGAGCTTCTGCGAGTCCCCGTGCTGGCACGAAGTGGCACTCGTAGCGCAGACGGCTCACGCGCGGGGGCGTACCCCTCGCCACTCAAAGAAAAGCCGGCAAGTAGCCGCGCGATATCCCCACTCTGACTAGTGAGCTCTTGGGCAGCTGCGGCCGACTCTTCCATCGCCGCTGCCGTCTGCTGGCTCGACCTAGACATCGATTCGACAGTCGCTCCTATCAGGGCCACACTCTGGCTTTGCTGCTCGGTGGCCAGCGCTATTTCCGCCATGACTTCCACCACCGCACCCACGCGTGAAGTAATCTCTTGAAATCCGGCAACGGCCGCTGCATTCAACTTAACGCCGTCTTCGGCGCTCCGAACTGACTCATCGATCATTCGCGACGTATCCCGCGCTGCCTCGGCACTCCGCATAGCCAGAGCTCGCACCTCTTCGGCGACTACGGCAAATCCGCGCCCCGCGTCACCCGCCCGAGCCGCTTCCACTGCGGCATTGAGCGCAAGAAGATTCGTTTGGAACGCGATCTCATCGATGACACGAATAACCTTCGCCGTCTGGGTGGCGGTCGCTCGAATGCGCTCCGTAGCCAGCGACATTTTGGCGAGATCCGCGGCCCCTAGCACAGCGCTGTCGCGAGCACCCTCGGCCAGCCCTCGAGCTTGTTGAGCATTGGCCGCGTTTCGTTTGCCGCTTCCCATTACCTCCTGGAGGTTAGAGGTGATCTCTTCAAGCGCAGCGGCACCCTCGCTCGTCGCTTTGGCAACCACCTGCGCGCCCAAATTGATTTCAGCAGCTGCCCCCGCAAGGCTCTGCCCGGTGAGGGCTACCTGACTGAGAACCTGATCGATGGTCTCTGCCGCTTGATTTAAGGCATCCATGACCTCTCGATCCTCAGCGAAAGCTTCTCCCCGAACGGTGAAGTCACCCGTGGCCAGGGCTCGGGCAACTATGCCAAACTCGGCAAGAATTCGCGTCCGCTCAGCACGCGCGGACTCAACATTCGCAAGCTGTGCTGCCTCTCGCGACATACGTTGCGCAAAAGCAGCAACTATTGCAGCATCTGCTTGAAACACGCAAAAAAGAGCTTCCCGAAACCGAACCAGAGAGGCTCCTTTAACACCCGCGGCCGACGCGGTGGCAAGAAGCCCGTCCTTTAGATCAGTCTGTGCATCCAACAGCCAGAACCTGTGGTCGCAATCAGAGAGGCGCACCAGTTTCTCACGCGTAGCGAGGGCCCCATCACCAAACGTTCCAGCGAAAATCGAGTCAAGATACGCAGGCAATTGCCCCCGAGCTTCATCTTGTGCTTTCACGTCCGCCCCGAGCCTGCGGTCACGCTCTAAACGAGCCACCACGCTCCAGCTCAACTCCGCGAAACACCCCTGAACCGTCGCCCTATGAGTAGCAAGCTCATGCAGAGCCATCGGCAGGCCCGGATGAAACGCCAGAAGCGCAGCAACAGTCGAATCTGACACCCGCACCTCCGGCAGCGCGGTGATAGCCTGGTGAGCTCGGAAGAAAAACCAATTAAACACAGCTCAATGCCCTTTCCCGCCGGCTACTCGTGCGGGCTCTTCGGTCGCAAGGATGCGATCTATATCGAGTATCAACCGCACCCGACCCTCTTGCTTGGCGACCCCCAACAGATATGAAGTATCTACGGACACTCCAAATTCAGGCGAAGGCGCGATCTCGCCAGGCGCCAGTGTCACCACCTCGGACACGCGGTCCACTAGAAGACCAACTTCCCGGCCACGAGACACGACGACCACAATGCACGTCTCTCGAGTTGCAGCAGCACGTGCCATCCCGAAGCGGCAGCGCAAGTCTATCACGCTAATAATCTTGCCACGCAAGTTAACCACACCGGCAACATATTTAGCCACCCGTGGCACCACCGTGATTGGCATACTCCCCACAATTTCCTGCACCGCTAGAATCCCAAGCGCGTACTCTTCCGCACCCAAGAAGAAGGATAGGTATTGCTCTCCGTGAGGGGAGGAATTGTCGCTCGGTGCAAGTTCGGTGCTCATGTTCGTCTCCCACTAGCTAGCCAACGACAAGGGAACGTTGGCCTCATTTCGAGCGAGCAGCTTCAGCTCTGGTGGGTCTAAAATGAGCCCCACCCGGCCATCACCAAGAATCGCTCCGCCTGAGACGCCATCCACATGCCCCATCGTTTCCCCTAGGGCCTTTGCCACCACCTGTTGTTGACCTAAGATCTCATCCACCATCAGCGCGCAACGCCCATCAGAATCCGACAGAACCAGTAGGATTGCTTGGCTTGGATCCGTCTCCGCATCGGGCACATCGTACAAGCGATGCAAGCGGAACACTGGAATCAACTCCCCGCGCAACATCAGCATTTCTCCCCGCCCGGCAACGCTCGACAACATCGATGGTGTGGGCCGGAGGCTAAGCTGAATATTAACCATCGGCACCAGGTAGCGCTCACTCCCCACTCGCACCAACATACCCTCTGTAATCGCGAGAGTTAAGGGTACGAAAATGCTAAACGTGGTGCCACGTCCCAGGGTGGAGCTGATATCGATTCTCCCTTTCAGAGATTCGACACTGCGCCGCACCACATCCATCCCCACCCCACGCCCAGAGAGATCTGTAACCTGCTGTGCTGTGGAAAAACCAGGCGCAAAAATCAGGTCATAAACCGACGCATCGCTCATGCCGGCTCCGCTCTCAATCAGCCCCTTAGAAATCGCCTTGGCGATCAGTCGCTCACGGTCGAGCCCACCGCCATCATCCGAGAGCTCCACGACAACGTTGCCGCCGGCGTGAAACGCTCGCAGCAAAATCTCTCCGTCGCGGGGTTTGCCCGCCCGAGCGCGCTCTTCCGGCGTTTCAATCCCATGATCCACCGCGTTTCGAAGCATGTGCACCAGAGGATCCGCCAGAACGTCCACCATGTTGCGGTCGATATCTGTATCTTCCCCTTCAGTGCGCAGGCGAACCGCTTTGCCGCTTTTTACGGAAGCATCCCGCACCACACGGCCAAGCCGCTGGAAGGCCGCACGCAGAGGCACCATCCGGAGCGCCAGGCTGAGCTCTTGCAATTCGCGCACGATTTTGCCGGCATGGTTCACCTTCTTCTGCAGCTCAACCTGCCCGGGGCGCCCGAGGGTTTCGTCCTGCGAGACCATGGATTGCGCAATCACCAGTTCGCCTACCATGTCGATCAAGCGATCAAGTCGATCCGTCCTCACCCGCACTGAAGCCTCCTGAGCCGCCGCTGCCTCTCGGCGCACGGGTGCTTCGGCGACGGGTGCTTCCGCAGTGCTAGATGCTGGCCTCTGAACTGCGGTCGGGGCTGGTTTGAGTACTCCTGGTTCCGCTACAGAGGACGCTGGCGCCACTACCCCGTGTGCCCTTTCTTGTAGCTCTGCCGTCAGCCCTGCGAGGCCCTGCGGAAGGTAAGCTGGCCCGCCGCTAGTCGCCGATTGCACGGCCTCCACCAGCGCCTTGAGGGCGTCCAGGGAACGGAGGGCGAGCTGTGGCACAACTCCCGTGAAGTTGAGCTCCCGATCGCGCACCTTGCTCATGAGCGACTCGGCCACGTGTGCAAAGTGCGCTATCACGTCGATGCCAAGCATTGCAGCGACGCCTTTCACGGTATGAAATGCTCGAAATACCGTCCCGACAGCTTCCATATCGTCGGGGTCCTGTTCCAAAGACAAGAGTGCCGTCTCGGCCTGGGCTAAGTACTCGCGTGATTCGGTAAGGAACTCGGAAACCAACTCCTGATCACGGTCAGCGGGCAGCACTAAGCGCTCTCGGAGCTCTTCCTTTGCCACCATGGCTTCCGAACTCTCGGACTCATCGAGCCAGTTTGGCTCCGAACCTGTGGTTACCCGAGGGGGGGGTTCGGGCGCCGTGGGTTTGGAAGGGGGTGTTTTTCTTGCCACGCAAACCTCGAAAAAGGGGGTGTAGGGTTACGAACGGCTGATCCGGACGTGTGTTAAGGTGCTGTTCTTTGTCTAAGTTCTGGCTTTCTCCGTGGCCAAGCCTTAACTCGAACCAAACACCAGCCGCTTACCTGGCAAGGCAAACATGGGGACAGCTAGATTTGGCACTTTTCTGGTAGAACGCGGCGCGGTGACCGCGACGGATATCATGCAGGCTCTCGACGAGCAGTCGCGAAGGCGGCCCGTGCTGGGGCGCTTAGCGATCAAGCACGGATACCTAACGGTGGCGCAAGTGTTCCAGGTTTTGAACCAACAGGCGGATACCGGGCTCAAATTCGGCGAACAAGCCATGCGCCTCGGGTACCTCAAGGATGCAGACGTCTACAGCCTCCTCCAGCTACAGCGCAGTGAAACTCCGCGCATGAGCGATCTTCTAGTACAGCTTGGCAAGATCTCTGAGCCCGCTCTCAGAGCAGCGCGACTCGCGTACGAACGTGAAGTTCCCGAGGCAGACCAAGGATCCACCAGAGGCGACGAACTCCGATTCTAGAGGATCATGCCGCGCCCTTCTTTGACAACACTCGAAATCGCAGGCTCGCGTCGACCTCGCCCTCCTCTAGTGCAACCCTGACGTTTGCGTCGCCACTGGGAAGCTCCTCCCCGAGGGCAAGGATGCGCGGCGACATCAAATCAAACACGGCTTGGCCGCCAGCGATGAGCGGCAAAACGTTACCGCACACGATGTTGGCAAGCTCACGCAAAGCATCTTGTTGAACCGTTTCGGACTCGACGTCATCATCCCCCAGCATTGCCGAAGCGATGGGAGCGAGCATACTTGGCGCCACCGAAATCCAGAGCGTTCCCTCAGCTGGGCCAATGAACTCCACTGCCACCGCAACGCTTCCCCTCGGCAAGTCGGCCAGAGCGACACCGTTCGTGCCCGGAGGCGGGACGCTCGGTTGAGGCAGCATGAAGCAAAGGCCTTCAAAAACCTGATAAACGGATTGCGTAAGAGCGGACGCCCAAGCCTGATTCATGTTGTTAGCCTCCCGTCGTGGCCGAAATAATAGCGTCCACGAGCACCTCGGGGCCAAAGGGCTTCCGTATGAACGTGGCCCCTAACTGGCGGAATAGTTCGATGCGGGCCTCACTACCCTCCGTGGACACCATAATGACGGGAAGCTCTGCCAACTTAGCATTAGCCCGAATGCGCCTTACCAATTCCTCCCCATTCATCCCGGGCATATTAACGTCAAAGAGCCCTAGATTAATGTCCGCTTCGCGCGTCAAGACGTCCAGCGCTTCTTGCCCTTCGCAGGCCTCGTGTACTCGCCCAATCGGCAAGTTACTCATCCCCAAGACCCGGATGAGCATTTTGCGCATCACCGGGCTATCATCTACCACCAGCACCTGATAACTCATCGTTCGTTTCCTTCCCAAAGAACTCGCGCCAAAGCTCCCACTCTCCCCCGTACTGTCATCGGCGCCCAAGTTCGATGATGTCTTCCGTTGAGAGGATGGCGTCTATGTCGAGCAACAAACGAACCTTGCCGTTTGCCTTGCATATGCCCAAGAAATATTCAGCAGCCATGCCACTTCCGAGATCTACCATCGCTTCGGTATCTGCGGAGGTGACGTCCCTCACCTCGGAAACGGTGTCGACAACGATGCCGAGCTCCATATCTGGCCGACGCACAACGATAATACACGTTTCGCGGCTCGCTTCGCGGGGTGGCATGGAGAACTTCGCACGCAAGTCGATTACAGGAATAATCTTGCCGCGGAGATTAATCACACCTTGCATGAACGAAGGGGTTCCGGGCACGGGCGTAACCGGCATCATTCCGATAATCTCTCGCACCTTGAGGATGGCGATGCCGTACTCCTCGGCTCCAAGAAAAAAGGAGAGATATTTGCCTTCCAGGCCGGGCTTCCGTGGGCTGGTGGACGCGTTTTCGGTCATGCTGTCGCCATTTCGTTGAAGGCCCTTGTCAACCTTACCTTAGAAGCAATAAGCGCTCGCAGAACAAGCGGCCGCCTGAAACTTAAGTTTAGGATTCATGGACTTAAGTTTAGGATTCATGGACGGAGCCCGGTGCAGGCAAAGCTGCTACTTCCAACCACACCAAAGCGCAGTTGCCGATGCGTTGACGGTCCCTATCTCAAAGTGACACGTCGCTGACGCACACACGCCGTTCCCCACCCACCATCCAGCCTACAGGCCGACATCTTCAGCCTCCCAAAATCGGCTGGAGCGCCTCTTGAAAAGCCTCCGGTGTGAAAGGTTTGGCAATCAGAAACTTCGCTCCGGCCGAAGCCGCCTGTTGGCGCATTTCGACAGTTCCTTCCGAAGTGACGAACCCAAACGTAACTTTCACGTCCCGTTCACGCAGCGTTTCGAGCAGCTGAATGCCCGTCATGTTTGGCATATTCCAATCACAAAGAACCAGGTGCGGCAGCTTCTCCTCGATAGCCTTGAGGCCTTCCAACCCATCACCAGCCTCTCGAATATCGTGTTCTCCAAGGCCCGCCTGGCGCAACGTTTTCCGCACAATCATGCGCATGGCCTTGCTGTCATCAATAATCAATATATCCATCTTGCCCTCCAGAAATCTCTAACCGTCTCTAACCGTCTCTACGAACGGACGGAGCACACCACATCTTCACCGTCTGCCGCAAATTGCAGGAAATTGTCAACAACTCATGACACCATTCCAGAGCATTCGGCGCCTGCGTCACGAAATCACCAAGGTGTGATTCATCACTTCTCGTACTCCCACCGAAGCCACCGCTCGCACACTCGCAGCCCGACCACGAGCTCACCGCAGGATGCCTTACGCGCAAGCTAAAAGCGACCGTGATATCTGGCATGCTCACTCCCTCGCCCACTCTGGAACAACCGGCACGCCGTGATTCTATGTTGTTGTTAGGCGCACTCGTTTTCTTCCAAATGTTGCCAGCAACGCTGCTCGTACCAACGGCTCGGCCACTTTTCGCCCAAATTTACCATACAGGCGACAGCTACATTCACGCATTCATGTCGATCAATATGCTGGGTGGATTCATTGCTGCGCCCTTCATTGGCTGGGCCACCGATCGCCTTGGATTTCGGCTACCAACCTTCGTGGCTCTCGGATTTCTGGACGCACTCATTCAGTTCCTGTTACCAACGGGCTTGCCGCTGCCGCTCTTGCTCGCGCTACGCACGCTCCAAGGTGCCACTCACGTGGGCGCAGCAACCTTGTTGTTAACCTGTGCAGCTTCTACGGCGCGCCGAACCGGCAACGCCAAAGTGATGGGGATCGCGGGCTCTGCGCTCATGTTGGCTGTGGCATTCGGCAGTTCCATCGGAGGGCTCTTGCTGAAAGCCGGGCTCTCTGTTCCCTTTTGGACCGGGTCAGGCCTCGCGGTGCTGGCGGCCGGGCTCGGGTTTCTGCTGCCTCAACAATGGTGGACCGAGAGCCGTCGAAGTGGGGTAACGTTTGCACTCCTCAGGAACGAACCGTCCTTGTGGGTCCCGGTGAGTTCGGCGTTTGTCGGGCGGTTCACGGTTGGTTGCATTGTTGTAAGCTTCGCGCTTTATGCGCACCGAGCGTTCAACATCACCGATACTCAGGTAGGCCTGCTCTATTCTTTGCTCACGCTACCGTTTGCACTCTTGATGTACCCTGCCGCTCGCTTGGGAGATCGCTTTCCGCGGGTGCACGTGCTCGTGGGAGGTGGGGCCGTGTACGCGTTTTCATTGGGGCTCCTAGGGCAAGTGGGCCCGCTGGCGTTGCCGGGAATCATGGTGTTGATCGGCACCTCGGGCGCCCTAGTGTTTGCATCTACGTTGTGCCTAGCTGCGGGCAATGTGAGCCCGGAAAGACGCGGCACATCTATGGCCCTCGTGAACTCCGCGGGTTGTTTGGGAATGCTCCTGGGTCCCGCCGTGGCGGGTGGGCTGTCAGTAGCGCTGAAAGCCCAGGGGTGGGATTCGGTAGAGGCTTACCGCGCCATTTTTGCTGTGGCTGCGCTGTCCTCTCTGCTGTGGCTGGTATCCGTCGCGGTTTGGGCGAAACGTCAGCCAACGCGTCGCGAAATTTTCGCTTTTGACCGATGAAACCGCGAGGGAGCTATTTGAGCTCCGGAGTGCACCGATGCCAAAAATCTACCCATGAGCTAACGCAGCGGCAGCTTGCGTGCCAATCCTATCGTGTGGCACAAATGTGGGCGCCCAGTGTGGCAGAAATGCTGAATTCAGGAGTTCTAACCACCCTTCGCTAGATGGGGGTCAACAATATCAACTAGTTAAGGCGTGGCGGTTTGGCGGCACGAATTCTGCTCTATGCATATTCATGATGTCAACCAACTCAGCCGATGTTCCCCTCATTGCCCCGTCGTTCCTCAACGCCCACCGTTCCGCACCAGGCCTAAAGCCTCGCGGGCCGGCATCGCACAGGGCCTCACGGGGTAAGTCGATAGCTGTGGTAGCTTCTATCCACGCCGAGTCCTTCGAGCTTGAATTTGGGGACAGGTACGTTCGAATCGCCCTACTCGGCTTGCAGACGTTGCGTTCTATCGATGCGGTGTACTCGGCCCTGCTGGAATCTCACCACTATCGGGAGGGTCTCAACCTGATTTGGGACCTGCGCGAGGCCGAGCTATTCGGACTCTCCGATTGGGACTGGGCCCTGCTCACTTCACGCTTAGCCCGCGCCCCAGTAGCGAAGCGCCGCGCTCGTATGGTGTGGGTGTTGCCTAGGCTTTGCGACGATGCATTGGAGGGCAAAGTTCGCCGTCTGATGAGTAAGCTCAAAATGGTCGACTGGCGATTTGCCTCTGAGCTTGAGGGTGCTGTGAGCTGGGCGTCAACCGACGAATAACTCCTGGCGTTACACTACGCTTTGACTTCTTCGTAGTGTTGCAGCTTGCGATACAGAGTGCGTCGATCGAATCCCAAGATCCGAGCCGCTTCCACTTTATTACCGCCAACGGCCTCCATCACGCGAAGGACATACCGCCGTTCGACCTCCTCCATGGGCACAAGCTCGGTCGGATCGAGCGCTGCCACCAATACGTCAGATGCTCTATATTCGGCGATTCGCTCAGGCAAATCGTCCGCTTGTATTTGCTCGGAGAGGGTTAGAACTACAGCGTGCTGGATGGCGTTCCGCAGCTCGCGCACGTTACCAGGCCACGGATAGGCTAGTAGGCGCCGTTCGGCATCGAGAGCGAAGCCAACGACGCGCTTGCTGCCCTGTTTGGAGAACTCCGCCGCAAATAGCTTTGCCAAAAGGAGGATATCCGTTCCACGCGCACGAAGCGGCGGCAACGTAACCTTCACTACATCCAGCCGGTAATAGAGGTCTTCGCGAAAGCGGCCTTCGGCCACTGCGCCAGCTAGATCTCGATTTGTCGCCGCCACCAATCGAAAGTCCACCGCCGTTTCCCCCGAGCCGCCGACGGCGCGGATCTTCCGCTCTTCCAGAGCTCGTAAAAGCTTGGGCTGGAGCCCAAGCGGCAGCTCACCGATTTCGTCTAGGAAGAGGGTTCCTCCGCTGGCTTGAACGAACAATCCTTCGCGGTCCGAGCGTGCATCTGTGAAGGCTCCCTTCTTGTGGCCGAACAGCTCACTTTCAAGCAACGCTTCGGGCAACGCCGAGCAATTCACGGCGATGAAGGGTCCCCGGCTCCGCGCTCCGGCGTCGTGCACGAAACGCGCGGCCAACTCCTTGCCGGTTCCACTCTCCCCTGTGACAAGGACGCTCGCTTCTGTTGGTGCCACGCGAACAAGCTTGTCTTTCATCGCCCGCATTGGAGTCGATTCACCCACAATGCCGTCGAACTCCCCACCACGGGTGATGACACGCTGCAGCCGAAGTACCTCTTTTTTGCTCTCACTTTCAGAAATCACACGCTGCAGCCGTAGAAGAGCTCCAGCCGGGGTAAAAGGTTTGCTCAAAAAGTCATCCGCACCTGCCTGAATCGCTTGAAACGCGGTTTCGAGGCTGTTCGCGGAGGTCATCACCACTATTGGCAGATGCGGCTGCTTCTGCCGTAGCCGTCGACAGAACTCCAAGCCGTTCATCTGCGGCATGAGCACGTCCGTCAACACTGCTGCCACCTGGCTGTCCTCAAGACGGCCAAGTGCAGCCTCGGCGTCGGTGAACACCTCCACCTCAAAGTGAGCTTTGAAGGTAAGCCTGAGGAGCTCTCCCAAGTCGCTGTCGTCGTCGACAATGAACACGCGCATATCAGTCTTCTCCTTCATTACGGCAACCAGTGCGTGAACAGAAGGCGTGAAACCCGAGCGGCGGGCCGGCAGTCCGGTGACCCTCCCGCCAAAGACCTGACACCTCTCCCGGAAGCGCGCACCGGAAACCTGTAGTGCCACGAACGCGCGAGCAGCTTAAATTAGGCATATTCCCGCTAAAGCTAGCTCTCGGCGCGTGCTGGCACCCGGCTTGCACAGCAGCCTACCGAGTGACTTCTCTTGTACGCCCGCCAACGCCAAAAAAGAGCCGCGTAGTGCCGTGCCTTTGCTTCAGACACGACCCGAACGTGCACCCAATATTTCTTACTCTCCCGCGAAACTCTCGATTAACTGACTCACCTGCACTCCTAACGTTAGCCTGTGATTCCAGCAAGGCTCGGCTCCCAAGGATGTCAACTCGCTGACGAAACGCCGCCAGCAGAGTGACCGACTGGCCCCTTTTTGACCGACGAAGCCTCAATCAACCCCACCCAAACTCTCGAATAACCTGAGCACAAGGAAAACATCATGCCCCTATTCGTCCAGACGAACTTTGCCGCTCTTGCAGCGCAAAAGAACCTCAACATCAACCAAGGTCAGCTAAACGGTAGCTTCCAGAAACTATCGAGCGGCTACCGTATCAACTCCGCCGCCGATGACGCCGCGGGCCTTGCCATCAGCGAAGCCATGAAGTCGGACATTCGTTCCTACTCCGTGGCTGAACGAAACGCGATGGACGGTATCTCCATGGCACAAACGGCTGAAGGCGCCCTGGGTGAGATCCACCAAATTGTCGCTCGCATGCGCGAACTCGCGGTGCAATCTTCGAACGGCTCGATGAGCTCGCAAGATCGCGGGTTTCTTCAGACGGAGTTCGGTGAGCTTCAGGCTGAAATCGTGCGTATTCAGGGCGCAGCACAGTTCAACGGTCAGGCGCTTCTCAACACCGCAGCTACAACCATCGACTTTCAGGTGGGCATCGGCACTACCGCGAGCGACCAGGTTTCCGTGACCTTCGGTGCCGTAGATCTGACCGCCATCACTGCTGGTATTTCTGTCACGGGCGTGGATGAAACCAACTCTTGGGCAGCCATCAATGCGCTCGACACCTCGATGGACGACATCTCCACCGCGCGCGCCCGTTTTGGTGCCGTAATGAACAGGCTTGAGGTTTCAGCGGCCACTGTGGCTACCATGCGCGTCAACACCTCCGCTGCCAACTCCCGCATTCGTGACGTCGACGTCGCAGCAGAAACGGCTTTCCTGAGCCGTAACCAGGTGCTCACTCAAACTGGCATTGCCGTCTTGGCCCAGGCCAACCAGCTTCCCCAATCCGTACTCCAGTTGCTTCGCTAAGCCCGCCTTTTGGCAACGTAAAGCGGGCTGGCGCTTGGTCGCAGCTTAGATAACCGCGCCAACCCTGCGCGCATGCGCACAGGCTCACGGGTCGGACATTCTCTGACGTGATAGAAGCGGCTAGCGGCGTCCTTGAAATCGTGATTTCCTGGCGGTTCGGCGATGGGCCGCTCCCAGCAGGATCGCGCCCGCAACCCACCCACTAAGTAACAGGATGAGGCACGAGCATGACCGCTGACGCTAAGCAGTGGCTTGAAGCAACCATAGCCACCATGCGCGATTGCGCTGGGATGTTTGAGGCTGAGGGAGTCGAGGTGCTCGAGGTCTCGGGAGCACTCCCGGCCCACACCGGTGGCGCCTATATCTCCGTAGTTGGTAGCCAGCAGTCCGCGGAGCTCGGAGTTGTTTGCTCGCCAGATGCGCAACAGGCCCTTGGCCAAAAGTTCCTGGGTGCCGATGCCCCTCTTGCTCCCGACGAAGTCGCGGATTCGATGCGCGAGATGGCCAACATCGTTGCTGGGGGTCTGAAAACCATGATGGTCCAATACGATCCTACCCTCGCCTTGGGGCTGCCGATGTTTGTGGACGGAGTTCACCTCGGGTCGAACACGCACACGCACGTCGCGAAGGTGTCGCTCGCAGGCCAAGAAGTTTACTTGATCGTGATCCTGCGGTCCTCTCACGCCCGCTGACGCGAGGGCTGGGCCCATTTCAGCTGGCTTTGCCCACTTGACCGGACGGACTGGCGTCGAGTTCGGCAACCGTTCAACAGCGCTGCGCTTCGAAGGGGGTCAGCGTCTGGGTAATACCGGCGTTTGCCTGGTCTGCCTGCTCCCCACTGATTTTTGCTAGCCAGCTTGCATCCTCGACGCGCACGCTGGGTATAGAGAGGGTGGCCAACGCACGTTCGGGGCATTCGCGTCTTTCTGACTTGCCCGACCGCTCCCACCTCCGTCCTGACCCTCGTTCGCCGGCCGCCGGGAACGTCTTAGGCCAGTTCCAGCAGAAGCCCACTAGCGTTGACGCCTGAGCAACACCCTCCTCATTGAGAATGATGCTTGACCGAGTCCCTCACTGGGCAAGAGCGCGCGCCCGCGCCCGACGCCGCACGCCAGGACACTGAGAACCTGCAACTGCGTCGCTTTGTCCGAAACCTGCAGTTGCGCCTAGGCGAACTGAACCCGTCGCGCACAACGCAACGAGATGGCAAAAAAGCTACCAAAACCTAGGCCACAAAGGCTCAACAACAATCAATCAACAACCTTCGCTCCCTCCACAGGCGCAAGCTCCCGCAGCGTCATCACCAGATACCATGACACGCATCATCTGGTTCCGTGCATAGATTTCTCAAAAAAAAAAGGCCCACGCGCCTTAAATCGCTATCTTCGCCAACCGTTCCACTCAGCTCGAACAGAGGGAAATAAGGCATATCGCGATTCCCGTGACCCACGTTCACTACTTTCAGGTAAGCGCCCATGACGGAACTTGATGACGTCGTTAAAGAATTCTTGGTTGAAAGCCATGAGAACCTGAGTGCGCTGGAGCAGGATCTGGTTCGGCTGGAGCAAACCCCAGACGACTCAAAGGAAGCCCTCGCTCGGATATTCCGCACGGTGCACACAGTCAAAGGCACCTGCGGGTTTCTAGGATTCTCCAAACTTGAGAGCGTCACCCACGTCGGCGAGAACCTGTTGAGCAAGCTGCGTGACGGCGTTCTCCACGTTACAGGGGACATAACCTCCGCACTTTTGGCCTTAGTGGACGCCATCCGGGAGATGCTAACCTCGGTCGAAACGACCGGAGAGGAGGGCCCGGGGGACTACAGTGCTCTCATCGCCGAGCTCACCCGCCTGCTTGAACCCAAGCAGGCTCCCCCAAAACCACAACTTCGAGCCGCTGATGCATCCGTTGAGGTGGAGCGAGCGGAAGCCCCAGTGGCTCCCATCGGGGAGCTCTTGGTCCAAGCGGGCCGCGTGACCCGCGAAGAGGTCAAAGAGGTGCTTGAGCTCCAGCAGGCGGGCGACCCCCGGCACGTAGGCGAAATCTTAGTGGAGCAAGGCAGAATTGTTCCCGAAGACGTGGTGGACGCGCTCAACGTCCAGAAGAAGGCCAAGCCGCAAACGGGAGGCCTTGCCGACACAACTATTCGCGTCGAAGTGAGCCAACTGGATAAGCTCATGAACCTCGTGGGCGAGCTTGTTTTGGCTCGAAATCAGATCCTACAGTTCATCGGCCCGGACACCGACGCAGTACTGCAAACCACCACTCAGCGACTGAACCTCGTTACCACTGAGCTGCAGGAAGGCGTGATGAAGACGCGCATGCAGCCCATCGATACCGTGTGGTCCAAGTTCCCAAGAGTGATTCGGGACTTAGCGCGTTCCTGCAGGAAGCGTGTACGCGTTGAGATGGAAGGGCGAGATACCGAGCTCGATAAGACGATTATCGAGGCGATCAAAGATCCACTCACACACATCGTTCGCAATGCGGTCGACCACGGCGTGGAATCTCCCGAAGAGCGAGAAGCAGCAGGAAAGCCACCGGAAGGCTTCTTAAGGCTCCAAGCATTTCATGAAGGCGGACACGTAAACATAGAGATATCGGACGATGGTGGCGGCATCGATCCGGAGAAACTAAAGCGCAAAGCGCAGGAAAAAGGCCTGGTATCAGCCGCTGCTTTGGCACGCATGTCCGAGCGTGAGCTTCTTTCATTAATTTTCATGCCCGGCTTTTCGACGGCCAAGGAAGTCACCAACGTCTCCGGCCGCGGAGTGGGCATGGATGTGGTGAAGACCAACATCGAACGCATTGGCGGTACCGTGGATATTAGTAGCCGCATCGGTGCCGGAACAACCATCCATATCAAGATCCCCCTCACCTTAGCGATCATTCCCGCACTTGTGGTGGCTTCCGGTCACGAGCGTTTTGCGATTCCGCAGGTGAGCCTTTTGGAGCTCGTGCGCATGGATCTGGAAAAGCCCAACGGGGGCATTGAAGACGTGAGCGGTGTGCCCGTGTATCGATTGCGCGGGAACCTGCTTCCAATAGTTGACCTTGGCTTCGAGCTTTTCGGAAAGAAGTCCAACATCGGCGAAAATGGCGTAGCCACCATTGTTGTTCTGCAAGCCGATGAGCGGCAGTTTGGGCTTTTGGTCGAAGAGATCCACGACACCGAGGAAATCGTCGTAAAACCTCTAGGCAAGCAGCTCAAGAATCTCTCCGCATTCTCAGGTGCGACCATCATGGGAGACGGCCGCGTAGCCCTAATCTTAGACGTTTTGGGGCTGGCTCAAATGGCGCGTGTCGTGGGTACAACGCGAGATCGTTCGCTCGGCGATCGTGGCAAACATGCGCAAGAGTCAGCCGAGAAGCCGGAATCGTTGCTGCTGGTACGTGTGGGTACACGCCAGACTCTGGCTATCCCGCTCAGGCTCGTGGCACGCCTCGAAGAAGTTGCGTTAGATTCGGTCGAAAGGGCTGGTGCCAGCAACGTCGTTCAGTATCGCGGGCAGATCATGCCCCTCATCCACCTGAGCGAGGTTGTTTCTGAGATTGTAGAAGCGGATCTGGTTGCGCCCGAAGTATTGTCCGTAGTGGTATTCGATCACCTGGGGCAAAGCGTGGGCCTCGTGGTTTCGGCCATCGTAGATATCGTGGATGAGGCCGTAAAGCGCCACTCAACCGCCAAACGCCCAGGAATTTTGGGCTCCGGCGTGGTGCAAGGGCAGGTTGTTGAGTTGGTTGATCTTCCTGGGTTGATGCAGCGCGTATTGCCCCGCGCCGTTTCGGACGCCCCCGCCGCACTCGTAGCTTGAAAAGGGAACTCTATGCTGACTGAGAACCAATACTGCACGTTCACATTGGGCCCATTCATGTTCGGAGTCGGTGTGCGTGAGGTGCAAGAGGTCATTCGCTACCAAGAGATGACACGTGTGCCCTTGGCCCCACGCACGGTGGGAGGCCTTATCAATCTACGCGGGCAGATAGTGGTAGCCGTAGATTTGCGCGAGCGATTGGGCTTACCCGCGCGCGATTCAACGGTGCTTCCTATGAATGTGGTCGTGTGCTCTGACGACGGTGCCGTGAGCCTTTTGGTCGACGAAATCGGCGACGTTATCGAGGTCAGCCCGTCCGAATTTGAAGCCGCACCCGACACACTTACGGGAACAGCTCGAGATCTAATAACCGGCGTCTACAAACTTGAGGGAAAGCTCCTGCTCGTTCTCGACGTCAACAAGACCGCCACCACTGAACTTGAAATCGCAAAAGTTGCCTAGATTTTTGAGGGAAATATTCATGACTACTACATCTGCCGCCACCTCTGAAGACGTGAACCTTTATGAGCTCCTAGGAGGTGAAGATATTATCCGAGCCGCCGTGGACGCATTTTACGAACGCGTGCTCGCTGACGAAGAACTTGCACCCTACTTCGAAGACGCAAATATGAAGGGGCTAAAGAAGAAGCAAACGATCTTCTTGTCGCAGGCTTTGGGCGGCCCCCAAAAGTATCGCTGGCGCGACATGCGAACGGCTCACGCAGGAATGAACATCACAGCCGAGCATTTCGATCGAGTTGCTGAACACCTGGTGGCAACACTCACCGGCTTGGGCGTGAACATGCCCACCGTAAACAAGATCCTAGCGGTGGTAGCGCCGCTTAAAAACGACATCGTGGACGACCGCAGCAGCGGCAAACAACCAATCTCAGAGGAATCTCGCATGGCAAGCTTATCGCAAATCCCCCCCCATCAGAACGGCTCCGCTCGCAGCTCCGCCCCGAAGGCCCCGCTTGGGGCCCTCGCGCAGGATAGCGCAATTTTGGCAGAGCTGCTCGAAGCCCTGCACACTACAACTGCCTTTCAAGACGTGGTCACCACCGCGCTGGAGCTTGTGTGTGAACGCATGGGCTGGAGCTACGCCGCGTACCTATCCGTCGATACCGAACAAGACGTGATGCGTTTTGTAGCCGACTACGGGCAAACGGACGCCGCCCTTTCCCGTCTAGTGCGAGGTGCACAGTGGCGGCGTGGCGAAGGGATCGCCGGCCAGGCCTGGGACGATGGTAAACAACTCGTGGCGGATGCGGATGAGGACTTTGGAAATCCGCGCTTGGCAGCAGCCGCGGAACGCGCACGAATGGCCACCAGTCTCGCGTTGCCCCTCTCGCTAGGGAACCGTACGGCAGGCGTATTCCTTTTCTACTCAACCACTGAGCAGAACGTGAACTCCCAGGCGCAGAAGGTGTTCCGAAGCGTGGCCACATTAGTGGGTGCTGCCGTCGAACGCGCTGACACTGGACGCATTCGATCCATGTTGGATAAGGCCCCCACCAACGTCATTTACGCGGATAAAGACTTCATCATCCGCTACGCTAATGCGGCTTCACTGAAGACCCTCCGGTCCCTGGAAACGTATCTCCCCTTCAAGGCCGACGAACTTGTTGGAAAATCAATCGACGTTTTTCACAAGCATCCAGAACACCAACGCAAGTTACTTTCGGATCCGAAGAACCTCCCCCACCAAGCCCTCATCCAGCTTGGTCCGGAGACACTAGATCTTTTGGTGAGCGCAATTACGGACGACTCTGGCCGCTACCTTGGGCCCATGTTGACCTGGCAGGTTGTTACCCAGAAGGTGAAAACCGAACGCGAAATGGCGCGCATCTTCAACATGATGGAAAACGCACCCATCAATGTGATCTATGCCGACAAGAATTTCAACATTCAATACATGAACCCGGCATCGCTCCGCACGCTAAAGAGCATTGAGCAATATCTGCCTGTGCGTGCTGATGAAGTTGTCGGAAAGTCAATTGACGTTTTCCACAAGCACCCAGAGCACCAGCGCACCTTGCTCTCTGACCCAAAGAAGCTACCTCATCAGGCCATCATCAACGTAGGTCCAGAGAAGCTCGACCTGCTAGTAAGTGCCATTTACGACTCCAAGGGGGAATACCTGGGCCCGATGGTCACCTGGCAGGTGGTAACGCAAAAGCTCAAGACCGAGCGTGAAATGGCGCGAATCCACAACATGATGGAAAACGCACCCATCAACGTCATTTACGCCGATCGCGAAGGCACCATTCAGTACATGAATCCTGCCTCTTTGAAGACGCTCCGCTCCCTCGAGGCACACCTACCGGTGCGCGCGGACGAAATCATCGGAAAATCGATCGACATCTTCCACAAGAAGCCGGAGCACCAGCGCGGTATCGTTGCCAACCCAAAGAACCTCCCCCACGAGGCCACCATTTCCGTCGGCCCAGAGAAGCTGCGACTGCTCGTGAGTGCGATTCTCGACCAAAAGGGTGAATTCCTCGGGCCAATGCTCACTTGGGAAGTAGTTACCGAAAAACTCAAGCTTGAGGCCAAGCAGAAGGAAACCGCAGTGCTATCTGCCGGCATGTCAAAGCTGATGGAAGCCCTGGGCAATGCACTCACTCCGAGCGAGTGCCTGCGTGTCGCCCTCGACACCATGCGCGAAGGCTTCAACTGGACCTACGGAGCGCTGTGGCCTCTGGACACCGAGAGCAAAACGCTCAAGTTCATGCAGGATTCTGGCGAAATTGCGCCGGAGTTCCGGCGTTCATCTGAAACAGCGACGTTTCGTTTGGGGCAAGGCCTCGGTGGTCGCGCCTGGCAAAGCATGGACATGATAGCTGTGGATGATCTCTCCCAGCTCACCGATTGCCCCCGCGTAGGCGTGGCGGGTCGCATTGGTATCAAAACAGGAGCCGCCTTTCCCATCATTGTGGACGGTAAGCTCTGGGGCGTGATCGATTTCATCTCGACCGAACCCATCCCGATCTCTCCCGAGCGCCAGGAAACATTGCGGAACGCAGGACGCGCTCTGTCTGCGGCGTTCGAGCGTTTGCTCGGTGTCGCCAAGCAGAAGGAAGCCGCAGTGCTGTCCGCGGGCATGTCCAAGCTCATGGAAGCCCTGGGCAACGCGCCTAGTTCCAATGATTGCCTACGCGTTGCACTCGACACCATGCGCGAAGGTTTCAACTGGACCTACGGAGCCCTCTGGCCGCTCGACGCTGAAACCAAAACCCTCAAATTCATGCAGGACTCTGGCAACATTGCACCCGAATTCCGGCGTTCATCTGAAACCGCTACATTCCGCTCAGGGCAAGGCCTCGGTGGTCGCGCCTGGCAGAGCATGGACATGATAGCTGTGGATGATCTCTCCCAGCTCACCGATTGCCCCCGCGTAGGCGTGGCGGGTCGCATTGGTATCAAAACAGGAGCCGCCTTTCCTATCATTGTGGAAGGCAAGCTCTGGGGCGTGATCGACTTTGTCTCCCTTGAACCCATCGCCATCTCCCCGGAGCGCCAGGAGACGCTGCGAAACGGCGGGCGCGCCCTTTCGGCAGCGTTCGAACGACTGCTTGGAGTGGAGCGCGAGCAGCGGCATGCCGCCGAGCTAAAAGACAAGGTCGATCAAATGTTGGCAGTGGTGAACGCCGCAGCTGCAGGGGACCTCACACGCGAGGTTACGGTGAACGGTAAGGATGCGATCGGTCAGATGGGTGAAGGATTGAGCCGCTTCCTCACCGATCTTCGTCAAAGTATTGGTGACATCGCATTGAACGGAAAATCGCTCAACGGCTCCTCCGAGGAACTGCTCGGCATGAGCCAGACCATGGCTTCAAACTCTGAGGAAACCTCGGCACAAGCCAACGTCGTTTCAGCAGCGGCCGAAGAGGTGAGCAAGAACGTGCAAACGGTGGCAGCGGGCGTGGAGGAAATGAGCGCCAGCATTAAGGAGATTGCCAAAAATGCAAGCGACGCCGCCAGAGTGGCCATCGAGGGTGTCAAGGCCGCCGAGACCACCAACGCAACGGTTGCCAAGCTCGGCGAAAGCAGCGCGGAGGTCGGTAAAGTTATCAAAGTCATTACCTCCATCGCCCAGCAGACCAACCTACTCGCGCTCAACGCGACGATCGAAGCAGCGCGCGCCGGTGAAGCGGGCAAGGGCTTCGCGGTGGTGGCCAATGAAGTGAAGGAGCTCGCCAAAGAAACGGCTAAGGCGACGGAAGACATCAGTCAGAAGATTGAAGCCATTCAGGGTGATACGCACATGGCCGTCGAAGCTATCGCAAGAATCAGCGAGATTATCCGCCAAATTAACGATATTCAGGCCACAATAGCAGCCGCTGTAGAAGAGCAAACCGCCACCACCAACGAAATCTCCCGCAACGTGAGTGAAGCTGCGCGCGGCAGCTCCGAGATCGCGGACAACATCACCAGTGTGGCGCAGGCCGCACAGGAAACCACGACCGTGGCTACCAAGACGCAAGAGGCTGCCAATGCCTTGGGCAGAATGGCGGCCGACCTCACCAAGTTAGTGGCTCGCTTCAAAAACTAACCCCCGGCTCCCTCAGGTTCGGAGGCCCCATGAAAGCCATTGTAGTAGATGATTCCGGAACGATGCGACGCATCTTGAAACGGATGCTAATTGAACTCGGCTTCGAGGTGAGCGAAGCCGAGGACGGGGTGGCGGCACTCGAATGGTTCAAGCTCAACGGCGCCATTGATTTGGCACTTTTGGATTGGAACATGCCGGAAATGAGCGGTTACGATCTATTGCGCATGGTGCGCTCGAAGCATGAATTCGACAGCATGCGCATCATGATGGTGACCACCGAAAGTGAGATGGAAAAGATGTCCCAAGCACTCGACGCGGGGGCCGACGAATATGTAATGAAGCCGTTTACGAAGGACGTCATTACCGATAAGCTAAGCCTCTTGGGATTTGAGGGCAGCGTTCATGGAGCTGCCCCTTGAAGAAAATCCGCGTCCTTATCGTTGACGACGCCGTTGTCATCCGAAAGATCCTTTCGGATGTGCTATCGGCGGAGCCCGATATGGACGTGGTGGGCACGGCGGCCAATGGCGCCCTCGGGCTCAAGAAGATTGAACAGCTCTCGCCCGACGTAGTGCTGTTGGACGTGGAGATGCCAGAGATGAACGGCATCGAAACCATCAGGGCGATTCGACCGCTCTACCCGAGGTTGCCCGTCATCATGTTCAGCACGCTCACGAACGCGGGAGCGGCCACCACCATTGAGGCCCTGCTACTTGGTGCTACGGATTACGCCACCAAGCCTGCCAACGTTGGCAGCACCACCAACGTGGTGAAGGAGGTTCAAACCACCCTCCTGCCAAAGATCCGCAATGCCTGTGGGCAATTGCTCCCAGCGCAAGCTACCGCCGTTCGCCAGAGTGCGCCGCCTCGCCTCGCCAAACCCATCCCCGCTTCCAACAAGCGTCCAGAAATACTGGTCATCGGCACTTCCACCGGTGGGCCCAATGCGCTCGCTGAAGTCCTGAAAGATATTCCCGCGTCATTTCCGGTGCCGGTGTTGATCGTTCAACACATGCCCCCGCTCTTCACACACTTTCTGGCCGAGCGACTGAACAAGAACTGCCCGTTGCGCATCCGCGAGGCAGTGGATGATACCCCGCTCCTACCGGGGGAGTGCTGGATAGCCCGGGGTGATTACCACATGGACTTGAAGCGAACGGCGAGCGACGTGCGGCTCGCCTTAAACCAAGCCCCCCCCGAGAATTCCTGCCGTCCCGCGGTAGACGTAACTTTTCGCGCAGTGGCCCGCCTTTACGGCGGAGCAAGCTTAGCCGTTGTTCTCACCGGAATGGGGCAAGATGGCCTGCGCGGAGGGAGAGCGATCCGAAGCGCAGGCGGGCGAGTTCTGGCTCAAGATCAAGCTTCTTCTGTGGTGTGGGGAATGCCGGGAGCAGTGATCGAAGCGGGGATCGCAGAGGCCGGGCTGCCGCTTTCCCAAGTTGCCGCGGCCATCTTGGAACGGTTTGGTTTGAGCAAGCGCACGGCTATTCAAGCTAAGGAGCGGGCCGTTGGAAACAGTTGATTTCCAGTTCCTTCAGAGGTTCATGCACAGCCACGCGGCGATCGTGATCGACGAGGGCAAGCAGTACCTGGTGGAGAACCGACTTCAGCCAGTGGCGAAAGCGGCAGGCCTAGCCGATCTGCATGGCCTCGTTGCGCGCCTCAAAGGTGAACCATTCGGGCACCTCCACCGCGACGTGCTCGACGCGATGACCACCAACGAAACCTCGTTTTTTCGCGACACCAAGCTCTACGAAGCGCTGGAAAGGGAGATCCTACCTGAGCTTCTTACGTACACTGCGGGCCGCAAGCTAACCATCTGGTGCGCTGCGTGCTCCACGGGCCAAGAACCCTATACATTGAGCATTATCTTCAAGGAAAAGCTCAGAGTTGGCCCCGAGCGCGTCGAAATCATCGCTACCGATATCTGTGAACGAGCGCTCGCGGCCGCCACGCTTGGGGAATACAGCCAGATGGACGTGAATCGCGGCTTGCCAGCACCTCTTTTGCTCCGCAATTTTCAGCAGGCAGGGCGCACCTTCCGCATTAACGATGAGGTCAAGAAATACGTAAAATTCCGCAAATTGAACCTTGCTCAAGCCTGGGAAGGCCTCGGTTCACTCGATCTCGTCCTCATCCGCAACGTGCTAATTTACTTCAACATCGACACCAAGCGGCAAATCTTGAACAGGGTAAAGAGCCTCATGAAGCCCCACGCCTATCTTATTCTAGGTGCCGCGGAGACCACGCTCAATATCGATGATTCCTACGAACGAATCGTCAAAAAAGACGCAACTATCTACCGTCCTGTACGTTAACGCGAAGAGCAACTCAATGACTATTGCTGAACAACTATGGATCGACGCCAGTTTAGGCGCCTTGCGCGACAGCATCTCGATGTTTGAAGCGGACACCCTCGACGTGATTTCTGTGACAACCACGCTCCCTGTTCGCACGCGCGGCGCCTTTATCTCCATAGCCGGCAAATCGCAGTCGGTGGAGCTCGGCGTAGTGTGCGAAAGCGATGTGCAGCAGGTGCTGTCCCAACGTTTCCTAGGCGAATCCACCACCCTCTCTGAAGAAGAAGTCGCCGACGCCATGAGGGAGTTCGCCAATATCCTGGCTGGTGGGCTCAAGGGTGCCATGGTCCAGCATGACCCAACTCTCGCCCTCGGCCTGCCTCTATTTGTTGACGGCATCCATCCGAGCCCCGCTACGCGGACGCACAGTGCACAGGTAATGCTGGCGGACCAAGAGCTGTGTTTGGTCGTAATTGTGGGCTCTTTGGGGCTCGCAGCGTGAAGCCGTAAGAATGGCAACGCCAAGCTCCCCGCCACGTGAAAGACGCCGCCTCCCGTTGGCGATGCGCAAAGGGCAGCTTGAGCTAACGGATCTATCCGGTTCCGAGTTTATGTCACTGGTTTCGCAACAGGCTCGCTCGGAAGAAAGTGGGTCTATCAGCTCTCAGTATGAGCGTGAGCTCTGCCGCGGTGACACACACGTAGGCGCGCTTGGAGTCCGTGCGTGCGACGCCGTCGTTGGCGCTATTAGCTACGGCAAGCTTGCTCTACCGCGCCACCCAGGCAAAGTGTCCCTGCGCATTGACGTGGTGGTCACTCGGCGCCATTGCCGCAAGATGGGCATTGGGGCCCTCCTCATTGCTGCCCTGATCAACAAATTTGCCAAGGAGCTCGGCCCGAACCTCCACCATGTTTCCGTGATGGCCGTGCACCCGGCCATGATCCAGGTCTTCTCGAAGTTGAACTTCGAGCGAGCGGCTCCGAACGTACCGCTTTATTCGAGGCTACTGAATGAGCGCGAACTATTGGACATGCAGCGCCAAACAGACGGTATCGTTAACCTGAAGCTCCGTGATCTGAAAGCTCTGTGTGTGCCCTGCCGGCGCTTTGAGCGGCATGCTCCTTGGTGTGCGGCCGAGGGCTAACGCATGGCAACGGGCTACCTATGGGACAGTGCTTCGCTCGGCTACGTGACTGGAGATCAGCTACCTGAACATCCGCGCCGCGCTCGGGCGCTGACTCCCGCACAGTTTGCCGGCATGAGCGGCGTCGAACAAATTCACACGCAGCCAGATTTGGGACTACCCTGGGTCGGGCGCGTGCACTCTGCGCAGTTTATGCGCGAGGTCCGCCTTGCTTCGCAGAATTCGCGGCTCTGGTTTGACGGCGGGGACACGGTGGTCCGCCCGGACGCATTCGAAGTGGCGTTGATGGCGGCCTCAGGGGCTCTAACGCTCACGGATGCCGTGCTCCGCGGCAAAGTCCACAATGGTTTCGCGGCCATTCGGCCTCCAGGCCATCACGCTTCTTCTGAGCAAGCTCGTGGGTTTTGCATTTTCAACAATGTGGCCATCTGCGCCCGCTACGCCCAGCAGGTTTTCGGGATTGAGCGCGTTCTGATTGTGGATTGGGACGTGCACCCTGGGGACGGCACAGCCGCCATATTCTTCGAAGATCCAAGTGTTTTCGTGTTCAGCATGCATCAGCGAGGCATCCTCGGTCCGGAGGTGGGCGGCGAGCAACTAGAGGGGCGAGGCCCTGGCCGCGGGTGCACCCGCAATGTACCAGTGGAGGCTGGAACCTCAGCGGCGAGCTATCTGCACACGTTTACCCACGCACTCCGCCAGGTTGCCCGCAGCTTCAAACCGGGTCTGGTTCTTGTAAGTGCGGGCTTTGACGCGCATCGGGCCGATCCGCTCGGTGGGCTTTTGTTGGAGGAAAGTTCCTTTGCCGAGCTCACCGGGCTCGTGAAGGACATGGCTGCCATCTATGCCTCCGGAAGGCTTGTATCTTTGCTTGAAGGTGGTTATCAACCTGGTGTATTGCGAGATTGTGTGGGGGCCCACTTGGCAGCCCTAGCAGGAAGCTGAAGTTGGCATCATGCATGCAGGGGAGAGATTCTGGGATGATAGCTATGGCTTCAAAAGTGGGAAGTAGATGATCATGGGAATTGCGTTGAACCCAGGTGAAAGTTCGGCAGCGAAGCCAGCGGGTTCGCGGGCGTCTCAACAGGCACCCCGCGCCAGCTCAGGCTCACTTCTTAGCTGTATGTCGGACAGCACCTTGCGCCAGAAAGTGGCCGGATATTTTGACGAGGTGTTTTTTCTTTTGACGCCCGATTTGAGTCGAGAGCTGCACATTAGCCCCACGTACGAGCGGGTTTTCGGCTACCCAGTGAGCGCCGGAGTGCGGGACACCTGGTTCGAAAGAGTGCACCCTGAAGATCGGCCCGTTCTGGCAGCCTTCATGAACGCTTTCCCCGCGCTTGAGCCCGGAGGTGAAGTTGAACTCCCGCGCTACCGTGTACGGCGAGCTGATGGCCAATTCCGTCACGCCAAGTGTCGGATGTTCCCGATTATGGATGACACCGGCGAAATGGTGGCGGTGGGTGGCATTTTGGTGGACGAAACCGAGGCGCGCTTGGCCGAGGCCGCACTTCAGGAATCCAAGCGTGAGCTACAGCGCATGGCCGCCAACATCGAACGCGTCCAAGAAGAAGAACGCCGGGTTACGGCTCAATTCGTGCACGATCAATTGGGCCAATCCTTAGCCCTCGCCAAGCTCCGCCTGGATGCTTTTCTAGCCGCTCATAACGTGCCGCGCACGGATCCCGAGGCCGCAAAGGTCCTCCAAGCCATCCAAGCCGCAATCGATGATTCTCGGCGGGTGGCCTACGATACGAGCCCACCCGTGCTGTATGATCTCGGCCTCATCCCGGCCCTGGAAGCCCAAGGGGAGCTTCTGTGTTCGGAACACCGCCTGGAATTTTCGATTGAGACAGTTGGCTCATTCGAAAGCAAATCTCAGAATAATGTATTGGTGTTTCGAATTCTTCGGGAGCTGATGCTCAACGTAATCAAACACGCAGCGGCGAAGCATCTGCGCCTCAGCGTGCAAGTTCAACCGCCCACGCTCTTCATTCAACTTATCGACGATGGGCGGGGTTTCGATATGGCTACGCACTCCCCCAATTACGGCCTGGCGAGTGTTCGCCAGCGCCTATCTTATCTCGGCGGTGAGCTAACGCTCACTAGCACTCCGGGCCAGGGCACTACCGCCGCCATTTCCATACCGCTTGGAGCATTCCTATGAGAGTTCTGCTTGTTGACGATCATAAAATCCTACGTGATGGGCTAAAGAGCCTGCTCTTGGCCCAAGGGCTTAACGTTGTGGGCGAGGCGGGCGACGGAGAAACAGCACTCGCGTTGGTGGAGCAACTCCAACCGCAAGTTGTCGTGATGGATATCGGCCTAAAAGGCATGACCGGTATCGACGCGACGAAGCAAATCCGCAAGCGCTTCCCCAATGTTGCCGTTTTGGCTCTATCCACCCACTCAGAAAAGCACTTCGTGACGGGCATGCTGGCTGCCGGTGCACTGGGTTACGTCACGAAAGATTCGGCTTTTGAAGACCTCGCCAATGCCGTTCGTTCGGTGGCAGAGGGGCGCGTCTACACCAGCCAAACCATCACTGACGTGGTGATGAGAGAATACACCGGCAAGCAACAAAGACCCCAAGAAACTCCTACCCTTTCCGCACGTGAGGAGCAGGTATTAGCGGCCATCGCTGACGGCAAGAGTTCGCGAGAAATCGGGGATGCCCTGGGGCTCAGTGTGAACACCATCGACACCCATCGCCGGCGCATCTCAGAAAAGCTAGGTGTAAAAACCGTGGCTGCGCTTACCAAGTTTGCCGTGCGGCAAGGGCTCTCAAACATCAACCACTAAGCTTCGTTTGCAAGCAGCTCGCACAGTGTTTTAAGCCGCTCGACAGCTGCGGCGAGTTTCTGGGAACCCTGAGGGGTAACAGACAAACCTAGAACGGACTCAATGTCTTGCGCCAACGCGGAAACCTGGTGATGTCCGAAAGTACCGGCTGTTCCCGCAATGCGGTGAGCCAAGCGCTCAGCCGCTCTCAAAAGCGAATCATCCTTACACTCCGATAACTGAGCCAATAGCTCCCTGAGCTCACCGAGCTGGCGAGTGAGCGTAGCCACATAGGCGCAGCTTAGAGCTCGGAGCTCGGCCCCTATCGCCCCAGCATCAGGCTCACCGTTGCCCGCGGGTAAGCCACCTGCCGTGCCCATGTCTAGAGGTGGTCTCGGCGGAGGCGACGACGCGTGCCCGTTCGCCCGGCCGCTCATCCTTTGGCCTCATTATTCACGCTTCCTATTGGAAGCTCGAACTCGAAGGTAGTGCCGCCTTCGGTGCAACGGAAGTCAAGCCTTCCGCCCAACTGATCCACGATGGCCTTGGCAATGCTGAGGCCAAGCCCCGTTCCACTCACGTGCCGTTCGTCAGAAGCATCCGCCTGAGCAAATCGTTCAAATACTCGGCCTTGGAATTCAGAAGGGATCCCTGGGCCGTGATCCGTGACAGCCGTGACTACAAAGCCGGACTTCTTTGTGACTCGGACCTCGATGGTAGAGGCGGCCGGGGAAAATTTCTGAGCATTTGAGAGCAGATTCGTCAGCACCTGCAGCACACGCTCGGGGTCAGTGATGCACCAACAAGGTTCAGGAGCATCGAGTACGAAAGCGACGCTTGTGGTGGAATGTATTGCCCGCATATCCGCTATTGCGCGCGCTGCGACATCGCACACGTCAACTTGGCTGAGCTCAAAATTCAGAGTGCCTCGCTCCACCTTTCCAATATCCAAGATGTCGTCCACAAGGCGCGTCAGGCGCCTGGCACTCATCAACGCCATTCGTACCATTTCACGCGGCCCCTCCGCGAGCTCCCCAGCCACCCCTCCGTCAAGCAACCCCAGGGCCCCGCGGATAGCGGTAAGGGGGGTGCGCAGCTCGTGGCTCACGCTCGAGACAAACTCAGACTTCAGCCGTTCCACTCTCTTGCGCTCAGAGATGTCTCGCACGACCGCTACCAGGCTATGCTGGCTGCCAACTTCGACGTTGTTGAACGACACCTCGGCAGGGAATCTGGAGCCATCAGAGCGTACTCCCACAAGCTCCACCGGCGCCCCGATCAATCCATCATCCGGGCGCGCATGTTTGAGGAACTCCATTCCTAAGTCGCTCCTCGGGTCGATCAATAGTGACCCCACCTGGCTCTTAAGCAGCTCCGCAAGCTCTCTGCCGAAGAGCCGCGTTGTTGCCGGATTCGCCCGCTGAATGTTGCCCTCTTTATCGAACGCAATAATGGCGTCCCCTGCGGCATCCACCACGGCGCGCAGACGTTCTTCGCTTTGTTGCAGTGCTTTTTCAGCCGAAGCGCGCAGCTCTTGGGTTCGAAAGGCCTGAATGATCGTGCCGCAAGTGGCCAAAAATGGCTCCAAGAACGCCACTAACTCCTCGGAGTAGCCCCCCTCGCGGTTCGCAACACCCAGCAAGCCGACGAGAGCATCCCCCATAAAGAGAGGCAGCCCAAGGAAGGCTTTGAGCGGTGGATGCCCAGGAGGCAGCCCCCCACGTCGATGATCCGAGCTCGGCTCATTGGCTATTACCGCGCTTCGGGTGGTAATCACCCGCCCAAAAAGGTTGTCAAGATTTCGGAACGCGATCCCGGTTGTTGCGGCACCCCGGTACACCTCGCGCGAAGCCTCGTCCCATGCCACGTCAGAGAGCGCGTGACATTTCAAATAGGGCTTGCCCGCCTCACCTTCCACCACTTCTCCAATAAAGCCATAACTGCTCCCGGTCGCTCTTAGTAGACCTTCCAAGAGCAACTGGAACCAGGTCCCTGGGTCTCGCTGCTCAATTAAGCAGCTCTGCGCTTCGCTGATGCACGCGAGCAATGCGTGTGACTGTTGAGCGCCCTCAGCCGCCCTCACGCGTTCGGTAATGTCGTGCCCCACCAAGTACGTCACATTCTCGGCGGGATCGTGGCTTGCACTCCACGAAACCCAAAGGAAGCCTTCCCCCTTCTTCAACATGCGAACGTCGAACCCGGTCGACTCGCCACTCTTCACGCGTTCCAGTGCCGTTTTCACACCCGCAACGTCGTCCGCGTGAACTAGCCCACCCCAGCCGAGCAGACTGATCTCTCCGACAGAAAATCGGAGGTGCTGCCCCCAGACTGGGTTGCTCTCCAAAATCTCCCCAGTTGGTGCGACGATCGCCGCGAAAGTTTGGGCAGCGGCGAAGAGCCTCCGGTACGTTTCAGCGGCGATCCGTTGGCGACGCAACTCCAACGTCCGCATCACTTGTCGAGCAAAGAGCTGCAGTGTTTCGAGTTGCTCCGCGCGCAGTGTGCGCGGGCGCTGATCGATCACGCAGAAGGTGCCAAGCACGTATCCCTCGGGGGTGAGAAGCGGCGCACCCGCGTAGAACCTGATCTTGGGCCCACCCGTAACGAGTGGGTTGTCTAAGAAGCGAACATCCTCCCGCGTATCTTCCACGATGAGCGGCACCCCATCGGCCACCACGTGCCCGCAAAACGAAACCTCGCGCGGAGTTTCGCTAGCACTAATTCCGTAGCGTGACTTGAACCACTGGCGCCCCTCATCCACAAAAGAGATGAGCGCAACCGGCACCTCGAAGGTGCGAGCTACCAATTCGACGAATTCATCGAACACGAGCTCAGCTTCTGAATCCAACACCCCGTAACGCCGCAGCGCATTCAAGCGCTTAACTTCGTTCTCTGGCAGAGCTGGCGGCTTCACGGCTAACCTTCCTCGCCAAGTAATCTACGCAGCTCACTCGGAAGCTTCATGGGATCGAACGGCTTTGGAATAACGCCTGAAGCCCCCATTTCCACGTAGGCCTGCACCTCGTGCTTCTGGACTTTGGCAGTTAAAAAAACCACGCGAATGTTAGCCAACGCTGCTCGTTTTCGGATCTCAAGCAGCGTGGTTGGGCCGTCCATTCCCGGCATCATCACGTCCAGGAGGATCACGTCAGGAAGCTCACGTTCGGCGACTTCGAGTGCCTCTTTTCCCGAGCCGGCAAGGAAGGTCTTCCAACCGCCCACTCTTTCCAAACTCAATCGACTGATCGTGCGAAGATCCGGTTCATCGTCCACCACAAGCACTTTAGAAATCGACATAGGAACCCACGGGGACCGAATGAACACGACAGGATAAAAGCAATACGCCTACCTTCGCAAACAGGTTAGCCCACTTGCGCTAAGCATATCCAATTACAACATTCACCGGATCTAACGAATCAACACGCGGGCTGCAGGCACTTCTCATACAGAAAGAGCCTTTTTACACAGCAACGACGCTGACCAACTTGCAACAGCCGCGCGCATGCGTCCGACCTCAAAAGCAGCGTGTTACTCATGCTAGCAAGCGCGTCCACGTTGTGCGTTCGCGGCATCGTGTCGCCGTGTTCCTCATGGCAATACTCAAGCCCCCAAACCATCAGGCTCGAGATGCGCAAACGCGAATCGACGAGTTGTCCCCGATGGCGAGGCTGCATCCGAACGGCAGCAGACGTACGCGGGGCCTTCGGTGACCCCTCCCTATCCAACGTACGTTTGGAAGAGGCGAATCGCACACCTCAAACCCCAAACGCACACCCCTCTGTGAACTATCTGAAACTCTTGAGCTTTTTGCGGGGCGGACGGGACTCGAACCCGCGGCCTCCGGCGTGACAGGCCGGCGTTATAACCAACTTAACTACCGCCCCGAGCGCGGTGAGGGCGGCTTCATACCATAGGGACCCCAGCGCACAAGAGGGAAAAGACTGTCGACCGCACGGCCGTTTTGAATGTTGTCGCATATATAGCGATGCGCCGGGCTTGGCGCCCTGAAGGCGCGACACCCTGGCTTTCTGGAGGGCATCTGGGCCACTCTCAGCCCACCGTTGACCCTTATGAAGGAAAAGTCGAACAACCCGCCTGAGGGCACGGGAGCCCCCACGGGGCGCCCTCGATTGTTCCTCCTCCTCCTTCCCATGGTCGCTCTGTTCGCCCTGTGGTGGGTATTGCCGGTCGCCGAGTGGGTGCTGCGCACGGCTCGCTTTATTCAAGATCTCGGCCCTTGGGGAATCGCTGCGTACGCGTTCTTGTACATAGTGGCTATTCTCGCGCTTGCGCCTGGCACCATGCTGACCCTTGCGGGAGGTTTCATCTGGGGGCCTCTTGTCGGCACCCTGATCGCGTGGCCCACGGCTACGGTGGCTTCTACCACAGCATTCCTAGTCGGACGTTATCTTGCACACGAACAAGCCGAACGAATATTTGGCAGGCGACCCTTGTTCCTCGCTGTGGTGCGAGCTGTAGAGCGAGATGGCATCAAAATCATCGCCCTCTTGCGCCTGTCCCCAGTGATGCCGTTCAATTTCTTCAACTACGCGTTTGGCCTCACCCGGCTACGCGTGAGAACCTTTGCGCTCGGAAACGTGATCGGGATTTTACCCAATACCGTGCTCTACGCGTACCTGGGGTCCCTCGCGAAGAGCGTGACCGAACTTGGCAGTGGGGGAGCCAAAGTGCCTGGAGCCCTGTATTGGATTGGCCTGCTCATCACTGTTGGTGTCGCACTATTTGTGGCCCGCTCGGCGAAGCGCGCGCTCGACGAACAAGCATTCGGTTGAGCCCCAATTGCATACCACCCTCCCTGCAACTACCTTGAGCGGGCATGGATAAATTTTTCGTGCCCCTCGGGCACTTGCCACGCAGCTTTCCCGGGCCTCCTCCGGTGGCAACCATTGGGTTTATCCCAGAGAAGAGCGAATGTTTGGATCGCATCTTCGACAGCTTCAACTTCTCATTTATCCTCAAGGGCGGTGGATTTTATCACCTAGAGGGCTTTGAAACGGACGTTGTTGCACCCTATGTGATCACGCAATGGCCCAGCAGAAGGGCCTCTTATGGCCCGAGCGGGCGTTGGCAAACTTGGCAAGAGCTCTACGTCGTCTATAGCTCCGAATACCTGCCCGAGTTGCAGCGGAGAAACCTCGCACGGTTAGACAAACCGGCTTGGTCCATCCAGCGCACCGGTGCATGGCGAGAGCCACTGGATACTTTGTTTCAAATTCTCAGGCGCCCCAATCACCACAAGGAGCCGGACCGCATCGATCGCCTCTGCGAGCAGCTATTTTTCGAGAGCGCTTCGGGGGAGCAAAAAGCGCCACCCAGCCGAGAGGAGGACCTCGTCCGAACCGTGCAGGCACGCCTCAAAGCGCAACTGCCAGCGGTCCACGATTTTGACGCCATCGCGCGTTCCCTGGGAGTCGCGCCGATTACGTTCCGGCGCTATTGGAGCAAGTACGTTGACGAGCCCCCGGCCCGCTACGTCACGAGCCTGCGCGTACAGGAAGCCCAACGGCTTTTACTACAAACAGTTCGTTCTGTAGCCGACATCGCACGCGGTTTAGGCTTCGACGATCCACTGTATTTTTCGCGCGTATTTCGCAAACAAACCGGCCTTACGGCAAGTGAATACCGCCGCCACTTTCACCCAGCTGGCCTTGAGCGGAACCCGCCGGACCTCAGATAACGCCCAGTGGCAGCCCAAAGGTTTCCGCTACGGCCTGATTCACCACCCTGCCCTGGTACATATTCACCGCGCTTCGAATGGTTGGGTTCTTCTCGATCGCGCCCAAGAGGCCGCGCCCCGCCAAGCTGAGTACGTAAGGCACCGTAGCGTTACACAGCGCGTACGTGCTCGTACGCCCAACCGCTCCTGGCATGTTGGCAACCGAATAGTGCACCACATCGTGAATAATATAGGTGGGGTTGGCGTGCGTGGTGGGGCGCGTGGTTTCAAAACACCCCCCTTGATCAACGGCAACGTCCACAACCACAGCGCCGGATTTCATGCGTTTTAGATCTTCTTTTTCCACCAGGCGTGGTGCGCGAGCGCCACGAATCAGTACGGCACCGATCACCAAATCAGCGCGCGTCAGTTGGTCCCGAATCGTGTGTCGGTCGCTGAACAACGTGGTCACATTCGGTGGCATCACGTCGTCCAGATAGCGCAAACGATCGAGGTTATTGTCCAAAATCACCACATTGGCGCCAAAGCCCGCGGCAACCTTGGCCGCATTGGTGCCCACCACACCGCCGCCGAATATAGTGATGTGCGCTGGCTCCACGCCGGGCACCCCGCCGAGCAAAATGCCCCGCCCCTCTTGGGGGCGTTCTAGATATTTGGCCCCTTCCTGAATACTCATGCGCCCTGCCACCTCGCTCATAGGCGTTAATAAAGGAAGGCGTCCGCTCGCATCTTCGAGCGTTTCGTAGGCAATCGCGCTGCAGCCGGTAGCAAGAATGCTACGGGTGAGCGTTTCATCGGCAGCAAAGTGAAAATAGGTAAAAACGTTTTGGCCGCTTCGAATTTTGGGCCACTCCTCGGGCTGAGGCTCTTTCACCTTCACGATGAGCTCAGCTTCGCCCCACACCCGGTCTGGGCCATCCACCAGCACAGCACCTTGCTCTTCGTATTCGGAGTCCAAAAGGCCGCTTCCTATGCCAGCCCCTTTTTGTACCAAAACAACGTGCCCTCGCCGCACTAACTCATCCACACCGGAGGGCAAAAGAGCAACGCGGTACTCGTGCGATTTTACTTCTTTGGGGACACCGACAATCATGATCGTTCTATTCCTTGTGGCTGGGTCACGCGGGGTTGACCATGCACAAGCCTACGGCCATATTTCATGCTCGGCTAAGCCACGAACCTGGGCGCCCCCGTTGTTAGGCGCGGCCCCGCTCGGGCCCGGGCCTAAGCCCTGCCTTGCGTGCGGGGCATGCTGTTTTTCGGAGCTCTCAAGCTACGTACGAGTCACGGGGACGGACCATGCCCGCCTGGGGGAGCGAGCGCTCGCCCTTGCCGATTTCGATGGGAACCAAGCCTTCATGCGTATGCAAGATGGGCACTGCGCCGCCTTGATTCTGGACCGAGCAACCAGCCAATGGTGGTGCACCGTCTACGACACGCGGCCCGAAGTATGTCGGGCTCTCGAACGCGGCTCGGCTGAGTGCTCCGCGGAACGTTCAGCGGCCGCTACTACTGTTGACCAGGCACCGCTGAGATGAGTTGCGGGCCGCCTGTTACCCCGCACAACGAGGTACTTGGCATGACAAGTACCTCAGCGACGGCCCCAATGACACCCAGACCAGCGCCGGACTGGTCTAACCTATAGCAAGCAAAGCTGCAGCAGATCTCGCTCAACCGCGCAGATCCCAGTGGCCCCAGTGGCAGCAATGCCGATCTGGTGAACCATACCCACGAGATCAATCCCAATGTACCCCAGCGGATTGACAGGATCCGCGCCGTACACCGTGCCGAAGGTAGGATCCACAGGGTCCCATGCCACCACGAAGTAGCTTTGCGTAACTCGACCGACGCACGTGGACGTACTGAATCCGTCAAAACTGCAGTCGAAATCTTCGGCGAATTCAAAAACGGTATAGTACAAGCTGAAACAGAACGCCGCCGTTGCCGCGGGCGCCGCGGTTGAACTTTGCAGCTGAATCACCGGGCTGCAAACCGGCGTGCCACCACTGGTTCCACCTGTATTGGGTGTCCCACCAGTGCTTCCAGGAACGCCACCACTACCAGGCACCCCGCCGGTGCTTCCCGGAACGCCACCACTGCTTCCAGGCATCCCTCCACTCGCCATCTGACTTCCACCGGAATTGCTCGCCCCGCCGATGCCCATCGCCATGCCACCGGTGCTTGCACTCGGTTGTCCGCCTGAAGCCGCTCCACCGATACCAGAACCTGGTGCGACAACACACTTCTTCGACATGCAGGTGAGGCCTGCGCTGCATGTATCATTGGGGAAACACGCCTGCCCATTGCTCCCGACTACGGCCTCATCGCCGAAATTCCGGTCCGGTGCGCCACACGCAACAGCTACCGCCAGTGTTGTCCCAAGAGCCCAAAACGCGTGAGTTACCCGCATAAGACCCGATGCAAACACATCGGCGAAGGCCTAGCAATGCTGGAATTATTGGCCTCGGCCCGGATGCGGGCGGGCCTGTTTTACAGCCAAAACCGGCACTTGCCCCGGGGGCGCGTCGAACTTGAATTCCACATCCATTCCGTAATACCCAAGCATATCAGCAGGTGGGGCGTAAGCCGGCGCGAAGTATTGGTGGATTTGGTCGAGCGCCACTCCGAGCTCGTACGTCTGCTCAGCGCTCAGCACCGTGCTACCCGCCTTCACGAGGTTCGAGTGCGCGAGAAACACGATGGGCTGCCCGGGGGAGTAGAAGTGATAAACAAACTGATCCGTCGTTGTCCCGGGATCCGGCTGCACTACCGACGCTTCACCCGCTTGCACATTCACATAGAAGCTTGGTTCAAGGCCCGAAACATCAAATGGATTCGAGGTGAGCGCCACGCCATTCGCCTCCTCGTCCGGAAAGGAGTGAGGCACCAAAAGCGCCATACCGACAGCCTTGTGATCAATGCTCCGGTACTCGCGCTCCTCAAAAGCACGAAAGCTCCACACGCTGGCCCAAACGGTGCGAACCGCGTTCAAGACGGGGCGCTTCGGGTCCCCGGGCTGCCCACTGACTGACGTGTACAAGCCAGCTCCGGTGAATCCCTCCAGATCTTCCGCATTGGTACTCGAACGAAAACGCATCCGCACCCCGGGGTAGTCAGCCTGGAGCTTGGCTAGCAGCAGCCCTTCAAACTCTGCATCCACCGGTGCCACTAGCATCGCGGCGCGCAGCTCGGCGAGCTTCTGATCGCGAAGCTTAGGATCTGCACGAAAAGCGCTGTCCGCCAAGAGCTCATCGACCCTGGCGAAGAACCCATTCTGTTCCATGAACTGATAATAAAACCAAACCGGAATGCCGAAGGCTTTGGCCACGGGCAACCCCGGGATCTGCGTTAAGACGGAGTAGTGCGAAGCCTTACCGCCAAATGCGGGAATTGCTGCAGAAATGGCCGCTTTGAGTGGGCCGCTCACGTCCACAATCGACTCTATGTTGGCAAGCTCACGCACGCTCAGATCCAAGCGTGGCACCTGCACTTGAGTTGGCTTATGCGACTGCCAATAGGCTTCCGCTTCATCAAAGCTAACTTCCTCCACCTTGTATTCAAAGGCGCCCACCGTGAGCCGAACCCACTTTCCTTCCAAGTTACGCAACTCTGCGTTCGTGGTAGCGTGGCGCAACGCCATATTCGGCGTCCCCCGGTTTTGCGACAACACGTTCACATGCGAAAGCGGGGTCTGAAACTCTTCAGTAATAATGCCGCTCACCACCGAAATGTCATTCGGCACGCGATCAAGGACTACAATATCCCGAAAGCCAACGTAATCCGTGCCAAGGTTCGCTTCTTGAACAAAGCGCAGGTAGCCTATCGTGACACCCAAGTTGAGTGGTTGATAGTCAATCCCTGAAAATAGGGTATCGTTCGTGAGGTAGGGGGCGCTTGCGGAAAGCTTGCGCGCCACAAGTTCCAGGCTGCTGGAGGTGGGGTGAAAGAGCAGATCCTTGCCGAAGTAAGCGTGTGCCTTCACCGCTTCCATGAGCTTCTCGATCAAAGAAACATCGGCCGTGTCGTACGGTGCGATTTCCAGGGCCCATGTTTGGGCCCCCTCGTAGAAGGTGACCGCCCCTAAAATGAAGCGCCGATCTGGAGAGTAATACTCGGTGCGGTTGAAGTCCGCGAGGGAGCCCACAATCGGCAGCGCTCCACCCGAGAGGTTCTTGGAAGCGAACTCCCAGTGGATCGGGAATTGGTTACTATTCTGAAAGTACAACTTATCGCCGTCGGCCCGATCGAGCACGACCTTAGCAGAGCGTGCGCCCGGAATGGTGGCATTCGCCGGGATGGAGGCGAGCACATCGAAATCCCTACGGCAACCCAGATGGCTCAGAAAGCTCGGAGCCGCTTCATCTGAAGCGACACACGCGCCTTCCACTGACTGAAGTGGAGGGATGGCCGTTACACGCGGACCATAGTCAACCGCTTCTGGCTCCTTGCTACTACAAGCAACGCTCCAGATGGCCAAAAGCAACAGCCACCATTGCGCCGATCTCACGGCTGCGCGACTTTGGCCAACCAACGCACGGCTCGCACTTTGCACATTTCCCATAACACTCACTCAAAACTTGTAGCGATAGCTGGCACCCAGGATAACTACGCTTGGGTCATTCACATCCACCTGCTCCTGGTCCAAATAACCAAAGAGGCCGAAGCGGTGCGGCTTCAGGCTAAAGTCAGCACCCACGGCCCAGCGCATCTGCTTCCATTGGGTGCCATTGCTTCCCCCAACGCGCGTGCTCGTTTCGACGCCAACGTACGGCTCTAGGCTTTTGGTAACTTTGTAGCCCGCCTGCAGGCGATTTCGCACGGCTTTCCGCGTCTTGCGGCTCGCATCGGTGGGGATCTGGGTCTGAAGTCGCAGGCGATAATCTAGGATGAACTTCCCCAGCTCTGGCGCTACCGAAACATCTGCGTAAAGGCGATTCCAGCTTTCGAAGGCGTCGTTCTTGTCTCGTCGTTCGATGTGGCGGTAGCCCACGCCAGGAGTAAGCCACTTGGTAACGTCGTATGAGAAGGAAAAATCTGGGCTCACCTCCACCACCTGAAAGGGAGCGGTGCCGAAGGCCAGCTTCTGCTCAAACTCAAGGGTTGCAGCTTTGATCGGGCTCCACGCCACGGAAGGCTCTGCCCATAGCTCAACCAGGGTTTCGGCACGTGCCGGGCTCGCAAGCGTGCTGAGCCCCACGACACCAACGAGCATGCCGACCAAGTGCTTTAGCGTCCTATTCATAGGCTTCTTTTCAGACAACGCGGGGGTTGGATGCGCGTCACGGGGCACACGTTAGATTCCCTTGGCAAACACGCCCGCCGGGGCAATCCGCTGTTTCGTGGCAAGAGACCACGCCCGGAAGCGCGACATCCCGGACAACTCCCGATTCAACGCGGAGCCGCACTGTGCCCGGAGCAATTTCAGTGCTTCCCGAGCTCACCCGTTTGAGAGAAATACTGGGAAAACCGGCAACTCCGAGCGCCACCAACTGGCTTATCAAATCAGCGTCGATCTCTAAGTTGCCCGTGTCCGCTGCATCACACTCTACAGCCCCCTTGCTGCCGCCATGATGCGAGATGTCGAGCTTCACCTCTATCCGGTGAGCCGGAGTGGCACTCATGGGTGGCTCCCAGCTCAACATCAAAGGCTGGCCGGGCTCAAGAGCCACAGGCCCAGCAGATACCAGGGGTGCCACCATTGAGCTCTTGATCGAAAACATGCCGTACAGGCTTTGGGCAACTACGAGCTCAACGGGAGCTCCCTCGCGCGCGGGGGGAAAATCGAGCGTGAGGCCCGGCGGAGCCGAATACCTTCCCGCTACCGCCACGAGGCTGAGAGGCCCCGTGCCCAAGCCGGCTAACACCACTTCGCCGACATCTTGAGCTATGGGGAATGATTGGCATTGATTGGTCTCAACGCATAAGTGGCCGGAGCCACAGCCGGGGTTGCAGAAAGGTGCACGCGGCTTACGAAGCGCACACGCTCCCTTCTCTGCCACCAAATCCCAAACTACCGCTGAGGGGGACGGGCCATCCAAAACAGCGCCAGAAATCCCAGTGTAAGCGACGTTGGTGCCCGTGGCCGCGTGGAGGTCAATCAAGAAGGTGCCAACCAGGGCCCCAGTCCTCGCAGCCGAAGGCTCCAGATCGCGCGGCTCGGAGGAGCAGCTCCCGAGCACGCCAAGCGCTGCGAGCACTAGCGACCATGATCCAATCCAATCTGACATTGCGTGTGGAGGAGTGTCCTGACCAAGGCTCCTAGGCTCACGGCGTGAGGGCAAAACAGTAGATCCCGCCGTAGCCGCCACCGGAACCAACGATGGGGTTTTGTGGATCAGAACCACCGTTCCCTTCGATCGCCACTCCCGCACCGCAGCCGCCTTCGCTCTGCCCGGAAATCCAGTGGATGCGGTCCGAAATAGACCAAGAGAAACCTATGCGCGGGCGACCAGCGAGAACGCTATTGTCTGGATCGACAACTCCATTGTTCTTGGAGGTAGACGTCCAGTCCAAGCAGGTGGCCTTGCTTCCTGAGCATTCTGGACAATCTGCGTCCTCATAAAGCATGCCTTGGGCATCCGAGCCAGTAAGCACGTGGTGGTTATCCGCCTCGGGGAGATTGAGATCGGGCTGGTGATTCGGAGTTCCAGTTTCATTCGGGAGATCCTCCTTAATTGCCGGATGGGCCCCATCCGGGCGCTCCATAAGCAGAGCTGTCTTGTTTTCAGCCACCACCCTACCGAGTCGATCGTACCATGGCCCCTCGCCGATGCGATCGCGAGCGTGCACTGGCGTTCCATTTCCTGCAATACTCAGAAAAGCCCGCCACTGCTTAACACCTGAGCCTGGCATCGAGCTCTCGGCGATCTCCGTGCAAATCTTGTCTGCACCGGCCAGCCCCGAGGCTTGCCCATACCGAAGATCGCCACCAAAGCCGTCTGGGCTGCCGGAGAGCCGGCGCATCGCATCCAGGCTCGTCATGAAGAAGCTAAAATGCGGTAAATCGGCCCCCGCGCCACCCGTTGCCGAGCCTCCACCCTGGGCACTGCTACTGCCCCCGACGCCCGGGTTGCCCCCCACTGGCGCATTGTTTCCACCGCCACTCGCGAGATTCGACCCACCTCCCGCTGGGCCTCCAACACCTGAACCACCAGTTGCCGCGCTTGCGCCACCCGCTCCATTCGATTTACCGCCGCTCGCGTTTTGCGCGCCACCAATCGCCAAAGGCCCCTGCCCGCCTGTGCTCGCGCTTTTGAAGCTCGATCCGGAATCGGACGAACATGCGACAAAACTCAGACTCATCAGAGCCAGTGAGGCAAGCGCGCCCAGCGAGCGCAATCGCGTGGCAGTAAATGATTCTGAGGTGAACGGAGAAATCCCGCAAAAAACAGCCATAAAATCGCGGAAGCGTAGCTGGATTGTCATCGTGCCGTCAACAACCACCCGGAGCCCATTGGCGAGTTTAAAAACTACTTGGCATGCTAAGAATCAACGTTGCGGGCGAAAGGGCCCTCCGGCTCGCTTGGGCGTATTTCCGTGTCGCGACATCCCGGCATCACTCAAAAAGGCCGCGCCATACCTCGGGCGTCCAAGTTCCGGTCGCCGTATCCAAGCCCTTAAAACTCCCGCCGTCGTCCCAATACGCCCAACCGAAACCACAACGTTCGGCTTCGGTGCGCACGAGCCGCAAGAAGCGCACACGCGAAGCCGCATCTGCCTTGTTGATAGCCCCAAATTCCCCCATATACACGCTTCGGCCGGTTGATTTTGTGTAAGCCGCGGCTACCTCAAATTGGTGCAGGACGGCACGATACCCGCTCGGATTTTCGTCAGAGGGCAAGGTGTTGTAGCCCTCAAACCACTTACGCACCCACTCGAGCGACTCTGCCGCAGGTTCAGGTTTCACCGGCACAGCGGGAGGGCCCGGAAAGACGATCCCTGTGGTTGCATATTCGGGCCCCGCCCAATTCGCCCCCTGATGTGTGAATAGAGCGGGCTGATACATGTGAAACGAAGCCATAATTCGGGGATCTTCTGCCAGCACTAGCTGATGAAGCGCCGCCGCGGAGGCCCAGTCGAAGCTATCCGCGATCAGAAGGCGCGTCGGGTTGCTTGCGCGCACCACCGGGATCACTCGCGCGTAGAGTTCATTCACCTGAGTTGGAGTGAGTGGACTCCGTGGCTCATTCAACAACTCAAAAGCCACAGATTCTGGGTACTCTCGGTAGCGCTCGGCAACCTGCCGCCAAATTTCGACGAAGCGTTCCGTGTGCGCCGCTAGGTTCTCGATCAACTCGTTGTAGTGATGAAAGTCTAGAATAACGCCCAGGGCGTGCCTGGCAGCTTGCTCCAGCGCCCAATCAACGCGTGCCATGAACCTCGGGTCCAGGGTGTAGGGGGGCTCGCTCAAAGCGTGCGCATTGAAGCGAACTGGCAGCCGCACATGATCTAGCTTTGCCGCGGCGACGCCACGAAAATGCCTCTCGTTCAGGGTCACATTCCACTCCCCTTCCTTCGGAGCGTCGAGCGCATTTCCGAGGTTAAGCCCACGCTTGAAGGCAACTTCTCCGCCCGCAACCGCAACCGCGCCACGGGCAGGCTCCGCCTTAGGGATACACGCATGACCGGCCATGCAACAGCCTGCCCCTAGGCCAAGAAAAGAACGACGCAACATACCTGCAGCCATAGTGCCGAGGCGCAGGCTGGGAAAGGCACGAAAGCGCCCGCGCTCTCGGGTCACCCGGTCCTAGTTGTCAAGCTCCGTGCTCGTTGCCACACCAAAGAGCCAACCACCCACCCCACGCCTACGCCGGCATGCCCCGAAAATAAATGCAAAATATCGAGGCTCGGGCAATGGAAACTCAAAAGCAGATTGGCAACCACACCCACAAGCGCACCTCGCAGTATTAACGAACGCGTCGACGGAGCATCACTCCGATCTAGGAGTGCTAGCAAGAACGCGAGCGGGGCCGAATACAACACACCGTGCGGAAAACATTCGAGCCCTTGAAACAGAGACTCACGGGCGGGCGCTGAGCCCACCGAGCCAACCGCAAAGGCGACCCAAAACGGCGCCAACACGAGAAATGCGCCAACGGTCAGAACCCTATCGCTGCGCGACCAAGTACCCGAGCGCAACCACAGGCTGGCCCCATGGGCTATTAGTAGGAGCTGCCCCACAACAATCGGCCAACTCCCGAGCAGCACCTGAAGGCGACCACTCTGTTCAGCTTCGAGCAGCATTAACCCCCCGAGCATGAGCGCCACCATTGCAAATCGCAGCCGCGAGCTTCGGCTCCGGAGCCATGCTCGCGGCCCTTTTTCGCGGGCAAGTTGAGCCTCGAGGTTTGCAAAGAGGGCGTCAACCTCTGCCCCCGTCGGCGGCGCGCCCTTGAAGGCTGCTGCATCTTTCTGGGAGTTGTCGACGGAGATCATGGCTTCCCCACTCCTATGTCCGAAGCTGCGGCAGGGTTACCGTTAGCGTCTGCCGTTGGCTCGTCCAGCGGCAGTGCTCCTGCAGGTAGTTCAATGTCAGACAAAAGCTCTCGCAGACGCGCGTAGCCCCGGTGAGCTCGTACTTTGACCGCGCTCACCGTTGCCCCCAACACCTGGGCTATTTCGTGAAATGAAAGCTCATCGAACCAGTGTAGCTCGATGACTTCACGCTGCTGCACGGGCACCTCCGCAAAGGCGCGAGCAAGGGCTTGCGCGGCTTCCAAGCGCTCCGCGCCACGATGGGTTGTGTGCGGTTCATTCGCCACCTCCAGAGCTGCTTCCGGGCGCCGCTTCACGCGGCGGAAATATTCACGCTTGAGATTCAACGCAATTGTGAACAACCAAGGACGCAGGCGCTGAGCAGGGTCAAAATCATTGCGAGCCCGGTGCAGTTGCAGAAAGCATTGCTGCACCAGATCAGCCGCTTCTTCGGGCGAGCGCAGATCGCGCCGCATACTTCGTAGCAACGAAGGGGCGTGCCGATCGAAAAGCTCGCGGAAAGCCGCCGCCTCCCCGCCAACATAGGCGGCCATTAACGCTTCATCAGAACGCACGCTAACGCGCAGACTCCAAAAGCTCGGCGCCAAACGCAAGGGCAGAGGGCGCGGAATTCTTCAGCTCAATGCGGCCTCGTAGCGAGCTACGGCTTGGTACTTCAGCAAGCGGCGGCAATCCGCCGTCCCGAGCTGACCGCGGCATGAACTCTCCCCTGAGAATTCCACCTTGCCCCGTGTAAGGGCCCCAAGGATTTCGCGGGTTAAGTCGTGTCCGCCGTCTTTGCAACCCGTGTCACCGCAGGTGAGCTCAAACAGAGCCGCGGCGCTTGGCACCACGACCACCCGGGTATAACGCGTGCCGGCGACGGCACTTTCTGGGTGGCGCTCCTCAATATCCAAGCGCAACTCCCGGAGGAGCGGCACTTCCTTAGCTAAACGCGCACACTGATCTTCGCGTTCGCGGCGCTCCCTGGCCTTTACGGCCGCTTCGCTCATGTAGCGGTAGTTTCTCACGATTCCACCCTCATCGCGGCGTCGCCGTCGCCGAACCCATCGGGTAACGGCTGCGGCCCGGGCACGATGCCGGCGATATCCGGATCTTCTTCGTCGGCCCCGCGCTCAGGTTTGTCGACCTCCTTGCGCTGCTGGCGACGCTCGGCCTTGTCCTTCTTGCGATCCTGCCGCTCTTTTTCCTTGCGGCGTTTGTCTGCACTGGCTCGACCTGTCATTCCGCTACTCACCTTGTGGCGCCGGCCCGTGCAAAACACCCATCAAACGCCCACCTTTTGGGAGTCTGCACGAGTATCTGCGCAGCGAGCCTCCCATCCACCCAGTCCGAGAAACCTTGGAAACCAGGCGCAGGGCCCGCGGAGGCCAAGACGACCTAAGGTTCCAGAAGCGCAGCAAGACCCTAACACGAGGCGTGCCACCGCGCGAGTGGAACTTCAAACCCTTGGCAAAGGCGGCGTCCCGCGTGAGCCAGGGAATATCCACTGACGCCGACGAGACCCGAACGACCCAACGACTGGCCAGCGAGCCTACTTTCACCTCTGTGACACTCATTTGTCACGCACTTGTCACTTTAACCAACCGGCCCCATACTTGGGTTCATGTTGACCAGGCTCCCCAGGAGGTTTCGACGCCAACTCTCCACGCGCGTTCTCGCTCCCCTTCGCGAAATGGAGCGTGAAGATCAGTGGGAGGCACGTTTAGTCGCTCTTACGGCGGTAAGTGCGAGCGTGATGGTGCTTCTACTTCGCGTGTGGTCCTAGCGCCCGCTGATCCAAAGGCCACTTGTTGGAGGCTGGGCTGCCAGGTTTCGGACCTTGGGACCTAGGAGCGGTCCAACCCTTTTTCCGACCCGCCGCTTCAGCGTGTTTTTCGTAGGCGGGACAGGACTCGAACCTGCGACATCCGGCTTGTAAGGCCAGCGCTCTACCAACTGAGCTACCCGCCTGTCCTCTTGGTGAGGTGGCACGCGCTCCTTACCTAGGATGGGCGCCTTGAGCAAGAGCGATAGCAGGTTTTACGAAATCCCCGGCTGCTCCACCGGGGGGTGTTCGACCAAGCCGGGAATTCGAGGGTCCACGGGCTCAAGCGCTTTGAGCGAACCGTCGATGAGCTCCCCCTCACGATACTCAAGCACCAGCCGGCGGGGGCCAAACATCTGGTCGGGGTTATCCACGGCGAGGGCTTCGCGCAGCACGTCGTCCATGTGATCCACAAGGACGATCCGTAGCCCCCCGAGCACACGTCGCGGAACCTCCTTCAAATCTTTGCGGTTCTCTTTGGGCACGAGCACCGTCTTGATGCCGTTGCGATGTGCGGCCAAAAGCTTTTCCTTGAGGCCACCGATTGGCATCACCCGACCCCTGAGCGTGATCTCGCCCGTCATGGCGAGCTCGTGCCGAACTGGAATGCGGGCCAAAGCACTGGCAATGCCCGTGGCCATGGTAACACCCGCGCTCGGACCATCCTTGCGAACGAAATCTGGAAAGTGAACGTGAACGTCCACCTTCTGGTAAAAATCTTTGTCGAGACCAAGGGTAGTGGCGCGGGAGCGAATGTAGCTCATGGCCGCCTGGCCACTCTCTTCCATCCCTTTTTCAAGAAGCCCCGTGATGACAAGCTTGCCCTTACCGGCAACCACGCTCACCTCACAGTCCAAGATATCTCCCCCGTAATCAGACACGCTCAAGCCGTGAACGAGCCCAATCTGATTTTCTTCGTCTTTTTGGCCAAGCCGATACTTCGGGACCCCCAAGTACTTGGGAACATCCTCTGGCTTGATCACAACTTTGACTTGCTTGCCGTCTTTCACGACACGCAATGCGATCTTCCGACACAGGCTTGAGATTTCGCGCTCAAGGTTACGAACGCCGGCTTCTTTCGTGTAGTGGTGGATGACGGTGCGCAGCGTCGCCTGCCCCATGTCGATATCCACATCTTCGAGGCCGCACTCCTTTTTCTGCCGCGGCACCAGGTATTGCTGCGCGATATTGAGCTTATCGTATTCGGTGTAGCTCGTGAGTTGAATGATCTCCATGCGATCTTGCAGAGGAAGCGGGATGCCACTCAGCGTGTTGGCTGTAGTGATGAACATCACGTCCGAAAGATCGTAATCTAGATCTAGGTAGTGATCGTTAAAGGTACTGTTCTGTTCCGGATCCAACACCTCAAGGAGTGCTGAAGCCGGGTCGCCCCGAAAATCAGCGCTCATCTTATCCACTTCATCCAGCAAGAAGACGGGGTTATTCGAGCCCACCTTCTTCAAGTTCTGGATCAGCTTGCCAGGCAAAGCACCGATATACGTTCGGCGGTGACCGCGGATCTCCGCTTCATCTCGCACGCCCCCTAAAGACAATCGAACGAATTTGCGACCCATGGCGCGCGCGATGCTGCGCGCAATGCTCGTCTTGCCGACACCCGGAGGGCCCACAAAACACAAAATGGGGCCCTTGAGCTGCTTGGTGAGCGCCTGCACTGCCAAGTACTCGATGATGCGCTCCTTGCACTTTTTGAGTCCGTAGTGGTCCTCATCCAAGATGCGCTCGGCCTCTTCAATATCAAAACGCTCCGGCGTTTTGTCGAACCAAGGCAACCCGACGACCCAATCAATATAATTCCGAACCACTGTAGCTTCGGCACTCGTAGGGTGCATCATTTTGAGCTTCTTGAGCTCGCGCTTCATCTTACCGAGCGCTTCTTCGCTCATCTTCTTGGTCTTCAGCTTCTCTTCAAGCTCAGCCAAATCGCTCTTGAATTCATCACGCTCGCCGCCACCAAGCTCCTTCTGAATGGCCTGCATTTGCTCATTCAGGTAATATTCCTTCTGCGTCTTCTCCATCTGCTTTTTGACGCGAGAACGGATCTTCTTCTCAACCTGCAGGATCTCAATCTCAGCCTGCATGAGCTCGTACAAGCGCTCCAAGCGCTTCTTGGCGTCGAGCATTTCGAGCAAGCCTTGCCTATCAGCAAGCTTAATGGTCGGTAGATTGGCCGCGATGGTATCTGCGAGCTTTGAAGGATCTTCAATGCTCTGCACAGCCATGAGGATCTCAGGCTGTACTTTCTTGTTCAGCTTTACGTACACCTCGAAGGTGCTCTGAACACTGCGGATCAACGCCTCAACTTCAACGTCGCCGTCGGTTGCGTCACTTAACTCATCCAACTCAACCTGGAAGAATTCACGCGTATCTATGTAGTTCCGCACCCGCGCACGCCTGCGACCTTCGATGAGCACCTTAACGGTGCCGTCCGCAAGACGGAGCAGTTGCACAATCGTGCCCACGGTGCCGATGGCGTAGATGTCCTCCGAAACAGGATCATTGGTCTTGGCGCTCTTCTGAGCCGCCAGAAATACTTCCTTGTCCCCCGCCATTGCCGCATCGAGTGCCGCGATGCTTTTCTCTCGCCCCACGAACAGTTGGGACACCATGTGTGGAAAAACAATAATGTCGCGAAGCGGAAGTGCAGGAATGGGTCGACGTGACACGTTAGCCCTTAGGGTTTAGAAATGTTGAAGGATTGTAGGGGAATGAGGCGCGAGTGGCCCAGCCGACGCCTCAGCCGACGCCTGCTTCCTTGTGATAGACAATCAACGGGGCTTCACCTTTGACGATGACGTCCTCATTGATGACCACTTCCTTGATCCCTTGCTGAGAGGGGATCTCGTACATGATGTCGAGCATCGCCTCTTCCATGATCGCCCTGAGCCCACGTGCGCCGCTCTCGCGGGCTAAGGCTTTTCTGGCGATGGCGGCAAGTGCTGCTTTGGCAAACTTCAGCTTCACGCCGTCCATCTCGAAGAGCTTCTGGAATTGCTTTACCAAGCTATTCTTAGGCTTCGTCAAAATATCGATCAACGCTTCTTCGGTGAGCTCATGCAGAGTTGCCACTACTGGTAAACGCCCGATGAACTCGGGAATTAGGCCAAACTTCAGCAAATCTTCAGGCTGGACGCTGGCCAAAAGATCCCCAAGGCGCAGCTCGTTCTTACTCTTGATATCCGCACCAAAACCCAAGCGAGACTGGCCAAGGCGCCGCTGAATGATCTGATCGAGCCCTACAAACGCACCACCACAGATGAACAGAATATTGCTGGTATCCACCTGCAAAAAATCCTGTTGTGGATGCTTGCGACCACCTTTGGGCGGCACGTTAGCGACGGTGCCTTCGATAATCTTCAGAAGTGCTTGCTGCACACCTTCGCCAGACACGTCGCGCGTGATGGACGGATTGTCGCTCTTTCTGCTGATCTTGTCGATTTCATCGATATAAACAATGCCACGCTGAGCGCGCTCGACATCGTGGTCAGCATTCTGCAGGAGTTGCACGATGATGTTTTCAACGTCCTCGCCCACGTAGCCGGCTTCGGTCAGAGTAGTTGCGTCCGCAATGGCGAACGGAACCTTAAGGATCTTCGCGAGCGTCTGCGCAAGAAGCGTCTTTCCGCTACCGGTAGGCCCAAGCAGCAGAATGTTGCTCTTGCCAAGCTCAACGTCGTCCGACGCTATCTTGGTGTCGATGCGCTTATAGTGGTTGTGAACCGCTACCGAGAGCACCTTCTTCGCGCGATCTTGGCCAACGACGTAGTCGTCCAGGATGGCCTTGATCTCCGAAGGCTTGGGCATCGGATCTGAACCATTGCTGGGCTCGTCCTTTTCAACCTCCTCGGCGATGATGTCATTGCAGAGGGCAATGCACTCGTCGCAGATGTAGACCGTTGGCCCAGCAATAAGCTTTTTTACTTCCTTCTGGGATTTTCCACAGAAGGAGCAGCACAAGTTGCCATTTGAATCGTCTCGCCGTCGCTCCACCGGTTGTTCCTGTCTGACGTGCGCTAAAGGTTTCTTTTCAAGCTTAAAACCATAGAAATTCTAGGGCCTCGAGCCCAACACCGCAAGCTCATGGAAGCCAAAAAGGCAGAAGCACAAGTTCTTGCTTCGAGGGGGGTTCCCCCTGGGATTCTGAGGATTGTTGCCACGTCGCCTGGACCGGCCGCCAATTAATTGACGATGGTTTCGAACGGGGCCTTCGGCTGCTGACCGCTCACCGAGGGCAAAGCCAGGGGGCCCAAGAGTGCAGCAGTTCGGATGTCCCATGAAGGTGACCTACGGCCACCCTCAGCGGCTCATCAGCCTTCCTTCTTCTTCTTTCGCTCGAAGACTTCGTCGATCAGGCCGTACTCCTTGGCCTGAACGGGGCCCATGTAGAAATCTCGCTCAATATCCTTAGCGATCTCATCGCGCTTACGCCCAGTAGCGTTTACGAGGATGTCCGTGATGACGTCCTTGGCGTGGCGAATCTCGCGAGCCTGGATTTCTATATCCGTAGCTTGACCGCGAGCGCCACCGAGAGGCTGATGGATCATGATGCGGGAGTGTGGGAGTGCGAACCGCCGACCCTTCTCGCCAGCACACAAGAGCAAGGCGCCCATGCTCGCCGCCTGGCCGATGCAGATAGTGCTGACCGGGCAGCGGACATATTGCATGGTATCAAAAATCGCCAACCCTGCAGTCACGACGCCCCCGGGGGAGTTCACGTAAAGCTGGATGTCTTTGTCCGGATCCTCACTCTCGAGGAACAAGAACTGCGCGATGATGATGTTTGCGACGTCGTCGTCCACACCGCTGCCGAGAAACACGATGCGGTCCTTCAGCAATCGGCTAAAAATGTCCCAGGTCCGCTCTCCGCGATGGGTCGTTTCAACGACGTGCGGGTAGATGACACCGGATGTGGCGGCCCTGATCTCGTCAGCGCGGCTTTCAAGTAGCAGAAGAGCGTCTTTGGGCGTTTCTGGTCGCTTCGACATGTTCCCTCGGTGGATATTCTGATCGGCTATAGATCCGGGCGCTCAGCCCAAGTTCTATGCATCGACTATGTTGGCCTTACTCTCGATGATGTCGAGTACCTTATTCTCAAGAATCATCCCAAGCAGCATTTCTCGCTTTCGAGGGTCCCGATACTCGACACGAAGCTTGGCTAGATTCTTCCCCGTCTGGGTTGCCAGCTCCGTGAGCCCTTCCTCAAATTCTGCGTCGCCAATCTTAATATTCTCTTTTTTGGCGATTTCAGCCATCAAGAGGCCTGCGCGAACCTTCATCTCGCTGTCCGCCAAAATTTGGGCACGAAGGTCGGGGCCTACACGACCGGCCTGTTGACCTTCGCTTCTAGCGCGGTTCAGAATCTCTTGCTCGGTGAGCTGCGATTGGCGCTCCACCAACGAGGGCGGCACCGGAACAGCGTTGGCCTGGGCCAAGGCCTGCACCAGTTGCTCAGCAACAGAGGTGTCAGATTGCTCTTTAAGTTGCGCTTCAAGCCTTTCCCTGAGGCTCTTTTTTAGATCCGAAAGTGTCGAGAACTCGCCGACATCTTTGGCGAATTCGTCGTCGGCTTCGGGCAGAACTCGTTCCTTGAGGTCCTTTACCGTCACCTTGAAGGTAGCCGTCTTGCCTCGCAGCTTCGGGTGGGGGTGCTGGGCCGGCAGAGCGACGTCGATATCAGCCGTGCCCCCAACCGCTTTGCCCAACAGGCCCTCCTCGATGGCTGCGATGAGCTGGCCGGCACCTAGCTCCACCTGGAAATCCTGAGCGCCCGCGTCACTGACTTCTCGGCCGCCTACCGTGACCACGAAATCAATCGTCACAATATCGCCGAGCTTGGCCGGTCGAGCCTCTTTAACGGACTCTAGCGTCGAATGCTCCCGGCGCAGTCTGTCGAGCGCGGTATCGACGGCGCTGTCGTCAACCTTTGCGGCAGGACGCTTGGCCTCCAGGCCTTCGTACTTCACGTCCGCTATCTGAGGGATTACCTCGAACCGTGCCTTGTAGAGAAACGGCTTGTCTTTAAGAAGCTTCTGCGGCTCAAAAGCCGGCGTCGTGATGGGCTGAATATTTTTCTCGGATACTGCGCGAGAAAACGTTTCGTCGACGAGACGCTGCGCTACATCAGCAGCCACCCTCGCACCAAAGACCTGGTTGATAATCGCCCGAGGCGCCTTACCAGGCCTAAAGCCTTTCACTTTTGCGGACTTAGAGAGCAAACCGTAAGCTTTTTCAAGCTCCGTGGCGACACGATCGGCAGCTATTTCTATGTCGAATTCAACGAGAACGGGACTGAGTTGGTTGACCTGAACCTGCATTGGAGCGAGGGGCTCCAGTGCCACGCTCATTCAAGTTGGTCAAGTACAGTGGTGTGCCACAAAAAAATTGACCCCCGCGAAGGAGGCAGCCTCCGGGGGGTCGGCGGGGTCGGGTCCGGGAGTGGACCGAAATCATTACGCAGAGACTCGACGCCTACTCATCGTCCGAGTAATCGTCTTTGCCGTCTTGCTCGGCTTCCCAAAGTGACGCCTCAAAGGGATCCATATCGAAATCGTGGTCGCGATCCATCGGGTCGAGGTCCTCGACTGACCACCCCGCTCGAGTGCTGGGCCGCAACTGTTCACGTTCGAAATCTGCAAAGTTACCGTAGCTCAGGGATGCCATTTTCTTTTACTCCTCGGTGCATGAGTCGGAACGTTCCATCGGGCCGAAAGTTCGCGATTGACTACTTACACCTACATCTGCTCACACACTACGCCACCACGCTGAACGAGCCAAGAAAACCGCCCGTTCCTCTCGCATTTCGATAAGACTCCTGGATTTCGAATGGGCACCAAACGACAGATCATCGCAATCGCGAACCAGAAAGGCGGCGTTGGAAAGACAACGACGGCCGTCAATCTCGCGGCGAGCCTGGCCGCGGCCGAGCGACGCACGTTGCTGGTCGATCTAGATCCGCAGTCGAATGCAACCAGCGGCGTGGGGATCCGGCCGGGCACGCTGGAGCGCAGCATCTACGATGCCTTGATCGGTGCGGCGACACTACGCGACGTGATCGTTCACACGCAAATCCCCACCCTCGACATCGCGCCTGCCACCCAAGATCTTACCGCTGTCGAATACGAACTGTTCGAAGAAGATCGCGGTACTCACCTGAGAGCGCTGTTACGAAGTTCCCAAACAGACGCATACGACTTCATTATCCTGGATTCCCCGCCCTCCCTCGGGGTGCTCACCATGAACGTGTTAGTTGCAGCCGACAGGGTGATCGTGCCGCTTCAGCCGGAGTACTATGCGCTTGAGGGCATCACCTACTTGATGGCAACGATTGACCGCATTAAGCGCTCGCTGAACCCTGAGCTAATTGTGGAAGGCATTGTGCTCACCATGTGGGATCCGCGCAATCGATTAGCCCACCAAGTGGCCGAGGAGGTGCGGCGGCACTTCAAGGTTTTCGACGCCATCATTCCGCGCAACGTGCGTTTGAGTGAAGCGCCCTCACACGGCATGCCAGCGCTCCTCTACGACGTTCAGAGCCGAGGGGCACAAGGCTACCTGAGCCTCGCACGGGAGCTCATCGAGGCTCGCCCGTGAACCTCAGCAAGAAGCCCATGAGGGGCCTCGGTCGAGGCCTGGATGCGCTGTTGCCCGTGCGCGAGCCGCCGCCGCCCAGCGATACGGGCAAGAGTTACGGGGACAACAATGTTTTCTTGTGTGCGCTAGATAAGATCCGCCCCCAACCGGGTCAACCGCGGCAGTACTTCGATCAAGAACGGCTCCAAGAGTTAGCCTCATCCATCGCCGAGCACGGCTTGCTGGAGCCTCTGGTAGTGCGCCGTAACGCGGCTGATGCCTTCGAGCTCATCGCGGGCGAGCGGCGCTGGCGAGCCGCGCAAAAGGCTGGCTTACGCGAAGTGTTGGTGGTGGTGCACGATGTCTCCACCAAAGATGCATACGAACTTGCGCTGATTGAGAACGTCCAACGCGAAGATCTCAATCCCATTGAGTTCGCCGAAGCACTCGATCGTTTATTGAAAGAACACCAATATACCCAAGATACGCTCGCTCAGCGTGTCGGCAAAGATCGCTCCACCATTGCCAATGCCTTGCGTTTACTGCGGCTCCCGAGCGACTTGCGCATGAAGGTGATGACGGGAGAGTTGAGCGAAGGCCACGGGCGCGCACTTCTTGGTGCCCCCGATGATCGCCAGCTGCAGCAGCTCGCAGAAAAAGTGCTACGCGGTCACCTTAGCGTACGGCAAACGGAGGCGCTGGTGCGCCAGACGAAACGCGGCGCCAAAGATCCTAAAGGCGGCGCCACCGGCAAAGAAGGAAAAAGCGTGTCCGTGCGGGACCTTGAGGTGCGGCTGCAGCGCAAGCTGGGCACCAAAGTGGAATTGAAAGATCGCGGCGAAAAAGGCGAAATTGTCGTGAAATACAGCTCGTGGGACGAGCTCGATCGGATCTTAGAGCTCTTGCTCTAAGACCCAACCGGCACACGCGGCTTACTTCTTCTTAGCGCCCTTCTTGGATGCCGGAGTTGCCGCGATGACTTCGAGCGTCTTCTTCGCGCGCTCTAAGAACTTCTCGTCGCCACTTGCGACGACCTTCTCCAGCTCAGACTTGGCTTGGTCGAGATCTTTGTTCTTGAAGTGGGCCATGCCCAAGTAATAGTGCGCGGGCGTGTAATCAGCCTTGAGCGCAATCGCTCCCTCATAGTCCGCAAACTCCGCCTTAACATTGGCAGGGACTACCTTTTGGCGACAAAGGCCCCGACGCACGAAAAATTCGGGTTCTTTTCTAATATCAATCGCCTTATCGAGGGCGCCGACGCACTTATCATAAGCATCCAGCTTGGCGAGGGGCTTGGACATGGCTGCTAAGATGTCCGCGTCCTTGGAGTTTAACAGCTTACCCCATTCCCCAAGCGCCTTGTCTTTCTGATCGAGTAACGTAAGGGCCTCTGCATATTGGAATCGCAGCCTCTCATCGTCATCTTTCACCTTGAAAAGCGCCTCGAACGATTTGACTGCCTCATCCAACTTTCCCATCCCCTTCTGCGCTACCGGTAGGTTAGTAAGCAGCGTGAGGCTCTTCGGATCGGACTTGAGACCCACATCAGCGACCATTGCTGCCCTCTCGTAGTCCTCGCGCTCCAAGAGCAAGCCTGAGAGGTTTTCTGCGGCCTCGGTAAGCTTGGGATCGAGTTCGAGCGCCTTGCCGTAGTTAGTCGAGGCTAGATCCTTTTCTCCGAGCAGATCCTCTGCCAACCCAAGGTAAAAATACGCCTTAGAGTTCGTGCTGTCATCCGCCACGGCCCTTTCGAGCAGCTTCTTCGCTTCGCTGTAGCTCTTGGCTTGGATGAGCTTGATGGCCGTCTCCACGCGTTTGGCGGGCGGCACGTCATCGTCTGCGGACTGCTTCTTCGCGTTGATGGGTGGTAACTGCTTAGGTGCTTCGGCCGGCTTGGAGGGCCCACAGGCAGTAGCGAGACCGAGGAGCAGACTTGGATAGGCGAGCTTGAGAAGATGCGTGGTTTTCATGGCGCTTTGGCCCCTTCAAGATTGGCGATGGTCGAGATTAACTGGTCCTTTAACATTTGCAGGCGCGTCGGGTCAGTGACTTTCTCCCCTGCCCCATCCTGCACGTAAAACACGTCAGCAACTTGGTTACCCTCAGTGTTGATCTTGGCGAGAGAGATGGTCAGGCCCTGGCGCTGGAGGCAATTGGACAGCCAGAAGAGCAAGCCTGACTGATCTTGGGTGATAATTTCAATAACTGTGTGATGGGAGGCTGCTCGATTGTCGAAATTGATTTCGGTAGCCACTTTGGGTGCGGGACGCTCCGAAGTGCGGAGCCGCCCTTCGGGCCCCATAACCAGCTCGGCCGGGGAGATCTCCCCGGATAACAGTCGATCAAAGTCCCGTTCAAGGCGTGGCAACGCCGCACGTGCAGACGACGTGCTAACGCCACTTCTCACCCAGAACAAATCCAGAGCCCGAGTCCGACCGTACCCATCTTGGTACGAGTAGATTTGGGCGCTCACTACCTTGAGACGGCTGGCTGCAAGGGTCGCCGTCATCATCGCGAGCAGGCCAGGACGGTCATCAGCAATGATGCCGAGCTCCAGGTACGGCTCATCTGCGCGAATCGCTTCCACCGAGAAGTGCCGTTGCTCAGCTTGGCGAGCAAAGCGAGATTGGCGCACAATTTCGTCGGGGTCATTGCCGTACAGGTACCGATCCGGCATCGAGCTTAGGTAGTGCTGAAGAAACGCTTGCTCCCCTTGCGCAGGGCAAAGCTCCAACACCTGACGTCGTATGCTCCCGGCCCGATCGGTGCCACGTAGGCCCTCCGGCCCCTGCTCTATGTAGAGCTTGGTGGCAACGTAGAGGTCCTCCAGCATGCGCGATTTCCAGGCTGTCATCGCCTGTGGGCTAGTAGTGGAGACGTCAGCAACTGTGAGCAGGTAGAGATTGCGAAGCGCTTCTTGGCCTCTCACTTCACCGGCAAACATCTCCAACGTGTGAGGATCGTCAATATCGCGGCGCGTTGCGTCTTGGTACATGCGCAGGTGTTTGCGAATAAGAAGCTGCACTTCCTCGATTTCGGTCTGCGTAAATTGGAAACGTGCGAGGATTGTTTGCGCCAAAAGGGCGCCACGCTCAGCGTGATTCTTGCCGCCGATATCTTTGCCCACATCATGCAGAAGGGTCGCGAAAAACAGAACTTTTCGGTCAGGAAGCTCAGCGGCCAGCCTGGAAGCAAGCGGATGATCGGTCGCACATTCCCCGCGACACAAAGCACGCAACTTATCTACGGCCTCGACAGAATGAACGTCGACCGTGAACACATGGTAGATATCGTGGTGCACGCGCCCAACTACCGGGGCAAACTCTGGGATCATGGCAACCAAGAGCCCCACGTCGTGGAGCTCCTTCAAGACGGAACCGCCCCTGAGCTCCGTTCCATGAACTATAGTGACCAACCGCCGGAAGATTCTGGCGGCTTCTTCATTATCGCGCAGGCGTTCGGCGAACTCGGGGCTGCTCAAGGCTCGCACTATTTGATCGCGCGCAAAGGCGTAAACCTTGGCACCACGCTTGAGCGCTTCTTGGTACACGCGTAACGCAAGCGTTGGGTCTCGCTCCAGCTCTGCGGGGTCCTCAATGGACACTTGATCATTGGTGAGCTTCAAGCCCTGGCCAAGCGAGATTTCCCTTGGCCTTGAACGGGGCGGTGGCTCAGCACGTGCCAATATGAGCTCACGAGAACGTTCAAGCGTGCGCGCGTGGACGTAGTAGTCGCTCATGAAGCGCTCCACAGCGGGGCCACCTTCGCCGTAGCCCAAATCCATCGCGAGCTGTTCCTGCCGATCGAAACTCAGACGATCTGACCGGCGACCGGCGTGCAAATGCAATAGATTCCGAATGCGCCACAATTGGCGCGCAGCATCGTCGATTGCCTGGAATTGGCGCGGGACCAAAACTCCGTGCTTTACCAGATCCGAAAGTTCACGCACCCGCCAACGAGCGCGGGCAACCCAATGAATAATATCGAGATCTCGTAGGCCGCCAGCGCCATGTTTCACGTCTGGCTCCAACAAATACACCGAATCCCCGTAACGCTCGTGACGCTCCGCGGTGCGAGCCGTTAATCTGTCAAGAAACGCTTGAATGGAGCTCGGCCCGAAAATTCCGTCAAAAGCCCGCGCTAACATCTTTTCGGTGAGCGAGGGGTCGCCAGCGATGTGCCTCCAATCCAAAAGGGTAGTGGCTGTAGCCAGATCTGTTTTGGCCAAATCGAGCATGTCAGGCCATGCCACAATCTGGTGACCGATGTTGAGCCCCGCGTCCCAGAGGGGATACAAAAGCGCTTCACCAATCGCTTGCGCTTTTTTGGGACGCTTGGCGCACAAGAGCCGCACGTCCAAATCGCTGTGCAGGGCAATCGTTTCTCTTCCGTAACTTCCGACGGCCGCAAGGGATATCTCCATCCAACCGTTCTGGCTGCGCATGAGGCCTTCGACCGCGGCAAACAGCGAACAGAGCACGCCGTCCAAAACCTTCGAATTCCGGCGAGCGGCCGAAAGGCCTGCGTCTTGGCCCCCCGCGCGAATCAGCGCTTCTATGTCCGTACGGTGACGTACAATGTAGCTCTTAAGCTCCGGAGCAAGGCTCGGCGCGACGCGATCAAGCAGCTGCGGCGGGCTCGTGGAGGGCACACTGGCTCGGGATGTCATGTGGGATAGAACCTGGCCTTCAAAACGCTGGTGGTTATAGCGCACGAGCAATGCGCGGATAGCCCGAGCCCAAAAACACTGAGGGTTCCCCCTTGTTTTTGCGAAAAAAACGTCCGGCTAGGGTCGTTCAAGGACAAAAAGGCGTTCGAGCCAGTGCAAGTGGCTGTGCTAGCCTGTTCAGCATGTTCAAACGTTGGCGCATCTTAGCGATGGTAAGCTTCGGAGTTTTAGCGGCGAGCCCCGCCACTGCGGGCTTAGCTGAAGCCGTAACCTTAGATCAGTTGGTAGGCGAAAGCCGCGTGGTAATCGTCGGCAAAGTGCTGGATTCGCACAGCGTGCGGGAGGCTATCGGCGGCCGTTCTCGAATTGTGACCTACACTCGTGTGCACGTCGAGGAACAGCTTGCTGGAACCAACGGTGATAAGGAGGTGATGGTGCGCACTCTCGGTGGTCGCGTGGGGGACGTGGCTGAAATAGTCCACGGAGCGGCTCGGCTCGATCGGAGGCAGCCCGCCGTGATGTTTTTACGGGAGCGGGACCCAAACATGTACGGCATTACGGCGGAAACACAGGGGGTTTACCCGTTACACCGAGGCACGCGCGGGGAATTGATGCTGATGCCCAGTCGCGATCTCGCCAAGCTCCTTGGAAAGCTTGATCGGTCCGCGGCCTTGCAGCTCCGCGGCCAATCGCTGCGTAACGCTACGAACATGATCCGCAGTGTTTACAGCCGATTGCTCGCCGCTCCCAAACTCCCAATTCCTTCCCGCACGCTCCCTGCCCCTTCTAAGCCATGACGCCTTCCAAACACGTAGTATCCTCCGCGTTTGCTCTTGCTGTGGGGCTAGCAGTCCTCTCGTTTTCCCAGGAAGGCTGGGCTTTTTGCCGCACGCGCACCTGCGATCCGACGGACGAGATGTGCGAGCGCGACGCCACCGGTTGCATCACCACCGGAGCCTTCTTGCACTGGACAAACGCCTGCACTTCCTTTGATGTGCACGAAGCGGGGTCCCCCAAGCGCGGAGTCACGTTCGACACGGCCAATTCCCTCATCGCAGATGCCTTGAGCAAATGGGTCTCGGTCGACTGCCCTGGAGGCAAGCAGCCCAGCCTCACGATCCGGAACAAAGGCCCCGTCGCCTGTGGCGTTCCCATCTACAATTCAGATGGCCCCAACGCCAACGTCTGGATGTTCGCGGACAAAGAGTGGGTGCACGTGAGCGACGCGCATACCCTCGCTCTCACCACGGTGCGCTATGACCCTGCGAACGGGGAGATCTACGATGCCGACGTGGAAATCAATTCGGCCCAAAGCATCATCACCACAGGGGATGTTAACATCGGGGCAGATCTTGAGTCGATCGTAACGCACGAATCCGGTCATTTCTTCGGCCTCTCCCACTCTGAAAACTCAGACGCCACCATGTGGGCGGGCTATTCACCCGGCAAGACCAACATGCGGGCGCTCGCTCAAGACGACGTGAACGCGATTTGCGAAGCCTATCCGCAAGGTCGCGAGGTAGCCTCACCCACGTGTGAACCACGGCGCGGGTTCACTAAGCAGTGTTCTGAAGATCTGAGCTCGGGAGGTTGCTCCGTTGCTCCCCGTGGGCTTCCGGCTCAGTCGTCTAGCCTTCCGAGCAGCTTGGCCTGGCCGTCGGTGTCTTTGATGGGTGCGGCGTTAGCGTTCTGGGCTCGGCGGCGGCGCGCATAGGCTCTCACCGCTATGGATCTCCGCAAGCGTTGCGCCTTCACATTAAAAGCGCTCCGGAAGAAGAACACTGGGTGGGCCCTTGGTTGCGCTGTTTGGTGCTTGCTGAATTCCGGGCACGCACAGGCATTTTGCCGCACGCGCGCCTGTGATCCGCGAAAAGAGGTGTGCACTCGCGATGCGACCGGCTGCATCACCACCGGGCCCTTCTTGCACTGGCCAAACGCTTGCACCTCCTTCAGTGTGAATCAAGCCGGCTCCCCTAAGCTGGGAATTTCTTTCTTTACTGCAGATAACATCATCAGCGAAGCCGTAAGCAAATGGCTCGCGGTTGATTGCGGCTCGGGCATACACCCCAGCCTAGAGCTGAAACACTACGGGCCCGTTAGCTGCGGCGTGCACGTGTACGATCAAGAGGGTCCTAATGCGAACGTCTGGATGTTTGCGGACGATGAGTGGAGGTCCTTTGGGGACTCACACACGCTGGCGCTTACTTTCGTCTCTTACGGAGCTGAAACGGGGCAGATATTCGACGCCGACGTGGAGATCAATTCCGCGAACAATGTGATCACGGCCACGGACGTTGGGGTGCGCCTGGACCTCGAGTCGATCGTAACCCATGAGGCCGGTCATTTTTTGGGGCTAGAGCACTCTACTGATCCTGAAGCCACAATGTGGGCAGGGTACTCCCCGGGTAATACAAGAATGCGCGATCTTTCTCCAGACGATATCGCGGCCATCTGCGAAGCGTACCCGGCTGGTCGAAAGGTCGTCGATTCAAGCTGCGAGCCACGCGGAGGCTTCACCAAGCAGTGCTACGAAGAAGTAGTGGCGCCGAACGCGGGCTGCTCAGCAACTGCCCATGCTTTCCGCCCCTCGCTACCTCAAGACAGAAACCGGGGCCTTATTGCCGGCGCGTTGCTAGGCGTAGTGTTGGCCACACGGTACCGAAGGCACCGGCCGCCGCCTAAACTGAACTTGGAGCTCGGCGACGCGTGAACCACTACTTCGCAGCAGCCATCTCAGGCGCTGAATTTGCCCCGCCGGTCACTGCGTGACTGGTGACGCCCACGTTCGGCGCTTGCGCCCGCAACCCGGCGCTTTCAATCAGCGAGCGGTCTTCATCTTCGGCCGGGTTACCTGTGGTTAACAGCTTATCTCCGTAAAAAATGCTATTCGCGCCCGCAAATAAGCACAAAAGCTGAGCTTCGCGGCTCAGATCGGAACGGCCCGCACTCAGCCGAACTTTGCTCCTCGGCATCAGGAGCCTTGCCGTAGCGATCATGCGCACTAGCTCTATCGGATCCAACGGCGGCACAGCGGCCAAGGGCGTACCTTCAACACGCACTAGGGCATTTACCGGAACGCTTTCCGGCTGAGGGTCGAGAGCAGCCAGCTCAACCAGCAACGCGCACCGATCGTCGATGGTTTCCCCCATGCCGATAATTCCCCCCGAGCACACGGTGATCCCTGCGGTGCGCACATTGCGAAGTGTTACCAAGCGGTCGTCAAACGTCCGCGTGCTAATGATCGACTTGTAGTGACGTCGCGACGTATCGAGGTTGTGGTTGTAGGCATCCAGCCCGGCAGCCTTGAGCCGCGCCGCTTGATCCGCGTTGAGCATGCCGAGAGTAACGCAAGCCTCCAGGCCCATTCCCTTAACCCCGCGCACCATCTCGAGCACGCGATCGAAGGCTGCTCCTTCTTTGACTTCTCGCCAGGCAGCGCCCATACAGAAGCGCGTTGCTCCCTGCTCTTTGGCGCGCGCTGCGGCACCAAGCACGGCGCCGACGTCGAGCATCTTCTCGGGAACAACGTCCGTATCGTACTTGGAGGACTGAGGGCAATACGAGCAATCCTCGGGGCACCCACCAGTTTTCACGCTAAGGAGGGTGCACAGCTGCACCTCATCCTTCGGGTGGAACTCCAAGTGCACAGCCCGCGCTCGATCGAGCAGCTCGAACAGCGGCAAATCGTAAAGGGCTCGCGCTTCGGCAACAGTCCAATCGTGGCGAACATCCGTCATCGCGGCTCCTTTACCTCGGCTTCGCCGTGAACGTCCACCAAAGCGCGCAAATCCGGCCCTATGAGGGCACCACACGAGACCCCCGACAAAAGAAAAAATCCGTGCACCCCCTCCCCGCTCCCTATTGCGCGCATGCCGGCCCCTGCGCTAAGAGGCCCCTCCCCAGGTGAAAGCCTGTGGAACGGCCCCAAAAAGGCCGTTGTCCGGGTAGCTCAGTCGGTAGAGCAGAGGATTGAAAATCCTCGTGTCGGCGGTTCAATTCCGTCCCTGGACACCAAAATTCCCGAGTGGATCGGGTCTTCTCGCTCGATGGTGGGTGGGACCGGAAAGCTGATTAAGCACAAGCGTTTAGGGTCTTCTCGCTCGATGGTGGGTGGGACCGGAAAGCTGATTAAGCACAAGCGTTTAGAAGTCTGAGGCGGTAGTTGGTGAAGCTCCTATAGCCGTAGGCACGGCGTTTGACGAGCTTGGCCTTGCAGTTGAAGCCTTCG
>JANRKO010000021.1:0-31855 GCA_033763455.1 Polyangiaceae bacterium
GGCCTGCGTCGGCGCACTCTACAAATGGCTGAATCGCCGCTCCCAGAAGCGGTCTTTCACCTGGGAACGTTTTGAAAAGCGTTTGCAATTCAATCCACTACCCATCCCACCATTTGGCCAAGACCTGCGCGATGTTTCCTCTGAACGCAATTCCAATAAACACAAACCGAAGAGCCGGATGCGGGAAATTCGCAAGTCCGGTTCTGTAAGGAGCACCGGGTGGCAACACCCGGTGTTTACTTGATGGCCACACCCACTCGCATTGAAATCGACACTCTGGGCGAAGTCCACGTTCCCGACGCACAGCTTTGGGGCGCGCAAACCCAACGCAGCCTCGAAAACTTCAAGATCTCCAAAGAGAAAATGCCCGAAGAGCTGATTCATGCGCTCGCATTGGTGAAGAAGGCCTCGGCGCTCGTGAACATCGAGCTTAAAATGGTCGACGAAAAGATCGGGCACGCCATCGCGGCCGCCGCAGATGAGGTGTTAGCCGGAAAACATCCAAACGAATTCCCACTCGTGGTTTGGCAAACGGGTAGCGGCACGCAGAGCAACATGAATATGAATGAAGTGCTCGCCAATCGTGCCAGCGAAATCATGGGCGGCGTGCGCGGTGAGAAGCGGCTCGTGCATCCGAACGACCACGTGAACCGCGGGCAATCTTCCAACGATGTTTTCCCGGCGGCCATGACTATGGCGTGTGTTACCGCTGTACGCACGCGGGTGTTACCATCCCTGGGGCTGCTGAGTCAGGTATTGGCAGAGAAGGCTCAAGCGTTTGCAGACGTTGTAAAGATCGGGCGCACGCACCTGATGGACGCCACGCCGCTCACCTTGGGGCAGGAAATGAGCGGCTGGGTGGCCCAATTGAACCATGGCAAAGCGCACGTGGAAGCTTGTTTGCCGCACCTTTCGGAGCTGGCGCTGGGAGGCACGGCAGTCGGGACAGGGCTCAACGCCCATCCTAAATTCGCGGTGATGGTGGCCGAGAAGCTCAGCGAGCTCAGTGGCTTCCCGATTGTCACCGCGCCCAACAAGTTTGAATCGCTCGCGGCTCACGACGCCATTGTGTTCGCCCACGGGGCCCTCAAAACAGTTGCGGCATCTCTCATGAAGCTGGCTAACGACGTCCGCTGGTTAGCATCCGGTCCACGTTCGGGCATCGGCGAGCTCATCATTCCCGCCAACGAACCGGGCAGCTCCATCATGCCGGGCAAGGTGAACCCCACCCAGTCCGAAGCGCTCACCATGGCCTGCGCGCAGATCATGGGCAACGATGTTGCCATCAACATCGGGGGCGCAAGCGGCAACTTCGAGCTCAACGTCTTCAAGCCGGTGATTGTCCACAATTTCCTTCAGAGCGCGCGGTTAATTGCCGACGGCGCCGATAGCTTCCGCGAAAACTGTGCGGTGGGCATCGAGCCTGATCGCGCTCAGATCAAGGCGCACTTGGAGCGTTCTCTAATGCTAGTGACAGCTCTCAACCCCCACATCGGCTACGACGCCGCGGCCAAAATCGCCAAAAAAGCCCACAAGGAAGGCACTACCTTGAAGCAAGCGGCGCTGGCACTCGGGCTCGTGAGCTCCGAGGACTTCGACCGCTGGGTGCGCCCAGAACACATGATCGGCACCCTGCAAGGAAGCTAAAAGAACCTAGCAACTGAGCGCCGTGCGCGCCGAAGGGGGGGCATGCTACCCTCAGCCCTTAGGAGCGACGATGACCTTGCCCAGTTCGTTCATTCCCAAGCCCCCTCCCGGCCAAAACAGTTTGCCGTGCGACGACGGTGAGCCGATGGACACACCGCTCCATCGCTTGCAGATGAACGTGCTCATCGATTCGCTCGAAGATGCGTGGGCTGAGCGCTCAGACTTCTACGTGGGCGGCAACATGTTCGTTTACTTCAGCGAACTCCAAATCAAAAATAACGACTTTCGCGGCCCGGATGTCTTTGTAGTTCTGAATTGCGAGCGCAAACCACGCAAGAGTTGGGTGGCGTGGGAAGAAGGGGGCAAGCTACCGGATGTAGTGATCGAGTTGTTGTCAGAATCCACCGCCAATGTGGATCGAAACCAGAAGAAGCAACTTTACGCTCGGGTGTGGCGGCTGCCAGAGTATTTCCTGTTTGATCCCGAGTCCGGAGAACTGGAAGGCTATCGCCTCAATGGCTTGAAGGGCGAATACGTTCGGATCGAACCCGAGCCGAATGGGGATCTCCAAGTTGCCACGCTCGGCTTGACGCTCGGAGTGCGTCCCGGGCGCATTCACCTGCAGGAAGCACCGTTCCTCCGCTGGCTTTCGAACGGCAAAATATTGCCAACAGAGCGAGAGATGGCCGCTGAGCAACGCGCACTTGCGGCTTCGTCCAGCGCACTGGCGGAGCAAGAGAAGGCGCGCGCCGAGCAAGAGATGGCTCGTGCCGAGAGTGCCGAGGCGCGGGCAAAGGCCCTCGAAGCGGAGCTTGAGCTCTTGAGGCGTCGCGGCCCCTAAGCGCCACGGTGAGGGCGCTGCTCCACGCCTGGTGGGGCCAACCGAGCGCTAAATTCTAGTTTGTTCCTCTAATTGGAGCCACTTGGAGCCACGCTCCACTTTTATGATTGACTTCAGTCGTAATTATATGCACGGTGTCGCTCATAAGAATGAAGGTTCCCTGGCACATCGTGGTGGCCCGCCGTGAGCGCCTAGCCCACATGCTGAGGGAGCATTCCTACCTCACGTTGGCGGAAGTGTGCGCCCGCCTGGGCGTAAGCGAAGCCACCGCCCGGCGTGACCTTGCGGCGCTCGAACAGGAACAAGCCATTACTCGTACGCGCGGCGGCGCCATCTCCGAATACAACCGTAGGTTTCCCTCCTTTCGGGATCGCCTGGAGCTCGGAGCCGCCAGCAAAACGCGCATCGCTCTCGCCGCCTACGAAAAAATTGTTCCCGGCCAGATAATATGGCTGGATGGTGGCACCACTTGCTACGCGTTAGCCCAAGCGATAGCAGCTCGCCCCTTGGCTGAGCTCACGATTGTTACCAATAATCTTCCCGCGGCGGAGCTCCTGGCGGATCACGAGCCCATCGTAGTGCACCTGCTCGGTGGTCAGTATTTTAGGCGGAGCTCCATTCTGCTTGGCGGCCATGCAGTGGAAGCCGTGCGAGCGTGGCGTTTCAACCTAGCCTTTCTAGGGGCTGAGGGGGTCACCCGGGCCGGCCTTTGGAACTCGGTGAGTGATGTGGTGGCACTTCAGCACGCAGTGTTAGCAGCCGCTGAAGATGCAATTTTCTGTGTGGATGCTGAAAAGGTGGGGCGTGAAGCCGAAGCCTTCCTATTGCCGCTCGGCGAGGTTCGGCACCTGCTCACGGATGCATCTGCTGAGGTGCTCGCACACCACCAAGTAAAACTTTCGAAGAAGGTGCTGTTGGCGGCTTAACGCACGTCGCCTCAGTTTTTCAGGACAATTGGAGAAACGAACATGAGCCAAGATCCGAACGTTAAGAACAGCCCTCGCCCCTACCCCCGCTGGGACGAAGCGCACGCCGCTACGCTAGACCCCGTGCAGCGCTTGGTCTATCGCTCGAACCTCCTCGGCTCAGATCAGCGCGTCACGAATACCGGAGGTGGGAATACCTCCGCCAAGCTTCTTGGGAAGGACCCAATCTCGACCGAAGACGTCGAAGTGCTGTGGGTGAAGGGTTCAGGCGGGGACCTTCGCACTACGAAGAAGGATGGCTTCGCTTCGCTCTATCAGAAGCGCGTGCTGGCCTTGCAGGATGTTTACGCACGCTTCGAGACACGTGGAGTAAAGAGCGAAGCCGAAGACAAGATGGTCGATATGTACAAACATTCGACCTTCAACCTAAATCCAAGAGCTGCCTCCATTGACACGCCGCTGCACTCATTTGTGCCGCGAAAACACGTGGACCACATGCACCCGAATTCGGTGATTGCAGTTGCCGCGTGCAAAGACCGCGAAGTGCTCACTGAAAAGGTATTTGGTGGAGAGCTCCAGTACATGAATTGGCTGCGCCCTGGCTTTGAGCTCGGGCTGGAGCTGCAGGAAATATGCAAAAAGAACCCCAAGGCCAAGGGCGCCATCATGGGGCAACACGGCGTTATCAACTGGGCGGACGACGACCGAGCTTGCTACGAGCTTACCATTTCGCTTATAGAAAAAGCTGACGCGTATATCGCCGCGTGCGACAAGGGAGCGCAAACCTTCGGCGGAAAGAAGTTCGAATCCTTGCCCCAACCCAAGCGCGAAGCCGTTTTGGCGGAGGTGCTGCCGTTCATTCGTGGCCAGATCACCTTCAAAGGGCAACGCTTGATTGGCACCGTACAGCACGACGATACCATGTTGCGCTTCGTAAATTCGGCCGACGCTCCGCGCCTGGCAGATTTGGGCACGAGTTGCCCGGATCACTTCCTGCGAACCAAAATCAAGCCACTCTACGTTAACTGGGACCCTGCCAAAGAAGACGTGGCGGCGCTCAAAGAGAAGCTTACGAGCGGGCTTGAGGCATACCGCGAGGGATACAAAGCCTACTACGAACGCTGCCGGCGCCCGGGGTCCCCCGCCATGCGCAACCCCAATCCATCGGTCGTGCTGATTCCGGGATGTGGCATGATCGCCTGGGGCAAAACGAAGTCTGAAAGCCGCGTTACGGCTGAATTCTACAACTGCGCAGTCGAAGTGATGCGCGGAGCGGAAGCCATCAGCGAATACGTGGCCTTACCCGAGCAAGAGGCTTTCGATATCGAATACTGGGCACTCGAAGAAGCGAAACTCCAGCGCATGCCGCCAGAAGAAGAGCTTTCACGCCAAGTGGTAGCCGTGATTGGCGCGGGCAATGGGATCGGCAAGCAAGTTGCTATCCGACTCATGAAAGAAGGCGCGACGGTGGCATGCATTGATCGAGATCTAGAGGCCGCCAAGGCGACGGCAAAGGAGCTGGAAGCCATCTATGGCGTCGGTATTGGCGTCGCCGGAACGGGCGTATCCGGAGTCGGGCCGGTGCTTGGGCTTGCCGCGGACATCACCGAACGGGAGAGCATTCGCGCTGCACTGCAGGATGTGGTGTTAGCCTACGGTGGCGCTGATACTGTGATCGTAACGGCAGGGATCTTCGTTTCCCCCGACAAAACAGGACACATCACGGACGACAAGTGGGGCCTCACCTACGCCATCAATGTGATTGGTCCATATTTGGTGGCCGACGTTGCGGCTGGGATTTGGAAAGCCCAAGGCACCCCTGGCAACTTCGTGATCACCACCTCGGTGAATGCGGCCGTGGCCAAAAAAGGCAGCCTTGCCTACGACACGTCGAAAGCCGCAGCCAATCACCTGGTGCGTGAGCTTGCCGTTGAACTCGCACCGCTCGTGCGGGTAAACGCCGTGGCTCCGGCGACCGTCGTCAAAGGCAGCACCATGTTCCCTCGCGATCGGGTGATATCATCGCTCGTGAAGTACAATATCTCGCACAACGAAGCAGAATCCACCGAAGCTCTGCGTGAAAAGCTCGCTCAGTTCTATGCCGATCGCACGCTCTTGAAGCAGCCCATCACCCCCGAAGATCAGGCGGAAGCCGTATTTCTGTTGGTTTCCAACCGTTTACCGCGAACCACCGGCCAGGTTATCAACGTGGACGGAGGCTTGGTGGACGCGTTCCTACGATAACCAAACCCCGAGAGGGCGCGGTGGGGGGCCGCGCAGGGGCTACAGGCGAGATAGAAAGACGCCTATCTCGTTCAGAGGAGAACTTCGGCTTACCGCTTTGGCACGTACCGCGGAGCCGGGCATACCGTAGACTACTGCTGTCGACTCACTCTCGGCGATTACAATCCCCCCCTTGGCGAGGATCGCCTGGGCACCAGCTGTTCCGTCGTCCCCCATCCCAGTGAGGATGACGCCCACCGCCCGATTACCAGCAACATTCGCTACACTCGTGAAGAGCTTGTCGGCACTTGGCACGTAGCGGTCCCCTTCATCGGGCGTGGATACCCTAATTCTAAGATGCCCACCCGGCGCCATTTCGAGTTGCATGCAACGCCGACCTGGGCACACAAAACCCGCTGCTTGAGCGATAGTATCCCCGTCTTGAGCCTCACTCACAGCCACGGCGCTTCGTCGATCCAGACGCTCGGCAAAGGTGCGAGTGAACTTGTCGGGCATGTGTTGAGCGACAAGGAAGGTGTTCTTCGAGGTCGCCGGTAGCTGCGCGAAAATGTCCATGAGTGCGGTGGGTCCGCCGGTAGAAGACCCGATGGCCACCACAAATCGTGGCGGTGGGCCCGGTACTGTTCGAGCGGGCTTAGCGCCAGCGCCTGTGAGTAACTCCTGTTCCCACACACGTGCGCGCAACATTTGGTTGGGGCGCACGCTGCGGGCTAGCAACACCTTCTTTAACAGATCTGCACGAATCCCAGCAAAATCCGCGTCTGCTCTGCGATCAGGTTTGGTAACAAAATCCAACGCACCCAGCTCTAGCGCTTTGAATACGTTTTCCTTCTGGCTGTAGCTTGAGACCACCACCACGGGAGTCGGCATCTTGCTCATCAAAATGCGAAGGAAGGTGAAGCCGTCCATCTTGGGCATCTCGAGATCCAACGTGATGACGTCTGGAAGCAGCTGAAGTACCTGGCGAATCGCTTCTTCACCGTCGCTCGCCTTGCCCACGACCTCAATTCCCGGGGCCGCAGCCAAGATCTCGGAAATGTTCCGGCGGTTGAAAGCGGAATCATCCACGATCAAGACCCGCAAAGGTTTCTCTGTGAGGCTGGTTACGGTCATTATCGATCCCAACGCTGGGCTGCCAGCGGCTTTCTGTACACCAGGTCGTCGGTTAGGTGCACTAGTTCAAACGCAGTAGACAAGTTCAGTAGGCTTTCCGAGTGCCCAAGGAGGAGATAGCCGCCTGGCACCAGCCGTTCGTACAGGGCATCGATGACCCGACGACGAGAGTCGGTATCGAAGTAAATCAGGACGTTTCTGCAGAAAACGACGTCCACTCGACCCACCATTGAGGCCTTCGCTGGATCAAGCAGATTCAGATTCCCGAACCAGGAGTTCCTCTTGATCCGTTCCTTCACCTCCCACATTCTCACACCAGTACTCGGTCGTTCGTCAAAAAAAACTGCACGCTGCTGGGGAGTTGTGACCCGAAGCGAACTTTCCCGGTAGAGCCCGCGGCGGGCGTGCGCGACGCTCTTCTTGGACAAGTCCGTCCCAACCACGCGCACGGACCAATCCTTAAAAAGCTCCGTTTGCTCGATGAGCATCGCAAGGGTGTAGACCTCCTCACCCGTGGAACAGCCAGCGCTCCACACGCGCAAACGCTTCTGACTAGCCAACGAAACGGCGAGCTCGGGAAGAATTTCTCGCTGAAACGCGGTGAGCTGGTACTCCTGGCGAAAGAAGTATGTCTCTTTGGTCGTGATGAGTTCGAGTGCCGCCTCTAGCTCCTCGAACCCCGAGGGATGGTGGCGGAGGTGCTTGTAGTACTCGGAGAAACTGGAAAAGCCTAAATCATCCAGCCGTTCAGCGAGCCTGCGCTCAAACATGTAAAGAGAATCTTCCTCAAAGAACAACCCCGCGTGCTGATTCATGTGGTCTCGCAACAACCGGAACTCGGCCGCCGTAAGGCTGGGGTGGTCGCGAAAGATCCCTCGGGTTGTCATGCGCGAGAGGGGTCCGTAGGAGGTGGTGATAAGCGAGGGGCACGCGAACTCGGACGACCCTCCAGTTGGTTCAGGGTGCGCAACAAAGCGGCATGAACCTGCGAGTCTGGCTCCGAACGCAAGCGCTGTCGAATGACATCTGGATCCATCCCAGGAACGGCGGCTGCAAGATGTGCCGCAAAATCGCGAACTTCACGCAGAGGGTGTTCAAGACAAAACCGCACATGCGGTGCGGCCTGGGACCCGAACTCTACGACTAGGGCCTCCAGCGCCAACTTCACAACATCGGGCGCGGAGTGTTCAAGCGCGTCAGCGAGCGCCTCTGAGCGAAACGGGCTCTTAAGACCGACGAGCGCTTCTATCGCCGTGAGCGCGCATAACGGTTCGGGCCGCGATAGCATGGAGCGAAGCACCTCAAGCGCGCGGCTGTCGTTGGTATTGCCCAAAGCTCGAATCGCCGGGATGAGTAGGCGATCTTCTTCGGTCTGTGCGATAAGAGAGATCAGGGGCAGAGCGCCCGGGGAGGAGCCGTTTTCAGCGCGCAGGCTGCCCAGGGCACCGAGCGCCGCCACCTGCACCTCGGGCTCCTCATCCGTAAGGGCGAGCGCTAATACCTCAACCGCGGAAGGTTCAGCGAGTGCCGCAAGTGCTTCTACGGCCAAACGTCGCATGGTCTTGTCGTCGGTAGCCAACAGTTGCTTCAGGTGAGCAATGTCGACATCCGGTTCGGTGTGGACCGGCTTGCCCAGTGTGGCAACGACGATCGGCCACGCCAAGGACTGAGGATCCGCGCTCAGTACGGCACGACGAGCGGACTCAGGGAAATTACTGGTTAGCTCCCCAAACGCTTGGACGGCCACCTTGCGCACGGAAGGCGGCACCTCTTGCCTCAACCACGGCAAAAGCGCGCTAATCATCGCCTCCCCGCCGTGTCGAGCAGCGGCAGTCAGGACCCAGCGAGCTTGGCGCGAGTCACCTTCACTCAGCAAACGCAACAACACCGCATCGACCTCGGCAAGGCTCCCATTCCTTGGTAGCCTCGCCAAGATCTCCAACAGACCGAACGCTTCCTCGACGTCAGCTTCTGGAATCACCCGTACTAACGCGAGCACGCCGAGCTCCCTGAGGGAAGCGAGTGCCGCCTCCGCCTCCGCCTCCATGTCTGCATCTCCTAAACGCGAAACAAGAATCTCGGCCGATCGTGGCGTTTTTTGCAGCCCGCAGAGGAAGACCGCGGATTTACACCATACCAGGTCCTCCCCACGTGACGCCGCTTGGGCTTCGACAAGCTCCGTAGCACGAGGTGCTTTTGACAGCGCCGCTTCGACGGCTCTCTGCTGATTCTCGCCACTTTTGCCGAGCGTTGCGAGCGCAATCAGTGCTTCTCGGAAAGCGGCACCTGGACCTCGGTTCAATTCGTCCACCAACATTGGAACGGCAACCACATCTCCGGTGAGCCCCAACGCCAAAAGGGCGGTTGGACGAAGGATTGGATCTGAGAGCATACTCGCGATGTGTGGGACGGGCAGGGCAAGCTGGAGAGTGTTCAGCCCTCCAAGTGCCGCCAAACGAAGCATTGCGTGCGAGCTCCGAAGTGCTGCTTCAAGCAGGTGAAATGCCTCCTCTGGATCGACGGCCCCGAGCGCCGCAACAGCTTCAATCCCGGCCATTTGCACGTTCGGATCGACGTCAACCAAGAGCTGACTGAGCGGGAGGAAGGCCCGCGCCTCACCCGAACTACCTAGCACCTCAGCCGCTAACTTTTTTGCATCGGCATCGAACGCTCCGAGGCGCCTGCCTAGCTCATCGACAACGGACTCACCGTACACAGCCAACGCCTCAACGGCGGCATTCCGCTGGCCAACGTGGTCGCTATCGGTGAAGGTAGCAAGTAAACTGGACATGACATCGGGAGCCGGGGAAAGAGCCTTGGCGATGCGAACTGCCTCTTTCCGAACTCGCCAGTCAGAGTCCGCCATGCACTTCACGAGCAATGGCGCGCGCCCCTTTAGAGCCTCAGTAGCTAACTTCTCGACCCCGTGTCGACGCACCTCCGCGTCCGCGGACGTGAGTGCCAATTCGATCTCCTGCTCAGAACTCACGCGTGGCCTCCGTCCGCTTTCGAGCCTGCAAAAAGACCCGACATAAGGCTCTCGAAAGAGTCCAAATCCAGCACAAAGATGAGCTTGCCCCCGTGCGCGGCAACGCCGGAAATTCCGCGCACTTCATCGCCAGGGCCGAACTCGGGCGCGGGCCTGAGGACACCACCCTCAGTTCCGAACACCTCGGTGACCCTGTCCACCGCCAGCCCAACTGTCCGCCCCTGCACATCCACCAAGATCCACTTTGTTCTGAGTGCTGACGCAAGTTTGGGCATCCCCAAGCGCGCTCGCAGATCCACAACCGGAACGACATCGCCGCGGTGATCCGCCACACCGAGGATCACGTCTGGTGCGTTAGGTACAGGCGTGGTCGGAAGCGCATTCACAATTTCCCGCACGGAACTGATGGGAACGGCGTATTCCACGTCACCGAGCGCAAACCCAACTAAGCTGCGCTTTGGATCGGGTCGGTCTTTACTCGGTTGCCTCAAGTTATGCTCCTACGATGGACCCAAGATCGAGCAAGACAATGGCGTCGCTAGAAGGGCGGCCAATGCCCTGAACGTGTGCGGAAATTTCACCCCCTAACACCGAAGCAACAGGCTCAATTTCACTCGCACCCAGACGGATCACCTGGCGCACTTCGTCGACGAGTAACCCCACAACCTCACCCGAAGCGGTTTCGCTCAAGAGAATTCGCGTTCGCTGAGAGCCTGAACCATCTCCCAAACGCAACCTCTGCCTCAAATCAATCACCGTAACGAGGAGGCCTCGAACGCTGCAGATACCCAGTACATCCGACGCCGCACGCGGCACATGCGTGATAGGTGGCGGACTGACGATTTCGCGAATAGTCGTGAGCTCCACGGCATAGAGCTCACCAGCGAGTGTAAACGCAAGAAATTCTCGGATGGGCCCAACTTGAGCGGCTCGCCTCAGGTGCCCCCGACGCTCCACGCGTGTCAAATCAGCCATGGGCTCGCATCCCCTTCTCGCGAGCGTTCTCGCCGCTCAACAAAACCTCTTCAATCAAAGCCGCCGGATCTAACACCAGGCCTACGCGCTGATCGCCGAGCTCTGTGGCCCCCGAGAAACCACGTACGTGCGCAAGACTCTTACCGAGCGGCTTGATAACGATATCCTGCTGCCCAATCAGGTAGTCCACCAAAATTCCCATTCGCTTGGAGCCCACGCTGGCAACCACCACGAACTTTCTGGCACGCGGGTCCTGTTCCGGCAGGCAAAGAACCCGTGCCAAACGGCAAAGCGGAAGAGATTGACCACGCAGAGTCATCACCTCTCGCCCGTCCACGACGCGCACGCCCCTGCCGTCGAAAGAAAGCGCTTCAGAAACACTATTGAGCGGCATTGCGAAGATATCTTGGCCTACCTTGACCAAAAGGGCGCTCACGATGGCCAGGGTTATTGGCAACGTGATGGTCATCTTGGTGCCGATGCCAGGCTCACTTTGCACGTCAATGACACCGCCGAGATGGCTGATGTTGGTCTTCACCACATCCATCCCGACGCCACGACCGCTCACGTCATCGACAACTTCGCGCGTGCTGACACCGGGAAGGAAGATAAGGCCCAGAATCTCTTCGCGCGAAAGCTCCTCCCGTTCGTTCAGATTGATCTTGCCAAGCCGCAGCGCCTTCTGCAGCAACGCATTCTCATCAATTCCTCGACCATCGTCCTCGATCTCAATAACAACGTGGTTCCCCTTTTGAAACGCATTCAGCGCAATGGTGCCGGCGTTTGGTTTGCCAACACGTGCCCGCTCCGCAGCACTTTCGATACCATGATCGATGGAGTTTCGAATCATGTGCATGAGCGGATCGCTCAGCTCTTCGACGATCAGCTTATCGATTTCGGTCTCAGCGCCCGTGATGACGAATCGAATCTCTTTGTTGAGCTCACGCCCGATTTGCCGGACCACACGCGAGAGACGTTCGAATACTTGGCCCAAGGGCACCATTCGCACTTCAAGAATGCCGTCCTGCATTTCAGTGAGGCGACGCTCGAAATTGCGGTGAACACGTAGGAGCTCCGAGGCAAGCTGCGGTTGGCCATCCGTGCGCACACGGTCAGCCACTTTGGCCAGAACGCTCCGTACAATCGCCAACTCGCCGACGATATTCATCAGCCGGTCAAGCTTGCGAATATCAACGCGCACCGTCTGGGTAAGGCTGCGCAGTGAACGATCCGGCGACGCCAGCGCCATCTCGGCGTTTTCTTCGGGCACCCCAAGTGGCTTCGAAAGGGCTGGGAGGCTCACCTCGTGCCGCACAGACCGCCCTCGGGAAAGGGGCGAACCATGCAGATCGGCTTTCCGGGCAACCTCCTCGACGATGACGTGCTCTGACGCGAGCGAGCCGATCAACATCGAAAGGTCATCGTGGGATGCCATCAACAAATCGAGCTCAATAGTCTCGATGCTGGAAGACTCACCCGTGGGCAAATACGTTATGATTTCCCCGTGTCGTTTGGCCCGCTCTTTGATCTCCTCAAGTGCCTTGTCGAGGGTTGCAAGATCGAACTTAACGCGTAAGCGGTACAGCCGGAGGCCTTGTTCGAGGTTGGAGCGTAGCCGATGCTCCTCATATTCGGTCAGAACCGCCAACATGCCCGGGTCGAGCTCGTAGTCGGTGACCATCGCGGGCTCAGGCTCTTCGTGCCCAGCAAGCTGCGCCAAACGCTCCAATAGGTTCGTGAGGCCCTGCGGCGCAGCCTCACTCCCCCCACGTTCTGCCTCCAGGATCTTGCCAAAAACGTCGATCGAGCTGAATAGCAAATCCAGCACCGCGCGCGTAAGTTCCGCACGACCGAGACGCAGATCGTCCAGCAAATCCTCCAGGTGGTGGGCCAAGCTGCCCATGGCCGTGGCACCAAAAAGGCCAGCCAGCCCTTTTAGGGTATGCACAGCTCGGAAAACTTCGTTCACCAACGTCGGATCGGAATGGCCCCCGGTGAGGGATTCGTCGATCGCGAGCAAGTTCCTAGAATAGGTTTCTATAATCTCCTGGGCTTCGGAGAAGAACTCGTCGCGTGCTTTGTCGATTGAATCCACCATGACGGAGCTAGCTTCGATGTCCTAGCGCGGCGAGCGTGCTCGCCAGGAGCTCTTCGGTGGAAAACGGCTTGGGTAGGTAGGCGGTTGCGCCTAATGCTAGCCCCCGTTTGCGGTCTCTTTCCGACGATTGCGTGGAAATGAGGAGCACCGGAATATCTTTGTACTTCTCACTTGTCCGCACAAAATTGAGAAGCTCAAGGCCGTTGATGTCTGGCATGTTGATATCGCTGATCACCAGATCGATGTGGCTGCGGGGCAACAAGCGCAGCGCATCAAACCCGCTGGCAGCCTCCACTACCTCCACCTCGCCAAGTGCGGACTGTGCGGAGCCCAAACACGCTCGTACAAAAGAGCGCATGCTCACGGAATCTTCGACCAAAAGAATTCTTACCATTGGCTGCTTGGCTTGGCGGACGGGATGGGACCCCACATGTTAGCGGGCCCGATCGCCAGACGTCACGACAAGGCGCCGGCTTGAGGCTTGCCACCCCTAAGTTGGTGCCACTATCGTGCCACTATATAAGAAACGGCACGGCGGCCGGAACCGCTTGACACACGCAGGCGTCGTTGGTGCGCTGAGCCCGCCATGCACGTTTACCCATCGGACCCCGGTAAAGTGTGTGTGATAGGCGCCGGCCCCTCGGGGCTTGCCGCCGTCAAGGCTTTGACAGACGCGGGGGTTGCCCTCGAATGCTTCGAGAAAGGCGACCGCGTTGGAGGCAACTGGGTCTTTCGAAACACGAACGGCCTTTCGTCCGCTTATCGCTCCCTCCACATCAACACCTCCAAAAAGCGCTCCCAGTTTTCGGACTTCCCGATGCCCGAGGACTATCCGGACTACCCCCGCCACGACCTGATGGCGAAGTACTTTGAGAGCTTCGCCTTGGCCTTTGGTCTTATGCGAGTCATCCAGTTCAACACTAGCGTGAAACGGGTCGATCGCATTCCCGGCGGAAGCTGGCGCGTCACACTGAGCAACGGCGAAGTCCGGGAGTATCGAGCCGTGGTGGTTGCCAACGGGCACCATTGGGACCCTCGCTATCCGGACCCACCACCCGAAGGTACATTTAACGGCGTTACCTTTCATTCGCATCACTACGTGGATCCGCTTGAGCCTCATGATCTAAGGGACAAGAACGTCGTGGTGGTTGGCATCGGAAACAGCGCAGTCGACATCGCCTGCGAGCTCAGCCACGCTGGCAATGCGCACAGGGTTTTCCTCTCCACGCGGCGCGGTGCGTATGTATTGCCGAAGTATCTACTTGGAAAGCCTATTGATGCGGGGCTCTCGCTCCCGGATTGGCTACCGCAAAAACGCCTTATCGCGACTCGACTTTTCGAAGCCTTGGTTGGAAAGATGGAAGACTTTGGTCTGCCGCGGCCCGACCACCGCTTGCTAGAAGCTCACCCTACCGTTTCAAGTGAGCTCCTCACGCGCTTAGGCTCGGGGGATGTGACACCGAAGCCGGCAATTAGGCGTTACTTGGGGCACCAGGTGGAATTTTTGGATGGGACCCAGGAGCCCATAGACGCGGTGATCTACTGCACGGGCTATCGAGTGTCCTTTCCGTTTTTTGACCCCGATTTGGTGAGTGCTCCCAACAATGAACTCTCACTGTTTCATCGCGTGTTTCACCCGGAGCACCCGGGGCTCTTCTTTGTTGGCCTTTGCCAGCCGCTGGGAGCCATCTTCCCCCTAGCGGAAGTGCAGAGCCGTTGGATCGCCGAATACTTGAACGCTGACTACGCGCTTCCGTCCAAAGAGAGCATGCTCGCACAACTCGAACGAGATCGAATAGCCCTCAAAAAACGCTACGTACGCTCCGCGCGCCACACCCTGCAGGTGGACGTGGAGCGGTACCTTCGCGCTGTCGAAAAGGAGCGAAAGAGCGGGCGCAAACGGGCAAAACAGTAGATTTTAGGCCCGGAGGGCCGACCACGCCAGGCCAGCAACTTTGGCCCAGCTGGGGGCGGCTTCGAATTCACAAAACTTCTTCGCCACGATGTTCTGCGTACGGTGGCCAGGGAACCACATGGGCAGCGGGAAGGCTTCAAATGGCCCGCGCAACACGCTCTTTTCGATTCGTTCGAGCATGAAAGTGTTGTGCACAAAGCCAATGCCACTCTGCACATCTTCTAAAGTAGCACCCGGGTAACCACCCCAAGGAATGGACCCCATTCCGAAGGCCGCAGCGGGCCAGTGGTTCACACCAATCACCCCGTAGCGAAGAGCTGAAATAGCCTTCTTCACGGCCTGCGAGTACCGTGGGTCGCGTTCGCTCTGCGGGGGCACAAGAAGCATCGCATTGAGCGTGCCTCGCACGTGATCGTTCAAAAAAGACGTCGCGGCTTGAAAGAACTCTTCGGGGTCGGGGCTTCCCAGCGACGTTTGGCTCAAGACCGCGCAAAAAGGCTCTTCGTTGAACGTCGGGGACGCCGGGTGGGGCTCCACGTCAGACACCAAAGCCCAAGGAAGCGTACCTTCTCGGGCTTCCCCGAATTTCTGCACGTTGCTTCCGGCTGCAAGTAACCGCCCGTAGGCCTCCTCGGACCCTGGGTAATAAGAATACCTGGTTGGAACACGCCCCAACCACTCCGCCACGGCTTTCAAGAAGAGCGGAGCTTGTGGCCAGCCGCGTGCCAGCACCAAGAGCTTGGTGGCGTTGCAGTTGAAGCCCGCGTTCAGCACGAACGTGCCGACGACGTTCCGTGCCATCAACTGAAGCTGGGCGTCTGTGTACTTCGCGGGGGTAATGATGGCCGGGCTGATGTTTCCAAGCTCGCTCGTGATCGGCTTGGTGAGAAGCGGCTGGTGCAACGCTTGGCGGCGGGTGCGCTCTTCACCGGGTGGACCCCACACGATGTGATCGAATGTTCGATCAGAACCGGTGATATGAATATCGCTAACCATTGGATGTTGACACAGGTACGCTCCCACGTCACCACCACCGTAAGCTATCTGCAGAAAACCAGCTCGGATGAGCACTTCAAACGCACGCTCGAAGCAAGGCCCCAGGTAATCGTTGATGGGGTTCAGCTTGAGGAGGCACACCCGCCCTTCCACAAACAGCTTGTAAAGAGCGTCTACCGCCGGGATCGAAGCGATATTTCCCGCCCCAAGTACCAGCGACACTCCACCTTCGGGCTCACTCTCGTCGTAAAACGTCCCTTGAAGGCCCGCCACATCCCCCGGAGCCACACCAGAAGCCAGCCACGTTTCAGAAGTGAACCCCAGGAAGACGGCGCGGTCGAAGCTGTCCACGGGCAAGACTGAGATAGTGGTTCGTCCTTCGTCAGTCTCGGTGACCCTACTTTGCGAGGTTAAGGTGCGTCCGCTCACTCGGCGACGCGCCAGGCTGCCCTCGTACTGACGCAGATGCCTCAGAATGATGCCGGGCCCACTCAACCACTCCTCAGCCGCTAAATTTCCAGAGAAGTCTATTCGTTTAGCGGCACAGGCTCGCTCCACCAGCGCGGGGGCGACCTCCTTGAACGCCTGCCGCGTTTCGCTCAACCACCGCTCTTTCTGGGCAATAGGTGCGCGGGCAAACTCGCGCGCCTTGGACGCTAGGCGTTCAAGGCTTTGGTCGAGCACTGCGCGAGAAGTTGGAGGGGCGTTAGAAATGGGCATGGAACAAGTAGGTACCGATAGCGGGGCTGGAGCGAATGGACCAAAAAGCAGGCAGGCGGAAGGGCTCCACAGCGGCGCGAGCCGCTATTCTAAGCGCTGAAATTCTGAACGAGTTGCGGACGGCTTCGGGTTCTTGGGGTATATACCCTAGCTGATGCTTTCGAACGCTGGCAGTCCACCGGCCGCAGACGCCACCGCGGCAAATAGCTCGGATGCGCCTGAGCCTTCCCCAATGACCGACGAAGACGGCCGATCCCAGTACATAAGTGGTGTGGCGCCACGCCCTCGCGCCGAAACGATCGATGACGGTGCCCGGAGGACAGTGCCCGTTGGCCTCCCAGATGGCCCCTCGAGTGAGCCAATTCTGTTGAATGAGGTTGCACAGAAAGCTGTGCACCAGCTGGTGAAAGCATTGGAGAAGATTGGCGGTGGCATTGCTGATGCCGGTGACGCCGGCCGTGTCCTATCGCAACACGCCGTTGAGCTACGCAGCGTGATGGCACGTCCGGATATGAGTCACGGCGTGCTTGAAAAGCGGGTGCTCAGTTTGGAAGCCGAGTTGCGAGCGGCTAAGAGGCAAGCTGTTTCAGAAGTGTTGCGAACCTTGGAACAGAACGATGAGTTCCTTGCGCTCTTGATCGAAGAACACACGGCCGAGCTCAGGCAAGCAAAGCGCGAGCGCGACGAAGTGCTGGCACAAGTCGCGCGCCTGCGTTCGATGTCACCCACGGGCACGGCGCGAGCTCCCGGGGCAGAAGAGCCCGGGTTTCCGCCGGAACCGCCCACTGCGCGTCGTCCCAGTCACGTTCCACAGCAGCGCACCAAGACGGATCCAGGGTTAGGCAGCTCGCCGACATCCATGGCTCCGAGGGCAAACAATGCTCGCGATGAAATGCCTACGGCTCGGCCACCCGCTCAAGATCTTGGGGATAGGCTGAGCGAAGTGCAACGCCAACTCGTAGTTTCGAACGAAACCGTCGATAAGCTGCTAGCGGACAAGCAGCGTTCCCTGGAGCTTATCCGACGCCTCCAGGCCCAGCGGGATGACGCTCACCGCGAGCTTCTGCATCTGAAGCGCCAAGCTCTCGACTCCTCGCCCACCAAGAGCCGCCCAAGCCACGGGCAGCCTTCCGCTGAGCAAAAGGAACGCCCCACCGATCCTGCTCCCGCGCTCCCGCTTGTATCGTTTGAGCCCCAATCGCCTCAGTCAGTGAGCCCTGCCGGCCACAAGCCGGAGAGCGCTTGGGATCTGGACGGCTCCTTGCCTGCACCTCCTCTCTCCCTCGGCTCAGCGTTACCTCGCACCCGCCGTCCCAGTGAGGAAGAAGTCGAACAGTCTGAGCCCCCGCCCATGGAGCTCGGCGGCGCCTTTTTGAACATCGCTCCCCCCCCGCTCGGAGCGTTCCACGAAGAGTCCCCCGCGGCTTCTGCCCATGCACGGCCAGTGCTGCGTGCCAAGCCAAGCCTCGCAGAACGCCCCTTAGTAACGTATTCGTTTCGTCCTGATAGCGACAGTACGAACCAGACCGAGCTTGGGAAAATCAGCCTGAAGCCCCCTCGCGACCCCAGCGTTTAGCTCGGGGCTTGTGCCCGGCACCTGAATTCGGCATCCCGCAAGGTAATGGGTGTTCGCTACGTCACAGGTTGGGGTCGCCTGGAAGCACTGGTGGCTTCGGCTTTGGTGTTCTCGGTGTTCTCGGTGCTTTGGACGCGGGCCGCCCCGTTTGCGCTGGCGTTCTCCCTGTTCAGTTTTCTCACCGCCGGCGGAGCTACCGCACCACGCGCTCGCCGGCTTGCGGCCATGGCCACAAGCATCGTCGCGGTAATTGGTCTCCTCAGATTCACGGCACAAGAGGCGCTACCGGGCATTGTCGAGTCTGGCAAGCGTGCGAGCGGGCAGCGGGCTGTCTCGCACCTGCGCCAGCTCTGGTTTGCTGAAGGGGTCATGCGCGAACAAGCCGAGATCGATCCTGATAACGACGGGGTAGGTTCCGCTGGATTGATCGAGGAGGTTGCAGGGCGAGCGAATGTGCGTGGGCGATTCACCCCCCTTTTGGCGCCCATGGCCATGGCTCGTGGAGCCACCGTGGTTCGGGTGCCGGGGGGCCCATGCCTTCAATTGGATGGCTACTGTTTCTTAGTTTGTGTCCCGCGCTTGGGGGGAGGCTGGGTTTCGGATCCGCAAGAAAGCAGCAAGATTGACGAGGAACGGGCCGAGCGACGTTTTGTGGCCTACGCTTGGCCGGCACATGCCGAAGCGGCTCTAAGCGAAAGCTTTTTCATTGATGAACACGAGAACATCTTGGTTCAACGCCCAACGCCCGGTTCAGCCTACGCTGGCCAACGTTCCCCCAGTTGCGAGGCAGCTCTCGAGCGCCCAGCCGAATGGGCTCGGTGGCGTAACAAGCAGCCACGGGAAACGCTGCCAGGTGCAGGAGCTCGCTAACTGATGGGCTTTATCGACCGCCAGAAGGAGCGCCTCGGGGTAAGCCTAACCCGTACTTCGGGCGGGGCTATCGAGAGCACCGACGATCCGCCCGTGGTGGCTCGCATGGTGATTGAAATCCGCTCGGATGGTTCACGCACCATCGCGAGGGGCGCAGTGGAAGACGCGCTCACGGGCGAAAGAGTGGCCATTGAAGCGAGGGGCTCCACACCCATGGCGCTCGCTGCCTCACTCACCGGCACACTGACCAAGAGTCTCATCAGCGTACCCACTCTTGCACGTCACGGCGTAAAGGCGCTGCTGAAGGGCGCCTTGGGCAAAAAATAGTTCCTTTTGGCGTACTTTTTTGATTTCTCCGGTCGATCGATCGCGTGCATGCTATGTAGGGCGAACGTTTCCGGACTAGGGGTATGCCGTTGGGATTGGACAAGTTTATCAGTTGGCGTTGGATGCCCTGTGTCGCCTTGAGCGCGATGTCGATTGGTTTCGTAGCGGTAGCTGTGCTCCTTGTCCCTCGCCCCGAACGCACCGTCACGCTTTCGGCATCCTCCGGAGACGTTAATCTAAGTTCTATTCCGAACAATGAAGTGCCGAGCGCCAATGATCGGCCGAGCTCCGGGCACCAAGCTCAGCTGGCTCGGCGCGGGTTTCGTTCCGCGGAACCGGGAAGGCAAGCACCCGCTGCACCCGGGTACCCCGCCCCAGGCTACGCAGCCATGGCCCCAACGCCATACTCAGATTCCGTGCCCGCACAGCCGCGCAACTTGGTGGCTCGCGCGAGCTACGGCATGCAGAACTTCGCCGAGGTCGCCAAAGTGAAGGTCACCGGCGAGTCTGAGGTCATCGGTGAGTCTGAAGCGGTATCGCCCGGCGGGGGCACCGGAGCCGCCGCCGGCTTGGCCCAACCAGCCAGCTCTGCTGCTGCCGGCGCTGCACCCTAAAGCACTGGGTGCCCCGAAGAGCGCTGGCTTTTCTAGTAGCCGCGAAAACGTGAGATAGCTCGTCGTTCCGTCTTTGTGGGTCGCCCGGCTCCCCGCACACGAACTGCAAACTCGGGTTCTTCGGTTGGGGGCGGGGAGCGATCTTCGTACAGAGCTCGTGCCAATGGTGCCGATAGCCGCTTCTCGGCGAGCGCCAATACAAAAAGCACGATGCGCCCTCGCGGAGCTAGCCCACTCACTTCCTCCCCCACGCGCAAGGCGCGGCTCGGCTTTACCGTCTCACCGTTAACCTTGACAGCACCACCGGTACACGCCTCCGTCGCAAGCACACGTGACTTGAAGATTCGTGCGGCCACAAGCCAACGGTCGATTCGGACGGACTCCATTGAGAGCCCGGATTATACGTGACCCCGAACCGCGACCCAACCAGGGCTTCGCCACTAGCTTTGGCCCTGAGCCGCCGGACATGCGTGACGCCTTCGCGCTTGAGGCACCCGCTTCCGAGCTGTACCGTAGCGGAATGCGCGCAATCCAGCTCGATGGTGGCTTTGGTGTGGCAAAGCTTTCGGTCACGGAACGCCCCCGTAGCGTTGTGGGTCCCGGACAAATTGAGCTCCGAATGTTGGCGGCCTCGCTCAACTACCGAGACCTTCTCATGGTGCGCGGGGAGTACGATCCCAAGCTCGGGCTACCGTTGATCCCTGGGTCCGATGGCGTCGGCGAGATTGTAACGATGGGGGAAGGAGTCTCAGAGTTTCGATTGGGCGAGCGCGTATGTCCGCTCGTGGCCAACGGCTGGTATGAAGGATCCCCCACCCGCACCACGTTGCGCCAAACGCGCGGCGGCCCGCTCGATGGGGTGCTACAGGAGTACGTCGTGCTGAACGCCGGGGATGTGGTGCGACCACCCGCTTTCTTATCGAACGAACAGGCTGCGACGTTACCATGCGCGGCCCTCACAGCTTTCAGTGCGCTGTTTCGCCACAGCAAGCTTGTGTCGTCGGAGTGCGTCTTGGTGCTGGGCACTGGGGGCGTTTCGATGTTTGCGCTCCAGTTTGCCAAAGCCGCAGGCGCTCGCGTCATCGTGACGAGCCGTTCGGATGAAAAGCTTGCCAAAGCGCGGTCGCTCGGTGCCGATTTCACACTCAACACCGGCATTAACCCCGAATTTGGCCAGAAAGTACGCGAGCTTTCAGGGGGTGAAGGCGTGGACTACGTGATCGAAGTCGGAGGAGCGGATACACTCGCAGAATCCCTGCGTGCGGTGCGACCCGGGGGCTCGGTGCATCTGATTGGTGTGCTCGCGGGTAAACAAGGGCCGCTCAATCTTTTGCCGCTTCTCATGCGAGACGTGCGCTTGCAAGGGGTCTTCATCGGCCCTCGGCGGAGCTTTGTCGAGATGAATCAACTGATCCAAGAGCGAAAAATAGTTCCCGCCATCGACCGCTCCTTTCCACTGGACGAGGCCCGCGAGGCATTCAGTTACCTCGCGAGCGGGGCCCATGTGGGCAAGGTTTGTTTACGGTTCTAGGGAGGGCGAGCCAACGGCTCAGCGCCGCGGCATGAAGCTCAACCCTGGCGCTTCTGCCTGCGCAGCATGGCACCACCTAGAGCGAGCCCAAAAAGCGCCAACACTCCCGACGAGACTTTCTCGCCCGGTGCGGGGCTAGCAGCACAGCTCGCCGAAGCCTCACCTTCGGCATTACAGCTGCCCCCTGTACACTCCGCACTTCCACGCGCTGAAACATCCACATTCACGGCAAGCTTGGCCTTGAGTGCATCGATGCACTTCTGAGCATTACCGTCTGTATCAACGTATTTGCCATCGCAGAAGATGGCGCCTTCGGGCTTCGTGCACTCTGCCTCACACTTACCCTTAACCATCACCTCGCACATGGCAGAGCCTCCTTTTTGGCAGCTGAGCTGGCAGCTTCCGTTGGCCTTCGCCTTGCACTCGCCCTGGCAACTCGCGTTGCACTTAGCTTTGCAGTCTGCCGTGGGCGGAACCACCTTGCAGCTCGCGTCGCACTCACCACTTGCCGTGGCCTTGCAAGAAGCCGTGCACTGGGCTTTGTCTGCCTCAGCCATACACGACGCGGCGCACATGCCTTCAGCTTTCGCAGTGCAGTTTGCGGCACAATCAAACTGAGCGGGAGTTGCAGTGCAGCTCGCCTCACAAGACGTGATGTCACAGCTGCCGGTGCAGGTTGCATCCACCGTTGCATTGCACATTCCCTGACAGCTCACGAAGAGATCGGCCGCGCAAGAAGCTTGGACGCTAAGTGGTGTACACGCAGCCGTACACCCTCCGCTCGTCTCCACCTTACACATTGCATCCGCCTTAACATCGATGTTTCCACACTCCGCCAGCCCAGCCTGGGCAGGGGTCGCCGTGAAAGCGGCGAGGGCGAGCGCCAACGGTAAAGCTAAATTCGTGAGATGGATTTTCATGGCTGCGGTCCTTTTATGTGTAAGGGAGGAGACGGGACAAAGAGGTAGGGCAAACGTAGGTTAGACAGCCCAAGCCCCTAGAAACTTCACTCACTGCCCGCGAGAGCTGATTTCTGAGGCTGGCGCTTCACCGGGCTCACTGCAGAGGCCCCAAAAAAGCGTCGTTCTTCGCGCGCCATGCGCTGCAAGAACTCGGCCGGAGCAAACCTCGGGCCATACTCGGACGCAAAGCGCTCCAGCTGCCGCACGATTGCCACGGGGCCAACCGCATCGACGTAGCGAAATGGACCGCCACGAAACGGAGGAAACCCAAGGCCCATCACCGCGCCGATGTCCCCATCGCGAGCAGAACGTAAGATCCCTTCTTCAAAGCAGCGCACGGCTTCGTTGATGAAAGCAAAAGCACAGCGTTGAGCGATAATGGTTTTCGGGAGTGAAAGCTTCTTAGGTTGCCCAATGAGCCCGTAGACACTTTCATCAACCGGGCGCTTGCCCTTGTCCTTCTTCGATCCGTATACGTAAAATCCTTTTTGGTTTTTGCGCCCCAATCGGCCTTCGGCAACCAAGCGCCCCACCGTCTTCGGGGCAGCCATGCGCTCGCCGAACGCGTGGTGCAGCACTTTGCCCACCTTCTCGGCCACGTCGATACCCACCTCATCTATCAAAGTGATAGGCCCCACCGGAAAACCCCACTCCACCAAGGCATCATCGATGGCATCAATACTCAAACCTTCGCCCAGCAAATGCGCCGCTTCATTCATGTACGGGCCCAAGATGCGCGTGGTGTAAAAGCCCGGACCATCGTTCACCACAATGACCGTTTTCCCCTGCTTTTTTCCTATTTGAACGGCGGTGGCGGTGGCCCACGGCGCCGTCTTTTCGGTGACGATGATCTCCAGGAGTGGCATTTTGTGAACCGGGGAGAAGTAGTGCATGCCGAGCACCCTTTCGGGGGCACGGCTTGCAGCGGCGAGGTCCGCAATCGGCAACGAAGATGTATTAGACGCAAAGATCAGGTTCGGATGCCCGTTCTCTTCGGTCTGCTTCAAGACTGACCGCTTCAACTCCAGATCTTCAAACACCGCCTCAATCACCAACTCAGCATCGTGAAACCCTGAGTACGAGGAAGTCGGCGTGATGGTCGCGAGCAAGGCATCCCGCTCGGTCGCGCTCAAGCGGCGCCTGGCCACCCGTTCATCGGCAATACCTCGGATGTAGTTCATACCGCGCCCGAGGCCGACGTCATCGCGATCCTTCAAGCGAACAGGGAGCCCCGCCTGAGCCGCGGTAACGTACGCTACGCCGGCGCCCATGAGCCCGGCTCCGAGCACTCCTACTTTGTGCACAACCGCGGGCTTTACAGAAGCATCATCCACACCACTGTCGCGCTTCTGCTCATTGGTTGCAAAAAAGAGATTCATCAGCTCACGAGCTTCAGGCGTGACCACAAGGTCCCCAAACGCCTGAGATTCAGCCTGGAGACCACGTTCGAAGCCCTTGGCCAACCCCGTTCGCACCACTTCCAAGATGCGCTCTGGCGCCGGATAATTTCCGTGGGTCTTCCGACGCAACTGCTGCTTAGCTTTATCGAAGAGTATCTTTCGACCAATGGGATTTTCAACAAGCAAGGCCTCCACCACAGCTGCCTTATCAAACCCCTTGTGAAGCGTGCGAAAGTGCCCACGGCGCCCAGATTCACTCATCTTGAGTGCCAGCTTCGCGGCGACCTCGACCACAATGGCGGGAGGCACCACGTCATCCAAAAGGCCCATGCGTTTGGCACGGCGACTGTCAATCTGCTTACCCGTTAGCATCATATCGAGGGACGCCTGGATACCGACCAAACGCGGTAGCCGTTGCGTACCGCCAAGGCCCGGCAACACTCCTAACTGCACCTCCGGCAACCCGAGCTTGGTCTTCTCGTGACTGCTCCCCACCCTACCATGACAAGCTAACGCCACCTCCAAGCCACCCCCTAGGCAGGCGCCATGGATCGCGGCGACCACCGGGCGCGAAAAATCAGCCAGCTTTCCGAGCGCGCGTTGACCTGCGTTTGAAAGCGCACTCGCTTCGGAGGCTACCTGAACCTTCTTCAGCATCTTGATGTCCGCGCCAGCAATGAAGCCATCGGGCTTACCCGAGGCAATCACCACGGCACGCACACTCTGATCGGCGTCGATTTCGGCCAACGCCGCCGTGAACTCTTCGGCAAAGTTGGGCTGGAGAGTATTTACGGGTTCGTCCGGAACATCGATGCGAATCACGGCAACGCCATCGTTGCGTTTCTCGATCGTGAGCGACTTTTCAAAAACCTGACTGATCACGCAACCTCCAAAACCATCGCGGCACCGAGGCCGCCTGCCGCACATGCCGTGCACAAACCGAACTGTTGACCCCGGCGCTGAAGCTCTCGCAATGTTTGAGTGATCTGGCGCGCACCCGTTGCAGCAAAGGGGTGCCCCACCGCGAGCGAACCTCCGTTTACATTGAACTTCTCGCGGTCAATCATCCCAATTTTAGAAGAGCGCCCAAGCTTTTGCTGCGCAAACTTGTCGCTCTCAAAAGCCTGAATATTGCTCAACACCTGAGCGGCGAAGGCCTCATGCATGTCAATCAAGTGCATGTCAGCAAGCGTGAGCCCTGCGCGATCCAACGCAATCGGTGTGGCGTAGGCAGGCCCCATCAAAAGCTGCTCTGACGGATCCAAAGCCGCAAACGCGTAACTCCTGATGAATCCAAGGATGTTGAGGCCTAAGGAGCGGGCCTTATCTTCGCGCATCAGGAGAATAGCGCTCGCACCATCCGTTAAGGGTGACGAATTGCCGGCGGTTACGGTGCCATAGTTGCGATCGAACACCGGCCGCAGTTTAGCGTAGCTTTCCAGTAGCGAATCTTTTCGCACCAGATTATCTTCAGTAAACGGCTCGTATTTGGGGGGCACAAACACGTGCATCACTTCGTCATCGAATTTGCCCGCGGCCCAGGCTTTGGCCGCTAGCGTGTGGCTCAAGTGCGCAAATTCATCCTGCTCGCGACGACCAATGCCATTTTCCTTGGCCATCTTTTCGGCGCTTTCACCCATGGTGAGGCCCGTGGAAGGCTCCTTCAGTGCCGGAGGGATGGGAGCGAGATCTCCGAGGTGCACACCCTTAAACGCAGCCAATTTAGCACCGAGGCTCTTGGCTTTGCTCGCTTCCACTAAGGCTCCTGCCAAACGCTTGTTCACGGCCATGGGCACGTCGCTCGCGCTATCCGCACCCCCTGCAATCCCACACGTGATGGCGCCGGCCCAAATCGACTCCGCAACATTGACCGTGGATTGATAACTGGTGGCGCATGCTCTCGACACGCTGTAGGCATCCGTGCTGCGCGGCATACCCGTACCGAGCACCACTTCACGCGCGATATTCGGCGCGGCCAATGAAGGGATCACCTGCCCGTAGACGACCTGCTCTACGGCACTTTGGGGCACACCCGTCCGTTGCAAAAGCTCGGCTACAACTATCTTCCCCAAATCCAATGCGGTTAGATGGCGATAAGCCGCGCCCACTTTACTAAAGGGCGTGCGAAGGCCCCCAACAATGGCAACCCGTGGTCTGCCTGCAAACTCATTCATGTGTGGTCTGATCCTCTCACCAACCAATATCCCAAGCTTCAGATCGATAGAGTCCGTGACGCAACGTGTCAACCCCGCCGTGAACCGATTGAGACTTCAGCGAGAAGACGCGCAGCCGGTCCTCTGGTAGGCAAAAGCAGCCGTATGCTTCCTGCACCTTCTCCGCTTCTGGTCGTCTTATTTATCGCTGTGACGCTGGGGACTTTGGCACTGCTCCTGCTGGGGCTTGCTCGCTTCGCGGCCGATCGCTCAGCGTTCATGAAGTGGGTGCTTCCGCCTGTGTTCGCCTGGGCAGCACTCAGCGCCGCATTGGGCTCGCTCGGGCTGTTGAAGGATTTCAGCATGCCACCCAAAGTCGGGCTACTCATCGTTCTCGGGTTCGTGCTTACGGTCGTCACCGCGTTCTCACGTCCGGTGAGAACCTATATGGATAGGGTGCCACTCTGGTTTGTCATTGGCATCAACGTATTTCGCTTGCCGCTCGAACTCACGATGCACTTGGCTGCCAGCGAAGGCATCATGCCGCCCCAAATGAGCTACTCGGGCTCCAACCTGGATATTCTCACCGGTTGCCTGGCCCTGCCCACAGCTTGGCTCGCCTACAAAGGAAAGCTCCCGCACCTAGGCATGCGCCTGTTCAACATCGTGGGAGCAACGCTGCTTATCAACATCGTCGGCATCGCGGTGATGTCGATGCCCACCCCGCTCAGGCGCTTCCTCAACGACCCTCCCAATATCTGGATCGCAGATTTTCCGTTCGTATGGTTACCCACAGTTTTGGTCCCCATCGCGCTCTTTAGCCACCTTACGCTCTTTCGACGTGTAGCCACTTGGCGGGGCTAAGAGGGGTTGCACGTGCGGAAAAGCGCGATCCCCCCCTTGGGCCCCGGCAGAAGAATGAAAAGCTCACACATCCACGTCGTCTTTTCACGTCGTCTTTTGGTCCCTCGGGGACGAACACACGATTGCAGGCAACCCCATCCTCCTCTCTGGTGGCAAATCGCTCGGCTGGAACACTGGGAGCTACTTGCCTGACAACGGCCGGCGCTGGCGCAAATCCGTCATTCGACGGCAAATAACCGCGCCTGGTCGTCTGGGCATGATCCAGTAAAGTGGGAATAACGGCGCGGCACCACACCGCGTTCAAAGGCGGTTTGCCATTTCCAGCATGCGTGCGCCGGCGCAGGTAGTCGAAGGGTCTCCTTTTGTGGAGAGCCCATGGAGTTCATAAGTCATGAGTCTCAACAGGTCCCGACTTCGAGCCGTTCCGCTTGCGTTCTCAGCCGCAGCCTACTGCGTTACCGGCTGCACGACTGAGGGGGGAGGCCGCGACGGTAGAGGAAGTGAGCCCGCAAACCAGGCTTCAGGCAACGCGAATGGCAACCCCAACACCGTCCCGGGTGCAGGTGGCACCGGCGGCTCTACCGGCGGCAATGGCAACACCGGCGGCAGTCCTGTGTCCCTCCCACCGAGCGGGCCATTGGGTCCAATTGCGGTGCGGAGGCTAAGCACACCCGAGTACCAGAGGTCTGTGGAAGCCCTTCCCAATCTGAATGCGGGTGCTTCGGTCACCAGCGGGTTCCTGAGCGATGACGAAGTCCTCGGCTACCATAACATGACCTCGGCCTTGCGCGTCCCTCTGGCCGTGGCAGAGCAATACGCTGTCGCTGCCAAGCAGCTTGGTCAGAAGGCCATGGCCGAAGCGCAAACACTTGCCCCCTGCAGTGGCGCCAGCGACGCCCAATGTGGTGAAGCCTTCATTCGTTCTTTCGGGCAAAGCGCCTATCGGCGCCCCCTGGCAGAAAGCGAAGTGGCTTCGTATGTCCAATTATTTAGTGCAGAGGTGACCCGCACCTCCTACGCAGGCGGCATTGGTCTCGTAGTAGAGACCATGCTGCAGTCTCCATATTTCTTGTACAAGACCGAGGTAGGTGCTGGCACCGGCCCGAGCCGCGAACTTACGCCCCACGAAATCGCCTCTCAAATTTCCTACGCCATCGCAGGCGAGCCACCGGATGAGCAACTTTACGCGGCGGCAGCGTCCGGGAGCCTTGCCACCACGGCGGGGCGTGTAGCTGAAGCTAGGCGTTTCTTGGCACGCCCCAATTCCACCGCTTGGATACGGGGGTTCGTGCTCGATTGGCTGGGGATCTCAAACGCTGCAAAAGCGGTAAAGGACGGAGCATTGTTTCCATCGTTCTCCACTGGCCTTCAGGCCTCGATGGTCGAAGAATCGCATCGCTTCGTGGATACTCTTCTCACCGAGCACAATGGCTCGTTGAGCACCCTCTTCACGGCAAACTGGTCGCCGCTGGACAGTGTCATGGCCAGCCACTACGGCGTGCCCGCACCGGGTTCGGCTTGGACGAGCGTCACCATGCCGCCTGCGCGGCTCGGCATCTTATCCCAGGCTGCTTTCCTTTCCGCGCATTCCAAACCTGATAGTTCGTACCCTATCGGTCGCGGGAAAACGCTAAGAATGCGGGTGCTCTGTGCACCGATGGCGCCGCCGCCGCCCAATATCCCGCCGTTCAATCCTCCCCCAGAAGCGACCACGACTCGCGAGAAACTCGCAGCACACTCGACCAACCCAACCTGCAACTCCTGCCACAGGCTGATCGATCCGCTCGGCCTTGGATTCGAGAATTTCGATGCGGTTGGCGCCTATCGTGACTCGGAAAACGGGAGCCCCGTCGACACACAGGGCGCTATCGTCGACGTGGCGCCCGAGGTCGACGGGCCCTTCGCTACCCCCGCAGAATTCATCAACCGCGTGGCTCAAAGCCAGGTGCTCCGTTCCTGCATCTCACGGGAAATGCTGAGGTGGAGCTTGGGCAGGGAAGAGACGGCGGCCGACGGCGCGCTGATCTCCGCAATGGGCAATCAGCTCATGGCTGCAAACTTGGATATTCGAGAACTAATCGTGGGGCTGGTGCAAGCGGAATCCTACCCCTTCCGTTCGGACATGTGATCGGGCTCGCGCTCGAAAGGAACAGTTTCAGATGATTTCTCGACACATTTTGAAGCGCAGAGAACTTTTGATGGGACTCGGCAGCGCGGGCTTTTTGGCAGCGCCGATCTTCCGCGACAGCTTGCTGGAAGCTCAGCAGCAAACCCAACCAATTCGGTTCGTGGTTTTGCACGTGGCCGGCGGCATCTACTTCCCCTCCCAAGGTGAGGGCGTCGGTGGGTGGACGTTTGACAAGGTTCTTCGCTCATTGCAGCCCCTTCAGTCCGAGTGCATTCGTTACTTGGGTTTCAACAACCTGGCAGGCCAGAACGCCGGCAGCATGAGCAACGAGCAGCACGGCGCAGCGATGCGGACCGTTTTGACAGGCGACTCCACTGTTTGGAAAGACGGCCTCGCTCAGTGGTCGCCCACTAATAGCATCGACCAGCAGATTGCCGATCGCATTAGCGTGGGCTTAAAGTTCCCCTCGCTACAGTTCGGCGTTCTGCCCATCAACGCCGTTATTGACCAGCGTCGGATAGCGATTCGAAACCAAAGTGCATTGCCACCCGTAGAAGAACCAGCGACGATGTTTGCGCGCTTGTTTGGTGACGCAGTTCCAGTGCCCACTCCTGTTCCCACGTCTACGGGAACAGGCACCGCGCCCTCAATTCCACCGCCGGTACCCACCACCTCGGACAGCAGTCGCCAGAAGAGCATGCTGGATCACCTACTCGCCGAGGTCGCTACACTCAAGTCAGTTGCTGGAACGCGCGAACAGCAGAAGCTAGAGGAGCACCTGGAGTCGCTTCGGCAACTGGAGATGCGAATTCAGTCCAACCCTTCCGCAGGAACAGGCGGTTCTCAAGGTGGAGATCCTCCAGTGGTCATTCCGCCGCAAGTGGGCACCGGCTGCGCAGCGCCATCGCTGGTATCTGGCAATGACATTCCCGCAATTACGGCGAACCAGCTCGACCTGCTCTATCAGTCGCTAGTCTGCGATATGACTCGAGTCGCAAGCGTGCAGTTCTTGTGTTCGGCTCAGGTGGGCGTGAGCTTCCCCCATGTTGGCGTAAGTGATGCACACCATACCTTGGAGCACAACTTCAACCCGGACCTCGACAAGGTGGGGACTTGGTTCGTCGACCAGATCGCAGCCTTCGCCGCTCGACTGAAAGCTACACCCGAAGGCAACAGCAACATGCTCGACAACAGCCTGCTTGTGATTTGCTCCGAATTCGGCAACGGTGGCGACCACAATCACTCTTTCATACCATTCGTCACGGTGGGCCGAGCAGGTGGCAAAGTCAGACCGGGTCGGGACATCGTGGAGGAAGAGGCGGCGCACAACCTACTGCTCCGCGGGCTCATGCAGCCATTCGGAATCAACTCGCCGAGCATTGGCGATGCCGACAAGAATAGCGGCACGGTACCGTCGCTCGCGTAGCGCTTAGGCTCTGAGTGCGGCAGGGGGCAGTGACGATAATGCGTCGCTGGCCCTAAGGTACGAGTGCTCTCCAACCTAAACCGGTGCGGATGACGCAGCAACGAGTCGGGACGATCCCCCTTGGCCAGTAGTCAATCGTTTCTCCTGCCCGGTAGGGCGAGCCTGCGAAACTCGGTCGGTGTCATGCCAGTCGTCTTGCGAAAGTTGGCAGCGAGCGTGCGACTATCGGTGAACCCCGTCCGAGCTGCAATCTCGCGCACCTGGAGCTCGGGACTCATGAGCAACCGTTGCACTTCTTCGACTCGCAGCCGCGCCCATGCTTGAGCAGGGGATACGCCCAAGCAAGCGATGAAGCGTCGTTCCAAGCTTCTCCGCGAGCACAGGAGCTTGTCGCAAAGCAACTCGATACTCAGGCTCTGAGACAGGTTCTCGCGCATGATAGTAAGGGATTGGCAAACCAATCGGTCATCGGCCACCCCCGTGTCGGTTGAGCGCCGCGGGACTACACGTATGGGCGGCACAATCACCACTTCGGGTTGCTGGCTCGGACCCGCGATTTGCCGTTCGAGCAGCGCCATCGCCTCGTAGCCGCTCCGTTCCGCAGCGACGTCGACACTGCTGAGAGGAAACTCAGAGAGCAGGCACACGGATTCGTAGTTATCTACGCCAACCACGCCGATCTCGCGGGGCACGTCGAGGCCGAGCTGCGCACAAATCTGTAGCACGCCGAAGGCGTGTGTGTCTTGAGCGCAAAACACGCCGACAGGCTTTGGCAGGTTCTTTAGCCAATCAGTCAGGGCGGCTTTGTAGTCGGCATCGCCAACAACCAACGACGCTGCGGGTCGGTCGAAAAGGTCAAAATTCCAGCCTTGCCTCCGCACGAGTTCTCCGAAAGCCAGCAAGCGTGAATCGGGGTGGCCCCCTCGCGTGACGGTAGCTGCAAAATTCCGATAGCCACGCGACATGAGGTGCTCGAAAGCCATGCGAGCGATTGCCTGTTCGTCGTTCTGAACCTGGTGCAGTCGACGAGTGTTGAGCGGCGCGCCCCCACAGACAACGGGCAACGAGCTATTCTCCAAGACGCATAGGATGTCGAGATCGCTTGCGAGGGCAATGATTCCATCCGCTTTCGATTCGACAACACGAAGCATGCTCTCCCGCGACGGCGCAAGGCGATCGAAATGGATCCTGCCGGCAGGTTGAGCATAGGCCGCGACGCCTCGCAAGAATCGGTCGGCGTATCCCGCTTGAGAGCTGACAGCGAGAATGATGTGCATCTTTTTAGCGCCACGGATCTCGGATACCGTGGTGGTTTCGGTGCCCAGTGTAGTATGTCGCGAGCCTTGGCAAAAGTAGGGTCACCGAGCGGGCCCGCTTTGCGTGGTTGTTAGAGTGGGCGCGTGATGGCGCACCCGAAGTACGCGCGCTTCACGGGGGCATCGGCACCGCGACGCCCGGGACGCCTACCGGTACCGCGTACACCTTGCCCGGCTCGCCGGTAACGTAGAGCGTCGCTGAATCGAACCCCGGCCCCTTGCCA
>JANRKO010000022.1:0-6016 GCA_033763455.1 Polyangiaceae bacterium
TCAAGGACGTGCTGGAGCGGCTGCCGACACATCCGGCCAGCCGCATCGACGAGTTGCTGCCACACCGCTGGGCACCGGCAACCTGATCGCCGATATCACTGCCGCAGCGGCCGTCAAGGTGACTTGGCCGGACGCTTACGATCAAGCGGCACCGCACCACGGTCGTTCAGTGGGCCTTCGGCTTCAGTACCCGGATGCGGTTTCACCTGCCCGCACGCCAAAGAATGGCATGTCATCGCATTCAAATGTTGTAGCCCTGTGTGCTGCGCGACTGGACGACTACAAGCCTAAGAGGGCGTTGTGCCCATCTTGCATGCGTGGGTGGTCTATTGCAATCGGAATGACCAATCATCGCTTGTCGAAGGCGCGGAGGAGAGCGCGTCTGCCACGGGCAAGCGGCGAGTCGCAAGAACCTCCTTGACTAGCGCAGTCAATCCTTCGTCACTACTGAAGTGAAGCGTACTGACATCGACTCGTGCGCCGTAGTGCAAGCGCAAGTAGCGCTTCACCGTTCGGCGACAGGGTTCAGCCCCGTGGGCGAGTCCAGCTTCGCAAAGATCTTGAGCGAACAGACGCAAAATCTTCTCAGAATCGAAATCCCGCATCGAAACGGTCTGCTTCACACGATCCAACCACGCCACGCGGTAACTGTACGTATGTGACTTAATGGTGACCAAATACCAATCGATGGGGCCACCTTCAAATTGCGGCCCCGCGAAGTTCGAGAGCTTCGAGAACCCGATCAACTCACTGCGGCGATTCAGATGCTTAGCCTCTTTCAGGAAGACCAGAATGCAATCTCTGTCTGAGAACTCCGACAAGCACTTTGGCTTGCTTGTCGCGGCTGTAGTGTCTACCACTTGATAAAAACCATTGCTGCCACGTAAAAGAAACACTTCCTCAGTTATGGGGACACTCGCCATGACAAGCTTTTCCCTTTGCAACCGAAGAACCTCGAACGGCTGCACTCTGCCATCGGACGTTAGGTCGCTTTCGCTCTCCATATTGCACGCGACAAGTAGCGAGGCCCCTAAAAGGCCCGCTGCTATATGACGGTGAAGACGCGAGATCACGCGATCCTCAACGCCTAATGAGGTCTAGTGGATTTGGACAGAAAATGCGTGGGGGTACGTTGCTTCTTGCGACCTTCTCCCTGACTGTCTTCAACGAAGATCTTGCTCGCGCGGCGCCCGTCATCCACAGCCTTGCGTCCTCCAGTAGCTCGTCCAATTCAACGCTTGGAACATTATCCGTATTTGGATCATCTATCTCGCACCATCGTAGACGAGCCGCGAGAGCTACTGGAAAAAGCCCCATCCCGTGTTGATACATAGTGTCGGACTTACTCTTTCCCGGGGTCTCACTCGGCGCGTTTGACGTGCTCCGCTCAGGAAAAATCGACGGAGACCACTGCCACGGATACCTAGAGGGCCATGTGACATCTATGAATCTGAAATTCTTGACTTGCGTTGCAGATGTTCTCGGTGCCGATCCTACCACCTGCGGTGATACTCCTTCCACGATCAACACCACGACTAGTCTCGGATTTAATTCTGCGAAACTACGATATCGATGAATAATTTTGTCGACATCAATAAAGCTCTCAGCGTCCCCCTCAATTGAATCTGATGCCCAAATGAGTTGATCGGATGCGCCTCCTGGCGAGCGGTTTGTCGCAATGTATGCAAAGACAATCTCCGCTCGGTTGTTCTTGGCGGACCTGCTCAAGTGCTCGTCAATCGCCTCGAGTACGCGCATCTTAGTCAGCCGCGTGCGATTCATCCAAAACGGCATGTGCCGCCTTGTACCGAACGAACTCTGACGAGAGAAAGACGAGAATGCATCCCGCTCTTCTGGACTGATCTTATGAAAGAGGGAGTCCAATTCAGAAAACAGTCCAGTTGGGTCCGCGCGTCGGGGGACGCTTACCATTAGCCGCAGTTGCCCTCCATCAAACCCCAGCTGATTGCCTCCATACGAGCGAGCCATAGCTGCGCGCATTCGCATACCCCCAAGCAGGCTATGCACAAGAAAAGCGTTGACCGCATTTCCGGGCATGAATGCAGGTCCATCAGAGCGATAGTTGCTGATACCAATTGATAGGGCGTCAACATTCCAGTCCAGAACCGCCCGCCTTGGAAGCCCATAGTTCAGGATACCGACGGTGCACTCTTCCAGAGTCGGTCCATACTTCTGATAGTCCGTCGCAGCATCCTTTCCTAGCGGGCCACATTGGGGACTGATTGGCTCCGGCAACTCCTGAGCGCCCGGTTCCAAGCATGAGAACGTGAGGGTAAGCGCCAGTAGTGCTGCTCGGGAACGAGAGGGCCGCATGCAAAGCACCTCAGCGAGCGCAGCGTTGCACTGCGGAGGGCTGACAGTCGTTTTCTTTGTCGCCAATCTCAAAATCGAAACCCATAAGTGCCTGACGAATTGAGAACGAAGCTATCGTCCCTTTTCCAAGTGACTTGGCATACGTCTTAGAGACTTCGTCATGCTTCGTGCTAACAGCCAGTTGGCGCTGCGCAAACTGCTGACGCGCAGAATTCTTGGAGAAAATTCCATCCTTCTCGTAGAGGAGGAGGAACAACTCGGGACCCGATCTAGCCTCGACCAAGGATCGCTGGTAGTCCGACGTGATTTGCAGCCTGGTTCTCATTGAGCGAGCGCGAAAATTCAAGACCTCTGAGACCCGACCAGAAATCTCTATTCCCCAAGCGTCCGCCTCTATTTCCCTATCGCGTTCATCCATGGTTGATTGGTCCAGCCAGATATGAGCGGCTTCATGCCCGATGAGGAACCGCATCAGTTCGGAGAATTCGATAACTACCCGGAATCGCGGCTCATAAGAGCTTTCTTGATCGTCGGGTGTATAAGAGTTATTATCCCCATCGTCTGGGATTTCTCCGAACCTCCCTGTGAGCCGTATTCTCTCGGATAGTCGCCTAGTCGATTCTACGACGAGTGCGCTGGTCATCTGTATTTCTGAACCGTCGATGCCACGATAGGCGAACGCATCGAATTCCGAGGCGTTGATGATCCTGAGGCGAACGTTTGGCAGTCTTCCCTTTCGATTCAATGGCGAATCCGGTGGCTGCTGCTCTTGAATGCGCCGAATCTCTGCAACGATCTCGTCGACGAAAGGTTGATACTCCGATTCCAGTACCCTTATTTCTTCTGCAGAGAGGTTGTATCCATTTGCGCGCCCCTTCTGAGCTAATTCGGAGAGTCGCGCCGCTGACTGCGCCCTCCGTTCGGCCTTTCTTTCTTCAGGCAGGTTGGCGAGGTACTGCGCCCCACTGATTGCTGCCTTGACTGCGACCTCTCCGACGAACTCTGCGGGCGTCAGCCCACTTATCCTGACTGAGCAAGCTGAAAGCATGACTACGGCCAAGAAAGTTGCGAGGAGAAGGGCGGAGGTCGACTTCGCGGATCGCCATGCCGAAGATGTGTGGCCGGGGTTGGCGCGTTGATAGTGAGAGTCGAATGCCATGTTTGTCACGCCTCGGAGGCTTGAAGCCATTTCGACACCATAGGCGCTGGCGATCATAGCCGGCCCCTTCTAGACAATTTACGGCAATCGTTGACTCGAACGCTCGTGCACGTCCGCACCTATCAGTTGTCCGGGGGAAGGGGAAACCCTAGGGAATCGCTGATCAACGCGCTCGACCGCGAGCATCGTCTCGCCGGGCGTCACTGACCTCGCCACGGCGAAGGTGCACGGGCGTATCCGGGGCCGCTTGATCGCGTTTCGGGGGTACTTCTCGGCCCTCGCTCACGCTGCGGACGCACTGACCCTTTGGGCCAGCAATCGCCGCCTGACGATGTACAGGTTGGCCAGTGCCGCGTGCGCCTTCGCTCGCGCTTCGTTCTTCGCGATCCCGCGGTAGCTGACCTTGCGGTAGCCGAACAGGTTCTTGATGACGCGGAACGGGTGCTCGACGATGGCCCGGATCTGCGCCTTGCGCCGCTCGAACCACTCGTAGATCGCTTTGGCCGGACTCTCGGGCATGGCCTTGAGCTGACCGCGCTGCATCGCGATGTACCAGTCGATCTTCCGGCCCAGCCGGCCCTCGTCCTGCGCAGCCTTGACCTCGGCGCGCTTGTCCAGCCCGGTGTAGCCGCTGTCGCCGTGAACCGCGCTCTCCTGACCGTGAAGCTGCTCGTGGCCGCGGGCCACGTCCGCCTCGTTCGCTGCCGTGCAGACCACGCTGTGGATCAACCCCGACTCCGCGTCCACCCCCGTGTGCATCTTCATGCCGAAGTGCCACTGGTTGCCCTTCTTGGCCTGGTGCATCTCCGGGTCGCGCTTGCCGTCCTCGTTCTTCGTCGAGCTCGGCGCGGCGATGATGGTCGCGTCCACCACCGTGCCCTGGCGCATCAGCAGTCCGCGCTCAGTCAGGTGCGCGTTGACCTCGGCCAGGATCGCCGCCGTCAGGTCATGCTGCTCGAGCAGGCGACGGAACTTCAGCAGCGTCGTGGCGTCGGGCACGGTCTCCCGGCCCAGATCGATGCCCACGAACTCGCGCATCGCCTGGCTGTCGTACAGCGCATCCTCCAGCGCCTCGTCGGCCAGCGTGTACCACTGCTGCAGGAAGTACATGCGCAGCATGCGTGGCACGCCGATCGGCGGCCGGCCGACCTTGCCGCTCTTCGGATAGTGCGGTTCGATCAGCGGCTCAAGCTGCGCCCACGGCACCACCGCGTTCATCTCCGCGAGGAACCGCTCGCGCCGCGTCTTGCGCTTCTTGCCGGCGTACTCGGCACTGGCAAAGCTGGTCTGCTTCATGGCAGCACCGTCGCCGCTGGCCGGCACGCACACCATCGTGGCGTGCCCGGATAAATCAGCGATTCCCTAGGCGGCGCTTGACCTCTCTTGCGAACTGGCTAGCATTGCCATCACTCTGGAGTTAGCGATGCAAGTGTGTGCTGGGCTGTCCCATTCGTGGAAACCACTTCTCGGCGGGGTCTGCAGCGTTCTCTTAGTTGCGGCGTGTGAAAGCGTGCCCAAGCAGGCGGATGATGCCTTCGTGAAGGAACTTAGGCGTGTTGGTTACGAGCCTTACAGCCCGCCTAGACTGGGTTTGGGTGTCGGCACAATAATTACCTACGACAAGCTTGGGCGCGAAGTTCTAGTGGCTCGGCCGGAGTCTTGCTTTCCTACGTTGGTGCAACCTAAGCCCAATCCAACCGAGCTATTAGCGTCCACTGAACAAAGGCTGACAAAGGGTGGTTTCTCGGCCAGTGCTGCGCAGTTATCAAAGGATGTGGCGGATCTAAGCTTTGCGCTCGAGGCAAGTTCCGACATTGGCGTCGACCTGAAGTTCATCAAGCCTTTCATTCTGGAGATTGAGAGAATAAAATTCGAACCAATGCTCCGCGCGATAGATCAGAGCAATCCATGCTACAGAGAAATTCTTGACCCAAAGAACGTTCTAGTTTGGCAGGTTATGGGTGTAGAGGGGCTGCAGTACACATTCAAGGATAAGGCCGACAACAGTGTGTCATTGAGCGCTACTGTGCTTAGTAAAGCCAAAGTAGCTCCTGAACTTTCGCGCAAAGTCGAGGGTACTAGTGCACTGACAGTTTCTCAACCTATCTTGCTGGGCTACAAGGCACTTGAAGTTAGGCTACTCCCGGCCGCCGCGGGGAAGCCACGCATCGACGTCCGTGACCTTACGCAGGCTCAAGTCGATACGCAGCGACAGCAATCTATGGCGCGCTGACGGTAGTTCTGCTACGAATAGCCTCCTTGGCGTGACATGCATGCGGGGCTGACCGACAGCTTGCGCTCCATCATCGAATCTCGCCTTTCGGATGGACTGTCTTGGAGTGCCGTTGCAGCCAGGGCCGCGTTCACGCTTGCACGGTCTGGCGCTAGCCCGGATGTTTCACGAGTCACGTACTGGATGAGCTTTTTCAGGTCTCTGACCGATCCTCGAAGGTGTTGTGGCGGGATGAGCGGCGGTTGATGCCTTGCGTTGCGGGTATCGGTGCGTTGTGGTCGTGACTACCC
>JANRKO010000023.1:0-398688 GCA_033763455.1 Polyangiaceae bacterium
CGACCTGTACTCGCGGCGCGTCGTGGGCTGGGCGTTGCGAAAGTCACTCAGTCGCGACCTAGCCGTAGCCGCGCTAGACCACGCGCTGATCTGCCGCAGACCACCGCCTGGCCTCGTCCACCACACCGATCGCGGAAGTCAATACGCAAGTCGCGACTACCGCGGCCTGCTTCATCGCCACGGTGCAGCTTGCAGCATGAGCGCCGCCGGCAACTGCTACGACAACGCCGTCGCTGAGAGCTTCTTCGCGACTCTCAAGAAGGAGCTCGGGTACGGTTGCGCATTCGAAACCCGATCAGAAGCGTACGACGCAATTAGCCGCTACATCGAAAACTACTACAACGCGAAGCGGCGCCATTCCGCCGCAGGAAACCAATCACCCATCAACTTCGAGCTGGCGTATTCCGCCCAGCTTGCGGCATAATCACATCAACAATCTGTCCGGAAAATCCGGGAAACTCCAGACGTGCCCCGGGGCCCTTCCAGCAAGCACGCGTTTTCGGAACTCACGCGGACCCAGGCCGTACTCTTTGCTAAAACGGCTAGAGAAATGGAATGGGCTTTCGAAGCCGCACTGATCGGCGACACTCATGACAGTGAGATTGGTTCGGGCAAGCAGGCCAGCTGCTCGCTCCAAGCGAATGAGCATCATCAACTGATGAGGCGTGAAGCCCAACTCGGCTTTCAAGGTTCGAATTAAGTGGCCCTCCGAAAACCCCGACTTCTTAGCCAGCTCGCGAACTTGAAAGGGAACGAGCTTGCGGCCCGACCATGCTCGCTTGAGGCAGCGCAGTGTCGCGGCAACCACGGTGTGCTCACTCGGCAAATCTTCCCCTCCCACCCCAAAGGATCGAAACACAAACATCAAAAGCGCCTGACGCAGGCTATGTTCAACCAACATCGGAGAGACAGCATTGGGGTTTCGCAGCGACCACAATACGTGCGCGAGAAGCGGCCCGAGCGCGTTCGGTTCGGTTGCTGGAAGTTTTAGCGGCCAGTCCCATTCGGATGGCAGCGCGTGCGTAGGATCTTCAATCGTAAAGTGCACGTAACCATGATGCGTGCGTCTTCTAGGATCCCACACAAACGAATCTCGCATACCGGGGCGCGCTAGTATTATCGAGCCCGTAGGCATTGGTACTTCGTACACACCTGTGTTCCACTGCACATCACCACTTACGATCCAAACGAACTCGTAGTCCGAAAGCAGGCGCGGCCCAAACAGAAATCCCGGTAGAAGTGGCTGCTGGGTCCGTAGTGTTTTTCAATGGCTACCTGTTACATCGCTCCAAGAAAAATAACTCCGGGCGCCCGCGACGGGCCCTAGTTAGCCACTATATGACTGGCCAATCACTCCTTCCGTGGGGCGTCGCACGCGAAGCGGCCGAAGGGTTGTTGGACAACCGCCGCATAATCTCCGTTTTGGGCAAAGACCCTTATCACTTCAAAGCCACGCTCGGGTTTGAAACGAGCCAAGTTCACCTGCGTGCAGAAACATCAGAAACGAAGATGGCCTAGCGCAGTACGCGCATTGATCTCTCCGCGCGATTTACGGTGCGGCCAGAGCCAGCGTCGGCACGGAGCGGCGCTCAACATCCCCCACACCTAGCTGACCGCTATTGTTTTCTCCAGTGCAGAAAAGACCCGCATCTCGCTGCCACCCGCACGTAAAGAAGCGACCGACGGCGACAGCTTCCCATGTGAGCAGGCTATTAAACGGGGCAGGCAGCGACCTTGGGGTGGGATCGGAAACGCCAAGCTGGCCTTCAATGCTACGCCCCCAGCACCACAGATTACCCTCGGGAGTGCTTCGTTGCACACACGTGTGAAATGTATCGAGCGCAAGTTGGCGAAAATCTGTGCCCATGGTGACCCGCGTGGGCAAGGATAATGTTTGCATGGATAACCCGAGCCCCAACTGCCCCATGTCCCCTCCCCAGCACCAGAGTTCACCGGCACCCCGAATACCGCAGGAGTAGGACTGCCCAGCGGCTACCTCGCGCCAATCCGTGGCCACGCCTACTTGGTTGGGGACGCGGATTTGCCCAGGATCAATACCTCCTGAGCCGAGCTCACCCTCCGTGTTTCGCCCCCAACACCAAAGCGCACCGGTGCGACCAATGGCGCACGTGTGCCCTTGGCCCGTAGCAACGCCCACCCATCCGCCATCCACTGAGGGAACTTCCCGCGGGCTGGGCTCGGGCGCACCGGGGAAGACGCCGCCCAAACCCAATTGCCCTTCCGTATTCTCCCCCCAACACCAAAGGCTTTCGTCTTTGAGAACGGCGCAGGCGTGGTTGAACTTCAGTGCTATCGAGCTAACCGGCCCAGGCAAGGCAGCCTTGCGCGGAGCTAAGCCTTTTTCAAAATCCGACGTACCCAACTGCCCCTGGGAGTTATCGCCCCAACACCACACCTCCCCGCCCACGCTCAGGCCGCAACTGCTGCCACCTCCAGCAACCACGTCCTGCCACTCTGTCGCCGTGACAAGTACGCGCGGAGCCCACTCCGAGGCAGCGCCACCGCCAACCTGACCGTGATCGTTTTTTCCCCAACACAGCAGCACACTGTCCTTCACGGCACAAGCATGTTCGGTGCCGGCTGCCACTCGACGAATCCGCATTGGCAAAGAAGCCGCTGGAGTGATCGCCGAGAGCACCTCCCCTCGGTCATCACAACCTGCGGCAAGGATGACCAGCAACCCGACCCAGAGCACTCCGAAACAGTGGTGCCGGTGCCGGATATTCGCTCGCCGCATTTCTCGGACGAGGTTACCCGAGGATCTGCTAAAGATTCAACCGACGCTTACCCTCGGGCGCCGCGCGTCAAATTGAGGGCTATCGCCGGTTTCGGCGTTGCTATTGTGCTCAATGAGCGAAACCAAGAAAGGAAGGAGCTGTGCCTCATACGCCGATGCTTCCGCTAGCTCTTGGGGCGGCACATGCACAAAGCCTACGCGATTGATTGGCATCTCCAGGCATCGGTAGAGGGTGGCGTTACACAGAAAATCACCAGCGTCTTCGCTTAACACCAGGGGAAGCGTGAGCGCTTTCGGACGACGAAAGCGGTAACGAAAACGAGCATTTACGACATCGGGGCCGTCCATCTCAACCCAGCCATTTTCTGGGGCCGCACCACGCTCATCCACGCCCGAACGAGCATTTCGCGCCGTTCTTTCCAAAGCTACCTGAGCCGGCTTACCTTCGCCGATGGCTAGAACCAGCGTCGGACCAAAACTTCTGAGCTTGGGCATGAGCACCTGCTCCACGCTGCTCCATACCACTGGCAAGATCGCGACCTCCACAGTCGCTCCCCGCAAGCCGGTTCTTTGGAGTGCACGCACAAGGGTTTCTGACCCATTATGGAGACGCCCGCGAAACGGTGCGAACCCGACAAGGAGGATGCGTTCCTTTGCGGGCGGCGCTTTTTTGACCTCACCCGTGAAATATTTACCATCTGCACAGCCCACAGGATCCCCGAACGGTGATGTAGTATTGCTCATGGCTCAGCAACCTTCGAGGATAGCCCAGATGCAAAAGACTGGTCCCGATAGGCCTTTCGGACGTGGATGCTAGCAGCTCAGAATACGCTGGGCATGGCAGTAATTGCTAATCCGCAACCAAACGGTACCAACACATGGACTATTTTATCTCAGGAATGGACACACAATTCGCGTGGAGCCCCGAGGCGCTTATAGCTGGTCAACTCGGAGGCCACGCCGCGCGAGCTCTTCCAGAATCCCGCCTTTGCCAACGAGCAGTGATACGTCGACCACTGCAAACGTGTTGCCCGGTTGCTGAGACAGCTCAAGGAGTGAGAGAGCGAAGCTTCGACAGCGAGGAAGCCAAAGCTCGGCAAAAACGTCTGGGAATTCAGCACGGAGGCGCCCGTCTAGTGCATTCGCGACGACCTCTGCGCGCCGCTCACGCCAGGCGCCTGACGCCTCCTCAAGTACTCTTTTCATGCGAGGCAAGTTTTCAAGAACACTTTGAAGCCTTCGCTCAGCGAGTTCATCGCTGAGGTTCTGCAACTCACGCACCTGCTGTTCAGGTGTTGTGAGCGCAACAACAGCTTTGCCGACAGCCCTATCCAAGAAATGGGATTCGAGGCTTTGGTCCGCATCTGCCCCAATGTATTCGAGCTGCCCAAGCTCCAGATTCAGAGCGATGAACCAGGGGCGGAACCCACCGAGGGCATCGCGGGCCTGCTCCGAGCCCAATACAGCCGATAGGCTCTCCCAAGTGCCTGCGGACAGGTGCCCTTTCAGCGTGTCGGGATCCGAATACCGCGCGGCAGCAACCAACCGCTCCGCCGCACGCTCTTTCTCTGCCTCTGGTACATGCACCTCAACCGTAAGCCGAGTCGAGCGTGCAAACGCTTCCTCAATCCTCGGATCCAGGGGAAAGAAGTTAGAACCCACAACCGGGAGGCTACCCAGCACGTAGAGGCTGCCGAGCTTGCCACGAGCGCGCCAGAAAAGACCATGAACCCTGGACGCAGCTGGGACGCCGCCGACATCAGTAGCAGGAGTGTTCGCCTCGTGCTGGGAAGAAACACGAGGATTAGGCGCTCCTCCCGCGTGTGAAACGCTGCAGCTAGAAACTGAAACGAGCAGCCCCCAGACTGCCAAGCAGCTCACCCACCGCGCAGCGGGAGAAGCCTTCAATCGACGTCCTCCCACTCATCCCCGTAGTGGAACGTCACTTCGGTGCCCGGCTTGATGGTCTTTCTAGCGTAAACTTCGATACCATCCACCTCTGCCGTGGGGCGTGACGAGTGGTTCATGTAGCGAAGCTCGTTCTTACCGTGAACGCCGAGGTACTTTCCGTTTTCCATCGGGACCCAAAGCACGTGAGTGCCATCACGCAGGGTGACCTCCCCTTCGTACGTGCCAATCCTGGCTCCCTTCCTGATGGTGGTACGGGCAAAAACGCCACGCCCATGGATCAGACTGCGTTTTACTTCAATCAACTGCAAAAGTTTTGAGTTCACGTTTTTAGCTTGTTTCACGCGGTCAGGGTTTCTCACAGGTACCAACTCCTATGGCCTCACGCGCGCGGCTTGTACAGAAAGTTCCCAGGCTTGGCTAGGGCTTTTGACTTGCCTCGGGCAGAGCGGGTTCCTGGTAGGTGTAGTGAGAGCCCACCTCAAGTTCAGCACCTACGTCAACGCGGGCATCGCTTGGAAAACCTTTCGGGCTACCCTTACCGTGGCCTTTTAGCGTGACATCCAGAAGGCGAAGGCTTGAGCTATCCACCCAGGCGTCCCCTTTCATCTCTGCCTCGATATCGATGCCGCCCTCCCCTAGTGAAAAATCCAACTGAACACTGGCTCGCACAGCATCTTTGCCCCCATGCTTCCCAACCTCCTCCACAGTGGCCTCCGCGCGTTTGATTTTCATCTTCTCAGTGGAGCCGAACATCTTCTGGAAAATGTCCGCATTTAGCTGAACGCGTTGACCCTTCACTATCGGCGCCCCATTGGCTGCGCTCCCGAGCAGGCTTAGCGCGTAGAACCCCCGAGCTTCGGCCGCAATCTCGCGCTCTTCTTCGTCGGGTGGGCGAGACCCGCTCGCACTTCGCACATCAGGAACTCCCCCTTGCATGCGAACTGAATAACGTTTGCCGTCGGTTTCTTCGGGCTTGGTCTTGGAGGTGCCCATGCCGTTGGCTTCAAGGCGCGCATCTGAGTGCGCGATATCGAATTCGGTGGGAACTCCTTTATCTACGGCTTTTATCTCCAACACGCTTTTGCGTCGAGCCACTACGGACATCGCGATAGGGGGCCGGTTATCAACCGCCACGGTTATCTTCATCGCGAAGCTGAAGTGCGATTCTTCGGTCATCACCCAGCCTTTGGCAAGAGGCCTGAAGACGTAGTGCGGTGCGCTTGGCGGCGGGGTAGGTACGGACACAGGCTCCGGCCCGGTCGTCAGCACTGGGATCGTTTCGGAAGCGTCCTCAGGTTCTGCGGACGCTTGTAGCTGCTCCGGAGCCTCCCCAACTGCGGCATCATGGTTCGCCTTCGGCTTCTCACTTACAGGCGGCGCCAAAGCGACATCGTACTCAATCCCACCAAGTGGCGTGCTACTCGGAACCTGCGAGCGGCAGCCCCAGAGCAAGGCGACGCCCACAACAACAAGGCGACCCCCTTGGGCGAGACGGCCGTTGCGTGTGCTCATGCACCCCACACTAGTCGGTAGGGCTCGGATTGTCACCCAACCGAACGCCTACGCAAACGTGGAGTGTTAACCGGTTTGGAATAGCTTATTGTAATAGGTCTGGATCTTCTCGTTATTCACGTAGGCCCAAAAGGCACTCACACCAAGCCACATGGCCAGGCCGTTCAGATCTTGGAACATGGGCGGCATGTAACGCGGTACGGCAACCACCCCTTCGTGGGCTCGGGCCGCTAAGATCGGAATATCCTCCAAGGCCACCTTGCCGGCGAAGAGCCAACGGATCAGATCAGGGCGCCCACCAGTGATGGCACTCCTTAGAAAATTGAAATTGCTCACCAAGCCTTTCACGTACGAAACATCTTTGGTGAACGGAGCCGCGCCGCCAACGACGCCACCTCGAAATACTCGCTGGGCACTCCAGTAGCAGGTGGATTCGTCATAACCTTCGGTTCGAAACCACTCGAATACTTCAAAAAAGGACGCCCCATCCTCAGCTTTGTCAACGGCGAGCGAGCGATCATTCAGCCGTCGGGCACGGCGCGGATGGCTACACAACGTCAGCACCTCGGTGAGGGTAGCCAGGCCTTCTTGCGTCGCGGCAACTCGTGGTGGCCCGACGGCAAGCCAGCGGGCCACCGGCTGCCTCTGGCCGTTCACACTGGTAGCAACATGCACCCAACCTTCATGCACCTCTAGAATTTTGACGTCACGTTCGCTAAAGCGAGCATCACTCCGAACCTTGATATAATCGGAGCCTGCAGCCGCATCAGCAACGATGCCGTCGTCGAGGATAACTCGCACCATCACATCGTCGAACACCTCGGCTAGGCGCCGATTCAGGATCTCAACAGCTTGCTCAGCCGAGAGTGTGAGCTCCGGCACCGGCCCGAGCACCCGATCATCGAGTTGGGTGAGCAGCTGATACATGCGTTGAGCGACATCGCGCACGGCCGTCTCTCCATCTTGCAGCACATCTTTGGGTGAGCCATAAAGCTCACGGCTCAACGTGTAGAAACGCTTCGTTCCCCGCGAGCGCAGCATTTCCAGTACGCCGATGTACTGTTCAGCGGTGTGCAGCAAGATCCGCCCTATCGGATCGTCCCCAAGATCGGTGCGCACGTCAGAAGCGATCTCCGCAAATTCTCGCTCCTTGGCAGCCAGATCGTAATCTTGGCTCAGGGTAGCGTAGTAAGCGGGATCTAGGGGCGGCAATTCACGCCACTTAGATTGCCGGAAGGACTCAAACACCGTGGACGGCCACTTGATGGAATTTAAGATCCTGATCGGGCGTTGAGCGTCGACAATCCGCTGTGCCAGTGACGCCACAGCCTCCTTGTAGGAGCGCCAAGGCTTCCGAGCTTCGGGAGCAACTGACATGCCTTCATGCTAGCGCACCTTCGCTGTTCGAGAACCGAGCGCCACACGTTAAATGGTCATTTTTGGCGTGGGCTTGACGGCAAAAAGCGGCTAAACCCCTCGCCAGATGCCTCCTTCAGTAAGCCCCAGCAAAGTGCTCAATGTGCTCGCCACGCGCTACGCCAGCCCGGCAATGGTTGACATCTGGTCGACCGAGAGCAAGGTCGTCTTCGAACGAAAGCTCTGGGTTGCCGTCCTGAAAAGTCAGCGAAACCTCGGGATCCCTTTGCCTGACGGAGTGATCGAAAGCTACGAGCGAGTCGTCCATCAAGTAGATCTCGCGTCGATTGCACAGCGTGAAAGGGTCACTCGTCACGACGTCAAAGCCCGAATCGAAGAGTTCTCCGCGCTAGCCGGGCACGAACACATCCACAAGGGCCTCACCTCGCGTGATCTCACCGAAAACGTAGAGCAGATGCAAATCCGAGCTGGCCTTGTCTTGCTCCGCGATCGAGCGGTCGCCGGTCTTGTGAGGTTGTCGAAGTTGGCTCTGGAACATCAAGCTCTAGTAATCACGGGCCGGAGCCACAACGTTCCCGCGCAGGCGACGACGCTTGGTAAGCGTTTCGCGAATGCAGGCCAAGAGCTGCTTGTGGCCGTGCAGCACCTGGAAACCGTGCTGGAAGCGTACCCGCTCAGGGGAATCAAGGGCCCTGTGGGAACTCAGCAAGACATGTTGGATCTGTTCGGTGGGGATGCAAGCAAACTCGAAAAGCTTGAGCTCACCATCGCTTCGCATCTCGGGTTCAAGCGGGTGTTGAACAATGTTGGTCAAGTTTATCCGCGGTCATTAGATCTCGAAGTTGTTGCAAGCTTGCTCCAGCTTGCTTCGGGGCCTGCGAATTTCGCGAAGACACTCCGGCTCATGGCCGGGCAGGAGTTGGCAACTGAAGGATTTCAGCCGGGCCAGGTAGGGTCATCTGCCATGCCGCACAAGATGAATTCTCGCTCTTGCGAGCGTATTTCCGGCTTTGTCGCGATCTTGGGCGGGCACCTCACCATGGCCTCGGCACTCGTGGGTGACCAATGGAACGAAGGGGATGTTAGCTGCTCGGTGGTACGCCGGGTAATGCTGCCAGATGCATTTTTTGCCTGCGATGGCCTCTTTGAAACGTTCTTAACCGTCCTGGATGAATTTGGCGTATATCCGAAAGTGGTCGAAGCCGAGCTCTCCCGTTACCTGCCGTTCCTGGCCACCACCAAAGTGCTGATGGCAGCCGTGTCGGCTGGGGTCGGACGCGAGGTGGCGCACGAAGCCATCAAAGAACACGCCGTCGCAGTCGCTCTCGGCATGCGCCAAGCAGCCACCCAGGGAAATGACTTGCTGGAACGCCTGGCTAACGATCCACGCCTACCGCTTTCACTTCCAGCACTGAAAGCACTGCTGGCCGAACCATTGAGCTTCGTTGGAGCGGCCCAAGCTCAGGTTTTGGCCTTCGTGAACGAGACTGAAAAACTTGCCGCGCGGTACCCAGAAGCGGCCGGCTACGTTCCGCATCCTATGCTCTAGGAAGGCCTTTTCGACGGCGGCTCGCGGCGCCTGGCGTAGGCGGCTAATGGAATCAGAACGCGGCTGGGCTGACCCCACCCGCGGGCCGTGCTTTGGCTTTGGCGAGGTGCGCCCCGGCCGTTGTGAGGTAACGCGTGCGAGCATAGCCGTGCTCAACGATGGGTAGCGGATAATCCCTTTCTAGGACCACACCAGCTTTCTCAAGGACAGCCTTCGGTGCAAGCCAAGGCGTATGAATATGCGAGGCCGGCAGCTTACTAAGCTCGGGTACCCAGCGCCTAACGTACGCTCCGCTAGCGTCGAACTTCTGACCCTGACTCGTCGGGTTAAACACGCGAAAGTAGGGTTGAGCGTCCGTACCCGTCCCAGCAGACCATTGCCAACCCAAGTTATTGTTGGCTTGATCGGCATCGGTAAGCCACCTCATATAGTGCGCCTCACCACGTCGATAGTCGATGAGCAAATGTTTGGTAAGGAAACTCGCGGTGACCATGCGTGCGCGATTGTGCACGACGCCTGTAGCAAGCAGTTGGCGCTGCGCCGCATCAACAAGCGGATAGCCTGTGTGTCCGCTTTGCCAAGCTTGCCACTCCCCCTCTTCGAAACGCCAAGGAAATCCCGAAAATTCCTGGCGAAATGGTTCTCTTTCAACGCGCGGGAAGTGATACAAAAGGTGATGTGCAAATTCCCGCCAGCCAAGCTGCCGCAGGAAGGCGTCTCGCCCTGCACTCGCAGGCAAGCCACTCACCGAATTCCACACTTCGCGCACAGACAACGTACCGAACCTTAAGTCTTGTGACAGAAAGCTGGTACCTTCACGGGACATATCATCGCGAGACATTGAATAATCATTTATCCCGCTAGTTTTGAACCGCTTGAGGCGTGCTCTTGCTGCAACCGACCCCGGCTCAGTCAGCCCGCGCTCCGGGCGCAAACCCAACTCCTCTAGCAGTGGGACAGCATTCATACCCGAACGCACGTTACCTGCGCTGCCCGCCCTCAGCTGGGCAAGCACATCGGCTGGCAACGGGCCAATCCTGGAGGGCCTGGCCGAAACCTGCACGTCCGTAATCACACCCAGAAGCCGGCGGTAGAAGGGGGAAAACACCAAGAACGGCGACCCTTCGGAGTTCTTCACGGCGGTGGGCGGCACTAGTGTTTCCCCCACCATCAAGCGAAAAGGCACCTTCAGGGCGCGACCTAGCGACTCCTCTCGCGTCCGTTCCCCGGGCTCGCTTCGAGAGTACGCCAGCACTTGGTCGACTTTATACCTTTCGACCAGTTGCGGAATGACGTGTGCACTGCTGCCAAGAGCAATCAACAAAGAAGAACCCAGCCCTTCGAACTCTAAGGCAAGCTCCACCAAAGAACCTATGAAGAACTGAATACTCCGCGCCGCTTCTTTTGCTCGACTAGCCTCATAAACCTGAGGCTCCAACACCACAACAGCAACCACCTCCCCGGCACGCACGCCCTCCAAAAGTGGCGCGTGATCTTCTACGCGCAGGTCTTTCCCACGAAACCAAACCAAGCTTCTCACCGTGCCCTCCTGTTACAAGGCAGTCGCCGAGTTTGCACTTGAGCCCTCAAACCAGGCGTCCAACGCCTGAAGTGACAGTAGGCGCTGCACTCCAACTTGATTGAGTTCCGAAGCTGCCGCGCCTCCGAGCAGTATCTGAACGTCCGAGTCCAGGCCCGCTCGCAGGGCGCGCAGGTACTCTTTGGAGCCATCCGTTGCACACACCACTGAAAGCATGACGGTACGCGCTCGACTCGACTTGGCGGTCGCGATCAGATCCGCGACGGGTACATTGGGACCAAGATAAATGACCCGCTGGCCGTTGGCTGCACCGATTAGGGCGGCCGAAAGAGCCCCCATACCATGCATTTCGCCGCTCGGCGTGGCTGCAACCGCCACCGGAGCCCCCGCGGGCTGGGCGTAGGTGCGCATCAGAAATGCCAGTTGGTTGCGCATGACTTCGGTGGCAGCGTGCTCATGGGCGATGGAAAATTCCCCACTCTCCCAGAGTGCGCCAACCTCGTGCAGGAGCGGCGCTAACACCTCGATAACGAACGCTCGTGGCTCAAAGGCAAGCGAGCTCTGCGCAATAAAACGCTCCGCGTCGCTTGTTCGCATCTCTCGAATGGCAGCGAGAAAACCTTCCCGCACCTGCTCACCCACCCGAGGGCTTTCCACCTCAGGGGCGCGACGCATCTGAGCCAGAAGCGCCTTCAATTCTTCCCGATTGAGATGGGCAATCTGACCTATCGAGTTTCCCATCTCCGTAAGCTGCTTGATCATTCGGAAGCGGTCTACATCTGTCTGCGCGTAGAGCCTGCCGCCTCCCGCCGAACGCGATGGCGAAAACGAACTACCATAGCGTCGTTCCCAGACGCGCAGCTGGTGTGCCGAAAGGCCCGTAAGCCTCGCAACAGCACCAATGCGATAACGCGGCACTTCATCAGCGGCCAGAGCAAGTGGGCCCGCTGCGTCCTCTACTGCTTGAGCCAACTCAGATCCACGCTTCATGTTAACCACACTAGTGTCTCCTTAACACCCTGATAGCCCTGAAAGTACCACGCCCACCACGCAACCATCATGATGCCGTGGCCAAGAAAAATGCCGACGTGGCTCCACATCTCCACGCGATCTGAATGCAGTTGGACGTAGCGCCGCCAGTGAAAAGCCTCATCAACAATGCTGTACATCAGCGAAAGCATCGTGAGCACCATGGCTGGCACCCAGAAAGACGGGCTCGAATATGCCAGGCACAGCAAGATGCAGCTGAGGATCCCACAGAAAATAGTGATCCCGTGAACCAAGCCTTCACCTCGCTGTATTTCTGCCTTGTAGATCGTACGGTGCCCGATGCTATCGATCGCGATACTCAGCGCGAAAATCGCAGCTCCTACTGGCACCCAAAAAGCAACATCAGGCAGAGGTGCATTGTGCATGTAGCCGATGGCTACAAAGCCTCCTGTTGAGAATACCAACCCCAACATGAGGCCCACCCAGGCAACATAAACAAACCAATCGATGCGCTCGAATTCGCGCGCGCGACCCACATACGTACGAAACTCAGACGGAAATGACATCATCCAGGCCTTTCACTGGCAAAGATAGGCGCCGCACGCTTCGAAAAGCGCCTGCGGTAAAGATGAACGCGAACAACGTCCATAAGAAAGCCCCAAAGCAAAGCAGGAGCTTGTGGGATGTTGAGACATACACGCGACGGTCGAAGATCGCAAAATCCACCCGCCGGATCTTGTTGCCTATCGCGGAGTACACGCTACGTGCGGCACGTACTGCCAGGGCCGCCCGAAATGGTAAAGAGGGTATCCCCCGATCGGCTGACTTGTAATAATCGTCAGCAAGGCTGAGTAGCCGCGCCACCTGCTCCTTGAGCGAAGATTCGGCCGTTTTTGGCACACTTTGTCCCGCTTCAGGCTGCGCGAGCGTTGCCGGGAGCCACTCGGCCGGGATGTACAACCGTCCCCGCTCCCAATCTTCGGCCACATCACGCGAAATATTGGTTAACTGCATGGCGATGCCTAGGTGAGCCGCTTGAGCCAGCGCAGCTTTTGAACGCACTCCCAAGATGTGACACATCATGAGGCCAACCACGCCGGCTACTCGATAACAATACAGCAGTAGCTCCCGAAGATCGGTATACCGCACACCTCGCGCATCCATATCCATTCCGCGAACGAGCTCAAGCGGGTACTCTTCTGGGATCTGGTACTTAGCGATCAACCCCTGAAAGAGTTGCAGCACCGGCGCTTTCTGAGCTTCACCGGAATACACGGATTTTATCTCAGTAAACAGCTTATCCACTGCTGCGCTCTGGTGCTCTTCTGCGACATTGTCAATCGCGTCATCCGCCCTGCGGCACCACGCATAGAGGGCAATCACGTCGTCTCGAGATTCAGCAGGCAAGAGCTTGGACGCCAACGCAAAGCTCTTGCTCTTTTCAGCAATTACTGCCCGACACTCTTCGGTGCCGTTTGCAAGCTTCCCCAATTCGTTCACGCCGCCGCCTCTCCACTCGGCTTGAGCTCTGGAAAATCTTCAAGAATTACGCTCAGCGTTGCTTTGGCCGAGTTGACCACCCCGGGCAGGCCGGCTCCCGGGTGTGTTCCCGCACCCACGATGTACAAGCCCGGGATCTTAGGGTCCTTGTTGTGTGGGCGAAACCAAGCGCTCTGGGTGAGAGTAGGTGCCACTGAAAACGCCGCCCCTTGATATGCGGAGAGCGTGCCCTGAAAGTCAGTAGGTGTGAACCAACGTTTCGTCACTACGTGTTGCCGCAAATCAGGCAGATACCGTTCGAGCGACTCCAAGATCTTTTCAGCGTACTTTGGGGCCAATTCGTCCCAATTCGCTGGAAGATGCCCGAGGTGTGGCACCGGGCTCAACACATAAAAGCCTGAGCACCCGGGCGGCGCGAGGGTCTTGTCCGTTACGGTAGGTGAGTGCAGATAGAGGCTAAAATCTTCCGGAAGCTCGGCGCCGTGAAAAATTTCCTGCAGAAGCTCCCGATAACGAGGGCCAAAGATGACTGTATGATGAGCGATGTCGTTGTATTCCCTGTCCGTACCAAAATACAGAACAAACAATGACATCGACCACTCGGCGCGTTCGAGCTTCTTAGTGGTAACTTGAGCTTGCTGCTCGTTGCGATAGAGACGAGAGTACGTGTGGTGAACGTCTGCATTCGAGATCACAAGATCAAAGCTCTCAGGGTCGCCACCACGAGGAGTCACGATGTGCCGCACCTTCTGCCCATTTCTCTCCACCTCGATGAGATCGACCGGGCTATTGAGGCGCACTTCGCCGCCGAGCTCTTCGAACAGGCGCACCCAAGCTTTCACCAACGCGCCCGTACCGCCTCTCGGGAAGAACACGCCCCAATGCGTTTCTAGGTAATGAATGAGCGTATAGATCGAGCTTGTTTCAAAGGGATTGCCACCAACCAAGAGCGAGTGAAAGCTGAGCGCTTGCCTCAAGTGCTCGCTTTTTACAAAGCGTGCTACCGTCTGGTAAACGCTCCTATCTGCTCTGAATTTGGCCAGCGATGGGGCCACCTTCACCATATCGAAGAACCTCAAGAATGGGGCTGCCGCGAGCTCCGTATAGCCTTTGGCAAAAACCGCCTTCGAGTACTCGATGAAGCGCTCGTAGCCCGCCAGATCTTCTGGCCACATGGCACCTATCTGCTGGCGCATGGCGTCGGTGCCAGCGTAGTCGAGGCTCGTGCTGTCTTCCCACTCAAGCCGGTAGAAGGGCTTCACAGGCAAGAGCTCCACGTAGTCAGACAGCCGACGGCCAGCGGCGCTGAACACCTCCTCTAAACACTCAGGCGCGGTGATAACGGTAGGGCCAGCATCGAAGGTGAACCCTTCATCTTCGTACACGTAGGCGCGCCCACCGGGCTTATCGCGTGCCTCAAATAAAATAGTCTTCACGCCGAGGGCCTGAAGCCGCACCGCCGCCGCCAGCCCGCCGAACCCACTACCAATAACCGCAGCTCGTGTTTCAATCATAGCTCTTCTCCAAAATGCTGAGGGTGCGCCGAAGTTCGCCGACAGCCGGGGAAAGCCCTACAACGTGGGTAAGCTCACCGAATGCAGCTTCAAGGTGTGCGTGCACTAAAGTCCGATGTTTGCTGAGGTGAGGGCGGATGCGCGCGCACAGCACCTCAGGGTGTACATCACGAGCCTCGACCTGAGCCTGAAGCTCGCGCAGCGCGGCAAAGCCAGGTGTGTCTAGGCATTCGCTCAGCCATGACCAAACCCACGTGAGCCGCCCGTTCAGCAAATCCTCATGGCCCTTCTGAGCCCTCCGTTCGCTGAGAATGCCGCCCAGATCGTCCAACATCTGAAGTGTAACACCAAGCTCTCGTCCAAACCTCGAAAGCGTTTGCACCACTTCGGCGGGCGCGTTCGCCGCGATAGCACCGCTTGCAGCAGCGAAGCCCATAAGGCTTCCGGTCTTTAGAGTTGTGAGCGTGCGCACCACATTCGGGAGCTCATGTTTTGGTACCTCGCCGAGCGTTGCTCCGAGATCAAGCGCCTGCCCGTAATGGCAGTTGAGCAAAGTCTCATTCATTCCTCGGTGCAGCGAGAGCTCCGTGTGCGGGGGCAGGGCAAGCTGCGCGATGAGCCGAGCAGGCCAGAAATAAAGCCAATTTCCCGCATTGAGCGCCTTCGATAAGCCGATCTGCCGATGTAATGCGGGCGCCCCGCGCCGACTGGTAGATTCGTCTTCAATGTCGTCCACAATGAGCGAGCCGGCGTGCAGGATTTCCACAACTACGGGCAGGGCAACGGGTGCCTCCCCCACTCCGCCCGCGATGCGATAGCCAAGCCGCACCAACGCTGCACGAAATTCTTTGCCTGGCCTCGCCAAAAAGTCACGCAGCGGCCCGCCAAGCACAGACTCCCACAAACCTGGGTCGACAGGGCTTTCTGGGCACAACTCACGAAGCCTCGCTTCCCCGAACTCCTCCTCCAGCAAGAGCGACACAACGGATTCTTCAACATAGGACAATGCGGGTGCATTCATGGGCTAACTCCTGTCTGCCAAGGGTTCAATGAAAGGCCACGTGGAGGCCGACCGCACAGCACCCGAAATCGGTCGCTATGCGTCATACGCAGTGCGTAGAAACGAGCTATCATCGCTTCATCAAAACCGTAGAATCGGCTGAAGACGTTCCAACGCTGTTCAGGCTTGAAGCCTTGAAAGAGCAAGCGATTCAGAAACGCCGCGAAGCGAAATTGCCTAGCATGCAGGGAACCGAGCTCCTGAAGCCGTTCGCGCCACGCGCTCAACGGCTGACTAAAAACTTGAGCTACGCGAGCCGCGAGCGGCAGCGAATAGCCAGTGGTGGGATGGAACCACCCCCCCGCATACCCCAACTTTAGGGGGGATTCGGCCGAAAATTCGGCCGTGCGTTGGCATGGCATGGGCAACACGCCCACTTCTTCGCGCAACACATCCGAAACTTCGAGGCCAAGGCTCTTCACGTAGTCGAGAGTGCGCTTTCGTAGCGCAACAAGGTCAAGCTCTGCCGTGTTTGAAAAGTATGTATCTTCAACCAAGATACGTAGGGGCTCAAACGGCAACACGTACATGAAGCGAAAACCATCTAGCTGCGGCACTGTGGCATCCATCAGCAACGGAATGCTGCGCGAAGTGGGCGTAGCCAAGCGAAGCTCCAGCCCAAGAAATTTCTGATACAACCTTCGCCCATCCGTCAGCGCCATTTGCTCCGGGCCTCGTGCATCTAAAACCCACTTGGCATGCAGCTCTTCCCCATTTTGGAGCACCACGCGGTTCGACTCGACCAAGCGCGCAGACTGATGAAACATGAATTCAAACGATGCAAGCGGAGCCCACGCAGCCTTCACGGCTCCCTCTAACCGCTGACTGGTTATCACCCCATACGCGGAAGGCACCGTACGTTCCCGATCGGGGAAACGCACGTCGTATTCCGTCCACATTTGCGTCACAGCGGCCTGAAGCAGCGACCAGCCCCTGGCCTCAAAATCGGCGGAGTGAAAGCACCACGTATGGTTGCCTCCAAGCCCCCCACTCTGTTCCACCAGAGCTACCCTGAGCTCGGGGTGGAACTTGGCGAGAGCCAAAGCCACGCAGCAATTGGCCAGGCCGCCGCCGATCAGCACCACATCGAGGGGGCGGAGGTCCGGCTCTGCTCTGTCTTGATTTTGGGCCATGGTTCAAGCGCGTCTAAGACTTGTAGACCCAATTCGAGGCCCGTCAAGGGGAGTGTCTAGTTTTTGTCTATCATTTGTCAAAGTCTGGGAGGGCCTGCTCTGGGGGGCCTACGGGAAATGCTCTAAATCTCGGCAATGCTTACACGTCGCTCAGTGCTCGGGGGTGCGGCTCTCACCGGTCCCGCGGCAGCCTTGCTTCTCCGCTCATCTCCCGCTGAAGCTCGCCCCTGGGAGGCCTCCTACAGCGGAAGCGCGGTTAACCCGAACGCCACACCGGGTGAGCCGAACAAAGACTACCGGCCCGTAACCACCCCGAACGGGTCTGCACTGCCCTGGAAGGTCGTCGATGGAGTGAAAGTCTATCACCTCGTAGCAGAGGAGGTGGAGCATGAATTTGCACCAGGCCTCAAAGCTAAATGCTGGGGCTACAACGGAAGCGTTCCCGGCCCGACGTTAGAGGCGGTGGAGGGCGATCGGATCCGCGTGTACGTTACCAATCGTTTGAAAGAACCCACGACCGTGCATTGGCACGGTGTGTTCTTACCCAATGGGATGGATGGCGTGGGTGGTCTCAACCAGCGCAGTATCGCACCCGGGGAAACGTTCAAATACGAGTGGACGTTTCGACAGCACGGGACGTTCATGTACCACCCACACCACGATGAGATGACACAAATGGCTATGGGCATGGGTGGGATGCTCATCGTGCATCCCCGCAATCCTTCCGCAGACGCAGTCGTACAGTGCGATTTTGCTTTAATGCTAGGAACCTGGAAGATCGTTCCCGGCACCCATCGCCCCGATCCAAACGAAATGACGGACTTTAACTTGCTCACGCTGAATGCTCGAGCATACCCAGGCACCGCTCCCTTGGTTTGCAAGAAGGGTGATCGCGTCCGCATCCGGCTTGGGAACTTGAGCGCCATGGACCACCACCCCATCCATCTTCACGGGTTTTACTTCAAGACTACAGCAACCGATGGTGGACAGATCCCACAATCCGCCCAAGCGCCAGAAACGACAGTGCTGGTGCCCACGGGGAGCACACGTACTATTGAGTTCATTGCAGACGCTGAGGGCGACTGGGCGATGCATTGCCATATGACCCACCACGTCATGAATCAAATGGGGCACGGCATAACGAATATCATCGGCGTCGACCCCAAACGGTTGGACAAAGCGGTGGGCCCCCATCTGGATCGCTATATGACCATGGGCACTGAGGGTATGGGCAACATGGAAGGGATGTCGATGCCAGTGCCACCAAACAGTATTCCGATGGTGGGCGGAAACGGAGCCTTCGGCGAGATCACGATGGGCGGCATGTTCACCATCTTGAAGGTCCGGCAAACTCTGGAAAAAGAGGGAGATCCTGGCTGGTACCAGCCACCGCCTGGGACACAAGCCTCGCTCGCCTCCCCTGAAGAGCTAGCACGTGATGGAGTGAATCTGTGAGGGCGAAAAGCACATCGGCTCTCCTCGGTCTATGCAGCTTGGTCGCCGGGTGTGTTTCGGAAAGCCGCGGTTACCGGGAGGTTCAGGATGTTGTCTCCGAGCGTACGCAGGCCCAGGTGAAGTGGCGGCGAATCGACGAAGATCCCAAGCGCGAGCAGGCTGTCCAACAGCTACTGAGGCAGCCGTTAACGGCTAAAGCTGCCGTTCAGCTTGGGTTGCTCGAAAATCTGGATATTCAGGCGAAGTTCGAATCGCTCCGGGCAGCTCAAGGAAAGTTGTTGCAGGCGCGCGCGCCAAGGAACCCCGAAGCAGAAGCGTCGTTTGGGTTTCGCCGCAAGCATTCTACGAACGTGGAGCTATCGGTGAGTGAAGAGCTTACCAACCTCTTGTTCTTGCCGGGCGCTAACCGCGCGGCGGAAGCGGAGCTGGATGCTGAAAGCTTGGCTGTGGCAACGGAAGTCATTGACTTCGTATTTGACACCGAACGAGCCTTTTTACGTTATCAGGCAGCTGCAAAGCAGCTGGAAATTCACACAAAACTCGTGGCCGCCGAACGTGGACAGTTGGAAGCCGCCCGCGCCATTCACGCTGCAGGTAACATTACCGATCTTGCTCTGCTCGGCTTCGAATCTAGCGCGCGCGAAGCTGAAGTAGCGCTCGATGGCGCCCGCCAAGACGCCTCCGACAAAAAAGAGGCACTCACCGAGCAACTCGGGCTCTGGGGGAAAAACGTGAACTTCAAGGTAGCACCTCTTACCCAAGGTGCCCGGCACCCGTCGGCACCGATGGCCTGGTAAATCGAGCGTTCGACCGCAGCCTCGATCTGCGGTTAGCCAAGCTCCGCATCCTCGCTGCCGGCCAGAGCCTAGACATTACCCGTGCCTCGGGCTTCGTTCCCGACCTTCACGGCGGTGTTACCGCTAAACGAGAAGAGGATCTGTGGCGCATTGGGCCCATGGTGAAGCTTGAAATCCCACTTTTTGACCACGGGCAGGGCCCCACCGCAGAAAAGGAGGCCGAGCTTTTTCGCGAACAGCGCTCGTACCAGGGGCTCGGCGTAAAGCTACGAGCGTCCGCACGCGCAACCGCCACCCGCTTGCAGGCGGCACGCCAAACACTGACGCGTTACGACCAAGATATTTTGCCCATTCGTGCGAAAATCTTGGAGCAAACTGAGCTCTATTACAACGCGATGGGGGTGGACGTCTTTGCTCTATTGGCAGCTAAGAACGCTATTGGTCACGCAGAGCTCGCCCGCACCGAGGCTCGGCTCAACTACGAGCTAGCTCGTGTGGATCTGGAACAGTTGCTAGCTGGGCGGATGCCGCCAACTACACTCCCGGGGAACGAAGGGTCGCACTGAAGGGTGGCAGCTCCACACACCAAGCTGGCGAGCGAAACCGAGCCCTAACTGAAGCTTGGCGCCTAGCAAGCCCAAGGCGGGCTCGTGGGGGTGCGCTGCACACCGCGGCGTGGTAGCGTTTTATGGGCAAAAATGAACCTGGTCAGACGCCACCATCGATATACTTATCCTGACTACGTTGCGCTGGAAGAACAGAGTGTCACCAAACACGAGTTTCTCGACGGCGAGATCTACGCGATGGCTGGGGGCTCAGAGGAACATTCCGCCCTTGCGGCCGAGGTATTGCGTTTGCTCGGCAATGCGATTGGCCCTCGCCCTTGCCGCACGCACACGTCCGACCTCCGCATCTACGTGGAAGCCGTCGGGCTTGCGACATTTCCAGATGGGTCGATCATTTGCGGGCCATTGGAGCAGCACCCGCCAAGCCCTAAGGCCACAGCTCTGAACCCGCTTCTGCTCTTGGAGGTCACCAGCGATTCATCCGAAGAGTATGACCTCGGGAACAAGCTGGAATTTTATCGCACAATCCCAAGCCTTGCGGATTACGTTATCGTTTCGCACCGCGAACGCCGGATTACCGTCCATCACCGAACTAACGATGGTATCTGGGATACGCGAGTAGCCATCGCCGGGGGTCGCGTGTTGGTCGAGAGCCTTGGGGCATGGCTCAACGCCGATGAAGTGTACCGCGCAAGCACGATTGCTTGAAAACAGCACGCCTGGCAGCTAACCGGCCTTGCCCAAAGAGGCGACGTACTTCGTTGCCTCGCCGAAGGCTTCGCTCGCATTCTTGCAGATGACCACTCCCGGGCGTGTTTCCCAGTGTGCTTTGTGAAGCAGACTTCGGGGTTGGTCTTTTACGCCACTCAAGATTGCCAAACCGTTGTTCTTGCGCAACCTTTCGATCACGCTCTCAAGTGCTACGAGCCCCGTCGCGTCCATCGCATTCACGCCATCCATTAGAAAAATAACGGCGCCGGGCCGATCGGTGACCACCGTAAGAGCGGACATGGCCTTCTGCGCCGCTCCGAAGAATAGCGGCCCCGAGATTTCGTACAACGATACGCCTTCCGGAAGGGGCCCGGGCACGCTGTGGTGGGGGCCCACCACCATTTCGGCGTGAGTGACCTCAGCCATGCGTCGCATGAAGAGAAGCGCCGCCAATACCATCCCCACCGCAACGCCGATAACCATGTCAAACAGCACCGTGAGGCCGTAACAGATCAAGAGCACGGCGACATCACTCCGCGGAGCAATCCGTAGCGTGTGCATAAAATGCTTCACATCCGACATGTTCCACGCCACAAGGAGCAGTAGCGCGGCTAGCGAGGCCATAGGCAAATAGCCGAGCAAGGGCGCCAGCACCAACACGGCGAACAGAACCGTGAGCCCATGGAAAACCGCGGCAAACGGCGAACGTGCACCGGAACGAAAGTTGGTCGCTGTGCGGGCGATAGCTCCAGTTGCAGGAATTCCGCCGAAAAATGGAGCCACCATATTGCCAATGCCTTGCGCCAAGAGTTCCGCGTCGGGGTCGTGCCGAGTTTGCGCCATACCATCGGCAACCACCGCCGATAACAGGGATTCAATGGCGCCCAGCATGGCAATAGCGAATGCTCCAGCCAGAAGTTCACGGACCACAGCGCGCGTGAAATGAAGTGACTCCCCTGAAGGGCCTGGCATGTGCCAAGGAAGCACGGGCAGGGGCGGCAACTGCGGGATCCCGCGCACAATTTCCCCGCCGATCGTCGTCTGAAAACGATCCCGAATCGTAGCGACATCAAATCCCGGAATGAGTCGCTCAAGCGCGAGCGCTACCAAGGCCGCTAGCGGCAAGGCGATGAGAGCCGCCGGAATACGCTTAGTGAACCTTGGAAATAGGAGCAGCACAGCCAAGGTAAGGGCGCCAATCAGCGCTTCCCACGGAGAAGCGGTGCGGTACGCCTCCGCCATAGCGATGACGCGTTCTACAAATTCGGACTGCGGATGGGCGAGCTGCAACCCGAGAATATCTTTCACTTGAAGCGTGGCGATCACCGTCGCGATGCCCGCCGTGAACCCGGTAGTGACGGGATGGGGAATGAATTGCACCAACTTCCCCAGCCGCGCGAGCGCCATGGCGACCAGAATCATTCCGCCCAAAAATCCGGATACGAGCAGCCCAGCCAAGCCAAATTTGGCGTAAATCGGCGCCAGCACCACGATAAAGGCCGCCGTGGGCCCACTTACCTGCAGGCGAGACCCGCCAAGCAGAGCCACGACAATCCCTGCCACTATCGCGGTGTACAAGCCGTGCTGTGGCGGAGCCCCGACGCCCACAGACAACGCCATGGCGAGCGGTAACGCGACCACGCCCACTACTAATCCAGCAAGAACATCCCGTCGCAGATCGCTACGAGTGTACCCTTCGCGCAACACGGCCCTGAGCGCCGCGGCGGGCAGCTCCCGCAAAGGGATAGCCGCCGTATCCGACCGATAACGCGTGAGAGCCATGTTTGAACTTACGACCGAAAACCGATCTACGATACCAAGCAGGCAGCCATCGGGCCCACTTCCTGGCTGGGAAATTTTTCTCCCGCGTAGCCCACCCCTGGGGTTCTGCTTTACGGCTCAATAACGCAGGTAATGAGGCCCGACCAATTGTCGCGCAATGGCAGGAAGAGAAACGCCGAGCCCCCAATCTGTGGACATGTCGCTACGGAGTCAGCCTGAGTTGGGCCTACACCGCGCGCTGGATCGGCAAAACACCATCCCGACAGATATTCACCGTTGAGCGTGTCCTCGCGCTTCCAACAGGCGTTCAGCTGCGGACCTGCGAATTGAACGAACTCACACGCACACTGCTCTTCGCACGTCGAGCGATGCACCCGTTCGCCCTGCAACAAGCTCAACTCCGCAGAAGAAAGGGCGGTCACTTTCGCGAGACCTCTGCCCTCACACGCACACTCCGGGGATCCCGACCGAAAGAATTTGTAGAGCTTGCATTGCACCTGCCCCGTTGGGTTTCCCTGGGCGTCAGTTAAGATTTTTGGCTTGTGAGAATTGCACCTTAGGTTAAAGGCCTGTGAAGCAGTGCAAGTTGACTCGGAAGGTTGACCGCCGCAGGCAGCTCCGCCCAACCCAGCAAACGCGAGGAGAAAGAGCCACGGCGATAGACTGTAGTGCCCTGCCACGACTCAGCGTACCAGGTATTGGACCGACGTGCTCGACTTGTGCGCAAATTGGGCACGCCACCCCATCACCAAGGGTTACCACCCTCTTTGGCCCCCGCTGGCGCGACCATGCCTTTCGCATACTAGGCGGCCTCACTCCACCCAGCTGTGCACCGCCCGCCAGATCTCTTCATTCCGCGCCACCAGGAGCGATCCGGACGTGAACGACGGCGCGTAACTCTGGCCGTTGAGGAACCGGGAAACTCCGCCCAGGTGTTCGACAAGGAAAGCGCCGGGAGCATGATCCCATGGCAAAAGCCGGCCGTAGAACGCGAAATCAAGGGCACCCGTGGCAAGCTCCGCGTAGGTCACCGCCGCGCTGCCACTAGCCCGTACGAGCTCGCAATGATCCGCAAGCTTGCCAAGGCGGGCCGCCAGGGCTGGCTCGATGTAGTGCGTGTGGAGGGCTCCGCGATAACGCCTACCCTGCACTGGCACTGAGCTTTTGGCAGCTTGCACGCTCCAAAAATGCGCCGGCAAAGCACCAATCAGCGTGCTTGCGCCGTGTCCACAACAAAACACTGTGTCGGGCTCGGGCAGGTAGATCACCGAGAGCTCCGTCTGATCATTTACGATCAGGGCGACCATCGTCCCGAAAGTGTGGCGCCCCGCGATGAAATTCTTGGTCCCGTCCAGGGGATCGATTACCCAGACGGGGCTCGACTGCTTGAGCACCTCCAACAAGTTTGGCGACGCCGCTGTGGCTTCTTCACCCACTACCAACGATCCCGGCAGAAGTGCTCTGAGAGCCGCGCTGAGCCGTGCCTCCACTGCCTCATCCACGGCCGTCACCACATCGTGCGGATCTTCGGCCGTGCTCTTGCTCCGAATATCTCCGAGCGCAAGGTTCTGAAACTTGGGGCAGATCTCCTCACGCGCCGTTTGCCGAACCAAATCACACACAAGCGCGAGAAGTTGCGAATGGTCTGGCATCTTGAAGCAAGCAATAGGTGGGATGCCTGCACGCTCGCAAGCCTACCCATCCTGTGGTAGCGCTCGGGAGTGAAAAAGTGTGCCCATTGCCTGATTTCCTTCGCTTTTGGCGTGGCCTCCGCGTGCGATAGGCGGCCACAACCCGCCTCTGAAACCCCGCCAATTCCGGTTCCGATGGAGGCGCCGAGCCCAAACGCGGCACAGCCCACTGGTTCGGCAGTAGCCTCAGAACTTCCGAGTGCACAAAGCCCTGAGGTCAACTCCAAGTCACCTACCTCAAGTACGGAGCCTTTACTTGCGATTGGTCGCCCCGCATCTAGCGAAGGAGCTCGATTTTCTCCCATCAGTGGCCCCCAGCTGCTCGGTAAGATCGCATCTTCCGGAGCTCGCGGAGTTTTGGTGAACGCTTGGGCTAGCTGGTGCACACCTTGCCGAGAAGAAGTTCCGATGCTCCACGCTTTGGCTGTTAATCTAAAAAGCCGTGGCTTTGAGGTGGTGCTGGTGAGCGTTGATGAGCCCGAATCTGAGATGAACGCTATCGCGTTTCTCAATCAACTCACCATCCGAGTGCCAACGTACGTGGCAGAACGCCCGCTTGGCTTGTTCAAAGCCGCCATGAATCCGCGCTGGCCAGGCATGGTGCCGGCAACCTTTCTCTATGATGGCTCGGGTAAGCTCCGCTATTTTTGGGGCGGCCCCATCTACGAGCAGGAGCTTTTACCTAAGCTTGAGGCCTTCTTCGACGGCAGCTTGATAGACGGGGAAGCCCAATTTGAAATCTCAAAGGGCCGCGTAGCGCCTTGACTGCTCAACGCTCGCGCCCGTCAAGCAGAGCACGAACTTTACGAACGAGTGATTCGGGACGAATCGGCTTTTGGAGAAACTCCACGCCAGATTCGAGTACACCGTGGTGCACAATCGAATTATCGGTGTAGCCCGACATGAAGAGAACTTTCATGCGAGGCCGAATCGACTGCAAGCGGTCCGCAAGCTGCCGACCGCTCATGCGGGGCATGATCACATCTGTGATCATCAGGTCAATTTCCGCTTGGTGCTGTTCGCAAATGAGAAGGGCATCCCCTCCACTTGGAGCTGAGAGCACGTGATACCCGTGACGCTGGAGGATGGAGCACGCGAGCTGGCGAACGCTGGGATCATCTTCAACTACCAGCAGCGTCTCGGTACCCCGTGTCGGACCATTTTGGATCGAATCATCCATCGGTGCTTCTATGGGGCGCTCACTGAGTGGGAAGTAGACCTTAACGGTGGTTCCTTTGCCTAGCTCGCTATACACCCAAACGTTGCCGCCGCTTTGTTGCACGATTCCGAACACCGTCGAAAGCCCAAGGCCGGTGCCTTTGCCTTGTTCTTTCGTAGTAAAAAAAGGCTCGAACATGCGCGCTTGGGTGTCCCGATCCATACCCGTTCCGTTGTCAGAAACCGCCAACATCACGTGTGGCCCAGGAGTCACCCCAACGTGTCGCGCAGCATAATCCGAATCAAGGATGACGTCGGCCGTCTCAATCGTGAGCTTCCCCCCGTTTGGCATCGCATCCCTGGAATTGACAACCAGGTTCATTATAACCTGTTCAACCTGACCGGGATCGACGTTCACCTTGCCAAGCTTTGCTCGCGGCAGAAACGTGAGCTCAAGATCTTCCCCGATCAACCGCAAAAGCATGCGCTGGAGCCCAGCCACAACGTCGTTCAAATTCACCACCCGTGGTTGAAGAATTTGACGCCGGCTAAAGGCGAGCAACTGCCGCGTGAGCTCCACAGCGCGATTTCCCGCCGCAACGATCTGTTCTAGATCGGCTCGCCGAGCGTCGCTCGGCGTCAGGTCGTCCGCCAGCAAAGACCCATAACTCAGGATCACTGACAAGAGGTTGTTAAAATCGTGCGCAATACCCCCGGCGAGCTTCCCGATCGCATCCATTTTCTGGGCCTGACGAAGCTGTTCCTCCGTTATTTTGAGAGCAGCCTCAGCCCGCCTTCGGTCTGTGACATCACGAAGATTACACACGATGCCTTGCACCGCAGGATCCGACAGCAGGTTTCTTGCGGTGACATCAAGGAAACGCACGAGGCCGTCCAAGTTCACCGCCCGAAACTCGATTTGAAGCGTCCCGGCCGGTTGCCGAGACAATTGGGCCAGTGCCTCCCGCACGCGTTCACGATCGTCAGGGTGCGAAAAAGCCAACGCATCGCGCCCGAGATAATCCTCAGGGGCCCCCCCAAGAATGTGCTCAACGGCGGGGCTCATGTAGCGCGTGGTGCCATCCGCGTCGATCAAGGCGATAAGATCGCCGCACTTCTCGATCAAGGCCTGAAAGCGCGCTTCGCTGCGCTGAAGCTTAGATTGGCTGTGTCTGAGCGCGGCGTGGGACTCACGGCGCAACTGCTCATCTCGGAGTTCCCGCTCGATGGCCGGACCGAGCCTGGCGAGCCTATCCTTTACCACGAAATCACGCACTCCGGCCCGCATCGCCTCTACGGCAATTTCCTCGCCAATGGTGCCTGAAACCATAATGAAAGGTACGGATAGCCCCATCTGCTTCACTACGTTGAGAGCACCCAGACCGCTGAACCCTGGCAAGCTCCAATCGGAAATCACGATATCCCACCGGACCCCCGTCAGTGCACTTCGCAGCGCGTTTTCGTCCTCTACACGCACCACTTCGACTGTGTGCCCTCTGCGCGTCAGTTCCAAGGTGATGAGCTTGGCGTCCGTTGGCGAATCTTCCACCAAAAGGACTCGAAGAGGAGCCGTCATACGCGACTCCTAGGGGGCGGTGCTTTCTCGTTCAAGAGCAACCAAAATTGGCCCAGAGTCTTGGCGGCTTCTGCGAATTCCGCGAATTCTAGCGGTTTGCGCACGTACGCATTGGCACCCAATTCGAAGCTCGTGACGACGTCCTCTTGCTCTTTGGAGGCCGTCAATACGACAACAGGCACGAGCTTTGTACGCGGATCCGCGCGCAAATGCCGCAACACTTCGAGACCGTCGAGCTTCGGAAGCTTGAGATCAAGCAGAATTAGAGCGGGCAGTGCTTCCGGGTCCCTGTTAGCATGGACTCCGTTTGCGAATAGATAGTCCAAGGCGTCTGCTCCGTCTCTCGCTACAACAATCTCGCTGGCTACACCGCTCCTGCGAAAGGCGAGCGTCGTCAGCTTCTCGTCGCTGGAGTTATCTTCAACCAGAAGGATCACTTTGTTCATAGGTTTTCTCCAGCTTGCCCCGCTGGCAAGGTGAAATAGAACGTGGCACCCTCACCAACGACACCTACGGCCCAAACCCGGCCACCGTGCCGTCGGACGATGCGCTGAACGGTCGCGAGGCCAATGCCAGTACCAGGAAACTCATCTACCGTGTGAAGCCTTTGGAATGGAGCAAACAGCTTGGACGCAAAGCTCATGTCAAAACCTGCGCCGTTGTCTCGGACGAAAAAGGCGCTGGTCTCTTGGGTGGTCGCCATGCCAACCTCGATACGAGAATGTGCCAGTTTGCTGGTGAATTTCCAGGCGTTGCCCAGCAGGTTCTCAACGAGGGCGTGGGCCAGACCTGGATCGAGGCTCGCCGTCAGATGCTGCGAAATGACAAACTCGGCGTGGCGTTCTGGCTCCAAAGCCTGAAGGCGGCGTGCGATGGACGTCGCCAGCTCGGAGAGATCCACCATCTGCAGCTGGAGCTCGCTTCGACTGACGCGTGCGAGGGATAGAAGTCCATCGATGAGGGCTCCCATCTTCTTGGCATTAATCACGATCTCCTGAAGCCAGTCCTTGCCCTCTGCGTCGAGTTGCTGGCCGTAGGTATCAAGCAACACCTGAGAGAATCCGTTCATGCCGCGCAGCGGCGCGCGAAGGTCGTGTGCCACCGAGTAACTGAATGCCTCAAGCTCGCGACTTGCGGCTTCAGCTGCATCCCGCGCGACGGCCAATGCCTGCTCGGCGCGACGCCGGCCTGTGATGTCTCGAATCGCGCTTGAGACGATGATGCCGTCCCCTGTGTCGAGGGGACTGAGGCTTATTTCAACGGGAAATTCGCTGCCATCTTTACGAATCCCAAAAAGCTCAAGGTTCGACCCCATCGACCGAGTTCGGGGGCTCATAAAATACCCTTGGCGGTGGCCAGGATGATTTGTTCGGTAGCGCTCCGGCATGAGGAGCTCAACCGACTGTCCGATAAGCTCTTCGCGGACATAACCGAAGAGCCTTTCGGCCTGGGCGTTCACGAGCTGTATCCGTCCCTCTTGGTTCACGATGACCACGGCGTCCGGGGCAGCCTCAAGCAAACCCCGAAACTTCTCCTCCGCTTTCTTTCGATCTGTGATGTCTCGAATCGCGCTCAACACGAGTGGGCCTTCCTCGGTTGCGAGCGGACTCAGGCTGATCTCGATAGGGAACTCCGTCCCGTCATGGCGGACACCGTACAGCTCAAGGCCGGATCCCATCGCACGCACCTTGGGTGCGGCAAAAAAAGCCTCGCGGTGGCTCGGGTGGATCGTTTGAAACCGTTCGGGAATGAGCACCTCGACGCGTTGGCCCACAAGAAACTGCCGCGTGTAACCAAAGAGTCGCTCGGTTTGAGCGTTGATGAGAACTATCTCGCCTTTCCCATTCACCACCACGATCGCATCGGGCGCAGCTTCCAGAAGCGCACGGAACTTGCCTTCGTCATTGTCTGCGCCTGCGCTTCCCTGCATACCGACCCAACCCACACCAGGCCCGCCGCGGGCCCACTCCTCTAAAATTACGCCCAGCATGCCAAACGGGGCTGGCTCCTTCAAAACGCTGCCACGTTGGCATGCGCTGCCCCAGCGTGTCAATCGAAGCGGTGCCGGCAGAAGTCCGCCGAGGCAAGCCACGTGCAGCACGATACTGGTGGTCGCCACCATCATCGGCGTGAAACCTGAGCTCAACCTATCGATTCTGAGCCCCCGTCCGTGGCGGGGCGCCGTGATGCACTTCTCCCTCCCCACGATCAGTAGGAGTCGACTAAGGTGTGCCCATGAGCATCCTCGATCTTTACACAGCCAACCCCCGCACCCGCTGGTTTGCCGAAGCCCGTTACGGCATGTTCATTCACTGGGGGCTTTACGCGCTCTTGGGGCGCGGAGAGTGGGTCATGAACCGAGAGCGAATTCCGGTTACGGAGTACGAAGGGCTCGCCAAGCGTTTCGACGCTTCAGATTACCGCCCCACGGAATGGGCCGAGCTCGCCAAGGCCGCTGGCATGCGGTACGGAGTTCTCACGAGCAAGCACCACGAGGGTTTCTGCCTTTGGAACTCCAGGGTGTGCAACTTCAACTCCGTCAATAGCGCCGCGGGCCGCGATTTGGTGGGGGAATATGTCGAAGCTTTCCGCAACGCGGGCCTCAAGGTGGGCCTTTATTATTCGCTGGGGGATTGGCACAACCCGGATTGGGCCGCGGGCTTTCGTGGTGATGTGCGCGCACGAGACCGCTTCATGGAGAACACCCACGCATCCGTGCGGGAGCTGTTAACCCAATACGGCACAATCGACATCTTGTGGTATGATTTACCGCAGTGTTACACCGCTACCGAATGGCGGAGCGTGGATCTGAATGCCATGGCGCGTTCACTCCAGCCGAATATTCTTATCAACAATCGCGCGTGGACGTCGGAAGATTTCGGCACTCCCGAGCAACACGTCGAAGCCTGCGCACCGGGGCGCCTCTGGGAAGCCTGCATGACGCTGAATGGGCACTGGGGCTATTGCCCCAGCGATCGCGGTTACAAGTCAGCGACATCCATCGCGCAAACGCTAGCGCGTGTGGCTTCGGGAGGTGGCAACCTGCTGCTGAATGTCGGCCCCGATGGCCACGGGAAGATCCCAGAAGAAGCGAGCGCAGTGCTCCGCCAGGCGGGAAAGTGGCTGGAGAGGAATGGTGAGGCTGTCTACTCAACCCACCGCCACCAGCTCTCTTTCCAACTTTTCGGGCAAACAACGGTGCGAGAGAATACCCTGTATTGCCACTTGGGTAACTATTTTGGCCAGGAGTTCACGGTGGGAGGCCTCTTGCCGAAAGTGCTCCGTGCCTCGGTCCTCGGCACCGGCCAGGAGCTGTTCCCTGAGCGTCAAGCCACGCGCACTATTATTCGAGGGCTACCGGAATCAGCACCCGATCCGGTGCTGACAGTGGTGAAGCTCGAGTTGGACGGGCCTCCGGCTCAGGACATCAGCGAAGTGATCGGCGGTGCAGACATTATGCCCGTCTACCCGAACTAAAAGAGGGCTCCGATAGTGAGCGGAGCCCCGCTAACAGCCAGCGCGGGTTCTTTACTTCAACACCTGCCACGCGCAGGTCGAAGTGCATCCGCCTTGGCCATCACAGGCTTCTCCAGAGGACGCTTGGATCCGCCCGTCACCGCAATAGGGAGCTACCGCGCACGACGTAGTACACTTATTCACGCCGTAGGCATTGGCAGCGTTGTTGCCACCGAGATCGCAACCTTCGGTGCCATTCTTCACACCGTCGCCGCAGTAGGCAGCGAACATACAAGTGTTTTTGCACGTACCGTAGCTTCCGTCGTTCCTACCGTCGTCGCACTGCTCACCCACATCCACCACGCCATTGCCGCATTTGATGCGACATTGCGCGTCACAGTTGCTGCCCTGAGTACCATTGGCGGCGCCCGCGTCGCATTGTTCCTTGCCATCGAGCTTGCCGTTGCCGCAAGTTGAGAGGGCCACCCAAGCCTTGCAGTCCGGAGTGCACGAGCCGGGGCTGCCGTCATTCACCCCATCGTCGCACTGCTCTCCAAACGCTCCGTCTACGGCTTTGTTGCCGCAATAGGGCGCAGGACGGCAAGCCGTACTGCACAAGCTCGGGCCGTATGCGTTCACCTTGTTATTGGCTCCAGCGTCACACTTTTCGCCGGCTGAGGCCTGAAGCGTTCCGTCGCCACAGCGTGCACCCAGCTTGCACATCGGAGCGCAGGCGCCGTAGCTTCCGTCGTTCTTGCCGTCGTCGCACTCTTCAACGCTCTGCTTGATGCCATCGCCACAGCGTGCCCCAAGCAAGCATTGATTCGTGCACATGCCGTAAGCACCAGTGTTGTTGGCAAGTCCGTTGTCGCACTGCTCCCCGACGTCCAGCTGACCATCCCCGCACTGAAGAACGCAGGTATTTTCGCACGAACTGGCAAGGGTGCCGTTATTGACGCCGTCGTCGCACGCTTCACCGTTGGAAACCACGCCATCACCACAGCGAGGCCCCAAGGAACACGAGGTGCTGCAGCCGCCGTAGGCATTTGCCGGCGCCTTGTTGTTGGTTCCGTCATCGCACTGTTCACCGGGATCCACCGCACCGTCACCGCAGTAGTTTGCCCACTGGCAACCGAGACCACACACCTTGCTTGCGCTGTACGTGGCCAGGTTCAGGCCGTCGTCGCACGCCTCACCGTTGTTGGCTTGCACCACGCCGTCGCCGCAACGCGCCGGAAGCGTGCAGTCGGAGTTGCATCCACCATAGGCGCCCGTGTTCAGGCTCTGATTCATGCCATCTTTGCCTAGATCGCAGGCTTCGGCTCGTGTAACCACGCCGTCCCCGCAGATGCTGCTGCATACACTTCGGGCTGTCACAAAGCCGCCGAGAGTGAGGTTAAAGTTGGAGCCGCCCGTGTGGCGCTCGGCGTGGAACAGGGAGATGCGATACACGTTGCCCGCCGTGAGGCCGAGGCTTGTTGCCGTGGCGCCGCTCAGGGTGACACTACCCGAACTCGGAGGGTGCAAACCGCCCAAGTCCACCGCAAGCTTGCCATTCACGAACACCCAGACGTCATCATCACCCGAGAAGCTCAGAACTTCTCCGCCCTTGTACTCGAACCAGTAAACCACTTCGCTGGTAAACGCGAAGTTGTGCCCGTTGCTTGCGTTCTCTTTGCCCGCCAGCACCCAGCCCGAATTGTCGATCGGGAAAAAAGCGGAGTTCTGAAGCGCGTAAGTGCCGTTCATTTGGCGAGCGAGCGACATCTTCGTCACGTACGTCATGTTCACACCGGGAACATCGCGATACCACTGATCGTAGTTGGCCTTGCTGGTCGTCTGATCCCCGTACGGGCACGGGTTGATGCGATTGTTCTTCTCGCAAATTCCCGTATATACGGGTTTGCCATCCACTCCGAGGTTGGCTTGAACCATATTGAGGGTCGGACCGCTACCGCTGAAAATCTCAAAGTCGGGGTGGCGGGTGCCTCCGTTTTTTCCGGATCGGACAAAGTCACGGTAGGTTACCGGCACATCTAAAGTGGCAGGAAGATCGCTCAGTACGTCCAAACAGCTGTAGCCAGATTCCACCTTGCAGGTTGAAGAGCAGCCGTCGCCATTGGAGGTATTGCCGTCATCGCATTCCTCCGCATCGTTGGGCAGCTTAATGCCGTCGCCACATTTGGACTGGCACGCGCCTTGCGAACAATCGGGCTCTAGCTGGCAGAAAGGGTTGCAACCGTCGCCGACCACGTTGTTACCGTCGTCGCAGGGCTCCAAGCCTTCCTTCACGCCGTCGTTGCACACCGTGGGCGAACAGACCTGGCCGGGCGTTGGGCATTTGTACCCGGTTTCTAGCTGGCAGATCGCTGAGCAGCCATCGCCACCGCTTGCGTTTCCGTCATCGCAGCCCTCGCTGCCGACCTGGTATCCATCCCCACATTGCTTGGCTCGACAAACGCCGCCGAGCGGGCATTCCCACCCCGGCTCAACCTGGCATGCCGAACAGCCATCACCGGAACTCGCATTGCTGTCGTCACAGGTTTCGCTGCCCGTTACTTTTCCATCGGGGCACACGGCATCCGGTTGGCAAAAAACTCCGGCCGTAGGACACACGAAGTTAGCCTCAACGCTGCACGCGGCCGAACAACCATCACCGTCTCGGGGCGCGCAGGTGCCGCCACCAATCCCCACACAAACTGCCGGATCACTCGCGCAAGATGCTCCGTTTTCACATTGCGAACCGTCGTCACAAACCTCAGCACGCTGGACGCTCAGCTTGCCGTCGCCACACCACTCTTGGCGAGAACAGAGCTGCCCTGCCACGGGGCATAGGTAGCCCGGAGCCACGGTGCAATCGTTGGCGCAGCCATCGGCTGGGTCATTGTTTCCATCATCACAGAACTCCCCAAAGTTCAGGTTTCCGTCGCCACAACTCCCAACAACGACCGGTTGGCAGGCTCCTCCTACCCCCAAAGAAGTGGGGCAATTGAAGCCAGGCTCCACCTGCTTGCAATCCGCTGAGCAACCGTCACTTCCCGCAGTGTTATTGTCGTCACACGCTTCGTCGCCGACGACCTTACCATCGCCACACACGATGGTGCTCACACACGCTTGTCCAGGCACCGGGCACACGGAGAACGACTCGAGCGCGCAGGAGCCCGTGCAGCCATCGCCCGGTGACGTGTTCCCGTCGTCACACTCCTCGGAGGCCCCCCAATGGCCGTTCCCACAGAACTCGTCGCTCACACACGGAGCACCGGGGGTGGGGCAGGAAAATCCGGGTTCAAGGGCGCACAGCGCTGAACAACCGTCGCCAGCCGTGGTCCCGCCGTCATCACAGGTCTCACCAGAGTTCACCCTGTTGTCACCGCAAACACCGGTAACCACTAGGACACAGCCGGAAGGTCCACAACCGTAACCGGGCTCCACGTTGCATGTCGCATCACAACCGTCGCCAGCGCTGGTATTGTGATCATCGCAGGCTTCGGAGCCTGTGACCGCACCATCACCGCACACAACATTCGAAATGCACGGCTTTCCGGCCTCAGGACAGACGTAGTTTGGTTCCACGCGACACAAGCCTGAGCAGCCGTCCCCAGGCTTGCCGTTTTGATCGTCGCATTCTTCGCTAGCCTCCACGAGGCCATTACCGCACACAGAGCTGGGCACCGACTGTCCACCGGCTCCCGCGCAGGCGCCATCGGCACAACCACCTGGGGGAGTGAATCCCGTGAAGTCGAATCCGCTTGAGCTATCGGCGGGTGGAGCTCCCCCAACCCCCGCGACGAGCGACTCAGGAGTGCTGCCCGATTCACAACGAACGAGTGCGACAACCGTTAGGAACAAACCAACCGAGTAGCCAAGGACGCGTTTCACTGTAAGTCACCTCAGAGCACAAAGGTGTGCAGGAAGACTTACGGTCTTGGGAGCCTCCAGGTTGAACGCAAAACACGCTACTCAACTTCAATTTCCACCGTTGCCGGCGTACTCGACGCCTTGGATGTCGGCGCTGGGGCGGCGGTTCGGGGCTGCAGGACGCGCTCTTCCTTGCGTTGGTGAAGGTTCATTGCGGCGCCAACGGCGAGCACGAGAGCAATAATTGCGAAGCACACACCTGCCACCGATACCGCGAGCAGCGTTCGGTGTGTGTCCAGCTGCAGAAAGACGGGAGGTTCACGCTGGTATTGCCGGGGTGGCTTCGGCTGCTTAGCCATGGCGTGAAGCCTCGGTCGCGACGGACCCACACGTCAAGCGGGAGACCGAACGGGAACGTTGGGGAGTCGACAATGGTAGGGATTCGGGCCGGGATCCCGCGCCGTGCTTGTAGATTCGGCGATTTCTGCGAGAACACCCGATATGTTAGTCGATGAAATCAAGAAGCAGATGTTCGCCGCCATGAAGGCGAATCAAACCACGGAGAAGGAAATCCTCCGCGTTGCCGTGGGTGAGCTCCAAACGGTGCAGTCCCGCAGCGAGACGCCGCTGAGTGACGAAGATGCGCTCAGTGTGCTGAGAAAGCTCGTGAAATCCAACGAGGAGTCCTTAGCTTCCACGACAAGCGATTCCGAGCGCGCGGTGCTCTTGCGCGAAATTGAAGTCTTGCGCACATTTTTGCCCACTTCTTTGACTCTCGATCAGATAAAGGCTGCGCTCGAACCCGTGTTAGCGGCCATCCGTGCGGCGAGCGGGGATGGTTCTGCCGTAGGTGTTGCCATGAAGCAGCTCAAGGCTGTGGACGCCCGTGTTGATGGAAAAGACGTCGCGTTGGCCGTTAAGCAACTGAGAAGCTAGCCCGCTCCCTCATAGCAATCGACCGACCGACCGCACTTGGTACTTTCCGGTTTCATGAGCGTTTGGCCTTGTCGCGAGCGACCCATGAGTCTCCGTTTACCCACACTCGGTGCGGACCAAAACGTTCACGTTGGAGGTACAACCCGGATCGCAATGCCCGACCTGGCCAGTTAAGTGCGCGGATCTGGTGGACGTAGGGGGCGAGGCACGCTTCCTGCTTCTTAAAAGTCTCGACAGGAGCACCACTATGCCCCGCCACGACACCGAAGACGAAAGAATGATCCACGAACTCGTGCCCACGAGCCGTGACCTTTATCAGGCCCGCGAAACACGTGTTCCTGTGCAGCTGGAGTCAGCGACAGGGCGGATTTTAGCCACCACGATTCAGATCTCGCTGGAGGGCATGAAAGTCGAGCTCGGTGAGCCGACCATGCCGGAGGGTGAAGTAAGCGTGTACTGTGAGCTCCCTGGCGTACGTGCTTCTCTCGAGGGACGAGCAGTTGTGGAGCGCGTTGCGGGGTTAACCTGGAGCCTCCGCTTCACACACTTGACACCTCAGTCTGCACTGGCGGTTCGCGCACTCACACGAGCTGAGCGCGTGCGGCGTTCTCCTTCCACGGCAAGTCTCACGGCGATCACGCTTGAGGATATCCAACAGGCAGAGGCCTCCAAAAAGCCGACGAGCGCGATGCCCCGCCCCTCTATCACGCTCTCTCAGATGCGCGCGACATCCCTCCCTGCAGCTTTAGCTGCAGACCCCAATCACCGAAACACGGGCTAAAGGGGCCAGGGAGCCAGATCTCAGGCGTCCGCTGGCCACGGATAGACGGCGGCTGCCTTTTGGCCGACGCTCGCCAGCATGAAGGTATTGGTCATTGGTGGAACGGGCAACATCAGCCGTGGGATCGTACATGCAGCCCTCATAGCCGGGCACGAGGTGAGCATCTTCACGCGGGGAACCAATTACGACGCACCGCCCGAAGGCGTGCGCCACATAGTAGGCGACCGCAAAGACCGTGCAACTTTTGAATCCAAGTTTTCTTCCGAACGCTTCGATGCAGTCTTCGACATGATTTCTTTTACCGCAGAGGATGCGGCCTCTGCACTCCGGGCATTTCGAGGACGAGTTGAACACTTCGTACATTGCTCCACAGTAATGACGTATGGCGCGCCTTTCCCCAATAACGGCGTCAACATCGACGAATCCGCACCGTTGCAAGGCAGCTCCGAATACGGGCTTGGCAAAATCGCCGCCGATAGGTTGTTGCTCAAAGCGCATGCGGAAGAAGGCTTCCCGGTAACCGTGATGAAGCCGTCTTATACTCACGGGCCCGGCAATCCGCTCTACCGTCAAGTTGGCGGCAGCACGCGCTGGCTAAGCCGAATGCGTGAAGGTAAACCGATCTTGTCCGCAGGCGATGGGCTCAACTACTTCCAGTACCTAGCCTCCAAAGATGCAGGTTTTGGGTTTGTTGGGGTATTGGGCAAAAAGCACTGCATCGGTGAAACCTATAATATCGTCCACCCACAGCCGCGAACTTGGGACGAGTGGCAACGCACCGCAGCCGCCGCCATGGGCGTTGAGGCCAAGCTGGTGCATGTTTCGCAAGACACCCTGGTGGCGCTCGACAAAGAACGTTTTGGGGGCATGGCGGGCTGCTTCGGGCATCACCAGGTTTTTCGGCACGAGAAGTTGATGCGCGACGTACCCGAATTCAATCCCCGCACGCCGCTCGTAGAAAGCATGCGAGAAGTGATCGAGTGGATGGATAGACATTCACTAATCGAACAAAAGGACGACTCCGATCTCGAAGATCGCATCATTTCGGCAATCACTGACCTGCCCAAGCGGTTTCACGCCACCACGCCAGCATGACGGTCAACGGAACCTAAGGAACCCGCGGTGTCGCCACCACTCTCTGAACCCCGCCTATTCCTGCGGTCTCTTTTCGATGCCGCGGTGAACGCCGCTCAACCGGAGCGCACCCTCGCAGCGTTTCTGCCACCACGCCCTTCGGGTCGGTTGATAGTAGTCGGCGCCGGCAAAGCCGCTGCCAGCATGGCTCGCGCTACTGAAGCCCACTACGGCACGGGGCTTTCGGGCCTGGTCATCACACGCTACGGCTACTCCCAACCGACGCACCACATTGAAGTCATCGAAGCTAGCCACCCTGTGCCGGATCTCGCCGGCGTTCGGGCCACCCAGCGTCTGTTAGCCGCGGTCAGCAACCTCACGCCTCAAGATCTAGTAATTTTCCTTATTTCGGGGGGAGCTTCGGCGTTATTGTGCGCACCAGCGCAGGGGATCTCGTTGGAGGAGAAGCAGGAGTTAACGCGCGCGCTGCTGCGTTCGGGCGCACCCATCAGCGAAGTGAATTCGGTGCGTAAAGCCCTCTCTTTGGTAAAGGGCGGGCGTTTGGCCGAAGCCATAGCGCCAGCGCAGTTAGTAACCTTAGCCATTTCGGATGTTGCTGGCGATATTCCGAGTGCGATCGGTTCAGGGCCTACGGTGCTCGGCGACGTTGAACAGGGCGTTGTGGGATCTGCCGCGCAGTCGATATTGGTGAAGTACGGCATTGTGCCAAGCGAAGCCGTACAGCGCGCTCTTGAGCGAACTCAGCCAATTGCGGCGCTGCCCGCGAACCAGAGTTTCCACATCGTGGCCAGCGCGGAGCAATCCCTACAAGCCGCTAAGAAAGCGTCGCTGAATCTGGGCATCCCCTGCGCCATTTTATCGGATCGTTTGGAGGGTGAAGCGCGAGAGGTTGCCAAAGTGCTCGCAGCACTCGCACGACGATCAGCAGAACAAGACGAGCCATTTTCAGCGCCAAGGGTGCTACTTTCCGGCGGGGAAACAACCGTCACGCTTCGTGGGGAAGGGCGGGGAGGCCCCAATACCGAGCTCTTGCTGTCGATGGCTATCGAGCTGAGGGAGCAGGCGGGGGTCTACGCATTAAGCGGCGATACAGATGGAATCGACGGCAGCGAAAGCAACGCGGGCGCCATCATCACGCCCGATACCCTGCGGCGGGCACATGCCCTCGGGCTTAACCCGAAGACGTATCTCGACCGCAACGATGCTTACGGCTTCTTCAACGCCTTGGGTGATTTGGTGGAGACCGGCCCGACGTATACGAATGTGAACGATTTTCGGGCGATCTTGATTACCTAACCCGAACATTAGATGTGGAGCGCATACGGCCTGGGGAGGCTCTTCAGATAACCGATTCCCCCCACACAGCTTTGGCCCAAAGGGGCGCGACGGCACAAGCTAAGCGTGTTCAAAGTTGATCGAGGTTGCGCACTGCACCTTGAGCGGCACTTGTTGTCATCATCGCGTAAGCGCGAAGCGCCACCGAAACCTGACGCTCACGGTCTGGCTGGAAGGCGCGAGCACCCTTAGCGAGCATGTTCGCTCGGCGTGCAGTCAGCGTGGCTTCGTCGACAGCCACACGAATTGAGCGCGACGGAATATCGATTTCAATCGTATCCCCTTCCTCAACGAGGGCAATCGGCCCACCGCTCGCGGCTTCCGGCGACACATGCCCGATGCTCAGCCCACTGGTGCCGCCACTGAATCGCCCATCCGTGATGAGAGCGCAGGCTTTACCAAGGCCTTTCCCTTTGAGAAAAGAGGTCGGGTAAAGCATTTCCTGCATACCCGGACCACCTTTGGGCCCCTCGTAAACAATCACTACCACGTCCCCCGCAACAATCTTGTCGCCGACAATAGCGTCGCACGCCGCATCCTGGGAGTGGAAAACCCGCGCCGGCCCGCTGAACTTCAAAATAGAGGCATCCACACCGGCCGTTTTCACGATGCAGCCTTCCGGTGCCAAATTTCCGTAGAGAACGGCCAACCCACCATCCTGGCTGTAGGCGTGTTCGGCTTCTCGAATGCACCCCTTCTCCGCATCGTTGTCGGGCTCGGCGAAGTACTTGTCTTGGGAAAAAGCCACGGTGGTACGCACTCCGCCGGGAGCCGCCAAGGCTCGACGCTTAGCTTGAGCACTCACGCTTGAGCTTCTTAGATCGTGCTCGCTGAGAGCTGCTTCGAGCGATGGGCTATGAACCGTGTGGACGTTCTTATTCAAAAGCCCGGCACGGTTGAGGGCACCCAAGATCGTAAAGATGCCTCCGGCACGGTGCACATCTTCTACATGGTAGTCTGAAGAAGGCGCCACTTTGCAGAGGTTTGGCACCTTGCGGGACATTCTATCGATGTCTTTCATCGTGAAATTGACACCCGCTTCATGGGCGATTGCCAGAATGTGCAGCACCGTGTTGGTAGAGCCTCCCATGGCAATATCGAGCGCCATGGCGTTCTCAAAAGCCTCAAAAGTACCAATGCTCCGCGGCAGGACGCTGTTATCCCCCTGCAAGTAGTGGCGGCGCGCTAAATCCACGATGCGCTTGCCTGCGCTCTCAAACAACTCCCACCGCAAGGCATGCGTGGCCAAGATCGTGCCGTTGCCAGGAAGTGCCAGGCCAATCGCCTCATTCAAACAGTTCATGCTGTTGGCGGTGAACATGCCAGAGCACGAGCCGCACGTCGGGCAGGCGCTGCGCTCAATCTCCAGGAGCGCTTCATCCGAAACGCGAGCGTCACTTGAGTAAATCATTGAGTCGATCAAATCGAGCTTGCGCTTGAGCGGATTCCCATCGCGATCGTGGGTGCCGGTGGATTTGCCGGCTTCCATGGGGCCCCCGGACACAAAGATGGTGGGGATATTGAGGCGCATGGCGGCCATCAACATGCCTGGAGTGATCTTGTCGCAGTTGGAGATGCAAATCAGAGCATCGGCAACGTGCGCCTGCACCATGTACTCCACACTATCCGCAATAAGATCTCGACTCGGCAGCGAATAGAGCATCCCACCGTGCCCCATCGCGATACCATCATCGACAGCAATGGTGTTGAATTCCACGCCCCAACCCCCAGCAGCATCCACCACCTTCTTCACGCGCTGACCGACATCGTGCAGATGCACGTGCCCAGGCACGAACTGGGTGAAGCTATTCGCAATAGCCACAATGGGTTTCTCAAAATCCCCATCGGTCATACCGGTAGCGCGCCAGAGCGCGCGGGCACCAGACATGTTACGGCCGTGGGTAGTAGTGCGACTGCGAAATCCTGACATGCCCGGGCTTCTAGCACCTCCCCCGGGGAAGTCGCAAAGGCCCTACGAGCAACGCTCTTGAGCGCTCTACGTACCGCCTCCCGCGCGTCCGAACCGCCTACCCGCTCAACCTACGATCTGAACGCCCAACCTACGATCTGAACGACACCGCCCAACCTACGATCTGGCAAGGACCGAACAGGGGTCTCCGAGCACAAGAAGGAATACTTAGCATGCAAAGTATTCCTGTGCATCGCTGGAAGGCACTACCGCTCATGCATATTCGCTGCGCGCAGCCGACACGCCGTTGAAAGCTCTTCGTAGTTTTACCCACTACTTAGCATGCGAAGTATTCCTGTTGTTCGCTGGAGGGCACCACCTCTCTCGAACGTGGCTCAGCACCTGGGCCTTGGCCGGAACCTACGTGGGCGGTAATAGGCGCCGTGTGAAGGCGCGTTCTAGCTCGATACGCGCCGCATCCACACGCGCTGTTTCGGCCTGAGGAGTCCACGATTGATCGGGTTCAAGCCGATAGCTGTTCACATATTCGTGCGGCGGTGCCCCACCGTGATCTTCGGGAGAAAGCATTGAAAAATACAACGAATTATCTATACGCCGGTACAAGTGATAGACGCGGCCCACGGTGCGCTTGAAGTTGCAAGCGGCCTGGTGAAGATCCAGATCAGCCTTAGCCTTCTGCAGGATCTCCTGTGCCTCAGCTTGCAGCGCGCGCATCTGGTCGAGAATCACTTGGAGCCGCGCTCCGGCGTGAGAGCTGACGCTCTGAGATGCGAGCTCAAGCTCCTGGGCGATATTTACCAGCGAGATCGGAGCCTGTAGGCGACTTGTTGGATAAGGAGCGCTATTGGCCTGCCCTTGATGATTACCCCCGCTGTAGCGACTCTCCTCACTGCCGGACATATGGGGGTGTGTCTAACTCGCCGCACCGCGGATGCAAGCTCCGACTATTTTACCCGGCGCGCCGGCAAAGCCCGGGTGTAGTGCACACTCACGCGGTCACTCAGGGTGGGGGGCCGCGTGAACTCGCCGCTCACTTTTCCCCGGGATTTTGGGGGTGACTTGACGCTGGCCCCAGCCTGACGCATCCATACATCCGGATTGATGAATGGTTCCTTTGACGCTGTATTGAGCTGGATGTCAGCTCTCTCGGAGCCTGCCCGGGTGCGGGTCTTGCGTTTGGTTGAGCAGCATGAGCTCAGCGTCGCCGAGCTTTGCCAGGTCCTACAGCTCCCACAATCCACGACTAGCCGACATCTGAAGCACCTCTGCGATGAGGGGTGGCTTGAGCCCCGAAAGGATGGGCGCAATCGCTACTATCGGATGCGTCGCTCGCAACTTGGGTCCCCTGCTAGGAAATTTTGGAAGCTGGTGCGTGAGCAATTCGACGAGGACGCGAGCAGCCATGAAGACGACGCTCGGCTTGAGCGGGTGATGCAAGAACGGCAAACTCAGAGCCAGGCATTTTTTGCGAGCAGCGCGGGCCGTTGGGACAAGCTCCGTTCCGAGCTTTTCGGCGAGCACGTGGCGCTCACCGCGATTGGCGCCCTATTGCAAGACCAAGTAGTCGCCGATTTGGGCTGCGGCACCGGCCAGCTACTGGAGCTCATTGCGCCTTTTTGCGAACACGCTTTTGGAGTCGATCAGTCCGCGGCGATGATCAAAAGTGCTCGGCAAAGGTTGAAGAGCCTCTCCAAGGTTACGCTCCTTCGCACCTCCCTCGAAGAACTGCCACTTGAAGAAGCCTCACTCGACACAGCCCTCATGGTCCTGGTGCTGCACCATCTCCCGCAACCAACCCAAACTCTCGCTGAAGCCTTGCGCGCGCTCCGCCCGGGTGGGCGCCTGATTGTGCTCGATATGCAGGCCCACGAGCGCGAAGATTACCGCCAACAAATGGGCCATATTTGGCTTGGTTTCAGCGCTGAACAGTTGCGCTCTTGGTTCACCGAAGTGGGCTTTGCTCGCTTCACTTACACCCCCTTTTCCCCCAACCCGAACGCAAAGGGGCCCTCCCTTTTTGTTGGGGTCGGATACAAAACCGCATCTGCTGGCGCTTCTGGCTTGGGCTTCTCTAAGCCTCAATCAGAACGCCAGCGGGGCACTCTCAATTGAACAAGAAGAAACGAGGCATGCACCATGGGTCGACCCAAATTTAAAGTTGCAGATTTATCACTCGCGGAGCTCGGTAGAAAAGAGATCCGCCTCGCCGAACAAGAGATGCCTGGGCTCATGGCCCTCCGCAAAACCTACGGTGACAAAGCCCCCCTGCGTGGCGTCAAGGTTGCTGGCTCCTTGCACATGACGGTGCAAACGGCCGTATTGATCGAAACCCTTACCGCACTCGGCGCTGACGTGCGTTGGGCATCGTGCAACATCTTCAGCACTCAAGACAGCGCTGCGGCAGCCGTCGCAGTGGGCCCTAAAGGCACCGTTGAGAACCCACAGGGGGTTCCGGTGTTCGCTTGGAAAGGCGAAACGCTCGAGGAGTATTGGTGGTGCACCGAAGAGATGCTCACCTGGCCAGACGGCTCCGGCCCCACGCAGATTGTAGATGATGGCGGCGACGCCACGCTTCTTATCGTGAAGGGTGCCGAGTACGAACGCGCCGGAAAAATCCCCGAGTTCGACCCCGCCAATGACCCCGCTGAGTGGGGCATTATTTTGGACGTAATGCGGAAAACCGCCAAAACAGAGCCGAAAAAGTGGAGCCGCTTCGCTGAAATGTGCCGCGGCGTGAGCGAGGAAACAACCACCGGCGTGCATCGCCTGTACGAGATGCAGAAGAAGGGCACCCTGCCCTTCCCCGCTATCAACGTGAACGACTGCGTGACCAAGAGCAAGTTTGACAACCTGTACGGCTGCCGCCACTCGCTCATCGACGGCATTAACCGCGCCTCGGACGTCATGCTCGGCGGAAAGGTCGCCGTGGTTTGTGGTTATGGCGATGTTGGTAAGGGTTGTGCGCAATCGCTTCGCGGCCAAGGCTGCCGAGTGATCGTCACCGAGATTGACCCCATCTGCGCGCTCCAGGCTGCGATGGAAGGCTACGAAGTGAAGACGCTAGAAGATGTGGTAAGCTCAGCGGATATCTTCGTTACCTGCACGGGCAACAAAGACATCATCACCGTCGCCCACATGCAAAAGATGAAAGATAAGGCCATTGTGGGCAATATCGGCCATTTCGATAACGAGATCGACATCGCTGGGCTCACCAAGCTAAGCGGCGTTGAACGCATTCGCATCAAAGATCAGTTTGACGAATGGCGTTTTGCAGACGGCCACAGCATTCTAATGCTCGCCGAAGGCCGCCTCTTGAATCTCGGCTGCGCCACAGGCCACCCGAGCTTCGTCATGAGCACCTCATTTTCGAATCAGGTATTGGCACAGCTCGAGCTTCACCAGAACCAGGCAAAATACCGCAACGAAGTCTACGTGCTGCCCAAGCACTTGGACGAAATGGTGGCACGCCTGCATCTCGATAAGCTCGGCGTTAAGCTAACCACCCTCACGAAGTCGCAGGCGGACTACCTCGGCCTCGCGGTGGAAGGCCCCTACAAGCCCGAACACTACCGCTACTGAGAGTCGCAGCGGTGTAGCCAGAAGGCCTACGAAGTTGCGTAGCCAGAAGGCGAGAGAGAGCCGAGTCAAACCGAGTGTTTGCTCGGCTTTTTCTTTGGTCGCAGCGGCCATCTCGACAGCCCCGAGCCACCCGGGGTAGAGGGGGGCCCCTATGGCCAACAAGCTTTTCATCGAGAACGTCGACGTTACGGGCAAGCGCGCGCTAGTTCGCGTGGATTTCAACGTGCCACTCAAGGATGGCGTGGTCGAGAACGACAAGCGCATCCAAGAGTCGCTACCCACCATCAAGTACCTGTGTTCCAAGGGTGCGAAGGTGATCCTCATGTCGCACCTCGGTCGTCCGGATGGTGAAAGGAAGCCGGAGCTCAGCCTGCGGCCAGTGGCCAAGGCACTCTCGGCGCTGTTGGGGGCCGAGGTTGCCTTCGTCGAAGAATGCGTAGGCGCGGCCGCAGAAGCCGCTGTCAACAAGCTCTCGGCGGGAAGCGTCCTCTTGCTAGAGAACGTTCGCTTTCATTGGGAGGAAGAATACATCGACAAGCCGGGCAAGGAGGATCCCACCAAAGAGGCAGCGGCCAACGAGTTTGCACGCAAGTTGGCAACGCTCGGAGATCTCTACATCAATGATGCTTTTGGTACGGCTCACAGGAAGCATGGCTCGACCGCCCGCATCACAGCGTTTCTAAAACCTGCAGCTGCCGGTTACTTGATGAAAAAGGAATTGGATTATTTGGGTGGAGCCCTCACCGAACCCAAACGGCCGTTCGTGGCTGTGATTGGCGGCTCCAAGGTGTCCAGCAAGCTTAAGGTGCTCGAAAGCCTGCTACCCCGCGTGGATAAGCTGCTGATTGGTGGCGGCATGACGTACACGTTCTTGAAAGCAAAGGGCCTGGAAGTGGGCAATTCTATTTGCGAGCTCGACCAGGTGGAAAAGGCGCAAAAACTGCTCGCCTCGGCTCCGGATAAGATCGTATTGGGGGAAGATTTTGTGGTCACCGAAAAGTTGGATTTCGACGCACGCACGGTTTCGCCTACCAAGGTTGTTCCCCAGAATGGAATCGCTGCAGGCTGGGAAGCGGTCGATATTGGGCCAGCTTCCACTGAGAAGTTTTCGTCCATCATCGCCAGCGCCAAGACGGTTTTGTGGAACGGCCCCGTAGGCGTCTTCGAGATCGATGCGGCGGCACGTGGCACAATCGCCGTAGCCGAAGCCATGGCACGCGCAACCGCCGCTGGTGCCACCACCGTCGTTGGTGGCGGCGATTCAGCCTCTGCCGTGAAGAAAGCCAAAGTGGCCGACAAGGTTTCGCACGTCTCCACGGGCGGCGGCGCCTCGCTTGAGTTCCTCGAGAGCTTCTCGCTTGTCGGCGTAGAAGCCCTTTCGAACGCCTGATCAGTCAGCGGCGAGAAGTCCGCTGGTGTACGCGAACATAGTCACGACGCTCTATGCGCGTGTGCGCTCATGGAGCGTCGTGACTATCGCAAAACGCACGGAAAGAGCTGCGCCTCGGTTAGCCCGGGGCCGTGCGGCAGACTCAGCTAGAACCGCGGCGCCTTGGGCCGTAGCCGAGACACCTTCACTTTCACGGCCCCACACTCTTCGCACACCGAAACCCAATGCCATGGCTTACCGCTGTGGGCACGTTTGCGTAGCGAAATGACGGGCGAAGCCAGGACACCATTGAGCCGTTCCATGAGCCGCCACGAATTACTCGCCGCTCACCCGAGGCGGGGCCTGTGGGGTTCTTCTTGTCGGTGGGATCGTAGTCCACATACCAATCTGCAACCCATTCCCACACGTTGCCCACTACGTCGTAAGGGCCGAAGCGGGAGCGACCTTTGGGGAATTTGCCGACCGGCGCGGTAGTTGGGAAACCATCATCGCCAGCATAAAGCGCTTCGAGCGGCTGCTTGTTCGCCTTGCCCCAAGCGACACACTCGGCGCCGCAAGCATTTAAGTGCTCGGGCGTGGGAGCCTCATCCCCCCACGGATAAACGCGGCCATCGGGACCGCGTGTAGCGTATTCCCATTCTGCTTCCGTGGGCAAACGTTTGCCCTCTGCCCTGCAGAAGGTATCCGCCTGCTGCCAATCGACGCAGTTGATCGGATGGTCCGTCTTGGCGGGATCGGTGATGGTACAGAGCGCTGAATAGGTCTCTTTATCGTGGGGTGTGATGTTGGGCCACTCCACCTCCGTGTGCGCGCGCTTGCATTTTCCAGAATCCGAACAGGCTTTGTATTTTGCGGCCGTTACCTCGTAAAGATCAATGCAATAGGCCGCGAGTTGCACGTTGTGGGCGGGCTTTTCATTGGCCGGAGCGTCTTTTACGTCTGAGCCCTGGAAGTATTGCCCGGCTGGGATTTCGGCCATTCCGTCTGGACAGCTCGGCTTGGCTTCGGCCGCTGCAACCGCTGCGGATGGCGTGGCAGATGGCGGCTGTGTTGCCGCAACAGATTCAGGTGCTGGCGCCGAACCACGCGTTGCGAAGTAGCCACCAGCCCCCGCAACCACGACAGCCAACCCAAGCCCAACCATCAAACCCGTCTTGCTTTTGCCTTCGCCCGTTGACGCACCGTGGGTGCTTACCGTGGAAGGTGTGCCTGTCGGTAGGCGGCTACCGGTAGTGCGATCGAGTAATGCCGCCGGAGCAAGCTCCGTTGCCGCAAACGTGTGATGGGTGACTGCCGCCGGAGACGCAACCTGATTGGCGCAAGCCTGAAGCAGCGCATCCGAGAACTCTTTGGCACGAGCGAAGCGTTCCCCAGGATTCACGGCCAACGCCTTGGCAAATACCGCTTCCACGGCGTCTGGCACGCTCAGCCCGAGGCTGCGCGGAGTGGGCCGCCGTTCGGGATTTCCAGAGGCAAAACCCAACTGCACGATATCCTCCCCGTCCAGGCACGAGCGGCGAGTGAGCAGCTCCACACCCACCAAAGCGAGAGCAAACACGTCTGTCCAAGGGCCGGTGGCGCCGTAGGAACGGCTGAATTGCTCGGGAGCGCCGTAGTGCGGAGTGAAGCTGGTGACGCTCATGCCCGTTTTAGCCAACGCCGCCTTAAGCTCAGTGTTTTCGTTCATCATCTTAGCGACGCCAAAATCCAAGATCTTCACGACGGAACTGGGCGAGCGCTCCTGCCCGCCGAGCACGAACAAATTTGCGGGCTTGATGTCTCGATGCGCGATGCCCTTGCCGTGGGCTACATCGAGCGCGCTACAAACCTGGCTCATCAGCTGAGCCACTTCGCCCAGGCTCCAAGGCGCTCGCCCTTGAGCACGCTCGCGTTCGAGGAGCTCATCCAGCGCGAGCCCATCCAACCATTCCAACACCATGTAGGGCATCCAATCGCCCTCGGGGCTGGTGAAGGATGCAACGTCTCGCGCCTGTACAATGCCCGCGGTATGGCTGGAAAGCTCCGTGAGGAGCGCCCCCTCTTGAATGAACGCTTGTTGAAATTGATCGCGTTGATCGCGCGGCACATGCGAGAGCCCGTTGAAGAACTTGATGGCAACCGGTTTGTTCCAGATCGTGTGCTGGGCGCGGTAAACCACCGCGAACCCTCCCTCGCCAACGAGCTTCTCGACGCGGTACTTCTCCGCAATGGTGGTGCCAACAATGTTCAGTGGGTCTCGGTCGCTCATCGTGCTCCTCGAACTTACTAGGCGGCTTTGAGGTTACTTCAGATCGGCGAACTCTGGATACTCCCTGCGGTGGGTTCGGTCGCAGGCCCGAGCAGCGCGCCACGTGCTGCTAGATCGGCAAGCAGGCGAGCTACACCCTGGAGCTCTGACTCGGAGAGCGCAATGCCATGCGCGGAATACGCCTCGGTGAGCGCTTGGCCTAACGTTAACCGCTTCTGCAACAGGCCTCCCAAGATCTCGGCGGCCACGGGCGACAGCTCTAGGTAACGAACGTCATGCTCTGGACTTCGATAGACCAGTAGATGCGTGCGGGCAGCCTTGGGCTCCGAGCGATCCTCAATGTCAGCGCTAAGCTGGTGCACCGCGTATTCGTAGCGGACCAAGCGGCAAGCTTCGGTAAACCGCACCCCCCGTTCGAGCTCCAACCCCTCCGGCACCTCGGGGATAGGTGTATTCACCGCGGCCGCAACTTCAATTCTCAGGGACTCATGGCGCCCCAAATCGTGCGCCCAAGCGGGGATCCGCGCGTCCACCGGCCAAAGCGGTGCTACGAACGCGAGAAACTCGGGGGTCACGTCGCGCAGGTAGTGAGTGGCTGGTGCCTGTTCACTCAAAAAACGCTCGAAATATTCGTCAAACAAGCGCCCCAAACGTGCCACCAACCGAGGCATGCCGAGCTCCATCGCGTCACGGAGGGTGGCATGTATCAGGCGACGATATACGGCTATCTTTGGCATTTGTTGGCGTAGCTCTTCACGCTCTGCCTCCGCCAAATCTAGCTTGGCCAAAGCCGCTGCGACGGCGTCCGGATCAGTCGCGTCGAATTCGCGGCTAAATACCACGTGCTCAAACAGCGTTTCACGCGCTTCTTGCACGGCGTTCGCTCTCCCTTCGTGCGACGTGCATCGAAAGCGCCCGCTGATACACACCCTCGAGTTCGCTCACCTCCCGTACCAATTCCGGCAACGGTGGGACCTTGTTGTCACGCTCTAGCAAGACGGGCAAAGGCCCCGTTCGTTCAATCACCCACGTCAGAAGGTCACTCACACCGGGAACGACAGGAGCACCATGGGTGTCCACCAGCATGCCCCAAGAGGAGCTTTCGTGCCCGGCGATGTGCACCTCCACCACTTTCTCAAGTGGCAGTTTTCGGAGATAATCTAACGCTTCAAAACCGTGATTTCGGGCGTTCACGAACACGTTGTTCACATCCAACAACAGGCTCGCCCCACTTCTGTGGAGCAATTCACCGATAAAGTCCGCTTCCGGGATCTCTCCCGAGCCCGGCGCCGCATAATACGTAATGTTTTCAATCACGATCGGTACATTCAAGTCGCCCTCTAGGCGCTGAATGCGTTCACTCGTGCGTGCCAACGAGGCTTTGGTAAAAGCCATCGGCAAAAGCTCATGTGTCATCCTTCCCCCCGTGTGAGAGAACGAAAGGTGATCAGAATGCCAAGGCGACTTCACGCGCTCAACTTCTGCGCAGAGTGCGCGTACGAAGCTCGGCTCCGGCTCGCGCATACTCCCTAAAGAGAGAGTAAGCCCGTGCGTTACCAACGCATAGCGCTCCCCCACTCGCTCCAGCACCTCCGGATAATAGCCCCCCCGCTGCATATAATTTTCTGGCGATACCTCCAGGAAAGCTAAGGCAAGCTGGGGCGCCTCCAGCAGCTCTTCGAGAAAATCCCAACGCAGGCCCAACCCCACTCCCGGTGGTAACCGGTGTTTTTCGGTGCCGCCCGAAGGAGTGAGGTTAGCCATGCGAGCAGCGAAACCTTAGCCGCAGGTTCCTGCCCCACAACCTGCTTTGGCGCCCGCCATCTTCTTCTTGGCAGGCTTCTTTGCGGGAGCTGCTGCCGCAGGCGCCGCATCCGCTGCTTCGCCTTCGGGCTTGGCTTCAGGTTTCGCTGCTGTGGCAGCGTCAGCCGCTGGCTTCTCTGTTGCCGACGCCGGTGCTTCCGGTGCGGCCTCGGCCGGCGCTTCGGGTGTGGCGGCATCAGCGGGTGCTTCTGGTGCGGCGGCGGCATCAGCGGCAGGGGCCTCGGCTGGGACCTCCGTGGCTTGAGCGGCGCTTTCGGGTGCAGGGGTAGCAGACCCACAGGCCACCAAGCCCGAAGCACTCAGAGCGGCCAAGGTTGCGGCAATCGCGGGAAATGAAAGTTTATGCATGATGACTAACTCCTTCTAACTCAATGGATACGACCGAAGCGGCGCGGCGGATCAGACTTTCTGGAAAGCCAACCACATCCGGGCAAGCGCATAAGGGTACGCCCATTCGCCACCAGAGTTACAGCCCCGAGCCTCAGCCAGGCCAGAGCGCTTCGCGCAGGCCCGAAACACGCCGAACTGGCCGCTCGACTGCCGCACGGAGACTGGCCCCGGCTCCGACAATGGTGACGCGCTTTTTGGCGCGGGTGACGCCCGTGTAAAGCAGCTCTCGGGTGAGCAAGGGAGAGGTGGCTTCCGGCAACACAAGAACCACGTGGTCAAACTCTGAGCCCTGACTCTTGTGAATGCTCATGGCGAACACCGTTTCGTGCGCCGGAAGCCGGCTGGGTGCCAGATCGCGCACCTTGCTGTCTTGCGCCAAAAAGTGCGCGCGGGGTGTACCCCTCGCTGCCGTGGGCAGGACCACTCCGATATCTCCATTGAACAGCCCCACTTGGTAATCGTTGCGTGTGATGAGAATGGGCTGGTGAGCGTACCAGCGCCCGCTTCTCTGAATCATGCCTGCATGGCGAAGAATATCTTCGATGATGGGGCCAAGCGTGAGCACGCCGTAGGGGCCGCGCCGGTGAGCGCACAGCACTCGGAATTCTTCGAGTGCCGAAAGCGCCGCGAGCGGCTCGGTGGCTTTGCAGAACGGCCGGTAACCGTCACGCACCGGCTTGGCGAGAGCTTTGGCGAGCCGTGCTGGGTCTGAAAGATCCACCCAAGAAACATCGGAGAACTCCTCAGCTTCCAGCACTTCGAGCGCACCCCCCACATTGCCCTCGCGGATGGCCGACGCCAAGTTCCCGATCCCGCTTTGCCCTTGAAACCGGTAGCTGCGTGTAAGCTCCACCACTGAATCGGACATGGGGGAGGCGCTACCCACACCTTTGGGCAACTCACCCACAAACGGCAACAGTATATCGCGAAGGCCTGCCGAGTAGTTCAAGCTTCCCGCCCCGGCCGAGATGTCCCCCAGCACGGCACCTGCCTCTACGGAAGCCAATTGGTGGCGATCTCCCATCAATACAAGCCGCGCATTCAGCGGTACGGCCTCCACCAAGCGACGCATCAAAGCCACGTCCACCATGGAAGCTTCGTCGACCACCACCGCGTCTACGGGGAGTGGATTCTCTCGATTGTAGCGAAAATCCGTGGAGCTCCCACCGATGCTTCCTAAGGCTCGATGGATGGTGGAAGCATCCTCCGGGATGAGAGCTTGGATGTCTGCGTCTACCGGAAGGGCGGCTTTGGCTCGCTGTACTGATCCCACCAGCCGTGCGGCCGCTTTGCCGGTGGGGGCGAGCAATTTCACCGCAAACTGGGCGTTATTCTGGCGCCGCGCTTGCTCGGCCCACAGCGCCAACACCTTCACCACTGTTGCCGTTTTGCCGGTGCCGGGGCCACCCGTGATCACTAAGAGCGGCTGAAGGCTTGCGAGCACGGCCGCCAACCGTTGCCTATCGAGCTCCGCGCCTATCGGACCAAACAAACGATCGACCTGGGCGCGTTCGAGCACTCCGTGGTTCGTTGTACCGCGCGAGGCCACCCGTGCTTGGAGCATTTCCGCCAGACGCTGTTCGTGTTCAAAATAACGCCTCAAATAGAGCCGTGTACCTTGCAGCACGAAAGGCGTCCGGGCCGCGGCATCTCCGACGAGCGGCGAAGAGTTAAGAGCCGAGTGCCACACTTCCGAAGTGGGCCACCGAAAGGCTTTGGCCCAGAGATCAAGACTGGCCCAACGGGCATCCGCTAAGCTCTGCCCCTCGGGATCGAAGATGGGCGTGCCGGCAAACTCAGTAAGATCCAAACAGACGTGGCCCTCGCGTGTTTGGCGGCTCGCCAGGGCCAGGGCCAACAAAACGGGCTCGGTCACGCCATCCACGAGCTTGGCCAACGCTTTGGCGCAATGAAGATCTAGCGAAGAAAAATATCCGCTTCTGGCGAGCTGCTCCAACACCTGGCTCATGGCTGCACCTGAATTGGCGCAGATGAAACTTGCCCAAAGAGATCGTCTAAAGCGCTGACCAGCCGCTCCTCGGGGCGATCGAAGAATACGCCCGTCTTGTTGGCATTGATTGGGCTCATGCCGCGCAAGAACAAGTAGAACACGCCCCCGAAGTGACGCTCATAGCTATAGCCCCGTAGCTTCTGCCGGAGGTAACGATGCAGCGCCAAGGTGTAGAGGTGGTACTGCAAGTAGTAGTGGTGATCGGCCATTGCCCCCTTGAGCTCATCGGCGGAATAATCTCGATAACGCGGCCCGAGGTAATTGGACTTGTAATCCGCCACATAGAACAAGCCTTCGTGTTCGAACACCAAATCGATAAAGCCCCGCAAGAAGCCTTCGAGCGGCACGAAGTTCAAACGCCCAAGCTCACTCGGGTAATGTTTAGGGATGGGAGCATTTTTGCCAGCGCCCAGCTCCAAGACGCTTGCTAGATCACGTGGGGTGAGGCGCCGCTGCCCTTCAGCGTGAACTGGCAACGTAAACTCCAATTCGTTCAGGCGCTTCTTTTGGTCAAGCTTTGCCAGCGTAAGTGTATTGGGTGAATCCAGTAGCGGCGTTTGCAGTACTTCAGATAGCCCGCGCCCCAAAGCCGGCCCCAAGGCGACGGTGGAAAGCCCCGTGAGCTCAAGAAAGGGGGCGGCTACGGCTTGGATCTTGTCTGGGGCAACCTCAGAAAAATCGAGATTCTCCAGCACCGAATGGAGCAATGTTCCGGGTCGAGCCCCACGGGGAAACTGCTCCAGCGTTACCAAACCACCGGTACCGCTCGCCGAAACGACTGCCGAGGGCGCCTCACCCTCGTCGTCCCAATCCCGCCCCAGCTCGACCGTAGGCGCCAGGCGCACCGACGCACCCTTCGTGAGCCCCGAGAAGCTGGAGCTCCGAAAATGGGAAGCCAACACTCGCGACAACTTTAGAGCCTCACCCGTTTGGCGTGGTGCTTCAAAAGAAACGTAGGGCTCGGCGGGCCCAGGATGTAACTCGGCAACGGCAACGCTTCCCCCCGAACGGACACACAGCGCGTTCAACTCTTGCAGCATCTCCTGATCGGTCAAACCTTTGAGCCGAGCCGCCACCGTATCAGGTGTTGCCAAGAAATCCCCGCGCTGCGAATGCAGAATGTAGCCCAACGCGGAATAACGGAAATCAGTACCCACGGCTCCCCACGCCACGACCACACGGTGCTTGGCACGAGTGAGCGCCACGTACAGGAGCCTCAAATTCTCAGCTAACTTTTCGCGCTCAGCGAGGGCTTTAACCTCTTCTTTTTCGTCGGTGGCCCGCACGTCCAGCTTCACTTCTTCTACATTTTCCGGCTCATGATAGATGAGCTGTTGTTCTTCGGTGGCAAACAGGAGCGTGCCGTCCCAAAGATAGGGGCAATAGACAATCGGGTATTCGAGCCCTTTGCTCCGATGCACCGTGGTGAGCTGAACTGCCAAAGCGTCGCTTTCAAGCCGAATTTGCTGCGCTTCAGGCGCGATCCCGTCGCGCGATCCGCGATCGTGGCGCATCTCATCGAACCACTGGAGCACGCCACTCACCCCCAGGTGTTGCGAGCACGCCTGACTATGCAGAAGCTCCCCAAGGTGCAAAAGATTAGTAAGCCGGCGTTCACCGTCTATCCACGCCAGGATCCGCTCGTGCGCCCGGCACTCGGTGAGAACCTGGCGCAGCATTTGAAACACACCTCGCCGTTGCCATGTTTCGTTCCAGCGGTGAAAATCTTCCACCCAGCGTTCCCACCCGGCCTCATCTTGCTCAAGGGCAAAAAGGTCGTCGGCGGTCTGTCCGAAGAGTGTGGTTGCGAGAGCCACTCTAACCGCACGCTGGCTGTTTGGCTCCGCTACCGCACGCAGCACAAACCCGAGCTCCCGCGCCTCAGGTGCATCAAACACCGAAGTATCGCCGTGCAGTACGCTCGCCACGCCGAGCGCCCGAAGCTCGGCTTGCACCAATAGCGCCTGACGGTTGGTGCGCGTCAAAACCGCGATATCCCCTGGCCGAACTCCGCGCTCCCCAATCTTGGCTCCGCTCTTTAGGCTCGCAGAAATCTCCCGGGCCACGAGCGCCGGAAGCGTTGTTTCGCTCCAGTGTTTTGAAAGCGCTTGGCCCGGCTTAGCACTCCGCGGATTGAGCACATTTCGCCCCAGAAACTGCAATTCCACCGGTGGCAAGCGCTGCCCATTGAGAGTGAGCTTATCCGTAGCACCCGGCCGAGCCGCGACGTGAACGTAACGAATATCTTCAAAGATGAAGGGGTTCTGCACCCCTTCAAACACGGTGTTCACGGCCTCAACCAGGCTTGGGTCGCTGCGGAAGTTCGTGGCCAACGTGTAGGTGTTGGGCTCCGCATCGCGTGCGGCCTTGAGGTACGCAAAAATGTCGGCACCACGGAACGCGTAGATGGCCTGCTTTGGGTCTCCAATGAGAAAAAGCGTGCTCTTTGGTCTCTCCTTCGGTTCCCCTGGGGTGTTGGAATAGATGCGCCGGAAGATCGCGTATTGGGTTGGATCGGTATCCTGAAATTCGTCGATGAGTGCCGCCGGATAACGCTCTTCAATTGAACGCGCCAAGGCAACGCCAGCATCGCTGGTGACAGCCGCGTGCAGCTGATTCAGAAGATCGTCGAACGATTGAACCCCTGCAAGCTCTTTGCGCTTTGGGAATTCGCTTCGAACGTATTCGACCAGCTTGGCAACACAGCGGCGGCGCCACTCTTCGAGGGATTGGGCAGCGATCTTGTACGCATCCACTAGCTCTTGAATTGCTCCAAAAGCCGGATTTTGTGGGGTGATCTTATTCTTGTTGGTCTTCTCTGCGAGAACTCTCGACCCAAAGTTTTCGACTTTGTCGAACCAGCCGTGGAGCGTCACTCGTGTTTCTTTGGCTAAGCCGTCTAGCTGTTCGAGCCAAGAACCAATCGAATCTAGTTTATACGTAGTGCGAGAGAGCGCCGTGGTGGTCAAAAGGAGCTGCTCGACCCTATCCCGTTCCTGAGCCCACACCTCGGCAAAGCGAGCCCGCGCTGCCACAAACGCCGAGAGGGCATCCGGCGTGCCTCTGCCACTTGGCGCAGGAACCACTTGGATGTTCGGGAAGCCAGCCACCGTGCGAGCCAACTGGATCAAGTCGAGCAGATCTGTATGACTCTGCTTGAGATATTGGACCTCAGCTTCGCTCGCTTCGAACAGCTCTCGCGTCCAGAAATCCTGCACCAGCTCCGTAAGCAATGGCCGCACGTCAGCGGAAAGCTTAAGATCAAAACGGAGACCGCTTTCAAACGCGTATTCTCCGAGCACTCGCTGGCAGAAGCCGTGGATCGTAAACACCTGGGCCGCATCGAGAGTGGCGAGCGCTAACCGAAGGCGCCGCGTGGCATCTTCACGTGGAATATCCGCCGCAATTTGCAAGATTTCCGGATCTTCCGCCGATTGCGCGGACTCATCCGCACTCAAGACGTCAAACGCCGAACGCAGGCGTTTGCGGATCCGTGCACGCAGTTCAAAGGTGGCCGCTTCAGTGAACGTTACTACCAATATCTGTTCAACGGAAAGCTTCCGCTCCAGCAAGAGGCGGAGATAAAGCGTGGTGATGGTGTGGGTCTTCCCTGTTCCGGCGCTCGCTTCAATGAGCTCTGTCCCAAAGAGGGGCACCTGCAGGGGGTCCAGGACCTTCATGAGTTGTCACCTTCCAGATGCTCCAAGAGGGGCTCAAAGATGCGGGTGCTCAAGTCAACGAACCCCGGAGCGTGAGCGAGAGCTAGCACTGGTGTGAGCTCTTCTGAAATCGGCTCGACCGCAGAGAAGCAACAATTCACATAGAGGTTGTCACGCTCCGCGGCTCCCCGATCCGCGCGATCTACGCCGAACCCTTTGCCGCTAAAAACATCGCGGGCCGCATCCAGCGCTAAAGAAGCCGCGTGTTCCTGACCGGCCCTCTTATGGTACGTCGTTACGTACGCCTTCGACGCGTCGGGAAAGAACGGCAGCGGCACCTGCTGCCCGAGCCGATACAAGCTCACCAAATCCTCAAGAACTGCCCGGGCTCTTTCAGGCCTAACTGGCCGAAAAACGCACACTTTTGGCATATTGGACTTCGCATCGCCCCGGCCAATCAAGACACTCTGCCGCGGCAGCTTGCCCGCCTCTGCGCACTGGAGCGCCAGGTGCCAAATCCAAACTCCCAACTCACGCTTTGCTTTCACGCGCCCAAACTGCCGCCTCACCTGTGCCTTCGGCCAAAGATTAGTAAAGGCCCCGTCGAGCTCACACCCTGAAAGTGCTAGCGAGAATCGCTGTGGTTCCAGGCGCTCGCCAGAAAGCCAGGGTAACGCTGCCCGAGCCAGTTGCTCCGCTTCGTCGGCGACACGTTGATACACGCAGCGCCCGGGAGTACCGAGCGGCAGAGTTCCCATTGCGCGAGCAAGCAAGAGCGAATCTTCCAAGCTTGCGCCCCCTAAAAGGCGTTCCAAAAGATCAGCACCGATGCCCCAACGGTCGAGTGCGCTTGGATCGATCGGTTCGCGATCAGCGACTAACTCTGGCTCATCTCTCAGCGACAAACTCAAGCGGCCCGTCAGAAACGCACGCGCCGGCAACTCAAAAAATGAGGCCAACTTCTCCACCGAAAGCCTCGCCTCAAAGACTTCGGGCAATGGCCGCACCTGAAATAGGGGACGATCCGCCCTGCTGCCTGCCAGAGCCCTGGCACCTTTGGCTTCAGGCTCGGCGTAGCTGAACCAGCGCGCATCCCGACCGTGTTCGAAATACCGGGGGCTAAACGCTTGTAACGGATGCTCCAGGAGAAATTGCTCACTCACCGGCGTGGCCTTCTGCGGTCGCTCGGCGCCGTTTTGGGGTGCCTGCTGAGAAACACAGAAGCTCTCGTTGAGCGTGTCGAGGAGCTCGCCCACCACCACCGACGGTGGGCGCTCTTTGTTGTCATGCGGATCTCGCCCCACGTAGGTGATGATCAACGCATCTCGCGCAGCCAACACGGCTTCCAAGAACAAGTAGCGATCTTCATCGCTGAGCGAGCGATCTCCGAGGCGTGGCTTTTGCGCAATCTTATCGAACGCGAGCTTGGGCGTTGACCGAGGAAAGCCTCCATCGTTCATGCCCAAAAGGCCCACCACGCGAAAAGGGATGCTGCGCATGGGCAAGAGCGCGCAAAAAGTGACCCCACCGGTCATGAAATCGTGATGGGTGCGCTCATCTTCGAACGAGCGACGAAGCACCAACTCCATCGTTCTGAGATCTAGCTGCTCTGAAAACCGAGCTTTTTCGGCCAAGTTCACCAACTTGCCGATCGTTTCGCGCACGAAAACGAAATCCGCTTCCAGGGCCGCCTCACCCCCCAGCACTTCATCCAACAGTCGCCCGAACGCTACCTGCCATTGGCGAGCCGTTTTGGGGCGTTGAAAGTTAGACCGAAACTCAAAGAGCTTTTGACAGAAATTCGCCAGCTGCCCAAGGACGACTGCACCTGAACCTTCGACGCCATCCACGGGCAAGACGCCCTCAAAGAGGGAGTTAGCCTGAACGGGCATTGCCCAGCCCAAAAGCAGGCGCAAAAGCCCCAATTCCCACGTATTTTCTGGCACCTCGGGCTGCAAGAGCTCGCCCCTGTGCGCTTCATTTTCGCCCCAGCGGATACCGGAACGGAACACCCAGTGCCGGATCTGACTGAGATCTGCACCCGAGAGGCTGAGCCTGGATTGCACCAATGGCAACCCTAACAAATCCAACACCTCACTGGCCTTCAGCCGGCCGCTCAAGAGACTGACCACCGCTACAAAGGCTTCGGCGGCTGCGCTCGAAGCTCGAAGGCTGCGATCGGCGATGCGATACGGAATATGCCCGAGCGAGCCGGGCTCACGATCGAATACAGCATCCAGAATGGGCGCATAAGCCTCAACATCCGGCATCATCACGATGACGTCGTGTGGCAAAAGCGTTGGGTCAGCTTCGAACCGTGCGAGCAGCTGATCCCGAAGGACTTCTACTTCACGAATCGGGCCGTGGCAGGCGTGCACCGTAATGCTGGTGTCTTTCGGATCGACGGGCGCTGGAGCAGCTTGATCGCTTCTGGGCGCTCGATGCACCAGATGCAGAATATCGTGCTGCAAGAGGCCGAGCGCGGTATCCTTACGCGGCTCCACGTAGAGATCGCTTCCGCTCTCCACGTAGTCCACTCGGCTCTCCAACACCTGCTGAAAATCTCGACCCAAACGCCCCAACGACGCGAGGAGCGGATTTTCCAGGGTGAAGTGCTGCGCCTGCCAATCCGCTTCAGATGGCTGCAGCCTCGCTAACTCCTTGGGCGAACGAACATGCCCCAAATATTCACGCGATGGGCTCAACTGAAATAAATGCACCGGGCAATGTTTGGATAAGCTCCGGAGCACATCCAGATAGATCGGAGGGAGCGAAGAGATGCCAAATACACTGATACGCTCCGGGAGCCCCGCGGGCGCCAGCCGCGCACGCTCCATGGCTTGCACGAGCTCTTCAACGTGAGTTGGCGCAACCCCTTCCCCGTGCACCGCCAAAAGCTTCTGCCACAACTCCGCTTGCCAACCATCCTCTTCGCCTTTGGCGAAAGCGCGAATCAACTCGGGGCGATAAACCGCGTATTGGTCGAAGATCTGGGCGATTTTATCGGAGAGCTCGAGGCGCCGGGAGAGTGCGTGGTCTCCCTGGATATAGCGGGCAAGTTCTGAAAATTTCGGATTCTCCAAGAGCTCAGGCAAAATGGCCGCTATCGACCAAGCGAGCGCCGGGCGACTGAAGGGCTCCGCGACTCGACCCTCCGGACTCACTCCGGCCTGGCTGTTGACGCTGGGGACGAAAAGGCCGGAAAGCTGCGCCACGCAGGCCTTCGGGAATGGGAAAGCCACATTCGCCCAAACGCCAAGCTTCTGAGCCAGAAACATAGAGAGCCAACGCTCCATGCCTTTGCTTTGCACCAGGATCGTTTCCCGCTCAAAGGGCGTGCTCAACGGCTGACTCACTACCGCCAAGAGCGCTTCGGCGAGCACCTCCACCCGGTTACTGCGATGCACCGAAATGGGCACGGCACGGTGTTACGCCGAGCAATGATGTCAATCAAGGCTTGCGCGCCGGTGGCGTGACAGAAAAGGTCCGCCTCCGGGCACACCCTTCACCGTGCAACCCGTATCTTGCTAAAAGCGACGCATGCTTCCCTCCCGCACGGAAACCTTGGCGGCCGAACTCCTGCACTACTTTGGCAGGAGCCTCATGCCCGGGGAGTCGGTGATTCCGGCCATCGCCCCCACCGCCGTGTTCCACTTGCCCGGTGACCCCGCTGACGCACCCTATCAGTACGGGCGTTTCAGCAATCCCACGTGGGAAGCGCTGGAAGGCGCGCTGGGGCTGCTTGAAGGCGCCGAGACACTGGTATTCCCCTCGGGCATGGCTGCGATTGCGGCTGTGCTTTTTTCGCACTTAGCAGCGGGAGACCGCGTGCTTATTCCCTCCGATGGCTACTACACAACGCGTGTATTGGGAGAAAAGTACCTCCAAGCGTTAGGCGTTAATATCGAGACGCGCCCTACGGCGCAATTTCTAAACGGTGGATTCGAAGGCTTTCGCTTCGTGCTCCTGGAAACACCCTCGAACCCTGGGCTCGATGTGTGCGACCTTCGAAGCGCCGCAGCCCTCGCCAAGCAAGCCGGAGCACTGTTTGTGGTGGACAACACCACAATGACACCGCTTGGTCAGCGCCCACTTGAGCACGGAGCGGACGCGGTAGTATGTGCGGATACCAAGGCTATCAATGGCCATTCGGATGCACTTTTGGGGCACGTCGCATCGCGGGATCAGGCGCTGCTCACCAAAGTACGCGATTGGCGGCGGTACGCGGGCGCTATTGCGTCACCGTTTGAGGCTTGGCTCGTTTTCCGCGGGCTAGAAACCCTGGAATTGCGCTTTAGCCGCATGTGTTCAACAGCGGCGATAGTCGCAGAACGTTTGGCCGCTCACCCAGCAGTGCAAAGCGTGCGTTACCCCGGGCTTCGCTCCGATCCGTCGCATTCCATCGCCGCTTCACAAATGGCTACGTTTGGGTCAATGATTTCTCTTACCCTGCAGGACAGCGCAGCGGCAGAAGCCTTCATGGCAAACTGCCGCTACCTGCAACCATCAACCAGCTTTGGAGGAGTTCGCACTTGTGCTGAACGTCGCGCCCGCTGGGGAGATGCTGTGCCGGAAGGGTTTGTGAGGCTCTCGATCGGAGTGGAACCGATCGAAGCCTTGTGGGACGCGTTGGACGAGGCGCTGAGCCAGGCTTAAGCTGTCACTTGGCGAGCAGCAAGCGCTGTTTGCCTGTAAGTGCCTGAAACGTTGTGGCAACGTGCCTTACTGAGGTGAAGCTGCGGGGCCGCCCTCTTCAACACCTGAAGCCCCACCTAACCCGCTGCCCACTCCGGCCGCAGGTGGATCAATGGTACTCGGCAAACTCGGTACTTCCCGCAGGGCGAAGGCCAGTGGGTCCTGAAAGGACGCTATGATCGCGGGAGTAGAAAGCGACAGCAGATCGATTTTTTCCGCGCTGGCCATCTGCAATCTTATTCGATGCCCCGTCTTCCATCGCCATTCAAGCCGCGCCTCGGCCTTGCCTTGGCCCAAGCACACCAAAAATGCAGTCGCGCTCGTGCAGACCGACGGCACCTCGTAGCGCGAAAGAATGGGCGAGCCAAAACGCTCTGAAATCGCGCGGCGATAGTCGCGAAAAGCGTGCTCCCAAAGCTTGGCGTCGTTGGCTGCCGGGCGTGCCATGAACACCACTTCGCAGAGCCCTTTGTTGCCGCAAAACGTGAGATAGGTAGCGGCCTCACCACGCACAAATCGGCCCGAGCAGCGCCAGCGCTGAAGCCCTTCATCCGCAACGTTCGGCTCCTCGCTAAACTCAAAGCCAGACCCAACGCAGACCTTTTCGGCTTGGCTCACGTCCGCCCCGAAGCGAAACCCCCCAGCGCCGTCAGGCGGCGGCTTCTTGTCAACGGCATCTTCTTGCCACGGCGGCTGAACCACCGTTTCGGAGGGCCACTCCGACCGACGCACTTGGGTGACCCATTTGGCTTCTCTAGGCTCCGCGGAAGCTGCTCCCCTTGCAGCTGAAGCTTTGCGCAACTTCCGGCACATACTCGCAGTTTCAAAACCGTAAGCTGCGGAGAACCCGAAAGCGGTAGCTAGCCCCGCGTCTGCAAGAGCCAGCGCGGTCTGGTCGTCGCCGTACATTTCCGGAGAAGCTAGAGCGGTAAACGCTCCGATTACCCCCAGCGCGGTCCAGACCGCGTCGAACACGGGCGCAACGCGACGCTCCGAACACGGGGTTGTTGCACCGTGGTCGGGACGCTCCATAAATGTCCACGAACAACCAGCGCTTGTGACTACCAGGGGCACCAACACGCTCAGCACAGGCTTGCTCCGCCATCGCGCAGGACGCCCGCAAGCTTGATTCACCATAACCACACCACCGAAGTACCGATGAGCAGATCATTGTTTCGCGCTTGGAGCAAGCTTCCCGTGCGTGGGGCGAGAGTCCTTCAGCGATCGACGGCCCTTCAACGATCAACTCAGTGGGCCTAGGGAAATCCCTCGCCCGCGTTCGCGCAAAGGCCGGCAATTGGCATCCGGGGCCTAGAGCCGCTACGACGCTCACATGCAGCCCGTAGTCGTTGTGGGTCCAGGAGAGATTGGTAGAACATTTGCCTCGGGCTGGCTTCGGCTGGGTTACCCCGTGTTTCCGGTCATTCGGGGGCAATCCTTGGCGGATGCTGCGCAAGCAGTTGAGTCGCCCGCGCTGGTTCTAGTTTCCGTTGGCGAGTTAGAGCTTGCTGCGACGCTTGAGAATCTGCCAATGCCTTGGCGAGATCGCGTAGCGCTCGTACAGAATGAATTGGTGCCCAGCATCTGGGAGGCCCACGCCATCTCCCCTTCGGTTAGCATTGTGTGGTTCGAAAAGCGGGCTGGCCAAGCCCCTCGAGTACTCCTGCCTTCAGTGAACTTTGGGCCAAAAGAGCAACTGCTTGGCGAAGCGCTAGGAGCCCTTAGCATTGCAAGCAGGCCTATCTATGAGCAGAGCGAACTCAGCTATGAGCTCGCAAAAAAGAACCTGTATATTCTCACGTTGAATCTCGCAGGCCTCCGCACTCAGGGCAATGCGGGTCACCTGCTCTCACTGCACCACAGCCTCTTTCGCACTGTGGCCAAGGAAGTGATTCAGTTGCAGTCGGCTTTGATGTCTCAGCCTTTACCCGAGGCGCAGCTCATCGGGGATCTCGAAAGCGCCATCCTCGCGGATCCTGAACACGGGTGTTTGGGTCGTACCGCACGTGAGCGGCTTGCACGCGCACTCAGAAACGCACAAGTACACGGACTCACGCTGCCAACGCTTGAAAGCCTGGGTGTCGAATTTCTTAGCGCTCAACCTTGAGCACGCTAAGAGCTTCTTCGATGGCCCCGATTTCGAGAGGCTTCTGTAGCTGAATGCTCTCAGTCGCTCGCAAGAACTCTTGGACGCGCCGTGTGAAGACTCCCCCGCTCGAAAATACCAAGCGAGAAATCAGCTCAGGGGCCTTTTCAGTTACCGCCGTGTGAATATCCACGCCATCCACGTCTGGCATCATGAGGTCGCACACAATCAAATCGAAATTCCCGCCCTGAAGGATGCGCCCCAAGCCTTTCGCACCGCCTTCGGCTATCTCGATATCATGGTAGCGGCTGAGCGAACGCTGATAGGCGCGTAAGAGCTGTACTTCATCGTCAATAATCAGGAGCTTCTTCCGAGAACCCACCTTGTTGCGGGGAGGCCGCGACGTTTCCGCCCACCCCGGCACCAGCCCGTTATTGAACGGCAACCGCACCTCGAATACCGTGGGCCCCCCGGGCTTGCTCTGTACGCTGATCTCGCCGAGATGGTCGCGCACAATGTTGGCACAGAGGGCGAGCCCAAGGCCGGTGCCCACATCTCGACTTTTGGTGGTGAAGAAGGGTTGAAAGATCTTGGCGCGCGTCTCTGGATCGATGCCCCTTCCGCTATCTTCAACGGTCACCAGTAAGCAGTCTTCGGTAGCCTCGGTCGCCACGCGGATACGGTGTTGGCCGGGGGCAGCTTCTTCGATCGCTTGCGCTGCATTGGTGAGGAGATTGGTAACCACCTGGATGAGCCGGCTACGGCTCGCAACGATGGTGCGTGTGGCCTTGAGCGACTCCTCGAGCCGGGCGCGATAACGGATCTGCGTATGGCAGACTTTGCACGCCGTCTTCACGATTTCGTTGATGTCGACTACCTCTGTATCGTCACGTTCAATGCGAGCGAAGGCTCGGAGCTCCTTTACTGTGGAGGTAATGCGCTGCACACCATCCAAACTGTCCCGCAGCATCTCGCCCACCTCGGCGAAGCTGCGCCCCCCATGCTCCAGCTCGGAAAGGGCTAAAATTGCCGCAAAATCATCGCAATATTTGGCCTTTAGGTTTTCTATCGCTCGCTCGGCCCGAGCCATCTCGCGGCAAACCTCCGACAGATATACCGAGACGAACGCTGCCGGATTGCTGATCTCGTGCGCTACCCCTGCGGCTAATTCACCAATTGCCGCCAGCTTACTCGAGTGCACCAGCTGTGCGCGCGCCTCGCGTAGGCTCTCATGCGCCAGCCCAAGATCACGCTCACGGCGCACCTGCTGCGTGATATCGCGAATGCTCAACAAACAAAGGTGTTGGCCGCCGGCCTGGAAGTTGGCAGCGGTGAGGTCACCATAGAAGGGCAAGCTATCTTCGCGAACGAACTGCAAGCGTGATCGACTCACCCGCGAGCTTGCTAGAAGCTCAGATAAGAGCTCGCGATCCGCTCCTGAAGAAGCTGGCGCAAACAACTCTGGCAATGAGCTATTCAAGAAAGCATGGGGCGTGCGACCAAAGAGGTCAGCTGCCGCTGCATTGACCTCCACGAACCTGCCCGAGTTGCGATCAACCACCAACACCGCATCCCGAGTGCTCTCAATCAACGCGCGGTAACGATCTTCGAAGGACCCGAGCTCGGGTGTAAGCTCCGGCACTGCAGTGGACGTGCGCAAGCGTGTCTCGGAGTTGGCCGTGACACTACCGAAGGGCAGGGTACTGGTGCGGGGACGGTAACGAGGCATCAATGTACGGCTTCCGCGAAGACACGGATTGGCAAGCATCGGATGATACAGAAATTCAGCCTGTGGTCATCCTGCGAATAACATCTGAGTAAGCTTAGGAGATCGTGTGCACACCACACTGAACGGGTGAGCGCTGTTTGATCAGCGGCAACAAAAATGTCACGAGAGAGCCACCGATGCATGGGCCCGGTAGCTGGCCTCTGGCTGACAACTGGAAAGTGGGTATTCCTCGTCAGTTCGTGCGAGTCTCCGGCAGGCAGTATCCCTTGCGGATTGAATGCGGATTGAACCGGATGACCGGGTTGGGATAACAGGCCGAGGCAGGTCCTAAATCATGAGCACGCTCCTAAGTTGGATTCGACGCTGGCAGTCCACTCTCATCGTTGCGGGCTTCTTGGCCGGCGTCCTCTATTTCACGCGCGATAGGGATACCCGAAAGTGTGCCGACTTGCCGGTTTGTGCCGAGCTCGGCAAGTGTGGCGGGGCGCCTCCCGAATGCAAAGCGACCTCCGATGATGCATGCAAGAAGGCGCGCGTGTGCCAGAGCGCGGGCCAGTGCCACGCCGTAGGGGATCGCTGCGTGATTACGGACGACTGGTGCCAAAAGCAAAGGAGCTGCAAAGCTTCGGGCCAGTGCACTGCGCAAATCGGCCCGCCTGATCAGTGTATTGCCGGACCAAATGATTGCCAGGGCTCTGACATCTGCAAGAGCGACGGACTTTGCATGAGTCGAAACGGCCAATGCGCAGCTACTGCGGACGGATGCAGGGCCTCCATGCCCTGCCAGAGAGACGGCCTATGCAGTGAGCAAGAGGGCCGCTGCCTCGCGCTCACGCGAAACGACTGCGAAACGTCTGAAAACTGCTTCAAGCAGGCCAAATGCAGCGCGAATGGCGGAATCTGTAAGCCTGACGCCGATGATTGCAAGACTTCGGCGCTTTGCCAAAAGTACGGCCTCTGCAAAACCAAAGACGGAAGCTGTGTGGCCGACACCGACGAGGCGTGTTTGGCTTCCGAAGAATGCAAGTTGAACGGCCGCTGTCGTGTGAAACAGAACACGTGCGGAACCGTTAAGGATGAAGACTGCGCGGCCTCTACGAAGTGTAAGGAGGAAGGGCGCTGCGCGGTGCGCTACGGCGTGTGCGCTTCCACAGAGAACAGCCACTGCCGCAACTCCGACGTTTGCAAGACGCAAGGTCGCTGCGCCACGGACAACGGGCGCTGCATAGCAACTCAAAACGCAGATTGCCGGAAATCGGACCTTTGTCTCGAAGAAGGCCGTTGTTTCGCCGATAAAAGCAGTTGCGCAGCCCAGCGCGACGAAGATTGCAAGCGCAGCAAGGTGTGCAAAGAAAAGGGCACCTGCACGGCCAAGTACAGTCGCTGCGTTGTCGATTTCAACTACGGCAAGGCCGACGCTGGAGCCGCAACCCTCGGCACCCAGCAGAACGCAAAAGCTACTGGCGGCACGAAGCCCGCGACCTCAACAAAGCCCAAACCTTAAGCTTGGCTCTCGAGCAGCTCTTCTTCCGTAAACAGAGGAGCTTTGGGGGCTGGCGGGATCCTGGAACCCTTAACGGACCAACGCACGCCGCTGTCAGCCATCTCGCTGAAACGCACCCGCACGCTCACAGGCTCTTTTTCGCAGACTGCACCCGCAAGCTCGAACAGATCCGTACGAATCGCTACGTCGGACTCACCGCACTGAGCCGTGAGAAAAAGCTCTCCATCGGCCGCCATCTTGCGCGCAACCTTAGATACCAATTCGGTGCGACGCCCGGCATCCGACGGCTCAGAATCTCTGGAGGCCGCCACAATAATGACCTGCACGCTCTGACCACCCTGGGCCAAGCTCTGCACCCGGCGTTGCACGCGCATGGAGAACTGGCGATACGACTCTTCGTCAGCTTGAACCTCCACCAGGGACCCACCCGTCCCTCTCTGCAAGTCAGCCGCAAACACCGGCCAGCTGGCCCCGCGCTCCATGATAACCATGCACACGGTTTTCTCTTTTTGCTGCTCTTCTGAGCTCCCGAACGTCATCCCTCTACTCACCTTTTCAGAAACGCTGAACATTTGCATGGCACCAATAAGTCCGTCAAGGGGTCATTGAACGCAGTGCCCCCTGAACGGACATGTGGACAGGCCAGTTAAGGATCACGCTGAAATTTTCAGCACCCACGCCGAGCCTATGGCAACGCGTGCAGCCATGGTGGGAGCGCCTAAGTGATCGAGATTGCTGTTGAGCAGTGGGGGCCGGCGAATTGGTTGGATGCCCTCCCCGGCAAGACCCGTCAAAGGTGGCGACAAAACCCCAATCACTATCGCTCCGCCCGCGATCTTCCGGATTGTGTGGTTCATCAGCTCGCCTGCAGCAACGGATACTTCACTCCCGGAAAACGCGAGCCAAGTCGACCTGCACTTCGGGAAAGCTAGGGGTTTCGAGCGTGGAGCCGCGGTCGAACCTCTGCTCCAGAGCATAATCCGCATTTTCTAGTCGGTAGAGTTCGATGTGACCGCCGATCGGATCCACCACCCAATACTCGGGCACCAGAAAGCGAGCATACAAGACCTTCTTGACTCTGCGATCCAACACTCTGCTGCTCGGCGAAATGATCTCGACGACGATCTCCGGAGGTCCCTCAATCCCTCGATCCGTCACGTAGCTTCAGACGTCGATCGTATCGCCCTCTAGCGTGCGCAAGTGGCGACTCCAGCGAAGTTCCAATGCGAATCCCAGTAAGGCTATCGGAGCGAGCAGAACCGCTGACATCGCTGAGAGAAGCAACACTCGCGATCGGGGCGGAAACTGCGGCAATCAATACCAGGTTCACTACAATAGTGACCGGCCACGGTAACCTCATTGCCTCAACCAGTGTCTCCACGGGGCCGCCGGTACTATATTTTGATGCTCCTCGAAAGCAGGTTAACAGAAGCGGTCGGCCGGAGGTCGGCAAGGTGTCCGATAAACGTCAGATTTCCCAGATACTTGCCATGACAAGTGTCCGTTCGTCAGCGCGCAGGGCCCCGCGGCGCCGAGAAGTTGGCCCACACCTAGAAATTCAACGCGCGCCCATCGACCGCCAATGCGGCTTCTTTGAGCGCCTCGGCGAGCGTGGGGTGTGCGTGAGTGGAACGTGCGAGATCTTCGGCGGAGGCACCGAATTCAATCGCCACCGCAGCTTCCGCGATGATGTCGCCCGCGTGGGGACCTAGAATGTGCACGCCCAAGATCCGATCTGTTTTCTCATCCGCGAGTACTTTGGCTCGCCCCTCCGTGGAGCCAACGGCCTTTGCACGCGCGTTCGCGAGGAACGGGAATGATCCCTTTTTGTAGGCAATTCCCGCCGCCTTGAGCTCTTCTTCTGTCTTCCCCACCGAAGCTATCTCTGGGTGCGTGTAAACGACGTTCGGAATCGCGTCGTAGTTGATGTGGCTGTAGCCTTTTACGATCTGCTCAACGCACGCCACCCCTTCTTCTTCGGCTTTGTGCGCGAGCATGGGGCCTGCGATGACGTCGCCGATGGCGTAGATGCCAGGCACCTTGGTTCGGAATTTAGCATCGACCACCACACGCCCCCTGGCGTCAAGTTCAACGCCTGCGGCGCCAATGTTCAACCCGTCCGTGTTGGGCCTACGGCCAACGGCGAGCAGCACCCGATCGCAGGTGATCGGATCCGAGCCCTCAATTTGCACCGAGCAGTGATCCCCATGCGCCTCTGCCCCCAACACCTTGGCGCCCAAACGAAACGTAAGTCCCTGCTTTTCGAAGATTCGCTTGGCCTCGGCGGCGAGCTCCGTATCCATCCCGGGCAAGATGCGATCCAGATACTCAAGCACCGTGACTTGTGCTCCGAGCCGGCTCCAAACAGAGCCCATTTCAAGGCCAATGACGCCCGCGCCAATTACTACGAGATGTTTGGGCACCTCGGGGTACGCCAAGGCTTCGGTGCTGGTGCCAATTCGATCGCCGTCGAGCGTGACCCCACGGAGCGGTGATACACTGCTACCGGTGGCGATTATCACGTGTTTGGCAACCACCTCTAGGCTGCCGCTCGCCGCCTGAATGTTCACGCGCTTTGAATCGATGAAGCTCGCCCAGCCTTCATAGCGAGTTACTTTGTTCTTCTTGAAGAGCTGAGCAATCCCGGATGTAAGCTGGCGCACCACGGTATCTTTGCGGGCCAGCATGCGCGAAAGATCGAGCCGAATTCCCGAAAGCTCGATCCCGAACTCCGCGGCGTGGTGCTGCGCTTGGTAGTAACGCTCGCTCGATTCGAGCAGGGCTTTGCTTGGAATGCACCCCACGCGCAGGCAGGTGCCGCCGAGAGCCGCTTCGCCTTCCACGCACGCTACATCCAAGCCCAGCTGAGCCGCGCGAATGGCGGCAATGTAACCGCCCGGGCCTGCGCCGATTACCAACAAATCATGGGATTTTGCCATATCAAACTTCGAGCAAGATGCGCGTAGGATTCTCGACGCATTCTTTGATGCGCTTCAAAAAGGTAACAGCTTCGCGACCATCGACGATGCGATGGTCGTACGTCATGGCGATGTACATCATGGGGCGAATCACGACGGCGCCGTTTTCGGCAATCGGCCGATCAAGAATTCCATGCAGGCCCAAGATGCCGCTTTGCGGAGGATTGATGATAGGCGTGGAGAGTAAGGAGCCGTACACGCCGCCGTTGGAGATCGTGAAGGTGCCACCTTGCATCTCTTCGAGCTTGAGCTTGTTCTCCTTCGCGCGTTTGCCGAATTCAGCGATTTTCTGCTCCACCTCGGCAAAGCTTAGGCGCTCAGCATTGCGAATCACCGGCACGGCCAGGCCCTTGCCGCCCCCTACTGCCACACCAATGTCGTAGAAGTTCTTAAACACCAGGTTATCCCCCCGGATCTCCGCGTTCACCTGGGGCACCAGCTTCAGAGCATCGATAGCAGCCTTCACAAAGAAGGACATGAAGCCGAGCTTCACGCCGTATCGTTCTTGGAATTGTGGCTGGTACTGCTTTCGGAGCTCCATCACGTGGGACATATCCACCTCATTGAAGGTGGTGAGCAGAGCCGCCGTTTGCTGGGATTGCACGAGGCGTTCTGCGATGCGGCGCCGGAATGGGCTCATCGGCACTATCTCTTCGGCTCGACCCGGTGCTTCCGAAGGGGTGGGCGTTGGCGCTGGCGGAGGCGCCGGGGGAGCCTTGCCAAGCTCGGCGCGCCGCTGAACGTCTTCTTTGAGTAGCCTTCCGCCTGGCCCGGATGCCGGCACTTGTTCTGCGGTGAGCCCGTGCTCGTGCAGGGCATGGCGCGCCGCAGGCATCACACGTGCGAAGGCCTGAGGAGGCAAAGACTCGCGGATGCTATCGAGCTCGCGTGAGGCCTGAGGAGCCTCTGGAGCGGGCAATATAGCAGGCGCATCTTTTGGGGGAGCCGGTGGGGGAGCGGACTTCTGGGGAGCTTGAGCTACAGCACTCGCTGCTTCCTCCATGCTTCCCACAACGTCGCCGACCGTGGCCTTGGCCCCTGTAGCGATCCGGATCTCGGTGAGCACTCCGTCGGCGGGCGCCGGAAGCTCAACGGTTACCTTATCGGTCTCGATCATCACCAGGCTCTCGTCGCGCCGAACGGTGTCCCCCACTTTCTTGAGCCATTCACCAACTTGAACTTCAGTGATCGATTCGCCGACGCTCGGAACCTTGAGTAAAATGGCCATTTATTGAACCCTTTCTCGCATAACCTACTCTAATCTATCGGCCCCCGTTCAAATTCAATGCCGCGGGGCGAAACTTCGATCGAGCAAATCTTTCTGCTCAATCCTGTGGCAATTCGCCGAACCTGTGGCCGGGCTTGCTGAAGACGTGCGAGAAACACAGCTGAAAGGAAAACGCCCCAAGAGCTGTGCCCCAAACCGCGCCCAGAGCGTGCGCCAAGCACCCATGTTTTCCGGCTCCTCCTGAACCCAGATCACAGGTGTCCCGCTCGCGTAGCCGGCAAGCGCTGCGTTGAGCGCCTGCTCCCCGAGCGGATAGAGCTGTTCCAGGCGCACGATGGCAACATCTGTGCGGCCTAGATCTTCCCGCTGCTTCAATAGATCGTAATACACCTTGCCCGAGCAGAGCAGGATCCGTTCCGCTTGGGCGGTTACCACATCATCTTTCAGTACACGTTGAAACGTGCCCTGCGTGAAGTCCGTAAGCGGGCTGGTTACCCGCGGATGCCGCAGCAAACTCTTGGGGGTGAACACCACCAGCGGCTTGCGCCAGGGGCGAACCACCTGCCTGCGCAACAAGTGAAAGAGCTGAGCTGGCGTCGTAGGTTGAACAATCTGCATGTTGTCTTCGGAAGCCAGAGTCAGGAAGCGTTCAAGGCGCGCGCTCGAATGCTCCGGACCCTGGCCTTCAAAGCCGTGGGGCAACAGCATCGTGATGCCACTCAAGCGCTTCCACTTATCTTCGGCACTCGAGATAAATTGATCGATAATGACCTGCGCCGCGTTAACAAAATCACCGAACTGCGCTTCCCAAATCACCAATCCGTCTGGCCAATCCAGGCTGTAGCCGTACTCAAAACCAAGCACACCAGCCTCACTCAAACAGCTGTTGTAGATTTCAAGTGGCGCCTGAGACGGGCTCATATGGCAGAGAGGAATATAGCGCTCGCCGTTTTCGTAGTCGTGCAGTACCGCATGACGGTGGCTGAAGGTGCCGCGGCCCGCGTCTTGCCCGGTAAACCGCACGCGAACGCCCTCCATAACAAGGCTAGCAAACACCAGAGCCTCGCCAGCGCCCCAATCGAGTGGCTTCAACTGGTCCGCCATTTCCCGCCTTTGCTCGAGAATGCGAACGATTTTTGGATTGGGATGGAAGCCTTCAGGAAGCTCTAGCTGACGGCGCATGTAGTGGGTTAGCAGCGACAGATCAACGCCGGTTGGAGGGTCATCCACTGCTGCTTCCGGGCCTCCCCCAAAGCCCTTCCAATAGCCCCCCAACCAATCCTGCACCTTCACGTAATCTTCACGGCGAGCCTCACCAAGCTCCACTTCGAGGTGTTCGCGGCGCTGCACGGTAATCGCGTCCGCCTCTTCACGCGTAACACTGCCAAGCTTCAGCAGGTTGTTGAGATAGCCGTCGCGCACGCTGGCGCGCTGACGAATGGCTGCATAAAGAAGCGGCTGGGTGAAGGTAGGCTCGTCACCCTCGTTGTGGCCGTAGCGTCGATACCCATACATATCGATCACGACGTCGCGCTGGAACGTGTCCCGAAAGTCCATCGCCAGCAACACCACTTGTGCCACCGCTTCTGGATCTTCACCGTTCACGTGAAAGATCGGAATTTGGAGCATCTTGGCTACGTCCGTTGCGTACGTGGTCGAGCGCGCCTCTGAAGGAGGTGTGGTGAAGCCAATCTGGTTATTGATCACGACGTGCAACGTGCCGCCCGTGCCGTAGGCGGCTAGCTGACTCAGATTGAGCGTTTCCTGGACGATGCCCTCGCCCGCAAACGCAGCATCTCCGTGGATCACCAGGGCCATCTTGCGACGTCTCTCGGTGTCTTTGGCACGGTCCTGTTTGGCACGCGTTCGACCGAGCACGACAGTGTTCACGTATTCCAAGTGGCTTGGGTTGAAGCACAGAGAGAGGTGCACCTGTTTTCCGTTCGCACAGGCGTAATCAGCACTGTGCCCTAGGTGGTACTTCACGTCGCCACTGCCAAAATAGAGCTCAGGGTCGAGGTCTTCAAACTCCCGAAAGATATCACGTGGGCTCTTGCCCATGATGTTCGCCAGCACATTCAGGCGACCACGGTGCGCCATCCCCAGCACTACCTCGTCCACGCCGAGCTCAGAGGCGCGATCGATGGCGAACGCTAGGAGAGGAATCAAACTTTCCGAACCTTCCAATGAAAAACTCTTAGCTCCCAAGAACTTCTTCTGGACGAACTCTTCGAAGATCACGGCATCGGTCAGCTTGGTGAGGATACGCAGTTGTTCCTGGCGGCTCAGGTCCAAACGATTCTCTGTCCCCTCCATGCGCCTTTGAAGCCAATCTTTAACCTCAAGATCATCGATGTGCATGAATTGCACACCGATCGAGCGACAATACGTATTGTGAAGGCGGCTTACGATCTCGCCGAGCGTCGATACTGCTGGCCCAAAAATCGTACGACTAGAAAACTTGCGACTGAGATCGTCCTGTGAGAGCCCGTGAAACTCGGGCGAAAGCTCAAGTTGATCTGGGCGCGGAAGCCCCAGCGGATCGACCGCCGCGATCATGTGCCCTCGCACTCGAAAGGCGCGGACGAGTGCATCCACGCGATCCTGGCGGACCGCAGCATCTGAAACACCAGCTGAACCGTTCAGGCCACCATTGCCATTTTGATAGCTGCCGCCATTCGTTGGAGACGGGGGATTGAACAGGCTGGAGGGGCGAAAGGTAGGACCAAACCCAAGCCCACCGTGCGGGGGAGGAGCGATGCCATCGAAGTATTGTTTCCAATCGGCGGGAACACTCGAGGCGTCCTTCAAGTACTCGACGTACAGATCTTCGATGAGCGACAGGCACTCACTGTTCGGCCAAGTTTCAAATGATTGCGACATCTTGTCCTTTGCAAACGCTCCGTGGGATTCAATCTATAGGAGCTATCACGCTCGCGCGGCGCCACACATGCCCTCGGCTGAAGCGCGACGCAAGCACCTGTTGGCCAACCGCCCGAACCGAGCCCTTTGGCTCACCCCCACCCGCCCGCCGACATCGACCCACGGCGCGTTCGCCTGGTATTCAGGTTTCTTCAGGCCAATCGGCGGCGGCTACACGTAGGCTGGTACTGCTTCAGATTCAATCGGCCGCGTGGCCCGCAACTACAGCCGTTCCGACGCCGGCAGCCCTGGCTGGCATCCGCGGCTTGCTGTCCTGGCGCTGCGTCTGGTGAGGCCGGCAGAAGCTGTAAAACATGAACATCAACGCCGTCGCGTTTCTGTGGCTCACTGAACGAATGCTCTTGCACATAGACGTCCAGACGTCTTATGGTTTCACGTGATGGCAAAAACCACGGCGAAACGCCAGCCTGGAGAAGTACGGGATGCAATCTTGGCGTACCTGAAAGCCAGTGGGCGCGCCTGCTCAGTTGCCGAGATCCTGGCAGCCGTAAGTGAGAAGCTCGGCGCGCCAGTTCCCGCATCATCGGTGCGCTCATATCTTGGCTCCAACGTCAACGGTGATGAAAACAAGTTCCGCCGTGTCGGTCACGGGAAGTATGAGCTGGCAAAATGAAAGCAACTGCGCGCTCTACTGGACCGAAGAGAAGGCCGATGGAACCAGTGAGCCACCAGCTGCACCGCGCCGACTGCCTTGCGTGGATGGCGCAGCAGCCGGAATCTTCAATCGAAGCAATTGTGACGGACCCGCCCTATGGGCATCGCGAGTACACCGATTCCGAGCAGCAGAAACTTCGAGCGGGGCGGGGCGGAATCTGGCGAATTCCACCCGCGTTCGATGGGTTTAAGCGCAGCCCATTGCCGCGCTTCACGGTTTTGTCGGACAGGGACAAAGAAGAAATGGAGGCGTTCTTCGCAAGCTTCGCCAAACAAGTGGCGCGTATCCTTGTGCCCGGCGCGCATGTGTTCATCGCGGCAAACCCATTGCTGTCGCACTTGGTTTACTATCCGCTGATTGCCGCAGGGCTTGAGAAGCGCGGAGAAATTATCCGGCTCGTCCAGACGCTGCGTGGCGGTGACCGCCCCAAGAACGCACATGAAGAGTTCGCCGAAGTCACGGTTATGCCACGCTCTCGGTGGGAACCGTGGGGGCTGTTCCGCAAACCGTGTGAGGGTCGCGTGCAGGATAATCTTCGCAAATACGGCACGGGGGCACTGCGGCGCCTGTCGGCGGATCGTCCTTTTTCGGACGTGATCGAGTCGTCCCCAACTCGACCAGAAGAGCGTAAGATTTGTCCGCACCCATCGCTTAAGCCACAGGCATTCATGAGACAGATTGTCCGGGCAAGTCTTCCGCTCGGCCACGGGACTGTCTTGGACCCTTTCATGGGCGGTGGGGCGACCGTGGCGGCGGCGCTTGCGGTCGGATACTTAAGCGTGGGTATCGAGAAAGACCCTGTCTTTTTCGCAGTTGCGAAGCGCGGTATCCCGGCTCTTGCCCAACTTGAGGGTACTGCGGCAGACTCAGCGGGTGCCACCCGCCGTGCCCGTTCGGGCACAACCTGACCAGAGCAAGTTTAATCGCGATCGGGAGTACCCATACCAGCTTCGCTGGAGGGACTTCGAGATGGCCATGCAGGATGTGTACGACTTCTTCTATGACGTAAATGTGCTTAGCTTGAAGAAGGGCTTGCAGCGGTTCGACGATATGCTTCGTCCTGCGATCCTGTCAGGGATGCTTTCGGACATGCTCACGGCCAGCGTTGCGAAGCATTCGAGAACACTCGTCCAGAACGAGTATTTCAACGGCCACCCGGATCTCGTCGTCCAGGGTGTCTACCCCAAGAACGCTGCCCAGGCGGGATCCGAGGGTGTTGAAATAAAGACGACGCGTAAGGGGGGCGGTGCTGTTGATACGCATGGGGCCCGCGAGCAATGGATGTGCGTGTTCGTCTATGAGGTCGACGGCGAGACCGAGCCAGCGAACGCGCGTGCTCCGCTGATATTTACGGAGGTCTATCTGGGACAGGTCAAGGTCACGGACTTCCGTGCAAACGCGCGAGGGGCGCTTGGGACCAGAACCGCGACTCTCGACGCCAAGGGCATCGCTCGTCTTCGTCAAAACTGGGTGTACTTGCTTCGTTAGTCCCGGCTGCCAAGCGGGATGGGTGGCACTCTAGACGGATGCATGAGCGATCTCGCAAGCCCAAGCGCCCCCCGGCCGACCTCAAGAGGCCGCCAGGCGCGTCTTGGACGCCTTTATCGGAGCCAGCACACGGCACCGCCCAGCCGAAAGCGAAGGGTCCTCGGCACGGCGCGAGCTTCAAGTAGCACCCAGTCCGAGGCTTGGCGCTTCATTTGGACCGGCGGCTCTTGGCTAGTTGGCCGATTGAATCTGAAGCGGTACGGGGGGCTTGGGGCGGCGTTACGCGGAGATATCCCTCCGCGAGGAACGCAAAAATCTGCTGAGTTAGGACATCCGCCGTCTCCTCGGTGAGCCCAAGCGCCACGGCCTGGTAGAGGAGCTCCTTCAAGGCGCCCAAGGTCAGGTACGCGAGCACCCGGGGCTCGCCATCCCGCACGATCCCGAGGGCTTGACCGTCCTTCAGGCTCTCAGTCAAAAGCTGTACCACGCTATCGTAGAAGGTTGAGAGCTTGCGGTGAAAATCACTGTCCACGCCTGTGGCATCAGTGAACAAGATCTTGGTCATCGAACGCTCTTTCAAGCAGATCCCAACCACCGTGCGGATATTTTCGCGTACCTGCAGGCTCACACTGCGCTCCGCCTCATCCGTCGTGATGCGCTGGATACCCATCGTGATGTGCGCTGCAAAGCGATCGATCAAATCCGCCAGCACTGCGCGCTTGTCCTCAAAGTAGAGGTAGTAGGTTCCGCGGGCTACGCCGGCTTCCGCGACAATGTCGTCAATCGTCGTTTGGTGGTAGCCGCGCTTCACGAATACATCGCGAGCAGCTTTGAGGATCTGCTGTCGGCGTTCCTCCTTGGGGATAGCGGCCCCCGATCCAATCTTCTTGCGGGTTTTTGCGCGACGCTGAGCCATTTCCCAATCAAGGTACCCCGCACGGAGGGCCGGAGTCGAGTTGACCCCACACGATCCTAGTCGCGTGACGTCAGTGTCACCCAATTGCAGCCTCAAGAGCTTGCAGCGAAGGCCCGATTCAGGCAGCCTGTCGACCGCTGACGTCAGTGTCAGTTGCAAGGGGAACGCTCGAACTTCCCGGGAAGAGGCCAGATGCAAACAGATCTCGTTATCGGAATGGACGTGGGTTCAACGACGGTGAAGGCCGTGGTGATCGATCCGCAAACCAAAGAGATCCTCTGGAGCGACTACCAACGCCATCACACCAAGCAGCCAGAGAAGGTGCTGGAGCTGTTGACCGCCATCCTGGAGAAATTCCCAGAGCAGCCGAGCGATGCGTGGCAGCTGTTTCTCACCGGCTCCGGCGCAGGGCCGCTGGTCGCGCCAACCGGCGGACGCTTCGTCCAAGAAGTGAATGCAGTAACGCTGGCCGTGGAGCACAAGCATCCGGATGTGCTCAGCGTGATCGAGCTCGGCGGCCAAGACGCCAAGATCATCATGTTTAAGGAAGACAAGGCGAGTGGGCAGAAGACCGCTTCCACTTCCATGAACGACAAGTGTGCCTCAGGCACGGGCGCGACGATCGACAAGTGCATGATCAAGGTGGGCGCGGAACCTGGATTTGCAAATACCCTCCACTTCAACGACGAGAAGCTGCACCACGTTGCCGCCAAGTGCGGAGTCTTCGCGGAGACAGACATCGTTAATCTCGTAAAGACGGGTATCCCCAAAGACGAAGTATTGAACTCTTTGGCAGATGCGATTGTGGTGCAAAATTTGAGCGTGCTCACGCGCGGCAACACCCTTAAGCCGAAGGTATTGCTGCTTGGTGGCCCCAACACGTACCTGCCTTTTCTCCAGGAATGTTGGCGCAAGCGCATCCCGGAAACCTGGCGGGATAGGGGCTTTGCCTACCCGCTAGACGTGCCGATTGAAGAGCTCATTTTCGTGCCAAAAAATGCAGACTTGTACGCTGCCTTTGGCGCCGTAATGTACGGCTTGGCTGAGGGCTCAGACGTAGGCCGCTTTACGGGCGTCGAGACGCTGCACGATTTCATTAATCACGGGCGACGCGCCCGGTTGGGCGAACAGGCAGGCCCACCACTTTCAATCACCGCAGGCGAAACCGAATCGTTCATCGAAAGCTACACGATCCCCAAGTTCAAAAAAGCCAAGCTTGAGGCGGGAAGCGTCGTGCGCGGAGTTGTCGGTTTGGATGGCGGCTCCACTTCCTCCAAGGCCGTTATTGTGGGTGAGGATGGGGAAGTCCTGTTCAAATCGTACCAGCTCTCCAAAGGCAATCCGATCCAGGACACAAAAGAGCTTGTAACCGATCTGATGCAGCAGGTCGAAAGCCAGGGAGCTAAGTTTGAGTGTTTGGGGTTTGGTGCCACAGGCTATGCGGCGGATGTGCTGGAACAAACGGTGTTGGCCGATGTGAACATCGTGGAGACAGTGGCTCATATGATGAGCGCGGTGCACTTTTTCGGCGATGTGGATGTGATCTGCGATATCGGTGGGCAAGACATCAAAGTCTTGTTCATGAAAAACGGGGACATTCAGAACTTCAAGCTTTCGAACTCGTGCAGCGCGGGCAACGGCATGTTGCTCCAGGCCATGGCCGATCAGTTTGGGTTGCCCGTTACCGAATACGCCGAGCACGCCTTCAAGGCCGATTTAGCGCCCAAATTTAGCTATGGCTGCGCCGTCTTTCTGGATTCAGATCGCGTCAACTTCCAAAAGGAAGGCTACCAAAAGGAAGAACTCTTAGCTGGCCTCGCGCAGGTGTTACCCAAGAATGTGTGGCAATACGTCGTACAGATCCCAAGGCTCGCTTCGCTGGGAACAAAATTCGTGCTGCAAGGTGGCACGCAATATAATCTCGCCGCGGTAAAAGCCCAGGTGGATTACATCAAGACACGGGTTCCGGGCGCCGAAGTATTTGTGCACCCCCACACCGGTGAAGCGGGGGCGATTGGAGCCGCCATCGAGACGCTGCGTCGCTATAAGCGTTCCGGCACAACGCGCTTCATCGGCATGGATGCGGTACTGAGCCTCACCTACACCACTACCAATGATCCGAGCACAGTTTGCCACTTCTGCCCCAACGAATGCAAACGCACCTTCATTGATACCTCGCGCCCGGATGGCTCCACCGCTCGCTACATCTCCGGCTTCTCCTGCGAGAAGGGCACCGTGGAGAGCAAAGAGGCCATGCTGGACATCGTGAAGGAGCGGAAGAAAGTGGCCGCCGCATTTCCGAACCTCGTCACCTACGAGGCAGAGCTCGCATTCAAACATTTCTATGAATGCCAGCCTATCCCCGCGGCAGGCACGGTGATTGAAGATGTGAAGGTCGAAAAAGGCCTATTTCGCATCAAGCGCCAGAAATATTTCCGCCCCTTCGAGCGCTCTTCTGAGGCCGCGAATCAGCGCAGGAAGAGCCTGCGAGTGGGCTTGCCCAGGGTTCTCAATATGTACTCCACCGGGCCCTTTTTCCGAACGTACTTCGAAGCCCTTGGTGTTGGCCGCTCAAACATCGTGTGGAGCGATGTTACGAGTGAAGAGATGTTCATGGAGGGCGCCAAGTATGGCTCGGTGGATCCGTGCTTCCCGAGCAAGGTGGTGCAGGCACATATTCACAATTTGCTCTTCCACAAGCACGAGCCAGAGCGCAAGCGTCAGCTTAACTTCATTTTCTTCCCCATCTTAACGCACGTCCCGAATTTCGTGGCCGATACTCAGGACAACGCTTCGTGCCCCATCGTAGCCGGTACACCGGATGTGATGAAGGCGGCGTTCACCAAGGAAGTGGATTTCTTCGCTCAACGCGGCATCGAATATTTGGACCCGGCGCTCTCTTTCACCGAGCCCACGCTCCTCGCCCGCCGCATGTTTGAAACCTGGGGTGCACGGCTCGATATCACCGAAGATGAAAACGACCACGCGTGTCGTGAAGGCTGGAAGGCGCTCACGGCTTTCGAGCTCGATCTCCAAGAAAAGGGCCGCGCGATCCTGGAAACGGTGGAAGCAGAAGATCGCATCGCCATCCTCGTCTTGAACCGCCCGTACCACGCCGATCCAGGCATGAACCACGGTATTCCCGAGGAATTCCAGGTACTTGGCTACCCGATTCTGAGCATCCGCTCGATCCCCAAATCCCGGGATTACTTGGACCGCTACTACAAGGACGAACTGGAGCGCGGAGTTATTACAACGCCCCTGGGCATTAACCACGTGTGGCCCGAAAATTATTCGGCCAACAGCGCGCAGAAAGTTTGGGGGGCGAATTTTGCAGCGCACCACCCGAACGTCGCGATCTTGGATCTTTCGAGCTTCAAGTGCGGTCACGATGCTCCCACCTATGGGCTCGTGAGCGACATCATCCAGACCTCGCGCACCCCCGCCTCTTCTCTGCACGATCTGGATGCCAATAAGCCCACGGGCTCCATCAAGATCCGCGTGAAGACCTACGCTCACTCGTTGCGCCTGGCCGAGGAACGCCTAGATGATCTTGCACAGCGTAAGACCTCCCTCTCGGCGGCTATCGATAAGAAGCGCCTGGAGCTCTTGGGCCTGAAGCAGGCGCAACTTGCTGACATGAAGCAGACCGATCCAGCGCTCGAGCTTGAGCTTTCACGCCTCACCGAAAAAGTCTTGGCCTACCAGACGCGCCAGGAAGAGCCCTCCAGAGCAGCACCGCAGTTTGCGCCCGAGGGCCCACAGGTTGTGACGCTGCAACGCCGAAGCGGGCATGCCCCCTCCCAAACTGGCTCCACGAAGGAAGACCGCAGCATTTCAGCCGCCGAATAGGCCCCCGTACTAACCACAGCTCCTTAACCCCCGCACCCCACACCAGCGTTTTCAACAGCCAGCCCGCACAACTTTTACCCGAAGGAGATCCCACTCATGACCCAGGTAGTTTCCATCAGCACCGACAAGAAAGTTCACCTGCCCATCAGTGGGAGGGCGCCCAAAGCTCCCGCGTTTGACATCGATAACGAACTCAAAGCCTTCGAGCGTGAAGAACGGGAGCGCTTGGGCATCCAGGCCGAAGCGCAATGGCTAGAAACGATGGCTAACCTCAGCTTCACTAAGTCTGAGAAGAGCAAAATTACCATGCTGATCGGTGGGCTCACCATGGCCCATGATTATTTGGTTCAAGGCGCCTTCAGCCACCTTGGCTACAACGTGATCGCGCTCGATGCGCCAGACTACGATGCGCTGCGCGTGGGCAAAGAGTTTGGAAACCGCGCCCAGTGTAACCCCACGTATTTTACCGTTGGTAACTTGGTGAAGTACCTCATCTACATGCGCGACGAAAAGGGGCTCTCTACCGAGGAAATCGTAGATAAGTTCATCTTTCTCACAGCGGGTGCCTGTGGGCCATGTCGTTTTGGCATGTACGTAACAGAGTATCGAAAAGCCCTGCGGGACGCAGGATTTGACGGTTTTCGTGTCATGTTGTTCCAGCAGCAAGGCGGCCTTAGCCAGGCGACCGGCGAGGCCAGCGGCCTGGAGCTGAACCCCAAGTTCTTTATCGGCCTGCTCAAATCCTTGCTTGCAGGCGACGTGATCAACGGCATGGGTTATCGCTTGCGCCCCTACGAAGTGGTCCCAGGCTCCACCGATAAAGCGCTGGAGCAAGCCAAAAAGCTCTGCCATACGGCGCTCTCCAATGGCAAAAGCGTGATTTGGGCGCTCCATCAATCGAAGAAGCTCTTCAGCCAAGTTGAGGTGGATCGCACCCGGCCCAAGCCCAAGTGCGCTATCATTGGCGAATTCTGGGCAATGACGACCGAGGGCGATGGCAACTACAAGCTTCAGCGCTTCGTAGAACAAGAGGGAGCCGAGGCGGACATCCAGTTCGTCACGGCCTGGATCCTCTACAACATTTGGGAAGTTACCAACGATACGGCGAACCGCGCCCTCTTACGCGGACAAGATGGAGGCCAATATGGCCTGAAAACAGTCGGCGAATACGGCGCATTTGCCCGCAAAATTGGCCTTTGGGCGGGCGACAAGGCGCTTCGCGGAGCTTTCCAGACCTTCGCACACGCCGCCGGATTTTACGGCTACGCGCTCCCCGACATGAAGGCCATAGCTGACCTCGCTCAGAACTTCTACAACAACGACTTGCGCGGCGGCGAAGGCCACATGGAAGTAGGCAAGCTGATTTTAAACGTCGCCAAACACAAAGCCACAATGACACTCAGCGTGAAGCCCTTTGGCTGCATGCCCAGCTCAGGCGTGAGCGACGGCGTGCAAACCATCATTACTGAAAAGTACCCAGGTACCATCTTCTGCGCAGTGGAAACGAGCGGTGATGGCGCAGTGAACTTCCAAAGCCGCGTTCAGATGTACATGTTCAAGGCACGTGCTGCAGCCCAAGCCGAGTTCGACGCTGCGCTCGCTTCAGCGGGCATGACAATTGACGATCTTAAAGCGTTCCTCAAAAAGAACCCCCACTTCAACCATCCGCTGCACCATCCCCCGCACGCTGGCGCGGCAACAGCGACGGACCTTGTGTACGAGGTGGCTCACTATCGCAATTCAACGAGGCTTGAGCGCTCGGTCACGAACGCCAAAAAGGCGCTCCACCTTGCCAAAGAGCTCGCTGTCTCTGCCAAGGCAGATGGCCCCGCCCGGTTCGTCAACGCGGCCAAGCTCGGAGTGGTCGGTGTGGGAGAGCTCGCGTCTTTGGCGCGCGAAAAGGGCCCCGGTTTGGCGGTATCGACTGCAAAATCCGCACAAAATCGAGTGGCTCAGGTATTGGCAGGCAAATCCAGAGGCCCGGCCCGGAGTGCTTCCGCACATGCTTAACGCCTAAATCCGGAGGGCCCTAGCCGTAAACTAGGGGCGTCGCCATAATGAGCGAGTTTGTGGGTCCGTGAGAACTGACCCACGGAAGCTCGCTCTCAACTGGCCACAAGGACCAAGATGGTACCCAGAGATCGCCCCAGCCTTCACGACATCTATGCGGAGCCGAGCTCACCTGTGGACATGGAGGAGCGGCTGCAGCGCTTGGAGCTTCTGCACCGCATAGGTGTAGCGCTTTCGGCAGAACAAAACAAAGACCGGCTGGTAGAGATGATTTTGCTAGAGGCCAAGAACCTCTGCAATGCCGACGGCGGTACTCTTTACCTCAAGGACGAAAAAGAAGAACTACGGTTCGCCATCCTGCTGAATGATTCGCTTGGCCTGGCGCTTGGTGGCACTACGGGAAAGCCGATCCCATTTCCGCCGATCCCGATGAAGGATCCGATCACCGGTGCTCCCAACCACAAGAACGTCGCCAGTTACGCGGGCTCGCTCCGACAAAGCGTCAGCATTCCCGATGCTTACGCTGCCGAAGGTTTTGATTTTTCTGGCACCAAGGCCTTCGATCAACGAAACGGCTACCGCTCCCAATCGTTTCTCACCATCCCACTGACCAATAGCCAGGGTTTGCTGATTGGTGTTCTTCAGCTTCTGAACGCGAGAGACCGTGTCACCCAAAAAGTGATCCCTTTCCCCATCGAAGATCAACTGATCGTCGAGTCGCTCGCATCCCAAGCTGGCATTGCGCTAGACAATCAGCTGCTGCTCGACGGACAGAAGGCGCTGCTCGAATCTTTCATCAAGATGATCGCTGCCGCGATCGACGCCAAGAGCCCTTACACGGGGGACCACTGCGAACGAGTGCCAGTTTTGGCGGAGATGATTGCCCAATCACTGTGCGAGACAAAAACTGGGACATTTGCTGGTTTTTCGCTCAACGAAGAAGAGTGGTACGAACTCAGAATTGCGGCTTGGCTTCACGACTGCGGCAAGGTGGTCACGCCTGTACACGTGATGGATAAGGCCACCAAGCTGGAAACAATTTTCGATCGAATCGAGGTCGTCAGAGCCCGCTTCGAAGTGCTGCGCAAGGAAGCAAAGATCCGCTACCTTGAGCGGGCACTCGCCGATGGCTCTATTTCAGCTAATGGCGCCAAGGAGGCGTACGAAAGCGAGCTCAAAGCCTTGGACTCAGATCTGGCTTTCTTGGAGGTGGCCAATGTGGGCGGGGAGTTTCTCTCGCCGGAGAAGCAGGCACGAATCCGCGAAATCGGCGCCAAGAGCCTGGTAATAGGCGGGCAGCAAGTGCGCTTGCTGTCCGAGGATGAAGTCAAAAATCTTGAGATTTCGCGTGGCACGCTCACGCCTGATGAACGGCTCGTAATCAACGGGCACATGGTGCAAACCATCAAGATGCTGAACGCGCTTCCCTTTCCTCGCAACCTGCGGCGTGTTCCCGAATATGCGGGAGGCCATCACGAAAAGATGGACGGCACGGGCTACCCGAAAGGGCTCTTCGCGGGCGAAATGTCGATCCCTGCGCGCATGCTCGCAATTGCGGATGTGTTCGAAGCGTTAACCGCCGCTGACAGGCCGTACAAACCAGCCAAGAAGCTGAGTGAAGCCATGCGTATTATGGGCTTCATGAAACAGGACAATCACCTAGATCCAGAACTCTTCGATCACTTCGTGCGTTCGGGGGTCTACCGCACCTACGCGGAGCGCTACTTGGCTCCGGAGCTGATCGACACGGTCGACGAAGCGGCACTTTTGGCAATTCGACCCAAACCCTTTGCCCTGCCCGACGTTACGATTCGGCGCGAACGCTGGGACAGCTTCTTGCCGCCGTACAATACGCCCCGCCCGCATTAGGTATTGCTGCCGGTGAGCGAGGCGGGGGAGGCGATACTTTCAAACTGCAAATAGGCCTACTGTGTCGGATGGTTGGCAAACCAGTCGGCTTCGCGCTATGGGCGACCGACGTAATGAACCGGCGTGCCCAAGGGCCGCTTCACCCTGTTTCACCCCCGGTGGATCCCCATGTTTCAAACCGTAAAAGCCGCTCCCCCCGACCCTATTCTTGGCCTCACCGATGCCTTTAATCAGGAGCCGAATCCTAAGAAGATCAATCTCGGCGTCGGCGTCTACAAAGACGATCAGGGCAAGACCCCAACTTTTACGGCTATCCGCAAGGCAGAACAGCTTCTTGTTGCGAAGGATCCCTCCAAGAGTTACCTGCCTATTTCGGGCTCGCCCGCATACGCCGCCTGCGTCCAAAACCTAGTGCTCGGCAAAGGCTCACGCGCGGTTGCCGAAAAACGCGTGCAAACCGCCCACTGCCCGGGAGGCACCGGAGCGCTTCGGGTTGCCGGAGATTTTCTGCACCAGGCTTTCCCTGAAGCAAAGCTTTGGGTCAGCAAGCCCACTTGGGTCAATCACTTTGGCGTATTTCGCGCCGCTGGCATGCAGGTCGAGGAGTATGCGTACTACGATGCAGCAACGCACGGCGTTGACTTCGAGGGGCTCAAAGCAAGCCTTCGAAGCGCGAAAGCGGGAGATGCGATCCTGTTGCACGGCTGTTGTCACAACCCAACTGGAGCGGATCCAACGCTCGCCGAGTGGCGGATTCTCAGCGATCTGATGAAAGAGAAGGGCCTTTTGCCCCTATTCGATTTGGCCTACCAGGGCCTCGGCGATGGCCTGGAGGAGGACGTGGCTGGTGTGCGCGCGTTCGTGGAGGCCGGCCATGAGCTGCTCATAGCGAGCTCCTTCTCGAAGAATTTTGGGCTCTACAATCAACGAGTAGGCGCGCTCACCTTGGTCACAGAAACGGCCAAGAGCGCTGACGATTCCTTTAGCCAAATTAAGAGCACCATTCGTTCGAACTACTCGAACCCTCCGGCACACGGCGGCGCCCTCATCACTACAGTGCTCGAAGATGAAGCACTCACCCGTGAGTGGCGCACGGAGCTCGACGGTATGCGCCAGCGCATCCACCAAATGCGCACCGAATTCGTCGCCAAGCTCAAGGCCTTGGGTGTGGCTCAGGATTTTAGCTTCATCGCCAAGCAGCGTGGCATGTTCTCGTTCTCTGGCTTAACGCCCGAGCAGGTACAGGCCCTGCGTGATCGCCATGCGATTTATGCTGTAAGCTCGGGCCGCATCAATGTGGCTGGCATTACCAGTGAGAATATCGATCCTCTGTGTCGGGCGATCGCCGACGTCCTCAAGGGCTGAGGTCGCGCTCGGCACCGGCTCAAAAGGGGCCTCGCCGCGCATCCTAAGTACCCTTCGAGCCCAGCGGGGCCCTGGGGTTGCCCGCAAAACAGACGAGCTTGTTCGCCGCTTTTGCAGTAGTGGGCGGGCTTTGCTATGCGTGCCGGCCCATGTTTTTGGCTGCAACCCTGGCGGTAGCGCAAGTGGCATTAGCCGCGGCTGTAACGCTGTTGCCAGTGCGTTCACTCTTTTCCGCCCCCTTAAGAACGTTTTCGTGGACCGCCGCCTTGGCTGTGACTCTCCTCAGTCTCATGCCGGAGGCCTTTGAGGAGCTCGGCTGGGTAGCACTGCTGCTGATATCGGCCGCCGTGATTATTCCAATACTTGCGGAGCGCCTGTCGGATCGTCGTTGGGGCCATGCGGGTCGATTGGGGCTTGAGGTCGCGTTCGTTGGAGTGCTGATCCACCGCGTGGTCGATGGGGTCGGGCTCGGTGCGTTTGGCAGAATTGAGAGCCTACGAGCAGACGTGCTCATTGCGCTCAGCGCCCACGCAATTGCGGTAGAGTCTGTGGTGATCTTGAAGTGTCGAGCACTCTTGGGTGCTCGTTCAGCTTGGTTTAGATCACTTTGGCTCGCCGTAGCGGGGATTTTGGGTGTGGTGGTGTGGAGTCGCGTGTACACGCAGTTCCCCGACCCGACGCCCGTTGTGGAAGCGCTTACTGCTGGAGTGCTCCTGCACGTTGCCTTGCACGACGTGCGCCACCCCCCCGAAGGCCGTGAAGTGTCTCGTTGGGTTCACTTCGTCGCTGCTATCCTTGGGGTGCTAATAACCCAAATCCCCGGCGGCGCAGAACCTGGCATCACCTTAACTGCAAGCACACTGCTCCTCGCCACGCTCATCGCAATATCCCCCATTGCTCTCATCACATGGCGCAAGCGTTTCCCCCACGACACCTCGCATTCCTAGCAACCCATCCCATTCCCCTCCTACCCCTAGACCAGAGCCCCGCCCGCTGGCCGATAACGCCTCGCCCGCCGCTTCGGGGGCAGCGAGGATAGGTCTTAGCCCCTCGTTGCACGTGGGCTTCGACTGTTTCACGCCTGAGAACCCGCTAAATTTGAATTCTAGCTAGCCTAGAACGGTCCAACCCCAAAAAGTTCGAGGGGGCGCTTCCGATTGCTGCTAGTTTGGGAGGTTAGAGCGCATGGCACTGCAAGAAGGTGATCTCGTCCAAGGCAAATACCGCGTCGTCCGAATCATCGGTGAGGGCGGTATGGGGGCAGTGTTTGAAGGCGAGAACATTCGCATCAACCGCCGCGTCGCTATTAAGGTGCTACACGCAGCACTAGCTTCCAACAAGGAAGTGGTCCAGCGCTTCGAACGCGAAGCACAGGCGGCTGGGCGCATCGGTAATGATCACATCCTTGAAGTCCTAGATCTGGGTGATCTGCCCGACGGGGACTTCTTCATGGTGATGGAATACCTTGAGGGAGAACCCTTGAGCGATCGGATCCGTCGCTTGGGCCGAATGTCTCCCGAACAGGTTGCGCCCCTCATGGCGCAAGTGCTCACCGGGCTTCAGGCTGCGCACACCGCCGGCATTATTCACCGCGATTTGAAGCCGGATAACATCTTCGTGCTCAAGGAAAAAGCGGGCCAAAAAGACTTCGTCAAGATTATCGACTTCGGGATTTCGAAGTTTCAGCCACTCGGTGGCGAGATGAAAATGACGCGCACGGGCTCTGTGATGGGCACGCCGTATTACATGTCTCCCGAACAGGCGAGCGGTAGTTCGGAAGCAGACCATCGCAGCGATGTCTACGCAGTGGGCGTCATGATGTACGAGGCCGTCACGGGCAAGGTGCCCTTCGAAGCTTCCACCTTCAATCAGCTGCTCTTTAAGATCGTGCTGGATGAAGTTCCGAAGCCGGAAACGATCGTTCCGGACCTAGATCCTGGCTTTGCCAGCTTGATCCACAAGGCGATGGCGCGCGACAAAGAGGCGCGCTTCCAAGACTGCACTTCCCTACGAAATGCCATCCTGGAATGGCAGCGGACGGGCGCCGCTGTTTCGGTTCCTCCGCCGGGCGGCGTTGAGGGGCATCTTCCCGGCAAGGCGCGCGAAGCCTTCGGCTCACAGACTGACGTGATGCCAGCAGCCACCCCTCCTGGCGGCGCACGTCTCGGCACAGGTAGCCAACCGTCGGTCGTGGTTGCCCAGGAAGGCAACATGAGCAGCACCACGGGCGCGGGCACTTGGTCCACCGAAGAGTCCATTCAGATCCCGAAAAAGGGCGGCGCAGGCTTACTCTATGCGGGAATCGCCGCAGGTGTACTGATTGTCGGTGGCGGTGCGTTCTTTGCGCTGTCTGGCGGAAAGCAGCCAGACGCCGCAGCAGCCGCTGCTAGCGCGCAAGCGGCGGCGAGCCAAGCGCCCGCCGCTCAACCTCCAGCGAAGCCCGTTGAGGCACCGCCACCCGTGGCCCAACCAACGGTAGAGCCGGTTGCTGTGGAACCTGCAAAGACGGCAGAGCCTCCAAAGGTTGAGCCGGCAAACACAGCCTCCAAGCCCGTAGCAAAGCCCACTTCTCGCCCGAAGCCAGCAGTTAAGCCAGCAGTTAGGCCGGCTGCTAAGCCAGGCCCGAGCCCCAAGAAGCCGGACACACCTGACTTCGGCTATTGAGTTAACCCACGCCTAGCGCAGCGTGAGGAGCGCGACTTCTGGCGGTACCCCATCCCACCGCAAGCGCGACCGCAACTAAGCTGGCCAACAAACCGCGGCGAAGCAGCGAGGCAGCGCTAAGCACGACGCCTCGGCCGAGCCCGCGGGCGCCACGTAAAATGGTCAATCAATTCAGGCTGAAAATTCCCCAAGGGATCCGCCGCTCCCACACAATACACATCCACCGCTTCTCCATTTTCGCGGACTCGAAATCGCAAAAAGTGCTTAAAGCCTGGGTGATCAAGCGCTGTGAAAGCTTGGGTATTCTCTAGGCCAAAGCGCGTCATGCTGGCAAGAAACACCCCGAAAGCAAACGTGGCAAGAAGCACGGCTGACGCAAGCGCCGCACCGAACGCAACCAACCCTCCAGACATCCAAGTTAACGCCAGCCAGGTGGCAAGCAGAGGAAGGCTCGTTATCGCCAGCCCGCCGGCGAAGGCCGCAGCCAACACTCGACCTCGCTTGTCAGAGCGACGAACGCCTCCGAGGAAAGCCAAAGCAAGCGTGCACGCAATGGCACAAAGTACTGTGGCAAGGCCCGCGCGCCACAGATCTTTATCGAAAAGGGAGCTCACAATTGGCTCGAAAATCACAGCGAATACCACGTGCGGTAAGATGCCGGACTGGCCACGCAATATCTTCCACGGGACGCGCTTGAGAAGCCTCCGACACTGCGGAACGCTCGGCCACTCCACGTCTACCTTGGGTGTTCGCTCGCCTGATAGGCGCTGAGGGTGCAAAAAAGCGCCGCCTCCGCCCGCTATCACGTGTTGGCTTTCCCCCTCCTGCCAGCGTTCGTAGTGGTGAATATCGCCGGAAACCACGAGGCAACGGTCCACGTTTGGATCCACAGGCAACGCCTGAATCATGGCCGTGCCAGTGGCGCTTGGCCTCCCAAAGGCTCGCACAGGATCTGGGAGCATTAGCAAGGTGTTGGCTTGCTCCATGCGCGACCAAATATCCGCGAAGTACCTGCGTTGCCTAAAATCGACGTGCTTTAGTTGTCGATCAAGAGCAAACAAATTGAGTTCTGGCGTGAGTGGGAGCGCAAAGTAACTGGCTCGTTGCACGGCCTCGTAGCCAATCAGGACGAGCGCCTTGGGCTTCTCGATCTGACCGCCTCGCACGAATTCTCTGGCCCAATCCGCCGCGACTTCGAGACGAGGCCGCTCAATGGGGAGCATTGAGGGGCGAACTACTGGCGCATCTTCATCCGAACGACGACGAAACATACGGGCGAAACCATCGAGGCCGTCGTACCAATCATGGTTGCCCGGAATGCCGAGCAGTACCCGCACCTTGCCGTCATCCACTTCTTGGAGCACACGGTTGAAGGGGACGATCACCCGGTTGTTGATCTCATCTACCGTAGCTACTGGGTATGCTGTGTCCCCACCGAAAAAGAGCACGTCCCCTCGAGGTGCATGCAAAAATTCTCCCTCGCGATCAGGATCCGGGAGCTCATATTCAGCGAACACCAGCCGGGCCACCGCTTCGCTCACCGAGTGGTCGTCCCCCGTATCTGCGACGTAGTCGATCCACAGGTCTCGTCCGAGGTGCTCCACCAGCGAGCTGTTCCCGCCCCCGCCTCCTAAGAGGCGCCCTATCCGTTCGCACAGACCCTCCGGGGCGTCCGGCCACATCCAGTCCCGCGAGTCGACATCTTCGGTGGCAATGGCACTGGCCACCAGGTGCCGAAAATGGCCCCAGAACGACGTTACCCCGAACCAGCGGACGCCCAAGGGCTCACTTCGCCCTCGCTTAAAAGTCGCCAAGATCCGGCTCGTGTCAACCGGCGGGGGGCGCTGAACGTTGGGGATCGGCATTGGGGAGGAGGCGCTTCGGTTGGGGCCCCTTGGCGGCACCCGAGCCCTACATTAACAAGACAGCATGATTCAGCTCAAGGGGCTCAACAAGAGCTACGCAATGGGCGATCATGCGCTGCACGTCTTGAAGGACGTGGAGCTCACGGTGAAGCCGGGCGAATTCGTGTCCATCATGGGCTCTTCGGGTTCCGGGAAATCCACACTACTTAACATCCTAGGGATCTTAGACGACTACGATTCGGGCGAATATCTCCTGGATGATCGCCTCGTGAAGGCACTCACCGAGACCCAAGCCGCTCAGTACCGGAATCGCTTCCTCGGATTCATCTTTCAATCGTTCAATTTACTGCCGTTCAAGACAGCGCTCGAAAACGTGGCGCTTCCCCTCTATTACCAGGGTGTACCTCGCAAGAAGCGCCTGGAGCTTGCGCGAGAATATCTGGAACGCGTGGGCCTAAGCGAACGCCTCCACCACCTGCCCTCTGAGCTCTCCGGGGGCCAGCAACAGCGGGTGGCCATTGCACGCGCCCTCGTCGGCACCCCCAAGCTGATCCTTGCGGATGAGCCCACGGGAGCCTTGGACAGTGAAACATCCTATCAGCTAATGGACCTCCTTCGCGAGGTGAACACTCAGGGCATCACGATTGTGCTCGTGACACATGAGATGGACATTGCCGACCGCACCGATCGATTGATCCGCCTAAAAGACGGGCGTGTCGATAATTAGCGGGGAAGCTCCATGTTCTGGGATAGCTGGCAAGAAATCCTCGATACCGTTCGCCGCAACAAGTTGCGAACTGCGCTCACTGCGCTCAGCGTTGCGTGGGGCATTTTCATGCTGGTAATTCTGCTCGCGGCCGGCACTGGCCTCAGAAATGCGGCCCTTTGGGACTTCCGCGACGACGCCGTGAACTCGATCTTCATCCGCGCACGGAAAACCAGCTTACCTTTTCTCGGCCGTGGCCCGGGGCGCGAGGTACGGTTAGAAAACTCCGACTTCGACAGTGTAAGGGATAGGGTGCGAGGAATCGAGCACATTAGCGGCAGGTTTCACCTCTGGGGAGAATTTGCCGTAAGTTACGCCAATCGTTCAGCACGCTTCGACATCCGAGGCGTCCACCCCGACCACCAATATTTAGAGAAAACTCAGGTAATTCGGGGTCGCTTCTTGAATGATGACGACATCTCCGAACGCAAGAAAGTTGCCGTCGTGGGAACCGAAGTGGCCAAGTTCTTCTTCGATGCCAAAGATCCCATTGGAGCTTTCATCAACGTGCGCGGAGCGCACTACCAGATCGTCGGTGTCTACACGCGCCCAGGGCAACAGGGAGAGATGGCCACCATCTTCCTACCCGTTAGTACGGCACAGTTGGTATACAGCGGCGGCAGGCGGCTCCACGCCCTCTCTTTCACGGTCAACACCACGGAGCTCTCGGAGAGCCAACGCATTGAGGAGCAAGTAAAAGCCTTACTCAAAGAACGTCACGCGATTTCTCCCGAAGATGAGCGCGCCCTCACCGTTTCCAATAACCTCGAAATGTACCGCAAGATTTCGGACATCTTTGAGTGGTTGCGACTGTTTGTGTGGATGGTGGGGATAGGTACTTTGTTTGCCGGTATCGTGGGCGTGAGCAACATCATGCTCATCTCTGTGAAAGAGCGCACCAAAGAGATCGGCGTCCGAAAAGCGCTAGGAGCCACCCCTTTCGGGATCGTGAGCATGGTCATGAAGGAAGCGCTACTCATCACGACGCTCTCGGGTTACTTAGGATTGGTGGCTGCGGTTGGCCTCGTGGAGCTCGTCAATAAGAACCTCCCCGACAACAAGTACTTGCGCGAGCCAGACGTAGATCTCGGAGTTGCCCTGATGGCCACGCTTATTGTGATTTTGGCGGGAGCCTTGGCTGGTTTTTTCCCCGCACGCAACGCTTCAAAGATCAATCCGATCTTAGCGCTGAGGGACGGTTAAGCTATGTTTGACCGCGACAAGTGGCAAGAGGTTTGGCAGACGCTGCGCCGCAACAAGCTTCGTACCCTGATGACTGCCAGTGGCGTGTTCTGGGGGCTATTCATGCTGGTACTGATGCTCGGCTTCGGCACGGGGCTTGAAGGTGGCGTCCGGAAGAATCTACTCGGCTTTGCCAATAATGCGGTGTTTGTTTGGGCTCAACGCACCCGTTTGGCCTACCATGGCTTTCAAGCGGGCCGGCGTGTTCGATTTGAAACGGCCGATATCGCGCGGCTACAACAAGAGTTACCTGAGATAGCGGATCTTGCCCCACGCATCCAATTGGGTGGCTACCGCGACGGGGCGAACGTCAATTTCAAAGAGAAGACGGGGAACTTCACCATCATGGGGGATTTTCCACAAGTACGTAAGGTCGAAGGAATAGCGATAACCAGTGGGCGGTTCATTAACGAGCTAGACATCCGAGAGAAACGAAAAATTGCCATCATTGGCACCGACGTGCAGCGGATCTTGTTCGGAAAAACCAAACCCATCGGCGAATATATCAAAATCAACAAAGTTTACTTCAAGGTTGTTGGCACCTTCAAGCGCGATGGTGGAAACGGCGATCAGGCTGAGCAACTAAAATCCACCATCTACCTACCATTTTCGACCTTCCAGTATGCATTCAACCAGGTTAACCGCGTGGGGTGGTTCGCGATGACCCTGAAGCCAGATGCTGATGCCAAGGTCGTCGAAAAGAAGGCACGCGCGCTGCTCGCTCGGGTGCATCAAATCCACCCGAACGACGATCAAGGCCTCGGCTCCTACAATTCTGCGGAAGAATTTGGCCGAATTTCTAACCTTTTCACAGGCATCAGCTTTTTCATCTGGTTCGTGGGTGTCGTCACGCTCCTGGCGGGGATGCTCGGCGTCAGCAACATTATGCTCATCACTGTCCGAGAACGCACCCGCGAGTTCGGGATTCGCAAGGCACTCGGCGCCACGCCGTTCTCCATCATTTCGCTGGTAATCCAAGAGGCCGTCACGCTCACCGCCATTGCTGGTTACGCGGGGCTGGTGTGTTCGGTAGCTGTGTTAGAGCTTGCAGGGCGTTTGATTGGGGATCAGGCCGAAGCCTTCTCCTCTCCAAGTGTAGATTTTAGGATCGCACTGATCGCAGTTGCGATCTTAACGATCGCGGGGCTCTTTGCTGGCATCATGCCCGCGCAACGGGCGGCCCGTATCAATCCCGTGCTTGCGCTCAAAGCAGAGTGATAAGCTAGCGCGCATGTTGAGTGCAGCACGGCGCCCCGGGCGCACCCGCAAACTTATGAAGATGCACAGCAGGCTTTTTGGAGTGATGGCTCTCTTTTTTGCCACCCCGCCCGCCTGCAACCACGATGAGCCGCCTGGCTGTGTACCGGGAGTTCCGTGCGAATGCCTCGGAGGAAGCTGCCTGTTTGATTGTCACGATCTGAACGGCTGCATTCCCCAATGCTCGAGTGCTGATTTTTGCTCGGCCGCGTGCGGCGATAACTGTATGTACGAGTGCCGAAGCGGCACCGACTGCAACGCTCAGTGCACATCTGGATGCAATATCCAATGCCAGAGCACCTCCACGTGCAGCGCTTCCTGCGGGGAGCACTGCGCCTACGAGTGTCGCGATGTTTCGAGCTGTGTGCCTAAGGTCGGCGAAAAAAGTCGCGTGCTCTGTGAGCGCGTCGGCACTTGTGACGTAGAATGCAGCGGAGCTTGCGTCGTCGATTGCCGGCAGACCGGTAGCTGCAACGTCCACTGCGCTACAGGAGCCCCGCTCAATTGCGGAGGCTCTCGCCGAGCGTGCGGCTCCTGCAATGAACCGGCGTGAAGCGCTTAGCGGCTCTTCTCGCCCATGAGCTTGTCCCAAAGGGCGCTTTCCGCGGCTCCCGAGCCTTTGCCCACGCTGCTCGCACCCAGGGCTCGCACCTCGGCGTAAACCACTTCATTCGGGCCCACCACTACATCAAACGAGACCGACCCTTCGCGCGCTGGCAGCTTCAGGCAGCTCATTTCAGGCTCTGCATGTTGGCGGAGTAAGCGCTCTTGGGCGATTGAAATCTCCTGCGGGCGTCCCATTCGCACCCAGGTTTCCCAGGCACTACCGGAACCCACGCGAATGCGTTCTAGCACCACCACGTGCTCCCCCGGGCCGTGGGCAGGGACGCTCACCGTCTCCTTCAGCTCCGGCTGCTGGGCAACTTCGAGTGGCTTGTGATTGCACAAAAGGACGTGCGTCGCCGAGGCTTCCCTCGTCGCCACCAACGTGTGCCCGGTGCCAAGCTTAGTGCCTTCTACCGGTTCCATGCGTGAACCCCGCAAGCGGCTCAGCAAACGGAACGCGTTGTACGAAGCCTTGGGGATACCGTGAACCGTGAGCAGGCCGTACGTGCAAGAAAATGGGCTCAGGGGGAAGCCGGCTTCTTCGAAGACGTCGCTCACCACCCAGAAGAAAAATGAATCGGCGGCGTCGTCTAAAGCGAGGCAGTTTTCCGCAATGAACGAAGCTGCATACAGGTTATCGTTGGTTGGATTATCGAGCCAATGAACCGACGCACCGGAATCCGCCGACATGGCATTCCACTCGGTCCAATGCACTTCCAATTCGGGGTACACAGAGGCCTCGATCTCAACCTGCGTGCGCCGAACGGTGTGGCGAAAAAACGTACCTGGCGCGTGTGGGCTCGTGCCCGGCTCGGGAAACTCAACGTACTCATCCTGCGGATAAAGGTGCGTCGACACGAAGTCGATCGGCACCTCATTTTTGCTGCAATAGTCGATAAAATCCGAAATCCACGAGGCTTTGCTCGAAGCCGGGCCACCAACACGAAGCCCCGGATCTACGCGGCGTATGCCATGTGCGGCTGCCCGATAAAGCTCGAAATATTCAGCCTGTGTGCCCGACCAGAAGCCACCCAGGTTGGGCTCATTCCACACTTCGAAATACCATGAGCGCACCTCGTCGATCCCGTAGCGAGCCGCACAGTGCGCTGCGAATTCGTAGTTGAGCTCTTCCCACTCTTTGTAATCTTTGGGAGGCGTAACGTTCATCTGATAGAAGAACATCTTCTGCGTGCCGGAAGCGAGCGCGCTCGGCATTGGATTGAGCTCTACGAACGGCTTCAACCCCATCGCCAGGAGTGCATCGAACACCTTATCCACGTGGTGCCATTGGTAAACAATCGTGCCATCGGGCTTCCGATGCACCACGGCCATGTCATCGTGAAAGAGCCCGTGGAATCGGCAGTACTTGAAGCCGATCTCCGCCTGCGCCTTACGTAGATGGCCCAAGAGGTCCTCGCGCAATAATTCGTAAGCGCGGCCGACGGTGATCCCCTTCTTCCAAGGCATTCTAAGCGGCAGTGCGGCAGCGTCGATTTCAAAGCGCATGATAAATGGGCTCCTGCATAGGTGGTTGGGCGAGTCCAAAGGTCAAAACGGCCGGGGGCGTGTGTACCCCAGCCCGGCACGACGGGCCACTGGTCAGGGCGGCTCCACAGGGTTTATAGGGCAAATCCGACACGCCCTCCCGCGGGCCCAGGCGCAACACCCACACCTAGCAAAGGTCTCCCTCATGAAACCAGTCGTCACCTTCGGAGAAGTCATGCTCCGGCTGAGCCCCCCCGGGCACCTGAGATTGCTCCAAGTCACCTCCCTTGATGTTACCTTCGGCGGTGCAGAAGCCAACGTTGCTGTTGGCCTTTCCTTGCTTGGGCAGCCGGCGCGTTTCGTAACGGCATTGCCAGATAACGACATCGGCCAGCTTTGTATTAATCAACTGCGCGGAGTGGGCGTCGATACGACACAGATTGTGAGAAGCGGCAAGCGTGTGGGCACATACTACGTGGAAAAAGGCGCCTCCCAGCGGGGCTCCACGGTGCTCTATGATCGCGAGCACAGCGCCATCGCTGAGATCGATCCGGGCGCACTCGATTGGGACAAGCTCCTCGCAGGAGCCGCGTGGTTCCACTTCACGGGCATTACCCCTGCGCTTTCCGTCAACTGTCAGAAGGCGTGCCAGCAGGCGCTCGAAGCTGCCAAACGCTTGGGGATTCCCACGAGCTGCGACCTCAACTATCGAAAAAAGCTCTGGAGCCGCACGGAAGCCGGGCGCGTTCTCGGAGAATTGTTACCTAGCGTCCAATATTGTATCGCCAACGAAGAAGACGCCGATGATGTTTTCGGGATCAGGGCGGGCGCGACAGATGTTACCTCCGGAGCTCTGGATCACTCCCGCTACGAAAGCGTAGCGGCCCAGCTCACCCAGCGCTTTGGCTTCAAAGGTGTGGCCATCACCCTCCGAGAAAGCCACTCCGCATCCGAAAATGGTTGGAGCGGAATGCTGTACACCGAGGGCAAAGCCCATTTCAGCCGAAAATACGAGATCACCGTTATCGATCGCGTGGGCGGCGGAGATTCCTTCGGCGCGGGGCTCATCTACGCGCTCGTCCAAGGCAGCTCTCCCGAGCGAGCCATTGAATTTGCAGTAGCCAACAGTTGCCTCAAGCACACGATTGTCGGCGATTACAACTACGTAAAGCGAGACGAAGTAGAGAAGCTGATGGCGGGCGATGGCTCGGGGCGCGTGCAGCGCTGAAGCTGGGCGCCGGCTCGGGGCACTGCAGCGCTGATGGTGCCCTCCCCGGCTGCCGCTTTTCGCGCCATCCACCCCTCCCCGATGTCTCCGTTCGGAGCCATGGGAGGGGTACGGAACCAGAACGCCACCTCTCCCTCACCAATACACTTCGACCACCCCAGACTGCCGAATACGTTCATCCGCCGTAATCAGCGGAAGACCCAGGCGCAACGCCGTGCCCACAATCACCCGGTCAAATGGGTCAGCCAGAGAGGCGAGGTTTCTCGCTTCATCCACATCGGGAATGCTAAGCTCCACCAAGCGAAACCCAACTCTGAGCTCAAGCTGCTCCACGAGCTCACGAAACTCGAACCGTATGCGACCACGCTCTCCGAGCAAGACGGCTTCGTACAGGCAGAGGACCGGAACAAATAGGGTCCAGCGACCTGTTTCCGCCTTTTCAAAGGCCGACTTGGCTTTAGCACTGAGCTTCTTCGGGGCGCCCAGAAACCAGAGAATCGCGTGCGTATCCGCCACTAGATTCATGGGCGCGGCTTAACCCGAGCGCGCCTGCTGAGCGGCTGAGGCTGCAAGATCTTCGATGCGCCTAAAACCTGCTTCTCAGTTCTCTTCAACGACGATTCGAAAGCCTTACGAAGGTCGTCCTCACCTTGGCTAAGCGCGCTCGCAGCTTCGAACTCAACAAGCCCCACGAGCGGCCGCCGAACGCGAGGGCTTTGTGAATCTGCAACAGCCACCAACGCAACCTCAGCGCGCCCCCGCCGCCCCATGTAGATCGGCCCCTTGCCAGAGGCCGCCAGCTCGATCAGGTGCGGGAGCAGCCGCCGGGCCTCACCAACCGGGTAGGGCTTGCTAGACATGTACAAGTTAGTAGTACATTTCGGCTACTCAGGCAAGCCACCCCGCTGTCCGGGAAAATTGTGTTATCCTCCCGAGATGCACAGCAGGACGAGCGTCTTTGGCCGCGCCTCACTCGCAGGGCTGCTATTGGTCATCGGGTGTTCGAGTGAAGGAGATGGAACCGGGCAAACACCCGCGTTGATGACCACTGGCGGGTCCAATAATACAGGGGGAAGTCCGAGCCCGAGCAACACAGGTGGTCGGAGTGGCCAAACGGGTGGAGCGTCGTCCTCCGGAGGCACGCCAAGCTCCTCCTCACTAGAGCCGGCGCCGCTCACAGGTATCACCGCGGCACACAACAGGGTGCGCGCCGACGCCATACCGGCCCCTGGCACGCCTCTAGCACCGTTAACCTGGGACTCTTCAATTGCGGCCACCGCCCAACAATGGGCGGATGGTTGCATGTTCAAGCATAGCCAGGGGAAATACGGCGAGAATATCTACGCAACAACGGGAAGCGCCAGCGGCCAGAAGGTTGTTGATTCGTGGGCGAGTGAAAGCACCGATTATACCTACGCCAATAACTCCTGCGCGCCCCAAAAGGCATGCGGCCACTATACGCAAATAGTCTGGGCCAAGAGCCTGCGGCTGGGCTGCGCGGTGAAGCAGTGCAGCCAGAATTCGCCCTTCTCGAGTTCCGCCACTTGGGAATTCTGGGTCTGCAATTACGATCCTCCAGGGAATTATGTAGGGCAGAAGCCGTACTGAACTATCGGCGAGGCCTTTCTCAGCTCAGCTCAGCTCACCCCCAGGTTGTCTTGACAACTTGACAAGTTTGGCCCAGGCTAGGTGCACCTCCGATGCTGAACCCAGGCTCCCCCGTGCCCCTCTATCGGCAGCTCTCGGATCTTCTTGCAGCGGACATTCGTACGGGGCGTTACCAGAGTGGGGAACGGTTGCCGTCGGAGCCGGCCCTCTGCCGTGCCTTCAATGTAGGTCGCCCTACGGTGCGACAAGCAACAGAAACGCTTGTGCAGAAGAAGTTGATCGAACGGCGTCGTGGTTCAGGCACATTTGTTCTGGCTCGGCCGCCGGAAGTGGATGTGTTTTCGGCCTTCGGTACTGTGGCGGCGTTCAAGGCTCAAGGGTTGGAGCTCAAGGTGAAAGTGGTGGAGTCGCTCAGGCGCCGGCGCTTTGCCGAAGCGGTAGAGAGCCCGCTCGCTGGAAAGCAGGTTTTCCAATTTTCACGCGTAGGGCACCTGAAGCAGGAGCCCGTATTGCTGGAGCGCTTCTTTCTTTCGGCCGAGGTGTTCGCAGGGATCGAAGGAGTGGATCTTGAGCAGGCTTCGCTTTCGGAAGTCGTGAAGGAGCGCTTATTTTTAACTCCACTGGGCGGAAGGCAAAGCTTCACTGTGAAGGCGCTGGGAGAAAAATGGGGGCATTTTCTGGGCATTTCAGCGCGCACACAGCTGCTTTTGATCCAGCGTAGCCTCGATTTTCGCGGATCCCCTGGGGCCCTTTTCTCGGAGCTCTATTGCCGTTCAGATCGCGTCACGTTTTCTCAAACCATCCAGGCCAGCCAATGAATCACGCGTATAGAATCGGAATATTGACGCAGGGCAACCCAGAGCTGTGCCCTGAAGAAGGAGCAAGCTCGTGAAATCTCGCGGTTACTATTCCGAATTCGGTGGAGCTTTCATCCCGGAAATCTTGGTGGCTACCTTTGAAGAGCTCATTTTAGAGTTTGAAAAGGCCAAAGCGGATCCCAGCTTTTGGGCAGAATACCAAGCGTTGATGTCGAGCTACTCCTGCCGGCCAACGCCTATAACGTTCGCCGAGAATCTGACCCGGCATTTTGGTGGCGCGCAGATTTACATCAAACGGGAAGATCTGAATCACACCGGCGCCCACAAAGCGAATAACGTGATGGGGCAAGGCCTTTTGGTGAAAAGGATGGGGAAAACGCGCGTCATTGCGGAGACGGGCGCCGGCCAGCATGGCGTGGCCACTGCAACCATGGCGGCCAAGCTCGGGTTTGATTGCACGATTTACATGGGCGAAGTGGATGTGGAGCGGCAGCGCCCGAATGTCTTTTGGATGGAGCGGCTGGGGGCCCAGGTGGTGCCGGTGAAGGAGGGCTCGCGCACGCTCAAAGATGCCATCAATGAAGCGTTCCGCGATTGGGTAAGCAATATGGATTCCACACACTACGTGCTTGGCACGGCGTGTGGCCCGCATCCTTTCCCGGAGATGGTTACGTACTTTCAGTCCATCATTGGGAAGGAAGCCCGCGCTCAGATCCTAGAACGTACGGGAAAGCTTCCACGGCGCGTGTATGCGTGCGTCGGTGGTGGTTCGAACGCGATGGGGATCTTCAGCGGATTCATGGACGATGCAGCCGTTGAGCTTGTGGGCGTGGAAGCAGGCGGAGAAGGGGTAGCCACTGGCAAACACGCCGCACGCCTCGCGAGCAAGGACGCGAGCGTGGGCGTGGCTCAGGGTTACAAAACCTATTTTTTGCAGAATTCTGACGGTCAAATGAACGAAACGCACAGTGTGGCGGCAGGCTTAGATTACGTTGGCGTCTCCCCCATCCTTTCGCACCTCCACACCGCGGGGCGCGTTCGTTTTGAAGCTGCTACTGATGCAGAAGTGGTGGAAGCTTTAAAGCTCACGATCCGACGCGAAGGGCTCATTCCAGCGCTCGAGTCCTCCCACGCCTTTGCGCAGGCCTTCAAAGAAGCCGGCAGGCTGGCGCCAACAGATGTGGTGCTCATCAACCAATCCGGGCGGGGCGATAAGGACATATTTACGATTGCCGATGCATTCAAAGATCCCAAATGGGAAGAATTTATCATTCAGAAAGCGGAGCGTTACCGTGCTTGAGGCCTACATTCGCGAACAGCAAGAGAAAAAGGGCATCTTGCTTATGACCCATATTGTTATGGGTTACCCGAGCTTTGACGAGAGCCTGCGCTTGGTGGAAGCGATGGTAAGCTCGGGTGTAGAATTGATGGAGCTACAGATCCCATTTTCCGAGCCGATGGCAGACGGCCCGGTTATTTTGCATGCCAATCAACAAGCGCTAGAGCGGGGTGCCACAGTGCAAAAGTGCTTAGAATTTGCTGAAATGGTGAGCCGCCGCTTCGACATACCATTCTTGTTCATGAGTTATTACAACGTGCTCTTCAAGTTCGGCGTGGCCGAATTTGCGAATCGCATGAAATCAATTGGAGTGAAGGGCGCCATCGTTCCGGATTTGCCCCCGGAGGAAGCTGAGCTCTATCTCCAAGCTATGGCCGAGCATGAGCTTTGCCCCATCTTCATCTTTTCACCGAACACGCCGAACGAGCGGCTCCAGATGCTCTCAAAACATGGGTCGGGCTTCGTGTACGCCGTGGCGCGCAAAGGCGTTACGGGGAGTGAGACGACTTTTTCGAACGATCTCGATCTGTATCTTGAGCGCTGCCGCGCAGCTACTTCATTGCCTCTCGCGGTAGGTTTTGGCGTCCAATCCAAAGCGGACGTGGATTTCTTGCGCGGCAAGGCTGACATCGCGGTGATTGGCAGCCAAACGTTGAGGTTGGTAGATCGCGAGGGCGTGGCGGCCGTACCCGCGTTTATCAAGAGCCTCAGGTGAGCCTCGTTCTCCTACTTCCGACGCAACACGAAGCAGTGCATGGCCACCTCGGCAATCCAGCTATTTTCAGGCGACGCATCGAGATTTGGGCCCGCGTACCAGAGCTCACCCGGGAGCTCTTTCGGCTCGACTTCGGTTTGAAGCGCCTGACCCAACCAAACGCCATGGTAGCCCAATCCGCGCGGCACGTTCAGCGGACGGGGTTCTGCATGCCGAGCCCGCACGACGTCATCGAACAATAACTCGAAGCTCCCGGAATCTGAAAACGACTGGCGCACACGCGCGCGGAAGTGCTCGAGCGAACTTACAGGACGAGCTTCGAACGGCAATTTAGCCGCACTCCCTGCCTGGGCAGAGGCCACATACAGAGCGAACAGCGTTTTGCAGAGCTCAAACTGCGCACGGACGTCGAGCGTTAGTTGGACAAACGCCGTGGCTGCCCGCCGTGGATCAAAATTTCCGGGATCACTCTCGCGGAGTAGTGCTTCCAAAGCGCTAGCCTGAGGATGCCCAGTCCTCCGGAGCAAGTCGCACAGCGGCAAGAGCTGCGCGCGCGGAGACACCACGAGATCGAGCAGCGGAAAGCCCTTTATTGAGGCCATCCCCCCAACTCCAAGCGACGACCGAGATGCTCCCGGGATCGCCGAATTACCGCCCAAATCTACGAACTTGGGGAGCACCACAAGCCCTTCGGCCACGGCAGAAGCCATAATCGGTTCAACACTCGTCGCCATGTCCAACCAGTGAAGTACGAGCCCACCCGGCTCAAGAACACGAGCGAGCTCCGCCACGGCGCGTGAAAGCGTCAGTACATCCAACACACAAAGCGCCATCACCGCGGAAAATTCGGCGGCCTCGGCCTTGAGGTGATGTACGTCGAGCTGGCGGACTTGGGCCTCGCCAAACCTACGGCGCAACCCCTGCACAAACGCGGTCGAGGATTCACTTAACACCACGCGTTCCCGCAAGGTGTGCGGTAGCCAGCGGTGGAGCTGCCCATCGCCGCTGCCAATTTCCAACCAGGCCTTCTGCCCGTTTGGCATGAAGCGCTCAAAGCTCGCCGCCACGAGGGCCGCACTCAACTCATGAACGCCTTGCCGCTGCGCTCCGAGTGTGGAAAGCGCTTGAAGCTTTTGGTGCTGTTGCTGCTTGAGCTTCTTCTTGGAGCTTTGGGTCACGCAGAAAAGCAACTCCGCTAGGGACGGCAGAGCCTACTTCGACTAACCCTCCAAGTCTGCCTTCAGTGTCGTCAGATCTTCGAGGAGCTGCAAAAGCTCAGCTTCCAGCCCGCGATTTCCGATCTTGGTGAGCACCTTGGCCACCTCATCCCGCCTGAGCTGCCTCACCGGAGAATTGGCGCGGCGAAGGCAACGGGCCGAAAGCACCGGGATCCGGAACACCAGATCCGCGATCAGGTTGCTTGGAGCGTACGGATCATTGAGGGCCGAGAGCAATTCGTGAATCGTTGGCAGATCATTTAAATTATCTCGGCCAACCTCGCACTCTTTGACCTGCGACATTTTGGCAAGGCGACGAGGGGGAGGCGCGAACATTCTATGACACGTAACGGCCACTTGGGTGGATCTGAATAGGGGTGAATTGAAACACCGGCCGTGGTGACGGCCACCACACCGAGGAGTTGGGTTACCCACTCTCTCCTACCGCTTCAAGTCGCTTGGAAGATTCGGATGCTTCAACAGTAGCTGACGCAACTGCGGCTGCCTTTTGACTACCGGGTTTTGTATCAGTTTGGCTAAAAGCGCCGGTGGAGTTGCAGAAAAGCGCGCGAGGTTACCGATAAGGAGCGTAGATACGATGCTCTTCGCGCACAGAATCTGCGTCATTCGGCCGTCAAAGGTGCACCCCACTAAGAAGAGCAACGCACGCCCCTCGGTGCGCAACACCAGATCCGCTCGTTCCTCGGGCTCGGCTTGGCTATATTTACGCCGAAGCTCATTGCGAATGGAGACGCGATTCCGCTCGGGTAGGTCGCGATCGATGCTAAGCTTGTAGACGTCACGTAACGCTTTTAACGTGACGAGCCGAGCGAGCACATCGCTCGCCAACTGAGGGTTTTGCAGCAAGCGCCGCTGCACTTCAGCGTCTGCGAGGAGCGATCTTCGGCGTGAAAGGATCTCGAGGCCGCGCCCGTTGTGATGGTGCCGGGCGATCATGCGCGCGTGTGAAGGGCCGAACTCGGAGTTATCCAAGAGTGCCGCCGCGACCCGGGGCTCCTGATCGAAACACAAAGCTAAAAGGTCAGCTCCGCGGGAGCTCTGAGCAGCGTGCACCCGCGTGTCTATCGGCTCCCCCGCAAACTTCAACTGATATAGCGTCAGGGCTTCGGCGTGGTCGGGCTCGGGCACCACGCTCACGACCCCTTCGGGCATCTCTTCGCCATCCCATGGCTCTACCCCAACAGGAAGGTCCTCTTCTTCGCCCACCTGCCAAGATTATCACGAGTCCTTAGGGGCGCGAGCCTCAGCCCGAATCAGGAGGTACTCGGCGCCCGCTCTTTTTGTCCCCTATGCGCTTCTTCTGGGCCAAACGGACTTCGTTCGAGCGCCGCGACGGCTTGGTGGGGCGGCGCCTCCGAGGCACCACCAGGCTGGACCGCACAAGCTCCGCTAGCAGGCCCAAGGCGAGCTCCAGGTTGCGAGGCTGGCTGCGCGCGGACTGACAGACAATCCGCAGGCGTCCCTCGGCGTCCAGGCGTCCAGACGCCAATGCCTTCAGGCGCTGCTTCACCTCTTCGGATAGCACGCGGCTTCCGCGCAGATCAAAGCGCAGCTCCACCTTGGTGGCGACCTTGTTTACATTCTGCCCACCGGGGCCGCCTGCACGAACGGCAGACCAAGACAGCTCAGCCGCAGGTATAGTTAGCTTGTGATTGACAACTAGATCCTGCACGAAGGCTACCGATCAAGAAAAAAGAGCCCGTGCAAGGACTGGCTAGCGCCTGGACATGGAGAGAATTAGGCGCAGGACATAAAAGAACAGCATTGCGACGGATGCAAAGAGCTGGAGCGCCGCCGAAACGTGGCGATCCGTGGGGAAGTGATGCAGCACGTTCGAGGTGTCGTAGAGAATCGCAGCCCCTGCAAACCCAATCATCGCCACGCTGAAGAAAGTGCCCAATTGGAAGCCGAAAATGGCCCCGGCAATTATCAGAACCAACGCAAGCAACCCGCCCCAACGCAACATGCCACCAAGAAACGAAAAGTCCTTACGGGTGGTAAACACAACAGCCGAAAGCCCAGCAAAACCCAAGATGGTGACAATACCTGCAGACTGAATCGCGCCGGGGGCGACGGAATTTGCCATCAACAAGATAGGAAGGAAAATGACGGCCTCCGCGAACACAAACCCAGTCAAAGCGGCATACTGAGCCAACTTGGACTGGGCCGAAAAAGCCACGCGGCTCGCAAGCCAGCTAACCAAGATGAAACCGCCCATCATCACCAAAGGGCCACCAGCGAGTAGGGCCTGAGCCACGGGAAGCGCGAGGCCGAGCTGGAAAAGCGCGAACTCGATCGCCGTAAACAGCAAGATTGCACCGAACAGGTGATTGTAGGTGCGCACAATAAACCTGGCGCGGTCGTCCACCGTGGCACGTGCTGCTGGTCTACTTACGCCTGCATATCCATAACTCTGGGCCATTGCAAAGATCCTTAATCGAGGTTTTTTTACCGCAACGGCGCTCACCCTAACACACATCGCTTCAACCGCACGGGAGGGGCGATCCGTCGCGCATTGAACGATTTGTACCGACACCTTCTCTCAGTCGGCCTCGGGGCTGATTAACCTGCGCAAAAAACCTTATGCTTTCGGCGGTTTCCGTGCGCCAAATACTGCTGAAGACTACCGTCTGCCGGCCGTTGATCCACCGTGTCCACCGACCTCGCGTCCACTATGCCACCGCCCGCCTCTCCCGAGCGCCCGGGGCGATCGCGCGTTCTGGTGGTGGATGATCAACCGGTGGTGCGAGAGCTCTTGATTGAACTCCTGGCAAACCCCGACCGCGTAGTGCTCGGCGCGGCAACAGTCAAAGAAGCCTTGCGCGTCGCCTCCGAAAACGCACCGATTCATGTTGCGTTGGTAGATCGCGATTTGCCCGATGGCTCGGGGATTGACCTCGCTCGCAAGCTCCTAATATCAACTCCCAATCTGGAAATAATCTTAACCAGCGTTTCGCCGACCGTGCAATCAGCCATCGAAGCCGTGGAGGTTGGCGCTCACGACTACCTGACCAAGCCGTTCGAAGACATCGCCCAAGTGGAAGTCCGCGTCCGGCGCGCAGAGCAGCAGGCACACTTGGCCAGGGAGCGCCATGAGCTGCACGATGCATTACGCAAAAGCGAAGAGCGCTATCGCAAGCTGTTTGCTGCCTCACCTGACGCCATAGTCGTGTACGAGCCGGCCACGGGCATTATACGCGAAGTGAACGACGCCGCCGCGCGCCTCTATAAAACCAGCGCAACCGAGCTCGTAGGCCAAACTGTAGCAAAGCTGCGCCACACCGATGTGTTGCCCGAAAGCTCACCGGATTCTCACAGAAGTGCCGAACGGGAAGGCATCACCGCTCGGGTCGATCGCCGTATGGATGGAAGCCCGATTGAGGTTGAGGTTTCTGAAGGCAATTTTGGCGACGCACGCCAGGGCCTTACCATCGAGGTGATTCGCGATATCCGAGAACGCGTGCGAGCCGAGCAAAAGCGGAGGGAGCTCGAAGGTCAGCTGAGGCAAGCGCATAAGATGGAAGCGCTCGGGCTCTTAGCTGGCGGCATTGCGCACGACTTCAACAACCTACTAGCCGTCATCATCAACTACTCTTCCTTTGTGCGCGACCAATTGAGCCGGCGCGCGGATGCCGTTTCGCTCGAACGCGAGGTGGAAGACGTTGAACAAATCCTCCAAGCAGCGAACTCGGCAGCTTCTGTTACTCGACAACTCCTAGCTTTCAGTCGCAGAGAGGTGCACGCCCCGGAGGTTGTTGACATCAACTCCGTCATTCGCTCGCTTGAAAAATTGGTGCGTCATACGCTTGGTGAGCACGTGGATCTCATCACGGAGCTCGGTGATAATTTGCCGTATGTGAGGGTAGATCGCGCCCAGTTTGAGCAGGTTGTAATCAATCTTGCGGTGAACGCTCGGGACGCGATCGCGGAAACGGGATGGGTCATTCTGCGTAGCGAGTTTATTCCGAAGAACTCTGATGAAGGTGGAGCAGGCGAAGGCAGGCTAGTGTTCAGCGTCACAGACAACGGCGCCGGAATTAATCCCTCCGATATGGATCACATCTTCGACCCGTTCTTCACCACCAAAGCACCCGGCAGCGGCACGGGGCTCGGCCTTTCAACAGTAAAGGGCATCGTCGAACAAGCTGGTGGGCAAATCAGTGTGACGTCCGAAGTAGGCCGCCAAACGACGTTCTTCGTATCCTTGCCGCCCACCCAAGAATCCGCAACCCGACACGTTCAAGCAGTACCAAGCCGAAAGTCTGCCGGTGGGGAAACCATCTTACTCGTTGACGATGACAGTGCGGTAAGAAGAGCCGCAGCCCGCATTCTGGGTGCAGCCGGCTACAAGATCCTTGAAGCTCAGTCTGGGGCCGAAGCCCTCGCTCTGCACGAGCGACTGGGTAACCGCGTGGACCTGCTGCTCACCGATGTGATGATGCCGCGCATGTCAGGTGATGAACTCGCGGAAATGTTGATCGCACGCCAGCCAGATCTCCGGGTGATCTTTCTCACCGGATTTGCGAGCCAAGCTATTGCCGACCTCGCCAGTCGCAACGCGCACATGGAGCTGCAGTTGAAGCCCTTCCAGAACGACGGCTTACTCACGCTCGTGCGAGAGATGCTTGATCGCCATTTGCCACCGCGCGTCCCCTCGCTGCTTCCTCCCACGAACAAGCTTAGGACGAACCAGGGAGGGCAGGAATGACTCTAAAGCTCAAGCTGATCGTTATCATCTTATTCGTTGCCGTCGTTCCACTCACGGTGTCAGCCGTATCCTCGTTTGGGGTGCATCAGGTCGCGTTTGACGCCGAAGTCACCCAAAATCAGCAAAATACAGCAATTTTCTCGGCCGAGGCCGGTGACGAGTACCTAGAACATCGACGCTCAAGCTTTGAGATCTTAGCGAGCCAAAGCATCGATTGGCCGAGCTTATCCGCGCCTGAACGAGAAGCGGCCATGTGGATGGCGTATCGAACCTCGGAAGACGTCGCAGCCGTCGTATTACTCGCAGCCGACACCACCCCCATCACACGTGCATTCGCGGACACGCCGAACCGCGCCGACGATACCGCCGGACATCTTGCAGTCTCACCATCCAGCTTTTCAAGCATGCTCACGCAAGCACGCCAACTCGTATCAGACGGAAAGAACGAGAGGTTTGGCGCGCCGTTTCGACTTCCCGGCTATCCGAATCCCTTCGTGTCGCTGCGGGTTCCCACTTCTACAAACGGGGAAACGTTGGTTGTTACGCTGTCCCTCACCCGCTTCTGCGAGAGGCTCGTCAAGGGTACCCGTCTTGAGCTCGTGCTGTTCGATCCCAAAGGGACCGTCATTTGCCGTTCCCCCTCGGCACAGGCACCCGACGTCCGGGGGCTCGCCGGGCTGTTCTCTGGCAACAGAACCTCTGGGCGTTATGTTGCAAACGGACAAGAGCTCCTGGCCGCAGGAGCGCTTTCGAGCCTCGGTTGGACCATGGTTGTCCAGCAACCCACCGCAACCGCTTTTGCGTCCAGCCGCAACATTCGCAACCAGACTTTGTTCTGGATCGCGACGAGCCTATTTATCGCCATTTGTGCAGGTTGGGTGTTAGCACGCGGCATCACCCGCCCCATGGGGCAGCTCCTCGAAGGCACCCAAGCCCTGGCGAAAGGCCAACTGCACCACCGCATCAAGATGCAGGAGAAAGATGAATTCGGCGCCCTCGCGGCGGCTTTTGACCAAATGAGCGAAGAGATCGCGCTCCGCGACGGCGAGATCCGAAAGTACAACGAAGAGCTTCAGGCCCGAGTGGAAGAGCGCACCTCCGACCTCGTTCGAGCCCATGAGCAACTGCTCCAGTCGCAGCGCGTTGCCGCTGTAGGCGCATTGGGTGCCGGGCTGGCCGAGGAGGTAAACAATGCACTCACCGGCGTGCTTGGTGTGTCCCAACTCCTCTTGATGCGCGCACGGCGCGACCCTAGTCGCGAAAAGGAAGTTGAATTACTCGAAAGCGCCGAAAAAGAGGCACTCCACATCCGCGACGTGGTCGCCAAGCTCCAACGGCTCACCAAGGGCCAGGGGCTCACCAACCTGAGCGACGTAGCCCCCAATGATCTTCTGGATGCCACGCTGAGTTTGGTAAAGCGGGACCCTTCAACCTCGATGATCCGCTTCCTGCCGGAATATACGCGCGATTTGCCCAAAGTGCGCGGCAACTTCATGCAGCTTCAGCGTGGCGTGCTGCAAATCCTGATGAACGCTATCGAATCCTGCAGCGCAGATAGTGGGCGCGTCACATTGCGGAGCCAACTCGGCGCCGACGGCAGCGTGGAACTTTCGATCTCCGACAACGGCCACGGCATCGACCCCAAGGATATGCAGCGGATCTTCGAGCCATTTTTCACAACAGCGAAGGACCGCGAAGGCCGTGGGATGGGGCTGGCCATCGCCGCAAGAATCGTCGAAGATCACCGTGGGCGCATCTCGGTTGAGAGCGAACCCGACGAAGGTACGACGGTGACAATCTCGTTTCCCCCAAGAGCCAGCGAGGCGGTAGCTTGAAGACCCGCATCTTGCTTGCCATCGCGCTTACGCTGCTAACCCTTGGTGCGGCCTATGGGGTACAGCGCGTGCTTTTCAAATCCCCACCGGAATCCGCAGTGGCAGTGGGCTCCGCTCCGGACCCGAACACGAAAGCAAAAGCTAACACTTTGGGCCAAGCCACCGCTTTGGAAGTTTTGGGCCAAGTGCAGCGCAAAGATGCGCAAGGTCACTGGGTCGACATCCGCGTAGGAGACCGCCTCGACATCGACACCGTTGTGAGAACAAGCAGAGGAGCCTCTGCCCGCCTCGCCGTCGGCGAAAACGTGGTGGTTGAAGTACCCGAAGAAGCGGAGCTCGCGGTTGCTGAGGTCTCCGAGGGTTTGTCTCGTGTTCGGCTCGATGACGGGCGCATTGCATCCTTCGTGAAGAGCAAAGAAGGCTTTCAGTTGCGGGTCGAATTCCAGGGCAGTGACGTCAAAGCCGAGACCTCAGGCGGCGCGTTTTACGCCATGAAGCAAGGCGCAGGCCCGATTTCGGTTGCTTCTAAGGAGGGCACCACCCGGGTCTCGTCCCAGGCTGGCGCCGTTGCCGTGGGAGCTGGCGAGCAAACGGTAGTAGAGCCCGGCAAAGCTCCAAGCGTGCCGGTGAAGATCCCAACTTCACTTCTACTCAAATTGGGGCGGATCCCCTCACAATTGCGTACCCGAGAGACGACCATTCAGGGGTCGACCAGCCCTGGTGCAATTGTGAGCCTGAATGGAGAGCGTACAACCGCCAACGCCGATGGTCAGTTCGAGCAGCATGTTGCGCTTCAAGAAGGGGAAAACGCGCTGACCGTGGAAGTCGTAGACGCTGTTGGCAGGAAGCAGAAGCAAGATCTGCCCAAAATCCGGGTCGACTCACGTCCACCCAACGTTGTCGGAAAGGTTAAATGGTAACCTGCGCGCGACGTGCCCAGCGTTTGCGCGATCCCCACCTTGGCGCACGGCGCTGCTATATCCACGACCGAGGCAAAGTCCCCGATACGCGCGCCGCCGTGCAGTACTATCGACTATTCGTAGTCTTTCTGTTCCTCACGGCGTCCTTGGCTGGGCTTAGGCCGGCCCGCGCTGATTCCTTTGACGTAGATGCCTCCGCTCCAATAGTTGGCGATGGGGCGACGGAGGTGCGGCTCCCGATCAAAAGTGCCCAGGGTGCCAGCATCCCGGCGTCCCAGGTGCGGGCAACCGTGAGCGCCGGCAGCATCCATGTCGTGGCGAATCCCAAGGGAACGGCCGAATTAGTTTTCCTACCTCCCGCTGTCGTGGAGAAATGGACGGCAACCTTGGATGTCACTGTCGTTGGCTTCAAGCCGTCGTTGCGCACAGCGCGTATTCGCCTTGTGCCGCCCCGACACCCGCTTCTCTACACGACGACAAGGAGCAATGAGGGGCCGGACAGCATTGAACTCAAGGTGCCGAAATCATTCATCTTGGGCGAGCATGGATCCGCGCAAATTACAGTTCGAGGTTTTGAGGAACAGCCTCTTTTGTCAGTAAATACGGGGCGCGTGTCTGAATTGCGCCCGAAGGGAAAAGGCACCTGGACAGCAACGTTCTCCCCCCCCGAAGGCGGCTTTCCACAGCGAGTGCTTGTAGTCGTGGGCTCTGAAGAAGGAAGCCAAGTACATTTTACCCATTTCGATTTGTTGGGGCGACCAACCATAGAAACGCAAAGCGAACCTGGTGCCACCGTGCAGGTTCAGGTGGGAGGGCAGACCTTTGGTCCCATGCGCGCTGATTCACGCGGGAAGCTGCGCATGATGGTGTTGGCCCCGCCGGGGGTGGTCCATGCGGACGTCACGGCCACCGATCCTTTAGGCAACGCGCGCGCAATGAATGTGCCGCTCGGAGCCCCCGACTTCAATCGGGTTCAGGTCTTCTGCCCCGAACACTCCGGAAGGTTCCTCGTGCTTGGCACGGCCCCGGATGGCACGCTGCTCCAGACCTTTGACGGCAAGATAACGGCAAGTACTGGCAGCCTTACAGACCTTATCCCCGTAATACCAGGGCTTTTTGAATCCGAACTCAGCGTACCAGAGAGCACGAATCCAGAAACGAAAATTCAACTCCAAGCGAGCCTCACGGGCAGCCCAGCATCCGTGGCAAGCTGCCTAACTCCGGTTCCGGGGGAGTCACCCGTAGCCGCTCGGCTGACGCCAGACCGCGGCGAGTATCACCTTGATGAGGGCGAGGTGACGCTAGAACTGAAGCTCACCTATCCGGGGGAGCTCGAGCCACGCCCCGTAGCACCCCGTATCACGGCGGACCACGGCAAGGTCTCCGACATCATTCGAGTTGACGCTTCCACATTCACCGCTCGTTGGACTCCTCCACCGCGCATGGAAGGCGTTGAGGTGGTGCGATTCACGGCCCAGGTTGGCCGCACTTCCGTCCTTTCCGCAAACGCGGAGCTTCCTGTACTCGATTCAGGGCCACAAGCGAGCGCACCTCTCGGCACCACAATCAAAGCCATAGCACACGCGGGGTATCTCACGAATCAAGAAAGGGTGTCTTCACCTTACCTTGCCGTTGGGGCGAGCGTGAGTCTGCCTTTCCTTTCGCATCGGGTGGCCGCCGGACTTGAATCTGGCTGGTTCTTGGACGACCGGAAAGCACGCGCAGACACCGGCGAATTTGTGGACTTGCAGGTGCTCGGGTTTCCAGTGAGCGCTCGCCTCACGTTCGAAGAGAGATTTGATCGACTTGTGCCATACGGGGGTATCGGTTTTGGCGTGTTGCTCACCCGTCTGCAATCAAGATCCCCCTCAACCGGTCTAAGTGGTCGCTCGCAAATAGTTCCCCTAGGCCGGGTGCTCGTTGGTGCGCTGTACGATCTTCCGGTGGGTCAGGCAGGCATTGAGGGCGGTTACATCCATTGCTGGCTGAGGGAGCTTGGGTTCGTTGGCGAAGTGTGTGGCGTAAACATAACGGCCACCTACCATTACTCGTTTTAGTGCCCGCGCTCGCGCATCGGTCAATGGAAGGTAAAATTGCCGCTCAATGTCGGCAGCAGGAAACGAAGCGAATAGCGCTCATCCACCGTGTCTCGCGTCACGCTGGCGTACGTGAGGCGAAAAGCTACCCCCAGGCTGCCCTGCTCCCCTACCCAGCCTTCCCAGCCGCCACCTGCACCCAACGCTAGGCCTCCAGCATCAGAGGTTCGATCACTTTTGTCCGAGAGACTACCTGTAGCGAGGCCTGCAAACGCCTGCACGAACCACGGTCCTTCGGCGTCTAAATAGTAGTTTACAAAAAGCGGCACCACTCCAAGATTCACGGAGTGCGATGCCCTCTTATTGATCCCCCAAAACATGAAGCCCGAGCCCACAACAAATCCTGGCGTGGGAGTGCCACCCAGCAGAAGTTCACCCGTAGAAGCAAGCCCCTTGATCGTTCCCGAGCCAAACTCCGAGAGCAGAGAACCTGGAGGGACCAAGGTTGGGCGGAGCGTTGCGCGCCCGGGCCCGAACCCAAGCGACACGCGCGCAAAGAAGCCGTCGTGACGGTATATTGAAAGATCCTCCCGCACCTTTTCGGCGGGAGGCTGGGCACCCAAGGTGGGCATGCCTTGAATTGGCGGGATGTAAACGTATGGGGCAGGCGCGGCAGGTTGTCCCGCAGATGGCACTCCAGTTGCCGGAGGAGGCACCGCACTTGCTGCGGGTGGCACCGCACTTGCTGCGGGTGGCACCGCACTTGCTGCGGGTGGCACCGCACTCGGCACGGCCCCTTCGGCAGGCACAGTTTCCCCCGGCGGCGGAGCCGATGGGGCTGGCTGGGCCAGGGCTGAAAGCGGAAACAGACCAACAAGGGCCAGGGCACACGTGCACCGCATGCTCTTTCGTAGACCTGCCGGGCGCCCTTGTCTAGGGTTCAGCCGGAGTCTTTATCGCATGGTCTCGGAAATTTTCGATAGCTCTCGCTATCGGAGCGTGGACGAATTCAACTTCACCGATATCACCTACCACAGGGCGCTTGAGCACGGCACCGTGCGCATTTCCATCAATCGACCCGACGTGCGCAACGCATTTCGCCCGCGCACCGTGGACGAGCTGTATCAAGCCCTCGATCACGCCCGGCAATGGAGTGATGTGGGATGTGTGCTGTTAACAGGAAACGGCCCATCACCTAAAGATGGTGGGTGGGCATTCTGCGCCGGCGGCGATCAGCGCATCCGAGGCAAGAGTGGTTACCAATATGAAGAGGGCGGCCAAGCGGATCCGGCTCGGCTCGGGCGGCTCCACATCCTAGAAGTCCAGCGGCTAATCCGCTTCATGCCAAAGGTAGTTATCTGCGTCGTGCCGGGCTGGGCTGTCGGTGGCGGCCACAGCTTGCATGTGGTGTGCGATCTTACGCTTGCCAGTTCGGAGCACGCCCGCTTTAAACAAACCGACGCCGATGTCGCGAGTTTCGACGGTGGGTTCGGATCCGCATATTTGGCCCGCCAGGTCGGGCAAAAGCGCGCTCGTGAGATCTTTTTTCTGGGGCGTACGTATTCGGCGCAAGAGGCGTTCGAAATGGGGATGGTCAACGCTGTGGTTCCTCACGCCGACCTCGAGGAAACGGCGCTCAACTGGGCTCGCGAGATCAACGCCAAAAGTCCAACAGCCCAGCGCATGCTTAAATACGCGTTCAACCTCATCGATGACGGCCTCGTTGGCCAGCAACTCTTCGCCGGCGAAGCCACGCGCCTTGCTTATGGCACCGAGGAAGCCGCAGAAGGCCGTGACGCATTTCTTGAAAAACGTGAAAAGGACTTCGGCCGATTCCCTTGGTACTACTGAAGATTCGGTTTTGAGTTTTGGGTAGAAAGAGGCCAAAAGGTGCGGCGGGGGCGAAGTACCTTGCCCAGAACGCACCGACGACAACACACCCACACCTACAGCACCGCAACAAGCAGATCGACCCGAATTTCCACCATTTCTTGGCCGGTCCATGCTGCATGGCGGACAAGCAGCACCCAGCTCGCTATGATAAATCAGTGTTGTCCTTGCTTGAAAAACGCTCGTTCGCGCTCCTCGGCTTCGGCCTCGGCTCAGCCGCAAGCGCATGCTCGTTGCTCGCGCCAACCGACTCAGAGCTGATGGGCGGACGGACGGCAATTGCAGTCGTAGCCAACGGTGGTGCGGGAACGGGCGGCGCCGAAATGACCGGTGCGGGCACAGGTGGCACGGAGATCGGCGGTACGGCAAGCGGTGGCATGAGTGGTGTGGGTACAGGTGGCACGGCCGAGGAGCCTGACCCGGATCCCGCCCCTAAAAGCCCAGCTCTCGAATATCTATCACTGTGGTTGAGAGCGGACGAAGGGCTCAGCACAACCTCCGTTAGGGTAAGCTCATGGGGTTCTCCAATGACCGACGCGTCCCCCGCTTACGCCTTGACGCCGGAAACGGTCGAGCGCGCGCCGAGCCTCGGCCCGATCATGCTCGGCGGGTATGCCCTGCCAACATTCGACGGCATGGATGATGGACTCCAAAACGCTGCTAGCCACGATTTTACCAGTTCGAACGGCTACGCGTTCTTTGTCGTCCTCGTACCCAACAGCGGAGACGCAGACGGGGAGCTCCTTTCCATTGGCGGGCCGCTCGGAGTACGGCTGGGCCTCTGGAAGCTTGGTCAAGCACTCGGTTTCGGCACCACAGATGCTGACAGCCCAAGGCTTGTTACCGAAGGCGTCTTCACAGGGGACGACCCCATCATGATCGGCGTCGTCAGCTCCCGCCCCCCCGACGGCGAATTGATGGTTTCGACGTACGTCAATGGCACGGCCCGCGTGAGCGGTGCAAGCCCCGCTTGGGATCCGGAGCGTGAGCTATCCTTCACTCTCGGTTCATTTGAAGGAGATGCGGGGCTCGGCGGCGGCGTCGCCGAAGTCCTGATCTACAACGACACCATGGACGACGCCGCACGTTTTGGGACTGAAGCGTATTTGCGAGCGAAGTGGGGTTGCTGCAAATGAGCGATAATCAGATGCCGCGAGACGTCGGGCGTTACCGTTTATATGACGAAATCGCGGCAGGCGGCATGGCCACTGTGCATGTGGGGCGGCTGCGCGGTCCAGCAGGATTCGCCCGGACGGTTGCGATCAAACGCCTACATCCGCAGTTTGCTCACGATCCGGAATTCGTTTCGATGTTTCTGGATGAGGCCCGGTTAGCGGCGCGCATTCACCACCCCAACGTGGCAGCAATTCTGGACGTAGTGGCCCTCCGCGGGGAGCTATTTCTGGTGATGGAGTACGTGCGTGGGGAAACCCTTTCGCGCCTGCTTCCCGCTTGTGAGCGAGCCGGAATCACCATCCCGTTTCGCATCGCTGCCACGATCATGCAACAGGCGCTCTTGGGGCTCCACGCTGCACACGAGGCGCGCGATCACCGCGGCACCGCGCTCAATATGGTGCACCGTGACGTTTCCCCTCAAAATATCATGGTGGGCGCCGACGGCATCACGCGCATGCTCGACTTCGGCGTGGCCAAAGCAGCCACGCGCTTGCAAACGACAGGCCACGGGCAGGTTAAGGGCAAGCTCTCTTACATGGCGCCAGAGCAACTGCGGCTGGAGCCTATTGACCGGCGTACTGACTTATTCGCGGCAGGCGTAGTGCTCTGGGAAGTGTTAACCGGAAGGCGCCTTTTCGCTGCCGACGATCCGGGAGCGGTGATTGCTCGGATATTGACGCACACCGCTGAAGCCCCCAGCCGGCTGGTGCCTGGTATCCCTCCAGAGCTCGACGCCGTGGTCGCCCGAGCACTCAAGAGGCAACGAACGGATCGGTTCGCGAGTGCGCTCGAATTCGCGCGCGAGTTAGAACGAGCCGTGGCCCCCGTTGGTGCCTTGGAGGTGTCCGAGTGGGTGTGCGCCGTCGCAGGCCCCGTGCTCGAAGCCAGGGAGCGCACCGTTGCAGCCGTAGAGATCGCCTCAGAATCCACCCCAAGCGAGAGCTTGCGCGGCGAGGAAACAACCTCGCCTCCGATCGGCGCCTACATTCCGGACCCCAACGACGAAGTGACGGTCGGGGTGCAGCCCGAGGTCTTGCTTGCGAACCTTCCGAAACGAAAAGACCGTCGCCTGGTCTGGGGCCTTGCGGCTGCCGCACTCTTCGCTGCGATCTTGATTCTAATGTTACAGGCTTGGCCGTCTTCTGAGCCCGCCGTGGCAACCACCTCTCCAGTAACCGGCAGCCCTGAGCCCATCCCTCCAGCCGAACCTCCAGCCCCCGTAGCTAGCGCCGTTCCCCCCGAACCGTCAGCCGAGCCGGCGGCGGCCCTGCCAGCGGACAGCGCGACCCAGGAAGTTCCCGCGATTGCGCCCAGTGCCCCTGCAACCCCCTCGCGTCGCGCAAAGCGCAGCTCCAACGCTTCATCGACACGAAGCTCCGGGGTAAGCTCTAAATGTAATCCGCCCTATGAGGTCACCCCTCAAGGCCTGAAGAGGTACAAGCCTGAGTGTTTTCGGTGAAGCAGTTCTTGTTGGTTGGCGCGATAGCAGCAGTGTCCGTGCTGAGCCCGGACGCCCAGGCCCAGTCCATTGACGCGTGCGTATCAAGCAACGCCGATGGCCAGGTCTTGCAGAACCAAGGGCAACTTTTGGCGGCTGTTGAAAAGTTCCAAAGCTGCGCAGTGCAGGCCTGCCCAGAGGAAATCCGACGCGATTGTGGCACCGCTATGCTGGCGGCACGGGCAATCGTACCAAGTGTGGTCATCGCTGTGCGGAGGGGGGACGAAGATGTGATGGACGCGCTCGTCCTAATCGACAACTCTCGCAATCCCGTACGCCTAGATGGGCGCCCGATCGAATTGGATCCGGGTCCGCACGTAATCCGAGTGCACCATGGAGACAAAGATGCGATCGAACGTCAGCTCGTCCTGCGCCAGGGTGAGCGCAATCGGCTTGTCAGCATAGAGCTCCCCATCAGGACGCGGCCCACGCCAGTAGCCCCCACCCGGCCCGCCCCGCCGTCACAGCCGGAACACCCGAGCCCTCTGCCCTCACGACGGCCTCCCACAGCAACCCTCATCGCTGGCGGGGTTGGGGTGGTGGGTGCGGGCCTTTTCGGAGCGTTTGCATGGGCTGGAAAAGTGCAGGAAGCCGAGCTTGAGCGTTGCCGTCCCGCGTGTGAGAGTTCATCTGTCCACGTTATGCGGCAGCGCTATTTGATCGCCGATGTATCCTTAGGAGTCTCAGTGCTGAGCTTTGCAACGGCCGCATGGTTTTGGTGGGCACCAGAAGAACCATCCGCACCCCGCGTTGGGGCAATGCTCGGGTTAGACAAAAACGGAACGTTAGGAGTGTCAGCTCTTGGAAGATTCTAAAGCCCCCGGGCGTGAAGGCGTGATGCAACCGCGAACGAACGAAGGGACTGTAAAAAGTATCTTCGGCGTTACCATTACAGGCGGCGTCCTGCGCGGGCCACATGGCGAAGTCTTTCGCGTGACTTTGGCTCCAGCGATCCTCGGTCGCAACGCTAGTTGCACATTCTTGCTCAAAGATGCCGAAGTAAGCTCAACCCATTGCGAGCTTCGGGCAACGCCGAGCGGCGTGCAACTTGTGGATCTTGATAGCAGCAACGGTACCTTCGTGAACGGCGTCCGGATGAAGGAAGCACTCCTCGACGCGCCTTGCACCGTGCGCGTCGGCCGCACCAACCTCACGTTCGAGCCGCTCGCCAGCGAAGAGGTTGATCTCGGGGCAGATCTATCATTTGGCCCGCTTTCTGGCGTCTCCCCCTCTATGCGCCAGCTCTTCCGCGTGCTGCGGGACGTCGCTGGCACGCAACTTTCGGTGCTGATCACTGGAGAAACGGGTACCGGAAAAGAGCTCACGGCTCGAGCGCTGCACGACGCCAGCCGCCGTGCGGACAAGCCGTTTGTGGTGATCGATTGCGGTGCCCTTCCACCGAGCTCCGCCGAAGGTGCGCTGTTTGGTTACGAAGGTGGGGGTGTCGATGGTACAGAGAGGCGCCCGGGGGCGTTCCACGAAGCTGATGGGGGCACGGTATTCTTGGATGAGTTGGGAGAGCTCCCTACTGATTTGCAGCCCAAGCTCCTTCGGGTGCTTGCCGATGGTCAGGTCATGCGGGTGGGAGCTACCAAGTATGAACAAATCGACGTGCGAGTGCTTTCTGCAACACGTCGTGATTTGCCGCGGATGGCTAACGCAGGAACTTTTCGAAGCGACCTCTACTTTCGCCTGGCTCAAGTACGGGTTGAGCTCTCGCCACTACGCACACGACGCGAAGATATCCCGTTGATTGTTCAGGCTTATTGTGAACGCTCGGGCCACTCCGATCGCGCCTCACAGGTTATCGATTTCATCACGCACGCCACGGCGACTCACGATTGGCCTGGAAACGTTCGCGAGCTTCTGAATGTGGCCACCGTGGTGGCGAGCCTCCCTCCCGGGTCCGACGTGAGCTTGGCGGCACTCCCCACCGAGGGCCGCGGAGATCAGCCTTCCCTCACAACGGCCTACGGAGAAGCCAAGCGGCGTGCCCTTGAGGAATTTGAGCGTCGGTTCTTTACCGATCTCCAAGGCGCCTGCGACGGAAACATCAGCGAGATGACACGAAGGAGCGGCCTTGCCCGTCACCACGTGCGCAACTACCTCCGCCGCTACAGCCTAGTGTAGCGCAGGCCCGCGACGGGCCCACGGCTACAGCACGGCACGACCCGCCGTTGACCTGAGAAGCTCAGATCGCCACGAACCCGCCGTCCACCATCAAGGAGCTCGCCGTGATGTAGGACGCGGCGTCGGAAGCAAGGAAGGCAACGGCTTCACCGACTTCATGCGGTTCGCCGATACGATTCAGCATGATCTTTTGGCCTTCCATCTTTTCAAATTCGTCACGCGGGTAGCCCAGGCGCTCCACCTCCGACACCAGAGCGGGGGTCCAAATCGGGCCCGGGCACACTGAATTCACGCGAATTTTGAACTCAGCGAGGTCCCACGCCATGCTTCGCGTCATCTGTACAATAGCGGCCTTAGTGGCAGCGTACGTCATGAGACCCTTCTGCGCGATAAAGCTAGATATCGAGCCGATGTTCACAATGGCGCCCGCGCCTTTTTTCTTCATCTGTTCGACTCCGTAACGCGAACAGAGGGAGGTGCCGATGAGGTTCACATCGGTAAGCCGACGCCATTCTTCCGGCGTGGCTTCGAGCCCCTTCATGATGAATATGGCAGCGTTGTTAACCAGGACGTCCGTGTCTCCGAAGGCCGACTGTGCCCGAGCAAACGCGGTCTTCACTGAACTTTCGTTGGAGATATCCACGCCAATCGCCAACGCTGCCCCGCCGCGTTTCTCGATTTCAAGGGCGGTGGCTTTAGCCGCTTCTTCATTCACGTCGAGCACGGCAACCCGAGCTCCTTCGCGAGCGAAGATCTCCGCACTCGCCCTACCGATGCCGCCGCCCGCGCCCGTAACAATCGCAACTTTTCCCTGAAAACGTGTGTTAGCCATGGAGCAACCGAATCCCTTCGTGAGTGGCGATGCCACTCTGTCGCCAACCGTCATATCCCCTTAGGCGCTGTGCTGACAAGCTGGCCTGGAAGCTGCCCAGCTCGGCCTCAAGCTTGAGCCTGACGCAAGTAGATGGTGCGCATACATCGAGAACGTCTTCGGTTCTGCCTCACAGACGCGCACCTCCGGGCCCCGACATGGCCCCGCTCACGCGCAGGAAGACCAAAGGCACGTGGATCCCCTGCTCGAATGTCAGATACTTGTCATGACAAGTATCTGCCGCGGCTCCGAGCACCTCGCTAAGATCGCCCGCAACCCCGAGCCGCGTTCGAGCCGTACTTGCTGCGCTGCCGCATCACGCCGGAACGAGCGCCCCTTGCCAGACGTTTTCGCTGATACTTGCGTTGGTCCCTGCCGCGAGTTTCCAACCAGCAGGAGCCGTGAGCTTTGCCCGAGCACCCACGGGAAGCCGCACATGAACAACCACCTCTGTGCCTTGCTTCAGCCACTCTACCGATAACTCACCGCGAATGGTCTTCAGCGTAGCTTTGGCCGTATCGAGGCCTGGCACCGGGTGCGGGCGCACCACAAAAGCGTCCCCGGGTTCGGCACTCGGATCGTCCAAGATCCCCACTAGGCGCGAGTAAAACCAAGCGTCTACAGCGCCCAACATACAGTGATTGTGGGAATTCATGCCGCCGCCAGTTTCATTTTCCCAGCGCTCCCACATGGTGGTGGCGCCGTTCTCGAGCATATAGCCCCAAGAAGGATATTCTTTGCGCTGCACCAAAGCCCACGCAAGATCTGCTCGACCGAGATCCGTCAAGACTTCCAACAAATACTTGGTGCACACGTTACCCGTCGTGAGATGCCCGCGGGCTTCAACGTCTGCGGTCAAACGCTGAAACACGCCTGGGCGGTGCTGTTCCGGCACCAAATCCATCCAGAGCGCGAGGGCGTTGCAGGCCTGCACGTTTTCGCCAAACGTGTGGGTGGACTCGTTGAAGTACTTCGCCTGAAGCGCATGGGTGAAGCGCTCGGCTTCGAGCGCGTAGACGTCAGCTTCGCCAACTTTGCCGAGCTCCCGAGCAATTTTTTCGAGCAAACGTGTGATGAAAATCAGATGCGCCGTCGAGATGAGCCCGCCAGGCGTGCCTGCGGAGAGACACGGGCTACCGGTTCCCACAATTGTGGGGAGGGCTGCCATGGAAAACGCGCGTGGTGGACACCAATCCCCATACCAAGAAGACTCCAGAATGCCGCCTTCAGATTCATTGGCAAGGCAACGCTGCCAACCCACCATCATCGACCAATATTCGTTCAAAATGTTGCGATCGCCGTAGTGGCGCCACATGAGGTATGGGTACCAAACGGGGCACACACACACTGGATCGGCTCGTTTTTTCCCCCAATGCCAGGGCACTGTGTCGGGGATGGCACCGGTTACCGGATCCTGCACGCTGGCAAAATCTCGCAGCCACTTGGCCAAAAAGCGCACAGCCTGAAAGTTATGCACTAGTTGCTCGGCACGAGCGGTCTGATCGTTCAGCCAACCTTGGCGCTCGGAACGCTGTGGACAGTCGGTGAGTACGCCAAGCTCATTCGATTTTTCGGTACGAACGATCATCTGGTGGATGGCGTTGGCCATGTCGTTGCTGGAGGTAAACACTCCACGTTCTGGAATATCGTTGCGCACTCTGCAGACAGTGAGAGCTTCCGGGCCGGCATTTCCAAGGCCTTCTACCTCGATGTAACGAAAGCCATGATAGGTGAAGCGGGGCTCCCACACCTCTTGTCCGCCGCCCCGAGCGATGTACACATCCGCACAACGAGCCGCATAAAGATTATCCTGATTTACGCTGCCATCTTCTTTGCGCGTTTCGCCGAACCTGAGCGTTACCTTGTGGCCTTCTGGCACGTTCAGCTTGAGACGACAATAACCGGTCATGTTGGTGCCGGCGTCGAACACATCGGCGCCATTCGGTAGGGTTAGCAGCTTTTTTGGGGTGCTTTCTTCCACCACGCGCATCGGTTCACCCAGATCGGGCACGAGCCTGCCTCCGGGCCCCGGCACGCGGTACACCATAGTCCAATAGTCTTCGCGATTCCCAAACGGTGCTTTCCAGTCCGCCGCCGGCACGCTCCAGCGCTTCAGCTCCAGCCGAGCATCGTGGTCTTCTCCGCGAAATAGGCCATCCGTCGTCGCCGAGGCGCGCACAGCAAACGTGGACATATCCCAGTGCGAAGGTGTGGTGATGCGGCTGCCATCAACACACTCGACCTCTAGCCGAAGCTTGAGAATAGGCCGGCCATACCAACCGTGGCCCACCACCACGGAAAGCACCGTTTCCGGCGACTCGATCAAGTGCGCGATGTCGTGGACAGTGTACGGCACGATTTGCTCAAAGTCCGTGGGGGGAGGATCGAGAACGCGATCCGAGATAGGGTTCCCGTTTAAGTACGCTCGGTAGAGGCCCAGACCTGCAATGTAGAGTCGCGCGCGGCGCACCTTAGCTTTGGGCTGGAAGGCATGACGGAAGAACAAGGCACGCCCAGGCCAGATCCCAGGAGCGCCCACCCAATCCGCCTCCCACTCAGCTTCGCTCAGGAGCCCCATCTCGAAGGTGGCAGCTGACGAGACCGACTCAACCCCTGCGGCATCTTTGACGTGAACCTGCCACCAACACTCCTCCCGGCTCACCAAAGCGCTTCCGCCGTACGTTACATGCGTGGTTCGGTTGGAAACAACCCAACCGCTATCCCATTTGTCTGAAGCGCCACTTTCCAGAAGCTGTGCCGAAGATGCCACACGTACGCGGTAAGCGACCTGCGGCGCACCCACACACCAGGCAAAGCGAGGCGCTTGGGTGTGGAGGCCAAGAGGGTTCGTGGTGTACTCACAGGTGAGGTCAAACGGGGTTGACGAGGTCTGAGACGGCATGGTGCCGCCTGATACCACAGGCCACGCGCCTTGGGCTGCCCTGTAATTCGACGCGTGCTGGTTGCCTGAGCGGGGCGCATGGAGATCGAGAACCAGCCCACACGGCGAGCTGCCCCATCTCATTTTGTGCTATTTCTGGCCTCGAAATTCGGCCTTCCAGAACTCTCCAACCGGTCTGTGCATCAGGGGTCTGGGCAACGCCCGCGGGGTCCGATATGTCGGCAGCCATGAACGCTCTTCCGACCTCCGAAACGCGCACGAGCTTTCCGAAGAACAAGATCAAGGTCCTGCTCCTGGAGAACATTCATCCTAGCGCCCAAGCGCTCATTGAAGGCGATGGCCTGGAATGCGAGATGCGGAGCGCCGCGCTCGGAGAAGCGGAACTCATCGAAGCGCTGAATGACGTGCACATCCTCGGGATCCGCAGCAAGACTCAGGTGAGCAAGAAGGCTCTTGAGAGCGCTCGCCGCTTGCTCGCTGTCGGCTGTTTTTGCATTGGAACGAACCAGGTGGATCTTGAGGCCGCCAAGCGACGCGGTATCGCGGTCTTCAACGCACCCTTTAGCAATACGCGCAGCGTCGCAGAGCTTGTGATGGGGGAGGTAATAGCTCTTTCCCGTCGGCTCGGCGACCGTTCGGGTGAGATGCACGCAGGGAAATGGAACAAGACCGCTAGCGGCTCCTTCGAGGTACGCGGCAAGACAATTGGCATTGTTGGGTATGGGCACATTGGCCGCCAAGTTGGTGTGTTGGCGGAAACGTTCGGGTTGAGCGTATTGTTTTACGACATCTCGCAGCAGCTCCCGATGGGTAACAACCGCACTGTCGGTACACTCGACGAACTGCTCGAAAAGTCGGACTTTGTGACCCTCCACGTGCCGGCCACGCCGCTCACCAAAATGATGATAGGGCCCGAGCAGATCGCTAAGATGAAACGCGGCGCATGCCTCCTCAACCTGAGCCGGGGCAGTGTGGTTCAGATCGACGCGCTGGCGGCAGGCTTGCGTTCGAAACACTTGGCGGGTGCCGCGATCGACGTATTTCCCGTAGAGCCAAAGAGCAATAACGATCCCTTTGAGTCCGAATTGCGCGGGTTGCCTAATGTCATCCTGACGCCCCACGTCGGCGGCTCAACCCAAGAGGCACAGGAAGCGATTGGGCGCGAAGTGGCCAACGCTCTGTTGCGCTACCTCAACGAAGGGTCCACAGCCTCGGCGGTAAACATTCCCCAGGTAGAGCCGCCTCCGCTCTCGGGGAGACACCGCATCTTGAATCTGCACGCCAATGTCCCGGGCGTTCTTAGCAAGATCAACAGTATTGTGGGTCAGACCAAGGCCAACGTGGAAAGCCAGATCCTGCAAACCGATCCCGACGTGGGGTATTTGGTGATGGACCTGAACCAAAGCGTTTCAGACGAGGTGAAGGACCAAGTGGCGGCTCTCGACGCGAACATACGCACGCGCATCCTCTACTAGAACGCTGCGTGGGGGCGCCCTTGGCACTCTCGATGCGAGGATCGCCTACGCCTTTTGCCGTGTGCGCCAGGGGCGAACGGCCCCTTCAAGAGAGCACTGCCAAGCTGCGCTCCTAACCTAGCTCGAGAAGTAGGCGTCTACGGCGAGCTGGACGTCGCGTTGAACAACCGTCTTGCGCTCGTCTTTGGCCGCATTTCGGATGCTTTCGGTCGCGATACGTCGGAGATGTGCCGAAAGCGGGGCCAGGATCCCATCGGAGGTGCTCAAACCATGTGCCACCTTGACGTACTCCTTTAACTTGCTCACCACCAAGAGTACTTCTTGGGGTATCCCCGCTTCGTCAGCATCCTTGTGAAGCACCTCGCTACGGCGTGGTTTTACGACGGGCACCATGTCGCGATCGAGGAGCGTCTTTCTGCCATCGCTCTTGCTGAGCACCACTGCCCGATTGAGCACCTCGCGCACGTGATCACTTAAGGTAGCAAACACGGCGTCGGCTACCCGCATCTGGGATTTTGCCGCAATGTAGTCCTTGAAGCGTTGCACCACGATAAGCGTGTCGCGAGGCCCTTTGCGTATACCTGCTTGCGCATCCATCTTCGCAGCTAACACTTCGGGATTAGTTGCTTTCTTGTGTTCTTCCTTTTGATCCATCCGGGCGCGCTCCTGCCCCATCTCGGCACGCCAAGCTTGCTGAGTTGGGCTGGTATCTTTAACGGCCCAGCCGTCGCGATGGTTGGCCTCTTCCCGATGTGCTTCCCAGCACGGCAAGGAACAGAAAACAAGAAATGTCCGCTTTCTATTGCACGTGGAAACGCTGCACCGAAAATGAGGTCCCTGAAATCCAACGGGTAACCTGCAACTGCTACAGGTGCGCCATGTTTCGGTGGAAAGCGTCATAGATGATGAGCTCTGGCAACCAAGCTTCTTTACATCGAGGGGCTAATTCTCCGACTCTTGGATAGAAGACGCCTCAGGATTGCCCTTTTTTCCCTTCCCACGGCCGCCACCGCTCGGTTTTTTGGGAGCCACCTTTTCGTCCGTGGGGGCCTCGCCAATCTGCAGCTCGCATTCGCCGAAGACCACTTGGCTTTTGCCCGCCTCACCCGCGAGGCGAACCTCCAGCGTTTTGGCCTTTACCACGGTGTTGTCGCGCACAGCTCCTCCGAGCCGAATTGTGTCGGCCTCCAGATCACCAGAAACCTCACCTTCGGACTCGAGTGAGGTGACCCGAACCTTGCCGTGAACTGCGCCAGTTGAACTAACGCGCAGCGCGGGAGCCGAAAGCTCACCTTCGATCCGACCATGCGCCAAGATGTCCACCTTGGAATTGAGCTTGCCTGAGAACTCGCTGCCCGCTTCGACAATGGTTTGTCGAACTTGAGTTGAGGTTCCGTTTTCGTCATTCATGATTGCAATCTCCTTCTCAAGTTTGGGGGCGCAAAATCTTCACGCGTAGGCGGCAGCCGGGCTGAAAAGCAAATGCGGTAGGCTCCGGACCCTGCGCGATGGTGCCTACGAGCGCTCCCTTGGAGCTCACTACGAGCGTGCGAGGACCAGAGATGCCCGGGCTTTCGCGTTCGAAGAATTTTCCGTGAATCGTGATGTTACCACCACCGGTGATCACGCATTCGCTGAGGACACCGGATTCGCCGACCACCAGATCGGTCCCATCTCCCAAGGAAATACTGCACTTTTCGAAGCGGCTGTCGATCTCCACGGCGGAGCCTTCACCGAACTCCAGGGTCGCGTCGCGCAAAACGTCCCCCTCGCCGAAGTAGCGCGTTGCCGCAGCTCCTGGAGCTAGCTTGCCTGAAAGGAACGCCTCCACGTCTTCGCCGGAAATGCGCTTGGTGCCGTCCCCGCCACGGCTCCCATCCAACCACTCAGCAACCACGCCCTCAAAGTTGGCATCTTTGGTCGCCGTACCAAAGAGCTTGGCCCCCGTGATCGTGGCCGACAAGAGATTTGCGGTCCCGAGCTCGGCGTGTCTGAGGTCAGCACCCGTGAAGTTCGCTTGTTTGAAGACCCCCTTGCCGAGGCGAGCGTTTAAGAGCCCGGTGTTCGTAAAGTTGGCGCCCGGAGCCTGAGCCTCCTCAAGGTTGGCATCAGTGAGTGTTGCGGAAGAAAAATCGGCTTCCTCAAGATTGGCCGAAGAGAGATCGGCATTGCTGAGATCCGCCGAACGAAGCTTCGCGCCGCCGAGGTACGCTTCACCGAGCTCCGCATGCGTGAGGTTGGCGTTCGAGAGGTTGGCCTTACCGAGCTCAGCCGAAGCTAATTGGGCGCCGGAAAGCCGTGCTCCGACAAGATCTGCCTCGGCGAGGTTCGCTCCCTCAAGGGTAGCGCGATCAAGGTTCGCACCACGCAAATTGGCTTGCGTGAGGTTGGCGCCTTCAAAATCAGCCTTGCCTAAATCAGCGTCCGACAAATCGGCCAGCTTGAGGAATGCCTCCCGCAAGCTGGCGTTTCGGAGGCTTGCCCCGCGAAGCTTGGCCCCTTCGAGGTTGGCTCCGTCGAGATCAGCCCGTTTCAGATCCGCTCCTTCAAGCGGCGCACCCGATAAGTCGAGACCCGCCAAATCGCAGCGCGCCAAGGGCTGCTTATTGCGGACGCGTTCGATCACTTCATCTCTTGAATATTCCGCCATCGTCTATCTCGCCTCAGACTTAAAGTTCGCGTTTATCGGTTTTGCTACGTTCCAGAAACTTCTCGAGCTCTTCCAACTTCCGTCCAAATGGAAAACGCTCAAGGCGTGTGAGCAGGGCTGCTTCGCCCAACCTGGCCAGCACTACCTGAATTTCGAGCCAGCTATCGGTGCGGGCCTGGCGCAACTTCCGCTTCTCTTTAGAAACGTTGCGCGTCCAGTTGCGGCCCTGATCGTCAATTGCCTGATTGTGCCGCCGCAGCTTGCTCATAAGTTGCTCAAGCTGCGTGTATTCAGCCTTTCGCGTCGGCTCGGGGATAATGGAGGCCGCGCGCCGCCGGTAACGCTCGAAGCGTTCGACGATTAGCCCACAAAGCTCTAGAGATAAGCCGGTAGTAGCGGCGATGTCCTCAGCTTTGGCGTCATAGAACATCTTGAGCTGGGTCAACCCAACCGCGTAAATCTTGTCGAGCTGCACCTTGTTTACGCCGGGCACCTGCCGGAGCACACTGTCAACGATGATGGGATCTCTTCGCCCGCTTTCTCGTTCGACGGAGAAGGCCTCGGGCAGTACCTTTGCCAGCTCCTGATGGCAGTTCAAAAGCTGCGTGCGAGCTTCCTCCTCCAGCATGGCGCCACGGCCCTTTTGTGCTTGAAGCAGCTCTACAGAGAGAACTTCAAGCGGCCCCACTAAATCCGAAAGCCCGAGCTTCTTCGCCGCTTCCAGCAACGAATTCACGGCCGGAGAGCAGATACGGATCCACTCTCGGCGAGCTTCACCGATCGTGAGCTCCACCATGAAATCGCGAAACGGGCCCAAGTGCTCCGCTGCTAGGTGAGCAAACAAGACTTCTACCTGCTGGCGATCCTGAGGCATCCCGGCAATGCCATCACCCGACCCTGAAATTGCTTCAAAGTGCGGCTCAATGTCGTCGAAGCCTTTGTCGATCTCCGCGGAGGTAACGCGAGCCGGTGGCTGCGAAGCCCCGTTGGCAGCCGCGTCTGGTCTCGAAGTTGCATCCTGCACGCGACGAGCGCTGGGGGCGGGCGGAGCTGAAACTCTTGGCGGCGCGGCCACCGGAGCGATGGGCTCCGCTACTGCAGCCGAAGGCACTGCGCCTGGCGGTGGGGCCGAGGAGGGCGCCCAGGACGACATCGAGTGCTGCGCTTCAAGCGCCTGTTGATCCAGCGGCTGCGTATGCGCTCGCTGGTGAGGAGTGGCGGGAGCGCCGCCCGAAAGCGCCAATCCACACTTGACGCAAAACCTCGCGGTTAGCGGGCAAGTTGCCGAGCACTTGGGGCACTGTTGGGTATCTTCCATGGTCATTTCGCGGTGTGTTCGCCTGTTTGCTTCGGGGACGGCATGCCTTCCGTGAATGACTTGGAAGCATAGTCCTTCCAATGGTCGCGCGTCTTCCCTGAACGGAGGGCGAGTAGGAGAAATCGCAGCTCTTCCCACGTTTGCGGAATTCGGCCCGACGTAATGGGCCCGCTGCGGATTCCCCGGTGTCTCCCAATTGACTCCCCCCACGAGCAGGCCAAACTCCCCACCACGTGAATTCACCCTGCCTGTCGAGCACCGAAATAGCAGCCGGCAGCGCCAAGCTCGCCAATCTGAAGCTCGGTAGTAGCAGGCTCGCGCTCGGTACTGCAGGCCTCGGAGGGATTTGGCGGGGAAGTGATACCCATCAATCGGTGGACGCGCTCCTCTATGCACTGGAGCACGGCCTCAACGTCTGGGACACGGCACCTGCGTATGGCGAAGCCGAAGCCTTGATCGGGAGCGCTCTCAAACAGTGGCACGGGCCGCTACCAGTTATCAGCACTAAGATCGGGCGCACACATGCCAACGCGCCGACGAGCGTCTCTTATCGGCCAGACACACTACGCGATACATTGTCAAAAAGCCTCGACCGGCTTCACGTAGATTCTGTAGATCTGCTCTTCCTCCATGAGCCGGAGAAGCTTCTACCTGAGCAGCGCGGGCCCGCGTTGGACACGCTACTCGCCATGCAAAGTGAGGGCCTCACACGTTTGGTTGGGCTCGGCGGTGGCTGGGGTAGAGCTTGGGATTTCTTCTTGGACTCGGGAGCCATCTCCGCGGCAATCGTCTTTCTATCGCTTGATGCGTGCTGCCTCGATTCCGTCCCAAACGACGTACCTAAGCTCCAATCAAAGGGCGTCGCGATCTATGGCGGCAGCCCTTTGCATATGGGTCTTCTAGCCTCTGCAAAGCCAAAGACCGCCCCTTGGGCGACGCCTCAGGCCCTGCTTGGCCTCAAAGGGTTGCAGATACTCTCGCACGAGCTGAACCAGAGCGTGATCGAGCTCGCTCATCGTTTCGTGTATTCCTTGCGCTGCATCGATCGTGTGCTTATCGGGCCAAGGAACCTCGAAGAACTCAAATCTTCCTTGCAGGACTTCAGCAAGGGCGCTCTACCTCCGAACATATTTCACCAAATCTACGACCCAGCGCTAAAGCGCGCGGCGCCGAGAAATATCTAAGCCACCATGCTCCAAGAATCCTTTCACATTGTCGAAGCTAGAGTACGCACCATCGCCCCCGTGAAACTCAAGCGAGCATTCTACGATGGCACAGGGGGGCCATTCGACAGCTACGGCATGGGGATGCTCACACTCACAGATGCTGACGGCACCGTCGGGCACACACTCGGTGGTGGCAGTGAGCTGAATCAAATCTTCCCGCACTTGTTCACGTCCGCCCCCACCCGCTACGGGGAAATCTACCCCAAGATGTATTGGACGCTCCGCAACGCGGGCTTCCGAGGTCCCGCCATGGGTGCGCTCAGCTCGGTCGACCGCGCCCTGGCCGATATCGGAGCGAAACGAGCAAAAAAGCCGCTCCACCGCTACCTCGGCGCAACGAGAGATTGGACGCATGCCTATGGCTCTGGCGGCAGCACGGCTCTTACCGAGGACGAATTGATAGAAGAGCTGCTCGGGTTCGCTGAAATGGGATTTACAACTGTCAAGATGAAGGTCGGCACCAACCTGGGCACAGAAATGCAACGCGACATCGCGCGCGTTAAAAACGTCCGAAAACATCTGGGAAAAGGCGTACGGCTCGCTGTCGATGCCAACCAAGCTTGGTCTAGCAAGCTAGCGCTACAGTTCATCAACTCGATCGCCGACTGCGACATCGCCTGGTTTGAAGAACCAGTGCACTCGGCTGATCTGATCGCGATTCGTGAGTTTTGTTCCGCTTCTCCGGTGCCCGCGGCGTTTGGCGAATCCGAACGCTCTTCGAAAGTGTACCCCTCACTCGTAGAAGCTGGCGTGAAACATTTGCAGCCTAATCCCCTTGCCTCCACGAGCATTCAGGAGTGGTTTGAGGTTAGGGATCTAGCGGTGAAACACCAACTGCCGATTTCTCTGCCGGGTCAGCCTCAAGTGGGCTGCGTCCTAGCAGCCGCCGCTCCCGAAACAACCCTCAGCGAAATCCTTTTTCCAGTATTGTGGGGTTTCCCTCAGTATTTTTCCAAGGAGCCAAAGCTAGAAAATGGTCGCTTCCTGTTGCCCAGCGATCCAGGCAACCCGCTTGAGGTGGATTTCGACTACCTCGAAGCGAAAGGGCTCATCCGTGAGGACACGATCACGCGCGAGGAAAACGTGCGAAACCTCAGCAAGAGTCCGTAACTTCCAACAATAAAGTTGGGCTCGAAGGCGGCGTGGTTACCACATCCCTGCCGCCTCCGAGCCCGGCCCCTCGTTGCTGCCAATGTTCTCTACTCGCTCCGCGGAGAAACCAGGTCCGCTAGCTAGTTGAAACGTAGCCCAGGCCAGGTTGCTGGAGCTTTTCGGCGCCGTGTCGTTTGCGATTTTTGGGGGCAGCCAGGCCAACTGGCGAACGGCTAGAGGCGAGCACCCCCGCAGCTCGCAGCTCTCGCAACTGTGATCCCGTGGTGAAGCGTTCAGACTATTCGGCGGCGTTCTTCTCTACCAAACCCCGCAATTCGGTGAGCAACCCATCGATCACCTTCTTGGCGTCACCAAACAGCATTCGTGTATTTTCCTTGAAAAATAGCGGATTTTGCACGCCCGCGTAGCCGCTCGCCATGCTTCGCTTCATCACGATGCTGGTCTTCGCCTTCCAAACTTCCAAGACGGGCATGCCGTAAATGGGGCTCGAAGCATCGTCCAACGCGCCCGGGTTCACGATGTCGTTAGCGCCAATCACCAAAACAACATCGGTGTGAGGAAAATCTTCGTTGATTTCCTCCATCTCCAACACAATGTCGTAAGGAACTCCGGCTTCAGCCAAAAGCACGTTCATGTGTCCGGGTAAGCGCCCAGCCACCGGGTGGATGGCAAAACGCACGTTGGTGCCCCGCTGGCGCAGCAAACTTGCCACTTCGTAGAGAGGGTGCTGAGCCCGAGCCACAGCCATGCCGTAACCCGGAACGATGACCACGCTCTTAGCTTCGAGCAGAAGCTCCGCCGTTTGAGGAACCTCGATGGCCGTTGTCTCCCCCTCCGGCTCGTCCCCCTTCTTGGCCGGTGCCGCACCCTCATCCGCACCAAATCCACCAAAAATCACACTCCAAATCGAGCGATTCATGGCTTTACACATGATGTAGCTGAGGATCGCACCGCTTGAGCCCACGAGCGCACCCGTGATGATCAAAAGATCATTGCTGAGCATGAAGCCCGCTGCCGCTGCCGCCCAACCCGAATAACTGTTGAGCATGGAGACCACCACGGGCATGTCTGCGCCGCCGATACCCATCACCAAGTGGATACCCAAAACGCACGCAATACCCGTCATGGCGAGCAACGGCATCAACGCCGCGTGGTCCGCCACACCGACAAATTGAGACCCGAAGTAGACGCTCACAGCGAGCATCCCAAGGTTCAAATAGTGGCGCCCCGGCAGGAGCAGCGGCTTGCTCCGCACAATGCCCTGGAGCTTGCCGAAAGCCACTATGGATCCGGTGAAGGTAACGGCGCCAACAAACACCCCAACAAAGATTTCCACCTCGTGGATCACCGCTTCCACGCCTTGGAGATGGGAGTTTGGATCCAGATAGCTTGCGAGCCCCACAAGCACCGCCGCAGCGCCCACAAAACTATGAAGCACCGCAACAAGCTGGGGCATCGAAGTCATCCCAACCCGAGAGGCCAAGACAGCTCCAATCAGCGCTCCCACAGCCACCGAACCCACCAACGCCTCGTAGCGTGTCACGAGTGAACCGGCCGCCGTAACACCCACCGCGGTGAGCATTCCAATGATTCCGAGCCAATTTCCTCGCCGTGCGGTGGCCTGGGCGCTGAGGCCCGCCAAACTCAAGATGAAGAGCACTCCGGCCGCGATGTAACAGACTGTCACTAAACTTTCAGGCATCTTCATTCCTCAATCAGCGGCGGAACATCTTCAACATTCGTTGTGTCACCAAGAAACCACCGGCGATATTGATCGTCGCCAACAGAATTGCGGCGGCACCGAGCAGCGTCACCGGCGAGCTCAAGTCCCCGGAGACCTGCAGCATACCTCCCACGATAATGATCCCACTGATGGCATTGGTAACACTCATGAGCGGGGTGTGCAGAGCGGGCGTTACGTTCCAAACCACTTGCCACCCGACAAACACCGCGAGCACGAATACCGTGAAGTGCGAGAGAAACGCAGGGGGAGCCACCATTCCAAGGCCCACCAGCGCTGCTGCGGCTAGGGCAATGAAGAGGCCCGAGCGCCTCGAGTGGTCATCCTTCACCGAAGGTGCCTTTGCCGGCGGGAGCACGCTCATTTTCACAGGCGGTGGCGCAGGCTGCTCCACTTTTGGCGGCGGCCACTTCTTTTCGCCATTCAAGAGCACGAGGGCGCCGCGCACCACCTGATCGTCCTCATCCACGTGCCAGGTGAGGCCACCGCCCATATCCGAAAGAAGGTGCAGCAGATTGTTACCGTAGAGCTGACTTGCTGTTGGCGCGAGGCGGCTCGGAAGATCCGAATAACCGATGATAGTGACGCCATTGTGTTCGATAACGTGCCCCGGCTTGGTGAGGGCGCAGTTGCCGCCCGTTTCAGCGGCAAGATCCACGATCACCGATCCGCGGCGCATTACGTTGACTGCTTCTTCTTTAACCAAGAGCGGCGCCGGCCTTCCTGGAATGAGGGCCGTGGTAATTATAATGTCGCAATCGGCAGCTTGCTTCTTAATGAGAGCCATTTCCGCTTCGATGAAAGCGGGGCTCATCTCTTTGGCGTAGCCGCCCACACCTTCGCCGGATTCGTCGAATTTGAGCTCAACGAACTCCGCACCCATGCTCTGCACTTGCTCGCGCACCGCAGGGCGGGTGTCAAAAGCACGAACAATCGCGCCCAAGCCGCGCGCTGCGCCAATTGCCGCCAAACCAGCCACACCGGCGCCAATTACGAAAACTTTCGCGGGCGGCACCTTGCCCGCCGCCGTCATTTGGCCGGTGAAGAAGCGGCCGTAAAAGCTCGCTGCTTCAATCACTGCTCGATAACCCGCAATGTTCGCCATGGAGCTTAGCGCGTCCATCTTTTGCGCTCGTGTAATGCGCGGCACTTGGTCCATCGCGAGCACGGTGGCTTTGCGCTGAGCGAGCAGCTGGATCAATTCTTCGGATTTGGCCGGCCAAATGAAACTAATGAGAGCTTTGCCTTCAGGCAGAAGTTCCGCCTCATGCACCCCAAGCTTGGGATGGTGCTCGGGAGGGTTCACCTTCAGCACCAGATCCGCTTTTTGCCAAAGCTCGCGAGTGCCTTCCACAACAGCGGCGCCCACTTGTTCGTACAATGGGTTATCGAAAGCGGCGCCGTCCCCGGCCCCGGACTCCACGAACACCTCGAACCCAAGCTTCTTTAACTTGACGACTGTTTCGGGCGTGACGGCCACGCGTCGCTCGCCAGGTCGGATCTCCTTAGGAACTGCTATTTTCATCGCACTCTCGACTGGGCTGACCGCCGCTACAACGGCCGGAAAAAAAGCTCTCCAACCAATACCCTAAATTCGGGGCGAATGGACGGGGCGGGGGGCGCATAAGCACGCAGAGGCCCATAAAGTGGCTGCCCGGACGATCAGGCGAGGCGCGGGCGGGAGCGCTCCGGATGGTCGGGTTGTTGGAGCAGGATGGGCTTTGAGGACCCGTGCGTGACTGCCCCCGCGGTACGCTAGCGAGCCCCTCAGCACTAACGAATCGGGACAACCGTCACATTTCGAGCGAACGTCGAGAGCAGAAGCAGGTCGTCCGCATCTCCCGTAGCCACGAGATCACCGCGCCTTGCAGCTGAAGCTATTACTATTGCGTCCACCGCGTTCGAACCGCCGCTATCCGCTAGCAGGAGCCCTGCAGCTTGCGCGAGCTCGGGGCTTAGCCCTTCGAGAAGCGCGCTATCGAGGAGCGCTCGGTGTGAGCCGCGCCACCACTCAGCGATCACAGCTGCCGGAATGGTGATGGTTGCTCGCGACAGCCTACAGGCCTTGAGCAAAGCAAGGGCACCCGCGTGCCGGCGTTCGAGCGCAATCAACACGCCGGTGTCGAACGTCACTCCCCTAGTTGCTCGGCGGATAACCAAACGGCGTGTGGTCTTGCGAGTCACAGGGCGCCAAGCTTTTTGAGCCAGCGATCGACCTCGCGGTCCGGAATTTCCACTCCATTCCCCAACGCTTCCAACGCTCGATCACGCGCTTCTTGACGAGCGGCGTCAGCGACCACCTCGCTCAGCACGGCGGAGGCGCTCCGTTTAACCCGCTTCGCCCTGGCGTCGATGTACCGAGCTGCGTCCGAATCGAGGGAAAAGCTGCGCTTCTGCACGGGCATGGTCGTACCTCCAGGTAAGAAGTATTCATACCATAAGGTAAGATTCCACGCAACAGCCCCCACCCATCTAATCCCATTCCCTCAAGGCACCGGGCAAACCCCAAAACCAACGATATCCGTCCCGGCTCCGTTCGCGGCGCATTCGCTAAAGTAGGTCATCCCATCGCAGCCGCAAACGCCGGCCGGTATTGCGATCGCGGCCGGCACAGCGGGCCCACCCAGAGCGCACACTTGAGGCCGCTTCTTGCAGGTCCCCGCGGCGTCCGGCGTGGTGCACGGTGTATTCACATCAAAATCACAGTATTCATCGGCAAGGCACGCAGCTCCTGCAATGCCACCACAGATTCTTGTCGGGCATCCGATCTCGGTGCACGAAGCCACGCCGCCCACACACGAACAGGTGTTGCAGCCATCCGGCGCGGGAATGTTGGTAGTACCATCGGCATAGACGTTATTCCCGATCGTGCACGAGCCCGGAGCTCGGCACTCGCCTTTGGCACTAAAGCCCACACCCGCGGCGGCTGCGGCGCAAGCGCTGGGATACGTTTTGCCGTCGCACGCGCACACCGGGTCAAAGATGTCCGGGCACACCTGAGGGCGTTTGGCGCACGTTGAAGAGGCGTCAGCAGCACCACACAGACCGGTCCCCGCGTAAGCGCAATATTCATCGGGAGCGCAGGTGGAACCGGCGAAACCCCCGCACACGACACTGACGCAGGCCGCCAAGGTGCACACGACAGAGCCGTTGGCGCAACTGCAGGTATTGCAGCCGTCAGGAGCTGGAAAGCTTGAGCCGCTCGGGTATTCAATATTTCCTACGACGCAATTCTTTTGGCCGGGAGTACCCCCGGTTGCCACGTGCCCACCCGTACTCCCAGCACCGCCAAGGCTCGAGCTACCCCCAGACTTCGCACCACCCAGCGACCCTGAACCCCCCACGGCTGCCACGCCGCCCGAGCCCCCCGACCCTTGCCCGGATGCCGCATCGAAGGACCCTCCGCAGGCCAAAAGGCCGCCAAGGGAAACGGCTGAAACTACTAGGGATATGGGCTGACGTGTGGGGCGGCGCATAGAGCCCGTAATAGCAAGGTTGGTGCCGAAACGGCGAGCCCCCTGCGCTAAGGGCGGCCAGTAGGGCTTCGAGCCGGCAACCTAGGGTTTTCACTCGAAAATACCAACGCCGCTTCAGAACCCATTAGAGCCCACACGCCGTGTGTCTTTCGATTCGAAGTGTGCCGCCTCACCCCCACCTGGCACAAACTAGGGCACGCCGATCCGCCTCGTGTGTGTCTTCTCGCTCATGGTCGAGAGCACCGGGCCGCCTCCACTCATGGCTCGACGCGCGTACGTCCGCTATTAAGGGGGCCCCACGGATGAGGACTGCGCCTGCACTGGTACTGGTCGGGCTTCTCGCCGCAGCCGCAACTCCAGGCAACGCCCGAGCAGAGGATGAAACCAACCGAGAGGAGGCCAGCACCGTACCTCCCAAGCCGCACGTGGAACTCCCAAAGCTTCTAACGGAAGCGGTGGTTCCGTATCCCGAGGGCGGCCGAGGCGACTCGATAGTGATCTTGGCGCTTACGCTCGATCCCAGTGGGAAAGTGCTGGAAGCTGAAGCTGAAACTGGCGAGGAACCTTTCCGCTCTGCAGCAATTAACGCGGCTCGCACTTTCCAGTTCTCTCCAGCAACCCGCGGGCACGTTGCCGTTTCTTCAAAGATACGTTTTGAAGTTCTTTTCCGAGAACCCGAAGCCGCGAGTGAGGAGGTCAACGCGCCGTCCGTGAAAACGGTCGAGGTCCCCACGCCGTCTTCCCCCGAACCGCCCACTCAAGCGCTCGAAGTGGACGTACTTGGCGCGCGCACTGAGCCCACCGTTAGGCGTTTTTCCCGTGCGGAGGTGCGAGAGCTTCCCGGAGCCTTTGGCGACCCATTTCGCGCGATTGAGGCGCTTCCAGGCGTTACTCCGATATTTTCCGGGGTTCCTTTCTTTTATGTGCGTGGGGCACCTCCGGGTAACGTCGGATATTTCCTAGACGGCATCCAGGTGCCCCTCTTGTATCACGCAGGCCTCGGCCCTTCGGTTATCCACCCGGGGTTGGTGGAAAGCGTTGACCTTTATCCGGGGGCTTACCCGAGCCGCTACGGCCGCTTTGGGGGTGGCATCGTCGCCGGAGAAACGAAAGCACCGGAACCTGAGTGGAGAGGTGAAGGCAACATTCGGCTGTTCGATACGGGAGCCCTCGTGGAAGGGCCGTTTGCTAACGGCTATGGCAACGTGCTCGTGGCCGGCCGCTACTCCTACACAGCCGCGCTGCTTTCGCTGCTAGCCCCCAACACGCGCCTTGAATATTGGGACTACCAGGGGCGCGTGAGTTACGATCTCAGCAAACGGCGGCGGCTGACGGTATTTACGTTCGGTTCGTTTGATTATTTCGGCCAAGACGGCACCAGCGACGACAGCTTTTTCAGCACGGAATTTCACCGTGTAGATCTGCGTTACGACGAAAAACCCTCCAAAGCGAGCGAACTGCGCACAGCTGTGACACTCGGGGTTGACCGAACGCGCGGAGGCGACGGTGACGACTACGTGATCGATCAGAAGTTCGGAATTCGCAGCGAATACAAGAACCAGCTTTCCAAAAGCGCGCTTTTACGCGCCGGGGTCGACAGCACGCTGGACCATTACAGGGTAGAGGTGGCGCAAAGCTCCATGGATTCGGATGGGGCGGCTCCAAGCGAGGGACCGTCCAGGCCGGCGCCCAACCTAAGCGAGCCCGGGACCGCACCAGATCCAGTGCAAAGCCCGCTCAATCCCAATCCACCGACATCGAACCCCACCGACGCGGTTCCCACTACTGACAGCAACGAAGATACAAGAGTCAACTTTCCGAGTCGAAGCGATGTTGCCATGGGAGTGCACGCAGATGTCGTGTGGAAGGTTGCCCCGCGGGTAACGCTCACTCCTGGCGCGCGCCTCGATTACTACAGCTCCGATGGCGCCTCAGCCGTCGCGCTTGAGCCACGAGTGACCGCGCAATATCAGATCAGCCGGGCCCTTAGCCTCACGAACGCGCTCGGCCTGGCTCACCAGCCGCCCAGCTTTGTGATCCCGCTTCCGGGCTTCCAGTTGGGCGGCCTGCGAGGTGGGCTCCAACGAAGTGTCCAAAGTAGCTTCGGCGGGGAGTTGGAACTTGGTGATGACCAACAGTTAAGCGTCACTACGTTTCACAACGTATTTTTCAACATGACAGATATTCTAAGCCTGGTGCGCGCAGGCGACCGCTTAGATCTGGGTTTTGATACCAAAACCACGGGCCAAGCCTACGGCGTCGAAGTTCTCTTCAAACGCGATCTTTCTCGTCATTTAGGCGGATTTGTGAGTTACACACTCTCACGCTCCATTCGCTATACGGACATCGGCCGCTTGCCAGCTTCATTCGATCGCACGCACGTCTTCAATGGCGCCCTCGCCTACGATATCGGCCGCAACTGGCGTGGCGGTGGCAAGCTAACCTTTTACACGGGCTCACCCGGAACCGGCGAATTTACCTTTGAAAAACCGCAGCGTTTGCCGCCCTACTATCGCCTCGACGTACGTTTGGAAAAACGCTGGCAACTCGATCGCCCCAAGAGCTCGATTTCGTTTGTGCTTGAGGTTTTGAACACGACGTTGAACAGAGAGGCCATTGATCAATCGTGCGACCCCTTGAATGGGTGCCGTACCGAATACGTGGGGCCGGTGACCATCCCGAGCATTGGTGTAGAAGGCACCTTCTAGGGGCGGAGCTACCAAGTACCCACGGCTGGAGGTCTCTTTCGTGAGAGGATCCCCCCGGCAGCCCCCGCCTCAAATTCACATCACTGCGCCAATTTGCCAAGGCACGAACTCTTGATCCCCGATCCCCAAGAGCTCGCTCTTGGACTTTTCTCCCGATGCCACGCGCAAAATAAGCTCAAATATTTCTTGGCCCTTCGACGCAATGGTAGCGCCGCCATCGATAATGTCCCCGCAATTGACGTCCATGTCTTCGCGCATACGCTCGAAGAGACCCGTACTGGTAGCAAGCTTGATGCTGGGCGTGGGCTTGCAGCCGAATACGGAGCCACGCCCCGTGGTGAAGCAAAGGATATTGGCTCCGCTTGCAACTTGGCCTGTTGCCGAACACGGATCGTACCCAGGGGAATCCATGAAAACGAAGCCCTTCTGGGTGATTGGCTCCGCATACTCGTAAACGTCCACAAGCGGCGAGGTACCGCATTTAGCGACCGCCCCGAGCGACTTCTCTAAGATGGTGGTGAGGCCCCCGGCCTTGTTCCCCGGTGAGGGATTATTGTTCATCTCGGCCCCGTGCTTCTTCGTGTAGCTCTCCCACCAAGCTAGGCGCGCCATCAGTTTCTCGGCCACTTTGGATGTCACCGCGCGGCGAATCAGAAGATGCTCCGCACCGTAAATTTCGGGCGTTTCGCTCAAAATCGCCGTGCCGCCTTGAGCCACCAATAGATCCACCGCGCGCCCAAGTGCAGGATTTGCAGTAATGCCCGAATAGCCATCCGAGCCGCCGCACTGCAAAGCCAACATCAAGTGCGAGGCGCTCACAGATTCTCGGCGCGTCTGATTGGCAACTGGTAGCATTTTTTCGATCAGTTGCACCCCGCGTTCAATGGCCTTAAGGGTGCCACCCGCGTCTTGAATACTGAGCGTTTGCAGTAAATCCCCCGCAATCAGCCCCTGGTGTTCACATAGATCTTTGGGTTGATTCACCTCACAGCCTAGGCCCGCAATCAAAGCACCGGTGAAGTTGGGATGGCGCGCAAACCCGGCCAAAGTGCGCTGTAGGAGTTCGTAGCCCTCCCCGCTGCCGGCCATGCCGCAGCCCTGGCCGTGCACGGTTGCCATAACGCCATCTACATTAGGGAAATCAGACAAACCGCGCGTCCGAAAGCGCTCCACAATCCCGGTGGCAACGGCAGCCGAACAATTCACGCTGGTTAGCACCGCAAGATAATTACGGGTGGCAACCCTGCCATTGGGCCGCACGATCCCTTGGAAATACGCAGGTGCTGGTGGCTGCACCGAACCAGCTTTCCCCGATTCCTCTGTGCGTGTGAAATCGAGAGCCAGCGCTCCCATCTCGCAATTGTGGGTGTGCACGTGTTCGCCGGCTGTTATCGGACGGCTCGCAAAGCCGATAACCTGTCCGTATTTCCTAACGGGAGCACCCAGCGCGATAGCAGCGAGCGCTAACTTGTGGCCTGTAGCGATATCGGCGAGCGCCGTAACGCCGACCCCAACAACGGTGCCCCGCCCAATGGCGCGGGTGGCGACACCCACGTTATCCGAAGGGTCGAGTTTCAGAACGGATGGTGTTTTCTGGAGATTGGCCAACATGCGCTTAGGCTCGAAAGCCTAGCTCAAAGCCGAGCTTTTGGTCGCCGGCCTTTCTCGAGAGAAGGTCTCACCTACCAGAGCCGCGGCATTTTGCGGGGTGCCGGAAGGCGCCGTGCCTCTGCTGTGGGTTGCCGCAAGCCGCGGCCCACGAAAAAAAGCCTACCTCACGCCGTGATTTCCGAGACGGCCAGTGCTCACGCAAGAAAGGCTAACTCAAAGCCCTGACCTCGGTCGTCAAAGGTCAGGGTACCGGCGTCTAGCGCCACTGGTTTTCCATCCAAAGATGCGGAACTTCCAGAAACGTTTAGCAACACCACGCGAAACTTCTCGCGCGCAAACTCCGGGTAACCGGAGCCGCTGGTCTCCGCCTTGAGAGTGATTTCGGTGCCACGCCGCTTGAGCGTGAAGCGGGTGCGCAGGCGTGTGTCCGAATTCGCTGCGAAGGTAAGGCCGTCATCCTCCTGAAGCTCGGAAGTAAAAGTGCCGTCTTCAAGCGGTACGGCCACGAACAGATCTAGCACCTTCGGTGCCAAGCCTGAGGTCGACATCGGAATGTCTTGGTGCGCTGCAATCACATGCCCACCGCGAACTAATAATGGGATGTGCTCCATCGGAGCATCTAGCGTTCGATACTGCCCACCTTCATAAGTTTCGCGCGTGTACCAGTCTATCCAGCTGCCAGGAGGAAGGTACACGTTGCGCGCCACAACTCCGGGTTGGATGACAGGTGCCACCAAGAGCCCACGGCCAAGCAAAAACTGATCATCGGTTTCGCGCGCTTGCCGATCCTGCTGAAAGTCAAAGACAAGAGGGCGTTGGATGGGCTCGCCCGTTTCGCTTGAAAGGACGAACGCCGTGTAAATGTAGGGCAACAGCTGATAACGCAGCATGAGTGCGTCCCGACAGGCTCGCTCCACACCCGGGCCGAAAGACCAGGGATATTGATCATCGAAACGCACGCAATTGTGGCCACGCGCAAACGGGGTGAGCACGCCGTACTGCATCCAACGCACCATGAGCTCGGGCGTGGGGGTCTGGAAGAACCCTGGAATATCCGCGCCGACAAATGGCTGCCCGGAAAGGCCAAGCCCGTTCGCCATGGGTAGGCTCATCTCGAGATGGTCCCAGCGTGAAGCGTTATCTCCCATCCAATTGGCACTCACGCGTTGAATGCCAGCAAAGCCCGCTCGACTCAAGATGAAGGTACGCTCGTTCGGGCGCGCGGCTAAAAGCCCGTCGCGGGTTCCCATTGCCATCAAGAAGCCGTACTGATTGTGAAAACGCTCGTGGGGGTGGTTGGCTCCATCTCGATCAAAACGCATAGGAAGTGGAGAAATGCTGCCGGTGGCGGGCTCATTCATGTCGTTCCAAATTCCGGCCAACCCACTTTCCACGTGAGCGGCGTTTAGCTGGCCCCACCAAGCGCGCGCTTCGGGCTTAGAAAAGTCGGGGAAAACAGTACGCCCAGGCCACACCATACCCACGTAGAGCTGCCCGTTTTCCACCTTGCAAAATAGATTTTGGCTCGCGCCCTCGTCGAAGACTCTGTACCCAGACTCGTGTTTTACGCCTGGATCGATGATCGTTACCATGCGAAAGCCACGCTCGCGAAGCTCTCCCAGCATTTGATGCGGCGCCGGAAATTTCTCCTTATCCCACGTAAAAACGCGGTACCCATCCATGTAATGGATGTCGAGCCAGAGCACATCGCACGGTAGCTTGCGCTCACGATACTCATCAGCTAACCGCAAGACATCTGGCTGATGGTAATCGAACCAACGGCACTGATGGTAGCCAAGGCTCCACAGCGGCGGCAGCTGCATGCGCCCTGTGAGCCAGGTATAGGCCTCCAAGATGCTCTCCATGCCTGGCCCCGCGAACACATATTCGGTGTATTGGCCACCTTGGAACTCGTAGGAGTAGTGATCCTTATCGGTGTAATCGAACTTCGCAAGGTAACCGTTGTCCACGAACATCCCCGCAAACCGGGTTCCCGCGCGATCGGTGACCGCATGATAGTAAAACGGGATCGTCATGTAGTAGGGATCAAACTTCGGGCTAATGAAGTCGGAGTTCTCAACCATGGTGAGCCGGCTCAACGCCAAGCCATCTGAGGTGGCGATGTCGTAGTTCCACATCACGTACTTCTGCCCGCGTCGATTCAACGGGCCAGTCTTTTCCCCCAGGCCATAAAAGCTATCGTGCACTCCCCGCTTGCGCGTCACGACGAAGGTATCGTTCAAATACAGGTACGCTTCAGGGCCGTTCTTGCCGTCGGCACTCTCGAAAATCGCGCTACCGTCGCTGCGGTACGCATGAAATGCAAAGGGCGCCTTTTGCACCACTACCCGGAGCGCTGGGGTGCTGAGCACGAAGCGCTCCCCTTCGTCTGTCAGAGTAAACGTTACCGGGCTGAATGCTCGCTGGCACACGGCATAGGTAGGCTCTTCGTCAAATTTACCCGCCTGTGAGATCTTGAACCTCACCACATCGTTGCGCAGCACATCCACGCGAAAAAGCTCTTCTCCTACGCGAAAAAGTGCGCCCTTTGCCGATTGCTCCACCCCGGAGACATTTGCTAACCCGACGAAGTTGTCCTTAGTAATCCAAGCCTTTGACATCGCGCGGAGCAGAGCACCCGAAAGCCGAGCGAGCAACGGATTTCTCCGAGCTCAGCGTTCGCTTTCGACACAAGTAGCACCAATCCGCCACAAATAGGCACATTCTATCGAGCTTGGTAGTCACTCGGGCGCAACGGGCATAAAGGAGCAGTCATGTTTCGCCGTTTGGTCCCGCTTTTCTTAGCCGCCGCCCTCTTCGCTACCTTTGGGTGGACACTCTACTTCTTGTACCAAAAGTCCAAGGAACGGCCCGTTGTATTTGAAGTGGGCACGCCCAAGATGGCCTCCATTACCAAAAAGACGGTCGCGGCGGGAGCCATCGTTCCGCGCCGGGAGGTCGCCATAAAGTCTAGAGTTTCCGGCATTATCTCTGAGCTCTTCGTCAAACCGGGAGATGTGGTGAAAAAGGATGGGGCTCTCGCGCGCATCAAAATCATTCCGAACGTCGTAACGCTCAACAACGCCGAGGCTTCCGTCTCTTCCGCAAAGATAAGTTTCGAGAATGCCAAGCGCGAACGCGAGCGTTACAAATCTCTACTCGACGACGGGGTGCTCAGCCAGACGGACTTCAACCGCTACGAAGTTGACTTTCAACTACGCCAGCAGGAGCTGGCAACCGCCACCAGCAACCTCAGCTTGATCAAGGATGGCGCGGCTCGCGGGGCCGGCAGAGTCTCCAATGAGGTCGTCTCAACCGTTCCGGGCACCGTCATCGAAGTGCCCGTGAAAGAGGGCTCTTCCGTAATTGAGAGCAACAACTTCAACGATGGCACGACCATCGCGGCTATTGCCGACATGAACGACATGCTATTTCAAGGTACGGTGGACGAATCTGAGATAGGTAAGCTCAAAGAGGGCATGCCGGTTGACATCACGATTGGGGCCATCGAAGGCCAGAAATTCAGTGGGAATTTGGAGTACATTTCACCCAAAGGGGTCGCCAAAGAAGGCACTATTGAGTTCGAGGTAAAAGCTACGATCAAGCTCGCAGCCGGCCCTTTCATCCGAGCCAACTACAGCGCCAATGCCGACATCATTCTCGACAGACGAGAATCTGTACTTGCCATTGAGGAGAGCCTGCTCAGCTTTGAGAAAGGCAAGCCTTATGTAGAGGTGGAGGTGGGGCCACAGCGCTTTGAAAGGCGGGCCATAACGCTTGGGCTTTCTGATGGCGTGAACGTTGAAGTCTTGTCGGGGCTCGACCTAAAGGCGAAGGTGAAGCGACCACAAGCGGTGGCTAGTGATGGGGGGAAAGGCCCCAAACGGGGGCACTGAGAGCATGACCATCGGTCGAGATGTAGAGCTCGCCGTACGGCTCTTACGCCAAGGGGGAGTTGTGGCCTTCCCCACAGAGACAGTGTACGGCCTCGGAGCTCGGGCTGACAGCACTCAAGCAGTTCGTCGGATTTTCGAAATCAAACAGCGCCCAGCCACGCATCCACTCATTGTTCACATCCGAAGCGCTGCAGAGGTTTCGCACTTTGCGGTCAGCATTTCGGTGGAAGCTGAGGCTCTGATGGCGGCGTTTTGGCCGGGCCCATTGACACTAGTGTTTCGTCGCCAACCGTGGGTTCTACTTCAGGTTACGGGTGGACTCGAAACGGTAGCGCTGAGAGTTCCAAACCATCCCGTTGCGCAGGCGCTATTGGAGGAGCTGAACCTCGGCGTGGCGGCGCCCTCCGCCAATCGCTTCACGGAGGTAAGCCCCACACGGAGCGAACACGTGGAAAAGGATCTGGGCCAAGAGGTGGACTACATCCTCGATGGTGGCCCCTCGCTCGTGGGTATCGAATCAACGATCGTGGATGTGTCTGGGCCCACGGTTGCGGTGCTACGCCCCGGCGCGGTGACTCAGGAACAACTGGAAACCGTTCTGAACCGGCCGGTGCCCGTCCTAGTTTCAAACGCGGCAGTCCGGGTGCCGGGGCAGCACCCACTGCACTATGCACCGCGTGCGGAGGTTGTGCTCCTCAACGCGAGCACTCTCACGGACGAAGCCGTCGCTCTTTCGAGCCGCGGGGTGCGGGTGGGCGTCTTGTTCAATGGTATTGCCACCCGAGGCTTTCCCTCGTCGGTGGTCGTGTACGAAGTTAGAGGCGGCACAGAAGGTCTCGCGCGCGAGCTCTATCACGCCCTCCGCCAGCTCGACGACGCTGGTGTTGATGTGATTTTGGCGTGCGCGCCGGAACTCGGTGGCCTAGGCGTTGCCGTGAATGATCGACTCGCAAAGGCAGCTGGCCCGCGCGCTTGACGCCGCAGCGACGCTCCGGCACCCCAACTGAGAGGAATCACCATGGACACCGAACTGTTCTTCCAAACCGAGACCTATGTGAGTCTGCTTACCTTGACGGCCATGGAAACCGTCCTGGGCATCGACAACATCGTGTTCATCTCCATCCTCACTGGCCGTTTGCCACAAGAGCAGCAGGCGAAGGCCCGGCGACTCGGCCTTTCGTTGGCGCTCGTGCTTCGGCTCGGACTCTTGTTGGCTATTTCTTGGGTGATGAGCCTCACCAATCCCCTCTTCGCTATCTGGGGGAAAACGATTTCTGGGAGGGATCTCATCTTGTTGTTGGGCGGCATTTTCTTAATCGCCAAATCGACCCACGAGATCTACGAGAAGCTGGAAGTGCCGCATGAAGAGGCGGCAGGCACGGCAGCGGGCAAGGCCGCCGCGTTCGGTTGGATCATCCTTCAAATCCTGTTGCTAGATATCGTCTTTTCGCTCGACTCGGTGGTGACTGCTGTTGGCATGGCCTCACACGTACCCATCATGGTCACAGCAATGCTGATATCGGTGGGCATCATGTTGGTGTTTGCAGGGAAGATTGGTGATTTTGTGAACAATCACCCGAGCATGAAGATCCTCGCACTAAGCTTTCTGTTATTGATCGGTGTCATGCTCACAGCCGAAGGCTGGGGCAGCCACGTGAGCAAGGGCTACGTGTACGCGGCCATGGCGTTTTCGCTCCTCGTGGAGCTCTTGAACATGCGGTTTCGAGCTCGCAAGAGTCCGGTGGCGCTCCACGCGCGATTCGCGGAAGCCGAAGCTGACCAAGCCCCTCCGCCCTGAATCAGGGAGGGGGCGTTTTCGGGTCGGGCTCGGGCTTTGGCTTCTTGGCCTTCGGTTTGCCTTGGGGATCAGTGCGCCGCTCAGGATCATACTTCAGCTTGCCGTCTTCAACGTACCAACCGGGGGCGAGCTCACCACCGTTCTCGCCAGCCTTGGCGCTTGCGGCCAGCCGATCCTTAGGGTCGATCCCATCCGCGCCAATCGGTCGGCCGTCGGCCGTTCGCGGTTGATCCGTTCGATAATCCAAGGATGGAGACCGGGTTAACGGCTTATCTTGGCTTTCACCCGCGCACGCAAGCAGAGCCACCGGGACCAACACCCAACACCAACCGAAGACGTTCATCTCCGCTAAAGTAAACCGCGGCGGGCTTGCCACAAGCTGCAATTCGAGAAGCTGCGTCGATTCCATCAATCTTCTGTCAGAAATGCGCAAAATTACGCCATCCGGGTCAAACCAACGCAAGAAAATCGCTTGAAAGTCCTGGGGAATCTCAGCCCGGGTGTTTTACCGAGTGCGCATGGCCACAAAAACTAGCTCCTGCGCGTTCGCCGAGCGCGAACGGCTCGCGCTAAACTCTCGAGCACCGGCTCGGTTTGTGCCCAGCTGATGCAACCATCGGTGATGCTTTTCCCGTATTCGAGCTCGGCCCGATCGACCATATTTTGGCGCCCGGCTTCGATGAAACTTTCGATCATGACGCCGAAGACGTTGTTCCCGTGGCTCACCTGCTCAGCGAGAGCTTCAGCTACCACGGGTTGTCGAGAGCAGTCCTTGTTGCTGTTCGCGTGGCTACAATCCACCATGACCCCAGCATCGAACCCGGCTTTTTTGAGGTCGGCGCAGGCCTTATTCACGGCTTCCTCGGAGTAATTCGGGCCGGCGCTGCCGCCCCGTAGTATCACGTGGCAGTTAGGGTTGCCACGTGTGCTAACAATGGCCGCCAAGCCTTGTTTAGTAACGGATAGGAATCGATGTGGGGCCGCTGAAGAGCGGATGGCATCCACGGCGATTTGGATATCACCGCTCGTTCCGTTCTTGAAGCCCACCGGCATGGAGAGCCCGCTTGCCAACTCGCGATGAACCTGGCTTTCGGTGGTTCGCGCTCCGATCGCACCCCACGATACCAGATCAGCGACAAACTGAGGCGAAATCGGGTCTAGGAATTCAGTGCCGGTGGGTAGTCCCACAGCAAGAACATCTAGGAGAAACTTGCGCGCTACGCGTAGCCCGCGGTTGATGCGGAAGGTGCCGTCGAGATCAGGATCGTTGATGAGGCCTTTCCAACCAACCGTAGTGCGCGGTTTCTCAAAGTACGTTCGCATCACGATCAAAAGCTCGTCGCTCACGCGCTCCTGCGCCCGCTTCAGTCGGTCGGCGTAGTCAAGGCCGGCTTCTGGATCGTGAATGGAGCAAGGGCCCACGACCACCAACAGCCGATCATCCGTTCGCTGAATGATCTTGGCCGCATCGCTGCGAGAACGCGCGACGAGGCTCGCCTCGACGTCGCCGAGAGGCAGCTCCTCCATGAGGATCGCGGGAGGCAAGAGTGGGTGGAGGCTTTCGATTCGAACGTCGTCAGTGGGCGAGAACATCAGGAACTCCGGCGTAGGCCGGCCTGGTGTTTCGTGGCCGGGGCGCCCCGTTTAGCGCGGAGGCCCCAGAGATGCCAGCGACCTGCCCCAAAACAGCCGGGCAAAACCTAGTGTTCAACGTGAGATCACGACGAAGCGCGTGCCACCGTCTCGCCAAACCAAGAGGGCCAACTTGCCCTTGCCTGACTTTAGCGCCCTTCGAAGTTCCTCCACATTCGGCACGGGCTTGCCTCCCGCCTCGACAATCACATCCCCTTCGCGAAGCCCGGCTTGGCCCGCAGCACTCTGGCCTTCCACCGCTCGCACCACCACGCCTCCCCTGACGCTCGCTGGTACCTTCAGCTCCTGCCGCTGCTCTGGAGTTAGAGTTTGGAGAGTCAACCCGTGCAGCGACTCCGGCTGCGATTCACCGCGAACTTGCTGGGCCATCTCGGAATCTGAAGGCCTTTCGTCTAGGCGAACCGTGAAGCTGCGACGTTCGGATTTTCGAATAGCTACAAAGGTGGCCGTGGCTCCCGCCGCGGAAGACGCCACAACGTTGCGCAGTTGCCCGGACGAGGTGACAGGTTGCCCGTTGACTTCGACGATCACATCTCCCCGCTGAATTCCAGCCTTCTCCGCGGGCCCACCGGCCACAACATCTGCGATCAAAACACCTGTGGTTGTTTTGAGGCTCATAGCTTCGGCCAGATCGCGATCCACATCCTGGAGCAGCACTCCGAGATAACCTCGAACCACACGCCCCTTAGCGATCAGGCTCTCCGCGATGGGCTTGGCCATGTTGGTTGGGATCGCAAAGCCAATGCCCACGCTACCCCCACTTCGAGATAGGATGGCGGTGTTGATACCAACAAGCTGACCCCGTGAGTTCACCAGAGCTCCACCAGAATTTCCTGGATTGATTGCGGCATCTGTCTGGATAAAATCCTCGAACTCCACAATCCCAAGATCCGCACGGCCCTTGGCGGAAACAATGCCCTTGGTGACCGTTTGGCCTAGGCCGAACGGATTGCCAATCGCCAAAACAGTATCACCGAGCCTCAAACTCTGCGAATCCCCAAGTGTGATCGGAATCAAGCCGTCGGAGGTGCCCTTTACTTTGAGCACCGCGACATCTGTCTTCGGATCCGTGCCAACCAGCTCCACCGCGTACTCGCGCTTGGATGCCGAGGCAATCTTGATCTCAGAAGCCCCATCTACCACGTGGTTGTTGGTGAGAATGTAACCCTCGCGGAACACTACGCCTGAGCCCAGCCCTTGCTGGCGCTCTTCTCTGTTCGGCCTCGGCCCAAAGAACCGCCGGAAAAAAGGGTCGTTCATGTAAGGGTGATCTTCAGCACGTACCACCTTGCTGGCCGTTACGCTAACCACTGAAGGCAAGACCTTCTCGACCACGTCGGCTACGGAGGCTAGCTCTCGGTCCCCGATACCGACCTGCGCCGTTCGGTCGGCGCCAACCCCCGCCCGACCGGAAGGTTCAGCAGTTGGCGTTCGTGACGCTCCGCAGGCAACCAACAACCCCAATGAGAGAACAGGCAACCATCGATAGAACTTCCGCATCCGAATCCTCAATTCTCAGGCGAAACCTAGGCCCCTAGCATCCACGTTGGCAAGCCTGGTGCCTCGGAGAACACCCCGTGCTGCCGCGCTATTCCCCGCGAATTCATCAACGCGGGCAGCTGCGCGCACTCTGTTCAGCCACCAGCGTGCGGTGCGGCGGCCGCGGGCCCCGCCTTGTTGGCAAGGTAGTCCCCCAGCCGCAGCCCAACCTGCTCAAGCATTCTTCCTACGCTTGCGTCCAGCGACGGCTCCCCGCCCATGAAACGGAGGACCCCAAACCAGCGATCTTCGGTACGCACCTCCACTAGCAAAACGCGCTCGCTCGCTAGCGCGAGGCCCTCCGCTTCCAGCTTGAGGTGGGCGAAGAGCAATTGCTGCTCTGCATTCTCCCACTGCGCGGTCACGCCGAAGGCCAGCTCCGCCCCAGGCCCCGTGACGCACCCAAACGCGAAGGCCTGATCGGCAACGAACTCTGCCTGCCGAAACGCCAAAGCACGACCACCGCTCACCTTCCCTCGCCAAAACTCACCAACCTTGAAGCCTCCGACGGGGCACACAATTGCCATGACTCGATCGACAACGGCATCGCTCCCCGAGCCACGCGAAAGCTCGTGATATATGCGTTGCTGAGCGATGAGCAGGCTTTCCAAACGCTGCACCTTGGCCTCCGCACGAAAAACTTGCTCACGCGAAAGCTCCAAGCGTGTTTTTTCCGCCTTTGACAGGGCTTCCACTTTAGCTAGCGCGCGATCCGACTCACGAAGCCGAGCCTTTAACAAACCGACATCTTGAAAATGATAACTTATGGCTAAAGCTTCACCCTCAACATCCGTAAGCAACGAGGCAGTAACGAGCATCAAGTGCTCCACTCGCTGGGAATCAGTGACCGTGAATTCAACGCCCACTTGATCTTCCCCACCCAAACAGTTCTCACGCAGCAGGCTGAGCCGCAGTTGATCTTCCCCAGCCAAGGCGAGCCCTAGACTTTCACCTATTAGGCGCTCAGCCCGAACCCCTAGCAGCTGTTCGAACGCCGCATTGACGCATAACAGAGCGCCAGCAGGTGACTCGACGGCAATGGGCGCCGCGGCATCCAGAAATGCCGATCGCATGAGTTCCGAAGGGCTCAACGCCCCCGGGCGCTCGTGTATTCCGCTCGGCAAAGCAGCTGAGTCGAGGCCCAATTCCTCGAGTGGTGTCGCGCTTACAATAACCGGTTTCACAAGTGGCCAACCCTCTACAATTCAGCGTTACTTGCAAGCTGCCTAAGCCGCACACCGCGTGCCGACCCGTCGGCCCGCGGCCCCCAAAGAGCCACCGTAAGGGAAGCAACTATAACACCCGTGCTGCTCCGCGAAAGCACAAATTCTGCGGAGTGAGAAAGCGGAGCGATTCCGCATGGCTGCCCCATAGCTCGCCACCACCGGCTAGCAATACGGGAGAAACAATCCGGAGCGAGCGGAAACGTTCACGCATTTTTTTTCAAACGCCACTTGGCCGCACTAACACCTACACCTCACGCGGCCGCTAAACCCCCACTGAGCAAGGACTATTCCAACCTGTGTCATCAAATAAAATCCACGCACTGACGAAACCTGTATGTGCATTACTTGAAACACTGAAAAGCGCTGAACACGCGGCCTACCATTGAGGCCACTCAGTTCAACTACATCTTCACATCAACCAGACACTCAGAACAAAACTGAGATAGACGCGTATCAGAAAATAAAGTACGGTGTGCATTCATTGGCCTTTAAAAGGGAGAAAGTCGCATGCCGAATCAATGTGTCGTCATTGCAGATGGTGCTCGAGCCCGTTTCTTCGCCTTGGAGTCCCGAGGCTTGCCGGAAATAGAGGGCGGGCCCGCGCTCTACGAGGCGGCGGATCTTGAGAATCCAGCGAAGGCTGGATCCTCGCGCGACAGTGCTCCGCCGAGCGATTCGCGTGGTCACAGGGGAAGCCCAAGTTCAGGTTCAAGCGATCATCGCGGGCGGCACCAGGCGCAAATGGATAGGCGCTTTGCCAAGCAGGTCGCACAGCGGGCAGCGGAGCTTGCTTACGGGCGTGGGGCGCATACCTGCATCATCGTTGCGGACCCGAAAACGCTCGGCATGTTACGCCCGGAGCTCAGAGCGTTAGGTAACCAGCAGGTCAGCTTCACTGAGCTCAGCAAAGATCTGTGCCGTTTGTCGGTGCACGAAATCCAGTCGCATCTTGCGCGGCTTGGGCAGCTGCCGGCTCGCCGAGCTCCGCGGTCGGTGCGCCCCGCGGCTTAGCCGCAATTCCGAGCTTGGATACGCGACATCCCCGAAAGGCTCACCGTTCGGGGATGTTAGCCTTCACGTGAGCAAGCTCCTCCGGGGCAGGCGGCTGTCCACTTTCGATGTTGGCCTTGATGGGCCGAGCGGAAGTTCTGTTGCGGCCTGCGTGTTTGGATTCATAAAGGGCTGCATCAGCCTCCTTGAGTAGCGTTCGCCAGGTATCAATCGCTGGTGTTGCCTCAGCAATCCCAAGAGATACGGTAATGCGACCGATCTGATCTAGGGGCGAGGCTGCAAGTTGCACGCGCAGCCTCTCGGCCAACACGAACGCTCCCTGTGCGTCGACGCCGGCCGCGAGAACTGCAAATTCATCACCGCCAAGGCGAGCCGCAAGATCCGTGGCACGGCAGGTTTCACGGATGGCCCCGGCAATTGCCTTAATTGCCATGTCGCCCGCGGCATGGCCCCAGCGGTCGTTGACCGCCTTAAGGCCATCCATGTCGATCAAGATGACGCTGACCGGGGTACCATAACGGCGACCCCTAGAAAATTCGGCTTCAAGCCGCATCTCAAAATTTCGGCGATTACAGAGACCCGTAAGAACATCCGTAAACGCACTGGATTCCAGCCGATCGGCGGCTCGGCCCAGGAAGTGACCGGCAAGAGCTAACACCACGGAGGTGGAGGCTGCGGCGTAAGCGTAAAGAGCTGGGTCGCGAGTTAACTCCTCGGCCACAAATGCCGGGCTCGGGACGGCCCTCGCCATGGCTGCACGCAGGATCAAAAGGCCCGCTGGCGATCCCATCGCCAACGTTAAGCCGAGCCAGGTGTAGGTCCTACGTCGCCGCATCCATGCCACACTGTCCTAGCCCGCACCGTTCTAGGCCAAGCGTGGCTCACTCGCGCGACATGGGTTCAACAAGCGGCATATTGCTATGGGCAGCCGCAGCAACGTTGCGCGGAACGTAGTGGTAAGTGTGGGGACGTGGATGACGCTCGCTGTGTTGCGCGCACCAAATATCTTTACCCGCGGAGGCACGCCTCACCTCAATGCAACGAGGACAGGGAGGGGCTATCTCAGGCACCCGAGACTCCGGCTCTTTCCCTCGCACCACTAACACGGGGCAGCTCGCCATGCGCACAACCCCTTCTGCGACGGAGCCCAAGAGCAAACGCTCCACACCGCGTCGACCATGCGTGCCAACTACAAGCATGTCGCTTTCGAGATCCGAAGCTAGCTGCGCCAGCTGCTCAGCTGGGGCCCCAAGAGCAACGTGGGTAACGACCCGTTGCAGCCCACCGGCGTCTGTAAGCTCAGCAACCTTGCCTTCGGCATAGCGACGCACCTTCTCTGCGGCCTCGTCAAGGCTCATGGTGAGCACTCCGGCTTTATCGTCAACAAAAACCCCGACCCCCGCCGTACGAGCTACGTTTACGAAGTGGATTTCAGAGCGTGGCTGACCTTTGGCGAGTGCAAAGGCCTGGGCCACCGCAAGGTCGCCGAGCTCAGAGTAATCAATTCCGGTTACGATCGTGTATGTGCGGTTGCTCGCTAGCGTCATGGCCGATGCTCCTCAGAGAAGAAATTGGTGCCCGGGCTATTCGTCCGCTATAGGCACGTGCACCTGGCAGGTGCACATCACGTGCCAAAGTGCTTAAACAAGCCACGTTCGAGGGAACACGCGAAAGCGCTCGGAGTCTCTGCGCCATCGCGCCCCGTTCGCCACCAGAATGCCACGCAGGTTTTGCGTTAGTTTCGCTCGGCATCGCGCGCCATGCGCTCAGGCAGCGGCGCAAATGTTTGCCCGGATTCGGCGGGCTCGGTATGCACCAACACATCTCGAACATTTGGGAACTGGGCCTTGATCGCGTCAATCACCCAGTGAGTAACCTCATGCGCTTCCACCACGTTGAGGTGCGGGGCGATCTGTATGTGGAGATCCACATATACAGCACCGGGAACGCCGCGCGTGCGAATTCGGTGGGCACTTGCCACACCTGGTACGCTGAGCACCGTGCTTTCAACGCTGTCCCTGTCGAGCTGCGCAGAATCGGCCAAATATCCCCAATTTTTGCGCACAATATCGATGCCGGCCCAGCCGATAAAGCCCGCAACCAGAAGCGCCGCGCCAACGTCCGCCCAAGGGTAACCCGAGCGCACCAACACCACCGATGCCAACACCCCCAACGTAACGGCTACGTCGCTTTTGGTGTGCGTTGCATCGCTAGCAAGGAAGCTACTGCTCAAGTCCTTGGCCCGCTTCCCTTCATAGGCCGCCACCCCAATGTTAACTAAAAGCGTCCCGATGAGCACCACATAGGACGACCTATCCAGCATCGGCGCCACGTTCGCCTCGCCCAACATTCGACCCACAGCGCTGTGCACCACGTCGTAAGCCACCAGCATGAGCAAAGCCCCTACAAAACCGGCCGCAGCGAGCTCAATTTTCTGGTGCCCGTAGGGATGACCTCTGTCGGCTGGACGAGCAGCCCACGCGACGCTCACAATGCCGACGATATTGTTCGACGCGTCCGTCAATGAATGGAAACCGTCAGCGCGGATGGCCAAAGCGGATGCCCAGTACCCGTACGCGATCTTTCCGACTGCAACAGCTATGTTGAGCCCCAAAGTGACCAAGAGCACATGTCGAACTCCTCGCGCTCGTTGGGCTTCGTCCATGGGCACCTGCCTGAATAGCATCGAACCGGGCCGGCCTTACGACAAGCAACGCCGATTTTTCACCCAAAGGCGGCTTAAGTGCAGGATTTTCGCAAAACTCGGTGCCGCGCGAGCGGCTTAAATGGCTTAGGCATGCTCGCCTCGTTCGGCCTGGGTCTTGCAGATTCGTAGCCACTGGACCCCCACGGAACCCATGCAGTCCATGGATCGAATCTTATGTGCAGTAGATTTTTCGGAGGGTGCCCCGTTGGTGCTCAAGCAAGCACTCAACTTGGCTGCGCTGAGCGGTGGGAACGTTGAAGTGGTACACGTGTGCAACGTTCCTCCCTATTTCGGGCCTGAGTTGATGGTGTGGGTGGACGCGGGCTCTACTCCCCTTTCCCAAGTCGCTGAAGAAGCGGCACGAGCACGTCTCGCAGCGCTTCTAGCAGAGCTCACCCCCGAAGAGCGCGCGCGAACTACCACGAGCATCGAATTCGGTCCTCCGGCGGACGCTCTGCTGAGAGTTGCGAAAGATCGAGAAAGCAACCTCATAGTCATGGGAACGCACGGCCGAACAGGTCTCGGGCATGTAATGCTCGGAAGTGTGGCAGAACGAGTTGTAAGAAGCTCTCACTGTCCGGTATTGGTGGTGCGCCCCTAAGCGACCGAAAGTTTAGAGGAAAGGCAATAGGACCGAAGCATGGCAACTAAACTAAGTAAGATCCTGGTAGCGGTCGATTTCTCAGAGTGTTCTATGCGCGCTCTCGAGAAAGCGAGCGAGTTAGCCCTTGCGTGTGGGGCCAGTGTCGACATCTTGCACGTCTGGGAAATGCCGAGCTTTCTGCCCCCAACCACGCTAGTGGGCCCAGATCTGGAGATGCAGCAGCCCCTCCTAGAATTGGTGCGGGAACACGCTGCGAACGAGCTGGCGCGCTTTGGAGCGGATGCTGCCGCGAAAGGGCTGAAGGTGGGAGCCGCAAGGAGCGCCGAGGGGGATCCATGGCGCACGATCGTTTCAACTGCAGAACATGACCACTACGACCTGATCGCACTTGGAACCATGGGACGCACGGGCCTTATGCACGTAATGCTCGGCAGCGTCGCCGAAAAAGTCGTGCGCCATTCATCCGTTCCCGTGCTCACGGTGCGCATGGCAGAGGCTGCGGTCAAATAGCTGACATCTTGCGCTTTACCCGCAATCCAGAGCTTTTTGCATGGACGTCGCCCAGTACGAGAGCATCAAAACCTACGTTGGGTTTGGCGAGGATTCCGCCCAGATGCTGCGCGCGTTCCATGCGGTCGCCTCACCTCACTTCGAAGGTATTACTGCAGATTTCTACGACACTCTGGAACGGCATCCGGCAGCACGCGGCGCGATTGTGGGTGGCCGTGAGCAAGTTGAGCGTCTCAAGCGAACGCTGGTCGCTTGGATGCACTCTGTGCTCCTAGGCCCGCATGATGAAGCATACCTGGCACAACATGCGCGCATCGGGCGGGTGCATGTTCAGATCGGGTTGCCACAGGAATTCATGCTCACTGCGATGAATCGAATTCGCGAGCAGTTCCTTGCCCACAGCCAACGCGCCCACGCCGGGAGCGCGACCCTTCAGGCCAAAAGCTCGCGCGCCATTAATCAGGTGCTCGATTTGGAGCTTGCGATCATGCTCGATAGCTATCGGGACGATCTGCTAATGCTGCGCTTGACTAAAGAGCGCCAAGAAGTTGCTGAGGCCGTGCCTGTGTTCGTGCTCGCGCTCGACGATAACGGGCGAATACAGCTTTGGAACCGCGCACTTGAAGAAGCTACCGGTTTTCCCCGGACCGAAATGCTCGGAAAGCCCGGAAAAGAGCTTGTGTCGGACGCGGGCGACAGAAAGCTTCCGATAAAATCTGGCGGCCACCGCATCGCCAGGTGGCGCGCAGCTCCGGGCTCGGGTGGTCTCACGTACGCGATGGGCGTCGACGTGACGAGCGAAGTGGAGATGCAACGGCGAACCTTACGCGCCGAGCGCCTGGCGGCCGTCGGAACGCTGGCGGCAGGCCTAGCACATGAAGTGCGCAATCCTTTAAATTCTGCAACTCTTCAGCTTCAAGTGCTCAAGCGTCGCGTTGAGCGCGGTGGTCGGGACGTCGGCACACTGATGCCCGTATGCGAGGTAGTGCTCGATGAGATCCGACGGCTCGATCATCTCGTTACAGACTTCCTTGCATTCGCGCGACCCAGGCCGCTGGAGCTCCGCCCTGTGGACCCCAACGAAGTGGTAAATTCCGTGTTGACCCTGGTGCGCGCAGAAGCCGAGTCGGCAGGCATTGAGCTCCAGCTGGAACAGAGCGTGGGGCTCGGCGTAGTCCCCGCAGAATCTGAACGCTTGCGCCAGGTTCTCCTCAACCTCATGCGGAATGCCATCGAAGCGATGGGGGGCCATGGCACCCTTCGGATCACCACGCGTGACCCCGATGCCGAGGGGTTTGTACAGATCGAAGTGCACGACACAGGCCCCGGCTTCCCAGAAGATGCACCCGTATTCGACGCGTTCTACACGACCAAAGCGGCAGGAACGGGCCTCGGCTTGGCCATCGTCCACAGCATCGTGACCGACCACGGCGGCACTATTTCGGTGACTTCAGAGCCGGGGAATACCTGCTTCACGATTCGCCTCCCGACCCAAGCGGGCTAGCCCAGCGTTGGGGCACTACGCATATTTTGCGCCACGGAACTCCTGCCTCGCATCGAGTTCGCACTCCATAAAATATCGGATTTTTGGAGGAATCAGCGACCGTTTTGCCTGATTTAGCGAAGCGTGTGCGCATATTTTTCGCGCCAACGGGCATGCTTCAGGCGTCCTCGCCGTTCAAATCTGCGCACTTTGCTCTCTGTGACGCTGGTCGAGCAACCGGCACACGCCGTGCATGTGGCGGGCCTAGAAACCCGGAGCGAGACTCAGCCGTGACGACCAAAGGATGCATCCTCATTGTTGATGACGAGGCGAACGCGAGAAGCGCCCTGGCCGAGATCTTGAAGGAGGAGGGCTACACCGTGGAGACCGCCGCGGATGGCTTCAAGGCACTTGGGCGTTTGACCGATTTCGAGCCCGACGTCGTGCTCACGGATCTGAAGATGCCAGGGATGGACGGAGTGGAGCTCTTGAGGAAGCTCCGCGAACGCGACCGCGAAGCTGCGGTGGTGTTGATGACTGCCTTTGGGGCTGTGGAAACTGCCGTTTCGGCCATGCGCGAAGGGGCCGCGGATTATCTTACCAAGCCGCTCAATACCGATGAGCTGTTGATGATCCTGGAGCGCGCCCTCGAACGCCGACGGTTGCGACACGAAACTGAGCAACTCAAGACGCAACTCACAGAGCGTTACAATTTCGACAACATTGTCGGTGCTTCCCCCGAGATGCAGCAGGTTTTCAAGAGTATCGCACAGGTGGCCGGAAGCCGTGCCACTGTGCTGCTTACGGGAGAATCAGGCACTGGAAAAGAGCTTGTGGCGGCGGCTATTCACCATCGCTCACCCAGGCGTGAGGCGCCGTTCATCAAGCTTCACTGCGCAGCTCTCGCCGAAACGTTGCTTGAAAGCGAGCTATTTGGGCACGAAAAAGGCTCCTACACGGGGGCAGACCGGCGACGTGAAGGTCGGTTCGAGCAGGCCAACGGCGGGACACTGTTTTTGGACGAAATTGGGGAGATATCACCATCCACCCAGGTAAAGCTGCTTCGTGTATTGCAGGAGCGTGAGTTCGAGCGTGTCGGTGGAAATCAAACCATCCAAGTAGACGTACGCGTGATCGCGGCGAGCAACCGCAACCTGAAGCAAATGGTGGACGAGGGGAAATTCCGCGAAGATCTCTACTACCGGCTCAATGTGATCAACATTGTGCTTCCGCCCCTGCGGAAGAGGCCCACAGACGTTGCAGCGCTCGCCGCACACTTTCTCAAACGTTTCAGCAAGGAGAACGAAAAGTCAGTCACGCGTATTTCCGACGGTGCGCTCGCTCAGCTGGTTGGCCACTCCTGGCCTGGGAACGTGCGAGAACTTGAAAACATCATCGAACGAGCGGTGGTCTTGGCAGACGGCCCTGCCATCGAAGTGCACCATTTGCCGCCAGAGATTGCCACCGCCGCTCGCAATAGCTCCGTTCCGGTCGTCCCAGGCTGCTCACTCGCAGATCTAGAACGGTACGCCATTCTGCAAACGTTGGAGGCCCAAGGAGGCTCAACCAGCAGAGCCGCCGACATTTTGGGCATCAGTGTGCGCAAGATCCAATACAAACTGCAGGAATACGGAGCCGCGCCCAAGAGCCACTCACCGGCGGTTCACGCGAGTGATCGTGCCCCAGCCCCGACTATTGGAAAGTGAACACGGTTCCACAAATACTTGTCCCAACGGACTTTTCGGCAGGGGCGGAGGTCGCACTGGATGAAGCGCTCCGGCTTGCTCAGCTCATTCGGGCCGATGTCGTTTTGTTGCACGTGTTAGCACCCTATGTGAACGCCCCATCCCATTTTTTCTTGCAGGAAGCCGGAAGCCGCAATGCACGGTTAGCGGCTGACATAGCGCGAGATCACGCTCGCTTCAGGCTCAAGAAGTTAGCCGAGCGAGTTCAAGCGGTAACAAGCAAGACACCGCAGACGCGCGTGGAGTTTGGAACGCCCGACGAGTTAATTGGGACGCTTGCCGAAGAAGGTGGCTACAGGTTTATTGTACTTGGAACCCACGGGGCCTCAGACACTCCAGAAACATTGGGTAGTGTCGCTGAACGAGTCCTCACACGCGCGCCCTGCCCTGTGCTGGTGGTGCCGCAGGCCGCTGCGCCGGCCTTGCTTACGGTGGCTGCGGCTTCAGTGTTCTAGGGAATACGCAGCAAAAACCACCAAAAGTGGCCGACAGAGCGAAACATCCGTTCGCCTCCTGTGGCGTGGCTCCGGGGGGATCACTAGACTGCCGACGCAATGGACTGGCTGCTAGAGACTCCCGACGCTTTTGCACAGCACCTTGAGTCACTTGGCACGCGGCGAGCGTGCTTTGTATTCGGGGCGACACCCCGTGCGTCACATCCTTCGTTGGAGCCGATGCTCGAAGCAATGGTGGCCACCCTTGGCGCCGGGGGCCACGAGGCCGTCTTCCTTGAGGTAGGAGAGCGCACAGGCGCTCTCTTCGGTGCATTCGTGCACAGAACGCGGCGAGGGCAAGCCGCAGGTGGGCTGCGACACTGGTCCTACGGGTCCATTCGCGCTCTACTAAATGACGGCCTGCGGCTATCGAAGGCCATGACACGCAAAAATGCACTCGCGGGCCTTTGGTGGGGCGGCGGCAAAGGGATCATCGCGCAGCAGGCCGGCGAGCGCTATCGCGACGCAGATTACCGCGCCCAGCTGTACCAAGAGTACGGCACGTTCGTGACCTCCCTACGTGGCCTATATGTCACCGCAGAAGATGTAGGCACCCAGCCGGCAGACATTGGTAATGTATTCAAAACCACCCGCTTCGTGACGTGTATTCCCCCTTCCCTAGGTGGCTCGGGCAACCCATCCATTTCGACGGCCACGGGCGTAATTTGTGCGATGGAGGCCGCTCTTGCCCATCAAGGTTTAGGCGATTTGAACGGCAAGCGCGTGGCAGTTCAGGGCCTTGGAAACGTGGCCTCTTCGCTCATCGAACAGCTGTTGCGCAAAGGTGTCGCGGAGATTGTTGCGGCCGATATTTCTGAGCCACAGGTGCAAGCTGCCAGAATTCGCTTCGCCAAACATCCGGTTACCATCTCCGCAGTTTTACCCTCAGACACCAGCATCTTGGCAGAGCCTTGCGATATTCTGGCACCTTCGGCACTTGGCGGGGTGCTGAATGCCATCACGATTCCGCAGATCAGAGCGAAAATTGTCTGCGGTGCAGCGAATAACCAACTCGACGATGAGGAGCGCGACGCCCAAGCTTTGGCCGATCGCGGCATCGTGTACATTCCGGATTTCGTGGCCAACCGCATGGGCATCGTGCGTTGCGCCAACGAACAGTACGGAACGCTTCCGGATGATCCGGCAATTCGCCGCCACTTTGATCGAACGTGGGAAAACTCCGTGTACCTAATCACTGAGCAAGTTCTCAACTTTGCTCGGGAGCGCGGGCTTACGACCTCAGCCGCTGCCAATCAAGTTGCCGACGAAATGAGTGAGGAGCTTCACCCGATCTGGGAACACCGCGGTAAGCTCACGCTCGAAAGCCTGCTGGACGAGCTCTGGCACCTCGAAGGGGCCATTCCCGATCCGCGTGCTTCGGGGCCCGTACCCACGCTGAAGTCGCCATTTCTAGAGATCATCGAGCCATCAGGCTGATTCGGCAGGCCGCAGTTTGCCCAACAAAGGCGTTCAATTGCAGCGAAGACCGACGCAGCGCCCGGTGTCGCAGTCCGATGGGAGCAGGCACGCTTCGCTCCGTGCGCACTTGTGGCAACCCACGCCGCCGCAGTCGACGTCTGTTTCTTCGCCGTTCTTCACGTTGTCGTAACATGTGGATGCCACGCACGTGCCTCGGCACACGAGTGACGTGCACTCGCGATCCAAGCGACACTCCTTTCCAAGGGCGCAAGGCGCGCAGGCGCCACCACAATCCACGTCTGTTTCGTCCCAGTTTTTCGTTCCATCTGAACAGGATGGAGCAGCGCATACCTGGACAGTGCAGATTTTCGAAGCGCAATCCTTAACGTTGGCGCACATGCGCGACACCGCACACGGCGGGCAGGTGCCCCCACAATCCACGTCCGTTTCGTTTAACTGCTTTTGGGAGTCAGCACAGCTCTCTGAACGACACGCGCCGTCAATGCATTTGCCGCTTACACAATCGGCATCCACCACACAGCGCTCAGCATCGCCACACTTGGGGCAGACGCCTCCCCCGCAATCTGTACCGGTTTCCAGGCTATTTTGGAGACCATCCGTACAGGATGCTGCGGCGCACGTACCCCCTGCACAAACGCTTGAGGCACACTCTCCTCCGTGACGACACTTTTTGCTGGTGGTGCAGCGAGTGCAACTCCCACCGCAGTCGACATCGGATTCAGTGCCATTTTGAACGAGATCATCGCAGGCAGGCGGTGAGCACCGGTTGAGCGTACACACCCCACTCTTGCAATCGGTCGCGAGGTTACACTGGGCGCTTATCGGACACTGCCCGCAAAGGGGGCCCCCGCAGTCAAACCACGATTCGGTTCCATTCTGTTGGCCGTCACCGCAGGCAGCAGGACGACACTTTTCGCCCTGGCAAACGTTCGTCTGGCAATCACTGACAGATTTGCAAGGTTGCCCCGCGGGACACGCCGGGCACTTACCCGCGCAATCAATACCGACCTCATCACCGTTCTTCACGCCGTCACTGCACGTAGGAACGTCGCATGCGCCTTTGGAGGTGCAGACTCCACTCGCGCAGTCGCCACCGAAGCGACAAGCGTTACCCTCGGAGCAGGGCGCGCAGTCCGGCCCACCGCAGTCGCGGTCCGTCTCGGTGCCGTTCTTCGTCCCATCTGAGCAACTAGATCCCCCTGAATTTCCAGCGGCCCCGGCAATTCCCCCCTGACCTCCAAGCGAGGAAGCTCCCCCCAGGGCGGCCCCACCACCCGCCGCCTGACCACCGAGGGCAGACGCCGCGCCGGCGCTCCCACCCACCGCAGCCATATTCAGTTCCACGCGTGCGTCTAGCTTGTAGTTATCTTCTACAAGAATGGGACAACCCGGCAACAGCAGAGACGCCAACACCGCTGCTAAAACTCCTCGAAGAACACGCATCAGAAGGCCCCCCGCACGCCAACCACTTTACCGTCCGACCACAAGCCAACTTTGTCTGCGCGAGCCACCGGCTTATCGTCGGTAAGATATAGGAATGCGCCCACCGCAACGCCTACGAGCCCCGTACCATATCCGATAAAGCTTACGGTTCGCGTGGTGCGAAAACGTGCAAGCTCATCCGACGCGGAAGCTGGGCATGTTGCGCCACATGCGTCATTCAAATTCCCCTGAGCATTCAACATCATGAAGCCTGTGACCGCTCCCAGGGCAATGCCGGTGCCTCCCACCCCAAAAGCGACCCAGGCTGCGGTCTTCTGCGGCCCTGCTTCTTTTGGTGGCGGCAAAGGTGGGGGCGCCCTGGGGGGAACTTGCGCGGCGATGCCTAAAAATAGGCTCTTCTGCTCTCCTTCGCTAACGCCAACCGAAGTCGCTACGAGCACCTCCGAACCAAGTTGCACGCGAACGGTGTGCTCACCTGGGTCCACCCATACAGGTTTCTCGCGCTCCGCTTGGGTGAGCGGCTTATCGTCGATGTAGAGGGCAAGCCTACCATCTTTGGCACCCGAGCCCTGCACCATCAAAGTGATTTTCGGGATCTTGCGATCGAGCTTTTCGATTTCCGCCTTGGCCTCCTCCCGAGCCGCCTTGAATGCCTCCGGCTCATCTTCGCTTTGCGCTCCAAGGCTTGCGCGCTCGTAACTTGCCCTCGCTGCGACCCAGCGACCCATCGGCTCCAAAGCCCTCCCCTCCAACAGCGCTAAGGTTGGTGCTGGCATGAGTCGATATGCCTGCGCAAGAAGTGCCTGAGCTTCGGGCCAACGTTGCTCGTGCATGTGTGCCAGCGCGTCTCGCGCAAGGGCACGCGCTTCTGTGCGTTGGTCTTCTCCCGCGTCAGCTAACGCGATCGAAGACGCGCCGAAGTAGGCCACCCCGAACGTGAACACGACTAGGCCGAGACGCCCACGTGCTGGGGAACCAAAAGTCCGGGGGTGATAAGACGGCATGTCCAGTAATAGGAAGCGGCACTTAGAACCCTAAATCAAAGGACCCTGGCTTCTTTTGCGCTTTCTTCTTGGAAGCGTGGCCCGGCCGCGGCGCCGCCTTTCTGCTTGCGGGCTTGGACGCCGGGGCCGCACTCGCCTCGCTTGGCGGTACTGGGGGCTCTGCTTGAGGGGGCAAGGGCATGGCGGAGGCTGAGGGCATCGCGGACGATGGTGGCCCCGTTGAAGCCGAGGTCGTGGGAACCGCCGGAGGAGTAACCGGATCTGTGCTTGTAGACACAGATGATGGTTCGGACGCCTGGCGTGTTCCCCACACGTTCAGAACCAACACGGCTACTGCCACCACCGCGACACCGGTGGCTATTACTACCGCCAACAGCATCGGCATTCTCGGGGCGACCCTTTGAGGCGCGGCAGCGGGAGTAAGTTCGGTAGCGCCGTGGCGACTGCTAGGCGGTACGCCATCTTCCACAGCAAGAGTGACCGGCAGGCCACGGGGTGGGCCCCCCTCACGTCCCGGCGCTGGGCCGGGGGGAAGGAGGGCGGGATGCGGCACACTCGCTGGAGCCTGGGCGAGTAGGTCGTCGAGCTCGCCGATAACCTTCAACGCTTCTTCATCGCCCGCTGGCATCATCGAGGTCGTGTCGATCTTGACGCCATCGATTCCCGCTTGCAGCCAGCCAGTTTTGAGCGAGGCGCCAAAAGCATCCTCACGGATACCGCGCTCGTACAACCAGAGCGCCAATGATTCGCCGAATACACGCATCGTATCCCAGCGCTCTTGCCTGCGCTTGCGCAAACCACGCTCGATTATGACCCACAGAGCTTTGTCACCGACGTCGTACTCAAGAATGGGGCGCACCGGATCGTGCACAATTGCACGCAGCACAGCTAAATAGTTGGAGCCCTCGTGTCCGAACGGGCGGCAGCCCGCCATCAACTCATAGAGCACCACACAAAGCGCCCAAACGTCGGTTCGATGATCGATATCAGGCTCTCCGCGGGCCTGTTCCGGCGCCATATAGTCCGGAGTTCCAAGGAGTGCTCCAGAACGTGTGAGCGTGCCTGTTCCTTCTGAAAAACGGGCAATCCCAAAATCAACGATCTTGGGCTGAAGCCGCCCATATTCGTCGCTCGCAATGAAAATATTCTCGGGCTTGATGTCACGGTGCACGATGCCGCGACCGTGCGCAGTTGCCAGTGCATCGGCGATCGGAAGCATCATCTGAAGCGCACGAGTAACCTCAAGCTTACCCTCGCGCCCCAGAAGAGCTGAAAGGGGCTCCCCCTTCAGTAACTCCATCACAATGAAAGGCGTGTTGTCTTCCATCTGCCCGAAGTCAAATACGCGCACGATGGCGGGGTGGTCTAACCGAGCGGCGGCTCGTGCCTCTTGTAACAACCGCTTATGCATGTTGGAGGCATCCGCTCTAGGCATGTCGATGCGCATGAACTTGATCGCGATGTCGACGTCCAAGACTTCATTTTTTGCCGTCCACACAGAGCCCATGGCCCCTTCGCCAATCTGGCGGATCAACCGATACTTATTCGCGACCAACTCCCCCGGCCTAAGCGGTGTCGACGACTTAAAGTCCGAAATAGATGAGCCGCTCGCACGCGTCACGTTTGCGCACCTACATGTGGGAAGGAAACTCGGGCCACTACTTAGAATAGGACCGAGTGCGGGCGCGGAGAAGCACGAAGCAACGAATCGTCTCAAAAATAAAGCTGCACAGAGGAGCTCGTCTGTGCATGTGGGAAAGTGCGGGCCAAGGAATGACAGCGGCAACTTGGGCCTGGGCTGCACGCCAGACGACCCTGGTGGGGTGGGCGAGGATTGTGTGATAATGGAGTGGTTGTGGCTGCAAGTGCTGGGACTTACACTGAGAGTGCCGCGTGGGTAGGAGCGGGGATATTTGCCACACTGCTTGCGGGCTGCGCAAACGCTCGCGCTGAGAACGAAACACACGCGCCAAAGCACGCGTCAGCTACCCGGTTTGGTGTGGAACCTGCCGCCCCACCCGCATGCCCTAAGGAAATGGCGAAAGTGGGCAAGGCCTGTGTCGACCGCTGGGAGGCACATCTTATGTTTCGTGGCGAAACCGGCACGCTGGAACCTCACCCGCACTTCCTGAGGCCGGCTCCAGGCGTTAAATACGAAGCTCGCTCAGAACCTGGCGTAAAGCCACAAGGTTACATCAGTCGCACAGAGTCCATCTCGGCCTGCTCGAATGCAGGCAAGCGATTGTGTTCTGTATCTGAATGGTATGCGGCGTGCTCGGGCAGCAGACACACCACTTACCCCTACGGGCCGAAGTACGAAAAGCGCGTTTGCAATGTGAGTCGCCCGCACCTTTTGACCAAGTTCTTTGGGAGCAACGCGCGCGCTTGGAAGTACGACGAGCATTTCAACAACCCAAAGCTCAATCAGCTACAAGGTTGGCTTGCCAATACGGGTGCTTTTGCTGGCTGCACTAGCGACTACGGAGTAAGCGACATGGTGGGCAACCTTCACGAATGGGTGGCTGATCAGGCAAGTGCTGAGGCTGTGCGCGAGGTTCCCCTGCGACCAGAAATTCGCCGCGCCTTGGTGCCCCACCGCTCAGGGCGGGGTGTGTTTATGGGTGGGTTCTATAGCACCGGCAGCGAACACGGCGACGGTTGCACCTTTGTAACCATGGCGCACGAGCCAAGCTATCACGACTACTCAACCGGCTTTCGCTGCTGCAAAGATCTGTGAGTGGAGCCGCCAAGGGAGGGGCACCCTCCACGAAGGCGCTTCTGGAGTTAACCGCGATTGCTGCGCTCCATTCGTAGCATCTCCTGGATGCTATCGGAGCGCACTGCCTCCACCCCTCGGGTACGTTCCCACTGGCGAGCACGCTCCACCGCGTGAGCGCGACCCTCTAATTGGTGTGCCGAAGACGCCTCGTCCGGAGCCCTCTGGGCCACACGAAAACTTCCACTCTGTGGGGGGAACTGGACGTCCGGCTGTGAAACCGAAGACAAAGCCACTGAACCTTTCAAGCTGCACATCCTTTTAGTCTGATGGTTCGATGTTACGGGAAGGCTATCAGGATGTGACACTTCCAAGTCGAGATGGCCCACTTAACTGCCAATACCGGCCCTCGAGTACACTTTCTGCGCTCCAGCCGTGTGCGCCAAAGTAGGCAAACACCTACTGCTTGGGCATTCGGTTCTCGCCGGACCCCTAGTGCGAGGCCGCTTGTTCCGCCCGGCGCAGATTCTCCGCGGCCAACGAGCGTGGAGCCAGAACTGGAGCTTCCCCTGGGCCGGAGTAATCGACCCAATGCGCTTTCTCTTCTCGCACGTCGAGGTGGACGAACGTCGAGTTAGGGTAATAACCCACGCCCACACGATCCAGCGTTAGCAAGTAATCGCGCAGCGCCTCGTTCGGCACGCCGATGATCGTAAAATCGACCGCGCGCCCCAAGTGGTGCCGGGAGTCTTGAACGAAGGACTTTTCTCGGAGGCCACTGATGATTCGCAACTCTCTGCCACCAAACTTGTCGCTCAATTCGACGAGCAAGCGCATCAAACGTGGCTCCACCTCTGGCCATGCCGGGCTCGCATTGAGCAAAGCAGATATCTCGGTCCGAGCTTTGGGCAACACTCGGCCGGAAGGTCCGAAAGCGTAGCCCTTCCACGAGCGAGAGTACCCAGTGAGGGTTACGTAACCGCGCTTGCGCGCGGGCTTCACGTAGGATTTCCAGCTCACCTTCGAGCCTTTCGCGAGAGCTGCTCGGCGCGGCGCAGTTTTCGCCGAGTTCGTGAAGTTGCCATGGTACATCTGGCGGGCTCGTTCGCCGTCTTTGTCGTCTTTGGTTGGGATGAGAAGCTTCTGACCGGGACGCAGCTTCACGCCTCTTGAAATCCCCGATGCGTTGCAGATGGCATCCACTGAAACCTGATACCGCTTGGCAATCGACCCCAGACGCTGCCCACTGTAGACCGTATGGACTCGAGGAAGGGCCCCGGGTTTCTGCGAGCGTTGGGAATTCCCTTTCGGTGCCAACGGCGCGGAGACACGGCTTACTTTTGGGGCAGCCTTAAGCTGCTCGGGTGCTACGGCCGTGCCCTCCGAGGGCTGAGCTTCCAACGGAGCATCAGGGGCAGCGGCCTCAGGTTCCGTCGCTTGAACTTCGCTCGCCTCATCTTCGGATCCGGCAGCGCTTGGCCCAGGTGGTATCGCCACTAAATCATGCTCTGGGTCGCTCGCTTTCTTCTCTGCCACATTCCCTTTGGCAGGGATGATCAGCTTCTGTCCGACTCGCAAGCGGTCAGCTCTACCAATTTGGTTGGCTTCGCAGAGCGCCTCAACTGTTACGTGGTAGCGCTTGGCAATCGAACCCAGGCGCTGGCCTGGGTAAACCGTGTGGATCGTCAAGGGCCGCGCATTCCCAGGGAAGGACCAGACGAGCAGCACAGGCAACAGCCACGGAACGATCAGGTAGTGGAGGCGCATGGGGGTGGGTATTACCCGCCAGAAAGACTCAGTGCAAACGGGACCCACGTGTGGCGCGAGGCCACCCGGCCATCCCGAGAAGGCTCAATTTCGAGCAGAAGCTCAGCAATTGTGCGGCCAGCGCGGGAAGACTAAGCTTCGCAGCATGCGTCTCAGCCACCCACTGTCGCTCGCCGCGTGCCTCTTGGCCGTGAGCCTGAATAGCTGTCATCGTACTGAAAGAAATAGTCGAATTGAAGCCTTAAAAGCCCCCACCCCACCTGCTGCGCTCCCTCGGGCTCCCGCACCCAAGCCACTGCCGATCCCTCCACTTTCGGCTGGAGCGCGCACGGAGGACGAACAGAATACAATCGCTGTTTTTCAGAACGCGGCCCCAGCCACCGTGTTTGTGACTCAACACACCTTGGTGACGGACCGTTTCTGGGGCCAGACCTCCGAAGTTGCATCGGGCTCCGGCTCCGGATTTGTTTGGGATACCGAGGGACACATCGTCACCAATTTCCACGTGGTGGCTAACGCACGCCGTCTCACGGTTACGCTGCAGAATCAGACAACGTTGGACGCCGAACTGGTAGGAGTGGAACCTCGTCGCGACATCGCCGTGCTAAAGATCAAAGCTCCAGCAGGGTCGCTAACACCTCTAAAAGTGTTGCCAAAGAACCACCTCCTTCAGGTAGGACAGAAGGTTATAGCCATTGGGAACCCGTTTGGTCTGGATCATACGCTCACCACAGGGGTGATCAGTGCGCTCGGCCGCTCGATGCAGGGAGCCGGCGGCGTCACTATCCCAGACATGGTGCAGACTGACGCTGCGATCAATCCTGGCAATTCCGGTGGCCCATTGTTGGATAGCAGCGGGCAACTGATTGGCATGAACACCGCTATCTATTCTCCGAGTGGAACTTCCGCTGGTATCGGCTTCGCGGTGCCCGTGAGTTCGGTGGCGCGAATCGTCCCGCAAATCATTAAGACGGGGCGCGCTGAGCAGGTTGGCCTCGGTGTCCAGATTGATCCGAATGGCAGGCTGGAACGCCGTATTGGGATCCAAGGGGTTATTGTGCTCAGTGTCATAGGAACGGGCCCCGCAGAAAAAGCTGGGATCCAGGGCATTCGTCAGACACCCTCCGGCCCGGAGCTGGGCGACGTGATCGTCAAGATCGGATCCACCCCGATCCATTCTTACGACGATCTGTATAACGAGCTCGATCGCCACGCAGCAGGCGATGAGGTAGAGATCACCGTGCTGCGCAAAGCTCAGCTTGTCACGGTGCGACTGAAGCTAGTGGTTGTCTCCTAGCTTGCCGGAGTGGGCTCGTTTTCGGCGAGCTCGTTTTCGGTATTGCCCGGTTCGTCACGGCGATTGAGCCGTTCGATTCGACCATCCTTAGCTCGCTTATAGACAAACAAAGGCGCGGGCGGAGCTTCGGGCGCCAACTCTTTTGCCTTCCTCGCGCTCGGCGGCCGCTCCTTCGGAGCACGTGGCTCCCGCGGTTTGCGAGCACGAGCTTCAGCCGGTTCTCGCTTGGGGCGACGGGTAGCCTTAGGGCCCTTCACCCGCACTATCGGATTGGCACGAATACGTTCGAGCTCAGCTGCAATGGTTTGGCGAATAGTCTGATCCACCGCTCGCACCATGTCTTCAATGAACGCGTCCATGCACGCGATGATTTGCTGCTGCTCCGGATTCATGTGTTCCGCTCTCTCATGAGTGGCCGCCTCTCGTCAAGCAGAGGAAAGCCTCCCAAGCACCGCCCCGTAGGACACCGTTTGGTCGCCCCGGCAGCCAGCAAGCTCAGGGCACTCGAGAATGCGCGGCGACCGGGAAATACTCCGCCTCGTAGAGCCGCAAGAACCTATCAAATCCCTCTTGAGCCACGCTCTCGTACACACCCGAGAAGGTACCTTCCGAGAGCTCCAAACCGGCCGCATCTGGCACTTTCCAGGACGAAGACTTGAACACCAAGCTCTCCGCAACGTCAGGGATGGTGAACACTGCATTGAACACCAACCCCACACCCACGAACACGCCCCGAGGCTTCCGGCTCAGATAGATCCCCGCGCCCCCCACCACGTATTCAACTAACAGTGTTGGGACCGGGAACACCACGGGCGTACCCTCTGGCTCATCTACCGGCGGTCCGAGGGCGAACTTAAGCACGTCTTCGGGAAAGATTTGCTGCCACTTTTGCGCGAGCGCCTGCCCAGCACGAGCCTCCCGTGGCTCGGAACGCTTGGCATCGAAGTACTGAGACGGCAGTGACTCCGCCCCCGCGTAGTAGATACTTTTCTCCACCTGCCGATCAGCCGTCGTTAAGCTGGCCCGCAGAACGCGGCGAAAACGCACCAGGACCGTGCCACGAAACGTCCTGGAGAAATTGAGCAGCTTTCTAACAAATTCGAGGTTATTGGCAGAAAAAACGGCTGACTGCTGATATCGCGCCAATATCGATGCATAAAAGCGATTCAACGCTTCTTCATATTCCCCTCGAAACAGGGTCTGCTCGCGTTGATACCGTTCATGAAAGGCGACGAGGGCCGTCAGCGTGCCTTCGGCTGCTGCGCGCTTGAGTTCACCCAAGAGAGCCTGTTTGAGTGCTGCACTGATTTCCGCCTCTATCTTGCTGCCGGCATGCGACTTGGCGAAACCGAGAAGCGCTTCAGTATTCTTACCCTGCACCGTGGCAAGAAGCTCGGCCCTAGGCAGCAACGTTTCAACGACCACTGGCCGCGCACCACCTCGCAGCAAGTACGTCCGGTAGGACGCCGGGGTGTTAACCTGAACTGCGTGCTCAAACAACCGAGCTTCGCTCAGTTTGTTCCGAAGCATGAACCCCACGTAGCCCAGCCCAACCGAAACCGGGAGAGCGACGAGTAACCCCAATGCCACGAAACGTTTTTGCGAGGGGGGCAACAGTGGTGTTTTTGGCGAAAATGGGTTAGAAAAGCCCGTATCGCGCAGCGGATCTAACGCCGCAAGATCACGCAGGTTCATCGCTTCAAGCGCTGCCGCATAGGAGGCTTGTGAGGAGCGCACTGCCTCAACCAGCTGCTCGGCTCTAGCCGATGCACCAGCATCGAAATCGCTCAACCCCTCTTTGAACTTCAACCGAAGTACGCTGCCTTTGGCTTCGATGGCCTCAAGCTCATTGAGCGGGGAAACCTTAAACGAATCGGTGCGGGCATCCACGACGCCGAATGGAAACAGGTAGCGACCCGGACGGTACGGCAGAAGCTTTGGCGCCATGAACCGAACGCGCGCCATTAGGAAGCCAACTGCGGCCGTTAGAAGCAGGGCTGAGTAAACTGCCACGGCGGGAAGCGGTGCTATGGCTAACGAGTTCTCTGGATTACCAAAGCCAACGGCTCCCGCACCGAAAGCCGCAAGCACTGCGACCACGCTCCCCAAAAAAGGCGCACGCCAACGAGCCTCAGTGGAGGCCGAGAAAATCAACGGCACCGGCTGCGATAAACCCTTTGCCGAGTGCGTGAACCGATCCTGAACGGCGCGTGATACTTTGAAAAACTCGACGGTTCTCATCGTCCACCTAAAATGGCGGATCCTGGTCGGTGAGGGCTCCGCACACCCGCAGGGTAGCGGGCAACGTCCGCCGCGGGCAACCCGACGGGCCCCTCTAACCGCCCCGACGCCGAGTCTCGCACCCAATTTGCGGCACAAGCTCTACGATTCAGGGCAATTAGGCAATCAACCGGTGCTCCTCTGCATACCACCGCCCACGCGCAACGTCGACACCCGCACGCTTAAGCGTGTCTTCTTTTTGGGCATCTATCTTGCGGCCCTTGGCCAATTGATTGGCAAAATTCACCGCGACAGCGAGGTGAAGCTCAATGCCTATCGTAGAGAACTCGGTGTGATGTAACAAGACCGCGTCTACCAGGTCGACCGGGAAGCCCCAAAGCGCAAGTAAGTAGGCCCCCACCTCACTGTGAGTGGTTCCAAAAAGTTCACGCTCTACACTATGCACCGGCGCTTGCCCGTCGGCGGACGCGCGCAGGACCTCAGCGTACATAGTCGGCACCCGTGCCGCTAAGACGAGCTTTCCAAAATCATGAAATAGCCCAGCCAAAAACGCGTCATCCTTCTTTGGAGCGCGATCAAACAGATTGCGGGCCACCTGCGCCACGGCGAGGCTATGGCTCTGCAAACCTTCTAACGAAAACGAACAATGAGCGGGCAGCTTGAAGCTTTCGAAGACCTTTGCGCTCAGCGCGAGCCCTTTGACTGTGTTGAGCCCAACATACATTACCGCCTCAGACACACTGTGGATCTTACGCGGCAAGCCAAAGTAAGCGGAGGTTGCAAGGCGCAAGATGGACGCGGAAAGGGCCGGGTCCTGCTCGATAACACTGGCAACTTCTCGGGCCGAGGCATCATCCTTCTGCAGCACACGCCGAAGCGCCATCAAGGTTTTGGGCGGAGAAGGCAGAGCATCGCCTTGGCCTACCACCTTGCGCAGCCAAGGGTCGACCACGAGCTCCCGTATGCGCGCACATTGTCTGAGCTTCATCAGCAGCGCGGTCTCGTCCGAAGCCAATGCCAGGGTTTGATGAGCTACCGAATTTACGGGGGGTGATTCTACGCCTGCTCCAGCCTGTAAGAACAGTAGTCGCAAGACCTGTGGCTGGCTCGAAGCCACCTTCCCGAGAAGCTCCGGGCCAGAGCCATCCACCAGCTTCTCCTGAGTCACCACCGCGTCGATCAGCCCTAAGTCGAGAACCCGAAGTGCACCTTCCGTTGTATCGGCTGTTACAACCTGAAAGGTCGCGTCCCGTTCGGAGACTTTTTCTCTGAGCTTTTTGGCTCGTTCGCGGTCACTGTCGACGACTAGGATCTTCATTGGGGAGTTTTGCTGAACCTCGGCAGTCATTGGGGTCGGGGTTGCGCCCACTTTCGGGTCTGGCGCACCCGTTCACGATCTTCGAACGGCAGGTCCCACTCAGTCCTTAGCGCTTTGGTGTGAAAGGCCCTTAAGCGCCTCCGTAGCGTCGCTTTCTGAATGTGGGTGTCTCAGCCCGAGACACCGAGCCTTCGATGCGCTCAAGCTCAGGTCTCAACCGGCCGTATGGAACCTCACATGCCCCTGCCCGTACTGCCTGGCTTAAAAGAGCGCTCCTTATTCGCTCATCTAGTCCCCGGGCTTCTCTGCAAGCTTACCTTGGGCGGGAAGTTCCTCGAGGTTTCAGAGGAGCTGGCGACCGTGCTCGGAGCTCCAACCGACACCTGGATCGGTCGCGGACTGGATGAAGCGGTAGCGGCAGATGAACGTGAAATCGTACTTTCGGAAGTACAGAGCCTCTCGCTGGGTGCCCCCATCAGCTTCGACACGACGTGCACCCAGGGAGAAAAGCGCCGGGTGCTGCGTTGGTGGCTCGCGCTCGAGCCCCAGGAGCGGGTCATCCTAGCTGCCGCGTTGGACGTCACCGAGGCAGCTTCGCTCAAACACAAGATGCACCTGCAACACGAGGTTCAACAAGCCGAAGTCTCAGCGCAGCGCGATCTTAATCAGTTGAACGCGCGAGTGTTCAACGCACCCGTAGGCATCTACCAAACCGACCGGCATGGCCGATTCGTGTTTGTGAACCGTCGTTGGCAGGACCTTACGGGAATGACAGACGAGGAGGCTTTGGGAATTGGTTGGGCCCGCTCCGTCCACGCAGACGAACGTCACAAAGTGCTTGGCACCTGGCAGAGCATCACTGATCGCGGTGAAGACTTCTCTCAAGAGTTTCGCGTTGTGCGGCCCGACGGGAGCCTGCGTTGGGTGGTGGCCGAAGCGAGCCCGATGCGCCAAGACGGCCAAATCACTGGATACCTGGGGGTTGTGGCGGACGTAACTGAACGAGTCCACGCCCAGCTTGAAGCGGAGCAAAACAAGCTTTTCGTAGAGCGCATTACTGAGTCCACGCCGTACGCGGTCTACCTCTACGATTTGGACCGTCGTTCTTACCTCTATTCCAACCGAGGCATGGCCAAGATCCTCGGCTATCCTCCCGAAGAAACCGCGCCCGATGTAGCGGCACTCTTTCAGAGCATTATCCACCCTGAAGATCTGCCTAGGTTTCGCGACCATTTAGAGCGTTTGCGGGAGGCTCGCGACGGCACCATTGTACCCTTTGAAGGTCGCGTTCAGCATTACGAGGGGAACTGGCTCTGGTTGTTGTCACGCGACACAGTTTTCAAGCGGGGTTCCGATGGATCGGTAGTTCAGATCTTGGGAACTATCGAAGATACTACTCAGCGCAAAGAAGCGCAGGAAGAGATCTCAGAAGCGAACCACAAGCTGAAAAGCTGGGCCGAAGAGCTCGAAAGAAAGAACAAAGAAACCGATATCCTGCGCGAAATGAGTGAGCTTCTGCAAACCTGCCGCGATGATGAAGAGGCCTTCCAGGTGATTGGCTGCATCATGCGCAAGCTCTTTCCCACCCAGCCCGGAGCACTCTCCATCCTCTCTTTATCTCGAAAGCGCCTGGAGCAAGTGGTTACCTGGGGCGGCGCAGAGGCGGCCCCCATTGCGCTACGGCCAGTCTATTCACCCGAAGATTGTTGGGCGGTTCGTCGAGGCAACGCCCATCGCGTGGACGATCCCTCGCTCGATCTTGTTTGCGCCCATGTCGATGCCGGCCATCTGGGCCCCTACACCTGCGCCCCCATGATAGCGCGAGGCACCTTGCTCGGCGTATTGCATGTGGCACACCCCGAACAAACGGTGCACGCTGGGCGCCCGCTCATTCTTGCGGTTGCAGACGGCATTGAGCTCGCGTTAGCAAACGTAAAGCTCAGAATGACGCTGCGCGACCAAGCAATTCGCGAACCCCTCACCGGCCTATACAACCGCAGATACATGGAGGAGGGCCTTGATCAGGCCATTTACCGAGCAAAACGTCATTCACAACCACTCACCGTTGTAATGATAGACGTGGATCACTTCAAACGCTTCAACGATACTTTCGGACACGACGCGGGCGATCTCCTGCTCAAGGAGCTTGGTCGGGTTCTCAAGCTCCGTGTGCGCCGGGAAGACATTGCTTGCCGTTTTGGTGGCGAAGAATTTGCCCTCATTCTGCCGGAATGTTCGGTTCCGAACGCTTTAGAGCGGCTAAGGAAACTGACCGCTGAAGTAAAGGCCATGAAGCTCCACCACGACGGAAGAGCGCTCGGGACGGTCACGCTCAGCGTGGGCGTTGCGGTATTTCCTGAGCATGGGCAAACACCCGAGCTGTTGCTGCGCCGTGCCGACGAGGCGCTCTATCAAGCCAAGCTCCAAGGTCGCGACCAAATCCGCGTCGCCTACACGGATCCAAACGTGAGCCCAACGTCCGAGCCGCCCTCTGCGCGCAACCCGTCGCTGGTGGCGTAGGGCACCGAGCGGTTAACTCCTAGTCTCGAGAAGGAGCTGCCTGCCTTATCGACAACGTTTAGACCGCGTTGAGGCCGTCGCGGTGCGGCCGTTGAGCGACCAAACCAGATTTCCCGAGGTGAAGTCCACGGCAAACGTGTCCACCTGTCGACCAGGCATGAAGAGCGTACTTTGACCGCGATCGATCGGAGCCGGCGTGAACTTATTCTGTGACCCAATCGGGATGGTGACGGGGAGTAGATTAGGATTCTTGTAGCCGAAATGTGCTGTATAGATGCCGGCCTGCTCGGTGACACATTCGAGCACGGCACTGACCTTCGCGGTAGGTGCGCTCCCGAGTGTGAAGCGCGCCACCAATGGGTCGTGGTCACTGGCTTGGTCGAGGAACTCTGCATTCACGTGGACGATGTCAAAGCCCGAAAGTGGGGCGCCGGCCAGGCTCGGGCTCACCAAAATGTGGTCCAGAGCCTGAGAGTTGCCCTCGAAGACGTAGGTGTAGCGTTCTCCGGGAGGTAGATTTTCCACGAGCGGGCTGAGACCCACCGATTTGAGCACCGACATGGGAGCCGAGAATTCAAAGTCGTTGATGTCCCCTGCGACTAGGACAGCCGCCTGTGGATCAATGGCCATGAGCGACTGGACGAAAGTGGCGACGACGGTGGCTTGCCCGATGCGCTGCGCTTCGGAGCTCAATGTTGGAGGCTGAAAGCGCCCGAAAAGGCCCTGGTCGCCACCTTTCGAGTTGAAGTGATTAGCCACCAGAAAAAGCTTCTTTCCATTGAACTGGAACTCACCGACGAGCGGCTTGCGGCTGCTGGAGAAAGCTGTGTTGAGTGGATCGATACGGCCTGGACTAAAGGTAAGCTCTGGCATCCCGGCGTTGTTGAACGCCGTGGTCGCCGTAGTAGCACTAGCGCCAGGGCGATCGACGAAGCTCAAACCACGGTCCGTTCGGAAAAGGAAAGCCACCCGAATGTTGCCTCCGGGCTCTCCGCCATCCTTGTTATTTTCTGGGTCAATCGAGCGGTAGTCGTAAGTTGGTCCACCCGCAGCCTGGATGGCGCCAATAAGTGCTGCAAACGTCTGCGTGGCCTCAACCGTCCCGTCGTTGATGGGTCCGTTGTTGTCCTGCACTTCTTCGAGTGTCAGCAGATCTGGCGCACCAAGGTTATTTACTATCAAGCCTGCCAGCCGTTGGAACTTCTCTGCAGGGTCGAGCGCATCGAGGTTTTCCACGTTGAACGATGCCACGGTCAATTGCTGGGCCAAAGGGGCACCGAAGCTGACTGTTTCTTGAGTCAGGCCGCCACTGGTCAGGCTCGGCAGGGTGGTAGCCAGGAGCTTGAAGTTGCCAAAAGAGTAATCCAGAATGCCTTCAACCGTACCCAGGAACCGATCGGCGACATTGGCGTCAGGCAGAACAATGCTGTTCGGCAGAGCATCGGATAGGAAGACTCGCTCGGGATTGAAATCCGCGCTGGCGATCACGATCCCTCCGCGCCCTGTAAGGGTTGCAGCGGAAGCACCGCCATCGGCAAGCAGCGCGATTTCCTTGTTCTGACTTGCCCCGGATCCGAAGGTTCGCGTGGGGCCCGCGACCTGCGCGTTGGCGATCTCGACGCGCATGCCCTCAAGGCTTTCGTAGAAGTCAATCCCGTCCGCAGCAGGGTCGAACACGGCGGAAGAAGTTTCGACGCTGCCAGCGCCGTCGTCGTCGATCACGGAGGCGGGAACGATGCGTCCACCTTGACCCAGCCGAACGGGTGCGGGCAGCGCATTGCCGTTCGTGAGCACGGTGATAGTCGTGGGACGGTTGACCTCCGTGATCGTGAGGTTGTGGTAGGCGCTGCTCGTGGTGGAACAGCTCGGTGTGCATCCGGGACGAAACTCTGTGATGGGCCCCGTTACGAGCACTGAATCACCCACGTTCACACCAGGAGCGCTCCCTGTGAACACCAGAATCCCTTCTGACGTGGCGTCGTCGGAGTCGTGGGACGGATCTTGAAGGTAGAAACCGTTGTTGGTAAGCGCCGTAACGATGCCGGGGAGATTGGTCACGCTCTGGCCGTTGCGTGGGGAAAGGTGCGACGCGCCCTGAACATCTCGAATGCGGAGTGGGCCGGAGCTTGGGGCGCCGCCCGAGCTCGTGCCACCTGAACTTGTACCGCCCGTCTCGCTGCCCGCGGCTCCCCCTTGCCCCGCTTGACCTGCTCCCCCGCCATTGCCGCCTGAACCGGATCCCCCGGATCCGCCTCCTGGATTGGAGCACGCGGAAAGCGGCGAGGACGAATTACGCGGTTCCACAGCCCCCACCGAGAAGTCCGCGGCATTGTTATTCGTGTCCACACAGCCGCCACCGAGGCGCTGGACCGACGTACTGTTGCTGGTGGCCGGAGTTGGGCTCCCGCCTTCGGAGAAGTTGGCCGCACCGTAGCCCACAAGGTCGATGACCTGAGCCATTTGGGCGGCGGAACACGGAGTCGAACTTCCATTAAATCCGAGCGATGAAGCGGTGTTGACGAGTGCCACTTTTCCGCCGGTAGCACTCATAGCGATGGGCGACGCGTCAACTAGATCGGGCGTGGGGAGCGCGGCGGCTCCGAGAGTCGATCCAACTGCTTCCTGGATGAGATAGGATTGCCCTGGTGCCAGCATCACCGCCGGGAGCTCAGTGAGCTGGGTGGTGGTGCTGCCAAAGTTGCCCGTGCCGCTGGCGCTTGCGTACTGGACGGACCAACCCGCGAGGTTCACCGGAACGCTGCCTCGGTTGAATAACTCAATGAAATCATGAGTATAAGGCCCGCCGGCGTTACCACCGCCGCCAAACACTTGCCGGATGACGACGTCTGAGCTGACCGCGAGGTCAAATGACCTGGACGCGGAACGCTCAGACTCGGTAGCGGAGCATGCCGCCAGAACCATGCCCAAAGCTGTGATCCCAAAAACCGCGCGATATACCCGTGCCTGCATGATGAGTAATCCTCTCTGTGACCTGGGGCGCACAGCCGCAACGAGTGTTGCGGTCTGACGCTATGGGTAAGACCTATACTTCAGGGCGCGCGCGCTTCGTAAAACGTTCTCGCAATGATGCTGTGACTTGTGTGTGATTCGCGAGCTCGGAAAGAGAGCTCGGCCGGCTGGCGCGTTCGCTGCTTCTCAGCGATTAGACTGAAACATCCCTAGCTTTGCATGGGGTGAGTGTTTCATTCGTGTGCAGTGGGCTCATCCAGACGCCGCGATGTTAAAAGGTATTGGCCTCGGGCAGCGACTGAATCAGCGCGTGCCCACTAGGACGCTGAGCATGAATCTGAGCATCCCGGGGTCCCCCTTGCAGACGTAGCCCGCCGCCCCGGTTTGCTCGACCGCCAACCGCAAGGAATCCTCGTCATTCGACGAGTAGAGTACGACGCGGGCAATCGTCTCCTTGATGAGCAGGGGGGCCAGACGATCGCCGCTCAAGCCGGGCATGTTGATGTCAACCAGCACCACGTCTGGCATGAACTCGTTTACCGCCCTGGTCGCACCAAAGGGACTGCCGTAAGTCTTTACTTCGTACCCCTCAAGGGTCAGCAATTCTCGCACCATGTAGAGATGATTCTCATCATCATCGACTACAAGAACCCTTCCTCTTGCGATCATAGCAATTCCTTCGTCGCTCCAAGTTTTGATCCTAGTGGAAGCCGTAAGGTAACGGTGGTTCCGGAATTGACCTGGCTGGTAAGGCTGAGCTTGCCACCCAAGAGCGCGGCGAGCCCACGGCTGATCACGAGCCCAAGTCCTGTACCATCGCGGCTCCTCGTCCTCACGTCACCCACCTGGCTGAAAGCTTGAAACAGCCCACGCTGCTCCTCCTCGGAGATGCCAACCCCCGAATCCGAAACCACAAACACCACCTCCCCTTCTTCTTCCCAGAGCTGTAGTCGGATCACCCCTTTTGACGTGAACTTCACGGCGTTGCTCACCAGGTTAGACAATATCTGACGGAGCTTGGTGCTATCTGTATACAACGCAACATCCACTGGCGCATCCACCACCACCTGAACGGGCAGGTCACCTATGAGCACCCGCGCGACTTCTGCTGACTCGGTGAGGAGCGAAAGTGAGCTCACGAGTTCCACTCGAACCTCTACCTTGCCAGCTTCAAGCTTAGCATGGTCCAGAACACTATTGATCACCGCTCTTAGGTGGCTGGCGCTCGACTTTAGAACACGGACATGTTCGCCGAGCCTGTCCCCCTGGGCGTGGGCGTGGGCGCTTTCTATCAATTCTGATAGGCCAACGATGGTGTTGGTTGGGGAACGGAGCTCATGAGTTACGTGGGCTAAGAAGCTCGACCTAAGGGCGGACATGCGCTCTACCTCTCGGCGCCGGGCCTCGGCGATGGCGTTAGCCTGTCGCACGCGGGCGAGATCATCGCTCAGGTGAAGGACGAGGCGTTTTATCGATAACATGCCAATATAGCGCCCATTTTTGTCCACGACGATCAGGTCGTCATAGGCGTCTTGTTCTGGACGGGAAAACGCCAACGCCAACGCTTCATCGGCCGTGACGGCGGGGGAAATCTGGCATGCGTCCGTCTGAGTCAGTTCCCGAATCGGGCGGGCCCCGAACAGGGCATGACCGAAGCGCGTGAAAAGCTTCTGTGAAAGCTTGTTTCGGGTGACGAGGCCCAGGGGGATTCCGGCGCTCACGACTGCTAGCGCCTCCCACGAAGTCTCTCGAAACCAGCGTTCGGAAACTTCGTTGACTGTCAGTGCCGGTGGCAGCGTGGGCGTCTCCGTGACGAGGCCTAGCAAACTGGGCTCACCCGGGGAATCGTGATGGATGTCGACGGCTGCGTTCACGAGGAGCCCAACCACACAAGGTGCCTGAAGAGGTCGGACGAGGGAGGTGACATCCTTGTGACGAGCTTTGGCATCGGCCGTTGTTTGAGTTGGACGGCCTTAGGTCCTCGTCCCATTCCCCAGATTTTCTGCCGTTTTCTGGAGCAAGGCGCGATCCTCCTCGCGCAGGATGAGCCTCGGGATCTTGTTCTGCCCACCCAGCTTGCCACGTGTTCGCATCCATTCGTGAAATGTCCCGCGAGGCACGACGCGTACGTCGGGAGCGTGCAACCCGTGCGAGGTGCCGCGGTGCACCTCATAATCGTCGTTCTGGGCGGCAATGTCGCAGTCGATCACCTGCGCGAAGCGGACAAGATCGGGCGTGGGCCCCTCCAGTTCTAGCCAATACACATGGCGCGCAGCACTGCTGCCATCGATTCCAACCTCAGTGGTGAGAGTGAAATCAACGAGACGCGCTGCTAGTTCCCTGGATGCACGGAGCACGGCACGTTCGAGCTCGCCTTGGGAAACATGTTCCCCCTGCACATTCACGAACGCCGCCGTCCGACCCTCGAACAACACTCGGTGGGGAAACACGCTGGTGAAACGCAGACAATCCCCAATGAGATAGGCGAAAATGCCGGACATCGTGGTGACCGCGATGGCGTACACGGCGTTCTTTTCCACCTCCCACAACGTGTAGCGACGGGGATTCTCCAACCCCACGTCCGCCTCCGGGACAAATTCGTAGAAGATGCCGTTGTCGGGCAAAAGCAGCATCGAAGGGTCGCGGGGGTCGTCCTGAACTCCGAGGATTCCGCCTTCTGTGGCACTATAGGTTTCCACGTAGGGCACGCGTCGACCCAAGCGCGCCTCAATGAGCCCCCGATAGGGTTCGTAAGCCACTCCACCCCCCGTTAGAAAGCTCAAGTTGGGCCAAACGTCGCAAATGGTGTCTGCTCCCTTGCCCCGTAGCTTTGCCTCGCCCAGTACTCTATCGAACAACCCTGGGAACCACGCGGGCGTTCCCACCAGCATCCGCACATCTTCCGCAACCGCTTCGCGGGCGGCTTCTCGGATCTTATCGTCCCAATTGGCAATGCCACGTGTGGTTGCGCTGGGGAGATACTTTCCATGCAACGCCCGAGGCACGTGACGCGCCATGACGCCCGTGTTATCGCCCACCAAAACACCGCAGGCTCGCTCTTCTAGCTTGGGTGAGCCGCCCAGCATCAGCACTTTGCCATCCAACAACTTTGAATCACGCGTCCATGACAAGTAGGAAGCGATCGGTTCAAACCCTCCGCGTTGCTGCTGGCGCACTGAATCCGCGGATATCGGCAGGTACTTGTTACCCGCAGTAGTACCGCTTGTCATGCCAAAGTAGCGAATCTTTCCGGGCCAAGTAACGTTCTTATTGCCGGCAAGGGCTTGCTCAAACCAAGGCTTCAAGTCCTCGTAGCGCCGTAAGGGCACGCGCGCCTGAAAGCTTTTGACACTACTGATGCCCGAAAACCCATAGCGTTGACCGAACGACGTCATTTCTGCCCGACGCACGAGCGATGCGAGGGACGCTTCTTGGGCTCTGCGTGGATTTCTTGCAGCCAATCGTCGTTGTGCGGCTCGGGCGTGTCCCGCCAACACCAACCCACGACCGAGGATGCTCATGGTGTCCTCATAAGCGGTGTGTCAGGCGCGAGCGACAATGCCCGGGGCCTTCACTTTCGCCAGCGCGAAGATAGTGTTGATGGGGTTTACCCCAAGGGCAGTTGGGAAAACGCTGGCATCACAAACAAATAGATTGTCAAAACCGTGTACGACCAGGCTGCTATCCACTGCGCCCAACTCCGGATCGTCCGACATAGGATTTCCGCCCTGAGGGTGGGAACTTCCGCAGGAAATCTCCCCGATAGAACGGAACAAGCGTGGTGTACGTCTCAGCTCCTCGGCATCCGCAAAGGATCGGAGTCGGTGCGTCGGCATCGCGACGGACCTGGCGCCTGCGGCAAATAGCACCTGGGCGGCCTGCCGGTTCGCTTGCTCAAGGTTGGCAAGGTCAGCCGAGGGCATCTTGAATAAGATTTCTTCACCTTGAGTAAAGCGGCTTAGGCGCACCCTACCGACCGGCGCCGTCGGAACGATACAGCCAACATACGCAAGATGGCGCAAGCGCTGCATTTGTCGTCCGTGATCGCCACCCCAGCCGGCGGTCGTGAGGGCTGCGCTCATTGGCGGATTGTGGGTGGCCTCCAGGAGCCAATTCGGCGTTCTCACACAGGCGGTCATTTGATCGCCATCGAAACCGTCGAGCTCGTCCTCGAAGTCCCCGGCGAGCGCTGTCGCGGCGTTGAACGAAACCCGCGTACCAATGTGTTTCGTCACACCACTTGCCAATAACAGGCCGCTCGAGCCGATAGCACCACCTGCCACGACGACCACCCGAGCCTGAACCAGGAGTTCCTCGCCGCCACGACCCACGCGCACTCGCACCCCTCGCACGGCACCCGCTCGATGTTCAAGCTTTTCCGCAAGGGCTTCGGGCAACACCTCCGCACCTGCCGATTCTGCTTGAGCTAAATAGGTCAGATCCGCGCTCTTTTTTGTCCCGAAGGTGCATCCCACGTTGCACTGGCCGCATCCGAGGCATCCCCCAACGGCCTTCTGCATCCAGCTCGGCGAAAGGCCCAGCTGGTCCGCCCCCTCAAAGAACCGGCGTGAGCTCTTCGTTATCGTATTGCGGGAGGCTTGGCGGACCTCAAGCTCCTCCTCTACTTCGGCATAGGCCTCATTCATGGAGCCCGTTGCAATATTGGCTCCAAGCCCACGCCATTGCGCGAACACAGACGGATCCGCACGTAACATGACCATGTTCGAAAGCACGGAAGAGCCACCGACCACGGTACCTTGAAGAACGAAGAGGTCCATCGAAGCATTGAGCTGCATGCCCCCATCCTTGTAGAGGCTAGGGATCATCCGCAGCTCATTGTGCGTCATATCCGCCGGACGCATGCGCGGACCGCGCTCCAAAACGAGCGTTCGTAGCCCCTTGCGCGCTGCCTCTAGAGCAACAACAGAGCCCCCTGCACCCGAACCCACGACACACACATCGACGCAACGCCTACGCATAGGCACTTACCGACGGCGGGGTACGCACGACACTGAGCGCAGCGCGCTTGCGCTGAAATCTCGGCCTATTGGGCACATCCACGAATTGTGTGGCGCCCTTGGCGGCCTCGTCCCCATACACACCCATGAACACCAAGTAACGAACCTTGGCGCAGAGGCGGTACACGCGGTGCCCGTGTTCAAACTTATGGTAGAGGAACGCACGGCGCTCGCTCACGCCCATTTGCGACAGGCGAGACCCCGTGGAGACTACCGGCAGGAGCTCAAGCGTGGCGAGCAGCGCCCGAACGCGAAACGCTCGACGTGAGTTCCCGCAGATAAGAAATGTCTCCACATTGTCGGCAATTTGCTCTTTGCTAATCGCGACTGGGCTTCCTTCGTGGAGTGCTTCGGCGATGGCGGTCAAGACTTTCCACTCCCAGTTGGAAAGCGCGCGCCCCGGATCTACCCGAGGCAGAGTTCGGTACACTAATTCTTCGAGAGGCAAGGTAATGAACGGCACAAGACATTCTTGCGAATGACCTCGTCAAATTCGCTACGATTGTGAAAACTCCTGAAGACGCGCTCCTGGTGTAGCGCCTTGTGCTTGGTGGCCGGGAGCTCGTCGGAACTGGGAGGCGGCAGGAGTGGGCGCGAGTTAAGGGGTAGGATCTGCGATTGGGTCCGTGTGTGTTTTCTGCACACCCTGGTTCAGCGCCTTCGAAGCACTTCAGAACTGTGACGAATGTGTCATAACTGAGGCAAAATCCTAGGGCTGCCCTTCGCGCTTGCTACATTTGTGTTTGTGGTCAAGCGCTTCTTGTTTGGGATCCTCGGTGCGGCATCGTTCAGCTACGCGTGGAATGGCACGGTCGCTCTCTGGCTAGGTCGTTACGATCAGGTCACGTGGGAAGTTGAGAATCCGGAAGTGCCAGCTCCCCCTGGAAACTCGGGTCCTTATCGAGTGAGGGTCGTGGACACGCGTCGGGTTGTCCCGAGCGAAGGCATGAATCCAGACGTTAACGTGCAGAACGCCAACAACAACTTGCATGCTGTCCGCCATACGGATGGGCGCGTTTACCTTGCCTGGCGAAGCGCGCCCACGCACTTCGCCAGCGAGTTCGCTGAGATCATCGTCGCGAGTAGCGAGGATGAGAAAAACTGGCGCAACGAGGCGTCATTTTCGATGTCCACGGATCTCCGCGAACCTCAGCTTGCGTCCCTCAATGGTAGGCTCCACTTGTACGTCTCGAAGTTGGGCGCAAACGCATTCGACTTCGCCCCCGCGGGGGTTTACGTGGCAACTCGCAGCGAATCCGGAGTTTGGAGCAAGCTTTCCGAGCTCGGCTTACCGGGGCAAATTGCCTGGAGTGTGCGTTCGCAGGGATCGTTCGCCCTGATGTCAGCCTACAAGGGCGGTGAGAATATGTACGCGCTTTTTCCGGAACCACTCAGCGTGAATCTTCTCGCGAGCTCAGACGGGGTGTCATTTCGGCCGTGGTACCCCGGCTCGGCCCCCTTTTACCAGGGAGGCGCGTCGGAGACGGATTTCGCTGTGACCGATTCAGGTAGCTTCCTTACGGTCATGCGCAACGAAGCCGGAGACGCCACAGGTTTCGGATCTATTGTGTGCGAGCGCGCGCGTCCGAAGGCCGGTGTGGCACCCATATGTCGATCGGATCCCAGGAAGTTCGATTCTCCGCGACTCTTTCGCTTTGCTCGGGAAACGTACCTCATCGCGCGGCGCAATGTCACCGATACGGGGGTTTTCGATCAGCCTCCCGGATTCTTCAACCGCGGGCCCCTGCGCCGTGGGGTGAATCAGTTGAAATACATTGTAGAGCGCAAGCGGTGCTCCGTTTGGCATTACGTGGCGCAGGAACAACGTTTCACGTTCGAGCTCGATTTGCCCTCGCGAGGTGATACGTGCTTTGCCTCGATTCTTCGGGGAAGTAACCCTTCAGAAGTGGTGGTGTACGACTACAGTTCCGACATCCAAGGTCCGGATGTACCGTGGACGGTCGGGCAACGTTCCCCCACGTTTATCTATCGGCACGTCCTTGATTTCCATCCACCACCGTGACGGCTTGCCCGCCTGAGGCGGTGAGGTCTACCTGCCTTGCGTTCGGCATACGGTCGTCACGTGGCTGCCTTGCAAGGATGCCAAGATCCGCAGGCCTTGACCCATAGCTCCGATAGCTTAGTTCCGTTGCCCCACCGCCTACTAGGTTTGGGTTTGGTGGCTTTCAGCCTGCTGGCGTCGCGGTGCACTCGGCTAGAGAGCGCTTCCGACTTTTTCCCTCAAGCCGCCTCGGCTGGCGGCATCGCCGGAGCGAACGGGCCGGGAGTCATGGGCGGAACTGGGAACGTTGGCATAGGTGCCGGTGGAATGGCCCAAGGTCTGCCGATAGGAGGAGGGAACTCGGTGGGAGGAAGCGTCTCTGGCGGAGCGAGTGGCGGCCCGAATGGGCTGTCTGGCGGAGCAGGAGCGAACGGAACCGGGGGTGCCGCGAACGCGAGCTGCCCGCCCGTCCCCGAAAGAGTGCGGGTGGAGCTCGGAGGGCCGGCTGGCCTCGATATCGCCGAAGACACGACCTGGACCTGCCGGAACCTGTACGTGCTCATGGGGCAAGTGTTTGTGCGCGCTGGTTTCACATTACGCATAGAGGCTGGAACTGTCGTCCAAGCTGCCCATCCTCAGGCATTCTTGCTTTCGGTGCGGGGTGGTCGTATCGAGGCCTTCGGCACCGAGCAGGCACCGATTCTGTTCACAAGTGGCAAAGTAGTCGGCACGCGTGCAGCGGGCGATTGGCGCGGCTTGATCTTGATTGGCGGCGCCCGCACCAATCAGGCACCCAATTCCACCGTCCACGATACGGTCGGGGACGCGCGCGCGCAGTACGGCGGTGGCCCATTGGGCCCCGGGAGCGGCAGCTGCGGCATCTTGCGTTACGTGCGGGTGGAGTATGCAGGCGGGAACATTGGCGACAACGCCTTGCCGGCGGCAGGGCTGACTCTCGCTGGCTGCGGTAGTGAAACCATCGTTGAGAATGTGCATGTACATCGCTCGGGCGATGGCATCGGATTACTGGGTGGAACAGCACCGCTGCGCAAAGTGATCGTAAGCGGTGCCCTTGACGATGGAATCGAATGGGTGTCCGGCTACACGGGCAGCATGCAATATGTGGTGGTGCAAATGTATGGGGCCTTCTCCACAGCGCTCACCAGCAACAACTCCGAGAGCAACCCTTCTGCGGATCCCGCGTCGGAGCCCACGATCTTCAACGCTACCTTGGTAGGCAACCCTCAAAGTCCGCTCACGAGTGACCAGGAAACCGGAGTTGCCTTTGCTTTCGGTGGCGGTGGGTACCTACGAAATTCTGTAGTGCTCGGGTTCAGGAAATGGGCGAGCGACGTGTTGGGTGGCGAATCGACGGCGCTGGCCACATCCGGCAAGCTCGACGTCAGCCATTCGATTTTCTTTGGAAACAGCGATCCAGCATTCCCTGGCACGGCCGACGATCTGTTCGACGAGACCGCATTTTTCACTGACGAAAGCCGCAAGAATCGCTTTGTGGATCCACAGCTCGTACGGCCCCAGGATGAGCTCGCACCAGACTTCTCACCCATGAGCTCGGAAGTCGACCAACTCCCGGCACAAATCCCGACCGACCTTGATTCGCTCGCCGTGTTTCGTGGAGCACTTCCAGTGCAGGTCTTTGGGGCGACGGACTGGACGAAGGGCTGGACCGCCTTCCCACGTAACTAGCGCCCCCTCCCTTCGTCCTAGGAAACGTGAACGCAACGCTCGAAAGACCGCGAGGCGTTGACTGCTCGTCACACCGAAGTCACCTGCGTGAGGGATGTTCCTGCGACGCAAATGAAAAACTCCGCTTCCCTCAAGGCGATCGGTGCGACATGCGCCGTTCTGGCGATCCTTACTTCCTGCAAACGGGAGGACGGTGCCGCGCCTTCTGGCTCAGGCGGCGCATCAGCCATGACGGGTGGTAGCGTAAACGGGGCGGGTGGTGCGAATTCGGGTGGTACAAGCGCCGCTGGCAGTGGCGGGCTAGGTGGAATGCCAGGCCAAGGTGCGGGCGCCGCTGGCGCACCCGTATCGGGTGGCAGCGCCGGGATGGGCCAGGGCGGCCAGGCGGGAATGAACCCAGGCTCAGCGGGGCAAGCGGGCAGCGCGGGAGCGCCTAGCTCGAAGTGCGGACAGGAGAGCGCACGACCCGTAGTAGAGATCGATGCCGATCTGACTTCGTCGAGAACTTGGACGTGCGACAAGATTTACCTTTTGAACCGGCCTATCAACGTGGTGGGCACGGTGGAGTCCCGAACCGTGCTAACAATCGAGCCAGGTACGCTCATCCGCGGGGCCAAGGGGGTTATGGGTCAGGTGCTCCCTGGTGCTCTTATCGTGACGCGCACCGGCCAGTTGATTGCGGACGGCACCCGAGAGGAGCCGATCGTGTTCACGAGCAACGTTCCGGTAGGTCAGAGAAGCCCTGGGGATTGGGGGGGCGTCATCTTGCTCGGGCGAGGGCCAAACAACGTCGGTGAAACCAACGTGGAAGGTGTCCCTCAGGGCGAAGTCACCAAGCACGGTGCGCCGTTGGGAAGTGCTGACCACGCGTGGAATTGCGGCGTCATGCGTTTCGTTCGCATCGAGTTTTCTGGATTCATATTGACCGGATCCAAGGAAATCAACGGCCTTACTCTGGGTTCGTGCGGGTACGAAACCACGATCGACCATATCCAGGTACATCGTGGCTCGGACGATGGCGTAGAGCTGTTTGGCGGAGTGCCTGACCTCAAGCATGTGGTAATCACCGGGGCGCAGGATGACTCCCTCGACTGGGACCAAGGCTATTCGGGTCGTATCCAGTACTTGGTGGCTCAGCTTCACCCCGGCGATGCGGACAAAGCCATCGAAGCTGACAACAACGAGAAAGCGCCTCTGGCAGTGCCGATTTCCACACCGCGCCTGTTCAATCTGACGCTCATCGGGGTCAATCTTGGCGGAGCGCTGCCCACCAGCAGCGTAGGCATCACGCTGCGAAATGGCAGTCACGGGAGCATTCGGAACAGCATCATCATGGGTTTTGATGCTGGTGCGCTCGACGTCGCTGGCAATGAATCTGAAGCCGCACTTCAAACGGCAAGGCTGTCGGTCGAAAACTCGATCTTCGTGGGGGTGCCCGGCAAGCTATTTCCGACCGGGAGCGACGACAAGGCCGACAACGATCTGATCGAGTCGGATTTTTTCGCGAAGTTCGCGTTCAGCAATCGTTCATTCGCTGACGCTGCCGAAGCCTCAGCCGCGTCCCTGCTGCCTGATCCATTCCATCTGTCGTCCCCCAATTGGGTTCCGATCAGCAATTCTCCCGCGGCCAGCATGGCCGAGGCACCGAGCGAGCTTCCTCTAGAAGGCTATGCGGGAGCCGGTGCGGGTGGTGCCGGCGGCGCGGGGGCGATTACCCCACAGCGCCCCCCATTTTTCGACCTTGAGGCCACCTTTGTTGGGGCGTTCGAGCCTGGTGGAAACAATTGGGCCGAGGGCTGGACGGCATTCCCGCCCAACTGAGCTGCAGCACACGGTCGGAGCCGCGACCGCAGCTAGAAGCTCGCGCTGCAGTGCACGGTGGTCGCTCCGAGCATGCATCCGAAGCGGGATGAAGCTCGCTCCGCAGATGGCGGAGACGACAAGAGAAGCGTGACGAGGCCCCCCGCCATCAACGCACCGCCTGCCCCATAGAGAATCAGCATACGCTGTTCCGACCTGTTCATGTCGCGCTCGATCCCGGCGCACTGGTCACCGCGGGAACGCCCAAGGGGTGCCTCGCAAGCCGCGCTGTTCCACTGGCTGGCCTTGTCTTCACGGTCCAAATGAAACGGCACAGCGGCACCCGCTCCGACGGCGCCGAGGGTCAAAACCACACTCCCGAGAAACCGACCGGTCGAGCCTTTGGCCCCGCTGGGTTCTTTTTCTAGGGCAGTTTTGATTGGTTCGCGCGATGTTTGCCGCGGGGGTAATTGGATGGGTCGAGCCGCGGTGCCCACGGTGCGCAGCGCATTTCCGTGCTCATCCAACAACACAAGTAAGAATTCTCGCGGAGCGTTCTTACTGGGAATGGAAACGATTACAGGCTCTCCCTTAACGACCTTGACCTTCGTCGCAGTATACCGCCCACCTGCGCGGCGGGAGCGAACTCCAAGCGCGCGCACCATATCTGCAGGATCGGTCACTTCAACGATCAGCTGTTTTTGATCGTCGCTAAACGTGGCTCGAGCATCCAGCTTCTCGTCAATGCTCTTCCAGAACCCGAGGGCTTCGGCATACGGTCCACGCAGCTTCGGCGATAGGCTCTTCTCAAGACGCGTGTCGGGGTTGATACCAATGAGCGCCGTAAAAGCGGCTTTGGCCTCGTCCTCCTCACCCAGAGCTGCGGCGGACATGGCAAGTAGGAAATACAAGCGCTCGGTGTCACGCGGCTTGTGGGAACCGCGCGATAACGCCTCCTTGGCCACTTCCCGCGTTCGCGAAAAATCAACCTCCCGATAGGCTGTTTCTGCCTGCTGAATCGAGGCCGGGCTCTTGGCCCAAGCGGCGTTGGCAGTTGCCAGAAATAAGCACAAAACACTCAGCCTTATGAGTACACACATGTTAGTCCAATCCGAAACGGCGAGTGACATTTTGCCCAGGCCTTACGACAACAGGGTACGTCGCGCTGAGCCCGAGTTCCGGGTTCTTGAGGTGTATTTGGTACGTTCCTGCATCGAGCTTCAAGCCGATGATCGGGGTAGCTCCCAGTGACTTCCCGTTGATCGTCACATACGACCAAGGTGTGGAATCAATCGTCACGAGGCTTGGAACCGGCTCCGGCGCGCTTGCTCCAGCAACACTTGAACCCGGAGGTACGGTGCTAGCAGGCTGGCGCACATCCGAGGCTGACTCGCTTGCTGTGTCCTCTCTCTTTTTGCGCTTCAGGCGCGGCGCGGTAGTCGCCGTGGGCACGACGCGCTGAGTACCTGGGGTGGTGTATTCAGGCACCGGGGGCAAAAGCTTGGGCGCAGTTGTAAACAGTGGGGCCGGAGGAGCCGCCGACCGCACTTCGGCTGCTTTTTGGCTAACGGACGGTACTGCGCCACTGGCCTGCTTTGCGTGCTTTTCCACGCCGGAAGTCGCAAGCACAGCACCAGCGGCGAGCAAGAGCACTCCTCCCAGAAGGACCCAGAAGCCACGCCGCCGCCCCTTTTGGCTCTCCCTACTAGCGACCTCTAGTACCGGCGGAGCCAGTAGCGCGGAGGGTGATGGTGTCGAAACGAGGGTGGGCACGGGCCGGGGAGGGCGGGGTGGCGGGACCGAGCGAGGCGCCTCCGGGCGAGTCAACAAGCGACGAATTCTCGTATTTTCGTCGTCCATGAAATCTGCGAACAGCGTGGAGAGCCAATGGGAGAGTGCCAACCTGGAAGAGGTACGCGTCTGCCCGGCAAGCCAATCTTCTAGCTCTTCCTGCATCTCGCTCGCGGACTGGTACCGCTTGGCAATGTTTCGCTCCAAAGCCTTGAGTGCAATGGCCGAAAGCGCTTCGGGGATCTCCGCGCGGAAGTAGCTAGGACTAGGCACTTCCAGGGTCAACGACCGCTGCAACGTCGCAGCATCGGTGCTTCCCTTAAAGAGTCGGCGCATCGCCAAGCACTCCCAGAGCACTACTCCCATGCTCCAGATATCAGCGCGATGGTCGACGTGTTCTCCCACGGCCTGCTCCGGGGAGATGTACCCAAACTTCCCCTTCACAAGACCGGTTTGCGTTCTGGATTCCTGCGTCGTTGCCTTGGCTATGCCGAAGTCCAGAAGCTTTACGACGCCGTCATAGGTAACGAAGATGTTTTGTGGCGAAACGTCGCGATGGATCAACCCCAACGGCTGCCCGTCGAGACCTTTGGCTGCATGGGCGTAGTGCAAACCGGATAGCGCATCGGCCACGAGCCGTGCCACCAGCGCACAGGGCATCAGCGGGGAGCCTTGTTGTGAGGCGCGCCGCACAATTCGATTAAGAGGCTGCCCGCGGAGGTACTCCATCGCGAGATAGGGTTGCCCGTTGAAGCTACCTGCCGTGTAGGTTTGTACCACGTGTGGATGGGTGAGTTGTGCTGCCAAGCGCACCTCATCGAGAAACATTTTGACGATTTCCGGTTCATCATTCATGTGATGAATGAGCTTCTTGATCGCGAGCAATTGCCTTGCTCCGCCGGGCCCCGCGGCAACTGCCAAGTACACCTCGGACATTCCCCCATGCCCGAGTTTCTCCACCACCGTGTATCCGGCCATCTCCACTGGAGTCGCCAATACGCTGCGCCCGGACCGCTCCGAATTCGGCACCAGACTCACGCCTGAATCTGTGGGTAGTTCGGAGAACGTGGGCTCAGAGCTGTCAGGCGAAAGCGGATAAAGCGGATTGGACACAGCGTGAAGCATGGCGAAACCCGCTCCCACTCCGTGTTACTTCTTTGGGAAAGAGACAAGGCGGACGTGTGACAGGCCGGCCTGCTCGCCAGGCCCGTCCCGGGAGTTTTCACAATCGTAGCGAATCTGACCTCCTACGCAGGACCCGCGCCGCGAAACGGCAGTGTGCGATGGGTCGCTCGCGCCGAGAGCCAGGGATGGCGACTATCGTCGGGGAGTGCGCGCCAAACGTTGAGCAGCCGAGATCAGAAGTTAATCAGAAAGCCACTCGGTGTGCACAAAGGGACCATTCGGATCATCTTTGCGCTGATAAGTGTGCGCGCCGAAAGCATCTCGCTGAGCCTGCGTGAGGTTCTGGGGGAGATCCAGAGTGCGGTAGCTGTCGTAATACGCGAGGCTGGAAGCCATGCCCGGAACCGGCACGCCGTTAAGCAAGGCTAAGCTGAGCACATTGCGCCACGGAGCCTGACGCGCTGTTACCCACTCGGAAAATTGAGGATCTAGCAGCAAGTTTGAAAGCTCCGGGTTCCTTTCATAGGCTTTCATAATGGTGTCGAGAAAGCGGGCCCGAATAATGCAACCACCTTTCCAAATGCGAGCGATTTCTCGCAGATTGATGGCCCAACCGTACTTTTTCGCACCCGCGCTGATGAGCGCCATACCTTGAGCATAGGCGCCAATCTTGGCGGCATAGAGCGCATCGTGCACCGAGCTTATGAATTCCGACTTCGGCAGAGTGTTAGTACGCCTCGGGCCAGCCAACACCAAACTGGCTCGTGCGCGTTCATCTTTCATGCTGGAAAGAACGCGTGCGTCAATCGACGCCGCAATGGACGGGATCGCTACCCCAAGCTCGAGAGCAACCTGCGCCGTCCAGCGCCCCGTGCCTTTTTGCCCGGCCTTATCCAAAACCGCATCTACCAAGGCGCCGTTCGTCTTGGTGTCCTTAACCTTGAAAATCTTGGCAGAAATTTCGATCAGGAAGGACTCAAGCGGGCCGCGATTCCACTCAGTGAAGATGTCTCCGATCTCCACGGCCGTAAGCCCAAGCACGCCGCGCAATAGATCATACGCTTCCGCGATGAACTGCATGTCCGCATATTCAATACCGTTGTGAACCATCTTGATGAAATGGCCCGCTCCATCTGAGCCACAATGCGTGACACAAGCGCCGTCGTCTGATTTTGCCGCAATTGCCTCAAAAACGGGGGCTACCAATGCGTAAGCCTCCGCATCTCCCCCGGGCATCAGCGAGGGCCCGTGGCGCGCGCCATCTTCCCCACCCGAGACGCCGGAGCCCATGAAACGTAAGCCTGCCTCGCGGTACATCGCCTCTCGACGGCGCGTGTCGTCGAAAAGGGAGTTGCCCCCGTCAATCACGATGTCACCCGGGGAAAGGAGGGGCTTTAGCTGCTCAAGCACTATATCCACGGGCTTCCCCGCTTGGATCATCATCATGATTTTGCGTGGCCGCTCCAAGGCCTGAACCAACTCCGCCAACGTGGCTGTTGGGATCAACCGCCCTCCGGACTCGGCCACCGCAGACGCTGTGAGTGCGGGCTCCAAGTTCCAGACGACGACGCGAAACCCGTGATCAGCAATGTTGAGCGCCAGATTGCGCCCCATTACCGCCATCCCAATCATTCCAAACTGCCCAAGCGTGTCTGTCATGGCTTTCTCCTTCAGCAATTTCTACGCTAACGGTGGCTGGCGCGGCGTACGCGGCGCTAGCGCTGTTCCTTGAAGTAGTTGATGAGCCCGTTGGTGGAACTATCGTGCGAAGCCACGGGCTCGGAGCCGGAAAGTTCGGGCAAGATCGCGTTAGCCAGCTGCTTGCCCAACTCAACTCCCCACTGATCGAAGCTATTTACATTCCAGAGGATCCCCTGGACGAAGATCTTGTGCTCGTAGAAAGCCACCAGGCGCCCCAGCGTCCGTGGAGTGAGCCGCCGAAATAAGAACGAATTCGTGGGACGATTCCCAGAAAAGCTCTTGTGAACGCCCAGCTCGTTTTGTTTCTCCGGGCTCGCACCCGAACGAGCCAGCTCGGCGCGAGCCTCACTCTCAGTTTTTCCGCGCATCAGAGCTTCTGTTTGTGCGAAGAAATTAGCCAAGAGCTTGTTATGGTGATCTCCGAGAGGATTCTGAGACTGCACCGGGGCCAGAAAATCAGCAGGAATCAACCGCGTTCCCTGATGAATCAACTGGTAGAATGCATGTTGGCCGTTGGTGCCGGGTTCGCCCCAAATAACGGGCCCCGTCTGATAATCCTCAATCTTTTGCCCATCACGATCTACACCCTTACCGTTGCTCTCCATATCCCCCTGCTGGAAGTAAGCGGCGAAACGGTGGAGGTACTGATCATACGGTAGAATTGCATGCGATTCGGCACCCCAAAAGTTGGTGTACCAAACGCCCAAGAGGGCCATGATAACGGGGATATTTCGAGCGAACGGCGTGCGTCGAAAGTGCACATCCGCATCGTGAGCTCCAGCAAGCAGCTCCTCAAAGTTGTCCATGCCCAACATACACGCGATGGAAAGCCCAATCGCCGACCACAAGGAGTACCGCCCGCCAACCCAATCCCAAAACTCAAACATGTTTTCCGGATTAATTCCGAAGCGCGCTACCTCTTGGCTATTGGTGGAAAGCGCGGCAAAGTGGCAAGCAACGGCCTTGTCATCTTTATGATGCGATAGCAGCCAATCGCGTGCAGAATGCGCATTGGTTAAGGTTTCCTGCGTGGTGAACGTTTTCGAGGCGACCAGAAAGAGGCACGTTTCAGGGTTCAGCCGCTTCAGCGTTTCGGCCAGGTGCGTTCCATCTACGTTAGACACGAAGTGGGCGTTGAGCCCGGGTTGCCAGTACGGACGGAGTGCTTCGGTGACCATCAAGGGGCCAAGATCAGAACCTCCAATGCCTATATTCACGATGTCCGTGATACGGCGACCGGTGAAGCCCTTGAAAGCGCCACCGCGAACGGCATCCGAAAAGCGACGCATCTTGGCGAGCACCCGACGGACCTCGGGCATCACATCTTGCCCATCCACCATAACGGGCTCGTCACCCTGCTGACGGAGCGCCACATGCAACACGGCCCTCCCTTCGGTGACATTGATCTTCTCTCCCGAGAACATCTTCTCTATCCAGCTTGAGAGCTTGGCTTCATCGGCCAAACGCAAAAGCAACGTCAATGTCTCATCTGTTATTCGATTCTTCGAAAAATCGAACAAAATGTCCTCGAGCCGCAGGCTGAAACGCGAGAACCTCTCCTTATCGGACTCAAATAAGCTACGCAGATGAACGTTGCTGAGCGACTCCTGGTGCCGCTTGAGGGCGTGAAAGCTGGAAGCATGGGTAAGCTTAAACATGGGGGCTTCTACCACAGCTCAGCGCTACCAAAGATCCTTCTCAAGCATGGCAAGCTGATCTGCTTCTCGCGGCCCGACCGTGCCGGCCGCATAGCCGTGAACGGGGGGCGGATCCTGCAGGAGCTGGCTGAAGAAGCGCCAGGATTCTTCCACCTCCTCTGCGTGCACAAACAACGTTTGGTCCCCGAGCAGCACGTCCAAGAGCAGTGTCTCGTAGGCCTCGGGCATGTCCGTGAAAACATCTTTGTACTTGAAGGAAAGCGGTATGCGACGGAGGTTGAGCCCCGGACCGGGCACCTTGACGTCGAAGTGCAATGAGAAGCCTTCATCTGGCTGGAGCGTGATCAAGAGCACATCTGGAGTGTCGAGCTCGGTGCCCATCGATCTAAAGAGGCTCACGGGTACGTCACGGAAGCGTACGGCAATTTGACTAGCTCGCCGCGGGAGCCTCTTGCCGGTGCGCAAGTAGAATGGCACGCCTTGCCAACGCCAATTGTCGATGCGCACCTCCATAGCCACAAACGTTGGGGTCTGTGAATCTGGGAGAATTCCCTCCTCCTCCAGATAGCCGGGCACCGGATGCCCACCGATAGCGCCAGCAGTGTACTGGCCGAGCACCACCTTTTCCAGCTTGAGGGGGGCAAGGCTATGTAGGACCTTCACCTTCTCGTTCCGAATCGAGTCAGCACGAAACGCGGTCGGAACTTCCATGGCGAACAGCGTCAGCACCTGCATCAAGTGATTCTGAACCATGTCGCGAATCGCCCCAGCGCGATCGTAATAGCGGGCGCGTGTACCCACGCCCAAATCTTCAGCGACGGTGATCTCCACGCTCTCGACGCGGTCCCGGTTCCACAAGGACTCAAAGATCGCGTTGGCAAAGCGAAATACTAGGAGATTTTGGACAGTGTCTTTGCCAAGGTAGTGGTCAATTCGATAAATCTGATTTTCATCGAAGTGACGGTGCAACATATGATTCAGCCCGCGCGCGGACTCAAGGTCTGTGCCGAAGGGCTTTTCGACCACAATCCGAGTAAACCCGAGACTCCGATTCAACCCCACCGCACCAAGCCCGTCTACGGTGCTGACAAAGACATCTGGTGGTAGCGCCATGTAAAAGGCGCGATTCGGGATGCCAATTTTGTGGTCTTCCTCTAAGGTCTGGAGGCGCGCCAGGAGTGCTTGAAAATCTGTCGGCGTACCCGCTCCCAAGCTCTGGTAGTAAAGGCGCTCTGTGCAGAATTTTTCGACTGCATCAGGAGGCGCTCCGGCCTCTCTGAGTGCGTCACGCACCAGCTGCCGATAGGTCGTGTCCACGTAAGGGTCAGGAGACACCCCGAGGATCAACGTATTGGCCGTATGCCCCTCTGCCATGAGGTGCAGGAGCGCTGGCAGAAGCTTGCGCCGGGAGAGGTCGCCTGTTCCGCCAAAAATAATAAAGATACTAGGGTCGGCTACTCGCTGAGACACTGGTTCCTCCTCGGCAACGGCCAATCAACGCTGTCGCTGAATCGAACAATGCTCGCCCCCCAACATACTCGCGTCAAGCCAACCCCGAGTCGTCAGCGGTTACGACAGCGCAGCGCCTGCTCAAGATATCGAGACGGAACCTCAGTTGATTACGATTCCGTCTCACGCCTTCGCTTACCGGCCCCGGGAGCCCCTAGCCGGAATTTCCGGTAAATCCGTGCCCTGGCCCGAGATCGAGATCCCCCAGAACACCGGCGAGCAAGAGGTCGATTTGGCAATTGACAGGGCGTATCGAGCTGTGTCAAACGCCTACGCCATGAAACGGACGCCGCGTCAGCCGCGGTTCAACGTCGAGCGCGCTTTCCAGCGCGCCGGTGACGCCTTTGTCGCAGACCTCAAGGTCTTGATCCAGAAGGCGACGCAAGAAGCTTTGCGCCAGGCGCTTGCGGAAAACAGCGCTGCGTCCAGGCAGCTCGTGTTGCCACTAGATGATGTAGAGGCTCGCGCGCCCGAAGCCGTGCCGGAGGCGGCACCTGCCCCTGAGCCCGAACGGCTGAGCAAGCGGGAACAAGAAGCAGTAGATCGCCTCGCCGATCAGGTCCTTGAGTATATTGAAGCCCAGCCTGGGCAGCGGCTGGAGGAAATCAGCGTGGGCATGGGAGTTTCAGCTGCTGATCTGAGGCTGCCAATGCGGCTTTTGGTGCGCGAAAATCACTTAAGGCTCGTGGGCGAAGAATCTAGTGCGGCATATTACGCGCGCTAACTTGGCGCCCGTTCACTTTCTTAAAGGCGTAGATCTGAAAGCGAAGGAGTTAGAGACATGGCAACAGACTTTGATACTCAGATGAAGGCCAAGATTCAGACTTTCACTGAAGAGCTCACCGATCTGGTGCGTGAAGCGGCCATGGCTACCCTGCGCGAAGCGCTGGGCGAACCAAAGCCTCGTCGGGGTCGCACTCGCGCTCAGGCAACTCCATTCGTACTTCCGCCCTTACCCATCAGTTCGGGTCGGGTTGGCGGCGGAACACGCCCGAAACGCAGTGCGGATGAGTTGGAAAACATGAGCGCCCAGTTGCTCAGCTACGTGACGGCAAACCCCGGTCAACGTATTGAGGCCATCGCAGCGGGTATGAACGTCTCCACCAAAGAACTCAATCTGCCCGCCAAGCGCCTCTTGGCCAAAAAACAGCTAAAAACGCGCGGGCACAAACGTGCCACCGAATATTTCGCCAAGTAGGTGCCCACCTCTGCTGCCGCTCGGAGCGGCAGCGTGCCCCTCCCCGATGTCTCCCGGAAAGCGGGAGCCATGGGTGGGGCGTCTATAACTTCAGCTACCAGGCCTTGGAAAAAGTAGCGAAGGCTCCCTGGGTTCCCAAAGGCGTGAGGCCTGCGTGCCAGCGGCCCGACGTGCTACGGGCTCCATCCGAAGCATTGGTGTCCCACACAATGAGCGTGATGACGGTGGCAACGCCGGCAACTCCAGCTCCCACGAAACCAGCCACTGCTATATCCCGTGCCCGCTTGGAATCCACCAACGTTTGGCGAAAATCTGCACATTTACTCTCAGTCGCGGCATCCGGCGCGGCGCTGCAGATGCTGGCGCTGCTTGACTCTTTGGTGAGCATCCCAAGCTCGCGGTTTAGAGCTGCGGACCTGTCATCAATGGAACTTTGCTTCAAAAGAAAGCCTGCCCCAACCCCGAGGCCTGCAGCCGTCAACACCACCTCTGACACGACTACAACGGTGCGAGCGGTGTTGCCCCCACTCGGCTCGCGCGCTGCAGGAGCAGAGGTGTTACTTTTCGGCTCGGCTCCTCCAGTGGTTAACGATTCTCTCATCGTGCTTTCACGGACTTCGGGCGGAGCGGCTTCTGCGGCTAAATTTACGTGAATTTGACGCCGCTCGCCTTCGCGCAGATCCACTTCGAACACGGCACGTTGGTGCCCCGGGGATTGGACTACCAGCTTGTGGGTTCCTGGGTTCTGAGGGATCGGATGCGCCAGGAGCGAACTTGCCACCGTCCGCCCATCGATACTCAGCGTGACTCCAGCTTCAGAAGCTAGCCCCACAACGTGCACCGTAGGGACGCGTTTGCGGAGCTCTTCGCGAGCGGGAGCCAACAGCTCGGCAACGTCGGGAGCCGCCTCCCCTGCGGCAATCAACTCGTCGGCGCGGTCGTATTCAACCAATGCCTCCACCAAATGCCCTTGCTCCATTTCGGCGTTAGCCAAATGAAAACGCAGGCCCGGTGTATCTTTGATGGCAATCGCCTCGCGCAATTTCTGGGCTGCTTCAGCCCAGCGCTTACGCTCCTCCAAAGCAACAGCATCCTTGAAGAGCCTACGCGCCACCGCAATTTCAGCCGAAGATGGCGCTGCGGACGCGCAGAAAGGGTGGCACCAACCCAACAAGCCAACGATTACCCCGAGCCAGTTTCGAACTTGATGTCGCATGCGTAAGAGGACCACTCGCATAGCAACGCCCCCGTGGACAAGTCTTCTAGAAAACCCCTCGCAAAACAACGTTTCCGCGGCTGAAATTCCCACCAACAGTGACACTCACGCTAGGTTGGTCCGGTTTCCACAAGAGCCACACGGCGAAAGTGGCCAGGCCCACCCCCGTGGCCCCCGCATACGAAACAAACCCCAAGCGCTCCTTCTCCGCCGCATTTCGCCGCTGGGCATCCAAACGTTCACAGCTGGGAGTCACAGCCCCAGGTTGGCAGCCCAGCTCCCCAGACTCGGCTGTGATGGCAGTGCGCGTCGCCCGAAAAGCAGAGTGCTCGTCTCCAGCCTGCAAGGAGAAGTAAGTGCCGAGCCCCAAGCCCACCAACGTCGCGGATGCACCACCAACCAGGAGGGCTGTTCGAAGCGGAGAGTGGCCATCGCCCGCGCTCCTCGCCACAGGCACCGGGGGTGCGGGAGAAGGCGCCTCGTCCCGTGGCTGGCTCAGCCGGGCGCTCAACGCTGGCACTCGCGAAGGGCCACTCTCGGGTTTTGAGGTTAACCTGATATTCATATCCTGCTGGGTTCCGGCCTGCACTACGAAGGTGAAGGTTTCGTCGACATAGCCTGCCTTAGTGAGCACCAGCTTCACTTTGCCAGGCATCAGGAAGATCGGCTCCGCAAAGGGGCTCGTGCCCAGCTCCTCACCATTTACGGAAACCAGCGTTCCCGCAGGCTCCACAGCGACACGAAGCTGGCCAACCTGCCCGGTCACCTTGCGTAGCAACTCTTGGAATCTGGCCTCCGCTTGCCGCATGTCAGCGCGACCGCTTGCTGGAAAATTCTTTAGGCAATAGCGGAGGTGCTGGGCGCCGTCGATCAGCTTGCCCATCTCTGCCTCCGTGCGCCCGAGGTTGCACGCGATGTCGAAGCTTGGACTCAGGCTAAAGGCGCGCACGTAGGCGTCATAAGCCTCGAACTGATTGCCCTGGGCAAAGGCCTCGTTTCCGCGCTGAAAAAGCACCAGCGCGCGCTGCCGAGCTTCGGGCGTCTGCGCGTGGAGCGAGCTGACATGCCCGAACACCACCAGTCCCATTAGAAGGCTCCACACCACCCACAGGCCCCGAGCCGAACAGCTTCGAATCTTTTTCACTTACTGCAACCACAGGTCGCGCGGAGCACTGGGTTCGTGCGCGGTAGGGGTGGACGGTGCAACTTTCGCTTTGGCGCTGCCGGCAGACGCTGGAGCTCGCTCCGAAGCGGAGCGAGGAAGCGGTGCCAGCCGGGTACTCTCGTGGATCACCTTCGGCGCCACCGAGTTTGGCCCCATGCCCTGAGGCGAGGCGGCTTTGGCCGATACTGACTCACCCCCGCCAGGCGCAGGCTGCGGAAGCGGCACTGGCGGGGCCACCTCAACTTGCCCTTGCCGCGCGCGCGTTGGCGGCGCTGGGGCTTCGGTGGCAAGGACAGCGGCCGTCGAGGTGTTGGCATGCCGATACCAAAGCAAAGCCACGGCCAATGCAAGGGCGGCTACCCCAAACGCGATCGGCCACAACCGAACCCGCGATTCCTCTTCAGGTACCGCCCCCGGCCCGGGTTTGGCGCCCCTCCGCACTACCAGTTTCTGCGTAGGCGCCCGGCGAGGATCGATCGTGCGAGAGAGCTCAACGGGCTTGATCCGAATCGTCTCATGCTCGGGCGACGCCGGGGGGACCGCAGGCGGGTGGTACTCTTTGGCGTATTCAGCGCCTTGGTCGAGCTTGTCGCGCCGCGAACTGTACACCGGAGTGTCTTCCTCAAAGAACCCGCGGATTGTGGGTCTGTCACCGGGTCGCTCTGCGCTCATGGTCCTAGCAGCGTCCACCCTTAGCGCGGTTTGTGCGGCTGGGAAACCTCGGTCTTTTGTTGAAAGTTGTCCTATGATTTACACGGAAACTGGAACCGCTAGCGAACAGCGTCCGGAACGAGAAGCTGGTGACCCACGCGGAGGGGCTTCTTGGCCGAAATTCCGTTGGCCTGGCGTAGCGCGGCGACGGACACCCCGTAGCGCTTGGCGATGCCACTCAAGGTTTCTCCCTTTCGAACCACGTGCAGTCTAGGCGCCGGCAACGTGCTCTTGGGCAGCAGCAGCTTCTGTCCCACCACGATGGGCTTCCCCTTTTGGAGCCCATTTGCCTTCAGCAGAGCCTCAAGAGTCACTCTTTCTGAGCGCGCAATTGCACTCAGTGTTTCGCCAGCTTTGACGAAACGATAGCGAGCAAGTGGTGGTCCCGGTTCGTACCACTTAGTCGGATAGATCTCGACGAGGGTCTTTTTGGTTGGGGCTAGATACTGAAACGAAAACGCCCGAACTTGATCGGGGGTGACTTCTTCGGCGCGTTTGGCAAGGTCAGAGGGTGAGGCAAAGGTAGAACGTATTAGGCGTTCAGACAGAAAGCTCGCTCGCTCAAGGTTCCCCCCAAGAGCTGTGGCCAACTTCTGGCGATAAGCTGATTTTGCAGAGACCAAGTCACTCGTTGTCGGGCCAGTGCTTGCCAAGCGCGAGAGAAAGCTTGCAACCTCTTCGTGAACAAGATCCACTTTAAGGAGGGGCGAGCCAACGAGCATCAGTTCGAGAGAAGCAACCCCTTTTTCCTCGTGAACTACAGCTTCGCAGCGCTCTACCCCCAAACGTGTTCCGGCACGTTCGCCCCCAAAGGCTGGCGCGCCCGCCGAACACAGCATATTGGCGATGAACTGAGCGAGGAAGGCGCCATGCGATCTCTCTTTTGTAGTTGGAAACGCCCACCCGTAAAGGAGTGTGGGGGTCTTGCTCGTGCTATCGATAATGGTTGAGTAGCGTTCGCTCGTCTGGGGGTAACGCTCGCTCCCATCTACGCGGTTGGTCGCGCGCGGACTTTTTGCTGGGAAATGCCTCATCACGAGCGCACGCACTTGCTCTTTCGATGCATTGCCCACAACGACAAGCTGCGCAGTGGAGCCAGCATAGTGTTTGGCAAAAAATGCCTGCACTTCCGCGAATGTAACACTCTTAAGGGCCACGGCGCTTAGCTCCAAGCCCAAACCAAGTGTTGGATCGCCGGCAAACATCAATCTTCGAAGCCGTGCGCGGCCACGGTTAGCTCCGTTTTCGGCAACCTCAAGCTGCTTCAAGCGACGCGTGCGCGCCGCCTCCACACTCTCCTGGTCGAGGGTAGCACCGGCAAGCCGGTTTCCCTCCAACCAGATCGCGAAGGACAACTCAGACTTTGGAAGCTCGGTACAGAACTCAGCTCCGACCCCATCTTGCCTAAAAGTCTCGCGGCCATGTCGGTCGGCGAGGGACTTAGAAGAGAAGCTGCGTTCACTTGTCGCGAGCTGAGAAAGTGCGTCGAACACCAAGGAAGATGCTGCCCGGTCTTTCTCTGCGCGATATCCGAGACCCGCGCGATACGTCGTACACACGGCAACATCCGCGCTGGACGCGTCCTGCACAACGAACACCGAAAGGCCATTGGAAACATTGACCTCTACAGGAGCCAGAGATAGCTCAGCCTCCAATTCTACGGGTGTGGCCGCAGCGAGCCCGGGCAAGTTCGCTGTGGCCACCCACATTGCGCACGAGCAAAGCTTCAGCCAGGCAAAGGAGCGAGTCATCAAGAGCGGGCCTGTTAGCATTGCAGGGCGCAAAACGAGAGCTTTTCTGCCGTAACATCAAGCATCGTTCCACTGGGGCCTAGCACCCTCGTTCGGCTCGCACCCCAGTCGCGATCATTCCAGCAGAGAAACCGCGTGTAGGCTGGTCATGGGGGCAGCCCCGGATCTAGAGTTAGGAATTGATGAGCGAGAACGACGCCCTGCTAGCCGTACTCAAGGCGCTCATCGCCGCCGACTACGATGCGATCCTGGCCTACAGAGCCGCCGTGGATCGCCTCTCAAACGATGGCGCACGCTCGACACTCCAGAGCTTCCAGGAGGATCACGAACGACACGTCGAACAGCTCAGCGCCTTCATGGCCGCCCTTGGCGTGGAGCCTCCGCAGCGCGGGGACCTTATGGGGCTCGTTGCAAAGGGACGAGTAATGGTAGGGAATGTCGTGGGCGATCAGGGCATCCTAGCAGCCATGCGCTCCAACGAAGACGACTCCAATTTGGCCTACGAACGAGCACTCACTGTGGTGGGTTTGCCGGAGCACATCCGCAGGGTTCTTGAGGCCAATCTTGCCGACGAACGACGGCACCGCGGCTGGATCGACGACCGCGTGCGAGCGCATCGACCGAGCACTATGCCTCCACCCGCATTCGGATCTGCCTAAGTGCAAGAGCCAAGAGTCCCGCCTCATTAAGCCCCCGAAACGGCATGTCGAGACCGAATGAAAAAGTGCCCCGTCGCTCAGCCCCCCTACTCTGGGTTTCGCTGTGCTTGTTCGGAGCGCAAGGCGTCGCTTGCCACCGCGACTCATGGCAAGAGTTTCGCTCTAAGGACGGGGACTTCAAGGTTTTGCTGCCAGGGCCGTCAACAACCGAGAACCTAACGTCGTCGAGCCCGCAGGGCACCTTAATCGTCCACCTAGTTACCGTCCAAACCGCGTCCGAAACCTACACTGTCGCCTACAACGACTACCCGAAGTCGGTCGTTGAACACTCCACCTCGGATGCGATCTTGGATCTGGCGGTCGAAGGTGCACTCGGCGAATCCGGCCGCCTGGTGAGCTCCTCACCGATTTCTCTGAATAAGCGTTCAGGGCGCAGCGTGGAGGCCGCTCTGCCGGAAGGAATTCGCTACAGAGCTAATTTCGTGCTGGATGCGGGCCGGTTGTATCAGGTTTCAGTACTTGAGTCGCCGGGCAGTAAGCACGACGAAGACGTCGAGAAGTTCCTCGGCTCCTTCCAGATCGGCCTAGATAAGTGAACTAGATCGCGGCGGGTCTAAGCATTCTCGTTTCCCTGACGTTCTGTCGTGTTGAAGCGAATTGTATCTTGAGGAACGATGGCCCCGCAGTCTGCAGAATCCCGCGCTCAGGGTGAGCAAGAGCTCCCCTCCCACCTGCTAAAGGGTGCGTGGCGAATCGTCGAGCCTGTAGGGTACGGCGAGCTCGGTGAGGTATTCGCCGTGGAGGAGTCGGGGCCAAAGAAGCGGGCCGTCATCAAGCTCTTCTTCTCCCGCTATCTACCAGAGGCCTGGAAGAACTTCGAGCATGTGGCGCGCGCAGCCGGTGAGCTTCCCTCCGGGCTTTTTGTTCGTTCATTTCAATTTGGGTTTGAGCCTTCGGTTCAGCGCCGCTACGCGCTCTCGGAACGTGTAACGCAACCATCTTTGATGGATCTCCTTCAGACTCAGGGGAGGTTGGACACAAAGATTGTATCTGACCTCCTGTTGCGTCTGGCGTCTGGCCTCGAAATGGCTCACGCCTCCGGGCTGGTTCACCGCAACCTAAAACCTACGAACGTCTTTTTCGACCCCAACACTCGGATCGCAAAGGTAAGTGACTTTGGGACCGCAGCATTGCAATGCTCCACGCCCGTTTACGCGGGTTGGGCAATGTCCCCTGGTTGGGCAACGCCCGAAGGCATCGATCCAAAGCAGGCCTCCGCCCCAAGCATGGACGTGTATGCCCTCGGGCTCCTCGCTTTTTACGCCCTCACGGGGCAATCTCCGTATATTAACTACAACTTACGTTCTTCAGATCGCAGAGCTCTCGCTGAAGAACTCAAGCGTCCGCTCCGCTCACTGGATACGCGAGCGCGCGAATGTGGCTGCAAATTTCCTCCCGAGCTCACTGCATGGCTAACCAAGTCTCTCGCGCTCCGCCCGGAAGACCGCTACGAAAGTGTCCTCGACCAAGCTCAAGCTTTCCAGGGGCTAGTGTCTACGGTGTTAAGAGTCTCCATGCCACCGTCGATTATCCCTCCGAGAGTTTTTGACGTTACAGATCGAGCGGTAGCGCTCGTAAGCGCACAACCCCTGGCACTCATGCCGTCGTTCCCGCCCCCTAGGCAAGAGCTCGCACCCGAACCATTGCAACAAGAGAGCCCCAAGCCAAAGCCTCCAACGCCAGCGTCAAAAAGCTCCTCAGAAAACACTCAGGTGAACGGCAACGCTCAGTCACCGCAAGGCGTTGGGATACGCGGCCCTGGCCTCGCAACGATCCCACCTCATGCGCCTCGCGCCACGCCTGAGCTCGATAAGGCCATCGCAGAAGTTGACGATGAAGTACCCGTTGCTTCCAGTGTGACATCGCACATGGGGGGGCCCTGGAAAACTCGGCTCATCGCCCTCGTCGGTGCTCTTATCCTCATGGCCCTCGGCGCCATCCTCTTTCTTACCTGGCGCGGGCCGGCATAGGCCACACCCAAGGCCATGGCTACTTTTGCCAACGCTCACGCAAGTAGGGCAATAAGGTATCGCCGAGAGCATGCAGTTGATCCGCGTGGGCCTTCTTGTCGTTGCCTGAAAAGCCCAGCACGTGAAATGCTCCGGAATCTGCTTGAGAAGTGAGGCGCATCTCCGGACGCGGCCCGGGAATATCCTCTGCCATGGCCTCCATTCCGGCCCTCTCCAGCAAATATCGGGAGGTTTCCGTCGTGCTGCCGTAGTCGATCGTAGCGATGGAGGTGTGTGTCATCGCGAACAGCTTCTGCCCCTGCCTCGCGAGCTCCGCGAAGGTCGAAAATGGCTCAAGCTTCATCGGATCGAGGTTCCGCTCGCGTTTTGGGCCCACGAAGCCGGCATGTAGGCCATCAGCCAACAACACGGCATCAATGAGAGTGTCGTACCCGCTTCGTTCGATGATGCGCCAAACAGCACCATAGCCCGCGCTCCACGCACTCAAGGCGACACGCTTTGGTTCACGCGCTTGGGGACACAATTTCGTAACCGTGTGGCTAACCTCTGACACAAACGCGCCAAAGGAGCCGGGCGCAGCAAAAGCCTGCTCATAAACGCCAGAACCAATACCCAAGTTAACTATTGCTAGCGCTGAATCTAAACCGGAGTGCTCTAGCGCAGATTCCAAGGCTACTGGGGCGCCATGAAAGTGAATGACCAGATCGTAGGAACCGGCTACGGCGACACACCCCGTCGGCAGGCTCACGACGCGCCCATGCTGAACTATACGACGTGGCTCGGCTTCGCCCGGCAAAATCTCGCGGGCGGGGAGAAGCCGAGGGGGCACCACCACGCGGGCAGCTGCGTGCACCAAAGCACTTGCGCGCCGAACCGTGACCACATCATCGCGGCCCGCCAAGAGCATAAGCGCGGCCACAAGGCCGGAAGCAACTACGGCAAATGCCCACTTCATTCGCCCGGCAGCCTGCCACGCTCTGGCCTGGGTGCCTATCCCCATCACACCACCAAAAGGTCGAGCGATGCCAGCAGCCCGACGCAAGCTGCAGCCACAACGCAAACAAACAGCATCGCGAAACTCACGACACGCCTGCGCTCCGCCCTCAGCAGAAGTTCGACGGGATCCCCAGCCGCTGACATTTGTGCCAGCGCCTGCAGGAGCGATTCCCGATTCACGCTACTCGGCTCGGGTTCCGGGGCCCGAACTTGGTCTTTAACCTGTGCTTGTGCGACAACGAGCGCCCTCAACTCAGCACCGTTGGTTAGCTGGGAAATATCACTCCAACTATTGCTCTCTGGATCGCGCAGCCAGCTCCGGTAAATCGAAGTCCCCGTGATGTCTTCGGCCGAGCCTTGATCGAGCAGCCAAAGCGCAAGGGCTTCTCCAAAGCTGCGCAGAGTGGGCCAGCGATCCTTTTTGTCTTTCTTTAGGCCTTTGGCCAGGATTTGCCAAAGGCGTGCGTCCACAAGGCCCTGCTCACCGAGACTTGGAACGCTGTCTTCAATGATGGATCTGAGCAATGAAAGGTAGTTTTCCCCGACGAACGGCACTTGCCCGGAGATGGCTTCGTACACCATCACACTGAAACTCCAGCTGTCGCTCGCCGCGTCCACGGCCTCGCCGCGCGCCTGCTCGGGCGACATGTAATCGGGCGTTCCGAGCAGCGACCCAGCCAGAGTGACCCGCGTTGGGCTGTCTGTCATGCGCGCGATGCCAAAGTCCAAAAGCTTCGGCTGAATCCCAACTTCCTTGTCCTTGGCTAGATACACGTTCTCTGGCTTCACATCACGGTGAATGATGCCGTTCTCATGTGCTGTGGCCAGAGCATGCGCGATTGGCAGGAGAAGTTGAATTGCCTGCTTAGGAGCAAGCCGCCCCTCACGCATCAAGAGCTCGGCGAGGTTCTCACCGCTCAGGAGCTCCATCGCCAGAAATGGATCCCCAAGGCGTGTGCGCCCAAAATCAGTGACGCGCACTATCGCCGCATGATCCAAGCGTGCGGCTGATCTTGCTTCGCTCAACAAGCGGTCCGCCATTTCCTTCAAATGCGCCTGACCAATATTGATAAGCTTGATCCCCACCTGCACATCGAGAACGCGGTTGTGGGCCACCCACACGGTGCCCATGCCGCCCTGCTCCAATGGGCGCACCAACACGTATTTGTCAGCGATAACTTCGCCGGGGCCATAGGGCTGCTCGACGAAGGTATCGGCCGAAGCGTCAATCAGCTCAGGATGCGCGGCCGCTTGCCTCACCGCACTATCACCGTTTGAGCTTTTCGACTGAAGTACCGAACCCATGTCAACGCTTTCCAATGGTCAGAACGGCGTTGTTCGCCAACACCGTAGCCCAGAAGCATAGCCCGCCCTTGAGGGTGCACGCAGCTGCGAAGGGCCGTGTGGCCCCCTAAGTGGCTCGCCCCTAGCCAAATAGGTGAGATACCCAACGACTGAGTGTTAGGTGGTATTACTTGGGAGTCGCTAAAGCACGGAGGCGTTCGTCGCGCTCTAAGTACTGCTTGGAGAAGACTATCAGCGGAGCGTTCTTGGCGGCGCTCACGATAGCCTCAAATCCTGCCAACTCCCCCGCAGTAATAGCACAGTGGCTCCGAGGCACGCTTCGACCGTCGACGGCAGGAACCTGCCACGAGGCAACGACCGTGTGGGCGCCCAGGTCCGCGCAGGAAATGGGATTGGGCGGAGTTATCGTGTACTCCTGCGCCTCTCGCACTTGATCCCAATAACGTAGCTGAAGCGTGTACTTGCCGCTGACAGCTCGGCTTGCCGAACACCAGCGCTCATCTGATTTCGCCGGAGGGACGGGCTCTTCACAGAGAATGCCCGAAGAAGCAGCTGCAATGTTGGCCTTGTGGGCCTGCACGAATTGCTTGAGCACCGTGACGAGCTGTTGAGTCTCTGTTTTGGCTTGCTGCACCTCGTTGGCTCGCGCTTTACTCGCCGCCTCGCCACCCACAATATCTCTATCGAGTGCGCCGAGCTCTGCTCCATCTTGGCACTGAGAATAGGCGTACGTGCGCCACTTTCGAGCTAGTTCAAAATCCTGCGCCGCAAGGGCCTGACGAGCCACCTTGAGGCTTTCTTGGCACTTCTCTGCGTTCTTGGGGTTGCACGCAGCCGGGGCCAACGAGAGTGGCGCAGCGCATGCTAAGATGGAAACCCGACGGCTCAAGCGTATCGCACCCTTCATCACTCTGTCGGTCTAACGAAACCCTGCCCGAGTAGCAAGGTGGTCAAGCAAAACGAACGACTTCTGGCCGGCCTCGACACTTAAAACTTTTGGGAGCCGGGCGTTTTGGTTGTTGGCTAAACTGAAAGGCTGCTGTGGAACGTCGCAACGCAACTCGCCATGATCTTTGGATTCCCGTAACGGTAGATGGGCTGCGCGAAGGCATCGCCGTGACGCACAACGCGAGCGAAAATGGTTTGCTTATCGTTGCTGCGAGCCAGGCTAAGATCGGCGAACGCATGACCATCACCTTGCGCAACGTGCCGGGCCTGAAGCCGAACCCACTTACGATAAGCGGGCGGGTGGTTCGAAGCGGGCCGAACTCGGATGATCCCGAAGGGATGTGGCCGTTTGCGATGGCAGTGGAACTTGACACCAATTTGCCGGATTTGCTCACTCTAGTCCAATCGGTGACGGCCGCGAGCGGCGAGTCCACCTAGGTTAAGTTCGCGAACTTCTCGCCTAGTCCGGTCCGGGGTGAACAGAAAGCCTTGTATCGGCGTCGGGTGCGAAGATAGCCTGGCGACCCAATTTGGGACCGCGAAGGGCTACGTTATGACCAATCACAGGCTACTCCTTGGCGTCGGATTCGGCGTCCTCTTTCTGGCTTCCGCTTGCGCCTCTTTGCCACCACCTCAGGCCCAGCTCACTCAGTCCAAGAGTGCGTTGAGCGCTGCAGAAGCCGTAGGTGCTAGTAGCGTTCCACGCGCCGCCCTGCACCTTAAGATGTCCAAAGATCAGATCCAAACAGCCGAAGCGCTGATCGCAGACGGAGAGATGAACCAAGCTGAGTTAGTCCTGCGAAGGGCCGAAGCTGACGCAGAGCTTGCACTCTTTTTAGCTCGAGACGCGAGCACCCAAGCCCAGGCCATTGAGGCCAAAAAGAAGCTCGAAAAGCTCAAGAGCGAGCAATGAACCTAAGGCGTATCTCTATGAAATCAGCTCAAAGTTCCAATCTTAAGGCTTCCTTCCTCGTCGCCTCGCTCGCGGCGCTTCTACCCGCCTGTGGAGCTGCGGCTCCGAGCCAGGAACTCATGGACGCACGTCGTGCTTACGATGAGGCTCGACAGAGCACAGCGGCCACGCTCGTCCCCGATCAACTGCTCAATGCGCGCCAGGCGCTGGAGCAGGCAGAACGGGCGCACGACGATGATCCACAATCTTTCAACGAAAAGAGCCTCGCCTATATCGCCAACAGAAAAGCTGCCCTTTCGATGGCGAAAGCCAGCATGGTGGCGGCCCAACGGGAGGCCCAAGAGCTCGATGAAGCGTACAAGGAACTACAAGATAAGCTGCGCGCGTCCGCCCAGAAACACGCCGCCGACACTGAACTCACCCTGAGGGAGAAGCAGGAAGCTTTGAAGCGCGCGAACGAAGAGCTGGCCGACAAAGGTAGCAAGCTCTCCGATGCTGCGAAGGCGCTAGCCGCGCAGGAGGCGGAACTCAAGAAACGCCAGGCCGAGCTTGAGGCTAAGAGCACTCAACTGGCCACCACCGCATCCGAGTTGGAGCGCGAAAAAGCTGCTCGGCTCGAAGCTGAAAAGCGCGCTGCTGAAGCGCTGGCGAGCCTTAAGGAAATTGCCAAGATCAAAGAAGAAAAGCGCGGCATGGTGATAACGCTAGAAGGCGCTGTTCTATTCACCACCGGCAAAGCCACGCTGATCCCGATTGCACGCACCAAATTGGGGCAGGTGGCAGCCGTGCTCAAGCAACAGGAAGACAAGAAGCGCATCACCGTAGAGGGGCATACCGATTCGGTCGGCTCAGACCAAAACAACCAGCGCCTTTCCCAAGAGCGGGCGGATAGTGTCCGAGAGTTCCTTGTTTCTCAGGGCATCGATCCACAGAAGATCACCGCTATCGGCAAAGGGGAGGCCGAGCCCGTTGCCGAGAATACTACGCCCGAAGGGCGCGCTAACAATCGACGCGTTGAGATCATTATCAACTGAGCCTTGGCTTGCACATAGAAGCGAATTTCCATGCAGGCACAACCCGTAGCTACTGAGCAAGAGCCAGCTGTGAGCAACATTCTCCCCGAAGAGGGCAGCGGCGGCATTTCCGAAATCCTCCGCACTCCGCTCAGCATCTGGCTTTGGTTAGAGATCGCGGTGGTCTCAATCTTGGCGTTCCTGTTTTCGTCGCTGGCGCTTGTCTTGTTCTATCCCTTCGACCGTCGTCGGATCATCGCTGGACACATTGTGCGCTTGGGTTCAGTTTCTGCCGTTAAGCTGAACCCCATGTGGAAATTCGATGTGCGAGGCCAGCTGCCACGCCCATTGCCAAAAAAGACAGTGTTTGTTAGCAATCATTGTTCCCATACCGATCCGTTTCTCATTGCCCACTTGCCCGTGGCTATGCGTTGGCTCGCGAAAGCCAGCTTGTTCAAGATCCCATTTCTCGGCTGGGCGATGCGAATAGCGGGCGACATTGCCGTGAAACGGGGGGATGCGAACAGCGCTCGGGAAGCGATGAAAAAATGCGCCGATTGGCTGGATCAGGGCGTGTCGGTGGTGATTTTTCCGGAAGGCACCCGTTCCAAGACGGCAGAGCTGCTTCCGTTCAAAAATGGCGCCTTCCGGCTGGCCATCGAAACTGGCGCCGACATTCTGCCACTCGCGGTTGCAGGCACCCACACGGCGCTCCGCAAACATGACTGGAAGGCCGGGTATTCGCACGGACACCTGAACATCGGACAGCCCATTTCGACCCAAGGCATGACGCTTGAGGATGTGCCGGTCCTTCGCGAACGGGTGCGGGCCGAGATAGTCAGGCTACGGGCCGAACTCGGCGCCTTGTCATCCTGACGGTCCCTTCACCTCGGCTTTTTTGGCTTTTCCTGGAAGGTCCTTAGGGGCAGCAGGGGCTAAGTAAGTACTGCCCGGCCCTTTACCGGGCCTTGTGCTGTGTCGCTGGTATCAGAGAAGGCTCGGTTCAGCCTTTTCCACTGGCGCTCATGAGATCCTATCGTATTGCCACCTTGCTCGGAATTTCGCTTGTTGCGACGAGCACAGCTGCGGCAGCGGACGGACCCACATCTGCTGAGGTCGGCGACAGTTGGTTTGCGCTTCCGGCAATCCATCGCGTGCCTGTAATGGCATTGTCAGAGCCCCGGCTCGGCGTTTCATTCACCGGAGGCTACGCTGCAACATTTGCGCAAGACGGCAATCACCACCGCCTTATTGCTCTGCCAGCGATCGGATGGGTTGTGCAACCTTGGCTTGAGCTCGGGATCCAAGCAGATAGTCGCTACGATATGCACCCTGGTGGGGATGTTGGCATGATTGCCGATCCCAGAGTGGTGGCAAAGCTCGGCACCGAAGCCGCCGAGAACGTGCAAGTGGGTGTTCAATTGGGCGGTTGGTTCCCCGGCACAGAGAAGCCAGCGGATACGTTGCAGGCCGCTTCGCCGGAAGCTTCATTTTTCGGCGCCTTCACAAACACTCACCTCACCCTGGCAGCCTTCTCAGGTTATCGTCTTGACCAAAGCAAGAAGGCCGGACGCAATGCAGCGCGGCTCAGCCAAGGAGACCGCTTGGCCCTAGGCTTGAGCGAATTCAACGAAGTTCTAGCAGGCATTGGCGGCGGGTATCGGAGTGGCCCACTCGTATTTCTAGGCGAAGTGAGCGCAGAGCTCCCCATCGGCAGTGGCGCTCCAAGCCCCACGCAGGCTCCCCTTCGAGCATCAGCAGGAGTTCGCTATTTTGCCTCGGCTCAACTCCAGCTGGAGGGCATGCTGGAGGCTTCTCTGAGTTCGCCGCCTGCGGTAGGGCCCAACGAACCTTTGGTGGCCATTGAGCCCCGAATAGGAGCGCTGCTCGGCATCCGCTATCGGTTTGTTCCCGACGCTCCCCTGGTAGTCGAAAAGTCCGCACCGCCCAGACCAAAACCAGTAGCGAAGCCCAAACCTGTGCCAAAGATTGCGCCAAAGACGGACCTCACGCTGCTCGTTCGCGGCCGAGACGGCCAGCTCCTCACCGATGCGCACCTTGAGCTCGTTACTGCTACTGGAACGGAAACCCCCGTCCTCGACGAACAGGGCGCCTTCCAACTTAAAGATCTCGCCCTCGGACGCGCAACCTTGAAGGTAACCGCCTCTGGCTACCTTCCGATTAAAAAGGAAATCGTGCTTACCAAGGAACCAGCGCGCATCGAGCTGAATCTTGAGATCTCACTCGCTGGTCAAGTTCGCGGCCTGGTGCGCTCCTTCGGAGGAACGGCTGTGAGTGCGAAGATCCGCATCCAACCTGGAGACCTGGAAACAACTACCGACGCGGAGGGTTTCTTCGAGTTGGACGTGGCCCCTGGTACGTACCAAGTGAGCATTGAAGCGAACGGTTTCGTGACACAACAGCGTAAAGTTGAGGTCGAGAAGAACGGCGTGGTCGTACTCAACGCTGATCTCGTGAAGAAGTGAGTTCGTGCACCGTCGGCCCAGCAACCGAATGAGCGGACATCTCTCGCCACACGAGTAGTCCAACGTGTCACACTCGTACTCACCCTCGGATGGCATCCGTACGGCATCCGTAACGTCGGCCCTGTGGCCCCTCACGCGCCAGACGTCAGCATCACGACATATTGAAGCTCAGGGAGCCAACGGCTTTTTGGCGTGCGCCTCTACGATGCTTAGAAAGAGTGAGCTACTATTAGGGATTAGGCAGAAGTCCGACCGCCGCTGACCATGCTCGTTCCCTCCAAAGCTCGCTCTTCCCCACGCCACAGGGCGCAGCCTGAGCTCGGATTAACCATGACATCGGGATTGCCAAAAGGCGGCCGGTGCAAGCCGCGCGTGCCGCAACAGGGCTCACTTCGTCTCTTGAAACTGCTGCTGCTCTTGCTGCTCGCAGCGACCTCGGCACTGGGATGCGCTAGCGGTTGCGATAAACCGCTGGCCATCCTCAAAGAATCCGAAGGGCACGTTGATCGCGATTTTTCCAAGAGCCTCAATGTGTGGGAACGGGCCGAGCTCGGCGCACATTTTAGAGTGGGGGACGGTGTTAAAACGGGCAGTAAATCCGGCGCGTTGTTAACTCTGGACGATGGCAGCGAGGCGGGCCTCAAAAGCAACACCCTGGTGCGTTTCCTGGAAACGCCGCCAAAGTCTTCTCAACAGGGCTTAGATGTTGTCACCGGCGAAGCCACTCTCAGCGTGGGCTCCACAGATCTAGGGCTGCTCACGAATGTTGGCTTGGCGCTGCTTCGTGCGGGCTCGAAAATCACACTGCGCCGCGCGGATCAAGCCGTGCGTTTTGAGGTCAACGTGGGCTCGGCTCGCTTCGAAACCAAGACCGGACCACTTGATGTCAAAGCCGGGCAAGGGGTCGAAATCGGCATCGGTCAGGCTGTACTGGAAAGATTTGACTTGAACAAAGAAGCCGCGCCGGCTGCCACAGAGGCGGCTGCGAAGGCCGAAGTTGCTCAAGCGGATGCCCCCGAAACCGGAGAAATTGGCCTGAATGTCGATGGCGCGGGTGCTCGCTTAAAGGAGCCGGGAGCAAAGGATTGGACTGCGCTGAAACCTGGCGCTCACGCACTTTCGGCGGGGTCAACGCTGAGTCTGCCCCGCGGCACCTCAGCCACGGTGACCCGAGGCAATCGCCAAGTCGTGCTACGCGGCCAAGGGCAATTCGTAGTGGCAAGCACCGGTTCCGCGTTCATTCAGACAGAAAGCGGGGGCATTTCAGTGGCAGCCACCAGCGGGGCTGTTTCCATCACTGTTCCTGGAGGCACCATCACGACCCTCCTTGGTGGGCTATCCGATCTGCAGGTAAAGCGTGACGCCACAGCCGTAAGCGTCCGTGTGGGCGAAGTCGAGATCAAGACGGAAAAGGGCGTGGAGACACTGCGTGGAGGCGAAACTGCCAAACTCTCCAGCGCCGGCGCGGTGGACGTCGGCGGGCGCGGCCCCGGATATGCCGACATTCTTCTCGCCGCAGGTGATTCCATCGCCGTGCATGACCCCTCCCCGCCCACCTCGGTCGGGATCCGCTTCGGAGATCGCTGCAAGCAGGGCGGTGTAGTGCAGCTGATGCGCAGCAGCACCGAGGTGGCAACGAGCTCCCGAAGCGAGACTGGCATCGCGAATATCTTGATTCCGGTCGGCCTCCACACTTATCGGCTAAGGTGCCTCGGCCCCAACGGACTGGAAGAAAAGCCTGTGGCCACGGGTCGGGTATCCGTGCGCCGCGATTCGGGCACGAGCCAACTACCCTCTAGTGCACCCCGCACCCAAGTGGAAACGGATGGCAGAAAATATACCGTGCTCTACCAGAATCTATTGCCGCAAATTGCCGTGCGCTGGAAGGACGCGCCTGCGGCAAGCAGTTACAAGCTAACTATAAAATCCAATGGTAAAACCGAGAACCTGAGCGCTAGAACGCCCAACTATTTCTTCCCCTCCGCCTCATTGCCCGAGGGGACGCACCAGATGGTCTTCGAAGCGGGCATTCGTCGTTCTCGCCCCACCACCGTCACCATTAGCTTCGACAACGCTGCCCCCACGGCTCGTATTGCTTCGCCCCAAGATCGAAGCTTCGCACCAGGGGCCAGCGTCACCGTTTCAGGAGTCGCCCTGCCGGGTTGGACGGTGGCGGTCGGGGGCCAAGAAATACCCATGGACGCGCAGAATCGCTTCTCGGGTACGGTGACGACCCCAAGTGAGCTCAAGGCCTTTGCCATACGTTTTGCTCACCCTTCGCGTGGCGTACGCTTCTACCTCAGGAGAGCCGCCCAGTGAGCACCAGCGCGCCCAGTCAACAAGACGAACTGCTTGGGCAGTTGGTCATGGGGCGCTACCGCATCGTGCGTCCGCTCGGGCGTGGCGGAATGGGCGTCGTATACTTGGCGCGGCTTGAGGGCGCGGCAGGCTTTTCAAGGCCAGTCGTGATCAAACGCATCGTGCCAGATCTAACGGGCGACACGACAATGTCGCAACTGTTCGTGCGCGAAGCGCGCATTTTATCCAATCTCCAACATGCAGGCATCGTTAGCGTGGTGGATTTTGGAGAGGAGAACCTCGCCTATGTGATGGTGCTCGAATACGTGCATGGCTACAACTTGGGCCAATGGCACCGGTATGTCCGGCAAACCCGGGGCCAAATGCCCATTTTTCATGCCAATCACATCATCATCAAGATGCTCGAAGCGCTGCACTTTGCGCACACGTATCGGCGTCCGGATGGCACCCAACTCAGAATCATTCACCGCGACGTTTCACCTTCGAACATCTTGCTGGATCTTCGCGGTGTGGTGAAGCTACACGATTTCGGTATTGCGCGCACCGAAGACGCCAACGAATTCAAGACCACCGACGGCACGTTCAAGGGCAAGCTCGCCTTCACTCCTCCGGAAGTTTTCTCCGGAGAGCCGGCCTCCCCTCAGAGCGATCTGTACGCTTGCGGGGTGGTCCTGTATCAGCTGCTCACCTCGCAGAACCCATTCCGTGCCAAGGAAATGGGTGAGACGGTGAGCAAGGTGCTCACATACACCCCGCCGCCAATTTCGGCCTACCGCGAAGAGGTACCAGATGGCCTCGATGAAATTGTGGCGCGTTCGCTCGCTAAGAAAAAGGAAGATCGGTTCGCCACAGCTGCCGAATTTGCCGATGCGTTGCGAGCGCTTTGCCCCCTAAAAGAAGAAGCTTTGATTGAGGAATTGGGCAAGTGTTTCGCGAAAGATTTCGCCGCAATGCCCGCAGCTATGCATGTGGATTCGCTCGAAGCTCGCGATGGCGCGTGGCGCGAAGCCCAAGAGGTGCTTCCACCCTCCTCTCGTCTGCCGTTGAGCTCTTGGCCACCCAATTCAGGCGCCGAGCCTACCATCCAGGAAAGAACTGCACCCCACCGAGGCACCGCTACAACCGCGGCCCATCGCGGCTTGGCCACAACGGCCGCCACCGCTAACCTGAGTGCGGCCACGGCCCCGAACGCTGAGGTCGAAGGCCCCGGTCGGCGCGGCATGCCCAAGGTCATGCTGGCTGGAATCGGGGTCGCAGTGCTCATGGCCCTAGGCGCCCTGGTGGTGTCCCTCACGCGGTCGCCAGAGCAGGAAAAACCGCGCTTTTTGCTGCTCGAAAAGACCCCAACAACGGACACTGCGACGCCTGCCGCCGCACCCTCCAGCACCCCCGCATCCCCAAGCGTCGAGACGCCACTCCCGAACACTTCCAACCCATTAGAAGCAAGCCCACCTTCAGCAACGAACACTGCACCAAGCCCCCCCAAGCCGCCCAAGTCCGATCCGAGCCAAAGCGGCAAACCCGACCCACGCCAGCTCTCACGCACGTTCGCCAGCCAACAGGGAAAGATCCAAGGCTGCTTTCGCCAGCACGCGGCCAACGTAACAGGGCAGCCTCAGGTTAGCGTCAGGTTTCATGTGAGCACTGGCGGTCAAGTCACTCAGGCGGAGGTCATACCCGGCGGGTTAGCCACCACCCCGCTCGGCCAGTGCATTCTAACAGTGGCTCAAGCCGTGAAGTTTGGCCCACAGAGCGAGTCGATTGTGTTTGCGATCCCCATTACTGCGCGCCGAGTAGACGCACCGTAGAGTCGGTCTTGGCATTTCCGCGAGCCGCGGGCTCAGCCTTCGTGTTCCTGAGAGTCGCCGTTTTTCTTCGATCGTCTCTCCAGATCGGGCACCACGCGCGCCACACGCTTGTGAACGAGCTCTCGCACAAGACGCCAAAGGCTCTTTTCGTCCCCGCATTCGGCCAATAATCCCAGCGGCACCTGAAAACCGCCCATATCTGCACGCCCGCCACCGTACGGCCGGCCATGTCCGTCATCACCAAAGGCATTGAGCATGAATGCGGCGGGGTCCACGCTGGCACTGCTGGTGCGGAGCGACCCATCGATGCGGTCGTCGACAATGCCGTAAACGAGCACGGTGTCGATATCTTCGCGACGCAGGATAAAATCTGCGGCGGTGGGGATAGCATCCCTATTTACCGAAGAAACCCGCCCTACACCCGCTAGCGCAAAGTCGCGCACGACCTCCAAATCCTCAAGCGCTCTGCCCACTGCATCCATTGCCTCAGCAGACAGAGTGCGACGCCCAATGCGGCTCAGGGTTTCGTTGTCGCAGAATGGTTTAAGGTACGCAGCCGCGCGGTGATCCGCCGCCGTGGCGAATCCAAAGTCGTCGGTATCTGTCTGGATCCCGAAAAACATGGCCGTAGCCACCGCGGAATCTTCGATACCGCCGTTCACCAAGGGAGCCAGGCCCGCTTCGGCATACTCCGAGTAGATCGTGCAGGTGGCACCAACATCGTGCCGAATATCCACGAAAGGGGCTTTGGGCACCGAGGTCGGCCGATGATGGTCCACCACGGTTAGCAGCTGGAGCCCGTCTGGGAGCTTGATCGATGCTTCACTGGCGCTCGCATCCACTAGGGAGAGGTAGCCAAACTCCTCAAGCTCCGAGCTATCCTGGATGCGCCGCATAGGAACGTTCAACAGCTTCACCAAAGCGCGATTCTCCGACCGTGAGATGGGCAATGTGTGAGCAATCGTGGCTGAAACGCCGAGGCGTTCACAAATGCGCCGGTGTGCCATCGCGGCCCCGATGGAGTCTGGATCTGGGTGGCCAGCCACCAAAATGATGAGCGGTTTGTCTGTGGCAGAAGCCAAAACGCTCTCGAGTTCCTCGCGACGCTCGCGTCCCATGGTCAACTTGCTTTCTCGCGTTGTGGCCTTAAAGCATGCGGTGTTTAGTGGCGCGGATCGGTAGCCCACATTCAGGGTTCATGGAAGCCTACGGTCTCTCCCCCGCGCCGGGTTAGGGTCGTGACCGCTGATGCAGTAGAGCTGCACAAGCGGAGTCATGCGGTTATTGAGTGGGGATCGCGTAGAAGATTACGCATGCGACCGGAAAGCGGCTAGAGGGGTTAACGGGCGCTTTTAACCGAAAAACATCCTTGACGATTGGAGCCACTCGGGGGAGGCTTCTGCCGCAACGTCACAATGACCCAGGAAGTCGTTACAGAGCGAGATTCCTCACCGGCCTCAGTTTTGGCTGGCGTCTTGGGCGTGGCTTCTGTCGTGGTGGGTGTAGTGCCCGGCCTCCTCGTGCTTATTCGCACGGGTGCGGCGGCCTGACTGAACTCCCCCTTCAGCTCCTAGCCCCCGCACCCGAAACGGAGCGGGGGCTTTTTTGATTTGTACATGTTTTCCCAGGCACCAAAAGTGTTACACGCACCCACAAAGCACCAGGAGACCCAAGCATGGCAGCTCCCATGAAAGATCTGACAGAAGCGAATTTCGCACGCGGCATTGCTCGTGAACCACGCGAGCTCACGGGGTCGCAGATCCTTTGGGAGACCTTAGTGCACGAAGGTGTCGATGTTGTGTTCGGGTATCCGGGCGGCGCCATCATGCCCGCGTACGACGCGCTGCCAGAATATCCAATCCACCATGTGTTGGTGCGCCACGAGCAGGGCGCAGCGCACATGGCGGACGGCTACGCCCGAGCATCCGGCAAGGTTGGCGTGTGCATAGCGACCTCAGGCCCTGGTGCTACCAACCTAGTCACCGGTATCGCCACGGCCATGATGGACTCGATTCCTATGGTGGCCATCACCGGCCAAGTTCCGTCTAGCGTGATTGGGAGTGACGCCTTCCAAGAAACCGACATCACCGGCGTCACCTTGCCCATTACGAAGCACACGCTCATGGCTTCGCGCCCCGAAGAGATCATGCCGATCTTGCGCCAAGCCTTCTACATCGCAAGCTCCGGTAGGCCGGGACCTGTGTTGGTGGACATTACCAAAGACGCTCAGCAGAAAAAATGCCTCTACTCGTATGATTCTTCTCCCATTCGGTTGCCAGGTTATCGACCGGTGGTGCACCCGCTGGAGAAAGACCTGCAGCGCGCCCTCGAAATGATTCGAGGGGCAGAGCGGCCTATTATTTTCACCGGCCACGGCGTGATGCGCGCCAACGCTACCGGAGCGCTGCTCGAATTCGTAAAGAAGACGGGAATACCTGTCGCTTCCACACTGCTCGGCTTAGGGGGCTTTCCGGCAACACACCCCAAAAACCTTGGCATGATGGGCATGCACGGCGAAGCCTGGGTGAACCGCGCTATCCAGGAATCCGACCTCATCATCGCCATTGGAATGCGCTTTGACGACCGGGTAACCGGGAATCTGAAGACGTACGCGCCGCTCGCAAAGAAAATCCACATCGAGCTCGATCCTGCGGAAATCAACAAGAACGTTAAGGTGGATCTGGCGCTCCTCGGAGATGCCCGCGAAATACTCAGCCTTCTCATTCCGCACGCTCGGCCGTGCAGCATTGATCCATGGGTGAAGCATATTGATGATCTCAAAGGAGAATCGTCGGTGTTGGAGATCCAGCACATGCCGGATAATGGCCAGCTGTATGCGGCCCACGTGATCTTTGACCTTTGGAAAATCACCCAGGGCAAAGCACTTGTGGTGACGGACGTTGGACAACACCAAATGTGGGAGGCGCAGTATTACAAGCACGATTACCCGCGTCGCCTCATCACCTCGGGCGGCCTCGGCACCATGGGCTTTGCGCTTCCAGCCGCCGTCGGTGCCAAATTCGCCTGCCCCAAAGAAGAAGTGTGGGTGATAGCTGGAGACGGCGGGTTTCAGATGACGGCCGCTGAGCTATCCACGATTGCCCAGGAAAACATCAAGCTCAACATCGCTGTTATCAATAACGGGTATCTCGGCATGGTGCGCCAATGGCAGGAGTTCTTTTATAACAAGCGCTACGTCGCCACGCCCATCAAGAGCCCGGATTTTGTGAAGCTGGCCGAAGCTCACGATCTGGTCGGCCTCCGCGCCACGACTAGAAAAGAGGCTGGAATGGTTATCGAAGAAGCCCGCGCGAACGAACGCACCGTTGTTATCGATTTCCGTGTCGCCCAGGAAGATTCGGTGTACCCGATGGTGCCTAGCGGCGCGGACCTCGGGGAAATGATCCGACGCCCGGCCTGGCAAGGCAGTCACAACCCGATTTACGAGACGGGAGAGGACCAATGACGATGTCTTCTGAAGAAAGCCTCCGAACCTTCATCGCGTACGTCGAAGACCGCCCTGGCGTCTTGAACCGCATCGCCTCTCTATTTCGGCGCCGCAACTACAACATCGTCTCGCTCAACGTGGGCCGCACCCACGAGCCCGGTGTTTCCAGAATGACCTTCAGTGTTGAGGCCGACGCCGACATGGCGCATCGCATCGAGGCTAACCTCTACAAGCTCGTGAACGTGTTGAGCGTTGAGGACATCACCGACACACCGCGCGTGAGTCGAGATCTCGCGTTGATCAAGGTGAATGTCGGGCCCGATAGGCGCGCCGAAGTTCTGCAGCTGTGCGAGGTCTTCCGCGCGCGAGCGGTAGATGTGGGGCCGAAGACGCTGATCGTTGAGATCACCGGAGCCCAAGAAAAGATCGATGGCCTTGTGGCAGTGCTAGCCCCCTTCGGTATCGCCGAAATGGTGGAAACCGGCCGCGTTGCCATGACACGTGGCCCCATAGGTGCAGCAGCTGAAGCTGCTCGCCGTTCCCGAGATGAGTCCCGCACAATATTTGCGGCCTGAGTAAAGAAACCCCAAAGGACAATAAAAATGGCTAAAATTCGCTACGACGCCGACGCCAACCTCGACCTCATCAAGAGCAAGAAAGTCGCGATCATCGGCTACGGTTCACAAGGGCACGCCCACGCGCTCAATCTCAAAGACAGCGGTGTGAATGTGTGTGTTGGCCTGCATGAGAACAGCAAGAGTGCCGAAAAGGCTCGCCAAGCTGGGCTGGAAGTTAAAACTGTGCGGGCGGCCGCGGAATCCAGCGATGTTCTGATGCTCCTGGTGCCAGATACCTCCCAGGCTGCCATCTACAACGAACACATCGCTCCCGTGCTGAAGCCCGGTAAAACGCTGATGTTCGCCCACGGGTTCAATATTCGTTACGGCACCATCGTTCCCCCTAAGGACGTGGACGTCAGCATGGTAGCGCCGAAAGGCCCAGGCCATCGGGTTCGCGAAACCTTCGTGGAAGGCGGGGGAGTTCCAGCCCTTATCGCCGTGCACCAAGATGCGAGCGGCAAAGCCGATGCACAGGCGCTTTCTTACGCTTGCGGCATCGGTGCCGGGCGCGCGGGCATTCTCACCACCACTTTCACCGAAGAAACGGAGACGGATCTTTTCGGTGAACAAGCCGTGCTCTGCGGCGGTTGCAGCGAGCTCGTGAAAGCTGGTTTCAACACGCTGGTGGAAGCCGGCTACCAGCCGGAAGTGGCTTATTTCGAGTGCCTCCACGAGCTCAAGCTCATCGTGGATCTCATGTATCGCGGCGGCCTCAACTACATGCGCTACTCGATCAGCGACACAGCAGAGTACGGGGACTACGTCTCCGGACCCCGTGTGATCACTGACAGCGTGCGTGCTGAGATGAAGAAAATCTTGGGCGACATTCAGAACGGCACCTTTGCCAAGAACTGGATCGCCGAAAACGCCAACGGGCGGCCCGATTTCATCAAGATGCGCCACAAGGAGCAAGATCAGAAGCTGGAGCAAGTCGGCGCGGCGCTGAGGAAGATGATGCCGTTCGTCGATCCCGTAACCATCAAAGCCGGAGACTAGTTTATGTCCACAGCCGATCGGGGGCCTCGCCGAGGTCCAGATTACGTCCGCATTTTCGACACCACCCTGCGCGACGGGGAGCAATCCCCAGGTGCGACGCTTACCTCTGACGAAAAGCTTGAGGTAGCGCGCGCACTTTCACGCCTCGGTGTCGATGTGATTGAGGCAGGCTTTCCCGCCGCCTCCCCGGACGATCTCGGCGCCGTTTCGCAAATTGCGAAAACGGTCGGTGCGGAGCCCGTGCTTGGGCGCCCCTCCACCGAGCCCCCGATCATCTGTGCCCTCGCCCGTGCCACGGAAAAGGATATTGATAAGGCCGCAGAGGGCGTTTCTGCCGCCAAATGGCCTCGAATCCACCTTTTTCTGGCTACCTCGCCTATTCACCGCGAGCACAAGCTGCGCATGACGCAGGCTCAGGTTCTCGACAAAACTCGTAAGATGGTCGCGTACGCTAAAGCTCGCTGCGCGGACGTTGAGTTCAGCCCTGAAGATGCAGGGCGCACCGAGCCTGAGTTTCTGTACGAGGTGCTCACTGCCGCCATCGAAGCGGGCGCTACCACGCTCAATATTCCAGACACGGTGGGCTACACCGTTCCCGAAGAATTCGGCGCGCTCATCGCAGGCATCATGGCCAATGTGAAGGGCATCGAGAATGTCATCGTCTCAGTGCATTGCCACAATGATCTCGGCCTCGCCGTCGCGAACAGCCTCGCCGGGATCTCAGCCGGAGCACGCCAAGCGGAGGTTACGATCAACGGTATTGGCGAACGCGCCGGCAACACCGCTCTCGAAGAAGTGGTGATGACCCTCCAGACGCGCCACCCTCGCTTCAAGCTGACCACCGGTATTGATACCACCCAACTCACCCGCACGAGCCGCCTGGTGAGCACGCGCACCGGCATTGTTGTTCAGCCCAACAAGGCGATTGTGGGTGCCAACGCGTTTGCTCATGAATCCGGCATCCACCAAGATGGCATGCTCAAGCACGAGGAAACCTACGAAATTATGCGCCCCGAGGCCGTCGGTGCCAGCAAGACACTCTTGGTGCTCGGCAAACACTCAGGAAGGCACGGGTTCGCGGTGCGGTTGAAAGAGCTGGGCTTCCCCTTGGAGGGTGAGCCGCTCGACAAGGCTTTTGAACGCTTCAAGGTACTCGCTGATAAGAAGAAGCGCATTACCGATGCGGACTTGGAGGCGCTCGCCGCTTCCGAGATGGGACGAGGTCAGGAGCGTTTCTCGCTTTTGGGATTGCAGGTAACCTGTGGCAACCCTGGAATGGCCACGGCTACCGTTCGCATTCAGGGGCCGGACGGCACCGTGCACACACAAGCGGCAGTGGGTACCGGGCCCGTGCATGCGGCATTCGTCGCGATTGACCTTGTGGTTCAAGCCCCCGCAGAGTTGCTTGAGTATTCGATCAACGCCGTTACCGAAGGTATTGATGCACTTGGGGAAGCTGGTGTGCGAGTGCGCGCTGGAGCTCCTGGTACGGTGAATCCCCAACATGGGCACGGGCACCCTTCGGTGGTTCACGGGCACGCCGCAGACGGCGATGTGCTCATGGCGAGCGCCAAAGCCTACCTTTCCGCGCTCAACCGCGTGCTCGCCATTGCGGCGGACCACATGGCGCAGGCTCCGGATTCATCGGGTCGGCGTGAGCAGCCCACCGGCACATCGGATTGACGGCGCCATGCCAGCCCAGCCCGTTAAGATCTACGACACGACCCTGCGCGACGGCACCCAGCGCGAGGGCATCTCGTATACCGTGCTCGACAAGCTTCGAATCGCTAAGCGCTTGGATGCCTTTGGCGTCTCTTACATTGAAGGCGGCTGGCCGGGCTCCAATCCGCGAGACGCGGAATTTTTTCAACGCGCCCGCGAGGAAAGCTTCAGCCACGCCAAGCTCACCGCCTTTGGCATGACACGGCGCGCGGCGAACGCACCCGAAAATGACCCCAATCTTCTCGCATTGCTCGAAGCCGGGAGCCCCGTGTGCACCCTCTTTGGCAAGAGCTGGACGCTTCACGTCACCGAAGTTCTACGAACATCGCTCGACCAGAATCTGGTGATGATCGAAGATTCGGTGAATTTTCTGAAAACTTCGGGGCGTGAAGTTATCTACGATGCCGAGCATTTCTTCGATGGCTACGCGGCCGATCCAGCCTACGCGCTCGAAACGCTCAAAGCTGCGGCTCGCGGCGGAGCAACCTGCCTCGTGCTGTGCGATACAAATGGCGGCACGCTACCGTGGCGCATCGAAGAGGTAGTGCGCACGGTTGTCGGTGAGTTCCAAGTGGCCATCGGCATCCACGCGCACAACGACACGGGCTGTGGCGTTGCCAACAGCCTGGCTGCCGTGCGTGCGGGAGCCTCCCAGGTTCAAGGCACCATCAACGGCTACGGCGAACGCTGCGGCAATGCCAACCTCACGAGCATCATTGCCAACCTCGAACTCAAGCTTGGCATATCGTGCATCCCCGCCGGGAAAGTCCGCGAATTGAACGATCTCTCGCGTTTCGTCGCCGACGTTGCCAACCTCGCCTTCGACGAACACGCTCCCTACGTTGGGTACAGCGCGTTTGCCCACAAAGGAGGCGTACACGTGGCCGCCATGCGTCGCCACGCCGACAGCTACCAGCACATTCAGCCGGAGCTCGTGGGCAACAGCATGCGCGTCGTCGTAAGTGAGCTTTCCGGCAAAGGGAACATTCTGAGCAAAGCTGAAGAGCTCGGTGTTCAAGTAAGAGATGGCGGAGAATCCGAAGCGCTCCAGGAGATCAAAGAAGCAGAAGCTCGCGGGCTGTCTTTCGAAAGCGCTGAAGCCTCACTCTCACTCCTCTTAAAGCGCCGCGAAGCTGACTATCGACCGTTGTTTTCGGTGCTCGACTACCACGTGATGGTGGGTCGACGTGAAAGCTCGCCGGAGATCTTTGCCGAAGCCACTGTGAAGGTTCGCGTAAAGGGGAACGTGGTTCACACGGCTGGCGCTGGGAATGGACCCGTGAGCGCACTTTCGGACGCTCTGTTGAAAGCACTAACGCCCGTATTCCCCGAGGTCTCAGAGGTCCACCTAGCGGACTACAAGGTGCGGATCCTCGATAGCAACGCCGGCACCGAAGCTATCACGCGCGTCCTCATCGACAGCCGCGATGCCCGGGGCGGATTCAGCACCGTGGGAGCCTCCCCGAACATTATCGACGCCTCTTTAGGAGCACTGGTAGACAGCCTAGAGTTTTACTTACTAAGAAACGCCCCCAGCGCCGAGAGCTCTGCTTTCTCGGCCAGCCCCGCCCGCACACACACACAAGAACTGGAAGCACCATGAAAGCCAAAATTGTACTTCTGCCAGGAGATGGCATCGGTCCAGAAATCGTCGACCAAACGCGGCAGGTGCTAGAAGCTGTCGCCTCGAAGTACAACCACCAGTTCTCTTTTGAATCGCACCTCATTGGGGGCATTGCAATCGACGAAATCAAAGAGCCTTTGGCTGATTCTACGGTCGACGCGTGCAAAGCCGCCGATGCCGTATTGCTCGGAGCGGTCGGTGGCCCCAAGTGGGATGCGCCCGATGCCAAAGTGCGCCCCGAGCAAGGGCTCTTGAAGATCCGCCGAGGTCTTGGCCTTTATGCCAACGTCCGCCCCGTCAAAAGTTACCCGGAGCTCATCTCGGCTTCGCCACTTAAGGCAGATAGGGTGAACAACGTGGACCTCGTCGTGCTCCGCGAGCTCACGGGCGGTCTCTACTTCGGCAAACCCCAGTTTCGCGAGCAAACCCCCACAGGGTGGCGCGCCGTCGACACGATGGAATACAGCGAGCACGAGATCCGCCGCATTCTAAAGCTCGGCTTTCAGCTGGCCCGCGGCCGCTCACGAAGGCTCACCAGCATCGATAAGGCGAATGTCTTAGAATCATCACGGCTCTGGCGTCAGATTGCGATCGAGCTCGGCAAGGAAAACCCGGACATTGCGCTCGAACACCAGTTGGTGGATTCAGCTGCGATGCGCCTGGTTACGAATCCTTCCGCTTTCGACGTTCTGGTGACCGAAAATATGTTCGGCGATATCCTTTCGGACGAAGCCGCCGTGCTTACGGGCTCTTTGGGAATGTTGCCCAGCGCTTCGCTTGGCGAAGGCAAGCTCGGTCTGTTCGAGCCAATTCACGGGTCCGCACCGGATATCGCAGGCAAAGGCATCGCGAACCCGCTGGGCACAATTCTGAGCGCAGCCTTGCTGCTCCGCTACAGCCTGAGCCTAGAGGCTGAAGCCTTGGCGATTGAAAATGCCGTACAAGCAGCCTTAAAGAGTGGCATTCGCACTCCGGATCTTGCTGGTAGCGGTGAACCTGTGTCCACCAGCGCCATGGGTCAAGCCGTTCTCTCACGTCTCGGCTAACTCATGCCTTCTCCCCGCCATCCTGTAGTTTTTGAAATTGTTCCCACATCCACGGCGGATGGGCCGGGAAGGCTGCGCGAAGAAGCGGCCAAGGTTCGGAACCTCTTCGAAGAGGCGGGCCTGTGGGGCCAGGTAAATACCATCCTCATTCCGCAGCTCATCGCTGAAGAGGGGGATAGGCCTATCGCGTTGGCCGACAAGATAGATTCGGTCGATGCGAAGCGTTATCTCTCGGAGGCCCTCCCACTTGAGTACATTCTCACGCAAGTGAGCGTCTTCACGCCCGAAGCCGAGCTCCGTGCGCGCATTGCCAAGCTACGCGCAGCTGGTGTGAATCAGGTGGTATTTGTCGGGGTTCCGCGAGTTTTTGACCCCAAAGATGTCGTGGGGCCGTACCCGAGCCAGGCCGTGCAGCTCTTTGAAAAGGATGTGCCTGGCCGCGGCGTGATTCTCATTCCCACCCGCCCGGGAGAGGTCGCTCGCTTCTCCGAGAAGGCTCAAGCCGGCGCCACATTTGGCCTCACGCAGCTCTTGTTCAGCGATCACATCGTAGGTTTTCTGAAGGAGCTCGCCACGCGCCCGGAGCGCCCACAGATCCTGCTGTCGTTCGGTTACGTGCCGCAGCTAGAGACAACTCGCAACCTGATCCGCTGGCTCATCAAAGACACAACAGCACAAGCCCAAGCTGAGATGGCGGAGGTGTTTCGCATTGCGAGCCTCTCCTTCAAGGAAAAGCAGGAGCATTTGGTGGGCCTCGTGAAGCAAGTCGCCGAACAAGCCGTCCCACTGGGCTTTCCGCTCGGTCTCCACTTTGAGTGCCCGTACGGCCCCTCCAAGCCCGCCATGGAAGTGTTCGCCCGAGTGCTCGAAGCCTGGAACAATGTTGTAGGAAGTGGTGCCAATAATGAAGTTGCGCCAGCGCTTGCCCCCAACGCAGGCGGCGCTTGAGCTTGCTCCCTTTTGTCCCACCCATCCAGACCGCCGATCTAGCGCCAACACTCGGCACTATCGGCACCCGCCCCGAAGACTTCATTGTCGACGAAATCCCGCTTTATCCCGCCTCGGGCAGCGGAGAGCACCTCTACGTGAAGCTTCGCAAGCGTGAACTCGCGACGCCTGATCTCCTACGGGTTGTCTCCCGTGCTACTCGCATCAAAGAGCGAGATATCGGCTTCGCTGGCATGAAGGATAAGCACGCCATCACCACGCAGTGGCTTTCTTTTCCCAAAGGCTGCAGTGACCCTTCCACTTGGGAGCTCCCGGAATCCGTGGAAGTGGTTGAGCACACGCGGCACGCCAACAAGCTCCGCACGGGGCATCTCTTCGGAAATCGCTTCCAGGTGCGCCTGGTAAACCTCGCTCCAGGCTTTGAAACTAGAGCGGCTGCCATCGCTCTGCGTTTGCGTGCCGAAGGCCTCATCAACTATTTTGGAAGCCAGCGCTTCGGAATCAACGGGCGCAACTTGGCGGCCGCTATGAACGTCCTTTTTCGTCAAGCCAGCACGGAAGAGCAAGATCGCGACGCCAGCGCTCGCGGTGGGTCGCGGCGCTTTTACGCCAAGTTTAACCCCAGCGTTGTGCAATCCGAGATCTTTAACCGCTACGCCGAGCAGCGCGTGCGCTTGGGCAAAGGTCAGATATTCGCGGGCGAAACGGTGCGGCTCGAAGGCTCTCCAAAAACGTTCATCGTTGAGGACGAAGCTCTGGAACGCGTACGGCTGCTGGCCGGGCAGCTTCATCTCACCGGGCCAATTTTTGGATCGGGCTCACGCCTTCCAAGCGGGCGCACGGGAGAGCTCGTAACCGAAACATTGACGGCGCTCGGGCTCACCCACGAACACATCAAAAGTTTCGGTCGCGATGCGCGCGGCTCCGTTCGCGATCTGTTCGTTCCTCTCACCGATCTAACGCTTTCCACCGATTCCGCTCCCCCCGTGGATGCAACAAGAACGCCGGCAATACACCAACCCACCCTACTGTTGGAATTCACGCTCCCTGCCGGTTCTTACGCCACGCAGTTAATCCGAGAATTTACCCACAGTGATTTCTTCACAGGCCAACGCCAAGTGCCGACAACACGGGAACCAAGCGAAAACGCCGAAGGTTGACGCGGCGTCGTGCCCGTTTCGCTCCTATCAAACGGCGCTGCACTTCACTACCCACTGGGCCAGTGGCACTTTCACTACCCACTGAGTGTAACTTGCTGACTAGCAAAAGCATGCTGTTGCCTTGAGTCAATGAACAAGGCGAGCGACAGGCTTTCAAAGCGGTAGCCGGTGAGTGTCACATGTGAGTGCGCAAGGGTCAATACCCCCGCCACCGACCCGATATTGTGTGTGCAGGTGCTTATTGGTCCCCAATGTATGCCCCCAGCCGTGAGCACTCTCCTCACTTCGCTTTGGCTCCTTGCTTTGCGCCGGCCAATCAGGTGACGGCCACTGCCTAACTCGGACACCCTCGAGCACGAGGTACGCTCCGGGTGCATTGCAGGCTTTGCCTTGCTGAGGCGCTGGCTCATGCTAGCGGACGTCGCGGCACGCGCAGGGCTTGAGGCGTTACGTCAGCGCAACGAGCAAAACCGCCGATGCCAAACGGCCGCCGTCACATGTTGCCGCTTGATGTACGATGCCTCCGGACCGATGCTTGGAGAACGGAGAGCTACCCCCATGTGCACAATTCGATGGTCGCTGATACTCGCGCTTCTAGGTACGTTCGCGTGTGCCAAAGAGGATGATCCGCAGGGCAACGTCCCTGCGGACTCGATGGCAAACGTCGAGATGAACACCCCACCGCCGGACGATGGGGTTGGCACCGTCGGAAGCGCGGGCGGCACGGTCGTGAGCGCGGATGGGGTGTTAACGTTGAACGTGCCCGCAGGCGCGTTGTCCGCCGACGTTATGTTCACCATCCGGCCAGTTGCGATGGCGGATTGGTCGACTACGATGGTAGGCCTCGCGCCGGTGGGCGGTGCGGTCTATGCGATCGAACCCGAAGGCACCTCCTTTGCGTCCCCCGCAACCTTAACGTGGCGATTCCCAACGATGCCCACAGAGGCCACTGTCTCGGGTCGGTTGGTGTTTCTGTTTGGTCTCGCGGAAAGTGCTAACGGCGCGTTAGGGACCCACATCGAGACCGACACCAAAACCATGGGGGCGAACGGATCCGGGCTGCTGGTGGAAAGTCGCATCGGACACTTGAGCCGACACATGCTCACCGGGCGGGGCATATTATGGAGTGGCACCGACAGCGGAACCATGAAGTACGCGCACGAGGTGGGATCGATTGACATTGACCTGCACGGTGGCCGTCACGCCGTCGATTCACCGTGGCGGGCGCGTTCGATCACGGTAAATGAAAACGACGTGCTCGATAGCCCGACCCTAACCATCGCACAGGATCAAACTGGCCCCATCGTGGCCGAAGCGCAGCCCAATTGGCCCGCGTATACGGAGATCCAAGGATTTTCACTAGGCGGCGTTTGGCAGCCATCGTCGTTGCCGTCGTGGCGTTGCACAGCGGCGAGCGACCCCGGGGGCCAAGCAGGCACGAGCCCCGCTTCGATCTCAACACACGTCGAATTGGTATTCGAAGAGCGCATGCGAGGTGTCGACTTTCGTCGTATCGCTCGCCTGACCCACACCGAGCCGGTCGATTGTTTCGCGCGAGAACAAAAGGCCGAATACACCACAGAGCTTGCGCTCCTCGGTATGGCGCGCACCAAGGAATCAACCATTGGCAATATGGACCAGTGGGACCTCTCGTTGTCGAGCGGCCTCCAAGGTCATCGTTGGTGCATTCCACCGGGGGGTACGATTGTGGTGTGTGTTGCGTCCAATCAACCGACCTCCGTGAACTACTTTCCGCAATACCCGCCGGGCTTCGAATGGTTGGACGTACAGCCGCCAGGATGTACGCAAATAAAGAACCTCGATCCAGACAACACCAACTGCGTGCTCCTCAAGCTTTCGACGCCGACGAACGGCACGCCAGCAACCATCGCTCAAGTTCAATCCAAGACGTTATGAACTGGCAACCAACTCAGCCGCTAGACACGCGCATTGAGTCGCAAAATGATCGCGGATACCTGAATCAGAGAAACCCAGCGAGGACCCTGAGCACGGGAGCGGCTACGTACCCAAAGAGGTGCCACGCCATATAAAGGCCAAGCATGCCGGCCATGGGCATTTCGTAAAACCAGTCGATCAGACGCCCTGCACTCTTTGGCCAGAAACCCTGCACTACCCCCGCCCCATCTAACGGAGGAACCGGCATCAGGTTAAACACGCCGAGCAGAGCGTTCAGATTCATCAAGATACTGAGGCCCATCACCACCGCACCCAACGGTGAACTTTCTTCTGTTCCGGGCGGCAGGGCGACCATGTGAGTGAACTGAAGCTCAAACGCCGGAACCAAAACGCCAACGGCGATAAGGACGCGCATCGCGACCAAGGCGAGCGCCGCCAAGAGCAAATTTGCCAACGGACCAGCCAGCGACATGACGCCTTGCTTCAACGGATTGCGGCGACCCCAAGTCGGATCAAAAGGAACCGAAGCCCACCCGATCATCCAGCCACCCAGGATGAACGATAGGATCGGCACAACGACCATTCCGAACGGTGAGCGACGAATGTGCGGGACCGGATCGAGGCTCATTACGCCACCGGCGTAGGCGGTTGGATCGCCACCGCGATAGGCTGCATACGCGTGCGCAAACTCGTGGCAGGTGGTGCTGAACACGAACACCAGGTACCAGATCAATAAGTGGGCAAGGTTGAAGTCCATCGATCGAAGAGCAGGCACGTATCGTTGAGGCGTTGGAATGGCAAGGGCCCACGAGCGGGACGGCGCTCGCGGCCGTGAACGATAACGCATCCCAGGGTGCGCTCACGCAGGGGGACGGCCCCTGAAGCGTCCAAACAAGGCTCACATCGGTGTTCCGCTACTTCACGGGAGACCGTGGTGGGAAGGATATTTTAAGACAATTCGTTCAGCATATTGCAGTTTGATGCATCATGCACGCATGATGCATCATCATGGGCTGGCTTCGAGAACTCCTAGAGCAGTCGCGTCTGAAGAGCTTCGACTCCCTGGCCAAAGCGTGCCTGACTCATCCGCACTGGCCGCAAGACGTGGTCATTCAGAGCCGCTCGTTGGGTGCACTTCTGGGCAAACTGGATCGCAGAGAGGAGCTCGAGTGGCTGACTAGCCGACCGGAGGTGCAGGGGATCCTGGCGGAACTCTTGGGCTCGCGCTTCGTAGACCTTCAGCTCGCCATGCCCCAACCCAAGGGAGCGGCTGAACGGTGGCGATGGCGGGACGCCCCGAGAGCGGCTTCCCTTGAGCTCCTGCGGGAGGCGCTTCCCCCCGCCTTCCCCCACGAGCTTATAACCTTCGGACACGCCGCGTTCGGTGCTCGGGGCGAGCGTTTGCTGTGGGAGGCTCCTCGGGGTGCCGGCCAAGACTTGCTGGGCGCTTGGCTCGAAGCGAACCAGCGCGTGGAACGACTCTCGCCTCAAGAAGAATTGCACACGCGCACCTTCCAGCGGCCGCTCTTGGTTGAGATCGCACGTTTCGACTCCAGCCACGTTCAAGACATAGCACAACTTCTCGTTCGGATCCCGCGAACACTTAACGTCTTGGTGACGTCGCCACCGAACCTACACCTTGCGCGATCGAGCAACTTACCCTGGTGCAGTTTCACCCAAGTTCATCACGAACCCAACCACGATGACCTACACCGATTAGGTGCCTGGCTACTTCGACGCTTGCCTAAAGATTCTGCCCTATCAACGCCACGGGCATTCGACTTCGTCCAACAAACTCTGGTTGACCGACACTGGACAACTTTTGACGACATGCTCAGCCTGTGCGGAACGATTGATGAAGTGGGGTTCGATGCGAGGACCAATCTCCAACGCCTCTTCTCGGCGCTCGTGAGTGCACGCCTCAAACGGCTCACACAAGACCCGCTCGCTACCTGGTTGAAGAAACACGCCATTTCGGCCATTTCCGCCCTATTCGAAGAACTCATTCTTGAATACGGGACAGATTGGGAACAGGCGCGCTCTGTCGATGAATGGAGTGCGTTGGTGCCCCAAGAGTTTCAATCCGTGGTGGATGTGAATTGGCTCAAGCGCACACTACCGGAGGCCGACACTCATATCCGAGCGCGCGACATCGAGCGAGCTGCCAAACGCCTTTCACCCGGGGGCTTTCACATCGTCTTGGCACTCGAGCGGCTGGGATTCTTGTGCAACGACGACACAGGAGCTCTCAGGTTTGCACCGCATTGGCTCGGTCAGTACCTCTTAGACACGGTGCTCGCGCACAGCGCTCGATTAGCTGCTCCGCAGCTGGGCGCCCTTATGCTGAGCGCACATGCCCCCGAAATCACTACTCGACTCGCGCAGAGTTTTGTTCAAGCTCGCGTTGAGCTCGATTCAGTGCTGGATCACACGGAGAGCCGCGAGCTTACCTCCGTTGTTACCGTTGAGCTTACTTTCCGCCTCACCGCCTTCGGCCTTTTCCGCGGCATAGATTGCGATAGCGAACATATCTCAGACCTCTGGGAGGCTCAGCTTAGCTCACTGGTAATCGACAGTGGGGGCTCTCCGGCACCACTGGTTAGCTTCCCGGAAGATCAGGCGACACAGCAACCGTTGCTCTCGGACGGATTCTTCTATGTAGCAGCACTAGCCCTGTCCGAACGCGTGCTTCCCTCTTGCCGCCCTCACTCATCTTTGGATCCCTTCCGGCACCAGGTGAGCGAAACACCGTTCCGCCGGGTCTTAGACAGGATCCGCGTGTTTCTTTCGTCTGCTGAGCCAAGTACCGATAGCGGGTGGTTGTCCGAAGTATATTTGCTTTTGCACCGCGTGCGCTCGCTCGTACCGCCAGCCCTCAAGAATCATCCCGCGTTTGCTATATCGCAGATTGCGGAAAGCTCTATCGATGGCACCTTAACCTGGAGCGCACTGAGCCGAATACCCAAGCAACCAGCCGCGATCGAAGCGTGGCGGCGCATTGCGGAACCGGAGCGAGCCTGGAGCCGCGTGTGTTCGAACTGTTTTGCGTCTTACCGAGAGGCTGGGTTCCCCGAACATATGGGGATCTTGGCGCCGGATGCCGCATTTTCAGCAACATTTTGGGCTGACATACCGGGAGCGCTCGTGGTGGAGCTCCTCAGTCATGGCCGCTCGGTACGGCTGGATCTGGCGGAGGCAGCTTGGGAAGACGTATTGAGGGGCTGGCAGGACACATTTTCTCCAGAGCTTCTTGCTCTGCTGCCCTCAAAGAAAACCCACTCTCTCCTGCAAAGCTTTGAGCAGCAGCCGGAATCTTTGATTTCCGCTATGTGGCACACGCACGCGACCTTTTGCGAAACTTTCTGCCAAGATCTCCTGCGCCTAGGTAAAGTTGAGCGCAGCGTTAACCTTCTACTGACAGCACCAAGCGCAAGCTTCACCTTGCTTGTACCAGCTCTCGGGCTTCTGCCGACACAGGTCGTAGCGATGCCGCCGAAGGTGCAGAGTGCACTCCGTGAACGCTTACACACGAGCGCGAAGGATAGAAATCCCGACTTTCAAGCCTGTCTCGAACTTCTACTGGAGCTGCAAGCAGCGCCGCCCACGCGCAGTTAACCGTAACCTTGGCTATGAATATTGTCGACCGAAAGGCCTAGGCGCCGAAGTTCATCGCTCGTGCTCCGGGCCATTTCGGAGGTACCACAGATAAATGCCTGCGGGGCCGATGTGCTGTGCAAAATCTTCGCGAGGTGAGTCTGTACGCGCCCACGTGCGCCCAGCCAATTCGGAGAGGCATCCGTGAGGCTTGGGATGAACTCAAACCGAGGGTGCTTTCGAGCTAACGCTTCGAACTCCTCCCTAAAGAGTATATCAGGCTCACTCCGGCAACCGAAGAGCAACACTAGTCGGTCGAGCATTGGGTGTCTGCCTTCGCTTTGAAACTCACTTTGGAGCATTGCCCTAAGGGGTGCCACGCCAGTGCCCACCGCGATGAAAAGCGCTGAGCCGGGCATTGGGGAGCGCACAAAATTCCCCCGTGGCTCACTGATCCAGAGCTGCTGCCCTGGCTCAACACTCCCAACAAACTGGTTGTTTCGATCGGAGGCCGCCATCTCGAATACGCCCGGAGAATCTGGATGTGGCGCGGAGGCGATAGAATACGCCGCCTTCTCGTCCGCCTCCGCGAGGCCAACCTCTAAGTGTTGACCCGGGATCCAAGTAAACGCGCTAGAAGCCCGGATCTTCAGGCCAACCACACCGGGAGCGAGCTTGCTTGTACTCAGTACCTCGGCCGGGCGGCGTTCGTGAGGGGGCATGGCTGGCAGAAGAGAAAGCTAGCAGATAGTGCCCGCTACCCGCCAAAACAAGGGACCCTTCTGAGGACCCAACGCCATGGTTGTGGTAGGTACGCGGTTGGCCCACCATGACCCAGCCCTCGTCATGAATTTCTTCGGCCACGCCTGTATCGCCGCACGCCGGGAGAGGAGTGCGGAATTCATCCTCGGCGCCATGTTGCCCGACTTCGCGTCCATGCTCGGGGCGCGCGGCACGCATTCGACCTGCGACGAGACTGCAGCTGGCATTCGATTTCACCACGCCACCGATCGCGTCTTTCACGAGACGCGAAACTTCAAAGACCTATCGCTAGCAAGCTCCAATTGGCTTTCGGCAAGGGCTCTCGACCGCGGTCCGGCTCGCGCGGTTGCGCACATCGGAACCGAAATATTGCTGGATACCTTTCTCGCCCAAGAAGACGGTGCACTTTTAGCCTACACGGGCGCCCTCTGCGTAGGCACGAAGGCCGGCCAGCTCCCAAACGTTACCATCTCTCCCCCTCACCTCGAAACAGCCCTCCCCAAGTTGTGTGGAACCCTCCTCGAAGCAACACCCCGCCTAGCTGACCCAAGGCCCGAAGCTATCGCGCTACGAGTCTTTAGAACCCTTTCGCACCGCCCAAAGCTGGCACTTAAGGACACTGAGGTCTCACTCGTGACTGATTGGGCTCGTCACTTTGCACCCGAGGTTTGCAGTGTAGCGGCTTCATGGATGCAGGAGCTCGAGAACGAGCTAAAAGGAGCGCATAGCGATGCCCAGATCGAAAGTTAGCCCCGGCCCCAACATCGCCGAAACTATATTTCGGGATGTTCGCAGGCAGATCCTGGTGGGAACGCTCGCCGCGGGGGAGCGCCTGCCAGGCGAGCGCGAACTCGCGGCGCAATACAAAACGAACAGAAATACGCTGCGCGAGGCCGTACGCAAGCTGGAGCAAAGCCGCCTTGTAACCGTGCGGCATGGTCAAGGCGTCACGGTTTCCAGCTTTCGGGTCACCGGCACGATGGACCTGCTTTCCCCATTCTTGGAGACGGCCCCTGACCTCGGGGAGGTTGTCCGCCTGCTTGAAGACATCCTTCCGGCGCGGCTTCTCGTCATTGAGTTTGCGGCCCGCCTTGCCGTCAGTCGAGCAACCAAGTCAGATATCGAACGGTTGCGTGACATAACGGATCTGTTGATTGCCGCATTTGAACGTGGTGACCGCGTGGTCATCGCTCACGGGTTTCAACGCTGGTTGGAAACGGTGGTGGATGCGGGGCATTCGGTGGCCATCCGCTGGGTGGCCAATCCGTGGCTTGAATCCTACCGAGACCTGCTAGATCGCTTTCCCGTTTTGTGGGTTTTGGAGCCAAGCTTTCCAGAGCATCTCCGCGAGTTTCTAATTGCGCTGGAACAGGGCGACGAACTCAAGGCGGTTGGCGTGCTCCGCCTTTATTACCAACGCGTGGACTCTGCATTCATACAGGCATTGAACAGCGCGATGTCCATGCGCGTCAGCACGCCCCCGCCCCCGGAGCCCGTGAACACCGGCGCCCCGCCACAAGACATTGGGGAAGGCATCCCCGACGATGCCAGCCAACTAAAACCGCCGAAGCGACCAGCGAAATCACGCTAGAGCCCAAGGAGCAATACCCTCCGGGATGTCCCCCACCCGGGCTAGGTTCCCGCTGACTCCCGTGTGCCCCTTCCAAAGTTGCACGGTTGTTTCATAACGCCCATAATGCTGTAACGGGGTGTTGATAACTTGGGGATATACGATGTGAGTTGACGTCCGTCGGGCGGGTCTCGCCGGAGAAACATCGAGGACATTCCCATGAAGATTGCCGTCATATCCGACCTCCACCTGGGCGTAGGCGACGCATCGGACCGCTTCGGCCACGACCAAAACCGGTTTCTCACGTTCCTCCAGTTCCTGGAGGACAACTTCGAAAAGATCGTGCTTTTGGGGGATATTTGGGACCCCCACACGGCGCCGCAACGCACCGGCGCCAAGGAGGGGCTGAGGCTCTGCCGGGAATCCCATCTTCCCATCAGTCAGCGTTTTGAAAAACCACAATACCACTATGTGCACGGCAACCACGATCTTGCCGCCGCCAAGCTTGAAAATGCTCCCGGCAAGCTCACCATCGAAGCGCACGGCCTCAGATTGCTGTTCGCACATGGCCATGAACATGACGTCTTTTTGAGCCGCGCCCCTTGGCTTGCGGATTTTGGCGTGTGGCTTGGGGCCTGGCTGCTCAGGCTGGGCCTTTCCAGCGTATATTCCTTCTTCGACCATCTGGACGCGGTGCGTTCGGGAGTCTCCAGCAGCGCCGCTGCCTGCACGTTTCAAAAGTGGGCGGTCACAGCCGCTCGTCAACACCAGGCCGATGTTATCGTTACCGGACACACTCACCTGCCCGTCCGCGCGGAACACGACGACGTTGTGTTCCTGAACAGTGGCTCTTGCACAAAAGGCCGCTTCAACTTTGCGGCCCTGGATACGGCTCAAAACGATTTTCTCATCCAGCACGCCTGGGCTTGATGCACCCGACCGTTGCTAGCCTCCTAGTCGATAGTGGGACCAGGAACCGATTTGAGCAGCGACAATCGGGGGGCATGAGCGGTTGAAATCACCTGAGACTCCGAGCGTGCGCCAATGGCCTCCAGGATCTGGTAGAGCCCAAAGTTGGGCATTCGCGTGAAGCCGTTCCATGCAGCGGCAGCCAGGGTACCGTCTTTCAGCCAATCTTTGATCCACTCACCCGCGAACCGCGCCTGGCGTTGCTTGAGACCCGCGCCCAGCTCGCGCGACCAACGACGATTGTATTGCTCGTGAGTTCCCACCGGTGACGAGAAGATAATGGGCAACCCCAACCCACCAAAAAAGGTCATCTCGCTCGGCTTGGTCCACAGAATATCCGTTCGGCCCAGGACGCGGTTAAAGCTTGCGAGGTAACTCTTGAAGTCGGGCTCATACAGGATCTCGATCGGTGCACCCTCTTTGCCGAGGCTTCGGCTCAGGCCACTTTCACGAACGGCATCGGCAAGTTCGCGAGCCACCTGTTGGCGGATCCCCGCAACGAGATTGAGCTTGAGCCGCCCTTCTGCCAAGAGGCCACGCAAAGACTGGAGGAATTCCCGAGCAAGGCCGACCTGCGCTCCCGCGCCCCCTACGGCGAAGGTCAAATGTACGGTTGTATCTTCCACTGGATCCGGCAACGGCCCGAGAAAGTGCGAGATAGCGTGGCGAAGATCGCCACGAAAAACTCCAGAAGGATCCAGCCGCACCAAACGGGCCGCAAGGTTGCGCTTAAGGATCGAAAGATCGGTGCCCCCCAAAAGCTCCTGTGGCAAGGGGAAGCCCGTTACCAAAATCCGCTCTTCTGGCACGCCATAAGCACGGAGCCTGCGGCGAGTGCGAGGAGTTGGCACGAGGTAGTTAATCCGCGTGTTTTTCGCGTCCATCGGTGCCCATACGCGATTGATGTCGGCATCGGTCACGATGCAGAAGATCTTGTCGTACCCCAAGCGGTCAGCCGCGATCGCTGGCATGAAGAAGGTAGTTACCAGCGTCTTGTTGCCGCCCTCCAAATAATCCACAAGGCTTGAGCCAAGGCCTTTTTGAATTAGCTTATCGAGCACCCAAGTTCCGCCGCTCGCTTTGGACTGATCACGTTCGGCGTAGAGATCGGCAATGTCGGTGAGGCTCTCCAGCATCGTTCGAAATGGAGTACCCACCAGCGGGAGCTGCGAGGCGCGCGAGATGCTTTCGTAATAACGCCTTACGTAGGACCAGAGAGCGCCGTCTTTTTCGGTGGCAACCGGAGGGCGATCAGCCTGGAGCACCTCCGCTTGTAGAGCTTCGGCTAGGGCGTGTGCCGGGCGCAGGTGCCCGTACCCCATATCAATGGCAACGACTGCAAACGGTGATTCGGTAGGAAAGGAGTTCACGCTGGGTCGGCCGCCAGACTCTCTTTAGCTGGTCGCGAGAGCTGACTGCCAGGGCCGATCAGGATGATGTTTCCTCGCCAATTCACCGAGCGCTTGAAAAGCCCGACAAACCACACGCCGGCAATCAACAAGTCTTTCACGGGGATCAGCAAGAACTGCCGAAATGCAAGGCCGCCACGGCGCAAGCTGCGAGCCATGGCTTGGTCCGAAAGGCACTTTACGGACACAAATATTGCGGAAAGGCTCACCAAATGGCCGAAGCTCACGGGAGCCCCAAAGCTTGCCGCTACCCAAACCCAAAACAGCCACGCGATAGGGTTTGAGGTCGATTCGCACACGTACGCCTTGAGCGACACCCGGCGGCGCATTTGAGCCCACCGAACGTGCCGGTTGATAAAGCTTTCAAGCGTTCGCTCTTCATTGCGAACCTCTAACGGCTGCATACACAGCTTCACCCCCACACCATGGTCGCGCGCAAGCTGGCCCAACATGTAATCTTCCGCCAAAACGTTTTCGACAGCACGCCAACCGCCCATTTTTTGAAGCAGCTGCTTGTGGAACAAGACGGACTTGCCAATAACGCAATTATGCCGAGCAAATGCCGCGCCCCAGATCATCGAGGCCACGAAGGTGTTCATGTGAATGCTCTCGAAGCTGGCTCCCAACGTGCGCTCCCCAGCCCCAACAAGATTGCTGTGCACTAGGCCCGCCTTCTCCCCATCCCACTCACTCACCATGCGCCTTAGGTAGTCCGCTTCAGGCACCACATCCGCGTCAGAAATCAACCAAAGCTCATGCTTGGCCTGACGAGACATGAACGCAAGGTTGTTCACTTTAGGATTGAGCCCGATCGCCGGAGCCCCGATAAGTACGCGCACCTGGAGCGCTGGGTGATTCCGCTGAAAGCGACGCACCACCGGTATGGCTGGGTCCGAGGGGTCTTCAATGCCGAGCAACAATTCGAACTTGGGGTAATCCTGCCGTGCAAAAGCCGCCAGGTTAGCCTCCAACGAGACATCTGCACCCTTGATGGGCTTTAGGATACTCACGCCCGGCAGCTGCGCCCGCTGGGCGATCGCCGACCGACGAGCTCGTCTAATGGCCAGGCTTGCAGTGAACTGAACGACGACTAACGCCGCCAACGACCCCAAGGCTAGTACAGAGACAATCCAGAAGAGCGAGTGAGCAATGGTCAACACGACACCTTGGGGATGAACTGTGGACGACCATAATGGCGGATGGATGACAAGCGTGAATCATTTGTTCGTCAAGCCATCTCTTCACAGAAACATAAGTAATTTTAGGAACTTACGAACAGCTCCCCGCCGACCCACGGCACCCACTGGGCCCTCCCCCTGCCAACTCCTTACGCCTCCGCCCTACTTGATGACGCTGACCACCGTGGCGCAGCCGCCAAAAACCTCAACCTGAGGCGACGGATCGGCCTTGATGGTTGCGCAAGTTTGCGAGCAGAGGACGATTTCGTTACCGGCGGCGCTGTATTGCCAACCATCCGTGCAACCTGGGGCGTCGTTGCGGGAGATAATCGCAGCGTTTGTAGCGACTCCGCCAGGTGTGTACACGAGGTTCACCTTGTTGGGATCCGCAGCTTGCCCGGGGGGCGGAGTAGGAACGGGGTAATTGCAGGATACAACCTGGCCCACAATGGCACTCAGAGCTGACGTTAACCCGGAGGCGAAGTCCGGTGCCGTGGTCATGTCGAAGTGGCAATAGGTTGGCCCCACACTTGAACACCCAGGGGTCCCGGTACCACCAGCCTGTGCCGCGTCTGAAAGCCAAGCCCGTTCAGTCTGACTGCCGGGGACACCTACGACGAAGGTTCCGATGCCGGCAGCTTTGGCGGCTGCCACCTCAGCCACCAGCGCAGCCGTGTTGGGAGCTTTATCGGGCTGCCCCCGACCTCCGTCCAAGCTAACACAACCGAGATCGAAGGTAGGGGTACCATCCGTAATCAGAAGCATGAAAGGCTTACCCTTCAAGGTTGTCTTCTGAAGCTCGCCGAGCCCAAAGTGATAAGCATCATGCGTGGGCGTCGAGCCGCTCACCCTCTGGTCTCGAATTCGACTGGCCAGCGTCATCCGTGCAGGCGATGCTGAGGGCCCAAGAGGCATGATCGGTAGAGCATCGTTCGTTGAGATGCAGGACGTGGCCCCCGAACCTCCACCAAAGCTCTCACGATTCGGGTAGAAGAACACTCCGAGCGCAGTTTCAGAGGCCAAAGAGTCGATTGCCTTATTAAGGGCCGGCGCGGTGAGATCCCATTTGCTCATGCCAGGGGGCGGATCGTTGCGATTGTCAGTCCCGTCCCCCATCGAGCCACTGGTATCCACAACGAGCTCCAACACCGCCGGCAAAGCCTCCGTTTTTGCCTGCCACTGGCCGCAGGCACCGCTACGCAACATCTCTAGGCCCCCATTCGCTAAATCTACCGGCGGTGCAGTGGTTGGGGCTGCGCCCACATCAACGTTGATCATCGGCACATTCGCCGACGTGGTGGTAGCCGAGCCCGAAGGACCAGGAGTTGCATCCGTGCCCATCGGCGAAGGTGAAAGGATTTTGGCGGAGCCGTTACCCCCATCGACGGTGTTTCCGCAGGCCGAAAGGGCAGCCAAAGCAACAAAAGACAAAACGACAGGCTGAGTACGCATTGTGGGTACCTTTCCAGAGGAGTTTGAAATTTCTGCGGAGGACCTGAAACGGCCACATACCGCGGGGTGCACGTAGATGTACCAGGTACGCGCCTATTGTCCAAGCGAGAACTTACACGCGACCACTTCAGCGCCTGGGTGTTTCTTTAACACCGAAACGGCTCAAGGATAGTTGGGGTGTATATTTCTGTCTTAGCTCGCTGCGATTCTTTGCGCACAGCAATAATGCATTGGTGCTCGCCACGCACAATGATCGGGCCTGGACACACCTTTGCGACGGCGGCGAGGGTTGAGTGCGATGCGCTAGATGCTGATAAGCCCCTTGAGGCAACGCGCGTCGGGCTCCATCCATTCGGGCAACACTTGGGGAGCTTGCTCGATCGTCGCGCGGTGCGTGACCCAGCGCCCGACATCCACGCGCCGTTGCTCCATCAGGCCAATAATGGTCGCGAAGTCGTCCGAGGCTGCGTTTCGACTCCCCATGACGGTGAGTTCGCGTTTGTGGAACTCGGGATCCGAAAATGTGAGCTCTCCCTTAAAAAGACCCACAAACACCAAGCGCCCGCCGTGGCACGGGTACAGGAATGCGCTAGCCATGCTCTTCGCGTTGCCTGAAGCGTCGAACACGACCGTAGGCAAATCTCCCCCAAAAAATGATTTAAGCCGCTCCTGGTTCTCTTCCAAGCTTGCGCCCGGCTCGGCAGTGTTTTCTACGCCCAATAGCTCGCGGCACAGGCGGAGCCGCTCTGGGCTCGTGTCCAACACGGCAACTTTAGCTCCGCTGGCTTTCACAAACTGCAACGTTGCGAGACCAATCGGGCCTGCCCCGATCACGAGCACGGTGTCATCACTTTGCACGTTGGCCCTTGCCACGGCGTGAGCACCAATTCCTAAGGGTTCAACAAGCGCCAGCTCCTCAAATGTTAGGGAGCTAGACTTATGAACATTGCTCGCAGGGACCAAATATTCGGAACGCAGCGCCCCATCCGCATGCACACCCAACACGGAGATCTTTTCACAGCAATTGGGTTTGCCGCGCCGACACGCAATGCAATGCCCGCAGCTCACGTAAGGCTTTACTGCACAACGATCGCCCGGCGCAACGTTCGTAACTGAGGAACCCACCTCCACAACTTCCACTGCGGCTTCGTGGCCTAAGATCCGCGGGTACGAGAAGAATGGCTGCTGCCCGCGGTACGCGTGGTAGTCGGTACCGCACACCCCTACGACTTTGACCCGCACACGCACCATGCCGGAGCCTGGGTCGGGCTGCACGGTGTCCTGTTCGCAGATTAAGAGGCCTGGCTTTTGAAGAACGAGCGTCGTCATGCGCGGAGGCTACCCTACCAGTGAGCAATGTCGACGCGACGATTTCGTCAATCCTCCGCCAATTCGCCGCTCACCTTTGGCCGAGCCGGAGGAATTTTGGCCTACAACGGCGGCCGGCTTACGTCCCGACCCAGGCGGGGTAGTATCACTGGCCTGAGCGTGCCCATAAGCAGACGAAATTCTAACTCTGGCGGGAAGAAGCCCGAGCTCCCGTTAACCCTGCCGAAGGGCAAGCTGGAAGAGTATGCAATGGGCTATCTTAATCGCTTCGACGCAACTCGACACAAGTTAGCATCCGTGCTCACGAGCTACATCCAACGCCACGTTGCCGCCGACGGGCGCGATGCAGCCATGGCGGAAGCGGCCGCGATGCTCGATCGCTACGAAGCCAATGGCATCCTCAGCGACCAACGATTTTCCACCAACCACGCCCGCTCCCTCCATCAGCGGGGCAGCTCGCGGCAAAAAACGGTACAGAAGCTCCGGATGCGCGGGGTGGCGCCCGAGGTTATTCAGGCCAGCTTGGACGCCTTGGAGAGCGAGCAGCCCGGGGGGGACCTCGCCGCAGCTCTGATTTACGTGAAAAAAAGGCGGCTAGGTCCCCACCGGCGCTCCGATGAAGAGCGTCAGGCTGCCCGGCACAAGGACCTCGCGTCCCTTGCGCGGCAGGGCTTCAGCCTCGACGTCGCGCGCCGTGCCCTTGCGACCACCGACGACGACGTGTTCTAAGAACGGAACATGCCGCTTTCGTGGGTGCTGTTTCTCGCGCTGATTGTAGCCCTCCTGGTGTTGGATCTGTTCGTCCTCCACCGGCGCGCTCATGTTATTCGCCTTCGTGAGGCCGCCCTACTCAGCGTAGGTTGGGTAACGCTGGGCCTTAGCTTCTCCGGATTGGTGTACGCAGCGTATGCCTACAACTGGTTCGGAGTTGTGCCCGGGCAAGCCGCCCCCTCGGATGCCGCAATCCAGTACCTCACGGGTTACCTGCTCGAAAAATCCTTGAGTGTTGACAACATTTTTGTCATCGCGATGTTGTTCACCTCGCTCAAAGTGCCGCCCCAGTATCGGCATCGCATCCTGTATTGGGGTATCTTGGGTGCCATCATCCTGCGCGGTATCATGATTCTTGGAGGCTCATGGCTAATCACCCGGTTCGATTGGCTGTTTTACTTGTTTGGCTTGTATCTCGCTTACACCGGCATCAAGCTGCTCAAACCTGAAGCTGGCGAGGTTGATGCGGATTCGAGCGCGTTGCTGCGCCTAGCAAGGCGAATATTGCCCATCGCGAAAGAAGAGCATGGAGGGAGCTTCCTTTCGCGCGAAGGCGGCCGCATTGTTGTCACGCAGCTGGGCTTGGCTCTCCTGGCTATTGAAGCTACTGACGTGATTTTCGCGCTCGATTCCATCCCCGCGGTGTTCTCCGTCACCACCGACCCATTCATTGTTTTTACATCCAATATCTTTGCGATTTTGGGCCTGCGCTCGCTCTACTTCATCTTGGTATCCATGCTCGATCGCTTCCGCCACCTGAAGGTCGCCCTAGCGTTCATCTTGGTGTTCATTGGCGCCAAAATGCTGCTTCACGATGCCGTCGATATCGGGAACCTTGTATCCCTCGGGGTGATAGCCGGGGCCCTTATGGTGGGCATCTTGTCGTCGATCCTCGTGCCACCCCCCCCTCACGTGGGCGAAGGCCAGTAGCGCGCCTTACTTCATGGACGGCTCGGCCAAAGCTAGCTGCACAACCTTTTCGAATGCCGCAAGTGACTGAGCGCCTCCCACCACGTAGCCGTTCACTACGGAAGTTGGAGTGCCTCGGATATTCAAGGCTTCCGCAGCGTCAGAGTCTTCATAGATCACGGCGCGGTGGCGTCGATCATCCAGAGCTTGCTGAAAGCGCTTAATATTGAGCCCAAGCTTTGCGGCGTATTCCTCCAGGTGGGCGCGGCCAAGCTTAGTGCGATCTTGGAACAACAATTCCTCCATCTTCCAGAAACCGACGTCTCCGCGCTGAGCGAATGCCTCGAGAGCCGCCTCCGCGGCGAGCGGTGCATCTGGGTGGAACGGCAACGGCAGGTTTCTCCAAACGATTCGGATCTGACCCGGATGTAGCTTCTCCAAGGCCTGCAGTGTCCCGCGAACCCGCTCACAGAATGGGCACTGAAAGTCGCTAAAAATGTCAATCGTGACCTTCGCCCGGGGCGAGCCTCGTGCAGGCCGAGCTGCCTTGGTGGGTGCGAGCTTCACGCGTTTAGGCTCCGGCGCTGAAGCCACCTGCGCCGTCTTCAAGACCTCCTCATACAACGCCTCCGCCTTCACGCCCTTAGCTATCAGCGCTTTAGCCTCAGCTAAGCGCTCGTCAATGATGGCCACAAAACTCGCCGCGGGTTGGGCCCCCATCAAGCGTCGACCATTAATAAAAAACTGCGGAGTGCCCTCGACCTCAAGATCAGCGGCCAACATTTGGTCTTTCAAGAGCAAACGATCAAGCTCCGCCGATGCGCGCTGCTTGGCATCTTTGAGAACGCTGCCTGGCAAACCGAGCTCCTTGGCAATCGCCGCATAGCGCTCTTCACCGAGCTCAGTTTGCTTCTCAAACAACCGATGCGCTACCTGCCAGAATTTCTCATTGCCTTGAGTCACGAACACGCGCGCTGCAAAACGGGCAGCTGGGGTGGCTTCTTGATGAAATGGCAGCGGAGTGTGCTTGAACACCACACGCAAATCATCGCCATATTGCTTCTTCACTTCCGCTAGCGTCTGTTCGGCGCGCGCACAAAATGGGCACTGAAAATCCGTGAACATCACTAGGGTGACAGGTGCAGTTGCCGGACCTTCCACGGGGGAACCATCGATGGGCACTCGATAAACGGTCAGATCGGGACCGGGATCTTCATCCTCTGGCAGGACTTTGGCAGCGTCAGCCTTAGCCTCAGCGTCTAGGTTCTTTTGCGTCCGCGCGCGGTAAATGGCGTTGGCATCTCCAAGCGGTTTAGGAAGCGCTCCAATTTCAGCGAGCTCCCGATCAATGATTTCTGAAAATGCTGAAAGCGGCTGCGCACCCACAAGACGGCGACCATTGATTAGGAAAGCTGGAGTTCCAGAAAGGCCCACGTGTTCGGCCACCGCGGCGTCCCCCACCACCTTGGCGCCGTACTCCGGGGCATTTTGCGCAGCCTCCGCCTCTTGTTGCGCCATGCCGAGCTCTTCTGCCCAGGCTTTGAGATTCTCTGGAGAAAGATTCTGATTCTCAGTGTAAAGCTTCGCGGAGTAGCGCTCGAACGCGGATGTGCCGAGCCGCTCGTAAACGGCCTGCGCCATCGCAGCCGCATCGTGGGCGTGCTCATGAAATGGCAGAGGGAGGTTCTTGATCACCCACCGAACCGTGTTCGGATAGCGCTCCTTTACCTCCGAGAGCGTGGGCTGCACGCGCGCACAAAACGGACATTGGTAATCCGAAAAGACCACGATCGTAATCGGCGCATCCGGATTTCCCAAGATTGGGTCCCGCTTTCCGATCGGCACCAGAGCATCCGGCACCGCGTAACTCAGAGGCTTTTTGGCGATTTTCGCCTGAGCAACACTTGGCGGCGGAACACTCGCGGCTGGCGCGGTCGGCGCACAACCAAAACAGAAAGCCAGACCAAGCACGAACCAAAGTGAGCGAAGCAACATTAAGGAGACGCTAGTCCGCCAAGCTTCAGAGGCCAATCTTTCGTTCAAGGGAACGCACAACTGGCCAGGCTATCCGATCGGACAGCGACGGCCACGGCTTGCCCTCCCCCAATTGACGTATTTTGCGGACGAATGCTTCAGGCACGGCGTTCGCAACGGCTTGGGCCATGAACATGAGCCGCCATGAACCCGCCGCCACTATCAGTGGGCCACCCCTCGGCCTCGGGAACGCTCACACCAGCGTGTTGGTCGGGTTGGAGGCTCACCCGATCTCTGTGGAGGTGTGTTGCACTCGCGGCCCATCGCTGTTTCAGATGGTGGGCCTCCCCGAGGCCGCCGTCCGCGAAGCAAGAGTACGTGTTGCTAGTGCACTCGCCGGCATCGGCGTATTGCTAGATGAGTACGCCATTACCGTTAATCTGGCGCCCGCAGATCTGCGCAAAAGCGGAGCGGCGCTAGATCTACCGCTTGCGATTGCCGTCCTCACCGCTGTACACGCGCTACCTGAGGGCGCGCTTGCAGAGTGCTTGCTCCTCGGTGAGCTTGGCCTGGATGGAGAGTTACGTGCGGTCCGCGGAGTACTGCCTCAGGTAGATGCTGCTCGAATGCGAGGGCTCACGCAAGCAATCGTGCCCTCGCCGAATGCCAAGGAAGCAGGGCAGGTTCTTGGCATCGACATTCGTGCCGCACGGTCGCTGCGAGAGGTTGTGGATTTTTGCCTCGAAAAGCGTCAACTTCCTGCGGCCCCGCGCGCCGAGTTTAGCCCCGAAGATCCCGAGTCTGCTTACGGCGACCTCGCTGATGTCCGCGGCCAAGCGGGCGCTAAACGTGGCCTCGAAATCGCGGCTGCCGGCGGGCACAACCTTTTGATGATGGGGCCACCTGGCTCGGGGAAAACACTGCTGGCGCGGCTGCTGCCAACGCTTTCCCCTCCGCTCACCCTCGACGAAGCGCTGGATATCACCAAGATCCATAGCGTTGCCGGCCTTTTGGAAAGTGAGCAAGGCATCGTCCGAAAGCGCCCATTTCGTGCGCCCCACCATTCGGTGAGTGAAGCAGGCTTAGTCGGAGGCGGAGAGGTGCCACGCCCAGGTGAAGTGACCTTGGCACACCGCGGTGTGCTGTTCTTGGATGAGCTCACCGAGTTCCGGCGTTCGGCCCTTGAAGCCTTACGACTCCCCTTAGAAGACGGTGTGGTCTGCATCGCTCGGGCTCGCGCGCGTGCTTGGTTTCCTTGCCGCCCGGTCGTCGTGGGCGCGACGAACCCCTGTAATTGCGGGTATTTGGGCCATCCCAAACGCACGTGTCGCTGCAGCACCAAACATATCCTTGCCTATCGTGCGCGCCTCTCGGGGCCAATCGTAGATCGCCTCGATGTGCACCTGTCGGTGCCTCCAGTCGACGTCCGCGCGCTCACATCGAGAGCAACGGGGGAATCCTCCCGCACTGTGCGAGAACGCGTCATCTTGGCCAAAGAACGACAACACAAGCGTGCACACTTCCACCAACTCCCAAGCAGTACCAACGCACACCTTTCGCTCCAGGAGCTCGAAGTCGTGGCGCCCTTGGACAACGAAAGCCGAAGGTTGATCGAATGCGCGATGACGGAGCTTAGCTTAAGCGCACGGGCGTACGTAAAAGTACTCCGAGTTGCGCGCACCATCGCAGATCTCGAAGGTGAGGAGCACGTGCGCGCTCCACACCTCGCAGAAGCCATCCAGGGCAGGCTCCTGGATCATCGCCAGTTCTAACTTCGCGGCTAAGCGCGAAGGCAGAGAAAAGCAGCAACAAGCAGAGAAACAGGTACGAAAGCCATGAAAAACACAAAAGAACCCAATCCCAAAAGCAGCGAAATCGCATCAATCATTGGCGACATCGAGAAGAACTTCGGCAAAGGCGCCATCATGCAACTCGGAGCCGAAAGCACCGAACCCATCGAGACGTTCAGCACAGGGGCCCTTTCGCTCGACGAAGCGCTCGGTGTCGGCGGCTATCCGCGCGGCCGCATCATCGAGATCTATGGGCCAGAATCGAGCGGCAAAACCACACTCACCCTCCACGCGCTCGCGCAAGCGCAGGCTAAAGGATGCACTGCTGCTTTCATCGATGCCGAACACGCGTTCGACGTACGCTATGCCAAAGCGCTCGGGGTGAATTTGGAGTCCCTGCTCATCTCTCAGCCAGATTGTGGAGAGCAGGCGCTCGACATCGTGGAAGCATTGACCCGTTCGGAGGCCATCGATCTTGTTGTTGTTGATTCGGTCGCCGCCCTGGTGCCACGAGCTGAACTTGAGGGGGACATGGGCGACAGCCACATGGGGCTCCATGCGCGCCTGATGAGCCAGGCGTTGAGAAAGCTGGCTTCCCTGGCACACAAGACCAACACCACGTTAATCTTCATCAACCAACTCCGCCAGAAGATCGGGGTTACCTTTGGTAGCCCAGAAACCACCACCGGAGGCAATGCACTGAAATTCTACGCCAGCGTGCGGCTTGATGTTCGGCGGATCGGCAAGGTTACTGTAGGGGAAGTCGCTATTGGCAACCGCACCCGAGTGAAGGTGGTGAAAAATAAGTGCGCTCCGCCATTCGCCGAGGCCGAGTTCGATATCCGCTGGGGTACGGGCATCGATCGTGATGCAGATCTTGTGGAGCTCGCCTGCGAGCGCGGAGTCTTCGAGAAACATGGCGCCCACCTCAGCTTTGCTGGCAAGAGCCTGGGGCAAGGCAGGGATAAGACGCGCGACACTGTTTTGGCGGATCCCGCGCTCCGGCAGGCGGTGACTCAAGCAGTGTTTTCAACGTTGAAGTGCAAGGCAACAACTCCAACAAGCTCCGCGCCAACTGCCAAGGCGACCCCCTCAAGCGAAGCTAAGGAGCGTAAAGCTGCGTAGCATCCCCGCCGTTCGCGCGCGCCTCCTGCACACGAGCCGCCCGGTGAGCTCTTCCTACTTCGAAATGAACGGTAGGCTCACCGGGGGCTCTACATTAGCCCGTGGACACGTTGATGCGCTTGGGCTGCCGCTCTGGCCGCTTGGGCAGCGTGAGGGTCAGGACGCCGTCCTTAAGCTCCGCGGTTACCGCGTCGCCATTTACGCCATCACCGAGCACGAAGGTTCGGGTAAAGGTGCCGAAGCTACGCTCAAACGTGTGGTAAGTTTCAGTATTCTGAACCGTCTCAGATTCACGTTTTCCGCTCACCACTAGTCGATCGTTCTCTAGCTTCAGATCCAGATCCGCCTCCTTCACACCGGGCAAATCTGCTCGAATTAGGAACGCTTCTTTGGTTTCCTTTACTTCAAACGGAGGAGCAAACGAGCTTTCGCGAGCGACCCTCGCGGTCTGCGTGTCGCCCCAAGGATCCCAGCTTAGAAATTGGCTGAGGGACTGCAAGGGGTGGGTGTAGTGGCGCTGGGTTTCGGGGGTTCGGTGCAAACTAATTGTGGCCATGACGCGGCCTCCTTTCGTAAGGCTGAGACAACGGAGGGCCACGTAGTTGCACGCTGCAACCCAGAGCCACTCCTACCTGAAACGCGGCGTTCTACGGGGAAGCGCTCGCGTCTGGGCAGGAAGGTAAGTCGCACCGGACCCCGGTCAAGGGGTGCCCACCCTAGGGACCCTACTTACTTCGTGGGGCGCTAAGGGGCCCACCTAGGTAGGCCTCCACTACAAGCCCCTCCCCTACGAGTTCCGAGGAAGCCAGCGCGCCTACACCAGGCCCGAAAGGGGCCCCGTGCACCAATCGGCTTTTCCGAAACTGCTGTCCGGAATGCCCATCGCATTGACGAGGGAGAGCAGCAAATTGTTATGAGGCACGTTACCCGAGAATTGCATGTACCTATTCGTCTTGAGGTTGCCACCCGCGCCACCAGCCAATACGTAGGCGGCGTCCGTGCGGGAATGCGCGTTGCCTTTGGCCAATTCATTGCACCAAAGCACCAGGCTGTTGTCGAGCATCGTTCCTGTCCCTTCGGGAACCTTCGCCAGAAGGTCCAGGAAATAGGCGAACTGCTCTGCGTACCAGATATTAATCAGCGTCAGCTTCTCGACGGTGTCGGCAACATCATCCCCATCGTGCGACATATCGTGGTGGCCACGCGTGATACCGGCGTTCAACCAGCTAAAGGTGGCGCCACCTACGGACCGATTGAACATCAAGCTCGCGACGCGCGTTTGGTCGCATATCAGCGCCATCGCGGCGAGATCCATTTGCAGCTTGCCCACAACGGGGAAGTTCTCGTTCTTCTTCACGTCCAGGGGAGTACCCAGGCTGGGCACCGCACAGGAAGCCGTCGCGCTTGAGCTAGTGGCCGCGGGGACATTCAGTCGACTTTCGATATCGCGGATGGCCGTTAGATGTGCGTCGAGCTTCTCGCGATCCGCCTGCCCCAACCTCTTATTCAGCGAAATGTAGTCTTCCATGGCGGCGCCCAGAACCTCCTTACGCCGCTGAACTAGCAATTGGTCGGCCGCCGTGGGCCCAGTGCCACTGGGTGTGAAACCAGTAAAAATGCGGTCAAATGCCACATATGGGCTCTGCTCCGGAGGAACCGGCTGATCGGGCGCCGCGTAGCTCATCCGATTCCAGTTATCCCCATTGCTGCCTGACTGCACCGATAGCTCAAGGGAACGAAACTTGGTTTGCGTGCCGATAACCTGAGCAATGTGCTGATCGACGCTGATTCCGTTGGCCCAGCCCGCAGTTCCTCCGTCACCGCCCATGAAGGGACCGGCGTTGAGCATTTCTCCAGTCAACATGCCACCCATGCCGTTCTGGTGCCCATCCCCGCCGCCACCTTGCTGGTCAACGCCTTGAATCACGTTAAGCTGCGCTTTGTGGCGCTCGAGGGGTTTTAGAATTCTCGATAACGTCCAATCATTGAGCCCTCCCGTGGGGGCCCAAGCGCTCGGGATCGTCCCATTCGGGCTGAAGAACACGAAGAAACGTAGCGGAGCCCCGCTCGCGGAGTATCCGGGCTTGGCCTGGGCCGAGGCCCGCTCCACGCGGCCCATGATGTCGAGGAATGGCAGTGAAATGGCGACGCCGCCTGCTCCACGCAGAACTGTTCTTCGGCTGAGAGCCTTCACGGTGTCACCGCCTTTCGGTACAGGAACGCATCTGTTTTGGTGAACGCCAACAGCAAAGACTGCATACGATTATTGTCTGCCTTCATCGCGCTCTTCAGTTGAGCCACCGAGCAGGCGTCTTCGGGTGTTTCGCTTCGGCCAAACGCATAACGAAACCACTCCGTGGCCACGCAATCATTTACTGCTGCGCTCTGCGCGAGCTTTGCGCCAAGCTCTACCGTACCATCGAACGTGCCATCAACGTCGGTAGCCTTGAGTTCTCCCGCCCCGGAAACTACTTTACCGTTCTCCATGTCGCGGTAGCGCCCGACAGGATCCCAGTGCTCAAAGCCGAGCCCAATTGGGTCCATGAGTCCGTGGCAACCTGAGCACGCCGCATCGGCTGAATGTTGGGTGAAACGCTCCCGGGTGGAAAGCTTTGGATCAAGCTCAGGAGGCGTGATCACCAAGTTGGCAGGCGGTGGCGGCAGAAGCTGGCAAAGGAATTGTTCGCGCACAAACTTGCCGCGATGCACGGGTGAGGTCTGAAGCGGCTTGGCTTGCACCGCGAGGATGCTCCCTTGTGAAAGAAGACCAGCGCGCTTAACGCCATCGGTGGTCACCTTAGCAAAAGTGGCCTGGCCCGAGTCAGCAACACCGTAGAACTTTGCCAGATCACTGTTCAAGAACGTGTACGGAGCGGTGAGGAGTGCGCCCACGGTGCCTTCACCATCCCAAAAAACGTGATCCACAAAACCCCGAGTTTCGCTCAGGAACATTGCCGGCACAGTGGTCGTGTAACCCGCGTAAACCTTTGGGTCTCGTTCTATCGCCGCCACGGGCCCAAGCCCGAGCCATTGGTCATGAAAATCCGCCACTGTTCCGCGCGTGCGCGCATCGCTCAGCAAACGCGCGGCTTCGGTGGCCAGCCCCGCGGGTGTGTTCAGGCTACCCATTTGCGCGGCCGTTCTCAGCGCTGCATCTGGCATACTGCCCACGAACAAATACGAAAGCCTGCTAGCGAGCTCCCAACTGCTCAGCTTTACGGTGCCCGCAACCGGCGTCCCTTCACCAAACTCCGCTCGATACAGGAAGCTCGCGGACTGGAGCATGGCTTCAATCACCATCTCGATGCCTGCGCGAAAGTCCTGATTCAGCTTGCCCCACTGGTAGGTCTTTGCAAAACGTGTCTGTTCCTCAGCGGTAATCGGCCGACGAAACGCACGCTCACCAAAATCGGCGATAAACTTCGCTGCACAACCATCCTGATCCGCGGCCGGATCGCACGGCAAAAGCTTCGCCATGTCGGCCGTGGCGGTAAGCGCCAACTTCTCGGCGGCGGACATATACTGCTCTACTAACAACGTGGACGTAGTGAGAGCCACGGCGTTATTGTTGAAACCTAGAGCCGTCTCCTCCGCGACAAAGCCGAGCGCCGGAGCTGTGGCGTCATTCAGGAGCTCTTTAACCGTCCCGTTGTATTCGCGGCGTGTCAGGCGCCGAATCGGAGACGGACCGGGGAACTTAGCGGCCCCACAGTCTGCTGCGGTGGGTGCCACAACGGTGGGCAGCATGCCTCCGGCTCCCGGGGTCGAGCTCGTGCTGGTGGGCGAACTTCCGGGCAAATTCTCGGAACCATTGGCTCCGAGCGGCGTTTTTGAACCGGTGGGCCCAACTTGGGCCTCGCATCCGTAGGCGAGGACACTGCCTAGCAGAGCGAGCGCACTGAAGAGTTTCTGGTGTGGATCCATCGGGGCTCCTGAGGAACGGCGGGGGCGGCCGTTACGGGACGCGAGTATACCGGCCGAGCCATCGGTTGGAGCAAAGGACTGGTACCCAGTCGTATCAATTTCGCACTTATGTGGGAGTTGTTGGCGCCAGGGCGAAAAATTCCGGCCCGGACCGCTAATGTAGCTACCTTCGCATACGTTAGCTCACTCCTCTTTCCCCCGGGCTCGCTCCCGCGATCACACCTGGACCGGTGGACGGAGGAGAGCCGCAACCTCGACGTGGTGGGTTTGAGGGAACATCTCGAACCCACGCATCCCGGTTAACGTCCATCCCGCGCGGGACAACACACGAACATCTCTCGCGAGCGTTTCCGGGCAGCACGACACGAGGATTATCGCCTTGGTCGCGCAGCGTGCCGCAAGGCCCACGTGCGCCCCAAAGCCAGCCCTTGGAGCGTCCACAAGGATGAGATCAGTCAGCTCGCCCTGCTTCGTTTCAAGCCAGGAGCCAGCATCCGCCGCAATGAATTGACCACACAAGCCCTGCTCATTGCTTGCGCGGGTTGCAGCCTCCACGGCGAAGGCATCAAGCTCCACGCCCAGCCCCGTGAGGCCTCCCTTTAGCAATGGAAGGGAAAAATTACCGACCCCGCAAAACAGATCCCAAAAGCTGCGCGCGCCGCTCGCTAACGCCTGTTCCGTCACCCATTGAACAAGGCGCGCGTTCATGGCGAAATTAACTTGAACGAAACTCCCAAGTGGCGCGTAAACAAAAAGGTCCTGGCTCAGGGGAAACCGCTGCACACTCTGGGTCGGCGTGCCCGCAACCTGCACGCAAACTCCTTCAAACAGAACTTTCAAAGATTCACCATCGTGCAGCGAGCCCGGCCCCGCCCCCATCGGCACCACATACATGCCCAACCGCCCATCGAGATCGCAGGCTCGCAACTCTATGAATCGAACACCTTTCCACGCATCTAGCGGCCGCTTTAGCAGAGGCTTGAGAGCCGCCCTAAGCGACGGCTCCAGCACCGCACAACCCTCACTCTTGTGGCCGTTGAAAAACGTTAACTCGGAGCGCTCATTAACACGGAGCCGGATGCGGTTGCGATAGCCCAGCTCCGGCCCTGCTTCTAGCTCAACAGGTACCTCGGGGAGCGACTGAGCGCAGAACGCATGCCGGATTCGATCGAGCAAGACCGCACGCTGGGACATTGGGTCGAGGCTCATCAAGGTGCAGCCGCCACAGGCTTCTTGGACAACACACGGCGCGACGCGGCGGCCTTCGGCACCCTTCTCAAGTGTCCACGTCCTGAGTTTTCGACCCTGGGCCGGCAACGTTACTGAGAGTTTGTCCCCAGGAACTGGGCCTTTGGCGACGAACCAATCCTCACCCACCCGAACCCGCGCATGGCCCCGTGCGTCCAAAGAGACCACGGTTCCAGGGCGAGTGAGCTTCGCTCCTTCAGGGGACATTTCGCCCGCCTGGGTACCACGATTGTTGGCCATGGCCTGCGGGGTTCCGCAAAAGATTTTTCGATCTTGAGGGACAAAGCTAGGGTGCCAGGGTGACGCGCCGGTCGGCCTCCCTGCGAGCCTGGGCTTTCCCTCTTTTTGGATACTTGGGCCTCTGCTTTGCCGGAGCAACACACGCGGCACCACGAGCTCCACACACGACCCCCCAGGTGAGCAAGGCGCCAGCACCCACGCGCCCAGCGCAGCCGAAAGCCCGCTCACAGGTGGCAAAGAAAAAGACCGGTGCAGCGGTGAGCACGCCCCGCCCAGCTCGGCCCTCCGCCAAGAAGTCAAAGCCGAAAAAAGATCTGGGAAACAAGTTCCTAGCGATTCCTGAGCTCGACCTTGCCACTCGCGTGCCCGCCTACCGCTACGCCAACATGACCAACGAAGAAGTGGAGCGTGAGCTCAGCCTCCGTGGCATCCGCTACCACCAACCCACGCCCACGCCTTCCACGGTCAGATTTCCAATTCGCCTCGATGCACCGCTGCACGGCGTTACCATCCATTCAGCGCTGCCAGCCGAGGAACGAGCGGACACACCGTTTGAAATACTCGATGGGCGGCTAGCTCTCGCCTTGGACGACTTCTGCGAAATACTCGAACGGCATGACGTGGTGGAGGTTGTGCACTTCACCATGTACCGCCCGGCTCCTGAACAAGCAGCGACGGACGCGGAGGCAACACGGCATCCGGCAGGCCTCGCTATTGACGTTGGGGCACTACGAAAGCGAACGGGACATTGGCTAGCTGTGGGGCCAAGCTGGTCGGCCTCTATTGGTTCGCAGACCTGCGGAACAGGGGCTCGTGCGCTGGCCGACCGCAGCGGGCGCGAGATACTCAGCATTGTGTGCGAGGCGGCCGACCAGCAGATCTTCCACTACATGCTGACGCCGCACTTCAATGAGGCCCACCGAGACCATCTGCACCTGGAGATCAAACCCGGAGTAAAATGGTTTCTCTACAATTAACTCATCGCCACCCCCGCCTCTGCCCGATGCCCCCTACTTTTGCCCCGTACCGCGGTCGATTTTCCGAAGGATCCTGGGCGTGGTAGGTTTTGGGGAAACATCAGGCGTTGACCCCCACCGCCATAGTGCCTGAGAACCTCGTCTGACCGCTTAGCCGATGCCCACTTTGAGCTCACATATCATTCGACAGAAGCTCGCCTCCGTCCCCGACGTTGAAGAGGCTCTGGCGCGGCAGGTTCTCTACGGTGGAGACCTAGTAACCAACTTGCTAGAGCTCTCTCGCCTCAGCGAGCCGAAGCTGGTTGAGGTTCTTGCCCAAAATTTTGGTCTGGAAGCGGCTCCTCCGGGCGTTCTGCCAACTGCAATGCCTGAGGTAAAGAAGCTAATTGGTGGGGACGTGGCCCTGCGCTACAGCATCTTCCCGCTGCGCCTCGAAGATGGCCGGTTGGAGCTCGCGGTGTTCGAGCCGTTGCCCGCCGAAATCGAACAAGATCTAGTTTTTTCGTTGGGTGTGCGCGTCGTGCAGCGAGTGGCACCGCTCGTACGCATTCGGCAGGCGATAGCGCGCGATTACGAGAAGCCTCTCGACAAACGCACCGCTCGTGTGGTCGCGCAGCTCGACGGCAGAAGCGATCCCCATCCGAGCCTGGCCCCTTCGCTCTCCCCCCCCGAAGGGCGCGGAATCGGCCGGCTTGCGCGGCCCCAATCCGTGTTGCCACCGCCCGTCTCACCAGAAGTGCGCAACGTGCCGCCGCCCGTCATGCCAGAAGTACGAAAGCCCCTGCGCCCGCTTTCGGCTTCGGCCCCTGAGCAACGCACGGCGACCAAAACAAGCACCGTCGAAAGCGCAGCGCGAAGCACACCAGCTCGGCGCTCGAACCCGGCCCTCGTAAAGAGCATTGTTGCACCCGTGATCGCCCCAAGCCCCGTGGTGCGGCGCCGAGGTCCTTATACGGCCAGCATGGCCGAACAGGACCTTTTTTCCGCTGAATCTCGCGACCAGGTTCTCTTCGCACTCTTCGATTTCGCCTCACAGTACTTCGAATACACAGCGCTTTTTGTAGTGCACGGAGAAGTCGCTGAAGGGCGTTTAGCAAAAGGCCCAGGAGCCACCTCTGAACAGGTTCAGAAGCTGGGCATCCCGCTAGATTTGGAGAGCGCGCTTGCTTCGGCGTACACAGCCGGCAATTTCAAGCTAGTGGCGCTTGCGAACACAGGCGTAGATTCAACGTTCGCTCAAGATCTCGCCCGTCCAACTGGGCGGCGCGTGCTTTTCTTGCCGGTCACGGTAAGGTCGCGAACCGTACTCATTTTGTATGGAGATCACGGCCGCACCCACGTTAAGCTGAGCGACGTGGGTGATGTGCTCGGGCTCGGGGCACTCGTTGGTGCCACCCTGGAGCGGCTAATCGTTACCAAGAAGGGTCACGGCAAAGATGGAAGCGCAGGAGCCAATTCACTGCCACCACTGCCCCGTCCAGGTTCACAATTTTCGCGCTTGCCGCGGAAGGAGCGAGCTGAAGCTCTGCTTTCCGCCCTCGGCAACCCTGCCGAAAACACGCAAGAAAAGTCCCACGAAAAGGCATTTGCTGAGGGCACGCGCCATTCAACTCTCCCTGGGTTGAGTGGGCCAAGCGTATCAGTGCTACCGCGCGCCATCGACGTAACCCCACCGATGGGCACGCCCATTGTGGCATCCACTCCGCCTGGGGCGAGGCGCTCGTCCACACCGGCTCAAGGCAGTTCACAACCACAAGCAATCATCTCGGCATCGCCACCTCCACCCACACATCCACCGCCCCCGCTGTCTGCAAACGCTCCTTCGCCACCGCAGGCTCCTCCACCGCCCCCCAGCCGGCCCAACGTCGAGTTTTCGGAGCCGCTCCCCATTCCGCTAACGCGAAGCAAGCTCCCTCAAACTTCCAGCGAACCTCCAGAGTCTGGGTGGGACGTGAGCGGTGCAGCCCCAGCAGGTACACAACATCTGGAAGTTATTGCCGAATCCGAACGCGGCACACCAGCCTCTCGCTCGGTGTCCGTTGCCGCGCTGCAGCCCCGCCCGGCACGGAAGTCTGATTCCCACCATCTGCCCACCGTTATTGTTGATCTCGCGAGCAACTGCCAAAAGCTCGTCGCCGAACTCATCGTTGGGGACACAGATGCCGCCTCCCAGTTGCTTCAGATCGGAGGTCCCGCGGCTGCGGCCCTTGCGGCTAAGCTTCCGGGCCCCCTGCAGTTGGATTATAAAAACGGCTTGGGTGAGGTTCAGATCCGCGCCACTCAGTGCGGCCCACTCCTCAGAACGTTGGGCAAGTTAGGGATGCAGGCTGCCCCTTTTGTTGCCCTTCGCACCGTGGACGAAGACCCGAGCGTGCGGGCTTGGGCTACTCACCTCTTGGCAGAAATGCCGGGCGAGGAAGCAGCCCGCGCGATCGTGAAGCGCCTGTTTGACGACGACCCGGAGGTGCGAAAGGTAGCAATTTCAGCGGGTCGTTCCATGCAGTCGAATTCCGGAGCCCGCCTCTGCTTTCTAGAGCAGCTCGCCGCCTACTGTTCCAACTTGGCCTCGCCACCCACCGTTCGAATCGCTGCTATCGAGGCCATGGAATCTCTGCGCGAACCGCAAGGAGTACCCACGCTTATCGCACTCCTCGAAGAGGAAGGCGAGGTAATCTCCCGATCAGCACACCAGGCTCTCATCACGTTAACCCGGGAGGATTTAGGCACAGCGCCCGCGCCCTGGAAAACCTGGTGGAACGAAAATCGCACACGGCATCGAATAGAATGGTTGATCGAAGCCCTCATGAGCGAATCAAGCAACCTTCGAAGTGCAGCTTCGGAGGAACTAAAGAGCCTCACTAAAGAATACTTCGGCTACTACGAAGACCTGCCAAAACGGGAGCGCGCTCGCGCTCAGCAACGCTATCGTGAGTGGTGGGAGAGTCGCGGCAAAGCACGCTTCGACTGAGCCTGCTACGCGCAAAAGTGTGGGCCAATGCCCCCTGGACAGCCGTCCTTGGGCCATGCGATGACTGGGCCGGATGGCAGAGCCGGAGTCAGTCGATGCTGCGTTGCGCGAGGCGAACCAAGCGCTATCGGGCCGGCGTTTGAACGAAGCCAGTCGCTTTGCCTCGATCGAACTTCGTGCCAAAGACCCGCAGAACCGCGGTTGGGTGGCACTAGCGGTCGTGTGCGTGGCTCTATTGGCTTTGTCACTCGTGCTCGGCGCTTGGTTCCTCTAGCGAACCAAGCGGTGTGGCTTGTGTGGGGGTGAGGCTGACCACAGAACCACCCCTCCCACCTATTTTCATCCCGTGAAATCAGGCGCCATCGAGGGCTCAAATAAGTGCGGCCCGAGCCGTTGATCACCTCATGCCGAGGCGTCTTCTTTCGTTGATGTTTTTCGCCATGTCGTGGCTCGGGCTCAGTCGAGCCTATGGGGCAGCGGAGCTGCGCGCGGACGCGCTTGGTGTGGTTCGAACCGGGCCTTTACCTGGCACGTTTCAGGTGGCTCCCGGAGTTAACCTAAACCTTGGCAGCAACACGGTAGCTAGGGTGTTCACACATCCCCAAGATTTGCCCCTGCTTCGGGGGCCCCTCACCAAGACATGGACCGTGATTGCCAACGCAGGCCGAGTGGACGTGGAGATCGCCAAAGGGCAACGCCGTGCGGTAATGATTCACGATGCCCTCCGCCGGGGAGGTATCTGCATGGGTGGGCGCTTGGTGATTGGCACCAGGGAAGGCCGTACGTCAGCGGCCAACATCGATGGCACGTCCGTAGCGATCTCGGAAGGGCGGATCTCGGATCTACCCGAAGGCACGGTCGTAGATTACTCTGATGGCGACGCAGCACCGGCGCGGCGCGTATTGGAACGTGCGAAAACCCCGACCTTTCAGAGCAAACTGTGGTTAGCCCCGGGAGGCACCGCCAAGATATCTGGCATTTCGGTAGCCAAAGTTGCTGGGGCCACGCACTACGAGTTGACCATACGCCCTATCGAAACTCCAGGCGAACCGCTGCGCGTAGAGACCGATGACCCTGCGCTCGGTTTCTTCTTCGAGTTGCCGCCTGGCGTTTATGCCGCCAGCCTGCGAACGGTAAGCGCACTGGGGATCCCCTCTGGCGCGTCGCCGGAGGCGTCAATTCGAGTAATTGGGGTGACGCTCCCCAGAAACGCAAAGGTCGATGCGCTCGGTAGAATCCACTTGGCGGATTCAGAAACCGTGCAGTTCACCCATGCGGAAGGACTGCAGATAACCGCGACCGGGCTGAAGCGCTCACGTGCTGCTTCGGTACCCATCGGACTTTCCAACCACCAACGCACCGCAGTTCTCTTGCACAAGCCGGGCTCACTCGATTCGGCCTTAGCTTTGCTTATCCCCACCAAGCTAAGCGCCGAGGTATTCGCGGGGCCGAAACTCGCCACTTGGCCTGCTGATCCTATTCAAATCGAAATTCAGCTCCGCGGTGACGCGGAACGGCCGGCTCTGAGCTCCCTGATCTCCACCGTCACCCTAGGTCGACAGCCCATCCAAGTAGCCTGGCGCCAAGTGGGCGACCGGCTGATCGGGACTGTTTCCCCACAAGAACTGACTCAGCCTGATGTCTTACGCGTTCAGGTTACCGACGAGCGCGGCGTGCCGCTCGGTCGAGATTTTGTGGAACTTATTGCCACCCCACGCCCAAAACGCGGAAACTCCCCCCCGCTCAGCGTCGCGGTGCGCTGATTTATTGCCCCTTCTTGCCTTTGGCGCCGGCCTCAGGCTCCTGCTTTCGCAGATCCACTTCCCAACTCACCGTGTGTTCGTCACCGACGAACGCCGGCACGATCACGGCGGACAACGCGCGCAATACGCATTTACCGACGGGTGTTTCGGCGTATGGCGGATCGATCGTCGCAGTTTTGGCGTGCCCTGCGTTTGCAAAAATCAGCGTTACTTTGGCGACCCCGCGTTCGACCTTAGCTTGCTCTTCAACGGGGAGAGCTTCGGGGCACGTTTGTGCGGAACGAGTGGCACGCTTCAGCTCCAGCTCGGCGTGAGATTGGTCCCACTTGGCGTTCTCCTCCGTGTCCGTCTCCTCGTCGGCATCCATGCGGTCGTCCCCGCGAGCCGCTTTGGCTTTCGCTTGTTCGTCCGCGAGGCGCTCCTGTTCGGCTACGTACTCATCCGGCGTACGAATGCCCGACTCCTGAGCAGCACACGCCATAAAACCAAGACCCAAGATCAATAATGCTGAGCGACGCATGGGCGGGATACTAGCCTGGACGACCCGCGGATTGAAGCCGGTTCTTGAGCCACTGCTAGCAACAAGCTGGCTTCAAAGATCCGTGATCAGATAATCTTTGATTTTATAGAGCAGCGCCCGATGGCTGATTTCCAGCACTTCGGCCGCGCGGGTACGGTTCCCCCGGGTCTTCTGGAGAGCCCGACGGATCAGGATCTCCTCCACAATCCGCATGGTCCGCTTAACGCTGAGCTCGCCGCTCTGTAGGTGGACTTGGACCGGGTCCCGGGCCTCGCGGATGCGCTCAGGCAAGTCCGTCGCAAAAATGCGATCTGACTCCGCCAATACCATCGCTCGCTCAATCGTATTTTCGAGTTCGCGCACATTGCCTGGCCACGAGTATTCGTAGAGCAACCGGCGAGTCTCCGTGTCGAGCCCTTGCACATTGGTCCCAAGCCGTTTGTTGTTGCGGGCTACAAAATGATTGATGAGGAGCGGAATGTCCTCACGCCGATCGCGTAGCGGCGGCACCAGGATTGGCAACACGTTGAGGCGATAGAAGAGGTCTTCTCGAAAGCGACCCGCCTTGGCCTCCAGCTGCAAATCTCGATGCGTGGCCGCAATGATGCGCACGTCCACTTGAAGGTCGCGCGTTTCCCCCACCCTGCGGATTTTTTCGTCCTCTAGCACGCGCAGCAACTTCACCTGCAACGCTAAGGGCAGTTCGCCAATTTCATCCAGAAATAACGTGCCCTTATCCGCTTCTTCGAACAGGCCCCGGCGATCCGAAATAGCGTCGGTGAAAGAGCCGCGCTTGTGCCCAAAAAGCTCACTTTCCAGCAAATTTTCGGGGATGGCGCCGCAATTTACCACCACGAAAGGCTCAGCGCGTCGACTGCTCTGCCGATGGACCGCCCGAGCCACAAGTTCTTTACCAACGCCGCTCTCCCCGTTGATGAGGACGGTAGTCTTGTAATCGGCGATCTTGGCAATGGTGCGGAAGATGGTCTGCATGCTCGGGCTCTTGGCCACGAAATCTTCGAACTTGTGCTCCTTTAGCACTTCATCCTTCAGTGCTCTGTTCTCACGGCGCAGCTGCTCGCGTTCCTCCGCCTTCAACAACGTGAGCACCACTTCGTCTTGCCGGAAGGGCTTCTGAATGTAGTCGTAAGCGCCGGCCTTCATGGCTTCGATCGCGAGATCGGTGTTGCCGTAGGCACTCATCACGATAACAGTGGCCTCATTTCCCTTGGCGCGTAGTGTGGAAAGCAGATCTAGGCCGCCCATTTTAGGCATCCGGACGTCGGTTAATACGAAGTCAGGGCCAAAGCTCTCCACCAAGCTGAGCGCCTCTTCACCACTTGCGGCCGTCTCGACCTGGTAACCTTGGCGGGTGAGCAACGTACGCAGGACAAGCCTGAGGTTCTCTTCGTCATCAACTACAAGGATTCGCTTCACTACGCAAAAAGGTTAGGCGCCATGGTCAAGGTGCGCAAGAAGTACGCACCCAGCGGGTGGCGGCGGGGTGCGCGAAGTTCGGGATTCCTGCAGGCGCTCCTTCCTGATAGGCCTACAAAACTATGCTTTGTGGATTAGACCAGTTGTTTTCGGGAGAGCTCGGAGCGGTGCGCAAACGGTTGCGGGGCGCCCGCGTGGGGCTTGTCACTCACGCGGCGGCCGTAGATAGAAGCGGGCGCGACGCCATCGCCACCTTGGAGGAATTGGGCGCAGGGCCCGCGATCGTGTTCACGCCTGAGCACGGTTTTTTCCCAAAACATCAGGCGCAGGAAGCCGTACCGGCAGGTCCACCGGCTGCTGAAGCGGCGCGCTTTGTCAGCCTGTACGGCACTACCAAAGATTCTCTCAGCCCGAACCCGAGTGATCTCGAGGGGCTCGATTTGCTGGTGATCGATCTGTGTGATGTTGGCAGCCGCTACTACACGTATGTGTGGACGGCGTTGCTTGCCGCACGCGCGGCCGTGGCGCTGGGTATCCACACGCTGATTTTGGATCGCCCCAATCCCATCAGTGGGGCAGCACCCATTGTCGAAGGCAAAGCGCAGCAAGCGGAATTTTTGTCGTTCGTGGGCCTAGAGCCACTGCCCATCCGGCACGGCCTAACGCTCGGTGAGCTTTTGTGTCTGTACCTTGAGCGCGACGGTGTTGCACTCGGCCCAGAAGGAGCCGTTTCCGTGGTACCCGTGCGTGGCTGGGAGCGCCATCAAACGGCGAGTGCTTGGAACCGCCCATTTTCGCCGCCTTCGCCGAACATGCCGACTGTGGAAACGGCTCTTGTTTACCCTGGCGCTTGCCTACTTGAGGGCACCAATCTCTCCGAAGGGCGTGGCACAACCTTGCCGTTTCAGATGGTGGGCGCGCCTTTCCTCGACGCCAAAAAGCTTGCCACCGAACTGCGTGAGCTTGGCACCCCGGGCGCCCAAGTCCGGCCCATTCAATTCCAACCAACCTTTGATAAACACGCCGGGAAAGTGTGCCAGGGGGTGCTCGTTCAGGTAACCAATTGGCGCCTGTTCCGCCCTGTAGCCTGTTACCTTTCGCTCATAGCGTTGGCCAAAGGCCATGCGCCGGACGACTTCCAGTTCTCAACTGGAGCGTATGAGTTCGAAACGGATCGCCCCGCATTCGATCTGCTCACTGGGTCGGATGTGGTGCGAAGGGCGTTGCTTGACAACGCCACACCTGCGGACCTGCAGGATCTGCTCTGCCCTGTGGATCCTGGATGGGCTGAAACGATGCTCGAGGCCGAGAGCCGCGTAGAAAAGGCGCGTGCATAGGATGTCGTTTAGGGCACGCATGCAAGTTCCGGATCTGGGCGTGGGCGTGGGCTTGCGCGTGCCCCACTATGCGGAGATCCTCAAACACCGACCGCGCGTGGATTTCTTCGAAATCATCAGCGAAAATTTCATGGGGGCCGGCGGCAAGCCACGCTTCCACTTAGAGCAAGTGCTGGAGACATACCGCGTAATTCAGCACGGTGTGTCTCTGAGCATCGGTGGCCCAGATGAGCCCGATCGCGATTACCTTCAACAACTAAAAGAGCTCGTACGCAAGGTGAAGCCAGCGTGGCTAAGCGATCACTTCTGCTGGTGCGATGCCGGCGGGGCGCATCTGCATGATCTTTTGCCGCTTCCCTATACCGATGCCGCTGTCCGTCGCGTAGCCCGGCGTGCGAAGATGGTTCAGGATTTCTTGGAAGTGCCTTTTGCCCTGGAAAATACCTCAAGCTACCTCACCTACACGGCCAGTGGGATGAGTGAATGGCAGTTCGTATCAGAGGTGGTGGAGCGCGCTGATATTGGGCTCATGTTCGACGTCAACAACGTCTATGTGTCGGCGTTCAACCACGGCTTCGATGCGTTCGAATTTGTGCGCCAGGTGCCGCACGATCGCATCGTGCAGATCCACCTTGCGGGCCACACACGCCTCGAAACGCACATCATTGATACTCACAATGGGCACGCTATCGAAGAAGTGCTCGATTTATACCGAGAAACGATCCGCCTGGCGGGGCCCGTCTCCACGCTGATTGAGTGGGACGACGACATCCCGGAGCTCAGGGTGTTGCTCGCTGAAGCTGAGAGGGCTCGCGCGGTGCGCGAACAAGGGCTCGCCCAAAGAGCTGGAACCGCTGCGCTCACGCCGATGCACGCGCCCACCCAGGCTCACATCGATCACCAAACCGGTCCGTGGCGGCAAGGGGGCCCTCGAGAATCCGCGGGGCAAGAGCTGTGAACGAGGCCTCCAACCAAACCGCAAGCCTGCAGGCCGCGAACGAAGCGTCCAAACAAGCGGGCGACGGAGCTCCTAGCCAGGGCGAAACGGATTCCGAGAGCGCCCTCACCGAGCTTCAACTCTGGATGAGCCAACTATTGCGGAAAGGCAAAAGCCTGGATAAAGACCCGCAAATTATCGCGGAAGCCGCCGCGCGCATCGGAAGAAACCCACGGCTTTTGCCGGTGGATCAAGTAGAGATCTACCGGGAGCAATTTTGGTTGCGCCATACTGGCTCACTCTTGGAAGACTTTCCGGGGCTCGCTGGCATCTTAGGTCAACAAGATTGGGACCGCTTGGTTCAGGGGTACTTGGAAGCCGTCGTGCCCACGAGCTTCACGCTCCGAGATTTGGGACGCGAGCTGCCCGAATTTGCAAAAACCTGTGACTGGCTCCCACACCAACAGCTTTGCGTGGATATGGCTCGGCTCGAATGGGCCTACATGGAGCTATTTGACGCCCCGGATGCTGAGCCGCTGCAGGCTCACAAGCTCGCACAAGTTCCGCCCGAAGCGTGGGAACATGCCCACATAGTGCTCAGCCCAGCCGTGCGCTTGCTTCACGTGAGCTACCCAGTTGCCAGCCTCAGGCGTCGCCTACGCGAGGCCGGCGACAACGAATCTGTACCGATCCCTGAGGCAAAGGAGGCGCACTTGGCGCTGTACCGGGGCGAGAACCTGGGCCTGTTCTATCGGGAAATTTCTCGAGGCGCTTTCGCCCTGCTTACCGCAGCAAGTTCCGGTCTGCCCGTGGTGGCAGCGGCCGAGCAAGCCATGGCAGAAGTGCCGGATGAGCCTATTTTCCAGTCTCTCGGAGGGTGGTTCCGCGAGTGGGGCGAGCTTCGGTGGATTGTGGATATTATCTATTGAGACCTCCTGTAAGTCGCTGCCGCCCGCACGACTCTTAGCGAGATGGAAGGCGAGTCCAGCCCATGCGGGAACCCAAGGGGCAGTGCCCCGATCCCCCTTCACGCTGCGTGGGAGATACTTAGCATGCTAAGATTCTCCGCGAGCGCGCGAAGGGCCCCAGGGCTCCCTTGAACCCACGGTCCCCACGTCGCCCCCGCTGGAGCGCGAAGCGCCCAGCTTGGGGGAGACCGTCTGTGCGAAACGCGCTTCGCGTGAGCACGACGAGCGGGGGCAACACCTGCGAAACCGTGCGAAACGGGTTGTTTATGGGCTCAGATCTTGCTAGGGCCCGAGGGTGGGGTTGCTCGAAGTTCTCAGAAAAGCACGAGAAAAACGGGGTGCAGCAATCATGGCTGTGCTCAACGTCACGCCTGATTCGTTCTCGGACGGAGGCCTCTACGTGGAACCGGCCACGGCTGAGCGGCGCATTGAGGAGCTACTCAATCAGGGAGCTGACATCATTGATGTGGGTGGAGAGTCCACGCGTCCCCGTGCGCTTCCGGTACCAGCAACCGAACAATTGCGCCGAATCCTGCCGGCAGTAAGGCACGCAGCTGGCCTGGGTGCCGTTGTTTCTGTTGATACGGCCAGCGCCGAGGTGGCCCGTGCGGTGATGGGAGAAGGGGCTCAGCTCATCAACGATGTCTCTTGCCTGGAAGAGCCCACGCTTGCTGCCGTCGTGGCCGCGCACCAGGGCTGGCTTGTGCTCATGCATTCTCGGGGATCGCTCGCCCAGCGACAAATGGCTGGTTTCTCCGCCTACCCCGAAGACGCGTACGACGACATTGTGGCGCGGGTGACGTTTGAATGGAGCCAAGCACGCGAACAGGCGCAAGCTGTGGGGCTCAGCGCGTCGCAGCTGTTTTTCGATCCAGGCCTCGGCTTCGCGAAAAGTGCGCGTCATTCCTGGGAAATTCTGACACGATTGAGGGAATTCCAGACCCTCGGGGTTCCCATCGTGACAGGTCCCAGCCGAAAATCTTTCATTGCAGCGCTGGATGCTTCCGCACCGGCGGAGCGCCTTGGTGGGACGATTGCGTGCTCCATCCTTAGCGCCCAGCGGGGAGCCTCGGTCGTGCGTGTTCACGATGTACAGCCCGTGGCTCAAGCGTTCGCGGCTATGCGCCAGGCAGATCCCAATTTTGGGGGTGTCGGTGTTTGATAGCCTGCTTTTGTATTTTGCCGGGCGATCGCTGTTGCAGCTGGCGCGCGACGCGTTTGATATTCTTACGGTAGCGGCACTCAGCTACGCCGTGCTCTTAGTGTTGCGCGGCACACGTGCCATGCAGGTGGGCTTGGGGCTCGCGCTCGTCTTCCTTGTGTACGTGGTGGCCGAGTGGCTCCACCTGCTCACTTTGTTGAGCGTGATGGGTTCGCTCGTTTCTAACATTATTCTGGTAATCGTAGTGGTTTTCCAGAGTGATATACGACGCGGCTTACAGCGCGTAGGCAGTAGCGCCTGGCTGAGCTTTTCGCGCACGCAGGAGTCTCAGGTTATCGACGAGGTGGTAGAAGCGGCAACGGAGCTCGCTCGCCACAGGATCGGCGCCATCATTACCTTTGAGCAAGACGCTAATCTGGATGAGTTTGTTGGCGCCCACAAGGGGCAAATCTTGGATGCAAAGGTGTCGAGTGAGCTCTTGGTAGCCCTGTTTGTGCCCGAAGGCCTGAACAAGCTGCACGACGGCGCCGTGATTATTCGGAACCTGCGCATCGCAAAAGCCGGGGTTTTCTTCCCCATGCCAGAGCGTTCCCTCGATAGCAGCTTTGGCTCCCGCCACCGCGCTGCTCTTGGAATTACCGAAGAAACGGATGCCGTGGTGGTGATCGTGAGTGAGGAGCGCGGCACGATCAGCTTCTGCTTCAACGGCAACATTGCCTCGAATTTGGACGGCGGGAAGCTGCGTTCAATGCTCGAAGCCATCTTCAATCCCAAGGTTCGCAAGAAGAGCCGACGCGCAGCGTCTTCTCGCCGCACCCTCTTGCCGCAACCCGTGGTAACGCTCGGAGCGAGCGATGACTCGCCGCCCACCACACGGCCCGCTGATCGCACAAGTGGCTTTCCACCGCCGCTTGGGGCCAAGCAGAGCCCCGAGTCAGTAGCGCCTTCGTCGCTGCTGGAGCTTGAGGGCCCGCAGTCCTTGAAGCGCCGTAGCGATTCGCAGGCTCCACCGCGGAGAAACTCCGACGCTGACATTGGGCGTACAACATTGCTCGAAGCGCCGTCTCTAAAAAGGCCCGCGAAAAAGCGTGAAGGGCAGGGCAAAAAGCCTGCTTCAAGCTCCACAACGCATTCCGACGCGCCGGACATGAGCACTCTTCTCACAGAATCACATCCCATGCCGCGCGTGGAGATCCCCGATCGCATCACGCCCCTGCGAGACACTCGCGATAGCATTCCCCCCGCGACCAAACCAGGTGACGAAGGATGATGGGCCCCGTCTCGACAACGTGGACACTCGTGCGCGAGACCGTAACGCACAACTTTAGACTCAAAGTGTTCGCACTCTTGTTCTCGCTAGTGCTCTTTGCTTACTTTCATGGGCAGGGCGATAACCACCAGCGTACGCTGCCCTTCGACGTGATAGCGCGCCTGCCACCGGATTCGGCCAAACGTGCGCTGGTAACGGCGTTGCCGTCAGCGATCCGTGTGACGTTGAAAGGGCCCGTGAGTACAGTCGATAGGCTGAGCCAGAACAGCAACCCGCTTGAAATTGACCTCAGAAACGGCACGCGCAGCAGCATCACCTTCGATGAAAGCTTGTTAGGGTTGCCACCCGATGTCACCGTCTTGCTCATCGATCCGCCGAGCATTGACCTCGAATGGCAGCCCGTGGTGGAACGCGAGGTCCCGCTGCAGGCTTCCATTACGGGTCAACCCGCTGAAGGCTTCGTTGTGAAAGGGGAACCGCAGATTTCTCCGTCCAAGCTGATTGCCACGGGGCCCTCTGGCGACGTTGAAGTCTTGCAGTTCGCCAATCTTGAGCCCTTCAACGTTACGGGCCTCGGGGAGGGCGTGTACCGGCGCCGCATCAAGCTGGATTCCGCGCCCGAACGCGTGAAATTCAGGGGATTATTGGCGCCCTCAGGCGATAACGCCAGCGTCGCGAACGTAACGGTAACCATAGCTCGCCGCATGAGCGAAATCCGATTTGCTAATCGCCCTGTGAGCGTGGTGGGCGTGCCTGCAGGCTACTCGAATCCCGCGTACGTGGATGTCATCGTCACCGGCCCCCCAGAGGTTGTGCACGCATTGCGGGCAGAGCAGGTGGTACCCCGCGCAGATGTTGGAGCACTCCCGGGGTTTGTCCTCAAGGAAAATAAGCGAGGCTCGCGAGCGGTGCGGCTCAGCGTTGATCTTGCGAAAGTTGAAGTTGAGGTTCAGCCGCCCACAGCCACCATTCGCTGGTGAGCCTCCCGAAACGCCTCGGCCTCTTGAAAGCGTGACGTCAAAGAAAACGGACTTGGAGCCGCGAACGCGCATTCTGAAAGAATGCGCTGGCCGATGCCGCTAACCTGCGACCTATGTACCAACGCCTCACGGCTTCTTTCACCTGTTCGAATGGCTGGTTGCGCAGGGGTTCGGGTGCCGACCTGTGAGCGGAAAGCAACTCCGACCGCTCAGGCTCTAACATCGGAGCGACCATACGATGCAGATACAGGCTGGCGCGCGCCCGCCGCCTTAGAAGCCGAGCCACCTCCGCTGCCGAAATGCCCTCCGCCAGCTCCGCGCTCGCCAATGCTCCTGGCCCACCCAACGCTTGTACCAATTGCACACGAGCGGCCTTGGTTTGTTGTGCAAGCTCCAGCGCTGTGGGCTCTGGATCAATTGGCAAGCGCGCCAGCAAGGTCTCTGCGATGTGTCGCTCCATGGCAACCACGATGTGCCGCTCGCGATACGGCTGGCCAAGGTGCACCTCAAAACCGGGATCTTCGAGGGCCTCTATGCGAGCTTCAAAGCTTAGCTCCCGCTCGAAAATAAACTCTGGACTTGCAACACCACCAATTTCGGGCGCGGTAAACCGAACTACCGCTCGATCCAAGTTCAAAAGATCGGCGTGCGCGACCCTCGCTATGCCCGCTATTCCGAGTGCCGATGCGCCCGACAAGCTATACCGAATGAGCCCCCGTCGAGACAGGCGCTCCGCGCCGGCAAAGCTCCACTCCCGCATACCTGCTCGCCTACTGGCTATCCCCATCTGACCCACCACGTGAGCTTGGGGGCTCTGAGCCGTCGGCGGATGGGCCACCGCCCGAAGTGCGATGCGCATAGCCCCGGGCCACTCTGCGAGCACGGGTGAATTCAGCGAATGTGGTGACCTTTTCAAGATCTCGCACCCCCATTTTCTGAACGATCTCAGCAAGCTGTAGGCGCAATGCTTCGAGAGTCCGGCCTCTACGCCCATCCAGCTCAGCTTGGGAAACCGAGGACGTGTCTTTGAAGGGCGCCGCGGCCGAGGGCTCGGCCACCAGCCGAGGCACGGCGACCACCGAGTGCGCGCTCAGCCACGCCTCCAAAAATACACGGAGCCGTTCGCTGCGAAACGCAAACCAACGTTCACGCTCCTCAACGTGTGCGACCAACGCGTCTTTGAAACGGCGAAACGCGCCCTTCCCATCAATGGCGGTTGCCAACATCTGCCGCAGCCCTTCGTCGAGCACCGTGGGGATAAAACGCTCCATCCAACGGTATTGCTCGCGCGAACTTACGGCTTCGACACGCAGGTAGTTATTATCGCCTGCAATGCGCGCATGCATTTCAGGATCGGCGATACCATCCACCACCCGCAACACCTCGCCCGTTTCGAGGTGTAAATAGCTGTGCACCTCAGGCGCGTTGTTCTCAAACGCGTCTTCGAGCGCGTCCCAGTCCACGGGAACTTCACGCATCGGAGATTGGCCAGGCAGGGAGCTAGACATTGTCGTGGTTTAGTCTATCCGCTCGCCGCGCTCTGATGTCCGCAAAATGGCTCGCCCCCACTGGGCAAGCAACTTTTGTCGCGCTTCGGCTGCCAAGCTGGGCTCAAATCTGCGGTCGACCACCAACAACCGTGCGGCATCCTCCGGCCCTGAAAAGAGCCCCGCACCAATGCCTGCTAGCATGGCAGCACCGCGAGCCGTCGTCTCGAGTTCTCGCGGACGCTCGACCGACACCTGGGCAATATCCGCCTGGAGTTGCATCAGAAGGTTATTTTGAGAGGCTCCACCGTCGACTCGTAGCGTCTGGATGGGAGCCCCGAGGTCCTGACTCATCGCCGCCAAGAGCTCGTGCACCTGGAGCGCCAAACCTTCCAGCGTCGCACGAGCCAAGTGGCCCCGCCCCGTTCCACGTGTGATCCCGGAGATCATCCCGCGCGCATCCGCATCCCAATGGGGAGCCCCAAGGCCAGCCAAGGCAGGCACGAACGTGACCCCGCCGTTGTCAGGCACGCTTGCCGCAAGCGCCTCCACCTCAGCGGCAGAACCGATAATGCCGAGGCCATCTCTCAGCCATTGGATGGCGGCTCCCGCTACGAAGCAACTGCCCTCAAGGGCGTACACCGGGACCTCGCTGAGCTGCCAAGCCAGTGTCGATAGTAACCCGTGGTGACTGACTGTGGGTGCGGAGCCCGTGTTCATCAGTACGAACGCGCCGGTGCCGTAGGTGCACTTTACCTGGCCGCTTTCGAAACAGCCCTGCCCAAACAACGCCGCGTGTTGATCCCCCGCCATGCCGGACACGGGGATGCCATCTGGCAAGCCGGGGACGCCCAAAGTGCGCGCAATGGGTGCGGCGTTCGGCACAATTCTCGGCAAAACCGCCATCGGAACTTGAAACAACTCGCACATGGAACGGTCCCACTCGCGCGCGGCCAAATTCATGAGCGAGGTGCGGCTGGCATTAGTAACGTCGGTAACGTGGGGCGCGTTCGCCACCGCTCCGCCCGCCAAGCGATACACCAAGTAGCTGTCTACAGTTCCAAAAGCGAGCTCACCCGCTTCTGCGCGCCCACGCGCGCCCGACACGTGATCTAGGATCCAGCGGATCTTCGTTGCTGAAAAATAAGGATCCAGCACCAGCCCCGTTGTGGCCCGCACACGCGCAAGCTCACCGCGCGCCCGAAGCTCATCACACCAGCCACTCGTGCGACGATCTTGCCAAACAATCGCACGTTGCAGCGGCTTGCCCGAGGCACGTTCCCAAAGCAGCGTCGTTTCCCGTTGGTTGGTGATACCTATGGCGGCGATATCCGCGCCCTTTATTTGAGCGACCCGAAGAGCCTCGCCCATCGATGAAACAACGCTTTGCCAGATCTCCTCCGGCTCATGCTCCACTTCTCCGGGATTGGGGAAGTGCTGGGGAAACTCGCAGGTGGCCCGCCCCAAGGTACGACCATCCAAGCCCAACACGAGCGCGGTAGAGCCGGTAGTTCCCTGATCGATTGCGAGTAGGTGCTGCGCCACGGGGCCATCAGCCTACCAGACTGAACCCGGACGGATGGAGGCCTCCGCCAGCTTCCCGGCCAAAAAGGCCCCGGTTCGGCGACCTTTTGCCCATCTTCGAACGCGCCCCGGCAATGCTTGTCCCGACGCCGGGGCAGGGTTAGCCTCGGGACGATGGCTCGTCTGCTCTTGATCACGCCCGAAGGGCAGCAAACGGTGGAACTGCGCGCGCACAACACCCTCGGACGTCACCCGAGCAACTCTGTCCAGCTGCTGGATAAGATCGTCTCGAAGGAGCACTGCATCGTCGAAAAGCGAGGCACTTCGTACGTGCTGCGCGATCTTGGCAGCTTGAACGGAACCTATGTGAACGGCGAACGGGTCGTGGATGAACGGCCGCTACGTCATTCTGATGAAATTGCTCTCGGGATGACGCGCGCTCGTTTCGAAGATGACCTCGGGACTTCCCCGGTACCGCCCCCCGCGGGAGGCTGGAATCCGGCACCTGTCCCACAACAGCCGATCGCTCAACCTCAACCTCAAACGTCAGCGCCAGCGCCGGGGTATGCGGTAGCAGGAGCAGGCGCACCTCCGATGTCGCCAGTATTTGGAGGCCCAGTTGGCTCACCACTGCAGCCCATGGGTGGCACACGGGTAGACGTCACCGACAAGGCGCGGGCCATTGGCACGCAGATCGCGGCCATACAAAAAGGTTTCCTTCCGTACGACCAACTCGCGCAAAACCCCGCACAGCTTTCCGCCGACTATGAACGCCTAAGGCTCTCGCATGAGCTTTCGCGGGAAATTGCCCTCGAGCGGGACCTGCCAACCCTCCTGCAGAAGATCCTCCAAACGATCTTTCGCTTCGTGCGTGCCGATCGCGGCGTCCTGTTCTTGATGGACGACGGCGAGCTGATCCCCGGCGCGAGCCAGCGGCGCGACGGAACGGACCAGCCCATTCCTGTTTCGTCCACCATCATGAATCACGTCATCAAAGAGCGGGCCACGGTGCTCACGCACGACGCCGCGATGGACTTTGCTGCGTCCAAAGGTAAGAGCATGATCCTCAATCGGATCAGCTCGGCCATCGTTGCGCCGCTTCTGCACAACGACGAAATCTTGGGCGTACTCTGGCTGGATAGCGAGACACTCGCGCAGTTTCAGCCGAAAGACATGGAAATCGTGACGGCCATCGCCTCGCAGGCCGCGATGTTCATTGAGATTAATATTCTGGCGAAGAAGATTGAGCGCGAAATCGTCAATCGCGAGCGCTTCAGCCGCTTGCTCTCGCCCAACGTGGCAGCCCGAGTGCTTTCAGGTGAGCTTGAGGTGAAGAAAGGCGGCCAGCTCGTCCAAGAGTGTACGATCTTCAATTCAGATATCCGCGGCTTCACGAGCATGAGCGAAAAAGCGGAACCTGGCGTGATCGTCGAGATGCTGAACGATTACTTCGAACACATGGTGGAGACTTTGTTCAAGTACGAGGGCACGCTCGATAAGTTTATGGGAGACGGCATTATGGCGCTTTGGGGCGCACCGGTGGCGCACCCAGACGATGCGCTCAGAGCTGTAAGCTGTGCGCTGGAGCAAATGGAGATCTTGGGCAAATTCAATCGCAAGCGAATCGAGATGAATGTGCCGCCCTTGGCTGTTGGCATGGGCATCCACACGGGTCCTGTGGTTGCAGGCTACATCGGTAGCAGCCGAGCGCTTTCGTACACGGTAATTGGCGATGTTGCGAACACGAGTGCGCGTTTGTGTGGAGTCGCGGCAGGGGGGCAAATCCTCATCGGCGAGGCAACCCTGCGCAAGCTTGGCGGCAAATTCCAAGTGGAAGAGCTGCCCCCGGCTCAGCTCAAGAATAAAGAGAAGCCGTTTCGCGTCTTCAATCTCACGCGTATGGCGGCAACTGTCCAAGTGCCTGCCGTAGTTGGCGGAGCGCTCGGCACGGATGTTTCGCAAACGTAAACTCACCTAAGGTCCGTGGTTGACCTGGTGCGTAAGGCACGACACGCCACAATGGCGCGAAGTTCACTCGTCCTGCAAACGCACGTGCGTCAATGGTTGAACCACAGGCGACGCACTGCGCCAGAATCGACCGGGGAGGCTGCTGATATGCAGTCTCCGGTCTCGACGCCACCTGCGATTCAGGGCAAACGTTGGGCCGCTTTCCATGGCGCATGTCCTCAGCTTTGAACAACCGGTCGTTGACCTCATCACTCGAGTGAGAGACCTGCGGCAGCTCGCAGAGCAAGATCAGACATTGAATCCCGAGCTTTCACGGCTTGAAGAGAAGGCGCACAAGCTCGCGCGCGAGATGTTCAGCAACCTTGCGCCTATCAACAAGGTGCAGCTTTCGCGGCATCCTCAACGCCCGTATTCGCTCGATTACATTCGACGTCTGTTTGAAGACTGGTCCGAATTGCATGGTGATCGACGCTTTGCCGAAGATCATGCGATTGTAGGAGGGCTGGGGCGCTTTCATGGACGAAGCGTTATGGTGATTGGCCATCAAAAGGGCCGAACCACCAAAGAGAACATGCATCGCAACTTCGGCATGCCCAATCCCGAGGGCTATCGCAAAGCCATCCGCCTTTACGAGATGGCTGATCGCTTTGGGCTCCCTATCATCACGTTCGTAGACACTCCAGGTGCCTTCCCCGGCATCGGCGCCGAAGAGCGCGGGCAAAGCGAGGCCATTGCGGCAGCTCTTGAAGTAATGTCCAAGGTGGGGGTGCCCATCATCACGACGGTGATTGGCGAGGGTGGCTCGGGGGGTGCTTTGGCCCTCGCAGTAGCCAATCGGGTGCTGATTTTGGAATTTAGCTACTATTCGGTGATATCGCCCGAGGGTTGCGCAGCCATCCTGTGGAAAAGCGCGGAGCATGCGGGGCTCGCCGCAGAGAGGCTCAAGATCACCGCTCCAAACCTACTCGATCTGGGCGTGGTGGATCAGATTGTGGAAGAGCCGGCTGGGGGAGCTCACCAAGACCACGATCAAGCAGCTCAGAAGCTCGACGCGGCATTACTGGACTCGCTGCGATCCCTGGAGTCGCTCTCGCCCGATCAGCTCCGCGACCACCGCTACCAACGCTTTCGCAAGCTCGGATCTTTCGTCGCCTAGCCTCCCATAGCGCGCTGAGCGTGTTGCTCCCACGCTGCGGCCCCCAATATTGCAGTTCTGCAACGTAAGCGTGCCGAGAGCTCGCAGGCAACGCGGTTCAGTTTTGTGTCACCGCGTGTCGCCATGGCCAAGCTTGACCACCCCACCCCTCCTAGCTAGGTTCCTCACCCCAAGCCCGGGCGGGCCGGCAATAAAACCGACAAATCCGCCTTCAAGCTCGGCATTTTTACCTTTCCGAGGAGACAGCATGGCTATCAAAGTTGGCATCAATGGTTTCGGTCGTATCGGTCGCTGCGTGCTTCGCGCCCTCACCGAGCGTAAAGAGAACGACATCGAGATCGCTCTCATTAACGACCTCACCGATACCAAGACCCTCGCGCACCTCACGAAGTACGACTCCGTGCACGGCAACTTCAAAGCTGCCACCGTGGGACACACGGAAAAGGGCCTCGTCATCGGCGGTCGCAACATCGCTGTAACGGCCATCAAAGATCCGAAAGAACTCCCCTGGAAGGCACACGGTGTGGACATCGTCCTTGAGTGCACCGGCATCTTCACGGACGGAGCTTCGGCGGGCGCGCACATTTCGGCCGGCGCCAAGAAAGTCATTATCAGCGCTCCCGCCAAAGATCACGACATTACCCTCGTGATGGGCGTTAACGACGACAAGTACAACGCCGCCTCGCACAACATCGTTTCGAACGGCTCTTGCACCACCAACTGCCTGGCACCCGTGGCCAAGGTGCTCCTTGAGAACTTCGGCGTGGTTCGTGGCCTCATGACCACCATCCATTCCTACACCAACGACCAACACTTGTTGGATCTACCGCACCGGAAGGGCGATCTACGCCGCGCGCGTGCTGCGGCTGTGAATATGATTCCGAGCAGCACTGGCGCCGCCAAGGCCCTGAGCGAAGTGATTCCGGAGCTCAAAGGCAAGTTCGACGGCCTGGCGGTGCGCGTGCCCACCGTCGACGTATCGCTCGTGGATCTGACGCTGGAAACGGAGAAGGCCGTCACCGTAGCGTCGATCAACGCCGCGATGAAAGCGGCTGCCGAGTCCGGGCAGCTCAAGGGCTTCCTTTATTACACCGAGGAAGACTTGGTTTCGGGGGACTTCATTGGTCACCCGGGCTCCAGCATCTTCGACGCCACTCAGACCAAGGTGCTCGGTGATAAGTTCGCCAAAGTCTTCTCCTGGTACGACAACGAGTGGGGCTTCGCCAACCGCATGATCGATCTGGCGCAGCTCATGGTCAAAAAGTTCTGAGGCCCAAGGGGGCAGCCTCCGGGCTGCCCTTTACAGCTTCCCGCAGGGTTCCGATGACAAGCTTCGCAGGCATTCGTTCGATTGAGGAGCTGAACCTTAAGGGAAGGCGCGTATTCATCCGGGTAGATTTTAATGTTCCCCTCGACAAAGAGTTGCAGGTAACCAACGATGAGCGGATCCGTGCGGCGCTGCCCACGTTGAAGTACGCCGTTGAGCAGGGGGCCAAGGTGATCTTGGCCTCCCACCTCGGCCGCCCCAAGGGGCGAGATCCGCGCACAAGCCTTGAGCCCGCTGGCGCACGGCTCTCGGAATTAACCGGGTGGGATGTGCTTTTGCCCGATGATTGCCTCGGGGATGCCGCCAAGAAGGTCGTGCAAGATTGCCGCGAGGGGCAGGTTGTGCTGCTCGAAAACCTGCGTTTTCACGCCGAAGAAGAAGCGAACGATGAAGGTTTTGCTCGCCAATTGAGCGAGCTCGCAGATGTGTATGTGAATGATGCCTTCGGCTCATCTCACCGAGCGCACGCTTCAGTAGATGCGTTGCCCAGGCTCATGAGCGAACGTGGCATGGGCTTTCTGCTCAAGCGTGAGCTTGAGTCCTTGGGTCGAATAACGGGCTTGCCGGAGCGCCCGTTCGTCGTCATTTTGGGTGGCGCGAAAGTCTCCGATAAGATTAAGGTGATTGAAGAGTTGCTCGGCCGTTGCGACGCGCTCTGCATAGGCGGGGCCATGGCCAATACCCTGCTTGCAGCACGCGGCGTGAACCTGCAAGCTTCCCGGATCGAACAGGATTGGTTGGCACGCGGGCGAACGCTCATTGAGCAGGCGCGGGATAAAGGCGTAGCGCTCCTTCTGCCGACAGATGTTGTGGTGGGCAAACGCCTAGATGATACTCAGGGCGAAGTCGTGAAGGTGGGTGCCATTCCAGCGGGCACCATGGCGCTCGACGTCGGGCCCGAGACAGTGGCAGCCTTTTCGGCGCAGATCGCGGGCGCCAAAACGGTGCTCTGGAACGGGCCCATGGGGTACTTCGAAAACCTGGCTTTCGCGTCCGGCACCAGCGGGCTTGCCCAAGCGCTGGCCAATTCTTCGGCATTTTCCGTCGTCGGTGGCGGCGATAGCGTAGCCGCCGTTATGCAGGCAGGTGACGCCGTGGTCAGCAAAATCGGGCATATCTCCACCGGTGGCGGCGCTTCCCTAGAATTGCTCGAAGGTCGAAAGCTACCCGGCGTGGAAGCCCTCCGAGCATGAATATTTTGCCATCGCGCCCATAGCCCTCACCGATCTAGATCCAAAGCCCCAAAAAGGAACCCCATGAGCCGTATCCCCCTTATCGCAGGTAACTGGAAACTTAATCACGGCGGGGCTAGCGCCTGTGAGCTAGCAGCCAAGGTGGCTGAGGCTGCGAAATCCGCAAAGGGCGTTGAAGTGGTAGTAGCTCCGCCGTTCACGGCGCTGGCCGCAGTGGCCGAAGAGGTACGCGGCACGCCCGTACAGGTTTCAGCGCAGAACCTCTATCCCAAAGATTCGGGCGCCTTCACCGGCGAAGTGAGCGCGCCGATGCTGTTAGAGTCTGGTTGCGCTTGGGTCATTCTTGGGCATAGCGAGCGGCGGCAGATCTTCAAAGAGGATGATGCGCTCGTGAGTGCCAAAACGGCTGCCGCGCTTGCCGCCGGCCTTCGCCCCATCGTGTGCATCGGGGAAACGCTGGAGGAGCGCGAGGCCAACCGAACCCTGGAAGTGGTATTTCGGCAGATGGATGCCTTCTCCGAGCAACTCAAGGCGAACCCTGGTTTTGGGGTGATTGCCTACGAGCCCGTCTGGGCCATCGGCACGGGCAAGGTGGCTAGCCCCGAACAGGTTCAGGAAGTGCACGGAGCCATCCGGAGCCGCTTGAAGCAGCTGAGCCCGGAAGTGGCGGAAAAGACCCGCGTTCTTTATGGCGGCAGTGTAAAGTCCAGCAACGCCAAGGGCCTGTTGAGCCTCCCGGACGTGGATGGCGCCCTCGTTGGGGGAGCTTCCCTCGACGCGGCGGATTTCGCCGGTATTATCCAGGCCGCCCAAGGTTGAGCCCATGTCCGAACTACTCCGCACTCCTTTCACCGTCGTTCACGTGGTGGCCTGCCTTTTCCTCATGCTGGTCATCTTGATCCAGCCCGGCAAAAGCGGCGGCATGGGGGCGTTAACAAGTGGTGCGGCCCAGCAAGTGTTCGGCGGGGGCGGCGCCGGGAATCTACTGACCAAGGTGACCTGGATCACCGGCGGCATCTTCTTCATCACGAGCGTGTCGTTGGCTTACATGTCAACCTCGAGCGATTCCTCTCTGGAACGCCGCGCAGCCGCAGCTCGCAACGCGGGTACATCGAAAGACAAAGCTCCCGCCAAAAAGTCTGAGCCCGAGAAGAAGCCGCCAACGAAGTAGTTACTTCTTGGCCAAGCTGCGGGATTTCGTCGGAGAACTACGCGGGGGAGCACTCGTCGTAGGAGTAAAACTCGCCGCGAGCTTTGCCGTCGTTCGCGCGGGTTTTGTGGCACTCAGCGATGATGATTATTCCCGCGTTGTTATTGCGCAACAATTCTCGCTCACGCCGAGCTGGGATCCCAGCGGGACGAGTTGGTTGCCATTTCCGTTTTGGCTTCAAGGTTCAATATTGCGAGCCTTTTCGCCAAGCTTCGAGCTTTGCCGGGGGGTGAATATTGTTGCCGCCGCGGGCGCACTTTTGGTGCTGTATCTCGTAGCGCTTCAGATCGGCCTAAAACCAAGGCAAGCGGCTTTGGGAACTACTTTAGCTGGCCTATTGCCCTATTCTCTGCTGCTCGGCGCGGCCACTCCCCCCGATGGCTTCTGTGCAGCGCTCATAGCAGCCACGATACTATCGCTCCGAAGTGATAAACCAAGCGCACTTCTCACGGGTGCTCTCGCAGCGTTGATCGCCTCCCTGAGCCGGTATGAGAGTTGGCCGGTCGCACTCGTCTTTGCTGGAGTAGTACTCTGGCGATCCGTTCACGCCCGCCAAGCTCAGCTGTTAGTTCCGCTCGCACTCGCGCTCGTGGGGCCGCTCGGCTGGATGCTGCATGGCGCACTTCACCACAACAGCGCCTTGTTCTTCGTGACCCGCGTGACCGCGTACCAACATGCGTTGGGCGCGACGCTAACAAGCGGCTGGGAAAATGCGCTCCGTACCCCGTTAGCGCTCCTTCGCTTCGAGCCCGAAACTGTACTGCTGCTGCTCGCGACGCTCGTGCTCGGGAGAGCCCACCGCATTGCGGAAAAGTCGGGCGATTTTGCTCGCTCCCCAGAAACAGCTGGGCCTGCTCGTTTTTTTGGTTGGGGTTCAATCCTCGCTGCGGGGGCGCTCATCGTTTTCCTGATGGTCGGGGATATTCGTTCAAGTACGGCGACTCACCACGCCGAACGCACGCTCCTTTCGCTCTGGATGCTAGCGGCGCTGGCCCTTACGCATGAGCTTTCGCGGTTGTGGGCGAAGCTGAACGCGCCACAGTGGATGCTTTTAGCGGTGGCATTCGTGGTTGGTGTACTGGCGCGCGTCGAAGGGCCAGGCTTTGGAACCCTGGCACCACGGAACGAGGAGCGCGCTATCGGAACTCTCGCAAGATCTTTAGTTCCAACAGGCGAGCAGTTAGCCATCTGGACCACCGACTATGGCTACTTCGCGATACAAGCTTCGTTCGCGCGCCCCGGCACCGCGCAGATCCTGGATAGACACGATCCCCGGACTCCCCACTCGAACAGCCCTGTGCGCAGTGCGAACTTTGGCATCTTCGATCGTTCCCTGCTCCTCGCTGGGGCCCGGGAGCACTGCCTTGCGAAGGAGCTAGCCGCAAACTCAAAATTCGTCCTGGCCCGGCTCGCCCCTCAGCCTTCCAGGTCGGGCGACACTGACGACCCGCGCTGCTGGCCCTAGGCCGGCCACTTAGCGAACCGAGCACCCGTTTTCTCGTCCTTTGGGCGCCGGCCAAGTAGGATGCCCGCGTGATCGTACGGCTCGCTCGGCAGGCAATTGGCAGCATTGTTTCTGTCTTTGCCCTGCTTGGCTTTGCTTTCGTACCCCTCGGAGATCAAACGGGCTTTGAGCACGCGAAAGCCATTTTGGCGACGCCCGAAGCCACGCGGGCGTTTCGCGGGCTTGTCGAACGGTTAGAGGCCGCCAAGGAGCAAGCGTGGAAAGGTAACGACGCCAGAGAGCCCCACGAGCCGCGCACACCGCACCGGCGCCACCCTGTGGACATGAAGCTTGCGCCTACTCGAGCGGCCGGTGCGCACACGGCGGAGCCTTCACACGCGCCACTTCCTCCCGCGCCGCCCTCAAGCACTCCCGACGAGAAACGCTCGACGGGCAGCGCTGGCGCCGCTGGAGATTAACTTTCAATCAAGGAATACGGTGCACGACGGTTGGCCTCCCCAACCCATCTACCGGGGCACTATCCGACACGACAAACACCGTGGTGGCTTCGGTGGGAGCTGGCGTTGTGAAGGTGCAGGTATCACGTGGGGGTAAAAATAGCTTAGAAGCTCCAGTTCCAACGGCATCGGTGGGCGCCCGGTTGTACAGGAGCTGAAGGTTGGCGTCGGTCTCACCCGTGATCGTCAAAAGGCCGGCATTCGTTGCAAATTCGTCCATATCTCCATCGCCGCGCGTGGAGGTGCCGCTCGAAAGCATCACCACAGTTCCACCCGAACCGACGAAGTTACTGATGGCGGCGGACCAATCCGACCCGTTCTGAGCCATACCGCCTACGGGGGCATTCGGCTGATCGTAGACCAGGAACAATTCGTAGTTCAGAACTTTGAGCTGCGACGCAATCAGCGCGTCGTCAGTCACTGACGTCAGAGAGACAGTGCGCCCGCGCTGACCCGCCGCATAATCAATGGCAGCCGTAGTGCTTGCGATACTGGGTGCGTCGGCATACTTGGAATAGGCCAGAATTCTAAGAGGGCGCGAGGGCGCCAGATTGCTCAAAGGCAAGAACGCAGCGTTCCCCAGTAAAATCCCAAAGCTTGAGGTCGGCGTTGCCAGGCGCATGTTGGTGCACATGAGCACAATGTGGCCTGACGCCGCACCGACACATTGCCCCGCCGTGCACAGCCCTGACGGGCACTCTGTAAAACAGTCACCGCAGTGCAAGGGATCGGTTTGGGTATCCACGCACGCTTGGGCACAAGTAGTCGAGGGAGCATTGCACACAGGCCCACCGCCACCCGTGCCGCCCATGGGAGCGCCTCCAGAGCCTGAAGTGCCGGCATTTCCCGCCACGCCGCCAGTTGCCGACATCCCGCCCGAGCCCGCCATGGAAACGCTACCGCCTGCTTCCGTGCCGCCCGTTTCCGTGCCGGCGCCGCCACCTGAACCGCCCAGATTTAACCCACCCACACCCGCAGCGCCCCCAAGTGGCGACATCCCAGAACTTCCGCCGGAACTTACCGTACCACCGGCGCCCGCACTCATTGCCCCACCCAACCCAGAAGAATTCAAGCGGCACACACCACGATTGCAGAACTGATCTGCTTCACATGCCATGCCGCAGGCCCCGCAATTGTCGACATCCTGCGCAAGGTCGATGCATGTGTTGCCACAGCGGCTCAGGCCAGATCGACATTCCCCACCGATGAGGGCACCGCTACTACAGGCTCCCGGCAACCCCAATAGGCCCAACAGGAAAACTACCCACATCCAGGTACGAGCGCTTCGAGTCATGGGTGCTCTCCTTCGGGGTGATTGACTCCGGAGTGATCGCCTTCGGGAGCAGCTTCGGGGTGATCACCTTCTGGGGTTTCTTCGGACATTTCGGGGGATTTTTCGTCAGTTCCCGCAGGCGCAGGGGCCTCCGCTGCTGCGGCTCCTGCTGCTGCTGGCAAAGCGACGGGAGGGGCTGGTTCGGCTGGGCCATCAGGAGCCCCCGCAGCGGGTTTGCCCTCGGGTGCGGATGCTGCAGGCACCTGTGTGGCCGGTGTTGCCACAGGTTGTGTTTCTGGCAACGGGCGCCGCGTGATGCGGAATTCCACGCGGCGATTCATCCACATCGCGTATTCGGAAGTGCCCTCCACGAGAGGCTGCTCTTCGCCGAAGCCGCGGAAGCTCAAGCGCCACATTTCTACGCGGTTATCGATGAGCACTTTCATCACCTGCTCAGCCCGCCGCTCGCTCAAGGGCTTGTTGTACGAGTCTGGTCCACGGCCGTCGGTGTGGCCCTCAACCTCAATGTGAATGTACTCAGGGTGCGCGATGATGAGCTTGGCGATCCGAGCCAAAAGCGGGAGGCTTTCGCGCCGTATCAAGTGGCTATTTTTCCAGAAATGCACTCGATCATCGAGTACAATGAGGTCGCCAGTTACTCGAATATCTTGATCATCCGGGCAGCCATCAGCGTCCGCGTAACCATTCACCGTTTCGGCTTCGTTCGGGCACTGATCTGTAGCGTCAGCGATCCCATCCTGATCGTTGTCTGGCTCGGGACAACCGTCAGCATCCTCAAATCCATCTTTATCTTCGGCTTCGAGCGGGCACTTGTCCTTGGCGTCTGGGATTTCGTCCCGATCGTTATCTAGCTCTGGGCAACCATCTGCATCTTCGAACCCGTCTTTGTCTTCGGGTGAAGCGGGGCATTTGTCGATAGCATCAGGCAGGCCGTCTTGGTCGTTATCCAGATCTGGACAGCCGTCTTGATCTTCGAATCCGTCCACGTCTTCGGCGTGGTCTGGGCAGCGATCGATGTCGTCGCCAATACCATCGTGATCGCGATCGCTCGCTGCCAACACGTCTTGGCTATTGTACGCAGCGTGCACGCCCACCAAAAAGATGCTGGCATCATCCGGCCGAAGGGCGCTATTTGGCTGAAAAATATGCACATACCCGAGAGTTGGGCCGATGCCAAATTGGCTGGTGAGCTGTACGTCGTAGCCAAGGTTGAAGTTTAGCGTTGGCCCCAGCAAGTCTTTGGTACTCGTGCCGCCGCCTCCTGCCGATAACCACAAGCCGCTCAGCGCTGACCGAGCGGCAGCATCTTCTTTTGCGAAAGGGTAAGCACGAAGCGCGAGCGCGACCGAGGTCCCAGAAGCTGCGCGTTCCCGCTTTATGCCAGGATCCTTTGGGGCGTGGCCCTGCGACAAAAAGAGCCCCCCTGCTTCGAGCTCAAGCCCAAGCTGAGGGAAGAGTGGCATCTCGGCAGCCCCAAAGACGCCCATGCCCCAACCAAATTCGTGCGCCTGGTGTCCCCGCACAGCACGCGCACCGTCGAGCGTTAAGTGGTAACGAAGTGCTTGAGCCTTCGCACCGCGAGGCACCACCCCGAGCGCAGCCCAGCAAATCAAACCGTAAAGCAGCGTGCGTGCTCTCATCTCTCGTTGAGACAGACAACGGCCAGGGGGGTCGAAAGCTTAATCGGCCCTAATTTCGCGGGTTCGGGCCGGGCAAAACCGCCTCGGAGCCGAAGGCGCCCTTACGAACGCCGGGGCCACGATTCGGCGGCTTTAGCCTCCATTACGTAAGCGAGCGACACCCCGCTCAAGCCGTTCGGCCGCAAGGTCAACATCTTCTTCCGTGGTGAAACGGCCGATGCCGAGGCGAATCGAACAAGCCGCGTCCTCCACAGACAAACCTAGGGCACCAAGAACGTGACTTGGCAGAGGTCGATTCGAACTGCAAGCCGCGCCGCTTGAGATCGCCAGGAGCGGAAGCGCCGCCATCAGCGCATCGGCACGCACCCGGGCGATGAGCAAATTGAGATTGCCCGGCAAGCGACGCTCCAGCTCTCCGTTGACCGAAATGCCAGAAATATTAGCCGAAAGACGCGCCCAAAGCCGATCGCGCAGCGCACGCACACGTTGATTCTCTTCTTCGCGTTCAGCCGCAGCAAGCTCAGCGGCCACGCCCATTCCAACGATCCCCGGGACATTGAGCGTGCCCGCACGCAACCCAAGCTCATGCCCGCCACCTAAAACCTGCGAAACAAGCCGCACTGGGCTGCCATGACGCCGCACATAGAGCGCGCCCGTGCCCTTGGGCCCGTAAAACTTATGGGCAGAAAGCGACACCAGATCGAGCTTAGACTGCTCAACTTGAATCGGCACGGCGGAAAGTGCCTGCGCGGCGTCCGTGTGAAAGATCGCACCGCGTGCGCGACATAGCTCCCCAAGCTCTGAAATGGGCTGCAGCGTTCCCACTTCGTTATTTGCGGCCATAACCGAGACCAAGATAGTGTCCGCGCGAAAAGCACGTTCGACCTCCGCTACTTCGACAATGCCGTTCGCAGGCACCCGCACCTGCGTTACGGAAAACCCTTCGCGCACGAGTGCGTCACAAGGTTCCAACACAGCATGATGCTCGATACTGGTAGTAATAATGTGACCCCTAGATGCGCCCGTGGTCTTCGCATACGCCAAAGCCACCCCACGCAACGCCAGGTTATTACTTTCCGTGGCCCCCGAAGTAAAAATGACTTCCGCTGCCTCTTCAGCGCCAATCGCCGCGCGCACGCGCTCCCGAGCTTCGGCCACGGCCCCCTCTGCAGCCCACCCGAAGGCGTGGGCACGGCTAGCCGCATTGCCGAAGTGCTCCGAAAAATAAGGCAGCATCGCCTCCACCACACGCGGATCGGTGGGCGTCGTCGCTTGATGATCGAGGTAGACAGCCCGCTTCACAGTCCTTCGGCCCAGCGTGAACGCCGCCGACGGCGAGTGCAAGGCTCACGCGGCCCACCCTCCGCTGCCGAAATGCCCAAGCCGCGCAGACTTAATTCGCCTACGCGGCGAACCTCTTGCACGATTTGGCCAGTTTTACGCTGGTTTCACGAAATCCGCACCCCGGCAAAACTCGCAGCTGGCGCTTGACACATCAAGGCCGATGACTATGGTGACGCTCCTTGTCGCGCGGTGGAGCAGCCTGGTAGCTCGTCGGGCTCATAACCCGAAGGTCGGAGGTTCAAATCCTCCCCGCGCATCTGAATAAAAACGCGGAGGTAGCTCACACCGAGCCCTCCGCGTTTTTCGTTTGTTGGGGCACGCGGTGAGAGGCGGCCGCGGCTTGCACTGCTGGCACCTACCGCGCCAACATGGCTAGCCGTGAGCATCATTTGCCGAGCTGAAGGTGTTGCGCTCATTTGCGCCCTCTCAGTGCTTGGTATGGCTTGCGGTGGGCGCGCTTATGAATCGGACGCCGAAGGGTGGTTTGTGCGATGGGGGGCGGATGACAACGATAGGTTCTTGGCTGTCACTGCCGACGAGCGCTCCAGGATCTACGCTGCTGGACACACCGGCTCACGGCCGGAGGGGGGCGGAGCCGCGCTCAACGTGGTCGTCGCCCACTTCACGGATGTGGGGGCGCTAGGGTGGCAGTCCCTCATCGGTACCGATCAAGACGACGCCGCAACGTCGGTGGTGGCCGCCAACGGCGATGTCTTCGTTGCAGGCTTTACTGCGGGAGCACTTGGGCGTCCCAACGCAGGTGATCGCGACAGCTGGGCCGCCAGGCTCGACGGCAATACCGGAACCACACGCTGGCTATCCCAGTGGGGTAGCTCGGCATGGGACGCGGCTGGTCAAATCCTTACGACAGGCAATGGTGTGGTGCTCGTCGCCGGAGAAACAGATGCCGTTCCAAGTGCAGGGGAAACGGATGTGTTTGTCACGAGTTTTGACGCCTCTTCCGGCAGAGAGCGCTGGCATGTGCAATGGGGTGGCCCAGGCAACGACTACGTACGCCATGTCGCTCTTGGCGCAGAGGGGGAAGTGTACGTTGCCGTGCTGGAGGTAGAAGGACCGAGCAACACCTCAGGCCACCGCATGGTGGTGCGAACCATGGACGTTGAGAGCGGGACACAACGCGCGTCGGTAGCCTTTGCCCCGAGTTCTTCGCAGGAGCTCTCACTCAAGGCAACCATCGACAAAACAGGCAACCTCTACGTGCTCGCGGAGACTTCGTCGACCATCTCCAAGGTCAGCGGGCAAACGGGAGAACTCCTATGGCGAACCGCAGTGACCTCCGAGACACCATCCGCACCGCCCTCCAATCATAGGCTCGCAATTGAATCGAGCGGTGAACTCTTGCTTGCTTCCAGTGACTCCAAAGAGGCGCGTTTGGGTTGGTTCGAACCAACAAACGGACAATTGCTTGCCCTTCGTCGAGTGGCTTGGCCGGCCGCGACCCTCCTGAATGCCATCTCAACCGTGCCAACCCGCCAAGGCACTTCGCCGCGAACGACAACATCGGGGCAGGTGCTGCTCGCGGGCTTTCTCACACCCAACCAAGCGGCACCACCTGGTGCCTTTGTGGCGCTTGCTGAGAAGTAAGCCTAGACGGCGATGACATGCGGTAGGGGTATACCAGTCTTACCGCACAGTCCCACCGCTCGGGCGCTAGCCTAACGCGTGAGTGCGAAAGGGCTTGACCACAAACAGCGAAAGAACGACTCAAGAGCGGAGTCTCGGTTAATTCCCGAATACGTCCCCCACGGACTTCGCGTGAAGGATTCGCGCGGTCCACCTCAGGCACTCGGCGACGCCAGCGGCATCAATTCGACTCCGTACCTCGGCGGAGACGGCACCAAATTTTTCTTCCAGTAAGCTCAGCAGAACGAGCCGCGCGCCTCGTGCCTCACCTCGTGCCTCGCCTCGCGCCTCCAACTCTTCCGCAAACGTCATAACGGCTTCTCCTGCTCCGCGAACTGCCTTTAGCGCCTCTAGCGCCTCTTGCCCAACCGTCCCTTGTGTCACCGTCCACACATATAGCACAAAAACCAAGAACGCTTCGCGCCCCCCGCTACGGCGAAGGATCGCCTCAAACTCGGCGCGATAAGCACCAATGGTGCGGATCAAGCGAGCGCCGGTGCGGCTGTCCCGGAGTAGAGCCAAAGCGACAGTGAGCATGGGCCCGAGCTGACGTTCGCGCAGCTCTTGATCACTCGCCTGACTGACATCGTCTAGCAGAAATCCCCAGTGGGGTGTCACTTGGCGCACGGCTGGCTCGCGCAGGACTTCGGGGTCGAAAAGTTCCTCAAACCGAGTGGCAGCCGTCCAGCCGCGCTCGCTGTGGTGCAACACCTGCACCAATACGAGCGGCAGCGGCAGCACCGAACCCCCTTTGGCGCGAGCATCTAGCACGTGGCGTTCCCAAACCCGCAGCGCTCCTCCCAGGGTGCGAAGTGGCATCAGTGGGTCCACCGTACTCATGTGCTCAAACAGCACGTAAAGGTACGCGGGACGCCCCTTGTACGCGACGCTGTAAAGCATATCCACCACCGTACCCCGCAGCTCCTGACTCACAAAAGAGCCGTCTTCCACGCGCAGAGTACTCAAATCCAAGTTAACTAGGAGCGCTGGCGGAAGCGTGGCACGAAACTGCGCTGCGGCGTTTTCGGTGGCACCGAAGATGCGCCGCACCAAGGCGTCATGGGGGAAAACTTTCGAATCTGAATCTACCACTCAACGTAGAGATACGGTGCTTGTTGAGACTTGGGTATTCGGGAAAACCCCAAGTGTTGGCTTTTCACCGCGAAGGGCTCGATATCAGCCCAAGGCGTTGATCTTGTTGATGCCGCACCCTACGGTGACATACTGCAGAGGCACGGCGCGGTGGCGGATGGGTTGCATTCGCTGGCTCCTTTCTTACTGGAGATTGAGCAGCGAAATCACTGGGCAGCAGCCCGGGCGAGCTAAAAACCCAGCAAGTTTACTGCCAATTTTGGCGCGGGTTATCATCTACTTTGCGAACGCTGGGCAATCGGTGTACCCAAGCGGTTGTAGGGCAAGTCGATGGGAATTCCTGGGATTTCTGAATCGTTGACGGGAGCAATTGGTTCCGGGTGGTTGCTTGAAGGCGTGATTGGCGAGGGTGGAATGGGCGTGGTCTACCGCGCAAGAAAAGGCGCCGAGGCAGCTGCCGTTAAGCTACTTCACGCACACCTATTGGGCCACTCTGGCACTGAGAAACGCGTGCTGCGTGAGGCGGTGCTACTGGGCAAGCTTAACCATCCGGGAATTTGTCGCCTCAAGGAAGCGGATGTGCTGAGTGACGGACGGCCCTTCCTCGTGATGGATCTGCTCCAGGGTCAAACGCTCAAGCAGTGCGCCGCCACGGGAAAGATTCCGGTGGCTCAGCTGATTGAGTACACACTGCAGGTGCTCGAAGCGTTGACCTACGCCCATGAAAGAGGTGTCATCCACCGCGATCTTAAGCCATCGAATCTGTTCTTGACGGCTCAAGGTCGAGTAAAGATCCTCGATTTCGGCGTTGCGCGCTCTCTTCTGGAGGACTCCACGTGGCAGAGCTCGGTGGGAGAGCTCATCGGTACCCCTGCTTTCATGGCTCCGGAGCAGGCATCGGGCAAGCATGAAGAAGTGGGTCCCGCGACGGACATCTGGTCGCTAGGAGCTACCCTCTTTACTCTATTGACCGGTGAATACGTGCATCCCGCCGAATCCGAGCTCGAACGCGTCGGACGCGCCATGACCGTGGCCGCTCGAAAAGTGCGTTCCGTGGTGCCTGATTTCCCGGAGGCGCTGGCCGCCATTATCGATAAATCACTCGCTTTCGAGATGGATGATCGCTTCCGCAGCGCGGTGAGTATGCGGTGCGCAATCAAGTTAGCGGTCGCGGAGAACACCTTCATCAGCAAAGCGGGTGCAGCCAACACGTTGCAGGGCGAGCCCGACGAAACGCTGGTCTATGGGTCAGCTCCCACCGGAAAGAGCTCACCTTCGCGGGATGAGCCAAGGCTCGAGTCGAGGCACCCATTGACACCTCCTTCGTCCGTCATTGTTCGCGATACCGCACCGATCCACCATCCCCTACCAAGGCTTGTGCGAGCCTGGGGGAGGGCTGCGAAATGGTGCTGCAACACGCTGAAGGCTCCACTGCCCGCGCAGGGTTCCTAGAGGGGGAGCTGCGACAGATACGGGGTGAGCTTCGTGCTCACGCGCGGGGGACGCCCGTAGACGAGGGGTCGGTGGATACGTTGGGGTAGGAGGGGTGCGGCGTTAGCTTACCAGCGAATAAGCAGATCGACGTCACATTCCGACAACACACGCAGACTGACGGAGTGGTTACGTTCGTAAACCTTACAACCACCTTCCATGACACCCACTTGGTAGCAGTCCGGAAAGTTCCAAATCGATCTGAACTCCTGCACTGCTTGATGCTCGGAGATGTGACGAATTGTGACGGTACCGCTGATGCTGTGTCGATAGGCTGCCGGGGTGATGTTTATTGCGGCACGCAAATCCCTTCCTGCAACCGCGAACATCACACGGCCTGCAATCGATTCGGCCAAGGTGGGAAACGCTTCCCAACCGACCCGCCGCACTGCCTCTCGCAACGTCACATGGGGATACCTTGCCTCGGCATAGCGAACAATCAACTCCATGTAGTCCCGCATTGGGTAGTCTCGAAACGCGGTGTACCTAGGCTCGCACCTTACATTGAATCGCCGCGCGGCGCGCGCCAAGTTCTCGAAGAACATCCCTTTGACGATCGCCGTATCCGGTGTATTCTGTATCTGAACCTGCGGCCTAAACTGCACGTCAAAGTTCGGCACCTGAAACGATTGAGGGTCGATCCCGGCAGAAAGGAGTTCAGCATCAAGGTCGGACTCTTCAAAGCGTCGAGGAAGTAAGGAAGCCGTTGATTGGGCGTTGAAAAAGTGGGCCATCTGCAGGTGACCTTTCTTGTGTCACGCATACGAACGGCCTTCACGCATCGCACTTAAGGTGCCGCCGTGATTTTCCCGACATCGTTAGGTTTCAGATCTCGCACGCCGCCTATTGGACTCTGATCCAGCCGAATTAGCCTCCGGCCGAGCGAGATCACAATCGCACTGAACAGACGTCCTCCCATGGCGCATTAGCCACTTCGCACCAAGTCGGTGCCTTGCGAGGAAGCCTGAGCCCCTGAAGTCCGCACAGACATCTCGAACCACGCCGCAAGTTCCGTACCGACTTTGAGGTCCGCACGCCACTGCTCAACGCCCGCCATTGCGCCCTCTCTCGCGACGGTTAGCTCAGGAATCTCGCCGGCAAATACAAAACGAGACGTGAAGCACCCTCCGGCAATGATTGTCCATGAGCCTTCGGCCCCATTTTCAAACGTGATCGCTGCGTCCACCAGGTGGAAGATATCGCGCACCATAATCGAGACGGGATACGCTGGGTATCCGACGAAGTGACCAAGACAGCGAGCCTGTTCAATTGGTGCCAACGTCAGACTCGCGCGGCCAATGCCTACCGCTGCAGGTTCCTGATGGGGAAACTCCCGATACGGGTCATCACCCAAACCCTCGTGGGTGGGCCGAGCATGTTGGGCAAATAGTACTTTGAATTCTTCCTCAGGAATCACGTGGTATGTCACATCAAATCGGCAAAGCACCTCGCCACCTTGGGAGCATAAGATCGTTTCGGCTGAACCGACGCTCCCCTTTGGGTCGAAGTGAATTGGCTTTGCCCTAACCACTACCTCGCCCGGCAACGCAAGACCAACCCACTCGCGAAGCCGTGCTTCCTTAACCGGATAGTAGATCCTTCCGCTTGCGTTGCCGTGAACCACACGAAGGGCGCAAGACCCGAGTATGGCCATATGCCTGGCTGCCTCGGCTAGTCCCTGTGCGCTCGAGCCATTGGTTGGCACTTCTGCTGGTTTGACTCGCGCGGTAAGCCAATCACCTTCCTGCAGGACTTCCTCAAGCGCGAAATATGGGGGTTGGACGCAGATTCTTTCCAGAAAATGCTGGCGCAGATTGCCAGGCACCCCGCTTAGTCGCACCGGCACGGCATCGGCATCCGCAGTGGGTGTCACTTCCGGCGTGGCGAGCGCGAGAACCCGCTGGAGCACGAGCGCCGCAAGGGCCGCTACAGAGCGCCCAGCAAGTAGTTCCATGGTGGAAACCTCCACGCCCAGCTGCACTTCAATCTCAGCTTGAAGCTCAAGGGCGATCAACGAGTCCATGCCAAGGTTTCTGAGCGGCAACTCGATCTCAAACCTCTCAACTTCCACCTTGAAAATTGGCGCGACAACGGCCTTCAACCGAGCCTGAACGAATTCCATGCGATCCTGGGCGTTCAGAGCCCCAAGGCGCCTCACCAACTCCTCGATTTGGGAGTTTGCCGATGAATCTTGTCGGAGAACGCGCTCAAGACGCCTCCAAGAGGTATCTGGTGCCGAGCGGACCCACCGGTTCCAGTCCGCATCGACAATCCCGTGGTCGACCTGCCCCTCCTTCAACGCACCCCGCAGCGCCTCAAGCACCCGACTAGAGAGCATTGAACTGAATCCGATGCGCTGTAGGTGCGCGCCCACAGCTTCGTCCCGGGCGACCATCCCCACGTCGCCTATGGCACCCCAACCTATGCTAGTTGCAGCAAGGCCGTTAGCTTTCCGCAAATGAGCCAACGCATCAAGAAAACCGTTTGCCGCCGCATATGCCCCTTGTCCAGGATTCCCAATCCATCCGGCAACAGAGGAGTAGAGTACGAAGTGATCTAGCGGCAAATGCGCTGTTGCAAGGTGTAGATTCCACGCACCCACTGCTTTCGCACCCAGTACTGAGCGGAGTGATTCCTCCGTTATTTGCCGAATTGGTTCATCGACCAAGAGCGCCGCTGCGTGAAAAACTCCCCGAAGAGGCTTGTCGAGTGCGCTCAAGCGCTCGACAAGCGTTCTTATTGCCGAGCTGTCCGCAACATCCAGGGATTCGCATCGCACATCACAATCGAGCCTCGCAACGAGCCTGAGCACTCGTTCTCGGTCTGCCGAAGAGGGCTCCCCGCGGCGGCTAGCCAGGACCAATGCACCCGCACCACAATCAGCCAACCACTCCGCAGTGCGCAGGCCAAAGCCCCCGAGTCCACCAACGACGAGATACGTGCCGTCGCGGCTGATCTCAGGCCGAGGCGCTAGGCCCGGGGCGACATCGCCCACGCCCTCGCTGAAATCTAGAATGACCTTGCCGATTCGTTCCTCATTCGCAAGCTCACGAAAGGCGTCGGCCGCTCGATGTGCCGAAAACATTTGAGTGGGCAACGGATGCAGCGTACCGTCCTGGAATGCTGCGCATACCCGTTGAGCAAGCGGCTTAAAGAACTTCGGTGCTTCTAGGCTCATCCGATCCAAATCCACCGCCAGAAACGAAATCGCTCGACTGAACACTGAGAGCCCAAGCTTGCGATTCTCAGCGAAGTCTTGCTTTCCCAGCTCAACGAAACGACCACCGGGGGCAAGCAACTCAACGCTCTTCTGCAGGTGTTCCCCGCTCAGCGAATTCAAAACAACATCTACTCCGCTTCCGCCTGTGGCACGCCGAACTTGCGTCGCGTAGTCAAGCGTCTTCGAATCGTAGATGTGCGACACCCCGAGGGCGGCCAAGTACTGCCTTTTCCCCAGGGTTCCGGCGGTCGCCAAAATCCGCGCCCCGCGCGACTGAGCTATCTGAATGGCAGCCAAACCCACGGCACTCGTCGCGGAGTGGATAAGGACTGTCTCACCTGCCGCAAGTTGCGCTCGGTCGACCAGCGCATGTAGGGCCGTCGCATAAACAAGGAAGGACGCAGCCACGCTGCCATCCAACGCGGGATCGGAGGGAACAACAAAGTCTTCTGTTACCCGCAAGCGCGTCGCAAGTGCGCCTCCTACAAACACGATAACGCGCTGCCCCGCCGCTACACTCGAAACGGATGTCCCCACGCGGAGGACCCGTCCGGACGCTTCCACCCCCAGCTCGGTTCCCAGGTAGGTGCGATGCATTGCGGCCTTGTGCAACAGCCCCGTTGCCTTCATGAGATCCTTGAAATTCAAACTTGCATGCTCGACTTCGACCTCGACCTCATTCGGCGCCAGCGCCATGCCAAAATGACGAGGCCTGAAAATCACACTATTAACAGCCCCCGGCCTTTCCACGAACAGCTCACAGGGTTCACCTGGGTGGGAAAGTCGGCGTTCCGCTCTTCGGGCCTCGAATATGGGCGGCACGCGCACAATTCGGAGAGCGTGGCGTATGCCGTCACGCAACGCGCACTCCTCTTCATCCCTACTCAGAATTGCCTGCTTTAGGTCGAGCGCACGGATGTCCACCGATAGCGGCAGATCCAGCACCTTCGTGGCAAGCTCCGGGTGTTCTGTCATTGCCACACGAGTGAAGCCGAGAAGGGCGCCGCTCGGCGGCCTGGTGGCTTCTCCGTGCAGTGAGTGTGCCCCGTGCGTCAAGACGGTAAGTCGCGACGCCCCCCGCGACGCGAGCGTTTGAACGCAACGTATCAGTGCCCAAAGTTCTGTGTGAAGGTCGGCCTCGTCCTTTCGGCTTCCAACAAAGACGACGTGCACTTCAGAGGCACCTTCGGGAATTTTCGCAGCCGCGGGCTGCCCCACACTCTCAAGCTGAACAATTGCCCAATCCACCGTTTCTGAATCCGGGCCGACGACACAAAGTGGCTGGACGACGTGGAGCGGCACGACTGGCGGAGCCAGCACCCACTCCTTTCCGTGAAGCCACGCGAGCTCGCTGCCACGCAGCTCCTGTGACCTTCCGATCGGCTCCAACACCAGGTCCTCAACCCTCGCAACGAGTTCACCGCTAGGTTCGCAGAGGTCGACGTCAAACACGAGTTGACCTGGGGTTTGTATCCGTCTGCATACCGCGTAAAGTGAGCCACTCGCGCGACGAAAACAGCGGACAGTTCCAGCTCGCACGGGAATGACCGGAGAATCCTGACCGCCCCGAAGCAAGGCGAAGAGTGCCTGAAACGCAGCATCCAAGAGTGCCGGAAAAACCCAATAAGCGGGTTGTGAAACCGCCATAATTTCCGCAATGCTTACGCCACCGTGTCCCTGCCATAGGCGCTGAATCCCGCGAAACGATCCAGTGTAGTTCAGCCCAATGTCACCCAAATCTTGATAAAAAACGTCGACTTCGCAGCTTTCTGCCTCCGCGAGCAACGCTTGGATATCGAGGCGGTTCGGACGTAGGTATCTGGAGCGCGGGGCAAGCTGGATTCTAGCATGCGTCACAGAGCCACCATTGAGCTTGCTGCCTATAATCACCTGGTCCCCCGCGTAGCGAACAACCAGCTTAGCTGGCTCTCCCTCGACAACGACTAGACCCTTAAGAAACTCCGCATCAGATAAGACATGTTCGTGATCCCCAAACAGCTCGGCGCTTACCGCAAAGGCAATCTCAAGATAACCAGCAGCTGGAAACACGCGAGCGCCCTGCACTTGATGGCCGCTAAGCCAATCGAAACGGGTGTCGTCCAGCTCTACCTCCCACTCAGGATCACCCCCCGAATTGCGCTGGTCTAGGAACGGATGCGCGGATGGGCGACCCAAACGATACGCCAACGCCGCATCACTCTCTTCCCAGTAGCGTTTGCGCTGGAAGGGATAACGTGGGAGGGCCACTTGGGGCGCGCTTGGAACCAGTTTTTCCCAATCCAGCTCCACGCCTGCGCAATGCAATGCCGCCAAGCACTTCTCAAAACACTGATTCTGCGGTTCATTGCGCCGCAGGCTAGACATCGACTTAACGGCAACACCCACCTCCCGTGCACACCCCTGAATGGCCCCGGCTAGAACCGGGTGGGGCCCAACCTCGAGAAAGCCGTCAAACCCTTCAGTGAGCGCAGCATGTAGGGCGGGCTGAAGAAGCACAGGCATTCTAGCGTTCTTCCACCAATAGTCGCCGTCATGAGTCGGCGCGGTAATGCGGATCCCATAGGCAGTTGAAAAAAGCGGGTGATTAGGTTCGCTCGGGCGTAGGTTGGCCAAGCGAGCCACAAAGCCTCCCGCCAGCGGATCCATATGAGCGCTGTGGTAGGCGACATCAACGTGCATAAACTTAGAAAACGTTTCCTTGGTGTCCAACTCCGCCTTTAGAGCCTTCAGAGAATCACGCTTGCCCGCCAACACGATCGAGCGAGCACCATTGATCGCGGCCACGCAAACGTCATCGAGCTCGCGGCAAAGCACCTCCGCTTCTTCCAGCGAAAGCTCAACGGCCAACATGGTACCCCGACCCGCCACTTGTTCCTGGAGGTCGCTGCGATGGAACGCTGCAAAGGTGGCGTCCTCCAAACTCAAGCAACCACTGGCCCACGCTGCCGTTAGCTCACCCACGCTGTGGCCGAGGTAGCCGGCAAACTTGACGCCGTAGTGCAGCAGGAGCTCCGTAAGCGCGACTTGAAGCAGGAAATTCGCAGGCTGGGCGACGAAGTTACGATTGAGTCTCGAATGTGGCTCTGACGCTAGCATTTCTTTTAACAGCGACCAACCGGATGCGTTTTGGAACAACGTATCGACCCGCTCTGCGGCGCGACGGAATACCGGTTCGCACCCAAAGAGTTCTCGCCCCATTCCCCACCATTGGGGGCCCATTCCAGTATAGACGCAGCATAATCGCGAAACATCTGCTCGGTCTTTCACAAGGCTTTCGTGAGGTTGTCCCTCTTGGATCGCGCGAAATGCCACCGCCACACTGGATGGATCAGTGGAGAGGACCGCAGCACGAACCGGAAGATGACCGCGATGGTGAGCCAAAGTTGACGCAACCCCGTACGGGTTCGCTTCCACCAACGGAAGGAGCTGCCTGGCACGCTCCATCAAGGCATGCTCATCAAACGCCGAAACACAGATCATGCGCGGACCGCGCGGGTCTACGCGAGGCATGCCTCGGGTATGCTCGGGGGCGGCTGAAAGTATGGCGTGCCCGTTGGTACCGCCGTAGCCAAACGAGTTAACGGCTGCAGTCAGATCAGTGTTCTCTGGCCAATCCTCAGCATTTAGGGGAACTCGAATGCCGAGACCTACGAAGTCAATCTCGGGGTTCGGTGTTAGGAGTTCCCGAACGGGAAATATCTTTCGGTGGTACAGGCTGAGGGCTGTCTTCATAACACCGGCCACACCGGCCCCTGCTTCCAGATGACCGATGTTCGTCTTGACCGAGCCAACAATGAGGGGTTGAGCTCGTCCGGCGCCCGCGTACACCTCGGACAGCGCTCGGGTCTCGGCAAGGTCACCGGCACGAGTACCCGTCCCGTGCGCTTCTACATATCCCACACGCTTGGGGTCGATGCCAGCACGGTCGCTCACTCGACGAGAGAGAGCAACCTGAGCATCACTGTTTGGCAAGGCCATACCATCCGTACGCCCATCCTGATTCACACCAGAAGCCAAAATCTGCGCATAGATCCGATCGCCATTCCGAATCGCATCCTCAAGCCTTTTCAGGACCAGCAAGGCAGCACCTTCGCCCCGGCCATATCCGTCGGCGGCGGCGTCGAAGGTCTTGGAACGGCCATCCCGCGCAAGAAACTGCCCTTTGCACATCAAGATCATGCTGGCTGGCGAAAGCATAACGTTCACGCCACCCGCCACCGCGGCATCACACGCACCGTCAAGCAAGTCCCGACACGCAAGATGAATTGTAACCAGCGAGGACGAGCACGCCGTGTCCACCGAAATACTGGGCCCATGCCAGTCGAATACGTACGAGAGACGGTTAGACAAAATCGTCCCCGTGACGCTGGTCGGCGTGTGGCTAGCCATTAGGTGTGTGTTCGCAGGAAACGTCGTAATATCCCGAATATCCTGCATGAACCCCCCAACGTAGACGCCTGTGTTGCTTCCGCGAAGCTTCGTCACCGGCATTCCGGCGTCTTCAAGAGCATCCCAAGCGGATTCCAAGAGCAAGCGTTGCTGCGGGTCGAGCAACGCACACTCACGCGGCGACAAGTTAAACGGCGCCGGATCCATCGAAAAAATGTCCTGCCTTAGGAAGGCAGCACGCTTCACATACATCCGGCCAGGGGCTGCCTCGTTTGGGCTGTAGAAGCGCCCAAGGCTCCAACGATCGGCCGGTACGTCGCAGACGGCGTCTCCGTGCTGCTCCAGAAAACGCGCAAGTTCGTCCGGTGTGGTGGAATCGCCAGGCAGGCGAAACCCCATCCCTACGATGGCAATCGGATGACATTGTGCGCGACGAAAAGGGGCCATAAGAGCGCATCCTCACGCTTCGCGCGCTGGCTGGCAAGGCTGCTCCGGCGGCACTGCAGCGTGCCAGTTCTACTGAACTGCAATTAGCTGCGCCTGGTGAGCACCGCGAGCTGCTGGCAAGTCATTGCTCAAGCGCCCCTCTGGCTGAAAAGTTACTGAAACGTTTTCGACAGCGCTGACCGCTTTGTTTTACGCTGCACGCGCGTTCCGCTGCGTTCGAATGCCTTGGATGATCTTTGCAACATCGAGCGCGTTGGCCGTCTGCCCCTGAGGGCCTCGAACAAACGGACAAATTTCCTTGGCTGCCTCAGCAACGCTTCGAGCCACCGACTGCCGCAGGCCCGTCTCCCGGAGGTTCTGAAACGACACGACGACTCCAATCACACTGCTTGCCCAGAACCCCTGGCCATCCACCAACTGGACGCTCTTCACCAGGTGAGAGGCCAACGCCCGCTGCTGATTCTTGATAATCTCGCGAGCCCAGGGCTCGGGCGGCCGAGCGCCCTGCTCAAGGATGCTCAACGCAATCACGCCAGGGTACGTCGTTGCGAGCGCCCACATTTCCTGTTCCAGAGTCGTAAGGTGCTGGGAACGAACCTCCCCACTCCATACCATCACATACATGTTGAACCAGGACGCTCGAGCGAACTCAGCATCGAGTGCTAACAGCTTCGGCGTCTGAAGGCTGGCCATGGGGCGACTTTAACAATACGGCTGCGCGGCGGAAACCTTTTGCGCTTTTCCTAAGTGAGGGTGCGCCTTTGCACCAGACACAGGCGGTGTTGTAAGGTGCACAACTACGTATGCGCTCCGATGCCGACTTTTCTCACGCCTCCCAGAAGGTCATCCAATCCATCACTGCCGTGTGGGCCTATGCAAGCCTGGCATCGGGAGTTTCGCTGGGACTATTTACTCACATCGAGGGTGGAACCAACACCGTCGCCCGCCTTTCAGAGGCAACTGGAGCGCCAGAGCGCGGATTGAACGCGATTCTCGAGGTGTTAGCGGTGAGCGGTTATGTCGACAAGCGGGGTAACGCCTTCTTCAATCGCCCTGAAACATCAGCTGTGCTCGTTGCAGGAAAACCGGAGTACCTAGGCGACTTTGTCTTACACAATCTCCGGGTTTTTGAGGAGTGGGGTACATTGCCGGAAGTGGTCGCCAGCGGGGTTCCAGCCATCCCGCTTCGAGACGCGCCAAACCATCCGTTCTGGGAGTCTATCGGGCAAGCGGCGCTCCCGTTGGGCATTCCCTTCGCGCAAGCTGCGTCCAAGTTACTCAAGATCTCCGGCGCGGGGCCAATCAAGATCCTCGATGTAGCAGGTGGCACAGGATATTTCGCGTGTTCTTGGCTGAAGGACAACCCCGAGGCCCACGCCACCCAGCTGGATTGGGCCAACATGAATGCGCTCGCGGAGCGGCTCGCGATGTCATGGGGAGTAGGTGAACGATTTACTACGCAGGCCGGTAACTCCATGGAAGTCGACCTCGGCAAAGACACTTGGGATTACATTGTCTACGCCCAAATGGCGCACGGCATTGGTTGGACGAGCAATGTTGCAGTGTTTCGCCGCGCGTACGGCGCCCTCAAGGCGGGCGGCTCCTTGGTGATTGCGGACTACCTACGAACGGACGACGCCCCCCACCCGTTCGTGTCACTCATGGACGTAAACATTTTGATCCACAGCGCGGATGGTCGCGTTTGGAGTGCCGATGACTGCCGTTCCATGGTCAAGGAGGCGGGTTTCCAGAATGTCACCGTGCAATCCGTACGCGGCCCCAATTCGCTCGTGGTTGCTCGCAAGTAGCGGCCCCATAGCCTGAAGAACAAGCACGACCGTTATCGGTAGGGCGCCCCACTAGCTCCGCTTAAATCCCGCTACCGTCTTAGCCCGATCACCCAACGGAGGTGAAATACTGGGATCCACACGCACTCTAATGAGGCTCGGGCCTCGTTGTTTCAGCGCAGCCGGTAGTGCCTCCCGCAATTGGCCCGGCTCACTCACGTCGTAGAAAGCAAGGCCCAATGCTTCGGCCAGAAGATCTATCCGCAGCTCGCGCCTATTCACGATGCTGTGCATCGGGCGGCCGCCGTTCACGAGTTTGCTTCCATGAAAAGTGATGCCGTGCATTTGGTTGTCCTCAACAATCCACACCACGGGCACTTGATGCTCAGCCGCCGTAAGTAACTCCAGCCCATTCATGGTGAGGCATGCGTCCCCAACAATGGCAACCACAGGACGCCCTGGGTAGGCAATGGCCGTCCCGATGGGGGCCACAGTTCCATGCCCCATCGATCCAAAGCCCAAATTGAGCACAAAGCGCTGCCCGCGACGAATCGCAAGGTGGCGGATGTTGAACAGCATATGCGCGCCGATATCGGAGTAAATGATGGCGTCACCCGGAAGCACCTCGGTGAGCTCCTGGCGCCAAACCTCAGGGGAGACATAACCCTTCGCACTCGAGGTGACGTTACTCGAAGCAACGCTGCTGTCGGCGCCACCACTCGCGGAAACACTCACCATTTGGGAATGCTGCGGTGCGCGCGGAAGCGGAACCCAGGTCGAACAGCACTCTTCACCACGTGCTTGATCGCGGCGCACCTGGTGCGAAAGTTCGAGCAAAATGGTTGCGGCATCACCGACCAAAGGGACTTGAACCTGGTAGTTGCGGCCAATGCGTTCTGGATCAATATCCAGCTGAAGGAGCGTACGACCCTCTGTTAGACCGGCGTGCCAGTTCAGAGTGGTGGTTTCGTTCAGGCTCGCGCCGACAGTGAGGAGCACGTCCACTCCATGTGCGGGAGTAAGCAGAACTTCGCGCGCGAGATCATGACCGGCAAAGCCCAGCACGCCGAGGGATAATCGGTGATCCTCCGGGAATACTCCCTTGGCCCGCGGAGTGGTGGCAACGGGGAGGTTTAGCTGCTCGGCAAACTGAATCACGCGTGATTGCGCGGTGTCCCCTACTACGCCAGACCCAACAAGCAGCACCGGACGCTTCGCACGCAGCAACGCCAAAGATGCTCGCTTGATGGCCTCACGATCGAATAGGGCCCGCGCCGCGCGATAACTTTCAGGGGCCCATGGCTCATCGTCAACCGGCTGTAGCCAAAGGTTTACGGGGACGTTGAGATGCACGGGGCCGGGGCGTCCACTGTAGGCCTGGCGCATGGCTCTGCGAAAATGGTGCGCGAACCTATCGGCTGAAGGCACCATCGCCGAATACTTTGTAATCGGCTTAAACATCCCCACGATGTCGATGTCTTCCCGGGGCGTCTCCTGAGCCGCTCCCTTGCCCAACATATGGCTCGGTGCCTGCCCCGTGATTACCAACATTGGTACACCGTCGGCGAATGCAACGCTCACACCCGTGATCATGTTCGTGGCCCCAGGGCCAGACGTGGCCGCAACAACAGCGAGGCGCTCCTCAAGGCGGGCGAACCCATCAGCCATGAATGCGGCACTTCCCTCGTGTTTATTGACGACCAGCTGTACGTCCGGATCGCACTCAATCGCGTCGAAGAATGGGTGCAAAAGGCCACCTGGGACGCCAAAAACGACCGTAACGCCTTCAGCCTTCAGGTGCCGAAGCATGAGATCCATCATCGTGAGCCGCGGCGTCGCCACTGGCAGCACCATGCTTTCTGGGACCATCGAGTCTGCAAGACTGGGGATTTTGAGTTCAGCTTGAGCCATATGGGGCGACGCTCTCAGGGTGGGCATCCACGATGTTCGCGGGTGGTATTCATGCGTGCCCGAGCGAGCTTGATTTGCTAAGCAGCGCCCAAAACACCACCCTTACTTATGCCAGTCATCCCGGACAACAGCAAGAACAACTCCGCCAGAACAGCTGTATGTGACAAAATTCGATCGAAACGTTTGTGTGACTTTCTCTGCTTCGTGCGTTCGCAGGTGCGCATCTGACTTTTTCGGGACTCGCCACGTCCCTCCAGATAGGCATTTGTTGAAACAGGCAGGGCGTTTGATGTGGCAAGTGGTCGTCTCGTTCGCGCAAACGAAACACGCAGGGAGCGCACGTGAATCAGGCCACGTGCAGCGAGCCCAAGCGCTATTGAGCACCACCCAGATACTTAGCATGCTAAGTATCTGGGTGAGGGAACCCAATCCTCAGTCCTGCGAATTCGAAAATCCTAACCTTCACTGAAGACAAAGCCCAAGTCGCCCAACGTATTTTACGCGAAAGAAGGTAGATGAGTAACAACTCCCCCACCCCATCACCGTGCAGCCCCTGCGGCTAAAACCAGCGAATCAGCAAATCCACATCCTGCTCCGAAAGCACCCGCACCATCGACACACCGGTCCGTCCGTAGGTTCGACAGGCGCCCTCAATGACTCCCACCTGATAGCATTCCGGGAAGTTCCAGATCCCGCGAAACTCAACTACCGCCTGGTGCTCCGAACACACTGGAACGTTAACCCACCCAGGGCTGATACTCAGTTGGTAACCTCTTGGGAGGAGCTGGTACGCTTGGACCAAGTCTCGCCCGGCCAAGGCGAAGACGACGCGTCCCACGACACCCTCCAAGTAAGTAGGCATAGTTTCCCAGCCGATGCGCCGAAGGCCTTCCCTCAGCGCAAGGTGGGGGTACACGGCTCGTGCGAAACGCACTAAGAGATCCATATAATCCCGCATGGGGTAGTTGCGAAATGCAATGTACCTATCGGTGTCTCCAAGGTCGAAGCCCTTTGCGGCGCGCAAGAGGTAGCTGAAGTACATACCCCTAACAGTCGCGGTCATTGGCGTCGCGGCAATCCGGCGTTCATATTCTAGCGAGGCTTGGAAATCCGGAGGGGAGAATTGCCCTGGATCGAAACCATTGGTCACAAGCTCGCGATCTAGTGCGTGTAGATCCAGATCGGATGGAAGGGACGTGGCCGCGTTGGCAACTGACGAAGCTGAGCGCGCCCTGCTCGCCGTGGATCGCACACTTGGTCCCTCTGGGATCTCGAATTCCCCAGATGGCTCCGTGCCCGCAGCGCGGCTCCCCGAAGCACTCGCCTCAGACGCCACAGAAACCATGTCCGAAGGAGCTTTCTCCCCGCGACCAACCACCAACGTCTCGCCAGACTCGTCACCAGATCCGCGATTCAGCGCGAAAAGCGCTCTCTCCCCGACACTCACGTTCTTCAGAGCACACCGCATACTAACAGCGCTGCGGAAGCGGTCTTGCACCTCGAACGCGAGCGCTTTGTCGATCACCTCCGCGAGCGCTTCTGGGCACTCCGGAAGTACTGAGCGTACAGCTCTTGGCGCAACGGTCATGGCTCGGCCGAGGCGTTCGGCCTCCGTGCGGCCCGAGTGAACATATTCACCGCTTAACAACGTGAATAATGTGGCACCCAGCGACCAAATATCGGTTTGCGGGCACACGGCATCGTGCCTGCCGGCGGCTTGCTCAGGGGCCATGAAAGCTGGCGTGCCGATGAGCTCTCCCACAGAGCTTTGCGATGCATTGCCTTCGAGGAGGGAGCGCGCAACGCCAAAGTCTAAGATCTTAACGCGACCTTGATGCGTGAGGAAAAGATTAGAGGGCTTCAGATCGCGATGAACAACGCCTTTCCCATGCGCGTACGCCAGCGCTTCGAGCACTTGTATGGCAAAGTCCAGCAGCTCAGCCGGCGAGAATGGAGCCGTTTGGTGCCGCTCCTTGAGCGAATGTCCCGCCAAGAGCTCCATCACGAGAAAGGGGCGATCGTCGCCGTAAAGGCCCGCCTCTTTGAGTTGGCAGATGCCTGGATGCTTGAGCTTGCCGAGCAGCTCGGCTTCGCGCAGCACGCGCTTGAGCGTGCCCGAGTGGCCAACCAAGTTTGGGTGCAAGAGCTTCACGGCGGCGCGCTCCCCCTTTGCATTCCTGGCCCGATACACCGTGCCCATGCCGCCAGCGCCAATCACTGCCTCAAGAGCCCAGCCTGAACCAAACGGCTCCAACGGGATTTCGGGAAAGCTTTCGACCACCACTCGGTTACCCGCCGTCTACCGAGCATCCACCGGAAACTCAACTACTCAGCTTGTTCCAACGCGGAACGAGGTGAATGGCACGCTTCCTGGCCGGGCGAGCGAACCCTGGGGCGAATGCTCGTACCGGCCCTTTGCGCGCACATCCTCACTCTGGCCAAGTGAGCACATCCAAGCCTTCGCGTACGGCCGCCTCCGCGAGCCTCCGATCCAACACGACCATGCAGAGCGACGACGGATCGGGATCCGCAACAAGCATCGCTGCTGCTAGCTGCGCCGCATCTGCCGCACGAAGCGCATGCCGAGCCAAGAGCTGTTGCGCTCGACTCCTCACGGCCAAAAGGTCCGTCACCTCGTTGGCGCCCGCCGAAAGACGATCGATCCTGCGCAGTGCTTGGATCCGTTGAGAGGGCGAGAGCAATCCCTCGCGTGCTCGCCGCTCAAGCGCGGAAACCAGCTCCAGCCGGGTAAGCCCCCAAACGATAACGTCAGCATCTTGCCTGAGCCAGTCCAAACAAAGCTCGGTGACTGCTTCCTCAACCACGAGCGGTATAAGGGCAGAGGCGTCCCAAAACCTCACAAGCGATCGCCCCGATCTTCATCGAGGGCCCGCTGCAGATCTGCGCGCTCTGCCTTAACTGCGGGCTCTTCTAACACCCAAGACAAGCTCGTGGTGTTACGGCGCAACACGCCAGACTCGGCCAGGTGCATCAGACGCTCCTTGTCGCGACTGCGACCCGCGGACGAGAGCCCCACAATGCGAGCGATAGGCACACCCCGATCCAAGACTTCGACCTCGCTACCACGCCGAACCATGCCCAGGTAGCGAGACAGGTTCGCCTTAAGCTCGGAGATCGACGCGGATTTCATAAGACTTATATAGTCTTATATGCATGACCTGTCAAGTCACATGCACTTCTTGCCGGTACACGGCATAGCGCAACCCACGCGTTTTCCCTTCACTGCAAGATCGTACCCAGAGGCCTCCGCTCCCGAAGCATTGTGTTGGGTAACATATCGAGACGGCGAGAGTGCCCACCGGCACGGTGCCGGAGCGCTGCACAAGTTAACTCGACTGAGGTCAGGCTCAAAGCGGGTAGCTGCAGCGAAAGCCGACGCTCTTGTGGCCCATGGTGGGCTCGAACTTCACGGACTGCGTGATGTTCAAAGTCGACACGTCACTCGCCCACGACCCGCCTCGAGTTTGGCCATCGATCCCCGCGGCATCCTGAACCCACTCGGCGAGATTTCCCGCGAGATCAGCATGCCCGTAAGGCCCATTGCCGGCGGGAACCGACCCAACTGGAGCTATCTCGAGTCCGCTGCACCCAGCCACACCGTCCAGCCAACATCCGTGGACCGCCAGGCTCGTACTGTTTCCGGGTGCGGTGGCGCCCCATGGGAAGGTTCCCCCGGACATGGGAGTAGCCGCAAACTGCCACTCGTTCTCAAGCGCCAACTTTCCACCATCCCAGTGGCAGAAGGCCTGCGCATTGTACCAGCTCACGCAGTTCATCGGTTTGGCGGCCTCTGCGGATGCAAGCGACCAAGTTCCTTCGCCGCTTTGACACTGGGAGCTGCTAAGAAGAGCCGCGGCGTCAGTGGCTACCATTGGGGTCCAGACCCCCATCCAACCCGCAGTCGTGAGCGGTCCGCCCGCGCCCTGCCATGCATCGAAGGCTGCGACGAAGTTCGCGAAGCGGCCGACTGTTACCTCGAATTTGTCGAGACGAGCGAGAATCGGAGGATTCACAGCCTGGCCAGGGACAAGGGGGCGTTCACAGCAGCTCTCATTTCCTAGTGGCCCACAGTTGGCGGCAAGACCAGCACAACTGACCCCAGTCCCCTTGCATCCCGTGCCCGATACAGGTGTCCCCCAGTCACCAAGAACCGAGCACGTGGAGCTATTGGCCTGGATGCAACTCGTGGTTCCAGGCTGGCAGACGCCAACGCAACTTCCGGCAACACAGGCCTTGGAGACGCACCGCTCCACCTCTTGCCCAACCTGCGCTCCCGTGCACTGAACCACCGTGTTGGCTCCGCAGATTCTGGCGTTGATGTCTGCACCGGTACACGCGGGCACCCGTAGCGTGGCCCCTGCGCCACCCGCCGACTGACTGCCACCGCCCGCGCTCACGCCACCCGCTCCTCCGCTCAACGATGGTGGAGCACCGCTCGAGCCCGATTCTCCGCCGACCCCCACTCCCCCACTACCAGCAGCTCCAACGGATCCGCCCGCGCTCGACACTCCGCCAGCGCCCGACAACCCCATCGCCCCGCCGGCGTGCCCGTTTCCTCCCAGAGAAGCTGCCCCGGAAGCACCACCGGTTACCGGCGGGGGACAGGTGTACGTTTCGGCACAGTCGTTGAACTGCCTCCCACAAGCGCCCACCTGTGACGCGGCGAGACCGGTAACGCCCACCACTACCACCAGCAACCTTGATCGAACCGGGCGGAAATCACGCATGCCCGCCGGTCTACCTCCCGCGCCAGGCCGCCGCAACCCTGAGACCGGCGGTCGGACCAATCGCGCTGGACCCGTCGGAAGCAGCGCTTTCGACCCCGAAAAACCGTCAGTCAGTTCACACAAAGGGCATACTTGTTGTTCACTGAGGCTCCCTGGATACACCAGCCGGTACTATCGGCACCACACGCGGAGCCACCGACCCACGTCCCGCCCATATTCTGGTACACGCCAAACAAAGGAGGACACGCCGTCGGCGACGCCGCGCAAAGGAATTGGGACAAGCTGTTCATCGGGACACTGCAACCCATTTCCGCCGTGGGGGAGCACTGACCATCATTGTACATGCAGCCGCCCGCACCCGTGCAGGGCACCTTGAGGCCAGCAGCTAAGCAAGCAGCCTTGACGTTTGCGTCCGTCATGGCCCCAAAAACTTGGACCTTGTACCACTCGCGCCCGCCGAACTGAGCGAAGGGCACGTTGTTAGGACACCGACAGACCATGTCGTTGATTCCCGTGGTTGAGACAGAAATATTTCCGGTATTTCCAATCTTGCAGGGCCCGCCATCGCAAGTGCGACCCGTAATGTTATTTCCCTGGTCAGTACAAGATCCGTTCTTGTGCATCTTGGGTGCAGAGGCCACGGCAGTTGCGCCGCCGACGTAGCTTTGCGCGGTGCAGCTAGAACCGTAAAAGTGCGAGCAGAAGTAGGCGGCATCTGCCGCGTCACCTCCGCCGACCGAACAGCCTCCTTGCGTGATGTAATGATTGCTGCTCAAGCCCGCAAACCCATGCCTCGGTCCTGTATCCCAAGTGCACTGGGAAGAGAGGCACGTAAGGTTGCAAACGTTTCCGCAAGCTGCGCAATTGTTCTTATCATTCGTGAGGTTTACCTCGCAGCCATCGCTCTTCTTGTTCGCATTGCAATCACCGTAATTCGCCGCGCAGGTTCCGTTGCACACTCCAGCCCCGCATGTGCGCGTAGCCATGTTGCTGTTCGAACACACTGATCCGCATCCCCCGCAATTGTCGGGATTGGTTGCCGTATTGATCTCGCAGCCATCGACGCGCTTGTTGCCGTTGCAGTCCGCAGCCGGAGCCGCGCAGGTACCGTTGCAATTTCCGCCGCCGCAGGTCCGGGTTGCCATTCCGGTGTTGGAGCAAGCCATCCCGCAGCCGCCGCAGTTATCAGGGTTCGTTGCAATATCGATCTCACAACCGTCAGCTTGCTTATTCCCGTTGCAATCCGCCTTTCCGGCCGCACACGTCCCGCTGCACACACCGGCGACACATGTCCGCGTCTGCATGCCCGCGTTTGAGCAAACAATTCCGCATCCGCCACAATTATTGGGGTCGGTATTCGTATCTATCTCGCATCCATCGGTCTTCTTGTTCGCGTTGCAATCGGCTTTACCCGCTGCGCACGTGCCGTTACAGGCGTTGGCCGCACAGGTCCGCGTCTGCATCCCCGCATTCGAACAAACCATCCCGCACCCACCGCAGTTATCAGCGCTGGAGGTAGTATCCAGTTCACACCCGTTCGTGCGCTTATTGTTATCGCAATCGCCGGCCCCTGTGGCGCACGTCCCATTGCATTGGCTGTTCGCGCAGGTTCGCGTCTGCATGCCGCCTGCCGAGCAAGCCATCCCGCACCCACCGCAATTGTCGGCATTTGTCGTGGTGTCTATCTCGCACCCGTCGGTCAACTTATCGTTATTGCAGTCCGCGGTGCCTGAATTGCAGGCGCCGGTGCAAGCTCCGCCTGCGCAAGCGGGCGCGGAAATGTTGTTGCTGGAGCAAGCCGCACCACAGCGCCCACAGTTTGCCGTGTCCGTGTGGAGGCTCACCTCGCAGCCATTCGTGCGCTTGTCGCTGTCGCAGTCGCCGAAGCCGGAATCACACGCTCCCACGCATTGCCCGCCGTCACAGATGGGCGTAGCAATGTTCATATTTGAACAAACGCGCCCGCAACCACCGCAATTGTTCGGGTCCGTATCGAAGTTTACGCAAGCGGCCGAACAACACGTGCCCGTGCCGCAGCTCATGCCACACTGTCCACAGTGCGCCGAATCCGAGCTTTTATCGACACACACGTCTCCGCAGCAAATGGAGTTCGGCCCGTTCGCAGCCGAACAATCCCCATCGTTCTTGCACCCGTCCGCACAGGCAAATGAGTCGTTCACGGCCACGCACTTCTTACCTTGCGGGCAGTTGTCATTGGTGGGCACGCAGGGCGCGCATTCTTTGCTCGCGGTGTCGCAGCGGGGCTTGTTCGGATCCATGCAATCCGCATCAGAGCCACAATCTGTACAAGCGCCCAAATCTACGTTGCAGCTTCCGGTGCTGCACTGTTCGTTGGCGATGCACTCCACACAAAAGCCCTTGGCCACGTTGCAGTACGGAGCTGCGAGCGAACACGCGGCGCTGGTGGCGCACGGAATATCGGAAATCCCGGTGGGCATCCCTGCCATGCCGCCGTTGCCCGACGCTCCTGCATTGCTAACTCCACCTGAACCCGATGCGCCCGAAGCGCCCAACACCGTGCCACCCGTGCCTGGGGCACCCCCGGAATTCCCCAACGCGCCCCCCGTTGTACCTTCCGAACCGCCGTCACCGGTTCCTCCGCCGACGCTTGCGGATTCACCAAACTGCCTGGATTCAGCAGTACACCCTGGCATCGGCGTTGCCGCCAGCAGCCCAAGGGAGAGAACGACACCAATACGGACGGAACGCAAGGTAAGACTTTTCATGAAACAACTAAGTTACGAGACTTCCGCGAGCAGCGTCAAGGGTTTCCCCCTAGGTGATAGTTGTGATGGTGAGCGCCAGCACAGGAGCCGTCGCTAGCGGCTCAGAGGCCGAACGGAGCCATAGTTCCCAACCCTCCCTGACCCAAGCCCTAACCCGAGCGTTACGACTTTCCGTAGCGCACCGCGCCCCCAAACCAAACATAGCCGTAAACATGCTCGCCCGCGTGCCCAACCACCCGTGCAAGATCGGACAATTTTCCCTGTGACAACACCGTGTTAGCCTCATACCGAAATGGGGCTATACGCAGACAGGGTTCTTCCAAGGATGGTGGATTGGGTGTGTGGCGCTCGCTTCTTCACCCGGCAGCGTCAAAAGGTTGTCACCCAAGCGCGAGGTGTTGTGCTCGAGGTGGGGATTGGCGGAGGGCGCAACTTGGCACTCTATGATCCCAAGCGGGTGAGTCGCGTGGTGGCGTTTGACCCGAATGCTGAGCATTTGCACCAAGCCAGGCGGCGGGCCGAAACAGTGGCATTCCCAGTGGAGCTCCGCCAAATGCGGGGAGAAACCGCAGAAATAGAGCCCGCCAGCATCGATACGGTAGTGGTTACTTACACGCTCTGCACCATTGCGGACGCGGGGGCGGCGCTTCGAGCCGTGCTTGACGCGTTGAAGCCAGATGGCCAGCTCCTGTTCTGTGAACACAGTATTTCGCCGGATGAGTCCGTTCAAAAGTGGCAAAGAAGAATCGAGCCGTTCTGGAAGCCGTTAGCCGGTGGGTGTCACCTCACGCGGAGCGCCGCCACCCTGATTCAGAACAACGGCTTTGAGATCGATACGCTGGAGCAAGCCTATGCGCCGGGGGGCCCGCGCTGGGTTGGGTTCCACCATATTGGAACGGCACACAAGACGAGCTAAGTCCTTGAAAGCCAAAGGGCCTGCCTTGCCTGCTCGAGGCGCAATTGAAAACAAGCACCCACCTGCGGTCCGCGCAGTGTCCCAGCGCCGCCATTCACCCAGCCAACCGCGGCATGATTTACTGAGGCCAACTCCTTCGCGCTCGAATTCACACAGAAAACCAACTGTTGACTCTCAATCCGTCAAACGACTGAAAATCTGCCAAGTTGCGAGTGATGAGAACAAGCCCACACACCACGGCCGTAGCCGCTATTTGGCCGTCAACAAATGAGGGCACCCGACCGCGTTTCGCGAGCCGCGCACGCTCAAGGGCATGCCAGCGTGCGGCCGAAGCATCGTAAGGGAGACTCGGGATCTTCCCAACAACATCCACCAGGTAGCTCGTAAGGATGGCCTTTTTTCGAGACACGGGGAGGCGTGCAACCCCGAACTCAAGCTCATGCAGCACCAGTGCACTGGTAGCACATTCGTCGAGCGACCGCTTCAACATCTCCACGACAGACGCATCCGGCCTGGGACGCATTGGCTCCGAAAGGACATTCGCATCTAGTAGGTAGCGCAAGGTTGCTACCAACGGAACTTCCTCCCAGCTGACTGGTCGCGCAGAGCCCTCCAAGGATTCCGGCCTCGCAGCTCACGTGGATCGAGGCCGGCCATGAACGATTGAAACGCGGCCGACGGCGACTCGGAAAGGGCGCGGCCCTCCCTGTACTGTCGCAAACCAACGATCATCGCCACCGGCTGCCCGTCACGAGTAACCTCCACCGCATCGCCGGCTTCGGCACGAGTAAGCACCTTCGCAAAAGCGGCACGCGCCTGCGTCATGGTCATGGTGGTAGGGGAGCGTTTGGACATCTGTACATCGACTGTACAGCCTGGATTGGGCATGCGCAATTAAGGGTCCCCGCGCGAGCTTCGGGTGCGTTTCGTTGATGTTTGGAGAGAGCACCCTCCGATTCGGCAAGAGATACTTGCCATGCTAAGTACCTCTACCGCGGCTCAAAGTGCCTCTGCCCCCCCTTGAGATCCCGCCTCTGCTCACGCGCACGGGAGGACCCATCAAGAGAGCGCCTTGCCTTGAACCCCCACGCCCTGCCATGCCTTGGTCCATGACGCCGCCGAAGAAAGCCATTGTCCTTCAACATGCCCCGCATGAGGGTCCGGGTCGAGTTCAGGGAGCGCTCGAACGCGCGGGCTTTAGCGTCGAAGTGAGGCAACTTTTTGCTAACTCCCGAGTGCCGTATCCGGAAGACTTCGATTTGCTCGTGGTAATGGGAGGGCCGATGGGTGTGGGAGATGTGGAAGATCCCAGCTATCCGTTTTTGAAGCCTGAAGTGCTTCTGCTGAAGGAGTGTCTATCGCAGCAAAAGCCCGTGCTGGGCATTTGCCTCGGCGCGCAGCTCTTAGCGCATGCTGCGGGGGCACGTGTGTTTGCGATGTCTACAGAAGAGGAGCGGCGGCCGATCCGCGAGGTGGGTTGGGGAGCGGTACACCTTGTGGCAAACGGGGCGAGCGCAACAATCTTCGAAGGCTCTCACGCGGCAGAAGTGGTCTTGCATTGGCACGGAGATACCTTCGAGCTCCCTGAAGGTGCAGAGCTTCTGGCCTCCAGCCTCACGTGTGAACACCAGATGTTTCGCCTCGGGAACACCTTCGGCTTGCAGTTTCACATTGAGGTGGATTCAGAAGACGTGGAACGGTGGCTCGACGAAGACGCTGAGTACGTAAAAGGTGCGCTGGGCCCGTCGGGCGCGGCGCGCATTCGCCGCGACACGGAACGTTTCATGCCCGCATTCCGAACGTTCGGCGATCGTTGGCTCGACGCTATCATTGGGGAGCTCTCGGCGTGTTAGTGAGGCAGGGTTGCCCGTTGCAGGTGCCCGCCCATCCTTCGTGCCCACGCTGCACCTGGCCGTAGGTTGCGGCCCCAAAATCCATTGCTGGCCATAACGGTGCCGGCGAAGGATCTTTCAGGGCGCCCCCTATTTCTACTATTTTCGAAATAGCCCTTGCGCTCTTATTCGAGAATATTAGAATTAGGAAAGTGAGCTCGATACTGGAAAAACACGCGGAACAGCTGAGTGCCTTAGGGCACCCAGTGCGGCTACAAATCCTACGGCTTGTGGTCCAGGCCGGAAAGCAGGGGGCTGCGGCGGGAGAGATCCAAAGCCAGCTTGATTTGCCGGCGTCCACGCTGAGCCACCACTTAAAACGCCTGGTAGAGGCGGGCCTCCTCGCTACGCGCGGAGAAGGCACTTTCCACTACTACGCGGCTGTCTACAGCGAGCTGCGCGCCCTCACAGATTACCTCTGGCAAGATTGTTGCCAGCGTGGGGGCAAAGGAGTTTGTTGTTAGTTTGAGAGAAGAACGGCTCAATTTCCAACAGGAGAAACCAAAATGAACATGTTAAAACCTCACATTTCCCTAAATATCTCGAACATTGATGCTTCTGTGGCCTTTTACGAAAAAGCGTTCGGCGTTCCGGCCACCAAGCGCAGGCCTGGCTATGCCAAGTTCGACTTAGCGGCGCCATCACTCAACCTCACGATGCAGGAAGCCCCGCGTACGGGGGTTAACGCTAGCCATTTTGGCATTCAAGTGGAAAGCAGCGAAGATGTGGCCGCTGCCTGGACGCGCTTTAAGGAGGCTGGGCTTCGCACGTTGACCGAGGAAAACACCGAGTGCTGCTACGCACTTCAGGATAAAGTTTGGGTGGAAGATCCGGACGGGAATGCCTGGGAGGTGTTCGTGGTCAAAGCAGATGTTGACTCGTTGGCGAGCAAGCCAGTTGCGAGCGGTTGCTGCACGCCGAAGCTCCAGCAAATTGGGACCAAGAAAGCCGATGCCTGCTGCGGTTGATCTCGGAAGAAGAGCGGCGGCAGAGTTCATCTCAAGTGCCCTCTTGCTCGCCACGGTTGTGGGCTCCGGCATCATGGGCGAACGGCTCTCGGGGGGGAATGTTGCTGTGGCATTGTTGGCTAACACTTTAGCCACAGGCGCCGTGCTCGTGGCCCTCATCTTGTGTTTCGGACCAATCTCGGGAGCCCATATGAACCCCGCGGTATCCTTAGTGGAAGCAAGCCGCGGCCAGCTTCCCGTGCGAGCGCTGCCTGTGTACCTAGGCGCACAGGTGCTCGGAGCCTTCGCGGGTGTGGCGGCAGCACACGGCATGTTTGAGGAACCACTTTTCACGGCTTCCACGCACGCTCGCGCTGGCAGTGCGCAGCTGTTCAGCGAATTTGTGGCTACTTTCGGCTTACTCTCGGTCATCTTTGGCTGCGTCAGGCATCGCCCAAGCTGGGTACCCCTCGCTGTTGGCTCTTACATTACAGCCGCTTATTGGTTCACCGCATCGACCTCCTTCGCAAACCCGGCGGTCACGCTGGCACGCTCCTTCACCAATACTTTCTCAGGAATTCGCCCAAGCGATGCGCCCGGTTTCATCTTAGCCCAGCTTGTGGGTGCGGCCACAGCAAGTGCTTTTTTTGGCTGGCTCTTGCCAAAAGAGGCTCATTCAACACCCGCGACGGCTCCAAAACAGGACGGAACACACCCTTGAAAACAATCCTTTTTGCATGCATCCACAACGCCGGTCGCTCCCAGATGGCAGCGGCTTGGTTCAATCATCTGGCGCCCAAGGAGCAAGGCTCCGCCATCTCCGCTGGTACTCGCCCGGGGCCGCGCGTGCATCCAGAGGTGCATGCCGCCATGTTGGAGGTTGGGATCGACCTTTCGGGCGTAACACCTGAGCTTCTCACCCCGGAGTTGGCGGCTAAGGCTAGCCTATTGGTTACTATGGGTTGCGGAGAGGAGTGTCCTGTGGTGCCCGGTCTTGGACGCGAGGACTGGCCATTCAATGATCCCAAAGGTCGGCCAATCGAGGAGGTACGGTTGATCCGCGATGGGATCCGAGCTCGCGTGGAGGAATTGTTAGCGCGACTCCATACGATCCCCGGCTAGGGGTCCGATAACGCAAGTGCTAAAAGGCTGATTGGCGGAGCGCACTTCCCTCAACAGCCGGGACGAACTCAAGCTGAACTGCTGTGGCCTCGCGTGCGCTGCGCTCAGTTGGCGTACTTCACACCGCAACCGTACGGCGCGGTGTCCGCAAGCTTGGGATCTCTGCCCGATCTTGCTGCCAAAAGCGCTTCTTTTACGTAATTCACGAGCTTCCCGCCTTCGGCGGATTTGCCCTCGCCGTCTGAGGAATTATCCACTGCCCCGCGGTAAACCAACTCACCACTTGGAGCCACCACGAACACCTGCGGGGTGCGCCGCGCTCCATAGAGGCGCCCTACCTTTCCATTTTCGTCCAGCAAGATGGGATGTGAAAGCGTGAGTTGGGCGCGCGCGACACGGTTGAGTTCTGTGCCATGGCCTTGCCTGCCCGGGCCGCTTGAATTGATCGCCACCCAAACGACGCCCTCTTTCACAGCCAGAAGCGCTGTGTCTGACAAGGAACCTTGCGCGTGGGAGCGAGTAACGAACGGACACTCGGGATTGAACCATTCAAGCACCACCGTTTTGCCGAGGTGTTGAGAAAGGGTAAAAGATTGCCCGTCGAGATCGCTCAGCGTGAAGTCAGGGGCTCGAACCCCGAGCTTTGCCTGCGGGGGAGGCGGCCCAGGCAGCGGAGCTCGCGTCACGCGTACAGGCTTCGGCTTAGCGTCATGCGGAGCCGCAATATCTGCCGACGGAGCGGACCCAACCTGCGCATCGCAAGCCGCGACCAGAAGCGCGCAAAGAGCGGCAGCAATCAGCATTGGCCTCACCTGCGAACTCACTGGGCGGCCACCCTAGCCCACCTAAAAGCTCTACGCCAACTCGACGCGCCGCTGCGTTCCGATGCGTTCCGGTGTTCCGATGCGTTCCGGTGTTCCGATGCGCCCGATAGGCCCGGTGCGTTCCGATGCGTGTTCGAGAGGTACCTTCGCCCCCGCAAGAGATACTTGTCATGCGAAGCACTTTTCTCGCCACGTGGGAGGGGCTTAGTGCCTGACACCATCCCACCACTCCAAAGAACTGATCTTGGTGGATGCTTTCGACACCTGTTCGGACCGCCCCGACGCGAGCCTTCAGGCCCCAGTTTCGAGATAAGCGAGTTCACTCTCGGAAAGTGAAAGATTCACCGCTCGAACGCTGGAAGCCACCTCCGCTGAGCTGACGGCTCCGCACACGGCAAAACAGCTGAACTTCTGATTGACTACGTACGCCAGGGCGAGCTCTGGCACCGCACATTCCTTCTTCTTCGCTAGATCCACTAGGCGCTCGAGGCGCTGGAAGTTCGTTTCCGAAGCGTAGGTGCGCGCGCAGTGCTCGGGGAACTCCGACTTGATGGCTTCGAAATTGTCACGCCGAATGCGCCCGGAGAGAAACCCGCTCGCAAGGCTCGACCACGCGAACACCGCAACACCGCTGACCTCGTGCCACCGCCGGTCCTCAGCACTTTTCGACCCAGCCAGCGACGTGCACCCGCCCCAGGGCGGCGCGATTTGCTCCGCCAAACTGAAGTGCGGGCTGCTCGCAACCATCGGAGCGAGGCCGTGCCGTTCAGCATAGGCTCTCGCCTCCTGGATGCGGGGTACGGACCAATTCGAGCCCCCGTACGCGCGGAGCTTGCCCGCCCTCTTTAGGCGATCCGCCTGTTCCACGAGGGGGCCTACAGGTTGGCTGGGATCATCACGGTGGAACAGCCAGAGATCCACGTAGCTCGTTTTCAGGCGCACTAGGGATTCTTCGAGATCGCTCTGCATGGCTTCTGGTGTTACGCGTGCGCTCGGCGAGGTGGGATGGCAGCCCTTGGTTATCACCACAGATTTCTCGCGATTGCCACGCGCCTGCATCCAGGATCCCAACACCCGCTCACACTGCCCACCACCGTAGACGTACGCATTGTCGAAGGCATTCACCCCGAGCTCCGCGGCGGCATCTAGCAAGGCCATGCCACCCTCCAAGTTGGCCTCACTCAACATCATGCAGCCCTGCACGAGGCGAGAGACGGGCAGAGAAATGCCGGGAATACTGGTAGTTGGCATGCGTGCTTTCATTGTCAATTCTCCTCAAACGGATAACGCACCCCGAGCTCTAGGCGTGCGGCGTCCATGATCTTTGCAATCGCAAGCGATTGATCCCAGGGCACAAGCGGGCTTGCTAGGAGGCCGGCCCGCACACAACGCTGCACTTCGTCCGCCTCGTATTCATAGCCATTGCCGCGGAATGGCAGCGTCAAGGTCTCTTCCTTGCCGCCGGCCGAGAGCGTTACCTGGGTGGACTTCCAAAAGGGCTCACCGATCGATACGCGCCCTTCGGTTCCGTAAATGGTGGCGACGTGTCGGGTGTTGGTGCGCACTGCAGAATTCAGGACTCCGAGCTCGCCGCCAGAATATCGCAGCAAAATGGCGGCCTGCTCATCGACGCCCGTTTCCCCCACATGCCCCAAGGCCTTCACGGCCGTGGGCTCCTTTTCGAACACCCACTGGCAAAGCGCTATCGTGTAAACGCCCACGTCTAAAATGCTGCCGCCCGCAAGCTCCGGTGCGAGCAGCCGACTTTCGGGGTGCCACCCCATGCGAAATCCGAATGAAGCCTCCACGAGGCGGGGCTCACCTATCTTGCCCTCCTTGACCCAGCTCAAAGCCTGAGCCACTGCTGGCACAAACCGCGTCCACAGTGCCTCCATCAAGAACGTGCCCTGCTGCTTCGCTGCTGAGATGGCCCTGGAAGTACCCGCGAAGTTCGGCGTCATCGGCTTCTCACACAACACCGCTTTCTTGGCCGCGCATGCCTTCTCCACCAGCGACAGGTGAAACGGGTGCGGGGTGGCGATGTAAACCGCGTCGATCTCAGAAGAGGCTAACAGCTCCTCGTGACTTGCGAACGCGCGTGGCACATTGAACTCCGCCGCGAAAGCTTGCACGTTCGACTGCGATCGCCCGGCAACTCCGAAAAGCTGCGCCTGGGGACTGTGCAAAAGGCCGCGCGCGAACTGCTTGGCGATGGACCCGGGGCCGAGGATCCCCCAGCGAAAAGATTCATTGTATGGCATTATGCTGCTAGCCTATCTTAGATTAGCTCCGCGGGCTTTCCGAAAACGCCTGCCCCGTTGACGCGCCGCTTGCCGCTCAAGGTTCCAAAGTGCAAAGCTTAGGAGGGATGCCCCCCGCTCACCCTTCCAACGATGCCGAAGCCGAAGCACAAGGCGCGTTGAGCCGATGGGAAAAAGCTGGAGCGAGGGTTGAGCGGCTTTCAGGTGGGCTCATCAACGCCACGTACGCCGTTGAACACAGCGCCGATCAATTCATCCTGCAGCGAGTGAATCCGATCTTTTCCGAGCTGATTCACACCAACATTCACGCGGTCACGGAACACCTTGCGAATAAAGGGCTCACCACACCCAAGCTTGTGCCCAACAGCGAAGGGGAGTGGTTTTCGCGCGTTGAAGGGCATGTATGGCGCCTCATGACGCGCGTTTCAGGAGTGAGCCTGGAGCGCCCATCTACGGCCACGGTGGCGGAAGCGGGGCGTATGTTGGGCGTCTTTCACCAAGCGCTGCGCGACTTAACGCATGATTTTACCGGGATGCGATCGGGAGTGCACGATACCGAGCTGCACTTAAAGCGGCTCTTGGCAGCGCTCCAGTGCTTTCCCAGCCATCGCCTCCTTGGAAAAGTGGAGCCCCTGGCGGAGAGCATTTTTCGCTCCGCCGCGGAACTGCCAGAACTCGAGGCCGGGGGAGTGCGCGTGGTCCACGGGGATCCGAAGTTCAATAATTTGCTCTTCGAGCCCGGGCCTACGCCAAGAGCCCTGTGTTGGGTTGACCTGGATACGGTTGGGCCAGCGTCGCTTGCCACCGAACTAGGCGATGCTTGGCGCTCCTGGTGCAATGTGCGTGGCGAAGATGAAGCCATGGCAGCCTTTGACCTCACCCTCTTTGAAGCGAGCGCCAAAGCCTACGGCACCGTGATGGCGGATCTCGACCCGCCGGAGCGTGAAGGCCTGCTTTACGGTATCGAGTGGATAACACTAGAGCTTTGCGCTCGGTTTCTCACCGATTCCCTCGAAGAGCGCTACTTCGGCTGGGACGCGGCACGGTTTCCGGCGGCCGGGGAACACCAACTGCTGCGGGCAGAAGGCCAATGGTCGTTGCATCAACAGGTTCTCTACACTCGCAAAGCACGTGCTCAAATCTTGGACAGAGCACTTACCCGGCCGGGGGCGGACAAACCCGAACAGAGATGACGCGGCGAGGTGAGGAGTCGACGACTTCCAAGGTAGTGAGGTCTGGGAGCCGCAGAGACTCACCTGGGTCGGGTATGCGCCCAAACATGGCCACACAGAGTCCGCCCATGGTCGTCCACGACCCTTCACTTGGAAGCGCAAGTCCTAGGACGCGATTAACGTCGCGGATCGGAGCGGCCCCGCTCACAAGTCCCGCACCACCCTCTTCCTTGCTGATGAGCACAGACATAGGCGTCTCATGCTCATGCATGATCTCCCCCACCAGCTCCTCAACCAGGTCCTCCATAGTGACGATTCCGGACATGCCACCGTACTCGTCCACGACGATCGCGAAAGGCATGCGGTCGTGGCGCATCTCTCTTAGCATTTCAGCGGCGTTCTTGGACTCGGGCACGAAGTATGCGGAGCGCAAGACATCTTGCAGGACGATAAGACGCTGCTCCCAGGCGAGCGCCAGAAGATCCTTCACGTTCAGGTAGCCCACGATGTCGTCGATATGATCCCCGTATACCGGCATCCGAGTGTGACTGTATTCCAGCACAATGCGTCGGATCTCATCCGGGGTCGCATTACGAGAAACCATGACCACTCCTTGCCGCGGCACCATGACATCAGCTGCGGTTAACTCTGGCAGCGCCAAGGCGCGTGTAGCGATCTCTCCCGCTTCACGATGAATAGTACCGGCATGGGTCGATTCCTCGACCAACTGCTGGAGCTCTTCTGCGGAGTGTCGGGTCTCAGTGAAGCTTGTTTTGTCACCGAAGGGCTTAAGCAAGATGTTGGCGCTCGCACTCAAGAACCAAACCAGCGGCCTTGCCAGCCAGGAGACCACAAACAGGGCTCTCCCAATGAACAGCGCATACCGTTCCGCCGAGCGAAGCGCCAACGACTTGGGAACGAGCTCACCTATCACAATAGAGAGATACGAAACGAGTGCAATTACCAGCCCCAGCGCCACTTGCTCCGCGTGTTCACCGATCCATGTTATCCGCGCCAGCGTCGGCGCAAGGCGTTCCGCGATGGATGCCCCGCCGAAGGCAGCCGCGGTTGCCCCAATTACCGTGATGCCAACCTGCACAGTCGCCAGGAAGCGCTCGGGCTCCTTTTTGAGCCACAGGACAGCCGCCGCAGAGGTACGCCCCTTGGCGACAAGCTCCTGGATGCGCGTTGATCGCACCGCCACCACTGCGATCTCCGCACCCGCGAAAATGCCATTGGCCAAGACCAACAAGAGTATCAGCAGAATGTCGCTCAACGCAGTAACTCCCAACGGCTCGAAGCCTGATGCAGCCAGGCGTGAAAATCCACGAGGCGGGACCATGGCACGTTTCATGTGCGTTGCAAGCGTTAGGCTTGTGCGCAACCTTCTGCTGAGCTGGGAGGTCGGCCCCAGCTCTTGACCAATCCTCAACAGAAGGCAGACTCGTGGCCGCCGCCTGGAATCGTCTTATGCGTTTACCTTCGTTGAACACGACTGCGCCTGCCGCAACGAACACCTTCGGATCAATACATCTGCGTCCGCGCCTGCTCCAAGTGGCGCGCACTTTGGTCAAGCTCACGAGCGCGGCCTTCCTCTTGCATTCAAGCTCATGCGTCGGCAAGAAGGCGCCTCAAGCGACGCCACAGGTTTCGCACGAGGCCCCCCCTCCTCCGCGACCCTCGGAAATTATCTTTCCGGAGGACGCCGGACAGCTCGATCTGAAGCGCGATTTCGGAGCCTTGGGTGATGGCGTGACAGACGACACCGCAAAGTTTCAGAAAGCCGTGCGCGAGAACTCCGATCATCTTGACTCCACCACGCTCTACCTTGCGGGAGGAACCTACCTCGTGTCCGATACGATCCAGTGGTTCTGCCGCTTGTCGCTCGTGGGTCGCTCGCAGGGAGCAACGATCATCAAACTGAAAGACAACGCACCCGGCTTTGGGGATCCAAATAACCCGCGCCCGGTCATCTCAGTCGGCGACCCGCCCAACAATGGGGACGCCATGCAGAGCTATGTGTCGAACCTCATCGTAGATACAGGTAAGGGCAACCCCGGCGCCATCGGCATCGCCTTTCAGTCGAACAACGGCGGTGGTATTGAGGATGTTACGATTCGGAGTGGCGACACCCGCGGCCACGCAGGCCTCACCACCTGGCCTTGGCCCGGCCCAGCTCTCATCAAGAATCTGCGTGTAGAAGGTTTTGACCGCGGAATTTACACCAGCGCCAGCGAATACGACCTTACGTTCGTCAACATCACGCTGATTGGGCAAAAGCTTTTCGGATGGGAAAACGACGGGTTACCCATCGAAATAGAGAATCTGCAGAGCTACAATTCTGTCCCAGCGTTCAAGGGCGATGGCACTGTGGTGATGATCAATAGCCACTTCCACGGGGGTGATAGCAAGCGCGTGGGTATGTTCTACAACGGTGACAGCCTCTACATGCGCAACGTCGTAGCTGATGGCTACTCCGCGGTATTGCAGGATTCGGGGGGTGCCAACGAAATCAAGGAGCTTTGGAAGGGCACCATTCACAGCAAATTTCCCTCCCCGCGAAGTTCTCTCAACCTACCGATCAAAGAGACACCCTCCGCGCCCCATCCACCGATCCAAACATGGACGAACGTGCGGGATTTTAACCCGGAAGGGAGCGACAATTGGACGAAGGCCATCCAGGCGGCAATCGATTCCGGCACTGAAACGCTCTACTTCCCGCGCGGTGCCTACAATATTGACGCACCTCTGCACATCCGCGGAAACGTGAAACGCATCATCGGCATGCGCTCAAGTTTGAAGATCCCCAAGTCCTTCAGAGACGTGCCTATGGTGCGATTTGAAGGCACGAGCCCGAATCCCCTCATCGTCGAATACTTCAACGCGGCCTCTGAAGAATATCGATTCAACACCCTCACCTTTCATCAAGCGGGCACGCAACCCATCGTCTTCAAGCGCTGTTACGGCAGCATCAGCAACGAACCGAACAAGGCCGATGTTTTCTTGGAAGATTTCCAGGGCATCTTGCGCCTCAAAGGCCCCATCAACGTGTGGTCGCGTTCGCTGAATATCGAAACAGAGGGAGACATGCCGGAGCTCGTCAATGACGGCGGAACGCTTTGGCTCCTCGGCTACAAGACAGAATACCAAAGCACTAACATATTTAATCGCGGCGGAGCCAAAACAGAGATGTTGGGAGGGCTCATTTACCCAGTAACTGAGCAGTGGCCCGATATTCCTTCTTTTATCAATGAGGAATCAAGCCTATCCATGATCTTCGCGTACCGCGTCTACGTGGAGCGTGCCAACCAAAACGTGATCGTAAAAGAAACTCGCGGTGGCGTGGTGCGGGAGCTTTCGAAAACTGAGGCCTTCGGCAGGGGCGCCTGGAGCCTCAACTACACCGGGTTCCAGCGTTAATTCGCCGGGCAGCCCGCCACTCCAGCACAATTCATGATCTCTTGGGTAGTGAGCACTCGATTGTAAACACGGACATCATCAATGCCGCCGCTGAATCCACGCATATCAGGGTTGTTGCTCTTGCCGATCGAGAGAAGGTGAGCGCCCGTTATCGCCGCTCCATTAGCGCCGGAGCCCGAATCAACACCATCCAACCAAATGCGCACCTCCCCCGCGGCGTTCATCGTACCAGCTAGGTGGTGCCAGGCGTTGCCCGAAGGCACCGAACAGATGCCTTCCCCGCCCCCAGAGATCCAGGTTAAGTCGTCTGCATCCCAGTAGAGATAGATAGCCGTCTCCCAATCAAGTAAGCCGGCTTCATAGCCGTAGGAAATCGCCCCGCTTTCATTCTTGAACCACAAGCTAACCGTTAGATTGGATAAGCTGCCTAGATTGACGTTTGACTTGGTCGCCGCGCCGTCGCAATCGTTGTATCGGGGTGTGCCTGTGCCCAGCGTGAGGCTCTTCCCGAGCTTGCCGGCCGTGCCAAGGCTGGCACATCCAGTGAGCGTGAGCGTATGGCCATTGCCCGTAGCGTCCGCCGCGGTGGTGCCATTCGCTTCGTCAAACGTCCAGTGAGCGATAAGGCTACTGCCGCTGCTTCCGCCGGTCCCGCTTCCACCACTCGACGTTCCTCCAGTGGCACTCGACCCGCCGCTTCCGCCGCTCGATGTGCCTCCAGTGGCACTCGACCCGCCGCTTCCGCCGCTCGATGTGCCTCCAATGGCACTCGACCCGCCGCTTCCGCCGCTCGATGTGCCTCCAGTGGCACTTGTGCCTCCCGTTGCCGTGCTCCCCCCAGCACCCGTTGTCCCGCCAGCCTTGCCTGTGGTTCCGCCGGTGCTCGCACCGCCAGTCCCAAACCCCGTGCCGCCTGTTTTCCCGCCAGTGCCGCCGGCTCCCACGTTCGACGTTCCTCCCGTGGTCACGATATTTGTTCCGCCACTGCCTCCCAACTTCCCGCCTGTGCCGCTAGCACCACCACTCACCGCGCTGCTACCGCCCATTTCGTCGATAGCCCCGCGCAACCCCGACCCGCCGCCTCCGGTACCACCCGCCGAACACGCACCAACCAACCCCAAACCGATCAACGACTGAGCCAATGAGAGCTTCTTCATGGTTCTAACCACTCCAAGCAAAGACGAGAAGATGACAGCAATTTTAAGAATAGCTTCACACCTCGTCTCAAACAAGGACAACCAACAGTTTCACAAGCACGGCAAAGCCTGCGCAGAATGTGTGCAAAACCTGGCGCCACTCAGCAGTTGACCTGAGTTTGCACGCCGAGGTCCGTGTTAGCCACCCTGTAGGTAGCAGTGGGTAACGCATCTGAGATGCCCTGCACTGAGTGGGGACAATGGTGGATACGCTTCAGAAATACCTGTACTCGCGGCGACTTTTCCCCCTAAAACCCTATGCGCCTACCACATGCAGGCGTGTGCGACACGCCCCCCTGGGGTACCAGACCCTCCTACCAGATAGCATCGGCCGGCACGCCTGCTATCAACCATGGCGGGATCAGGTGGAGGCTGGCTTCCTGCACGGAGCCGCTGGTTTCCGCCGATGGCAGTGCTCCTCCAGGCGGCGCGGAGCCGACCCTACTGCTGCCGAAGAGTCGTGAGCTCTTGAGTCGTTAATACACGATTGTATATTCGAATATCATCGATGGCGCCCCCAAAGTCATCCGGGCCGGCCACCCTCCCAACAGTGAATAACTTCGAGCCCGAGAAACCTATCCCGCCAGTGCTAGATGTCTGCTTGGTTCCATCCACATAGAGTTCGATGTCGCCCCCGGCGGTTGTGATACCCGCAATCTGATGCCAAGACCCAGCGGCCGGCGCTGTCCCAGTGGCGTCGTCCCCGTTGAACCAATTCACGCCCCCAGCATCGTCAGTCAAGAACCTGAAAGTGTCAGCGAACTCAAGCAGGCCCGCACCATAGGTAACAGAGTTTGCACCAATATTAACCCAAAAGACGACAGTGAATGCGTTAGCTGTGCCGAGGCTGAAGGTGGCGCTAGCCACGCCATCGCAGTCGTTCGGATCGGTGAACGTAAGGGCCTTTCCGACCTTCCCGGCCATACCCAAGGTTGCGCAACCTGACAGCGTGAGCGTGTGGTTATTACCAGAGGAATCCATAGCGGTATTGCCATTGGCCTCATCAAACTTCCAATGCGCGATAAGTCCGTTGGTGACAACCCCTCCGCCTGCGCCTCCGGTTGCGGGAGCGCCTCCGGTTGCCGAAGCTCCCCCCGTCGAAGTGGTGCCTCCCGCTGAGGGAGCAGACCCACCCATATTGCTCGTTCCACCCGTATTGCTCGTTCCACCTGTACTGCTCGTTCCACCCGTATTGCTCGCACCACCTGTATTGCTCGTTCCACCAGTACTGGTAACCCCGCCGCTGTTGCTCACGCCGCCCGATTGACCCAAATTGCCACCACCGCCCGTTCCGCCACCACCGGTTCCCAGCTTACCGCCGGTGCCGCCCATTCCGCCGGCCGTGCCCACGGGAGTAAAACCCCCGGTGGTTCCGACTCCCACGCCACCCGTCGTTGTACCCTTCCCGCCCGAAGCAGGCCCGGCCCCGCCGGTAGAATCATCCACGCCGCGTAAGCCTGAGCCCGCAGGGCCCGTGCCCGTGGCGGAGCAAGCGGCAGCGATGCCGAGGGAGACGAGAAGACTTGCGAGCGCAGATGACTTCATGGGGTACCTATGAACCTATTACGAACACTTACAACTCAAGTGACGACACTCGAGAGTTCCAAGCAATATCGCGGCGGCGAGCCCCGAACAACCCTGCGCGGAGCGTGAAATTTCGGCCCCAATACCGTCAAAGGAGTAATTTTCCAGTGGAGCCCGCGGCATCCTTTCGCGGCACTCTCGCGGCGCTCTGGGAAAACGAGAAAGCGCTTTAGCCGGGGCCGCCCGAGCTGCCTGCCTGGGCTGCGCCACCAGACGCTGCGCCCGCTGCGCCACCAGATGCTGCGCCACCAGATGCTGCACCCGCTGCGCCACCAGGTGCTGCACCACCAGCTCCCATCCCGCCCGCTCCGCCGGTGCCAGCCCCACAAGCGGTACCACCAGGAAGCGTCGGATCAAAGCCCGAAGGATCTACACAGCCAAAGTTCGGCCCCTGAATGAGTGTCGTATCCACCACGACGCCACAGGTTCCTTGCTGGGTGCAGCAACCAGGGAGGACAACACCCGGGGGGGCCTGTTGGAATAGAACGGATGCCTCCTGGTCGGCGCAGTTAGGCGACGTTGTGCCCGGAGCTTCCAGTGGCGCACACAAGCCGCCAAAATCGACACCACACATGGTGTTGTTCACACAACATGGGGCCAAGGCCATACCGAGATCGTACCCCTTACACGTCGTGGCCCCGCACTGAATGCTAGCTGGTACGCCAATCGGGGCCATGCCGCCCATCGCAGCGCCGCCGGTTGCTTTACCTCCCGTGCCGCCAGTTGCTTTACCTCCCGTTGCGACACCCGGTGAACCACCGCTGCCTGTGGTTCCACCTGTTGAGCCTGCTGGCCCGTCCACTTCGCTGCTGCCACAGGCTTGAGCAGCGATGACAGTGCCAAGAGACGCAACAAGAACGAAGGAGCGAATCAAAGAGCGGGAATTGGATGAACGCATCCTAGGAAGGTACAGGCCACAGCGGCCACCGACAAGCGCTCTATGATATGTGCATGTGCCACGGCCTTGTCAGACAGACCAGCAGGTTACCGTCAGCCGCTCGGCCATCAGACCTTTGCCACAATCACGCCTCGAACGAGCAGACGTATTCGGCAATGCCGCCGTCGACGCAGATATCAAAACCCGAGTTTGCGGCGACGCGGAAGTTTTCACCAGACGTGTAGGTACGGAACTCAGCGTCACCCTTTTGACGCACCCGACAACTGCCTGCAACGATCTGCATGATCTCCGCGGCGCGTGTGTCGAAGTGAAACTCACCGGGGAAGATGAGGCCGAGCGTCTTCTTGGAACCATCGTTAAACAGCAACGTGTGGCTTACGACCTTGCCATCGAAGTAGACATTGGCCTTCGCCACTGCCGTGACGCCTGGGAACTCGAGGGGCTGAGACATGCCGGGAAACTCGCACAGCCATTCGCTTCGCGAAAGGGTGAATGAAGGCACGGGGAAAGGCTGCCTGCGCCAGTCGACTTCTTGCCCCGTCATTGAGCACCCCCAAAAACTCTGCTAGGTTCGCCCAGTTTCGAACGCCGTGTCCGACTTCAGACACAGAAAAGAACCATGAAAGTAAAATCCACCGTCTGGCAATTCGACCCCAAGCGAGTCCAATCTCTGTTTGGTGGGCTTTCCCGCGAGATCCGAGGCCAGAAGCGACCCCCCGGGGGCTACGCCGAGCTCGCCGATGAAATCGGGCGCTTGGCGAAGGAGCGGAACCTGGTCGCACTGGATCGCCGAAAGCTGGCCGCACTCGGTGAAGAGGTACTGGATGCGGATCTTGTGCTCACGTTGGCCGAGCTCACCACGCTCGATGAATTCCTTCGCCACAAGGGCGGACTGGGGTTTTTCTTGGGTGGCAGTGAGCGCAGCGTGCTCCACTACTTGGCGCAGTCTCGTTTAGGGGCCACGGCTCTGGTGGCGTGCCACGGCTCTTCAGATGGCGGGCAAGATACGCTAGCGCGTTTTGACGCCGACGCCTTCAGCGTACTGAAAGATCAGTTGCGCATCTACACCGAAGGGCGAGCCGATTTAGCGCTCTCCGATGTGTTTACTGAGATGCCAGAGCTTGGCGCCACTGAATGGCCCGAGCACAGCTATGAGATGTTCCGCAATGATCCGTGGCTCTCGGGCGTGCAGAAAGACACCACGAATCTGGTCATTATCGGTTCACCGCGTCGGCACCTGGGAGCATGTTACGCGGTCGCCCACGCTTTTGGGTTTTCTGACACGCCTTTTAAGCAACCAAACGAAGAGCCCTCGCTGGAGCTCCCCTTTCGCTTCTACTGGCAAGAAGCGTCCTTGCCGTCGAAGGTTTGCTACGCAAGCTCACACCGTCCGAGCCAGCTGCCCGAGGGCGTAACGCAGGCTCTTTTACCGCGCAACGATGACCCTCTGTGCATCAAGAAACAAACTGGAGAAGATTACGACACGGTGGGTGTTGTAGCTGTGCACCGAAAGGACCGAAAAGTCGCAGCCATGAACGTGCTGGCCATGGGCCTTGATGGCCCGGGCACCTTGGCCGCTGCCAAATACCTCCCTAAGTTTTTCATCAGCGAGCGCGATTGGAGCTCGGAAACGCAGGTATTTTACCAATTCCTGCGCGCCCCCGTGCATTTCGATCACAGCAAACGCGGAGATCCACGCCGGCTTTCAGCGGATCCGGATCCGATTGGCCCAGTACATCAATGGCCACGGTGATTCCGTCCTTTTTTCAGGTGGGAGAAAGTGCTAGGCCACCCTCCCCGCTGCCCATGAGTGGCCGGTCTTTTAGCTCAAAACACGTTTTTAGCCCAGAATAAGGAACCCCATGTCGAAGTTGAAACTCAAGCCCGGGATTGTGACAGGCGACGCTCTCACGGAGCTTCACGCGTACATGAAGAGTGCCGAGTGCGCGCTTCCCGCCGTGAACGTGATCGGCTCGCACAGCACCAACGCTGCGCTCCAAGCCGCCCGCGAGGCCAAGTGCCCGATTGTGATTCAGTTCTCAAATGGTGGCGCACATTTTTTCGTCGGCAAAGGGCTCGATAACGCGGGTGAAAAAGCTGCGATTGCTGGCGGCATCGCAGGCGCGGAGTACGTCCACCGGGCGGCTGTTGCGTATGGCGTGCCGGTAGTGCTGCATACTGACCACGCGGCGAAGAAGCTCCTTCCTTGGATCGACGGATTGATTGAAGCGGGCGAGCGCCACTTTGAAAAACACAAGGCACCGCTTTTCAGCTCGCACATGCTGGATCTTTCCGAGGAGAGCCTGAGCGAGAATCTTGAAATTTGCGCCAAAACGCTGGCCCGTATGGCGCCCCTTAAGATGACACTCGAAGTTGAGCTCGGCGTTACCGGTGGCGAGGAAGATGGTGTGGATAACACCGGCGTGGACAACTCCAAGCTCTACACGCAGCCGGCCGATGTATTGGCCACCTACGACGCACTGCATCCCATTGGCAAGTTCACCATTGCCGCTTCTTTTGGCAATACGCACGGCGTGTACAAGCCCGGCAACGTGAAGCTTACTCCGATAATCCTCAAGAACTCGCAGGATCATATTCAAGCTGCGCGGAAGACGGCCGCAAAGCCTGTCGATTTTGTGTTTCACGGCGGCTCAGGCTCTTCGCAGGAAGAAATCCGCGAAGCGATCTCCTACGGTGTGGTCAAGATGAACATCGACACAGATACGCAGTGGGCGTTCTGCGATCCGATCAAGAAGTACATGGATGAAAAGGGCGCCTACCTCAAATCTCAGCTAGGCAACCCCGAGGGTGAGGACAAGCCGAACAAAAAGTACATCGACCCACGCGGCTGGCTGTACCTTGGTGAAAAGGGAATGACCAAGCGCCTGGTGCAGGCCCTTGGTGATCTCAACGCGATTGGCAAGTTCGATATCTAGGGTCCCCGGCTTGCCTTGTGGCGAGTTTGACATCTAGGGTTCGCGGGCTCGCCGTGCGTGCACAAGGCACGCACGGCTCCTGCTCGGATTTTCAGCGCGTCCCCATGAGCTCGCCATGTCGCGACTCGACGGGGCCTGAAGGTCGATAAACGTTCCAGGCCGGATGGCGTGCTTGTAATGCTTGGGCTCCATCTTCCGGTTGGCGTTTGCTCGCCATTGAAACAGGAGGGAGAGCCGAGTATTGGGTAGGTGGCGGGGCAACCCCAGGGAACGAGGAGTGGCGTGCATATGACCGATTTGGCAACCGTGGTTCGCAGGCTTGTGGGTGGGGTGCTAGTGGCTGGCGCGATCTTGGGGGTGGAGGCTCCTCTGTTCGCGAGTGAGAACGTCGCATTGTTCGAGAGCGGGCAGGTGCGGCCGCTCGCACTTTCCCCCAGCGGTAATCTGCTGTTTGCGGTCAACACTCCGGATGCACGGTTGGAAATCTTCCGCGTACTTCCAACAGGGCTCAGTAAAGTGGATTCCGTGGCGGTCGGCTTGGAACCGGTAGCGGTCGCTGCGCGCAACGAGAATGAGGTTTGGGTCGTTAACCACTTGTCGGACAGTGTGAGCATCGTCGATCTGCGTGGTCCAAAAGCGCGCGTGGTTCGTACGTTACAGGTTGGGGATGAACCGCGGGATATTGTATTCGGCGGCCAGCGCAAAGACCGAGCCTTCATCACCGTGGCGCACCGCGGGCAAAATGCCCCTTTTGACCCGCAATTCAATACGCCTGGCGTGGGGCGCGCGGACGTGTGGGTATACGACGCCGATAACTTGGGGAGCGCCCTCACTGGCAACCCTATCAACATTATCAATCTGTTTACAGACACGCCTCGTGCCCTGGAGGTGAGCCCTGATGGTGGCCTCGTCTATGCCGCAGGCTTCAACACGGGGAACCGCACCACAATTGTCACGGAGTTCATTGGCCCGCCATTGCCGCCTCCCACCACGAACTTTGAAGGCCTCCATCAGCCCAAGGTTGGCCTCATTGTCAAGAACAATGGGCAAAACTGGGTAGATGAGTTGGGGCGCCCGTGGGATGCACTCGTCAACTTCAACTTGCCAGATAAAGATGTGTTTGTGATCGACGCGTTTGCCAACCCTCCGCAGCCTGTGGAAGGCGGCGCGGGTTATTTCCAGGGCGTCGGCACTGTTCTTTACAACATGGCGGTGAATCCAGTGTCTGGGAAGGTTTATGTTTCCAACACGGATGCGCGCAACGAGGAACGCTTTGAAGGGCCAGGCGTGTTCGCTGGGCACAGCGTCCAAGGGCGCCACAACGACAACCGCATCACCGTGCTGGGTGTGGGTGGCGCCGTCCAGCCGCGCCACTTGAACAAGCACTTGGACAACATCAGCTGCTGCGCCTCGCTGCCCAACGCCGAAAATGCCAAGAGTGTAGGGCTTCCGACCGGCATGGTGGTGAGCGCCGACGGAAGCGAACTTTATGTCGCGTCGCTAGGTTCTTCCGTTGTTGCCACGTACAAGACGAGCGAGCTTGAGCAAGATACGTTCGTTCCAAGTGCCGCCAATAAGATCGCCCTCACGGGGGGCGGCGCCACAGGGCTCGTATTCGACAAGCAACAGCGTCGCCTTTTCGTAATGACGCGTTTCGATAATTCTATCTCCGTGGTGGACACCCGGTTGCGCCGAGAGGTCGCCCATACGCCGATGTACACGCCCGAGCCGCCCAGCATCGTGAAGGGCCGTCACATCTTGTACGACACCCGGCTGAGCGCCAAGGGCGATTCGGCCTGCGCCACCTGCCACGTTTTCGGCGACAAAGACGACTTGAGTTGGGACCTCGGCGACCCGGATGGCACGATGTTGGTGAACAACAATCCCTTCCGCTTTGACCTCTTACCGACACCGATAGATGTTTCCTTCCCGCCCATGAAAGGGCCTCTTGCGACGCAGAGCCTGCGCGGAATGGCCAACCACGGGCCGATGCATTGGCGCGGAGATCGCACCGGGTCACGCACGGAGCCGAACGCTCAGCCCGATAGTGGCGCTTACAACGAACGCGAAGCGTTCCGGCAGTTCGAAGTGGCGTTTACGGGGCTCATTGGCCGAGCCGACTTACTCCCACCCGAAGACATGCAGGCGTTTGGTGACTTCGCGTTGCGCCTGATGTACCCACCAAACCCGATCCGCAACCTCGACAACTCTCTCACTCCGGACCAGGCCGCCGGCCGTGAGTTCTTCTTCCACCGCAAGAGCGAGAAACGCCCTATTGATGGCCAGAGCGTGGAGTGCAACCACTGTCACCAAACGGATCCGGATGCGAATCGCGAATTTGGCGTGGCTTTTCCAGGGTTCTTTGGTACCGACGGGCAATCCGCACGAGAAGTGTTTGATCAGGCGTTCAAGATCCCCCATTTTCGAAATCTATACACGAAGGTCGGAATGTTCGGGATGCCCAATCTTGCGCCGCTCGTAGAACCCGTTGAAGGGCTTATGACGTTCCAGGGCGATCAAGTACGTGGCTTCGGCTATTCACGCGCCGGAGATTTCGATACCGCGCTACGTTTTCTGCACGTCACCACCTTTAGTAAGGCCTTTCTATTCGGCCCGAATCCAGACGGTTTTGATCCCGGCCCGGCCGGTTTGGCTGAACGCCTGCAAGTGCAAGCTTTCTTGCTAGCCTTCGACAGCAATAATAAGCCGATTGTTGGTCAGCAAATCACGCTCACCCGAGATTCAGCAGCCGTAGCTTGGGCCCGCGCCCAATTGCTCGCTGCGCGCGCTGACGCGGGCGACTGTGATCTTGTAGCGAAGGTTCAGCGGGGAGGGTCGGAGCGCGGCTACTTGTACCTTGGCGGCAACCAATTCCTGAGCGATCAAGGCTCCGCAACTGTGCCAGGTACCCAAGTCTTCGGCCAAGCGGCTCTACCTCAAACGAGCGTCACCCTCACCTGTGCTCCGCTTGGCACCGGGTTCCGAAGCGCCGTCGATCGCGACGACGACGGAATCCTGGATGGTAACGACCCAACCTTGAATTGATCATGAGCATGGAGACCGGGCAGCTCCCGCACAAGAAACCCAAAGCGGGGGGGCGCACGTGCGTGTACCGCGTATTTGCGGAGTACATTCTGGTGATGCACTCCGGGAACTCGCCAGCCGATGATGAATGGGCTGATCTAGTGAGAGCCTTTCGCGAATCCGACCTCAAGAACCTGCGCATCTTGGTGTTCACCTACGGTGGCGCCCCGAGTGCCCGACAGCGCGCCGCGATCAATAACGTCCTGCGCGATCACGAGCCAAGGATCGCAATTATGACACCTTCGGCTTTTGCTCGAGCCGTGGGCACCGCCATGACCTGGTTCAATCCCCACATGGCCCTGTTTGGCCCGGATCAGCTCAGCGAGGCCATGAAGCACTTGGGTTCGCCCGAACATGATCGGCCGCGGCTTCGCCTCGTATTGAGTGAGTTGGAGCGAGAGCTGGAGCGCCTATCCGGGGCACCACCGGCGCGTGCCGGTATCCGGATGTAGGAGGCGATGTGGCGTAGCCTAGCTCCAGCTAGGCTGGCGGTGGCTTCGAGACGCTCGCCGGATCTACCCGAAGCGTCCCCTCGCGATAGCCCGCCTTCAGTTGCTCCACAGCAGCGACCACATCCAGCCCGGAAACTCGACCAGACTTGCCAATGTGAGGCAACACCCAAACGCTGGCCTCGGCGACGGAGCGATACACCTTGAGGGGGTAAGCGGGCCGAAGCGCGAGCACCAGCATGGAGAGCACGCTGCGGAATGTTGCGGCCACAAAACCATCCCCCTCAATCACCATGGCTCCCGCCTTCATGACCTGGCCAAACTCACGAAACACGCGCTTGATGATCAGGCGAGCTTCTTCGGTAGGAGGCGGAGTGTCCGACTGAAGCACTGCAAGAAATGCGCTTCCATCGGGGCTTACCTCCTTGAGCTTACGGATCCAGCGCCGTTGCTGCTCAAAAATGCTCGGACGAGGATCCTCCTTAATAATCAAGATGAGAAGCCCGCCCATAGTGGCGGCGCAATGCTCTGGGCACACGTCGATCACCGTGGGGCTCTGGGTCGGCACAGGCTCGGGAACGGGCAAAGCTGGGCCATGGTGGCTTCCACCCCATCGATCGTCAAGGCACGGAAGACGCATTGTTCTCTCCCTTCGCACGCTCGCTCTTACAATTGCCGCGGAGGTCCGCACGAGGCTGATACCGCGGTGTTGCAGGTGCCATGCAGCGCCGCTTGCTGGTGCTTGCCTCGGGCCTCAAGAACTGCGAGGTTCCGCGCACATGCTGCGACTCGACTCCGTCTCAAAACAGCACGGGAAACAGATCCTTTTTCTCGACGCTTCCATGGGCGCCTTCAAGGGCGAGCGTGTGGGGCTCGTGGGTCCCAACGGAGCGGGCAAATCCACCATTTTCCGCTTGATCATGCGCGAAGAGCAGGCGGATGGTGGGCAGGTTGTTGTCGATAAGGGCGTAACGATTGGCTACTTCAGCCAGAGCGTTGGGGAGATGGCGGGGCGAAGTGTCATTCAGGAAACAATGGCCGGCGCCGGCGCCGTGGCTGAGGTGGGCGCTGAGCTCGCCGAGCTTGAGCTCGCCATGGCGGACCCAGAGCGCATGGATGAGCTCGATGCCTTGATTGAACGTTTCGGAACGGTGCAAGCCCGTTTCGACGAACTCGGAGGTTACGCGCTGGAAGCACGGGCTCGCGAAATCCTAGCAGGCTTGAGCTTTCGCCCGGAAACCATCGACGACGACGTGGGCAAGCTTTCAGGTGGTTGGAAAATGCGCGTGGCTCTCGCGCGCATTCTGCTCATGCGCCCCGATGTGCTCTTGCTGGACGAGCCAACCAACCATTTGGACATCGAATCGATCATTTGGCTGGAACGATTTCTGAAGGGCTTCGAAGGCGCCATCATCGTCACCTCGCATGATCGGGAGTTTCTGAATCGCCTGGTTACGAAAATTGTAGAGATAGACGGTGGAGAGTTAACCACATATACTGGCAACTTCGATTTTTTCGAGCAGCAGCGCGCCATCAACGCCAAGCAAGCGCAAGCGCAGTACGATCGGCAGCAGGCCATGCTGGCCAAAGAAGAGGCCTTCATCGCTCGTTTTAAGGCCCGGGCTAGCCACGCCGCCCAGGTGCAATCACGCGTCAAGAAGCTCGATAAGATCGAGCGCTTCGAGCCACCAAAACGCCGACAAATCATCGATTTTGAGTTCCGCCCGCCGCAGCGGTCGGGGGACGACGTAGTCAAGATTGAAAAGCTCAATAAGGCGTACGGTAGCCTCAAAATATACGACAACTTTGATCTCCTGATCCGGCGGCGAGAGCGTTGGTGTGTGATGGGGGTTAACGGCGCCGGCAAATCAACACTGTTAAAGCTAGTGGCTGGTGAAGCGCAGCCAGATTCTGGGCGGGTGGCTGTGGGGGCAAGCGTGAAGCTCGGCTACTTCGCTCAACATTCGATGGAAGTTCTGGACCCATCGCAGACTGTCATCGAATCATTGCAGTGGTCCTTCCCTATGGCGGGTCTTGGCACCTTGCGCACACTTGCCGGGGCATTTGGCTTTTCGGGCGATGAAGTCGAAAAATCCTGTCAGGTGCTCTCAGGCGGAGAGAAGGCGCGCTTGGTGTTGGCCAAGATGTTGTTCGATCCACCGAACCTTTTGGTGTTGGACGAGCCCACCAACCACCTGGACATGGACACCAAAGAGATGCTGGTGAAGGCCTTAATGAATTTTGAAGGCACACTCCTGTTCGTGTCCCACGATCGAAAGTTCTTGTCGGCGCTCTCCAATCGCGTCTTGGAGCTCACGCCGGGCAATGTCCATGTTTATCCGGGCGGCTACACCGAATACGTCGAGCAATCAGGGCATGAAGCGCCGGGTGTTGGGCCAAGTTAGGCCGCGCCAATTGCGCCAAAAACGGGGGGGCACTAGGTTTGAGGTTTGCCCAAGGATCCCCGCGTGAGCCCACAACCCATAAAAGACCCAGCCCTGGAACACTACAACACCATTCCGGACTTTAGCGCGTTCGATCCCTCCCGGGTCGAACCGCTGCTCACTCGCTTGATTGCGAAGCAAGATCAGGCACTCCAGGAGCTTGAGAGCTCATGCACTCCAACCTGGGCCGGGGTTGTCCAGCCTCTCACCGATCTGGCCGAGCCTTTATCTTACGCCTGGGGAGTGGTGCACCACCTTCTCAGCGTCAAAGATAGCGAGCCGTTGCGTGATGTGGTGCAAAAGCTGCAACCGTTGGTCGTCGCAGCAAGCCTGCGCTTGGCTCAGAGCGAAGCTCTGTATCGAGCGCACCGAGAAATCCAAAATGGCGCCGAATGGGCCAAGCTCGATGAGGCCCAACGCCGCGTCGTAGAAGCGGCCATCTTGGGCGCAGAGCATAGCGGTATTGCGCTCGCTGGTGCCGAACGCGCGCGCTTCAATGAAATCGAAGCTGAGCTGGCACGCTTGGGAACGCACTTTAGCAATCATGTTTTGGACGCCACCAAGGCTTTTTCGCTGATTTTGCGCACACCCGAAGAGGTGCGCGGCCTGCCTGAAACCGTTCTCGGCATGATGGCCCAGTCGGCGCGAGCCCACGCCGAAGGCGATGCCACCCTCGAAAATGCCACCGCCAGCTCCGGCCCATGGCGCCTCACACTAGACGCACCGATCTTGGGGCCATTTCTCAAACATGCCTACGCACGCGATCTGCGTGAGAAGCTATACCGAGCTTACGTAACGCAAGCCTCCAGCGGAGAGCTCGATAATCAGCCCATCATTTTAGATATTCTTCGGCTTAGAAAAGAAAAGGCGCGCCTGCTCGGCTACGCTACCTACGCCGACCTCAGTCTTTCTCGAAAGATGGCCAAACAAGTCCCAGCCGTCGAAAAGATGTTGGCAGATTTGCGGCGAACCTCGCGCCCAGTAGCTGAAGCCGAATACACCCAGCTCATCGCTTTTGTGGCAGCCCAAACAGGAGAAGCCAAGCCGGATGTGAAGTTGTGGGATGTGGGGTTCTGGGCCGAGCGCCAACGCGAAAAGCTGCTGGATTTTACTGACGAACAGCTGCGTCCCTTCTTCCCCCTCCCCCGCGTATTGGAGGGCCTATTTGGCGTCGCCGAGCGGCTCTTTGGCGTGAAGATTGTCGCCGCCGACGGCCAAGCGCCGATCTGGGAGGCAAGCGTTCGCTTCTTCCGCGTGCTGGATGCCACAGGCCAAGCCGTCGCAAGCTTCTTTCTCGATCCTTATACCCGCCCCGCCGAAAAGCGTGGCGGCGCCTGGATGAATACGTGCCTGGATCGAAAGCTTTTGGCAGACGGCTCCGTACGCCTCCCGGTTGCCTACCTCATCTGCAACCAAAGCCCACCCGTTGGGCAAACGCCGTCGCTCATGACCTTCGGTGAGGTGGAAACGCTCTTCCACGAATTCGGGCACGGCCTGCAACACATGCTCACGCGCGTCAATTACGTAGATGCCGCTGGCATCAACAACATCGAGTGGGACGCCGTCGAGCTTCCGAGCCAATTCATGGAAAATTGGTGCTACCACCGCCCCACGCTCCTCACTTTTGCCCGCCATTTCGAGTCGGGAGAGCCGCTCCCGCAAGATTTGTTCGACAAATTGCTCTCAGCTCGCAACTATCGCGCCGGTAGCCAATTCCTGCGCCAAGTGCACCTCGGCTCCCTCGATCTCGCGCTCCACTCAAGCTTCGAGCCCAATGACACCGAGAGCCTGCAAACGTTAGTGCAAAGCGTTGCGCGCGAGAACACGATCCTCAAGCCTTTGCCCGAAGATCGCTTCCTCTGCTCCTTCGGCCACATTTTCGCGGGTGGCTACGCCGCGGGATACTACAGCTACAAGTGGGCCGAGGTGCTCGCCGCCGACGCCTTCACAGCTTTCACAGAAGCTGGCCTAGATAATCCCGAGAAGCTCAGCGAAGTAGGCACCCGCTTTCGCGACACCGTCCTCGCCCTCGGTGGCGGCAAAGAACCCGGCGCCGTCTTCAGGCTCTTCCGCGGCCGCGACCCAGATCCCAAAGCCCTGCTCGAAAGCTACGGCCTTTCGCCAGCAGCAGCGGAATAGACCGCAAAAAAGGCCCCCTCACGTCACGGTTGCGCGCGTGGACGCGGCCGTGGCAGAACCCTCAGCGCACTGACGGCTCGGAACCCAAACGAGCCAGAAGAGCACCCGCTTCCGTAGCTCAGTTGGATAGAGCAGGGCTTTCCTAAAGCCAAGGTCGCAAGTTCGATTCTTGCCGGAGGCGCTAAACGTCAACGACGGTAAAACAACCAAATACGGCCGTGCCCGTTGCAGTTGCGGCACGACGACGGCACCCGGCGGTAAGGACGCAACGCCACGCAGCAGGACGCTCTGGGACGCAGGCCGGGGCAATAGGTGGGCAATGGCGACGCCGTGGCCGGCTCGCGGCGACTCACACGGAAAACAGCGGCCTTGCCTGCATCCAGCCTATCTAGCTCGACCCTGAGCAAAAACCAGCCCCATGCACCTTTCATTCAGCTGCGAACTTGGTGGATTGCGCTGCTCTCTCGGAGTTTTCGCGCACGGACATGCTTAACGATTTCGCGCGCAACGCATCCCGATATTATTAAAGCGGCTCTCTGGCGAGCCGCTAAGGGCGATGCGTTCAGTCGATGTGAGGAATGCGGCATCGTAATCATACGCTCCACCCCGCACGGTGCGATTGCCGACGCTCGTAAGATTAGCGCAATTGTTGCAGTTAGCTTGATACTGCTCGCTGTACTGGTCCTGGGTCCACTCCCAGATGTTCCCCGCCAGGTCAGCCTGACCCCACTTCCCGTTCCCGGCCAATACGGAGCCTACCGGAGCGATGTCCAGCGCCTCGCACGAATTAGTGCCGTTGTAGTAACATCCATACACGGCGAGGCTCGCGTCCGCCGCGGGCGCTGTAGCTCCCCATGGGTAGACTCGCTGCTCGTTCCCTCCCGCCGCTGCGTAGTTCCACTCCGCCTCTGTGGGTAGCCTGCCCCCATCCCACGTGCAGAATGCCTGCGCTTCGTACCAATTGACGCAGTTCATGGGTCGATCCTCGTTAGCCCCGACTGCGTCGGTCCATGTCTGGAACGTGGTGTCGCACTTTAGTGCACTCGTCATCGTCGATGTGCTCCCTTGCAGGTACACGTTCCACGCGTTGTCCCACCCGGCGTCGGACGCGTTATTCACGTTCTTGCCGGCTCCGGTTGGGATCATGCTGAAGCCAGACGCCACCCAGAACTTCCGGAACCTTCCGACCGTTACTTCGTAGTAATCTAGTCGGAAATCGCTCACCGTGGCTGGGTAGACTGCGTTGTTGCTTCGATTGAATGTGCCACCCGGGATCGTTACCGTCGTGCAGCAGTTCTCGCTTCCGGAAACGCCGCAGCTTGCGGCTAGGCCTGAGCAACTCGGAGGTGAGCCGCATTCCCCCGCACCCGTACACGCGGGCGCGCTGTCCGGGCACGCTGTGGCGGTTCCCCAAGATGCTCCTGTGCTGTCACACGTCTGTGCCGAGGATCCATCTGAACACTTCTTGGTTCCAGGTGTGCAAACGCCTGAACAGAGGCCGTCTCCGGTACACGCTTGATTCACGCACGCGATGGGTGGTGCCCAGGCGCCGTTATCGTCGCACGTTTGAGCCGCGTTGCCGGAACACTTCTTGGCTCCAGGCGTACATACGCCTGTGCACTCCCCTGCAACGCAGGCTTGGCTCACGCACTCCTCCAACTTGTGAGTGCTTACCAAATCCGGCCCGCAAGCAACCCGACTCAAGGCATCGCAGAATGTGTTCCCCACCGCATCAACGCACGCGGCAACTATCGGTGCGCATGCACCCACGTCGGCTCCCGCCCGCGAGTCACAGTACTGTCCGACAGGACAAGTGCCATTGGGTGCCCACACGCCGTTGACACAAGCTATCTGCTGGCGCTGCGCGTGTCCCGCACATGCGTACGCTCCGGTCGCGCAAGGCTGCCCGAGTGTCCCAATTTGACTGCCACCGCTTCCCCCGGCCGTCGACAGGCTTCCGCCCAGAGCAGCGGCGCCACCCGAAATCGTCATGCCCGCTCCTCCCGCGGCGGAAGCGGCCCCGGCCATGGTTGGCGCGCTCCCGCCGCTCGCAACGACATTATGTGGGGGGACGGAATCACACGCTGCACCCAGCACCAGCACCCCCCCCAAAGGCCATATCCTTTTAAGCACCGTGCACTCCGCGTCGACAGAAGACCACGCACGTACATTACAGGGTCGCAGCAGTTGTGCCTAGCTAGCGTTGTGTACCAACACCTGGCGTTCACTCCCACCAGGCGTCGTCAATACTCTTCGCTCGTTGGCCGAATCCAAAAGGCGCAGGTGAATGCCGCCCAAAGCAGCAGCAAGGTGGCCGCCGACGTCGATCGTGAGCGACGCTGGCGCCAAATATGCCGATAATATCCTCGTTCTTTGGCATACATATTCGCACGTAGCACGATGATCACCCTCCCCCGAAGGTCACGCGGAGCACCTGCGTCGGTCGTCGGCGCAGATCTCGGACGACCCGCGGCTCGGTCGGCTTTCTCCGCCGCGCCCATCAAGGATTGAGCGTTTTGGCGACTTGTCCGATCACGACATCGGCCCAAGCGTCCACTTCGCTGTCAAGAATGAACTCAGCGTTGACCTCCTTCGCGGCCTTCCGAGCAATCTCGTGGGCATCATCCTTGTTGCTCGCGGCCGAGACCACCATCGCGAGGAGCAAGTTCGGCAGCTTCTTCCGAACGTCCTGCATTGCGAAAGCGGATGCGTCCACGTGTTCGAGAACGCGCCACGGGTCCGAAACAGCAAAGTTGAAGCACTGGGCCGCGCAACGCGCGACGCCGTTCGAGACCACCACATCAAACAGCCTGGCGCGCATATCGGCGGAAACCGGAGAACGGGTGCTAACGATCACGTGCTGAGATTTGTCGATTTTCTCTGCAACGGCGCCCTTCAAAGCGTCCTTCAAGCTCCCAACCAGCCTTCGCTTGTCAGTCGCATGAGGTGCGCTACGCGCAGGCTTTTCCGGTTCGTCCGGTTCGACCAAGAATGTCGGGGCGACGTCATCGAGCAACGCGTCCGGCTCAAGCAGCGACGCACGCGGCGCGGTCAACTGAATGCTGCCCTGCCAATCCACGGCGAGCCGTTTGACTGTCTCCTCATCGATGCGCTTCGTGCGGCGGTCGCTGGGCCCTTCGGGAACCATCGACTGCTGCACCCACTCCTGGAACGCTCTCGCACTGACCAGGCGTTCGGACTGCGCGAACAGTTCGACGCGACTCCAATCTTCGAGAAACCTGCCGCGGACCGCCCCATCGCCAAACGTGAGCACGCCGACGTTCACGAACTCCTCGGCAAGCGAGCTCGGAACGAAGCGGACCACTGAGTAGTACGATGTCATGGAGTTACCTCGCCGCTTCCAGCGGTCGCATTCTCAGCCCCGGAGGCGAACGCACGCAAGAGGTCGTCGCGTCGACGCCACATATAGGTGGCGAAAGCGATCTTTTCCTCCGCAGAAACGCCCCACACGGCGGGCGCGGCGGCAATGTCCTCCGCCAGATTCGCCGCGCTAACATCCCCAAGCCGGGCAACCGCTCGAGTGAGTTCCTGTTTGGTCAGCGCCGCGCCGCTCTCGAGAACACTATCGACGTGGGCGGGGCCTCGCGCTTCAAGGATCGCGATCGTCCAATTCGGTTCGCTCGGCCCAACGAAGTGACCGTGGTCGACCGACCAAACGTAGGGCGGTGGCTCATTCGGGTAAATTTGCTGATGGTCGCTGGCGTGCGCCCAACCGTAGAGGACGGCAAGGCTCGCGAACCGCGACCGATTCTCGGTGAGATCGGTGTGGGCCACGCCCAGACGATCCGAGTGTCTATCGAGAAATTCTAGCCCGTGGCAAACGCCCGCCGTCATGTGGGTGAGACGTGCTTCGGCTTTGACGAGCACGTCTGGGAGCGACACCAGAGCAGGCTTAGGCACTGGGGCACCAATGCGTTGCGCGAGACGAGCGATCACCTGATCGTTGAAGAGCATCCTCCCACCCGCCTGCTGACCCTTAAGCACCCGGAATACACCGTCGCTACACTTGAGGCAAACCGGCGCGGAAGCAGAGCCCCACGGGCCAAAATGAAACGTGACGGCTTCAAGAATCGGCGGCAGCTGCCCCGCGGCGGCAATGAGGAGCTGAGCCCAATCGGGTCCTCGCGTCGTGACCTGGCTCTTTTCTTCGACCTCTTCCATCCTGGTCCTTCTTCTACTGAACCTGGTCGCAACAAGCGCGCGCCGGCCGGCACAACCAGAAAAAATCCTGGGAGAACCTTATGCGAAGCCGATCCTATTTGGGCCCTGTCCCAGAGGTCAAGTGAAAGACTCGATGATCTCCACCAGCTCCGGTCCAACTGCCTCGAGTTTGCCTTGCCTCCATTTCGTTTGTTTCGATTATTGCATTTGTTTCGTTTCGCGCTAGCCTGGTCTTTGCCATGCAAACTTCCCCCGTGAAATTGCCTACTTCCAAAGCGTCAGAGGAAGCCAAGGTGGCGCTTCGCGCACTCTCTTCGCTGCCGCGTCGGAAGGCCTCGCGGACAGTTGAGGTTCGGCCAGAGGGGGAAGGAAAACCAGTGGCGGTGAGTGTGCCACGTGAGGCATTCGAGCTGTTCCTCGAGATCCTTGGTCAGATGGCGAACGGCAACGCGGTTACAATCGTGCCTGTTCATGCGGAACTAACAACCCAGCAAGCCGCAGATCTGCTCAACGTGTCCCGGCCATTCCTGGTTCGGTTGCTCGACGAAAAGAAGTTCCCGTTTCGCTTGGTCGGGACCCATCGCCGCGTGCTCGTCGCGGATCTGCTGGCATTCAAGCAAAAGGAGGATGCGCGCCGGCAGTCCGTCCTCGATGAGCTTACGGCGGAGGCAGAGAAACACGGTCTGGGGTACTAACCCGCATGGCGTTCGTCGTCCTCTACGACGCTTGCGTGCTGTACCCGGCGCCACTGCGCGATCTTCTCATTCGCCTGGCCAACACGGGGATCGTTCGAGCACGTTGGTCGGAGACGATTCTCGATGAGTGTTTCCGCAATATCCTTAACAATCGCCCCGAGCTTCGTCCCGAGGCCCTCCATCGAACACGAGAACTGATGCGCCAAGCGGTGCCGGACTGCATGGTTTGTGGATTCGAGGCCCTCATCGAGGGTATCGAGCTACCGGACCCCAACGATCGGCACGTTCTGGCAGCCGCTATCCGCGCAGGAGCACAAGCCATCGTGACCTTTAATTTGGCGGACTTTCCGGAGCAAAAGCTCGCATCGTACAACATCGAAGCCAAACACCCGGACGATTTTGTGCTCGACACGATCGATCTCGCGCCCGGGCTCGCTACGGCCGTTGTTAGCCGACAGGCAAACGCGCTCAAGAGTCCGCCTCGTTCAGTGGGGGAATTGCTCGATACTCTGCGGGATCAGGGGCTGGTGCGCTCGGTCGCCAAGCTACGCGAACTGCTCGGCGCTGGTGACGCAATTTGACCGCTGGCATCGATGACTCTTCAGGACCTCGTGATGATCGCGAAGGAGGTACAACCAATGACCGCCCGTTCCATCGTTCCACTGAACGAAACCTCAGCGAGCCGCGTGCAGTTCCAGACCCAGCACACGCGAAAACCGTTCAAAATCTTGATCCGTAGTAAAAACTGCGAGCTTCCTCCGCAGGCTCACGGCACATATCAGAAAGTCCGTGTTCGACCCCTGAACCCCCTTGGCCCGACACCGATTGAAGCAAGCTGCGGCTTCCTCGTAGTCAGCCGCTTCGAGCGGGATATCTTCGAATGCACGTAAGCGTTCACGTAGCTTCCGATATTGTTCACCAACTCGAACTCCCGACAGCAATTCTTGTCGAATAGCGCCAATCATTGCCACGCGCCCCTCACGTATCAAATTCGACTAGCTCCTTAGCGGCTGCGCTATCAGGTGCACCCCTTCTACGTATCGCTTGCGACCACACGCAGGTGTCTACCAGGACGTTCATCGACGTTGCCGCTGGACCTTGTAGTCATACTTGGGCTCAACGTCGATCTTCCCGAACAGTTCCACAACGCGCTGCTGCTTGCGGCGCTGAATGTACTCATTCAGTGCTTCGGTAACAGTTGCGCGTTTCGTCTTCTGGCCGCCGATCCTGAGGGCCTCCTCGAGCAGGGCATCGTCAATCGCAAGGTTCGTCGCCATGTATGAATTCTTACACAACTCAGTGTGTGACGCTAACTCCCAAGCGCACCCCCGGCCACCCCAAGCACCCGGGAAAGTCCAAATTCGCAGCCATTCTCGCACTTCCGTACAAACTCTCGAATGGCCCCAATCTGGAACCCGAAAGCACGATCCTACCCTGGACGCAATCAGCCGCTTTGCCATCCTGGGGGCAGATGATGCGGCTTTCGTTTTCTCCCCGGGACGCGCGATTTTCACCAGTATACAGCCTGCACGTGGCGCCGGAATGCTCACCGCTGTCGCAGGTTCGCTGCTTTCAACCGCTTGCTTCGGATAGGCTCGCCTCGTGACCTGGGAAGAACGTTGGCATCCGTTGCGCAAAGAGTGGGTGGTGGTAGCGGCTCATCGCCAAGATCGACCCTGGATTGGGGAAGAGGTCGCGCGCAAAGAAGCGAAGGTGCCTGAATACCTCCCGGACTGTTACCTCTGCCCGGGCAATACTCGCGTGAGCGGCGCCAAGAACCTCCCGTATGAGGGGGTGTTCGTCTTTGATAATGATCACCCCTGCGTAGGGCCAAAAGCTCCAAGTGTTGCACCAGGCGGCGGCGTGTTCCAGGCGCGTTCGGCGCAAGGTCAAGCGCGCGTGGTGTGTTACACACCGCGCCACGACTTAACGCTCGCAGAGCTTGAACAGCCGCAAATCTTGGCGCTTCTGAAGACCTGGCAAACCGAATATCGAGCTCTCGGAGCGCTCCCCGAGATAAAGCACGTATTGTGCTTTGAGAACAAGGGAGATGTGGTGGGCGTCTCCAATCCGCACCCCCACGGGCAGATCTACGCAACTAACTTCATCTTTAAGACAACTGAGATCGAGTGTGAAGCGAGCGCCGAACATCTCAAATCAACGGGCCGTTCGTTATTCTCAGATATCATTCGTGCCGAAAAGGAAGACGGCCGGCGTGTGCTCGATGAGAACGAGAGCGCCATCAGCTTTGTGCCCTATTTTGCCCGCTACGCGTACGAAGTGTACGTAGCGCCTAAGGCCACGCACCCAAGCATTGCGGAGCTTTCGGCGGCGGAGCTGGAAGATTTCGCGAAAATTCTGAAGCTCGCCTTGGTGCGCCTCGATAACCTATGGCGTATGCCTCTCCCCTACGTCATGGTGCTTCACCAAGCACCGACAGACGGGCAGAGCTACCCGGGCTATCACTTTCACATTGAATTTCACCCACCGTTGCGGAAGCCCAACTTGCTCAAATACCTCGCGGGGCCGGAGATTGGCGCCGGCAATTTTGTGAGTGATACTTCGCCGGAGCAAAAAGCGGAGGAGTTACGAAGCCTCCCCACGCAACACTACAAGCTTCAAGCCGGCGGACTAAAATAGTGCACATTTCTGAATTTCTACCAGTACTTAGCGAATTACACGCGGCGATCCGCTCTGCCGTCGTGAAGGCGTGCGAATCCCAAAGCATCGAAGCCGTTTCGGCCATTGCGGATGATTCCGACGTCGCCGATACGATCTTCGCCATCGATAAGGTGAGCGAAGAGCTTCTTCACGCCATGTTGGAGCCGCACGCGAAGCGGCTGGGAGGCATCCTGCTCATCGCTGAGGGGTTGCCAGAGGCAGGCCTCCGGCTCCCACACGATCAACCGGAAGAAAGCTTGAAGTGGCGGGTCATCGTCGATCCGATCGATGGCACCCGCGGGCTCATGTATCAGAAGCGCAGTGCTTGGGTGCTTACAGGCGTCGCCCCCAACCGCGGCAAGGCCACCACACTGCTCGATATTGAGCTGGCGGTGCAAACAGAAATCCCGCTCGTTAAGCAGCACTTGTGCGATGTCTTTTCTGCCATCCGAGGTCAAGGTGTTACGGCCACTCGCTTGAATCGACTGACGGGTGTTTCGGTACCGCTTTTTGTGCGTCCCTCCAAAGCGCACACGATCGAACAGGGCTACAGCGCGCTCACGCGCCTTTTTCCGGGTGCACGCGATGTTCTGGCCGCCATCGATGAGGACTTGGTGGCTCGCGTCTTAGGCCCGGCGAAAGCTAGCCGAGCTCAGTGCTTCGAAGATCAATATGCGAGCACCGCAGGGCAGTTACACGAGCTCTTGGTTGGCCATGATCGTTTTTTGGCTGATCTACGGCCCCTTATGGATTCTGTCCTGGCGAGCCGCGGTCTGCCGAGTGCTATGTATTGCCACCCGTATGATATTTGCACTTCGCTCATCGCGGAGGAAGGCGACGTTGTGGTGCGCGCGGCGGATGGTTCACAGCTGGATGTGCCTTTAGATGTGACAACTCCCGTAGCGTGGGCTGGCTATGCTAACGCTACTATCCAAGCTCAAGTCGAACCGGCTCTTCTGCAGATCTTGCGGGAGCGCCAACTCATAGGAGTGTGAATAGCTGTGCTCAGTTTTCCTGACGTAGATGCCTGGCCTGGAGCCCGCGAGTTTCTGGCCGCGCTACACGGGCTCCGCAAACATGAGCAGCTCTGCACCCGATCGCTATTTTTGGATGCGTCCCCCATCACGATTGCGCGAGCCCCTGGCCGCCTCGATCTTATGGGTGGCATCGCAGATTATTCTGGCTCTTTGGTATTGGAAATGCCCATTCGCGAGGCAGCGTTTGTCGCCGCGAGCCTTAACGCCACGGGCACGGTGAAAGTCACCACTCAAGATGCAGCAACGGGAGAGCGACGGGACTTCGATTTTCCTATCCAAGATCTCATGAGTGGAGCCTTCTCCAGCTATGAGCGCGCCCACGGATATTTTGCCGCAGACCGAGCGCATTCATGGGCGGGTTATGTGGTGGGGGTTTTGGTGGCGCTTTTTCAAGATACAGGCCTTAAGGTTCCCGAAGGCCTCTCAGTCTTCGTGTTTTCCCAAGTTCCGGAGGGCAAAGGCGTGAGCTCCTCTGCCGCCCTGGAAGTAGCCACGCTCAATGCCGTTCTAGGCGCTCTGCAGCAAACGCTCCCCAAAGATCGCATTGCGCTGCTCTGTCAAAAAGCAGAGAACCTGGTAGTGGGTGCACCGTGCGGTGTGATGGATCAGATGACATCCGCGTTGGGTGAAGAGGGGCAATTGTTGGAGCTGCTCTGCCAGCCCGCCGAAGTGCTCGGAAGCGTGAAGCTGCCCGAAGATCTGCAAGTGTGGGGTATCGATTCCGGCGTGCGTCATGCCGTTTCTGGGGCGGATTACACGGACGTGCGAGTGGCCGCCTTTATGGGCCAACGGATCCTTTCGGTGCACGCACAACGCGCTTCTGAAGCTGCGGGGGCTCGGCAGTTTACGGGGCACCCCTACCTGGCGAACCTAACGCCCAGCGAGCTGGTAGCCACTCACACGCGGCATTTGCCCACCACCCTTCGCGGTGCTGACTTCCTGCGTGAATTTGGCCACACGAACGACACCGTGACGCGTGTGGATCCCGAGGTGTCATATCCGGTAGCTGCAGCCACGGCTCATCCCATTTTCGAACACTTCCGCGTTCGGTGCTTCCGCTCATTGCTCAAGACGGGCACTTTGGACGCGAATGGGGCAGCTACGCTCGGCGAACTCATGTACCAGTCACACGCCAGCTACGGTGCTTGTGGCCTAGGTTGCCAGCCGACAGATTTATTGGTGGAGCTGGTACGGCGCGAAGGAATAGATGCGGGTTTGTTGGGTGGAAAGATCACAGGCGGTGGCAGCGGCGGCACGGTGGCTGTGCTCGGGCGCCGTGGCAGTGATGCAGCCATTCAGCGCATCTTAGAGGCTTATCAAGAGCAAACCGGGATTGCGAGTTATCTGTTCCAGGGCTCTTCGCCGGGCGCGGCAGCGTTTGGTACACGAGTACTGAGCGGGCACTAGCAGGCTCAGATGGATGCGTTTTTGTTCAGGTGGCGTTTGGGGCCACGAGAAGGCCGCTGCGACCCGTGAGTGCTCGAACAGCAATGCTTGTTCAATCCAGCTCACCAGGCGGTAGCCCAGTTGGAACGGCACTCGGCCTTTCCACACGTGTTTTGAGCTCAACCACGCGCTTCTCAGCTCCAGAGACGTGCGCGCTCTCCATGATGTCCAATAGGTGGTAAGCAAGCTCCCCACTCGCACGGTGCGCGCGGCCGGATTTTAAAGCCTGCACTAGATCCGCGGCGCCTGCTCCACGCATTCCTTCCGCGTGTGTCAACGGTACTTCCTCCCAGTCGGAAGAACCCCGCTTGGCGATCCGAACTGGGCCACCAAAGGTGTTGGGGTCTGGTACAGATAGCGCACCCTCCGTGCCGTAGATCTCGATGCGAGGCAGCGAATGTCGCACCACATCGAAGCTCATCATCATGCTCGCCGCAGCGCCGTTTTCGAACTCAAGGTTGGCAGCTACGTGGGTTGGAACTTCTACCTTCACACGAGTGCCATAAAGTGGCTTGCTCGTGATGGTGCGCTCCGCGAACGCTTGGTTCGTAACGGCACTCACGCGCCTAACGGGGCCCAGGAGGTTCACGAGAGCTCCCAGATAATACGGGCCCATATCTAAGAGGGGGCCACCGCCCGCCTGGTAGTAGAACGCCGGGCTTGGGTGCCAGGATTCATGGCCAGCGCAGCCAAAAAAAGCCACTGCCGAAGTTGGCTGGCCGATGGCGCCGTCGTCGATCAGCTTGCGGCAAGTCTGGATGCCCCCGCCCAAGAATGTGTCCGCGGCGCAAGCCACGCGTAACTTCTTAGCGCGCGCCAACTCCAGCACCGGGGCAGCCTCGCTCAACCTCAAGGCTAGTGGCTTTTCGCTGTACACGTGCTTGTTCGCCTCCAGAATAGCCATATCCACCGGGGCATGGGCCGCGGGAATCGTCAGGTTGATGATCAATCCAATCTCAGGATCCTTCAGCAAGTCCGCGATGCTGACGGCGCGGATGCCATGTTCTTGGGCCTTCTGCTTGGCCCGCTCTTCGTCAAGATCCGCACAGGCAACGATAGAAAGAGCGCTGTAGTGCTTTCCGCCCTTGAAGTACGCGTTCGAGATGTTGCCGCAACCGATCACGCCTACGGCCATTTTCGTGTTTGTCATAGCTTTTCCTTCAACGCACCAGCTCTGAGGAGAGCTCAAGCAAGTGCTCCTGCCGCCCATAGCAGCCCGCGACGCGTGAGCTCGAGTGCCTCAGGCACATCAAAGTCCGCACGCACATGGCCCAAAGCGGAGTAGAAAACCCGACCTTTGCCGAAGCGCTTCTTCCACACCACTGGCATCGTTACATTCTTGATCCAATCCGCATCGCCATGCTCACCACTAAAAACGGTGGTAGCGAGCACTTCGTTGGCTGGGTCAACGTGCATATAATATTGCTCGCTGTGCATCTGAAAATCAGAGATGCCGCGGGTAATTGGGTCATCCTCACCGATGATTTGCACGCTATAATCAACGATGTTGCCAGGATGCGCGACCCACTGCCCCCCCGTCATGAACTGGTAGTCCACGTTGTTGCGGAACGCATCGCACATGCCCCCGTGCCAGCCCGCAATCCCCACTCCACCGCGCACGGCGTTTAAGAGGCCGCGTTCGCTCTCCCCCGGAAGAGTTCCCATGGTCCAAACCGGGACAACTAAGCTCAAGCTTTTCATCAGAGCTTCGTCCTGGAACACCTCAAGGTTGCTCTCGATACGCACCTCAAACCCTGAGTTGCCCAAAATCTCCCCAAACAAGCGAGCGCAAATCTCCGGCTCATGCCCATTCCATCCGCCGTACACGAACAGTGCTTTTTTCATAATTGCTCCGCCTTGCGCGTTTTGACCACCATATATGCTGCATTATCGCCAATCTAGAGGATATATTTCCCACACATGGATCTTTTTACCATCCCCTTCCGGCACCACCCACGCCGCCTGCCAGCGCGTTTGCCCCTCGCCCAGCTAGGCTACCTGCCGAAAAAGTTCGACCAGGTTAACCGCGGCTTTGATACTGTTAATTACTCGTTCATACTGCGTGGCACGGGGCACTATGAGTTGTACGGCGTGCGCCACCTAGTGCAGGCACCCTGTGTGTTCATCGAATTCCCTGGCCTGGAGTTCAACTATGGCCCACTCGCCAATACATCTTGGGAAGAGTTGTACCTGATGTACGACGGTGCGCAGCAGCCGGTCCTCGAACAAGCGGGCCTCTTCGACGCAAGCGAGCCCATCTGGAGCTTGGGGGAGACGCGTCGGCTCGCGGCGCTTTCGCTCGAATTGCGCACACTTTGCACCGCAAGCCTCACCCACAATATGGATCGAATCGATCGCGTGGCCGAAGCACTCTTAGTGGAGGCTCACCTTGCTGAGGGCCACGCCGAATCGTCCGCGCCCGCTGCGCGCGTGCGGGAGGTCCTCCAGCTGATCGAACAGCGCTACCTGGAAGATCACGATTTTCTGGAGCTGGCACGCAGTCACCAGCTCTCACCAACGCATTTTCGTCGCCTTTGGAACCACCTGGTTGGAGTGCCTCCCGCCCGCTACGTGAGCGAGCTTCGTCTGAAGCAGGCATGCCGGATGCTTGTGGAATCGACGGCCCCCGTCGCCAAGATCGCCAGAGAGATGCGCTTTCCGGATGCGTTGTATTTCTCCCGCAAGTTTCGGAACTTCACGGGCCAAAATCCAACCAGCTACCGGCGGCGCTATTCGGGAGGCGGAGGCTAAGCTCGGGGCCTCGTGGCTAGGTCCCAATCAATCCGCTCAAACCCCAAGCTTCGAGCGTTTCCCGCATGCCCCCAGTACATTGCAAGAATCCACTGTTGGGGCAAAAAACCAGGCTGGGTGCGAAAAGTTTGGAGCAAATGGGTCGGGCTAAAGCGCCAGATGCGCTATGCTTCGCGAGGCACGAGCACCTTATGAAACACCTTCCCAGGCGAACGCTCCTTCGAGGCATGGGCCTTTCCGGCATCTGCATTGGGCTTCCTATTCTGGATGCCATGCTGGATGACAACGGGAACTTGATTGGAAAGGCGCGAGCGGCCACCCCTCAGCCGCTCAACTTCCTCACCTTCTTCATTCCGAATGGCGTCCACGCTCCCGATTTCTGGCCAGCCAGCGAGGGTGATGGGTACGCCATGAGCAGGTCTCTGGAGCCCTTAGCTCACTTGAAGAGTGAATTTCTGTTGCTCCAACATCTGAACAAGGCCGAAGCGTTTCGTAACGAGCAGATCGACAACGACGCTCACCAGCGTGGGCACGCATCGTTCGCAACCGGGGGCGGGCTCGCCGGTGCATCCACTGTAGAATTTGCTTCGGCAGATCAAGTGGCGGCCCAAGCGCTGGGTGGGGACACGAAGTTTCGTTCACTCCCTGTGGCGCTCACGGGTGTGCGTTCACCCGCGAACCAAGCAGATCATATTTCGTGGAGCGACGGTAAAACCTTCGTACCTGCGGACAATGACCCATTGGTGCTCTTTAACCGCGTATTCGGCGCCAGCGGCGCAGCCGATACGAGCCGTCCGCTCGCCAAATACAAGAAGAGTATCTTCGACTACGTGGCGTCGGATGTGCAGGATCTTCGCAACCGAGTAGGTGCCTACGACCAAGCCAAGCTGGATCAATACATGACGGCGGTGCGAGGGGTGGAACAACAGCTGGAGCCAACGCGTCTAGCTGTTAACTGCATGGCACCAGAGGGAATCAATCCTCAGCTTGGTGGCCCCACCCCCTCTTTCGACAACGGGAAAGGAGGCTATTCCAACGAGCGTGCACAGCTGCTCATTTGGCTCCAGGTAACCGCGGTAGCTTGTGGCCTTACGCGCTTTGGTAGCTTCATGCTCGCAGGAAGAGGCAGCAAGCGCCAATTCAATTGGTTGGGCATCCCCAACGCGGACGACGGCCACCACGGCATTTCTCACGATACCTCTCCAGAAGGGCTCGAATATCAAACCCGCATTGTGGTCGACGAAATGAAGCAGTTTGCCTACATGCTGGATCTCATGCAGGGCATCCAGCAGGGGGATCGCTCGCTGCTTTACAACTCGATCGTGTTCTTCGCCAACGAATGCAACGAAGGGGCGGCTCACGATTACAGCAGCACGCCTACCATTTTGGCAGGCCGCGCTGGCGGGCAGCTCAAGACTGGCTCTCACATCATTTACGAAAACGCGACACCGTACAGCCGCGTCTTCGTGAGCATTCTGCAGATGCTTGGCATGAATGTCACTAAGTTCGGCGTAAACGGCGATCAGCCACTGGTTCGGTTGCTAGCCTGATTGTGAGGTCGCGTGGGCGGGCTGTTTCGGCCTGCCCCGAGCGCTAAGATCCATGGGCAACCGAGCCAAACGTGCGCGGCGCTGCGAAAAGTGCCGGCTCCATCTTTCGGCGTGTCTGTGCGCTGAAATACCTAACTTCGATCTAAACACCAAGCTGGTGCTCGTGATGCACCAACGCGAAGTGCACAAGACGACCGCTACGGCACCCTGGGCACTGCTGGCGCTCAAGCAGAGCGAACTGCACGTGCACGGGGAACGCGAAAGCACGCTCAACCTCAGTTCCTTACAGACCCCGGAACGCCGGATCCTACTGCTTTTCCCCTCCGAACAGGCCCGCCCGCTCACACCACAAGTGCTTTCGGAGGATGCGCGACCGGTCACACTAATAGTGCCTGATGGCACCTGGCGTCAGGCCAAGCGAGCTGCAAAGCGCATCCGAAACCTGATCCAGGCTGAGCCCGTATGCCTTAGCGGGGGCCCAGCGAGCGAATATAAGCTCCGGCGCGAACCACAGGTTGAAGGCCTCGCGACCTTCGAAGCGATTGCGCGCGCCATGGGTATCATCGAGGGCCGAGGAGTGCAAGTGGCGCTTGAAGCTGCGTTTGCGCGCTTAGTCCACGCAACGCTCGCATCACGCGGGGTTGTGGCTCCCCTCGCAAAAAACAACGCCTCCACGATCGCAGCAGACGTTACGGCGCCGCCTCAGGTTTCACTTGAGATCTTGTATCAAGACGATGATCTGATTGCCATCAACAAGCCTTCCGGGATGCCCGTGCACCGAGGCTGGGCCAAAGACGGCCTGCCCGCACTTCAAGCCTTAAGAAACCAGATCGGCCGCCACGTTTACCCCGTGCACCGCTTAGACCGCGCAACCAGCGGAGTGCTGTTGTTTGCCTTGAGTAGCGAAGCGGCGCGGGATATTCAGCGAATTTTTGACGAACGCAGGGCAAAAAAGACGTACCTAGCGCTCTGCCGTGGCCATTCTGCATCGCTCACGCACGTGGACCATCCACTTGCGAAGGTCAAAGGCGGCACCGCTCGCCCCGCCGTCACAGATTTCAGGCTACTTGGGCAGTTCGAACGTTATGGCCTGTATGCAGCTCAGCCGCATACAGGGCGGTTGCACCAGATCCGGCGGCACCTAAAGCACAAAAGCCACCCGATTATCGGGGACGTGCGCTACGGCAAAGGGGAGCACAACCGCATCTTTCGCGAACGGTTTGGATTTCACCGGCTCGCACTCCACGCAGCACTTCTTGAGCTGGAACACCCTCGCACCCAAGAGGCTCTGGTGCTGAGGGCGCCCTTACCCGAAGATCTCAAACTGCTCTTTGCACAGCTAAATCTACCCATGGAGGCTGGGATTTAAACGCCGAAGTGGTCTCATTCGACGTGTGGTTCGGTGCGCGTTTCCAGCATTCACCGAGCGACGACCACCCGCGTCACCAACGGAGATGCACGTGAGGCTTAACTTGTTCCTCATAAACGGCGCGGAGCCGCTCCATAAGTTCGGGAGCGAGCGGAGGCAGATCGGAAGCACTGCAATTGGCGTCCGCTTGGCCCACCGTGCGGGTGCCTGGAATAATGCAACTCACCGCCGGATCCATCAGAGCCCAGCGCGAGGCCAACTGAGCCAAGGTGAACCCTGCCGGCACAAGTGGCTTCAAACTTTCAACCGCTTTGAGGCCAAGATCGTAGTCAAAACCGGAGAAGGTTTCCCCGCGATCGAAGGCTTCCCCATTGCGATTAAAGGCGCGATGGTCGTCAGCAGCAAAGCGAGTATCAGGCTTGAGCTTGCCGGTGAGCATGCCCGAAGATAACGGCAACCTCGCTAAAATGCCTATCCTCTTTGCTTCGGCCTGTCGAAAGAACAGCTCAGAAGGACGTTGACGAAAGAGATTGTACACGATCTGCACGCTTTTCAGGTTGGGGTATTCGAGCGCCACCAGGCCTTCTTCCACCTTTTCCACGCTCACGCCGTAGTGCCGAATCTTACCCGCACGCTCTAAATCATCCATCACTCCGAAGACTTCCGGGCGATAATAGACGTCAGTGGGGGGGCAGTGCAGTTGCACAAGATCGAGCGCCTCGGTGCGCAGATTCTTGAGGCTACGCTCCACGTAAGCCGTAAGGTTGGTTCGATTGTAGCTGTCCGCCGTGTGAGGAGATGAGCGGCGGCCAACTTTGGTGGCAACAACAAATGGATCTTTTCGTTGATTTCTAACTTCAGCGATCAGCTTCTCGCTATGCCCATCACCGTAAACATCGGCGGTATCAATGAAATTCACACCAAGATCGAGAGCGCGGTGGAGCGCCAGCAGGGATTCGGCGTCGTTGGTGCTGCCCCAAGAGCCCCCAATAGCCCAGGCGCCAAAGCTTACGGTGGACACGTTGAAGCCTGTTCTTCCAAGCGGTCGGTACTGCACGTTGTTCTCCTCGGTGACGATTTCGCGTAGCGTGCATCACCATGGCGCTTACCGCAACGATGTACCACATCCAAGTCGACCTCTCGGATGTCGACCGCGGTGTATACGAGTCGCTCGATCTTCGTGTGGCGCGCCATCCGTCTGAAAGCATGCGCTACCTTCTGACGAGAACGTTGGCCTATTGCCTCGCGTACGAGGAGGGCATCGCGTTCTCCAAGGGAGGGCTCTCCAATACGGATGACCCACCGCTTAGCATCCACGACCTTCAGGGCAATTTGCGCACGTGGATAGAAATCGGAACACCCTCAGCGGAGCGTTTACACAAGGCAAGCAAGGCTTCCCCGCGCTTGGTGGTGTTTACCCAGCATGATCCTATGCTCCTTCAGAAAACCGCGACTGAACGCGACATTCACCGGGCCCAAGAGATCGAGATTTACGCTCTTGAACCTACATTCTTGGACGAGCTCGATGCCGTTACCGATCGCAATGTTAGATGGGAGCTCGTGCACACCGACGGTCAACTGTATGTTACCGTCGGCGGCAAGAGCATTGTGGGTAGTGTAGCCCGGCACAAATTGGTGCAGGCGTAATGCGAATGGCGGCACCTTAAACTTGAGCTTTCGCCTTGAACGCTGGCGTCTGCGGCGCAACCGTGGGTGTAGCTATCGCAGCCAGCATAGGGGCGTATGCAGCGCGGAAGCTGTATGCGAGGTACAGGTGAAGCGCCAATAGCAAAAGGGGCACAGCCAGCCCAGCGGGCGCGAGGAACGCATGGAATGCTACGATGTTGAGCGTTACGGGGGCCAGTAGCGTCAGCGCCAACGGAACATAGCGCCCTGACAACAGGAGGAGCCCCACGACAACTTCGGTGCCTTTGATGAAGGGGAACATGTATCCGGTGGCGCCGAGCGCTCCCAGAAATTCGCCAGCGGCCCCGCTCATAGGGGGCTGCGGCAGGAAGTGTAAGAAGCCATTGAGCCCAAAAACGAAGAAGGCAAAGCCAAGGGCCAAACGTGCGGCGGTGAGTGCTTTTGTGGTCATCTTGATACGTCGTCCTTTCTTGTTGCGACGTCGTACAGTTTAATTGTTGTCCTTCTGGTAACTAGACGTGGCCACAGCAACACATTGTTGCTATTAGAACAACAATGGACCTGAATCACGTCGCTATTTTCGCTCGGGTTGTTGAAGCCGGCAGTTTCACCAAAGCCGGCGCTGAGCTCGGGTTGCCGAAGTCCTCCGTGAGCCGCACGGTGGCGAGCCTCGAAGCGTCGCTAGGAGTTCAATTGCTTCAACGCACCACACGTAAGCTCAACCTCACCGAAGCGGGGCGTGAATACTTTGAGCAAACGCGGCGGATACTCGCGGAGCTCGATGAGGCCACCCTTGCTGTTTCAAAACTGGGGAAGGAACCACGGGGCACCGTACGCATGACGGCACCGTTTGATATTGGGGCTCTCATGCTTGCCGATACCATTGCTACCTTTACAGCAAAGTACCCGCGCATTCACATCGATCTCTCTCTAACGGCTCGGCGGGTAGATCTTGTCGCCGAAGGCTTCGATCTCGCGGTCAGGGCAGCGGCACGCCTGAGTGATTCGTCGCTGATTGCAACGAAGGTGGGTTCCACAGAGTTTGGGCTCTTTGCTTCGGGGGCCTATCTGGAGCGGCGGGGCACACCCCGCACCATGGAAGAGCTCAAGCGGCACTGCTGTATTTTGTTTCGCGCTCAGGGGGGCGCCGCCAATTGGCACCTCACAGGGCCGAGGGGCGAAGAGGTGGTGTCCGTGAAGGGGCCACTCAATGTCGATGAGATGCTGTTTGTGAGTCAAGCCGTGGAGCGGGGCATGGGCATCGGCCTCTTGCCAACTATAAGGCTCACGGACAAACAACTAGGCGAGCAGCAGTTAGTGCGAGTTCTTCCCGAGTATAGGGCAGAAGGGGGATCCTTGTTTATTGTGCTGCCGGCGGCGCGACACCGTCCAGCGCGGGTCACCCTATTCAGTGAGTTTCTGATCCAGAGCCTTCGAGCTCTTCCGTGGGGTCGGTAACTGGCGCTTTCCAACCGAGGCGAGCCAATTCACCGGGTTCGCCCTTCACGCGAAATACCACGGCATCCTCTTCATAGCGTTCTTCCAACACTACGCACGATTCGTAGATATCTCCACGCCGCTGTTGTTGATCGTAAGGAACACGCAGTTCGGCCTCCACCAAGCTTCGCGCAAAAGTATCGATGATGGTTTGCCGCAGGCGTGCCACATCTTCAGGGCGACGCGCCGACATCACGATGGCCTCGGGGTACTGCGCCAACAGTCTCCTCTGCACACCCTCCTCCTCTTCGGCGCCTACTTTGTCGAGCTTGTTGAATACCAAGATCTTCGGCACCGCTCCCGCCCCAATTTCGGCAAGCACTTCCACCGTAACGTCGAGTTGCCGCGCAAACCCAGGGTCCGAAGCGTCGACCACGTGCAGCAACAACGAAGCCTCAGTGGCTTCATCCAGCGTGGTCTTGAAGGAGGCAACCAGACCGTGGGGCAAGTGGTTGATGAACCCCACAGTGTCCGAAAGTAAGATTTTTGGCTTGGTTTCTGGGTGGAGCGCCCGAACAGTGGTGTCCAAGGTCGCGAATAATTTGTCCGCAACATAGACCTCGCTCCCCGTGAGACTGCGCATTAGTGTGGATTTTCCTGCATTCGTGTAGCCCACCAGCGCCACGCGATTCATTGCTTGGCGCCGAGCTCGTTGCGTACGGTGTTCTTGCTCAAGCCCTGCCAACTCCTGCGTTAACTCCGCAATGCGATCGCGGATCTTTCGCCGATCCAACTCAACGCCGGATTCGCCGGCACCCTTGGCACCTATTCCACCCCGTGCGCGATCAGTGCCCTTGCTCAAGGCGCGTAAGCGGGGCGCCATGTATTCAAGCCGCACAATTTCCACCTGGGCTTTGGCCGCACGCGATCGGGCGTGTCGGTGAAAGATCTCCAAGATAACGGCCGTTCGATCCATCACGCGAGCTCCCGTGGCCTTTTCCACGTGATCAGCCTGAGAGGGAGACACCTCGTGATCCAGAAGAACAAGCCCTGCGTGGTGATCCTCAACCGCTTGTTTGAGCTCGGCTAGCTTTCCGCTACCGATATAGGTTCCAGGGTGAAAGCCCTCGCGGTTCTGCGTGATGGTCTCAGCTACGCGCAGGCCCAACGTGTGCGCGAGGCGCCCAAGCTCCGACACCGATTCTGTGAATTCGCTGTCGCTGACGTCTTGGGTCTTCACCGCTGCGAGCACAGCGATAGTTGGGTCGAGTTCAGGAACGCCTTCGAGCCCATCCGGGAAATCAAGCTCGGTTCTGAGGTCATTGGGGGGCATGCGGGCTCCATATAGCCCACGTCCGCCGGGGATTGGGGCTATCCGGCGCCCGGCCCCCCAATTGGCTGTGATTGACACCTCCAGCGCGCCAAAAACCGCTGCTATCCCCCCTCGTGATCGGAGTGTTATGTCTGCGCCGGAACTTCGACTCGAGCTCTCTGCTCGCTAACGTTACGGCAGCGGAGCGTTACCCCCGAGCTCCTTCCAAACCAGATTGGCCCAGGTGTAACTCGCCCCGAAAGTTGGATGCCGGCCGTCCCCCTGGCGCGCAAGCTTGAGCTTCTCAGAGTGAAAGAAGCCACAAGGTGCTACAGCCTCCGCCAACCCTTCCACGAAGCCGCTGCCTTTGGCCCAAGCCGGGGGCCCGATCCAAAGGCACGTGCGGCCTTCGAGCTTCTCAACGATCTTCTTGGCGGCGGCCAAGTGAAGAGCCAGGTCCTCTTTTACAAAAATCTCGTTGGAGCCCAGGGAGATCAGCACTAAATCCGGCGCCGTGGTGCGAAGAGCTTCGGTCAAGCGCACATCTTCTGCCCAACTCCGCGTAGTTGCGGATGCAATGCTGATTTGTTCGTAGGTTCCGTGCATAGCCGGCCGCAGGTAATTGGCAACCAGTGGCACCATCGAGTCGCCAAAGTGGAGCACGCGCGTGGCCTTGTAGGCATTCGCGAGTGAAAGGGTGTCCTTGTTAGCGCTTCTGGCAATGCGCCCTGTTTTCGCGGCGGGCGCTAATGTAGTGCTGGGCGTCACGGAAGGGACCGGAGTCGCGGCAACCTGCGCGGCGGCCGCAACACCTGCGTCCTCGGCCGCGGTATTCGCCGGTGAAGAGGCGTCAGTCGAGTGGCACGCGACTACCAGTAGATACGATGGAAAGACACACCAAACAGGCCACATTCGCCAAGCTGAAGAGGAAGGACGCATTGGCCCGGCCCAGTACCAGAAAATCCGCGGGAGGTGGCACGTCCTCCGCCAAACAACGTCACATAGACACCTGTGCAGCAACGTTGGGACACTTCTATGACGCCAGCCTATGAATGCTCAGGTAGTCCACTGTGGCACCTCGTGTGCCTCGACAGCCGTGGCGGCTACCGGTACAGTTTGGTGCGTTGGCCGAATTTGCTTGGCCCCGTTTTGTGAAGCAGCGCCGTGCCGTTTGGGTAGGGTGATGGAATGAGTTTGGAACTCCGCGAGGGCCTTTTTGTGGCCGACAGATTTCGCCTCGAGCGTGAGCTTGGCCGCGGAGGTATGGGCTCAGTTTGGCTCGCTCGCCACACAGGCTTAGACATCTTGTGCGCCATCAAATTCATCGACCAACAGGGGCGCGATAGCGCTGAGCTCCGGGGGCGGTTCGAGCGCGAGGCTAAGTCGGCCGCGCAATTGAAGAGCCCGAATGTTGTGCAGATCTTAGATTATGGCGTTTGGGAAGAACATCCTTACATCGCCATGGAGTACCTGGAGGGAGAGGACCTCGCGGCACGGTTGGATAGCGCGTGGGTGCTCGATGCAGAGCAAACGTGCAGGATTATCGCGCAGGTGAGTAAGGCGCTTACGAAGGCCCACGCTGCCGGCATCGTGCATCGAGATCTGAAGCCTGAGAACATCTTCCTCGTACCGGATGGAGATGAAGAAATCGCCAAGGTGTTGGATTTTGGCATCGCCAAGAGTTCCGGTATGGTCATGGCAGACGCTGGCACGAAAACGGGCTCGCTCTTGGGCACACCGTTTTACATGAGCCCCGAACAGGCGCGCGGAGTAAAAGCCATCGATCATCGCTCTGATCTTTGGTCCCTGGCCGTAATTGCCTATCAGTGCGTCACGGGGCAACTCCCCTTTGAAAGTGAAGGCTTGGGGGATGTTTTGGCCAAGATCATGTACGAGCCCCTTCCGGTGCCGTCGCACGCGAAGCCTGACATTCCCGCAGCCTTCGACGAATGGTGGCGGCGGGGCTCATCACGCAAGCCAGAGGAGCGGTTTCAAAGCGCCCGCGAGCTTTCAGATGAGCTCGCAATAGCGCTCGGAGTTTCCAAAGGGGGCGCGGTTGCAGCCATAGCGGTCGATCGCAACAGCTTTTCCGAAATCCGAGGCAGCACTGCGGACTCAGACGCTGCACTCAGCCTGGGCGGCACCGTACGGGTGGAAGCGACTCCTTCGCTGCGCACAGCTAGCTCTGCCCAGGGGCTCACTCTCGCGGGAGACACCGGGAGCCCCCTCACAACCACAATCAACGCTCCATTGGGTGCGGCTCGCAACAAGCGCCGCGCGTACGTTGCGGCCGGTCTGGCAGCCATGGGTCTGGTGCTTGGCGTCGTCGCACTCCTGCTTTTCAGCGGCAAGCCAGATACAGAAGCGGCCGAAAACCGCGCCGTTGCCACTAGCCCTAAGGCAGCGAATGCCGTGAGTGCCAAGAGCGCCGAGGCTGAGCACACTCAGGCTAACGCCTCGCCTCCCCCCACCTCGGGTGAGGTCGAAAGCCCACCCCCGAGCGGAGCCCAAAAGCCGACTTGGCCCTCCACCCTCACCCGTTCAACGGGCGCAGGTGGCGTCAAAGCTGGGTTGGTAAGCCCGTCAGATAAGCCAAAGCCCACCGTGGCTAAGCCCACCCCAGAGAAGCGTACGCCTACCGCCCCACACCGACCCAAGGCGCCCGGCACCAAGCCCGGCAAGCCTGTCGACTTCGGAATTTGATCTCATGCTGCCTCCCTCCATGCTTTGCAAAACCCGTTTCACGTGCGCTGCCGTCGCTCTAAGTTTGATGCTCTCCTGGGAACATCCGGCGTACGCGCAGTCCGCCGCAGATAGAACCACGGCTCGCTCCTTGGCGCAGGAAGCGCAAACGGCGTTCGATCAGGGTGACTTTGCTACCGCTGAAGATCGCTTTGCACGCGCAGAGGGGTTGGTGCACGCGCCAACGTTGCTTCTTGCACTGGCCCGCTCACAGATGAAGCTCGGTAAACTGGTGCAAGCCTACGAGAACTACCAACGAGTGATCCGTGAACCTATCCCGGAGGGCGCACCAGACGTTTGGAAAGAAGCGCAGCGGCAAGCTCAGGGCGAATCAGACGCTGTTCAACCACGGCTTGGCTGGGTAACGATTATTGTGCGCGGCGCCAGCGATCCACGTGTCACCCTCGAGGACGGTACGATTGTTCCAAAGCCGGCGCTGGGCGTAAAACGCGCCGTAAATCCAGGTAGCCACCAGATAACGGCAAGCGCACCCGGGTTTCGCAGCGAGAAAACCGAATTTCAGATCGGAGAAGGCCAGGCTATCGCCGTCACGATAGCGCTTGAAGTTGATCCGAATGCTCCCAGGCCGTCGGGCCCCTCTGGGATTTCCAACACCACGTGGCAGGCCGCAGCGGCCGATCCAGGGGCAGATGGGCCGAGTGGCTCGCAGAAGACATGGGGTTATGTCGGGCTTGGCGTTGGGGGAGCTGGGCTGATCTTTGGCGGAGTCACCGGAGCCCTCGCAATGAGTCGCCACAGTGCGCTCGAAACAAAGTGTCCAGGGGGCACGTGTCCGCCGAGTGAGGAGTCCGCACTCGAAAGCTACCGCAGCATGGGTACGCTCTCGACGGTCGGCTTCGTTGTGGGTGGGCTCGGGACAGCGGCCGGCCTCACCCTGCTGCTCACAGCTCCGGAAGCCCCGGAACCTGGCGGGGTGGCGCACCTTTCAATGCGATTGCACGCTGGTTTTGGGAGCATGAGCCTCGAAGGCTCCTTCTAGATTTTGCCTCGCGCCAATTCGGGCAAAAGATAGCCTAAAATCTGCCGTTTTGCGCCCATAGCCTCGGAAATAGGCCACTGTGCCTTAGGGGAACAGGCGCGTGTCCGTAGTCCCTAAAGAGCTGCATGAAGGCGCACTTTATCTGGGTTCTACCTGCGGCAATGCTGCTGGGTTCGAGCGCGTGCACGAGCCTCTTGGGTGATGATTTTACCGTCACCTCGACCCCCGTCGTAAATTGTGCGGAAGATCCTACCGCTTGCATCAACGATCACGGTACCACGCAGTGTGTTGCCGGCGCTTGCACCCCCGTCTGTGCTGCAGGTTATGAAACCTGTGACAACAACCCGGCCAACGGTTGTGAAACCGAACTCAAGAGCGACGTCAATCATTGCGGCAACTGCAATCAGCGCTGCGTGGGCGCCCACGCCAACATGGTGTGCCAAAGCTTCAAGTGCGAACTTGTAAGTTGTGAACCTGGCTGGGCAGATTGCAATGCCGATCCGGCCGACGGCTGCGAAGTCAACGTGAGTGCGGACAAGAACAACTGCGGCGCTTGCGGCAATATCTGTGAAAACACCCACGGGCAAACCAATTGCGTCGCCAATCAATGCGTACCCAGCTGCACCTTCGGGTTTTCGGATTGCGACGGAACCCCTTCAAACGGCTGCGAGACAGACACCAACCTGAGCCCCGCTCACTGCGGAAAATGTGGGAACGCCGTTAACCCCGATCAAACATGCAGCGGCGGCCAGTCAGTATTGGCCAGCCTGTGCCCCAGCACTAACCGTGACTGCAACAAAGACCTCGTATCAGACGGTTGTGAAGTGAATGTGCAGGCTGATGCGCTCCACTGCGGCGCGTGCGACGTGCAATGCAAGTCCGGCGAGTTCTGCGGGCTCGCAACGTGTAAGAGTTGCGTATTTCTGAGTGAAGATTTTCAGAGCGCGACGTCGGGGTGGCAAGTAGAGGGCCCTTGGGAAATTGCTGGTGCCAAGGCGGGCGGTGGAGGCCCGTGCACTGCAGCGTCAACTCCCTGTGGCGACCCTGATCCCGCCATGGATCACTCAACAAGTGCGGACAACGGGGTCGCTGGGGTCGTAATCGGCGGCAACTACACGACGGCGAGCCCTGGCCCCTACTACCTCACGAGCCCGAGCATGGATCTGCGTGGCTCAGGCGGGGCTACGTTGAGCTTCTGGCGCTGGCTAAATAGTGATGCCGCGCCATTCATTATCAACTCCGTGGAGGCTTTCGACGGCGACGCCTGGAAGGTGGTTTGGTCCTCGCCCACCGGAACAACCACGCAGTTTGTCGCCACCGAATGGACCCGTTTTGAGTACGATTTGACGCCCTTTCGCAACTCAGACGACGCCAAGAACGCGAGCTTCCGAGTGCGGTTTGGCTTCGCAGTCGGCCGCGCGGGTGCGTACATCAAGAGCGGCTGGAGCCTCGATGATGTGTTGATCCGGAAGACAGAGTGCGGTCCTTGACCGTAAAGCTCAGTGAGTGGCTCGACTTCTCAATCAGTTGGGTCTCCCGTACACTCGCGTGAATGAGCCTACGCGGAAAGACCTTATTCATCACCGGCGGGACCCGAGGTATCGGCTTGGCAATAGCCGAACGAGCCGCTCGTGACGGCGCCAACGTTACGATTGCGGCCAAAACTAGTGCTCCCCATCCAAAGCTTGAAGGTACGGTATTTTCTGCAGCCGAACGCATCGAACAGTGCGGCGGACAGGCGCTTGCATGCGTGTGCGATATTCGCTTCGAGGACCAAATCGAAGCGGCGGTAAGCGCTACCGTAAAACGCTTTGGCGGCATCGATATTCTCGTCAACAATGCCAGCGCCATCAGCCTAACTCCAACCGTGCAGACGGATGCCAAACGTTACGACTTGATGCACCAAATCAACGCGCGCGGCACGTTCATGGCTTCTAAGGCCTGCATCCCCCACCTGCGCGTTGCGAGCAACCCGCATATCCTCAACCTCTCTCCCCCGCTCACCCTCAAGCCCGAATTCTTCGCGCCTCACGTGGCGTACACGGTGGCCAAATTCAACATGAGCCTGTTCGCCTTCGGGATGGCAGAAGAGCTACGCCATGACGGCATTGCGGTGAATTGCCTCTGGCCGGCCAGTGTGATCGCGACCTCCGCGCTCCAGAATTTGCCCAACGGCCAGAGCCTCGCAGCTCACGCGCGTCGCCCAGAAATCATGGCAGACGCTGCTTACGAGATTTTCAGGTCCCCCAGCCGCGAGCACACCGGCAATTTCCACATAGATGAGGCCTTGCTCCGGCAACGTGGCGTGACCAACTTCGACGCCTACGCCGTCACACCCGGGAGCTCGCTAGCGCCCGACCTCTTCATCTGACGGAAACGCGCCAGCACTAACAAGCTAACCCAGGCTTGAGCTACGCTCCCCCGTAGGCCATCCCACCGACAGCTCCCTCTAAGGTCCGCCATGCCCCACGTCACGATTCCATCCGAAACCTTAAATGTTCTGGACGCCTATTGGCGTGCCGCCAACTACCTTTCCGTTGGGCAGATCTATCTTAAAGACAATCCGCTTCTGCGAGAGCCGCTGCGCACGGAACACATCAAGAAGCGCCTGCTGGGCCACTGGGGCACCACTCCCGGGCTCAACTTCATTTGGGCCCATCTCAATCGCTTGATCGTCGAGCGCGATCTCAACTTGCTCTATGTGTGCGGCCCCGGTCACGGCGGGCCAGGCGCTGTTGCCAACGCGTACTTGGAAGGTACCTATTCAGAGGTCTACCCCGACATTTCTCTGGATGCGGCCGGCATTGCGCGGCTCTTTAAGCAATTCTCGTTTCCAGGCGGCATTCCGAGCCACGTCGCACCTGAAACTCCTGGTTCTCTTCACGAAGGTGGCGAGCTCGGCTACGCGCTCTCGCATGCCTTTGGTGCGGCTTTTGATAATCCGAACCTTGTAGTGGCGTGTATCATCGGGGACGGCGAGGCTGAAACGGGGCCACTCGCAACCAGTTGGCATTCGAACAAATTCCTGCACCCGGCGCGGGATGGCGTGGTGTTACCTATCTTGCATCTCAATGGCTACAAGATCGCGGGGCCGACCGTGTTGGCTCGCATTCCGCATGAAGAGCTGCACTCGCTGCTTTCAGGTTACGGGTACGAGCCTTTCTTTGTGGAAGGCCATGATCCACAAGCTATGCACCAGCTGATGGCATCTACTCTAGATACCATCTTTGAAAAGCTGCACGCTATCCGAGAAAAAGCGCTCGCAGAAGCCGTGCCGACTCGGCCGAAGTGGCCCATGATAGTGCTTCGGAGCCCCAAAGGCTGGACAGGCCCTAAACACGCGGATGGCCGGGAGATCGAAGGCACTTCGCATTCCCACCAAGTGCCGTTCTCCGACATGGATAAGCCGGAGCATGTAGCGCTGCTCGAAACGTGGCTAAAGAGTTATCGGCCGGAGGAGCTTTTCCTCGAATCCGGGCGACCAAAGCCGGAAATCCTTGGCTTTGCTCCGCGAGGCACCCGGCGCATGAGCGCCAACCCGCATACAAATGGCGGCCAACTGCTGGAAGAGCTCACTCTGCCAGATTTCCGCAACTACGGCGTTTCTGTTTCTCACCCTGGCGCCCATGATGCTGAATCCACGCGCATTCAAGGAGCCTTCATTCGGGATATCATTTCCGCCAACCCAGCCAACTTTCGGGTATTTAGCCCCGATGAAACAGCCTCGAACCGATGGAACCCGGTGTTCGAGGTAACGAACCGGGTTTCAATGGCTGCCATCCAATCCAACGATGAAGGGTTAGCCGCCGTTGGGCGGGTGATGGAAATGCTAAGTGAGCACCAGTGCCAAGGCTGGCTTGAGGGATACTTGCTCACCGGGCGACACGGTTTTTTGTCGTGCTACGAGGCCTTTATCCACATCATTGATTCAATGTTCAATCAGCACGCTAAGTGGCTGAAGGTAACGAACCACATTCCTTGGCGAAAGCCCATAGCGTCGCTCAACTACCTGCTCACCTCACACGTGTGGCGCCAAGATCACAACGGCTTCAGTCATCAAGACCCAGGGTTCCTCGACCATGTAGTTAACAAGAAAGCGGAAGTAATCCGCGTCTACCTACCACCGGACGCAAACACCTTACTATCAGTTACCGATCATTGCCTGCGCAGCAAGCAATACGTCAATGTTGTTGTCGCCGGCAAACAACCCGCCCCTCAGTGGCTTAACATCGAAGAAGCCACTCGCCACGCGCAAGCAGGCGTCAGCATTTGGACTTGGGCGAGCAACGATGCTGGGGGTGACCCAGATGTGGTGATAGCCAGCGCAGGCGACGTACCCACCTTAGAAGCGTTGGCGGCAACGTCGATTCTGCGGGAGCTCGCTCCCGAGCTTCGGATCCGGTTCGTGAATGTTATCGACCTCATGCGCCTTCAGCCCCAAGAAGAGCACCCGCATGGCCTAAGCTCAGCTGCTTTTGATGCCATTTTCACCAAAGATCGCCCGATAGTATTCGCCTTCCACGGTTACCCAACCCTCATCCACCGGCTGAGCTACCGGCGCACGAACCACGCGAACCTGCATGTGCGCGGCTACAAAGAAGAGGGCACCACCACAACTCCCTTCGACATGACCGTCTTGAACGATCTCGATCGCTTCCACCTTGTGATGGACGTTGCCAAGCGAGTCTCCTGCCTCGGCGAAAAACGCGAGACAATTATCCAGGCCATGGAGGCTCGCCTAAGTGCGCATCATGATTACATCCGGGAGCACGGAGAGGACATGCCGGAAGTCAAGGACTGGCGCTGGCGATGAGGCCCCACGTGCAGTGAGAATCGGCATGGACGGAGGCGCACAATCCCACTGTACCCAATTGCTGGTGCTCAATTGTGGCTCCAGCAGCCTAAAGTGGTCAGTAATCAACACCGTTAGCGAAGCGACGCTGGGGAGCGGCACGCTGGAAACGTCTTCGATTACCGCCGCGGCGCTTCCCCAATTGTTGGAAAATGCGCCAAATTTCGACTCGATAGCGCATCGAATCGTCCACGGAGGCTCATCCTTCACACATGCGGCCCGCGTAGATCCAAGAGTACGGGCTACGTTGCAGGAGCTCACCTCGCTTGCTCCACTGCACATGAAGCCGGCGCTCGATGTCTTGGATGCTTGCGCCGCGGCTTTTCCCAACACACCCCAGTATGCGGCATTCGATACGGCGTTTCACCGGAGTATTCCTGAAAGCCGTCGGCAATACGCCTTGCCTCTGGAGTGGCGGCAGCGATGGCAACTGCAGCGTTTCGGATTTCACGGTCTGAGCGTTGAGTATTGCGTCTCGCGGCTCCGCGAACTCTTGGGAGCCTTGCCCGCTCGCCTCTTGGTGTGCCACCTCGGCAGCGGCTGCTCGATCACGGCCGTCAAAGACGGCAAATCTTTCGATACCACGATGGGGTTCACGCCGCTTGAGGGGCCGCTCATGGCAACACGTTCGGGCTCCATCGATCCCGGGTTGCTGCTCCACCTCTTGCAGCAGGGCCTTTCGGTGGCGGAGTTGGCGAACGGTCTTCTGCATCGTTCTGGCATCGCGGGGCTCGCGTGCAACGATGGGGATCTGCGCGAAGTTTTGGCCGGTGTGGACTCAGGCTCCACTATTGCCAGGCTCGCCTACGAAACCTTCACCGTGTCCCTCCAACGCTCCGTTGGCGCAATGCTTGCGAGCATGAACGGTGTGGATGCGCTCGTCTTCACTGGAGGAATGGGTGAGAACAGCGCGCGACTACGGGCGGATATTGTCGCTGGGTTGGCCTTCGCCGACATTGCGCTCGATGTTGTTGCGAACGCGGAAGCACGCGCGGCCGTTGCGGCAAGCGCTGAGGCAAACGGGGGCGTGGGAGGAGACATCAGAATTTCGACCCTCACCAGCAGAGTCTCAGTATTTCGCATCCACACACGGGAAGATCTGGCCATCCTTCGAAATACCGTCGGCTCACCCGAGGTCGCTTGGAAGCAGGCACTCCTCACGGAAGGCGGACCTTAGCTAGCAAGCCAGGTTCAAGGAAGCTTCGCCTCAAGCGCCAGTGCTCCCAAGAAATACGGCTGCCCAAAGCTAGCCTCTGTTTTCGCCAGAGACTGAATCGCCACGCGCTTCGCGGACATTCCAAAACGGAGATCCGAACGTATGCACCAACTCGGGCTCAGATGGTTGAAGAACGAACCCTGACCGAAGCCCACGCCTGTGATGAGCGTTTCGCGCCTTCCCTCGTAGGAATTCCAAGCTTCGGGTTTGCCATCGAGCTCAACCACGAGCAGTCCACCTCCACCACCTAACGACATTCCCACCAGAGAACGCGTGATCGGCACCTCCAAAAACAAAGCTGCCAGGCTGAGTCGCACATCCACCTTTCCTGCTGGTACTTTCAACTCCTGTGGAACAACTGCCGTAGAGCCAAACGCGCCAACGCGAAACGACTCCGCAGGCTCGATCGCAAGGGAGGCGCTAACTTGCGGCAAGAGCCCGACGCCTCCCGAGCTAAGCCCGATTGCCGGCCCTACTCCAATCCAAGTCTTGGATGACCAGGGTATGGGTGCTTGACTCTTCTCGTCCCGCGGCACGGACGGCCTCGATTTCGTCAACTCCATTGCCCGCCAACGTGTCATCTGCGTTCGCAAGATCTCAACAGCACGCAGCCCAGGGATTTCTGGTGCGTCGCCTGCCGCGACTGGGATCTGCTCGTGGTACTGAATGAGCTCGGACTGAGGCTCGATCACCCAAATTTCCACCCCTTCGGGAGTGGAAAGCAACGTCGCAACAGCGTGGGCCTGGCGCGTGATTGCCAGGAGCTCAGGTGGCGACGGTTGAACGTCGCGTATCAATTCGGTCACAACAAACCCCATTGCGGAGAGCTCTGCCCGGACCTTCTGAGCAAGCTCAGGTGTGGTGCCATCATGCGCCAACACCACAATACGCTGTGCTGCCGGAATGGCCGAGGCAGCACCACTCGTTGCCGAGGTGATTGCGGCTCCTAAGAGAACAAACGAGACCAATAGGCTGCGAAGCAAAGCCGCTCCAACCTATGCGAGCCCATAGCTCATGGCGAGATGAGTTGGCGGGCGAGGGGCGCCCCAGGGCCCATTGGATACTCCGCCAAATACCGTCGCGCAGAGGCCGAGGCCTCACTCTTTCGACCCAAACGGTGCTGCGCCTCCATCAAACGGCCGAGCGCTTCACGAGCGAGGCCGCCCGAGGGATTCTCAGCGAGATAGGTACGAAACCAACTCACCGCCTGCCCGTAGTTGCCACGTTCATCGAACGCTAGGCGCGCCAAGAAGTAAGCAGCCAAGGTTGACTCCGAGCTAGCCGCAAATCGGTGGCGGACCGCGCTATATGCATAGTCGGCGCGCGGCACATTACCCGCGTAACGCGCCACGTCCGCCAGGAGCATCAACCCTTTGGGCTCCAGACGAGCACACTCAGCCTCAAACCCGACCTGCTCTGCGGCCCGCAGCGCGCCCTTATAATCATGCGCCGCCGCCAAAGCCTGCCATGTCGCTGAAAGCGCAGGAGCAACCGCGGGCTGCTGAACCGGAGGGGAGCTCTCCATGCCTCCACCGGGTTTGACCGCAACGTCTCGACCCTCGCGATGACTGCTATTGGGAGAGCCCTGACCTACGTCCTCTCTCGGGCTGTCGGAGTGTCGCGAAACGCCCATCGGCGGCGCAGGCAAGGGGGTGCCCGGACTGCCCGACGCGACAACCAACGCGGCGCCACTGCCGGACACCGGAGTAGGAGCCGCAGAAGCCGAAGCGCCGCCAGCTCTTGGTCCACCAAGTGTAGTTTCGAGCCGCTCCGCCCTGCAGAATGCTCGCACTGTCTCGCCGGCAACCACGGCCCTGCCTTCCCCAAATAGGCAACCGGATATCTGCACACGCCCCTTGTAAAGCGTTAGCTCAAATTTGTCGCTTTCGGGCTGCCACGCGACATCGAAATGAGTACCAAGAACGTTCACCACGTACGGACCCAAATTGAACTTCCAACTCGCGTGCGGCTTCGGAGCAACGTGCACCTCGGCCTTACCCGATTCTACAATCATCTCTGCGCCAACGGCCGAAACACTCGTCACCCGAGCCCGCGTGCCGCCGACGAGCGTTACGAGTGATCCATCCGAGAACGAAACAGGTATGGTTTGGTCATTTTCGACCGACCACCAGCCAGCCGTTGGGTCACGAAGCTCCACACCACGCACCAACACCGCTAGAGGCTGTTCGCCCAATACCTTGGGCAAACCGAACACCAACCCTATCGCGCCCACAAGCGCCGCCGCAGCTAATGCTACCCTCAAAGAGAGCCGGGACGCTGAAATTCTAGCTTGAGGCACCTTTTCCAGGATTGCGGCGCGCGCCCGCGCTCGCTGTTCTTGCCAGCGCCAAGCATCTTCCTCGTGAGCCAGTTTTTTCCCCAGCTCGTGAAGTTTTTCGGTCGAAGTCATGCCGGCTCTCCCACCCACTCGAGTAGCGAGGGATCTTGCCTTGCCAGCTCTACGAAGCGCGTCTGCGCGCGGCTTAGCCGGCGCTTGATGGTTGCAAGCGAAGTGCCGCAAGCCTTCGCCACCTCGGTGAGCTCCATGCCGTCAATGAAGCGCAGGGCAAACGGAATGCGCTCGTCTGGAGGCATCTGATTCAACACCGCGTACGTCTTCTTGAGCGCTTCGCTCACTTCAGCGCTCGGGTGCATAGCCTCCTGCTCGGGCAACTCCTCTGTGGGAGAGAACAACAAGAATCGCCAGCGCACGCGCTTGCGGATCCGCCCTCGGGCGGTGAAGACGGCGATCTGCGTGAGCCAACCACGCAGCGCGCTCGGATTTTCGAGACGACGCATCGACCCGAGCGCCGATACGAATACGTCCTGCAGAAGGTCATGAACGTCCGGATCCGGTCCGAGTACCCGCAAGAGCACACGATGCACCAGCGGGCTATAGCGATCGAACAGCGCAGCCCCCGCATCGCGCTGACCGGCACACACCCCTGCTACGATAGCCGCGTCGCTCAAGGGAACCGGAAGCTCGACCACCTTGGGGGTGTGCGGGCGCTCCGGTCGCAGCGGGATGAGGTTCGAAGACAATGCGGCCACAGACTCCTGACGGTACTCAGCTAGGTTTCCTGAGTTTAGTGTTTTTCTGAGTGGAAATCGGCTCAAAGGCCCCAATATCTGGGGAACGCGAGCTTTTCGACAAAATGTGGGGCAAACTGCACCTGCAATTCCACTTGAGCCGTGCCCCAACGGGCCGGCAACTTGCCCCCTCAGACACCATGCACTCAAGTCACCCAGGATTGAGACGCATTACGGCTCTCGCCGTGGTTTTCATCGGAGCCGGTCTTGGGGTCGCGAGCTGCGGCGAAGTTCGAGGCCAAGCCATAGTGGAGGGAGCGATCGCGCCCCAGCCGAGTGGGGCCACCACGGCGACGAGCAAGCCAACAGGGTCTCTACCTTCTGGGGGCAGTGGCTCTGGGGGCACCCCCAACCAGTTTCCGCCAAGGCGGGAGCAAGGCGGGGCCCACAGTGGCTTTCCGCGCGGCTCTGCCGCTGGCAGCGGGTCCGAGCTCACGGCTCCAGATGTTCAGCTCTGTCAGCCGTGCCGAGAGCATCGGGATTGCCCAAGAAACGACAGCTTCTGTATTCACGCACCGAACACCCCAACTGGGTTCTGCGGCTTCGGGTGTTCCCACGACAAGTGCCCACCGGGCCATGCGTGCGTATCCATCGAGCAGGCACCTGTTCCCCAATGCGTGCCCGTACCCGGAGTCTGCCCGCTCATTACGCCAACCCTTTTCGGACCATTGGCTCCGCAGGCTGAAATGCGCGCATTTAACCTAATGTTGCTCAATCGTTTCCGGATGGAGCGCGGATTAACTCCTTTGGTAGAGGATGAGTGCTTGGGTGCCGAGGCTGAGATAGCGACTTCGGATTGGTTGCGGTCGGGCCGACAACACGGATATTTTTCCAACTCTTGCGAGCCCTTTCGGCCAAACTGTGCTTGCGGCTGGCTTGAGGAAAATCAGGGATTTTCGCTGGACCTGCAGACAGGTTGGCAAGACGCGCTTCAAGCCATCATCGAAGATGAGGTGCGCCTTCATCCTAACGATCATTTCGCTAACAACATCTTTTCCGAGAGCCTCGAAAGAGTTGGGATTGGCATCATCGTGGGCGAGAGAAAGCTTTGGTTTACCAACGCTTTCGGTGGGGCCACTGAACAACCACTGCCTTAGGTGGTGGGGGTTGGAAAGGGTGCCCCTTGGGGACCTTGTCTTTCGCAATCTGCGCCGGACCTAACCACCAAGAGAAACCGCGCGCACCCTAGGGTTTGTCGCCTTACGCCATGTTCGTATGTCAAGTCGGAAGCGGGGCGCCATCGGAAATCAGGTCACGAGGGATGAGTCGCGTGGATCGGTTCTAAAGGAGCGATTAGCACGCACCTCAAGGTATCTTCGCGTTAAGTTGACGTCCAAAGAGCGTGCTCCAACGCCCACGTGGCAACCACGTCGATTCGCTGGTAAACTCTCCGCCTCGTCATGAGGTTGTCCACACGGCTCTCTATTGCCTGCCTTCTGATCGGAACGGCCGCTGGCTGCCTCGATTCGGGGCCCGTGTGCTTGAACCCACAACCGGATCTTCCGGGGTGCGGCCGCGAATCAGACCTCGCTGCGGCTCCGATGGGGACGCAAGGTACGTCGGCGCCAGGGGCGTCGTTGGGAACCGGTGGTGCTTCGGGCGTAAATGTGGATCCGAATGCTGGCGTCGGTAGTCCTTCGCCAACGGGTGTGCCTGGTGCAACGCCGCCTCCGAATGCTACTGGTGGCTCTGCGGCGAGCGGAGGTTCTGCAAGTGCAGAGACACCTCCGGGAGCGGCGGGCGCTCAGTCGTCGACCGGCGGCACGGGCGGTGTCAGCAACACGGCGATTATGAGTGGTGGAGCGGCAGGAGCCGAGCCCTGAGCTATTGCGCGCGCCCCGCGGCTATCCAGTGCTCGCTCAGGCTCCACAGGCGATCGGCCGCCAATGGATCCCGCGCTGCGCGGGAAGGGGCAACCTCTCGGCACTTCGCGAAGTACGCGCCCGAAATGTCGCGCAACCTTGGCTCGCTCGCGCAATAGATGGTCGTTTGCGCGCCTTTTTCAACCGAGATAGCGAACGGTTGAGCCAGCCGAATACCCAGGCGAATAAGGCCTCTGGTGTCGCCATCGGCCCCAAACTTTGTGGACACAAAGCCAGGATGGAGCGCATTCACTGTAACCCCAGTGCCCTCCAGTTTTCTGGCCAAGCTGCGCGTGAAGTAAATATTCGCCAATTTGGAACGGCAATACGCAAACCAACCGTTGTAGCGATGCCTCGACTGGATGTCCTCAAAATCAAGGCCGCCCGGGGCCCGGTGGTGGGCATCGGAAGCCACGTTGATGATGCGTGCCGGAGCTGAAGCGCGCAGCCGTTCCAAGAGTAGTTGGGTGAGCAGGAAATGCCCCAGGTGGTTAACTCCTAAAGTCATCTCAAAACCTTCACGAGTTTCACGACGCTCCGTAAGCACAGCTCCCGCGTTGTTAATCAACACATGCAGCGACGGGCAGCGTTCGAGGAATTCGGCCGCCATACTCCGGATAGAGGCGAATGAAGCTAGATCCAAGACAAACACCCCCACCTTCCCTCCGCACTCCGCTTCAATGGCGCGAGCCACTCGTTCCCCCTCGGCGAATACGCGAGAAGTCAGATAAACACGAGCGCCGCGGCGCGCCAGCGCTCGAGCTGTTTCCCTGCCGATCCCAGCGTTTCCACCGGTAATCAGTACGCTTTTGCCCGCGATATCCCAAGCGGACATTAGCTCCACCGCGTTACGTGCCAGGCCTTCTTACCACGCCGGATCAATAACAGTTTGCCATGTAGTAGATCACTCTGGGTCACAGCAGCCTCGGCACCGATCTTGTTTCCATTAAATAAGATCGCCCCATTCGATAGGAATTCCCGCGCCTGACGTTTGCTGCTCGCCACTCCAGCTTCTACCAGAAGATCGACCGCCGGGACGCCGAGGCCGGTGAGCGAACTCAACGTGTGCGCGCTGCTCGGCGCAGATGCCAGCACTTCTTCTAACAGCGCCTCGGGCAACTCGCGAACTTCCCCAGAAAAGAGCGCAGCTGAGGCTTGCTCTGCCTGGAGCCTGGCCTCAGGCCCGTGCAGAAGCTCTGTCATGTGGCTGGCTAGTGCGCGTTGCGCGGGCCGTGCCGCGGGATCGCTCGCTTGTTGCCCCAATAGCTCCGCGATTTCGCCAAGTGAAAAGTGGGTGAACACCTTTAAGTACTTCTCCACCTCATCATCTGCAGTGTTCACCCAGAACTGGTAAAATTGGTACGGAGAGGTTCGTTCCGCCGTGAGCCAAATAGCGCCGCTTTCCGTCTTTCCGAACTTGGTGCCGTCGGACTTGGTGATCAGAGGGGACGTGAAGCCAAACACCTCAGTTTTCCGAAGGCGTCGAATCAAATCCACCCCAGCTACGATGTTGCCCCACTGATCGGAGCCGGCTACCTGCACCGTTACGGAGTTGTGATCCAGAAGGTACAAGAAATCATACGCCTGGAGCAGCATGTAGGAAAACTCGGTGTAGCTGATCCCCTGCTCGCGGCCGTGCAAACGCTCGCGCACCGAATCCTTCTGGATCATCATGTTGACCGAGAAGTGTTTGCCTATATCGCGAAGCGCCTCAAGAAAGCCGAGCTTGGATAACCAATCACCGTTGTTCAGCACGAGGGCTGCATTGGGGCCGTCAAAGTTGAAAAGTCGCCGGAAGATGCGACTCTGGCTCAACACGTTAGCGCTGATCTCACTGGCATCCAGCGTCGGGCGCTCCGCCGATTTCCCCGACGGATCCCCAATCAACCCTGTACCACCGCCGAGAATGATTACCGGCGTGTGACCCGCTCGCTGGAACCGGGCAAGCAGCTGAAGCGCCAGCAAATTCCCGACGGTAAGCGAGTCTGATGTTGGATCAAACCCGCAGTACACACGGCGGGGTTGCGCCAAGTGTTCGGCGAAGGCCTCAGCATGAGTCTGCTGGTATACAAGCCCGCGGGCTGTCAGATCTTCAAGCAGGGTGAGCATGGCCGTGGCTTCTACCACGATCTGCCGGTCGTTTACCCATCCCGGAGCGGCGGGTAAGCAAACACTCTCACCACCAAAGGCCAGCGAACGCCGTAATCACGTTTTCGTCTTGGTACACGCGCTGATCTTGACCCCCGCCTGGGCCATTCGCGATGGTGCCCTTACCGTAGTTGATGCGGCTGTACTGCAAAACCAGCTGGTCATTACTGTTCCAGTCGGATTTGAAGATCACGCGGGGAGAAATCATCTGATAGGCGAACTCGTTGCCAGCCAGCTGAGCGTTCACTGGCTTTCGAGGATTGTACGAATTCACGACGTCTGCACGAATCCCAGCAGAAAGCCAGGACATCATGGCGTAAGTGGCCTCTACGCCAAACTTTGATTTCGACTTCCCATCGGTGGTCACGTCGTCGCTATCCGTCTTCTCGTAAATTCCAAACACAGAGGCAAACACATCTGGCCCGTAGCCCTCCAGCTCCGGATAGAGGAGATTTGCGATGCTCAAATCGTACTGCGCACCGGCTACGAGCATACCCCCATTTCCCTGCGAGCTCGCGCCTACCTTGAAACCCAAATATTCGTCGATGATCCCTTGACCAGAGGTATTAAAGACGCGGTACCCTCCGCCCAATTTCGGGTAAACGTTAGGGTACTGCACACTCGGGAAGATGTGCTCAAACGTATGTTTACCGCCACCCACATAGAGGTGACCATACTGCTTCGCGGTAAGCCGGGCTTCAGCCCCAACGAACGTGGCAGTTGGGAAAGCCGGCAAGGTGGTCAGCGCGGCGCTAGCACCTGGCTTCTGGTCGCTGACATTCCTCACATCGATGTAGTGGAGGCCCAGTTGGAGCAAGTGGGCATAGGAAAAACCGCCGTGAAAGTGGGTTGCGATGGTCGGCGCATTCGCATCGAGCCCCGGGAAACTGAACCCCTGTTCGAGCAAAAAGCCCATGTTGTCGACATTGAAAGCAAGTTGAGTAGTTTCGCCGGGCCCCTTAATGTCCGCGAAGAGTGGGGTGCCATAGCGCCCTAGATCATTCTCCCCCATGACACCGTACCGGTTGTGGAAATCGCCCACAGTTATCCGAATCATTTGCCCAAGTGCCTCGGTCAGATCAACCGTAATGAAGGCGCTCTCAAAGCTCGCCCCCTGCATGAGAAGTGTGCCCTTCACTTCGGGGCTGCCGTAGGTCATTGCCAATTGGACATATCCGGGCGGAATTGCTCCGGTCCATGCAAATTGGCTGGGATTGCTCCCAGGGTAGAACGCCGGGTAGTGAACGATGGTGTCAGATTGACCTGGGGCCTTGGTACGCGCGTCACGAGGCCCCACCGTAAATGTCACGGGTAACTGAAACTGCCCATGAAAGTTAAAAACCCAATCATCGTTACGGGTGGACTCGTAACCATTGTTAAGGCTGATGTTCCCGCTCGGGTTTGTCGGAGCACCGGGGTCCAACCCGAGGCTCGGCGGAGTGACGCTCATCACCTCTTCGTTGGCTTGTTCCTCCTGCGCGGCAGCTGGTGCTGAGACAGTGAGACCCGCCAGCACCATCACGCTGATTATGGAGCGTTTCATTGGCAACCTACCTTCTGAGCCTGGGGTTTTCACAGAATATCCTCTTCTTCGCTTCAACAGTGTCATGGCCCACCTCACCAGTAGATCCCAGCCCGGAACTCGAAGACCTCGGTATCCCCGGGGTTGAGCTTAAGCATCTTTTGCCGCTCAGCCGCACCCTTTGACGGAAACGGATGTGTCCACGAAATCTCGAAATATTCAGGGCTCAGCGGGCGAGTCTTGAACTGCACGGTCGTTTCAAGCTCCGCGTAACGCTGGACATCCGAACTGTCTTCTCTCTTCACGGATGGCTCGGTGTAATTGAGGTCACTCCAAACCACCACACCACCGAATATCCGGTAAGAAACGTTCAGGTGGAGCCTGTAGAAGTCCCCCTGCGCAGCAACTTCAGGTAGGGGATCGAACGGCTTCGCATAGGTTCCATCAACCGTAATCTTCAGATCTCGGCCGTCGGGATCATAATACTCCGGATCTACAAACCTGAACACGCTCACACTGTACCTCGCGGATAGAACGCCCGCGGACTTGCCGCGCCCCAAGAAGCCGGTGAAAAAACCCTGCCCCTCCTGGCGACCCGGCAAACCTCCGGGGTACCGGCCGACAGGCTCGTAGCTCTTAACGTACTTGGCCTCAAGCCTTGCCTCCCCCAGCTCATCCCCGAACCATTCAGAAGATGCTGTTACAGCATCCAGCCGCCCGTCCCGGGCCCAGGATTCTGTCAACGCACCGTTGTTTGCGAACTTGATCGGCGCTGCGTCTTGATTCGTAAAGAGCAGGTAGTCCAACCCAAACCGGTAGCTGCCGTCGTAGTCCGCTGTAACCCGGTAGTTCTGGGCAACGAGCGCATTTCCAAGGAGAGGGTCGCCTTCGGCGAGCAAGGCAAGGATCTGTCGAAAATCGAGGGTCAAATAAGGGTCCGCCTGCCATTGGGTGAAGGACTGCACCCCGTAGGAAGTGTTGTTGACGAACCCAATATCCGTGGTTCCGAAGGTCACTTCCGTTTGTAGCTCTGGGAAAAGCGCGGGAAGGTAAACTACGCGGAAATCAGACTTGCCCGTGCCGAAATTAACCCGTGTTGACACGGGCCCCTGACTGATTGAGAAACCGAACGAGGCCCTGTCGACTTTAGGGAATACGTAGCCGTTGTTATTTTTGCCGGGCAAATGGAAGGTAGTAGCACCAGTACGACCGTTTGTTCCGATTCCCGCCGCGCCGTACCAGATGAACTGCCCGTCGAAATCCAAGTTCCAAGATTGGGGGCGAATCTTAGACCCAAAAGAAGGGGTCGTGCCTCCGACGGGAGGATTCACACCGGGTGCGTAGGGTGAAAGGCCCGTAAACGCTGAACCTCGATACCCTGGCACGTACCCAGGGTATTCAAGCTCTGGCGCTCCGGACGGTGTCGCCTGCGAAGGAGGAGTAAGGGAAGGTGCCGTTGCGGTTACTGCAACTGCAGGCGCCGCGGCTGGGGCTTCGGGTGCTGCCGCGGGTGATCCTGGCGCTACAGCCGGGGCTTCGGGTGCTGCGCCTGGGGCTTCGGGTGCTGCCGCGGGTGATTCTGGCGCTACGGCTGGAGCTTCGGGTGCCGCCGCTGGAGCTTCGGGTGCCGCTGCTGGAGCTTCGGGCGCCGCTGCTGGAGCTTCGGGCGCTGCTGGAGCTTCGGGCGCGGCGGGGGCTGCTGGAGCGTCTGGTGCTGCCTGCAAAGGCTCAGGAGCGGGCACGTTTTGAACGGCACCAGCGGTGGCGCCTACTTGCGGTGCCGCCATTGCTGGACGAGCCACGGCTGATAGGCCCACACAGGTTCCCACAAGGAGGGCTGGGATTTGAAAGCCGCGAATCATTCGTTCCTTCCTTCTCCAGTCACAGAGTGATCAGGAGTTAACCTGGCACCCACGAACGCCGGAACCTCACTCGGCTCCACAAGCATGCAAGGCGCTTCTTTTCTCTCACAAATGGAAGCGAAATACGAGCGTAAAATTCAAACCCTCGGACGCCACGACACCGCCTTGCACCTACCCTCGGTAAGTCGGACCTGACGTGAAGCACGCCCGCGGCATGGACGCCGCCAAGGCGCACTGCATCAATTGGAGTTAGCGACAGATTCGGCATTCTTCTCGTTAAGACCGCCAGGCGGGATCTTGGTTCCGTGCGCGTCCAGAACGAACGTGAGCACCGCCCAATACTGCTCGGGTTCAAGCGAGGCACTCATGGGCGGGTGCTTCTCAGTTAAGAAGGTGAAGATGTCCTTGGCATTGCGAAAGCGCATCCGCTGCTCACGCTCACCGGAGCCAGGCACCAGGCTCTCTTCGTAAGCTTTGCGCTCGGGGCTGTTCGGATCCTGGTTCTGAATGCGGCTTACTGCGGACCGTTTCGCTCGCAACCGCACAGGAAGAGCCGAGCCTCCCATAATTGCCGGGGCACCGGGACCGCCCTGCCCAATATCGCCGTGGCAGATCTGACAGTTGTCAACGTATACCTTTGCGCCCTCTGCCTCATTGGCCCTAGCGCGAGCAAGTGCTTGCTGGGTTGCACCACGCGGACCGGAGCAACCAACCGAGACGACAGCAACCATTATGCCGGCAAGCGGCAGGGTAAGGCGGACCGCGCTTGAGATTCGCTTCATCGGATTCCTCATGTAACCTTTTTGGCTCTGGGATAGCCCCGTATGTGGGATGCGGGCGCACTCTCGTTCCAGCCCCAGCCGATGTCAACCGTGCAGACTCTGGTTCCCCGATGCGCATCCCATGGACGCGATTCCCGGGGATTTGAGGCCACCGATTGCAGGCAACTTCTGCGGGAAAGGGGCCACCGGGCGTAGTGGGTGCCTGTGGCCAGCCTGGGATGTTTGCCGAGCCCACCACCCGCCACCACAAGCCGCGCGTGGGCACGCAGCCTAGTCGTGTGTAACGTACCGCTTTGAGAACCTCACGTCGATCGCTTGGGAAGCGCTTAATTGATTCGATCTCACGGCCGATTCTAACCTCACGTGAGCACGCACTCCTTGATCCATGGTCGACGCATTCTGCTCGTGGATGACGACCCACTGATACTTGAGCTCTCAGAAGATCGTCTCCTTAGGGCCGGAGCCATAGTGTTCAGCGCAATAGGGATCCAGTTGGCCCTCGAGCTCGCTCGCGCGGAGCAACCGGAGTTCATCCTCCTTGACCTCACGATTGGCGACAGCGTCGTCACGCCAGATCTGGTTGGAGAGTTGCAGGCCTGTCTTCATGTAGAAGGGCGACGCACCATCCTGCACTCTGCTGTCTCGGCCACAGAGCTCTACCGCCAAGCGCACGCCCTTTGCGCACTCGGAGCCATCCAGAAAACTGGGGATGAACGAATCTTCCTGCACCGCATGCAGCGCCTACTGGAGCTGTCCCAAGCCATCACCCACGGCGCAACGGACAGACCATCCGTTCCCTATTGAGCCATACGCTGGGGGCAGATTATGTGAAAAACCAGCGCGGCCATTGCCTCCACGCGGCACGGACTGCGATAGTTCGACGCACTTTTGGAGTCTCAAAGATGAGCGCAAGTATTGTCGCCCAATTCAACTGCGCCACAGGCGAATGCCCACGTTGGCACACTGACGAACGACGCCTGTATTGGACCGACATACCCAGCGGGCGGCTTTACTACTTCGATCACAGAACCGGTGAGAGCTGCTGCTGCTACGAAGGGCGGCCGGTAGGAGGCTTCACTATTCAAGCAGATGGTTCCCTGCTTCTCTTTCGCGATCAAGGTAACGTCGTCGTTTTCAAACATGGTGAGAAAGAACGCACGATCGTGTCGCACATCCCCGGGCTCGAAACCACTCGCTTCAACGACGTAACGGCGGACCCCGAAGGCCGAGTTTTCGCGGGTACGATGTCTTTCGGTGGGCAGAACAACGGGAAGCTTCTTCGCATTGATTGTGATGGCAAACACGCGCTCATCTCCGACGGGCACGCCACCCCCAATGGGATGGGCTTTACTCCAGATCTTTCGCAGCTCTATTTTACTGATTCGCGCTTGCGCCGCATCTACCTGTTGGAGTTCAACCGCAGCACGGGAGAGCTTTCTAACCCGAAAATTTGGCAGGAAATTGCCGCCACTGACGTCCCTTTAGTGGGTCGCTCCGACGGCATGGCAGTGGCTTCGGACGGTTCGGTTTGGTCTGCACGCATGGAAGCTGGCGTCGTGATTCGCTACTCACCTGCCGGGGTAGCGTTGGAACGGCATGAGATTGGCACACCAATGGTAACGAGCGTTACCTTCGGTGGCCCAGAGCTCGACGAAGTGTACGTCACCTCCGCGGGCGGCAAGGCTTCACAACCAATATCCGAGACGGCCGGGGCCCTCTTCAAGATCCGAGCGGACGCGCGCGGACGTGCGGAGTTTCGCTCCCGCGTTGGACTTTGAACCTGCGAGCAACTAAAAGGAGTGGTGATGAAGAACTTATGGCTGATTACTTTGGTGAGCGCGGCAGTTTCAAGTGTGTGCACGCAAGGCCAATGTGAAGAACTGGGCCAGCAGGGCGTCACAAGTCTTGGTGCCGATCGCTTGAGTGGGCTCTACATGGTCAACACAGGCAACCGCGCCATGCAGCTCGGGGTCGGCGCCGCGCCCGTGTTCGCGCCGCAACCGTATACCTCCACTCGCTTTGCTATCGACCACTTCATCAGCCCTTCCCTGAGCCTTGGCGGAACCCTGGCATTTTGGCTAAAAAACGGCCCCGATATCGAGGGTCGCCGTAACCGCGCTAATGGTTATTTGGTGGCGCCACGCGTGGGCTACGTCTTGCCAATCACCGATGGCTTTGGCTTCTGGCCGCGCGGCGGTTTCAATTTCTGGGACCTAGAAGTGGATGACGAATTCGGCATTACAGCCGAAGCTACGTTCTACGGAGCACTCACCAATAGCTTCGGCCTCACCTTTGGGCCTACCGCGGATCTTGGGATCGTGGGGGAAGGCAATGAAGGCGTCGCGTGGGGCTTAATCTCATTTGGCTTGTTGGGCTGGCTTTAGGGTTAACCTGGGGCCAGGCTGAGCGGATACAATACCAACACTGGCCCGTCTTTCGGGATGGGCATGCGCAGAGGTTCAAACGTGCGACGCACACACGCGGTAAGCTCTTCGTGCGTAATAATGTCCGGCCCGGGTGAACTTGCCGCTAGATAGCGAGCACCCTCTGAGTCGAAGCTTACGTCCGCATGGCCCAACGTGGCCGATGGCGGTAACGCACCAACTCGCGCGTCCATCACGTCACTCACTGAACCGTCCGATTCAATCAGGAAACGAACAACAATGCGCCCACGGAGCCCGCTATCTCGGCTCAGTGCCTTTTGGTAACATGCAGTTACCTTGGGCGTTTGGCTCTGGATCTGGCGAAGCACGCCCGACTGCTCAACCGTGCCACTCTCCACTTCTAGGCCCAGAAGCTCCGCGGCCTTCATGCGGCCCGTAATAGCCTGATCCAGAAATGCGAACTCTACGAGGGGCAATTTGGATCGCGCCGGCAACGCCTTGAGGAGGGTGGCTAAAGTCCGCAATGGAGTGCTCGGAACCGCCTCAATGACTACCCGGTTACAGGTGACCTCACTTGCCGAACACTCTTTGGCTAGGCGGGCTCTGAGCTCCTCGGGCGGCGCCTTCTGAGGCAAGAGCACCCGTTTTCTGGTGATGCCTTCAACGACCTGATCTGCCCAGACGAACTCAAAGTTACTGCCTTCGATCCGCACCAAGAGCAAGCGCTTAGGGCGACGCACGTTAAAAGGCGATTCTTGAGGAAGCGCGCGTGCTGGGGCCTCTGCGCGACCCGCTGGCACCGGCACGGACGCTCCTGCCCCAACTTTCTCAGGGAGCACCGAAAGACGCATCAACAAGTTATCGTCCCCGCTCTGAACCTTGAGGTTCTGGTAGCCAGCGTGAACCAGAGTGGCAAACACCCCCATGAACTGCCCAAGGTGAGCACCTTTGGGGACAACCACCTCATGTGCCTCCGTACCCACCTGCTGGAACACATGCAAAAAGCAGGGCCCCACTCGTTCCCAGAGCCCTTGCGCGACGCTCGGAGGCCCATTCAGTTCCGCAGTGCCAGAGGCCTCGCCATCCACTCGCACGAGCCCTGCGGCATCCACCTGCACGCTCCGAAACCCGCACCTTGCTGGAAGCGGCCCTTGCGGCACGAAGACCTCTTCAGGCCGGTCAGCCCCGGTCGCCCTTTCGTCGTAGGCCATCTTGGACGTATCGAGTTCCGGATCCCCAAAGGTGGCCCGGTGTGTCACACAGCCGGTAGCAGTCAGCAATACCGACTGAAACCCAAAAAACATCGAGATAAAGCGTCCGCACATGGTTTGCTGCGCATAGCACAAGCCCGTCAAGAATAACTACCCTAGGGCAAACCCTACGTCTTCAGTGCGTGCGGGCTTCGAATCCACTGAACAGCTCCACGCCAACCCTTTCGTCGGTACGCCTGAGCGCTACCACGGCCGACGTATCAACCGAAGCTGCGATTTCCGGGGAGGCCGTTGCGAGCAACCACTGCACGCACGGCAGGGCACTTTCCAACGCCTCGACGAGGCCTGCTCGAGTAGCCGCGTCTTGATGGAGTTCGGGCTCATCGACGCTTACGACGGCTTCGGCCAATCTTGGATCGCGCCCCGGGTACGCTCCCCACAGGGTTCGCACTGGAAGCGCAGCAAATGCCACGAGATGTCGAACCGCGGTCGGCAACGCGTCAAAAGAAATCAATTCCCGGTAGGGCCCGGCAAAATGGGGCTCGAAAGACTGCGGGTCAAGCCCCTCGTACCGATACCCCAGGAGCCTAACCACACTGTTCACCGCGTGCCGCATTCCCCCGTCAAGCAGCTTAAAGTCAACGCCTGATGGCCTGCCCGAGCTCTGCAGCGCCGAGGCAATCCCCGCGTATGCCAATGCTTGCTTAGTTTCTCGCCCGAGATCGTGGCGTTCCTCGAAAGAGAGCGAACCTCGCACATCGTAGCGCGCCAGGGTGCGAAGCGGCGCGTTGAGAGCCAGTGGCTGAGCAGAGAACCATCGACTGCTGGGTATCGCGAGATACGCAAATCCCCCCTCCTTCGCGACGCGATCGAAAACCGTTTGCTCACGACGCCGCGCTACTTCCTGTACATCATCCGCGCAAACGCGGGTGCTTGGGCTTGCCAAGCAAAGGGGGTGCTGCCGCTCGCGGTCATCTTGCCCCAGCGACCAATAGGTCACCGCGGAGGGAAGCCGCTCAGCTTCAGTCGGGAACTGGGACCTTCGATCGACAAGAGCTGGCGATAGGATCGCACTTACGGCACCGGGCCTGGTGTTGCCAATCGCCAAGAGCAGACTCGTCTTGCCCACGCCTCCCGCCCCATGAATCACGGTCGATGCGCGTGCCGCACCCTCTCCTAGTGACAGGCTCACTGCCTCAAAAGGCCCCACTTGGGTGAGCTCGACTCGCAAAAGACGCACGGCGGACCAAGCATACCCCAAGCCGCCTTTCAGAAGTCGGCAATTGCCAGAAAACGGGCTACAAGGGCCGCCCATGCAACTTCGCACAGAGCTAGAAATCCTGGCCGCTCCAGAGAAGATCTGGGAAATTCTTCTAGATTTTGGGCGTTACCAGGAATGGAATCCTTTTATCGTTTCCCTCAAAGGTGAGGCACAAATGGACCAGCGCCTTGAGGTCTGCGTGGCACTTCCAGAAAATGGGGGCACCCGCACCTTTCGCCCCATCGTCACCAGTTGCGAGGCACCGCTCACACTGGCCTGGCGCGGGGAGTTGGGGTTTCCGTGGCTGTTCGCCGGCCATCACGTCTTCGAGCTGCATCCGCTTTCGGAGGGTCGAACGCGGTTCGTGCACAGCGAGAGCTTCACAGGGCTCTTGACGCGGTTTATGGGTCGCACATTAACGCTTACTGGACGCGGATTTGTGTACATGAACCAGGCGCTCAAGAAGCGCGCCGAGAGCTGACATTGGCTATAATTCTGGGCTCCGTCGCCCACGTACCGCCTTCAGTGCATCGCTGAGCTCGCTCCCCACACGAAGGCACGGGTAGCAATCATCCTTGCGCTTTGGCCCGCAACCAAACTTGCGCTGGAGTAGAGCCAACAGATGAAGACTTCTACGATCACCCACCTCGATGGCGCGTGGCAGGATCGCGTGATTTTCTTCACAACTTTCAGCGGCTCGGAGATCGAGAGCAACCCGCAGTGCTGGCGAGGCCTTGGGTAGCACCTCCTTCCCGTATAGGAGCAGCTGAGCCAGCGTAGTTGCCGAATTCTTCTCCGCGCTGCTCGTCCAAACCTCGTAAAGGAGGTCTGCGGCAACTTGACCAGGAAGTTTGGCCATCGCGAGCTGTGCAACGCTAGCGGTGGGCTCAGCAGAGGCAAATTGCTTGAAGCGCTTGAGCGGCTGCGCCACGTTCACAAGCTCGGGATTGCGGAGAAAATCACGCGCCAACGCCTGAGCGGCCGACACTTCTTTAGCTCGGCTCGCCTCCACCAGGGACACTGCTTCGTCGATAGAGAGCTCACGCTTCGGTTTTGACAGAAGCGCGGCGAGCGATGCTGTGGGAGCCTGCGTAGACGCCGGGGCCAGCGCTGAGGCAATTGCGGGTTCTCCGGAAACCTCAGGCAGAGCCTGTAGGGCGTTATTAGCCGGCGCGGACGGAGTACGGACGATGGCTCTCCCCACGCCAAGAGTTCCGAGCACCGCAAATACGACCGCCCCAAGGAGCAGGACCCCAAGCCGAAGAGTGACCCCGAAGCACGTAACCTCTTGCCCGAACGCCTCACCCAACGGGACTACACGAGGACTCAAGGCAGCGCCCGCCGACTCGGCTTGCCCCATTCGTCGGGGAGCACCGGGAAGCGGCGCTGCTACAACTAGCGGGCGCGAACTAAACTTGCTTTCCGGAAGCTGGCTAGATGCGGGCTCCTCTACCGCTACAGATTCACTCTTCGGGCTGGAGGCGACAGCATTCGGAGCTTGAGGCAGCGGGAGATCGGGCTCGAGCGTTACTCCAGGGGGGCTCGACCAACCGTCGTCCACTATAGTGGCGCGAACGGGTGGGTATTTCCTCGGATCCTCAGCCATTCTTCGCCTAAGGGTACCAGGTTATAGGTCCATTGCTGAAGATTTCCGCGCCTAGCCCAGCAGCTCGGGCGTTACGGATTCAGGGCTCGTCAGAATCGCAAGGGCCTCGGGCGGAATACGGCGGAGCTTCTGGCCTGAATCCACGCACGCAAGGCGCGTCTCGGCGTCGGCAAGAAGCTCCCTCCCCGTTGAACGTTCGGCGAAGAGCCGGTAGCTGAAGCGCGCCTGCACCTTTCCGAGCTCGGCAAGCTTGGTTTCCACCGTGATTACATCATCAAAACGTGCCGGGCTGCGGTGCCTAATACGTGTTTCAACGACGGCCAGGTGGATCCCCACATCCGTCCAACTAAGATAGGTGATTCCGCGCCGGCGCAGATACTCGACCCGCGCTGACTCAAGGTAATAGACGTACGACCCGTGGTGAACCACACCCATAAGATCGGTTTCGGCAAAACGCACGCGCACCCGGTAGACGGTGATGCAATGTTCAGGCAGGTCCATGCGGGGATCACCATAAGGAATAGCCGAGAACGCGCCAACCCCCAGCTTTTGCAGCAGAACGGGAGCACTCCGGCACCCATAAGTGGAGCATTGAGCCGGAGCTAGTTGCCAAGGCGACGGTTCCCGAGCTTGAATACTTGGGCGATGACCAGCAAAGAGCCCAAGCGTCTACCGAGCGTAAAAGTCTACGAAGTCGTCGTGGGGGTGGATTATTCGAGCCCCTCAGAGCAAGCGCTCCAAACGGCACTCGACATGGCGCGTCGACGCAGCGGCTCGCACATCCATGTTGTAGCTATTGCCGAGGGCTACGCTCCTAACATGTCCGAAGATCTTACGGCTGATGCCAAGGCCGCATTCTTGGCAGAGGCGAAGGCGACGCTTGAGGCTTATGTCGATCAGGAGCTGGCACGACGGCAGAACTTGTTCAATCGCCGAAGCATTTTCACTATTGTAGATTTTGGTGACCCCGCAGATCGGCTCGTTGAGATCGCCAAAGAGGTGGGTGCAAACTTGATCGTTGTGGGCACACACGGAAAGGGCGCTGTCGAGCAGATGCTGCTCGGGTCCGTGAGCCAGAAAGTGCTGCGGCACGCTCCGTGCTCCGTGCTCGTGGTTCGCGCCGAGCCTGAAGCCTAAAGGCCTGCCCGGCCGGGGTAACGCCCGCCCCAGGGCCAGGATCGGGACATTTTAGCCTTTTTCGAGAGCGTTCCCCGCGGCGCGACTTAGGTGTTATCGTGGAGTGCTTTGACTGAGTCACCCACCAAACGCCCGGTGCGCGACGAAACGACCAACATGTTTGGTGTGCGCATCCGGGATCCGCTCGACAGAGCGACCAAGCCGAGCTGGTTGGAGCAACGGCAGGGCCCAGGTGCTCCGGCGCAGTATTTCTTGGAAAAGCCAGAGCTGGTGGTTGGGCGTTCGAGCGAAGCCCAACTCACGATTGAAAGCGCGCTGATTTCACGGCGGCACCTGCTCATCCAGAAAAATGGACCAGAAGTCACGTGCACGGATCTGGATAGTTCCAATGGCGTGTACTTAAACGGCGTAAAGATCCACTCTGCCCTTCTGCACGAAGGGGACACCTTGCAAATTGGGGATGTTGTCTTTCTGTTTCATGAGGGCAAGTAATGTCACTCTTTGTGCGTTTCTGGGGCACCCGCGGCTCGATCCCTACGCCGGGCTTCAAAACCAAACGCTACGGGGGCAACACCTCCTGCGTTGAAATCCGCAACGACACTTCGGTGTTTATCTGTGATGGCGGAACTGGGATCCGCGAACTTGGGCTTGATCTATTGCGACGCACCACCCCTCCCCCATTGCACCTATTTTTCAGCCACATGCACTGGGATCATATTCAGGGGTTTCCGTTCTTCGTGCCTGCCTATGGGGAACAGAATGTACTGTCGGTGTATGAAATCGCGCCCGGACAAACGCGTATTCGTGAGCTTCTAACAGGACAGATGCGCTCCGAGTACTTTCCAGTCACGTTCTCGGACCTAGGCGCCAGGATCCAGTCCGGCTTTCTCGAACATGCGGGGAAGCTGATCGATGGAGTCAGCGTGCGCTGCATGGCCCAACACCATCCGGGAACATCCTACGCATACAGTTTCGAGGCGGAAGGAAAGAAAGTCGTGTATTCGACAGACAACGAGCTCGACCTGTTGCTTGCCGACCCGGTGCTGGCTCTCGACCAACTCGAACCCTTGCGCTTGCTACCGATCGATTTTGTTAACTTCGTGCGTGGTGCAGATCTGCTCATCGCCGACGGCCAATATACGGACGATGAATATCCGAAGCGCATTGGTTGGGGCCACGCGCGCACGAACACCGTTGTCGATCTCGCCGTGCAGGCTGAGGTGAAGCAGTGCGCAATATTTCACCACGACCCGATGCAGACGGACGACGACGTGGATAGAAAACTGGATCGCGCTCAAGAGCGCGCTCGGCGCCACGGCAGCAACGTATTGCTCTTCGGTGCCCGAGAAGGCATGGAGCTTCGGATTTAAGAAACTCGCGAAGCTTTGACTACTTGAGGCCAAGCAACTCACTCACACGTTGGATAGCCGCGGCATCCTGCCCCCCCGATGCCACTACATCCGGTGAGCTTGGAGGCTCGTATTCCAAGTCAGCTCCCGGCATTGCCCTCACCTTGCCTGCTCGCACTCCGCCATAAAGGCCTTTCGCATCGCGTTCTTGCGCGACAGCCTGCGGCACATCAATGTGCACTTCAACGTAACGCTTAGCCAAAGCACGGCCAACCTCACGATACCGGGCCGCGTGTGCCGTTGCCGGCACGAGAACGAGCAGGCCCTGTCCTTCCAGATACGCCGCAAGATTGGCGAGCGTCCGGTAGAAGTTCTCTCGCTCAACAGCTTCATAGCCAAAGGTGGGCACCACACAGCCTCGAATCCTGTCCCCATCGAGAATGGCCACGCTGCGCCCCTCGCCGCGCAGTTTACCCGCTAAAAGCTCCGCAAACGTGCTTTTCCCGGAAGACGGCATCCCCGTTATCCAAACCACGGCACCACTCATAACTCTGGGCTCAGTTTGGGGGTACGGCGAGGAACGCGCAAGCCATACCGCGGTCTCTAGGAAAACAGCTGGTCCGCTTGGGAGACGTCGAACGAATGGCCTAAAAGGGTGTTCCTGATAAACCAAAGCACGCGCTCACGCGCCACCGCCGGTAGCCCTGGATACCACTTAGGATTGGTGACCACGAGGCCGCGCCAAGCTAAGAACAGCGGCAAAACAGCGAGCACCTCCTGATCGCCGGTAGCGTTGAGGTAAGTCTGAAAGAAGTGATGCCACAATGGCCTAAACACCTTCGGCCATCGCGTGGGGTGCTCAAGCGCGAAGAAGATGTAGTTTACGCTCAACGCCGCCAAATCATCTGCGGCATCCCCCACAGAACCACGGCTCGCGTCCAGGAGCACGAGCGAGCCATCGGAGCGGAACACAATGTTGAAAGGGTGAAAGTCACCATGAATCCGAGCCAGACGCTCATGCTTCATTTTCAAGCGCGCGCGCCACCCCAGACACAAGCCTTCGATCTCAAAAAGCAACTCGCTGGGCGCCCCGGGAATATTCTCGGAGAAGCCATCTAACATCCCGAAAATCCCTTCGCCGGAGCCAACGGTGTCACGGATGGAGCGCACGTAGCGGTCGGGATCTGAAAGCTTTTGTTGGTGCAGATTCGCAAGGTAACGCGCCAGCGTTTCTGCCTGCGATTGGGCTTCGCTACCCACCTCTGTTTGCGTAGTGAGAGTGCGCAATTCGTCCGCGTAGAGCCGACCCGCTTCGTACTCCGTGACGAGATAGAACTCTCCGTGCTCGGCGAGCGACGTGAGCTCGGAGCCGTCTTTTCGAATAGCGCCCACATCCATAGCACGGACGTGAGCAGGGATTAGCGAGAACGTATCGAACGCCAGGAGCATCTGGCCTGCGCGATCGGCCCGCCTATCGTGCCCAAAAGCGTCCGATTTCACCGTATGGAACACGAATTCTTTCGTTTCACCCGTCGGCAGCTCCGCCCGTAACCGAAGGGGCCGGCCGTAACCGGTAGTTTTCTGTGTCGCTATCCCAGCAATCTCGGCATCATCGATGCCAAAAGCGCGCACATCCAAGAGCCTTGCGCCTGGGCATATCCGTTCGATTAACTTGTGAAGAACCGGATCGAAGCCAAGGCGTGACATACAGCCCAATTGAGGGTCAAGCCCTAATTCACGGGCTTAATGCTATCGAGCAAAGCGAGCAGCGCTCCCCGCGACGCCTGCACCGTCTCGGAGGGTCCGATCATCTTGAAGAAGTAAGAGCCCGAGGGTGCTTCTACAATCGCCGCCACCATGCCGTAATTTTCCTTGGATCCGGTGTCCCCCGGCATGCCCGAGCCATAAGAACCCTTCACCACCTCTACGATGTGCTGACGCATACCGTTGGCTTCGCGATCGTTGCGCTTGGTGTCCCCATCCTTAACGTTAGAAAATTGACCAATCCAGCGCTGTGCATTGGCTTCCACCGAGCCACCTTGCCCGGGCCCGAAATAGAAGACAGCGACTTCCGCATCTTCCTTGTCTCCCTTCACGCGGGGGATCCCGTAGGTGGCTTTACGCACCGAGCTCTTCGGCTTCTCGCTGCGCCAGCCTTCAGGTACCTGCCACGAGATCTGCAGGCCTTCGCTGCCCTGCCCAGTAGCCGCGGGTACCGCAGCAGCCGGTTCAACTTTCTTTGGGGGATCCAGCTCTAGCTTCTGGGGCGGTGCATCCGCTGCCGGCTCAGCCGCAACCGGCTCTTCCTTCTTCTTACAGGCACCAACACACAGGAGAACCACAAGCAATAACCCAAGGATTCGGCAGCGCTTCATGCGGCTGGATGCTAGAAGAAGGATGCGCAGAGGGGAAGAGGAGTCGCTCACAACACTTTAAGCGAGCTGTGGCCGCTCGGAACCTCTCGGCGATTGGCGCTCGTGGGCGCCCTTGACAGCCAAGCAACAACGCGAATAAGCAGCCCACATGAACGATATTAACCAACAGCTCCGTGCGCGCATCGAGAGCTTCGTCGGCGAAATAGCCGAGCTGGTACGTCAAGCCACCCTTGAATCCGTGTACGCGACTCTGGGAGCCGTGGAAACGCGGGCCCGCACTAGCAATCGCGGTGCCGGGCGCGGGCGCGCAGCGGCCACCTTCCCCGTAGCAGCAGCTGGTCGACGCGGGGGCAAGCGCTCTGCCGATGAGCTAGTCGCGATGAGCGGAGAAATCCTGAATCACGTGCGTCAGAATCCAGGCCAAGGCGTCGAGCAAATCTCCGCCGCACTAGGTATCAGCTCGAAGGAGCTCACGCTTCCGATCCGAAAGCTGGTTGGGCAGGGGGAGCTGAAGACCGAAGGACAGAAGCGAGCCACGAAGTACTTCACCGGCGGCGCTCGCGGCGGCAGTAGAGCAGGTGCGGCACCAGCCCGAGCCTCCCGTGCCCCCGCACCCGAGCCAGCCACCAAGGCGCCGGTGCGTCGAGGTGCAAAAGCGAAACCTGCCCCGGCGAAAAAGAAGAAGAAGTCGCGCGGTCGCTAAAGCGGAAACGCAGAGCCCACCGGGCAAACCAGCGGGCCTCCACCTGGCGGCGGAAGAGTGTCTTCGGCTGAGAAGCGCCCCGACGCCGATTACCGCGATCGCGCGAAGACCCTCGTGGTAGCCTCACCCGCAGTGAATTTCGGTTTCTTGCGACCCTGGGTCGTGACAATAGCCTGCGCGATCGGCACGCTCGGCGCCACGAGCAGCGGGCTTGCCCTTGAGTCGCAGCAGCCCACGCCGGTCGCGCCGGATGAAACCGAAAGGGCAAATGAGAGTGCTCCAGAAGCTGGTGCAAACACACCGAGCGCTCCTCAACTGCCTGCGGATAAGCCCGAGATGGCTCCCGACCAAGAAGCCACCGACCCCGGCACTACTCAACCTCAGCTTCCACCTCCCGTGCTTGGAGCTGAGGGAGAGCCATCGGCGGACACAACGGGGCCGCCCACCGAACACGCAACGGCCCCGCTGATCCATTCGCCACCTGCAGCGCTGAACCTCAGGTACACAATTCAAGCCATCAAGGTTCGAGGCAACACGCGTACGAGCGAGCGCGTTATCCTGCGTTACTTTCCATTTCACCAGGGAGATGCGCTGGATGTCGATGACCCTGCCGTAGAGCTTGCGAGATTTCGACTACTCACCACTGGTTTCTTTCGCGATGTTCAGTTCTCCCTTCAAAAAGGCTCCACGCGCGGACAAGTTATCTTCATCATAGACGTTACTGAGCGTAACACCATTATTCTCAATGACGTACGCATGGGTCTCTCGGCAGATGCCGATACTCAGGGAAACTCGCGGCCTCTCACAGCCTACGCCGGAATAGACATTACGGAGCTCAATCTCGGCGGCAGTGGAATTTCCCTCGGTTCAGCAGTCGCCTTGGGGCAGGATCAACTGGCGCTCCAACTGCGCTTCGTCGACCCTGCGCTCGGCGGCTCGCCCTGGATGACCTCAAGTTCACTTCAGGTTACCAAAGGACGTGATTTTTTCGGGAATGCCCAGGTTCTCTATTCGGATCCGGATGCCGTGGATCAACGCGCGGACCACGCGGTCCTCCGCTACGGTCGCTTCTCGGGCACGCTTGGTGCCGGTCGAGATTTGAGCCCCATCTCCCAACTTTGGCTCAACTATAGGTTAGAACGTGTGGATGCGAGCTTTCCGTTGGAAGCCTCACACCTGCGCGGCACCCGCCGCGAACCGATTGATTTTTCTATTATCCGGGGACAAAGCCTCCTTTCTTCGCTCCGAGCCAGCTTCCATGTTGACACGCGAGATCAACCTGTACTGCCCACCCAAGGCTGGCTCGCCACCTTCTCCGCGGAAACCGCACTTCCGCAACTCGGAAGCGACTACGATTTCCAACGGCTAGAGGCTCGAGCTGCTCACTATTGGCGCTTACCCTGGAGGCATCATGTCCTGAAGCTGGAAGGCTTCGGCGGTGCCATCTCGGGCTCCGCGCCCTTTTTTGAACAGTATTTCGTGGGCGATCTGAGCGATTTTCTGCCGTCACGGCTGCTAGGCATGAATTTCGACAGGCGCCCAGCTCCGAACTTCCTGGGAACCGACATTGTAGAGGTCCGCTACGGCGAGTTCGCGGCAAAGCTCGATGCCGAATATCGAATACCTCTCTACCAAGGGACAAGATCCGTCTTCGGGATAGACTTCTTTGGCGCGGGCGGCATTTATAGTTTAGCGAGCCGCCAGGACCTAAACAGCCCCCCGGAAGGCTATTCGGGGCTCGCACGCGTGCCGGTGGATTTAACGCTCAATCTCGGCTTTCGCATGGATACCAGCATTGGCGGTTTCGCCTTTGCTTTCTCTAACATTTTGGGCTTCATCCCTGTGCGCGGTAGGGGCCCGGCAGGTGAGTAGGGTTCGCCATCGCAAGTTACTTTCGGCGACCCTCCACGGCGTGGCACGCCTCCTAGTTTTCTCGCTAATAACTCTTACGCTATTGGGCCGCGCGCTCCCCGCCCACGCTCAACCGAAGGCGGCGCGACCGGTGACCTTCGAATGGGACGAAACACGTACCAAACTCCGAGCTTCGTTGAGTTACAGAGACCTCATTGACGGCGCCATCCGGCAAAAGCTGAGTCGGGGCCTCACCACCACCATCGTGCTTACCGCGACCTTGCACCAAGTGGGGAAAGCCGAACCCATAGCCTCCACCGCGCAAACCTGTAAAATCACGTGGCACGTGTGGGAAGAAGCGTATCGTATTGAAGTTTCCCGGCCTGGGGAAACGATCTCTGGTTGGACAACAACCCTTCAGGGAGTGCTCCGGCGGTGCGCCGAAGCCCGACGCCTTTTCGCCGCGACCCGCGATCAAATTCCCCAAGGCGTGCCTCTTTTGTTGCGGGGCAAGGTGGTCATCAATCCAGTGAGCCCGGAGATCTTGCAGAAGATCCGGCGCTGGGTGAGCCGGCCCGCAGCTACCTCCACGGCAGCCCCAGGTGACGCACTTTTTAGCACCTTTGCTGGGCTTTTTCTGCGGCAAATTGGCGACGCCGAGCGGGAGCTGGACTTCGAGACGCGCCCGGGCTTTCCCCAGGTTGCGCCCCAAGCCACTGCACCGCAACCTAAGAAGGCATCGCCATGAAGAGGTCCCCATCGTTTTTCGCTGCCTTGGATCTTGAGGGAAAGAGCTGCTTGGTTGTGGGTTCCGATGCTGAAGCAGAGCGTCGCGTGAGCGCACTGCTTGAGTGCGGTGCACACGTGCTTTTGGTGGCAGATACGCCTTCGCAAGGGTTGTTAGCGCTCGAAAAAGCTGGGCGAATCGAGCTGCGCCAGAGAGGCTTTCTGCCGGAAGACATGAAAGACTGCTGGCTCGCGATTCTTGCCATTCGAGATAAAGCGCTGGCCCTCGAAATGGGAAAACTCGCCCAGACGGAACGAGTATTTTTTTGCGCGATCGATCTCCCCGCCAACAACTCCTTTGCCCACATGGCACAAGCCCGTGCTGGCTTCGTTACCGCAGCGATCTCAACCGAAGGGCGAGCCCCCGCGTTAGGCCGCAAGCTGCGAGATGAGCTCCAGGGGTTATTCGACCGCAGCAACCTGGCGAATTTCGCCGATAAGATAGCGCGTCTACGAGCCCAAACGGCTCCCGAAACCCGAGCGCGGGTGCTCAGCGTCGCCGTGAGCGGGGTGCGCTTGGAGGGCGCGCTACACGTAGAGGAGTGATTTCAAGCATCCACTACTCGAACAGCGGCGCGTCGGCTGCACCCGGCAAGGGCTGGGGCCCGGGGTACCGAACCAACTGGGCAATCACGTAATAGCGGTATTTGTGAACGACCGAAGCCATGTCCACTTTTGGCAACGCTCGGCTCACGCACTCGGTGATTCTGCGCGCGCTCGGGCCTTTCCACTCCCCACTCTTTCCAGGAAAAATATGGGTGCGTTGGCTTCGAAAGTCCACGGTGAGCACGTAATTGATACTGCCCGCCTTCGCGCTCTTGGGCACGCAAGCTTCCGACTCACCGATGGCCTTGGTGAGCGCCTCCTCAAACACTGGAAGGCGATCGCAGAGGTCTCCTTCGGCGGTGAGCCGATTGGCCGCTGCGCCGCAGCTGACCCGCACGATCGGTTCAAGCTTGATCGCACTCTCGGCAAGCCTCGCCACGCGAGGCACCGCCAGAGGCTTAGCAGCGACAGCGACGGCTACTTTGGCTGCATCAACCGCCGCGGGGGCGTCGGCATGCGTCGCTAAGCTGGGACGGCGCCAAAGGTAGAGAGGAACGGCCACAAGCATCAGCCCCACCGTAATGGCCACCACCAGCTGAGCGCGCATGGGGCGCTCGTTGGTAGAGCTTCCACCAACACCTAAACGACGCAGGCTCGGCTCACTCGGGATGGACCCAAACGTAGGGCGAGGCGGACCAGCCATGGTCATTCGTCGAGAAGGGAGTCGAGCGGCTGCCCAGGTTCAGCGCGCACCAGCGTGGCGGAAAGCTCCAAAGATTCAGGCATTAAACCTTGCACCTGAGAAACCACCTGCTCCACTACGTTTCGCGACTCATCAGCCGTTGGGCCCGTCATTGCGATCGCAAACTTCAAAGGGGCTATGCGCCCACCAGTGATGGGCACGATACTCAAAAGAAGCATTTCGGTGAGTTCTATCACCCGCTGGGCGGCGCGCCGGAGGGCCAACATCTCCGAAATAGTAGGCCGCTCGCTGACATGACGGTTCGGACCGCGCACGTGGTAACGGGCTACCGAGAGGGGAACGTTCGTCCACTCGGTGAAGCCGCGCTCTTCTTCAAGCGCTTGGAGAAAGTGGGTGCGGTGCAAAAGCCCGGTTAACCCGTCCCGACGGCTCAAATACGCCCGAGCCCGTGCGTGGGGCGGCGAGGACTTCGGAAAACTCACAAGCTTAATGCGACACTCACCTAACTGCACCTCACCCCCGTGCAACAGCGTAACGGTCTTTTTTCGTTCGAAGCTGTGGTCGGCGTACGTCCCGTTGGTGCTCCCAACGTCTTCCACCACCCAAGACCCGGATTGCCAACGGATCACCGCGTGCGCACCTGAGACGGTGGCTTCCGGCAGAGAGAGATCTTGCCCGCTGCGGCGACCAATGGTCATCAACGGCTTATCAAGAGGGTACAGCTCACCCGCTGCCATGGGCGCGTTGGTGGCGTACGTGATGAGGAGCGACTGAGCGCCGGGCAGAAATGTCTCAGCGACTGAACGACCGAGTGGAGGCCCTGGCGCTAAGCGTTCACGCGTGATCTGCACCTGGCTCGTGGTGAGCGCGGTGGGGTTGAAAAAGCGAAGGTGACGCGCTCCAGGCCGAAGCGCAGGATCGTCGCTCAAGCAGCGGTAGATTTGCTTCACCTCATCCACACTGAGCCCCGAAGGCACGTCAAACATGATCTGGGAACGCATGGGCTTGGAGCGTGGGCGAGCGCCGGGCTCCGGAACGCGGCATGTCCACATTTCCCAGAGGGTGAGCCCAAGCGCGTACATGTCGTCCTCAGGGCTAGCTCCACCGGAACGAAGCCGCTCCGGGGACATGTAGTTGGGCGTCCCACCGTCCGGCGGCGCACCGGGGCGGCGTTTGCTCACGCGTGCGCGCTCCTGCGCGAAACCAAAATCCAAAATAATGGCCCTATCTTCGGTGACCATCACGTTTCCTGGCTTGAGGTCCCCGTGTACCAACCCTTGGGCGTGAATCGCCGCCAACCCCGCGCTGGCCTCGCTCGCGGTTTTGCGGAACTCGTCCGACGTATATCCGCCCTGGGCTTTGCGCTTTCGAATGTGCGTGTGCAACGTCTGCCCGGCTATGTGCTCCATCACCAGGATGGGCCCCCATGGACTGGGTGCTAAGTCGTGCACTCGGCAAACATTCGGATGGCTGATGGAGCGAGCTAAGAGCAACTCTTGACGCAGTGCTTCGTCGTCCCCCGGCATACGAGATTCCTCTCGCACTACCTTGAGCGCCACCGCCTGCTGGGTAGAGCGATCGTAGGCGAGGAACACTTCGCCCATGCCGCCCTTGCCGAGACTGTGACGGATCTCGTAGCGATCATTGACGATTGTGCCCTCTGTGAGCGGGCTCGCACTGCGAGTCGGTTGCGCCATCCTTGGACTTCCAGACCTGTGAGCTAGCGTCCCCGATTTGCGTGGGTACTGCAACGAGGGATATTTTTACTGAAGTAAAGATTGTCGACCTTTGGCGCGGCGCGCGCACGCCAGCGGCGGCTCATCGCTGAAATTGGCCCAAAAACTGCGCGGGGCTCGAGTGGGCCAGCGACCAGAGCGGGGCGAAGGAGTCGGACCTCGGGCGTTATTTGCCACAAGGTCGGCGCGCGGACTGCTCGGGGTAGGGCAACCTCCCGAGGCCCCAGTGTGGGCGCACATAGGTCGACTGACATTCTCCCCGTCGAAGTGCGTCACTCACGCATGGTGCTAACATTTCAGTATGACGCGCTTCCAAACCTCGCTCTGGGTCATGGCAGCCGCAACCGGCCTCGCAGCTGCTTGTTCACAACGGGTGGCCCCTGAAATCCAGGCTCCCCAGCCTGCCGCCCGAGAGTCACGCTCTCAGGTGGAACCAAAAACGAAGAAGTACGATCCCCAACAGGATCTTGTCGCGCCGCCTCCTGCCTACGGCAACAAGGTAGTGATGGCCAAAGGCACACCGGGGACTTCTCGGCTCTGATTCGGTAGCGAAACTCCACTACGCTCGGTGTTACAGCACTCGCTACTTGACTGTAATCGTGAGCCGCGCCCACGCGGTCCCGCCGCGGTTGTCGTGCACCACAGCCCAAAGCCGCAGCGGGCCAGGAACTCTGGGGGCTAGGAGCTCCGTCGGGTTGGAGTCGTTGAAGCCCGTAGTGGCGTCATTAACGAGCTTAACAGCGGAAGTTAGGCTGCCCCTGTCGGCGTAGTAGTTCGCCCAAATCTGCTCGGTCAAGCTGCGCCCCCGGAGAGCCGCCAAGCCGTCGGCTTCAACGCTCGATGGGGCCACCACAGCGCGAAATGGGATCTCGGTGCATTTCGGATCCCCGTCCTTTTCGCACGCAGCGACGCACAGCTCGGGAGAGGCATCGCAGTCAGGAGCCTGCGTGTCGAGGCCGAGGCAAGCCGCATCGATACAATCTGGAGTGACCGCGCGCCCGTTGAGTTCGAAGCCCGTAACGGTTGGGTTTTCGTTCCGCAGCTCTTCGTAGGCAAAAATCTGAGAAAACCCGGCCACAAAATCGTCCGCACCAAGGAGGCTGCCATCCGGGCCTCTGCACTCCAGAGGAAAACCACCCCGCCCGGTTGGTGAGAACCCCAGCGTACCCGCACAGGCTGCAAAGAATACAAATGAAGTTCCAAACGCGGGCTGGCTCGGATCCGGCGAGCGCGCGTGACTTGCCACGATGTCCTCAGGCAACTTGAACGTAAATGTGTCGTCTTGGCCAATAGCTACGCCGGGAGGCAGAGCGGCGCCGGTCGGATCCGCTGCCAGGCTTCCAAAACTTGCGAGACAGCCCGCATAAAGGTCCGCTGGAGGATTGACGCAACCGGCTAGCCAAAGCCGTTGGATGGGCCGCCCAACATTTTTTGAACCATCGGCCCACAACATGCGGAGCGTTACTTCCTCGCCAGGTCGCGCGTAGGGCCGGTCTTTCTGTACGCCAAATACTCTCAGGGAAGACACCTCAGAGCTTGGGGCAATGTCGATGCCACAGCCGACCAAACCCAAGGCTAAAAGGAAAGCCATGTGTTTCAAAACTCACCTCGCACGCCAATGTTGGGGATCAACGGAAGCCCCGTTTGATACGACTCCTGGCTGAAATTGTAATTGTACACCAGCGCTTCGACTGCCTGGTTATTGTAGGCGTTCTGGACATCTAGGTACGTTGAAAACGCCCACCAGTCGAACTTCCACATCTTATCAAGGCGGAGATCGAGCTGGTGAAAGAGCGGCAACCGCCGGCTGTAGAGATCCGCCTGAAGCGGAGCGTACGCTGCGGCATCAGCGGAATAGAGGGCCGGCAAACCCTGCTGAACCACGGGCGTCGCGAGGTTACCTGAGATCACCCTGAACCTCGCACCAAACTCCCACCCGCGACCCAGCTGGTAGTTACCCAGAACAGTGAGGTTGTGGGTTTGATCGAATTCAAAGAGGCGCTCGGGCTTTTCGGGGCGATCGCGTAACACGCTGCGTGAGAGCGTATAGGCAACCCAACCGAAAAACCGGGCGTCCGCGCGATACTTGAGCAAGGTTTCGAGGCCCATCGCGTAGCCCGCGCCCTCGTTGTCGTAGCGGAAGGTACCGTTCGTATCTGGAGCGCGTGAAACCAGATTGCGCTTATCCTTGTAGAAGCCTTCCACGCTTAGATCGAGCTGGTCTAAAAGCTCGCGTTCTACGCCCAAGGCATAGTGGATAGAGCGGTTGGATTCGAGCCCAGGAGTGCCAAAAACAGGATCTGTTTCCTGGAACTGCGGAGGCTGATGAAAGATCCCTACGCCCCCTTTGAGGAAGGTTTGGCGAGAAGGGCTACCATCCGACGCTGTCTTACCCGTGAGCTCATAACGTGCATTGAGGCGTGGGCTAACGTCTGACTGACCGGAATCGCGCGCGTAGTCGAAGCGCATGGAGGGCACTAAGCGCAGCTTCTCTGTCGCTTGCCACTCAAACTCCGTGTACCAGCCTGGGCGGAAGCCCGTGCTTTTCTGGTATGTCTCTAATGATGGGCGGCTCGCAAAGGGCCCAGGGTCGGGCTCGCCGGGATTTGGCGGCGGCGGTGCACGCACTGTCACCTCGAAGGGCAGTAGAGCAAAATCCATCCCTACGTTGAGGGTCATTCCGCGGTTGAGCTGAAAGCCGAACTCGTTGCGTAAAGTCACGGGGTGCACCTTCAAGTCAAACAGGAAGGAGCCGAGCGAAAACCCGATTGTCTGCTGGCCTACCGCGAACATGGACTCAAGGCGCACGTTCCGGGTGAGCTGATCTTCGTAGATGCTCTGGATCTGGTAGAATCCGGTCGATAGGGTGAGGCTTCCGCCAAACCCGGGATCCTGAGCGGAAGGGTCGTTGATGATAAGCTTGAGCTCATCGTCTGCGCCGTAAGCTTGGAGCCGCCAAGAAGTATCAGCATCTGCCTGATTGTGCAGGATCAGTTGGTAGTCGTGATAAACCGGCGCACTGGTAACGCTAGCGCCAGCCTCTTCGAGCACAGGCTTCAGCCACACATCCACCCAGCTCCGCCGGCCGCCCGCCGCAAAGCTCCACGTTTTCGAGGCGCCTACCGGGCCCTGCAAGATGAAGCGATTATCGATCAAATCGCTCTGGATGAGGCCGTGGTAGCAATGCTCACCCGCGGCGACACTCCTCTGCTCTTTGCACTTGGTGTTGGGACGCGCGATTTCCACGTCCACAATGCCGCCCTGGGCTAGCCCGTAACGCGCGCTGAAGTTGCCGGGGTAAAAATCGATCTTCTCCAGAAGTTCGGTCGGGATAACGCTAGAAAGCCCACCAAAATGGTAAATCAGCGGTACTTCAGTACCGTTGATGAAGGTGAGCGTGTCCTGAGGCGCCGAACCACGCACAATCAAAAGCCCAGCCAGCCCCGGCGGGCGAGCCACGCCGGGCAGACTCTGAATGGATCGCAGAGCATCCCCGTTGGTGCCCGGAATACGAGCAATCTCGCGGCGAGCCAACGTACGGCGGGTCACCTCACGCGGTGGGCGTTCACCTACAACCGTAACTTCTAACCCTTCGCCTTGCGCTGCGACGCGGTAGGTGGCTTCTGTTGCCTCCCCCGCGACCACACTCTCATCACTGCTGAAAGGCTGAAACCCAGGCGCTTCAATCGCGACTTTGTACGCTCCCGGCGCCAAGCCCGTGAGCTCCCACTTACCCGACGCATCCGTAAGCGCCTCCAACTCCGCCGCTCCGGGGCCAATAACTTTAACCTTGACGCCCGCAAGCGGCACCTCCGAATCAGCAATAAGGATCTTGCCACCTAGGTTGCCCACCGTAGGCGCAGCCACCTCCGCCGCCGGCACCTCTTGCTCCTGAAGCGTGAAAGCGTACTTGTAAAGGATCTGCACCGGCACCGGCACGCCATTGCGCTCAGCAGGCGAGAAATGAAACTTGAGCGCGGCAGCTTGCGCGGCCTCGTCGAAACCATGACCCGCAGGCGTTGCAACCTCTGCGGCACTCACCTTGCCATCGACACCGATGGTGAGCTTGAGAACGACCTCGCCGGTAAGCCCTTGGGCCAGCGCTTCGGGTGGGTACGGTGCCTGCTCAAAATGCTGGATCACGGGCATTTTCACGGCTGGCTTCGCCACGCTAGCGCCCGGCTCAGAGGAGCTTTCCGCAGCGGGCGCTGTGGCGTCAGCACTTGGGGCTTGAGCCAAAGCCCACGAGGGCCAGACGAGCGAACCAAGAGCCCCTAAACCGGAGATGAGTGTCTTCACTTTCACCGCACGGGACACCTAACGCGAACCCCCTCTCGCATCAAGGCTTGCCCCCGATTCGGAGGGGCGCTACGGCCCAAAACACCTTGAAGATTGCAACGTGGAACGTGAACAGCATTCGAGCTCGCTTCGATCTGTTGCTCGATTGGCTCAAAACTTCGACACCCGACGTCGTCTGCCTCCAGGAAACCAAGGTAACGGACGAAGATTTTCCGACGCTGGAGCTCCAAATGCTCGGCTACAGCGTGGCAATGTCCGGCCAGCGCACCTACAACGGGGTGGCCATAGCGTCGCGGCTTCCGATGAAAGACATACAGGTCGGTTTAGTGGACGACCCACTGCCAGCTGAGAAGCGCCTCATCGCCGCCACCATTTCAGGGGTGCGCGTGATGAGCGCGTACATCCCCAATGGCAAATCGGTGGAGTCTCCGTCCTTTGGGGACAAGCTGCGTTGGCTTGCAGCGCTCCGGCGGACGTTGGACGAACGGGTTCCCCCGGGCATGCCCCTCGTACTTGGGGGTGATTTTAATATCGCTCGCGACGAACGCGACGTATTTGACGCCGAGCGCATGCGCGGCCACGTGCATTTCCATGAAAAAGAGCGCGCGGCACTGGAGCACATTTTGGATTTTGGCCTGTTCGACGCTTTTCGTCTGCACCACAGCGAGGGCAAGCTGTTTAGCTGGTGGGATTATCGGGGACCATCCTTGCGCATGAACCAGGGTTTGCGCATCGATTACATGTTCCTAAGCCACGCGCTGAAAGAGCGCTGTGCCTCGGCGGAAATGGACCGTGAGCTGCGGCTCAAAGAAAAACCCTCCGATCACATTCCTGTGATTGTGGAGTTAACTGGGGTTTTGTAGGTGCATCGGAGGTTTGGCTCCTGGTACTCTCCCCTCGCATGCCATGAGTTGGGCTGACCCAAGGGTTGCGCCCCGTTTGTCGAGTTGCTAACGGCTGGTCAATCCAGTGACGCAGGGAGTAGGGAGACTTAATACCATGACGAAACAAACATTAGGGCTGATGTTCGCTATGCTCTTGGGCCTTCCAGGCTGCGGCGCCCAAGGCGCGGATTCGAGCTCTTCTGAAGGCGACCAGGTGCCGCTCGATGAGCGGCTAAAGTCTCTTACTGCCGACCTTCAGATCGGCTCGCGTGGCGATGATGTCAAGGCCGTTCACGACTTTCTGAAAGCCACCGGTTACCTTCCCAGCGACCAACTCGCGGAGACTTACCCCTCCTGGCGCCCCATTGTGTCCCGTGGCCCCGCCGACGACCTTTCCTTCGACTCGGCAACTCGCGAGGCGGTCCTTCAGTTTCAGCGGCGCTCTGGTATTGCCGTAACGGGTATTGTCGACGCCCCCACCCGTGCCGCAATGACTGATCCGCGTTGCGGTACACCTGAAGGGCTCGCCACGCTCGACCCGGACGATAAGTTCAGCTACGCCTTCGCCTTGGACCGCCCGTCCGTCATCACATGGCAGGCCGGTAATTGGGAGTGCGATTCGACCTCCTGTGTCTGGACGGAAGACTATAGCCCCATGGGACTTGCCGCACAGGCCGCAGTTGACGCTTGGGAAGCTGAAACATCTGTTGATTTTCAGCGACGACCCCTCGTGAAGAATGGGTCAAGCCAGGCCTACCCGAATATCCTAATAACTTGGAAGAGTTTGCCGGCCGGCGTCTTGGGTAGGTTCGTTTCCAACGCCGCCGATGTCGCGTTAATTGGCGGGGAGATTGACATCAATCTCAACGAAAAATTCTCCTTCTCGCGCCCGCTGGCGCCCAACACCTGGGACTACCAGCAAAACATTGTAAGCGATTCACGAAACCCACATTGGAGGCCGCCGGGTGATCTAGTAGCGCCCTAGCGCCCAGCGTATGAAAGCAGCTGAGGGGCTGGGATCGTGAAGGAGCAAAGTGGGGCGTTGAGCTCGTGTGAGTTGAGCTGTGCG
>JANRKO010000024.1:0-19924 GCA_033763455.1 Polyangiaceae bacterium
TAGTTCTCATCCAGAAACGGCAAGAGCTCGAAAATAAAGCTGTTCTTGATGGTTAATGATGGAAATAAAAGCATCGGAGTGCGTGTTTTCTCGGGGTTCCTCCAAGAACGCTCGAAAGAAACGGCACTCCGATGCGAGAAAAAGTACACCAGCAACTGCGACTTGTCACGGGTAGAATCGATCACGTCCACGCCCAGGAATGGGACGCCATTAGCGCCATCCTGGACAGCCTTCCCAGAGCGCTGACCACAGTCCACGCAGATCTGGTAGAAGGGACCCGGAGTCCGCACGTGGGCCGCGGTGCCATGAGCAGCGAACAAGTTCTTCGTGCACTGATCGTCAAGCAGCTCAATGACTTCAGCTACGACGAGCTCGGGTTCCATCTTCAGGACTCGCTCACCTATCGGCGCTTCTGTCGCTTCGGAATGGGCCAGAGTGCGCCTAAGCGCTCGACGCTACAGGCCAACATGAAACGCATCAAGCCATCGACGCTCGAGATGATCAACTGCATGGTGATTCGCGAGGCGGTCGAAAGGAAAATCGAGAGCGGCACGAAAGTTCGCATCGACTGCACGGTTGTCGACGCCAACATCCATCCCCCCACTGACTCGACGCTGCTGCGCGATTGCGTCCGCGTGCTGGTGCGTCTCATGAAGCGAGCCCGCCGCTGGGTTTCGACGCGTTTCGTCAATCACCTGCGACGCGTTAAGCGACGAGTTCTAGACATTCTGAACGCGAAGGCTCACCGTTTCATGATCCCCAAGTACCGTGAGATCTTGAAGCTGACCTCACGCACGCTGGAGAGCGTGAAGAGCATCATCACCGCACTCGGGCGAATCTCCAATCCTGCAGCTCGCCGTTTGCAGGGAAAATTGCTGCACTTTTGCTCGCTAGCAGAGCGCGTTGTCGACCAGACGACACGTCGAGTCGTTCGAGGCGAGAAGGTGCCCGCGCAGGAGAAGGTGGTTTCGATCTTTGAGCCGCACACGGATGTTATCGTCAAAGATCGCCGCGAGACGTTCTACGGCCACAAGGTCTGTCTCGCGGCTGGCTCGTCCGGTCTCGTCGTCGATCTGCAGACACTTACCGGCAATCCGGGCGACTCGACCCTTGCTGTTTCTGCCGTCAAGAGGGCGGCCAAAGCGTTAGACCGAACCCCAAGTAGCGTCGCTTTTGACGGAGGCTTCGCGGCTCGACAGAACCTCACCGACATTCGCGCGCTCGGCGTCAAGAACGTCGTATTCAGCAAACACGTTGGGTTCAACATCACCGAGATGGCGCGTGATCGGCCCACCTACAAGGCCCTTCGCAACTTTCGCGCGGGCATCGAAGCAAGCATCTCGACCCTCAAGCGCGCTTTCGGATTTGCTCGATGTACCTGGCGCGGTCGCGAATCGTTTCATGCGTACGCATGGAGCTCCGTTCTCGCATGCAATCTCCTCCAGTTTGCTCGTCACCTGCTTTCCTGATCCAACTTCTCCAGCCCGTGCACTCAGGGGATCAGGCACACGTGTCTCGAAAATTCTCCCTTTGACGACATAAGCACTGTCTCGAGACCACTCAAGCTAACCTCGCAGTCCCATCACACCCAGCAACCGCTCCCCAGATCGCGATTTGCAGCATTTCTGGATGAGAACTAGTTATCGAAGGCAGTGCCGACGGCACGCACTTCCAAGAGTATGACTTCAAATTCAAACCGGACTCTCTTGACGCCTACCCTGCTTTTTCGACCCCACACATGCCACGCCTCGACTGGCAATTGTGGTTTGCGGCACTTCAGAGCCTCCCCGACGCTCCCTGGGTAAGCACCCTCTGCCAGCGGCTCCTCGAAGGCTCTCCCCAGGTTCTCTCCTTGCTAGGGCACAACCCCTTCCCCAACGCCCCTCCCCGATTCGTAAGAGCTGCACTCTACCGCTACCGCTTCACGGACTGGAGCGAGCACCACTCCTCGGGCGCTTGGTGGAAGCGTGAAAAGCTCGGCCCCTATTCCCCGATCTATTTCAAGGGCGGTTACGGCTGGACGCTCTAAGCGCGAACGACTCTGCGACACAATTCGCACGCGGAGTAGCACCAACAAGCCAGGGCCCGCTCCATCCGCGCAACAGATACTTAGCATGCTAAGATTCGTCCACCAACCGGTATCCCCCTCATGCGCCCACGGAATACCGCGTGCCCGCACGAGTAGGCGCTTCCCCACGCACCCCCGAGCCTCAGCGCGCAGTTCTTCGCGCAACGACGCCCAGCTCGTAGAGGGACTCAGCAGTGGCAAAAAGCGTGTCCTCGATTGCCGTGTACTTCATGCCGAACGAGGCTTCACCCCCATCCTCAAGCAAGAGCTCTCTCCCCAGGTTGTGTTTAAGAAAACCCAGGCTCACTCGAGGATCCAAGAGCGCATTGGCAAAGAGAAGCCAATTGGGCAGGGTGCGAGTTCGGATCCCTTGATACGGGAACTTCGCTGCTAAGCTTGCTGCAAGCTCACGCCAGTCGCGGCCACGATTTACCATCACCACGCGCTGCGCTCTTTTACCTCCTTCGAGCAGCGTTACCGCGGCCCTTGCTATGTCTCGCACATCCACGATGGAAAAATTCAATTTCGGGCATCCAGGGTAGGCTCGGCTCAAGATATCGCGCACGATTCCGGGGCTGGAGCGCACATGCGCAGGGCTCAGCAAAGGTCCAAGGACGTATCCCGGACAGATTACATTAAGCTCAAATGGTGATAGCGCGGGCTCCGATTGGCTCTTCGCCTGAAGTTCCCAAGCAAGCTTTTCGGAGAGCGTTTTGGCCAAACCGTAAGGGTTAGTTGCAAGGTTGGCATCTTCGCACCAGTCTTTTGCCGAAAATTTGTAATCCCGTGAATGCGCGTAGGTTATGAGGGCTGCTATCGACGAGAGATGCACTACGGTGTGAGTCCTTGAGGAGCGCGCAGCCGCTCCGAGCACGTGGCGAGTCCCTTCCACGGCAACATCCACAATTTCACGTTGTGGATCCTTTGCCGCAAAGCTTACCACCGCTGCGCAATGAATGACCCCATCCGCGTCAGCTACTATGCCATCCCACACGCCTGGCTCCAATACATCCGCCTTCACACACTTCAGGCGCTCGCTGCCGGGCATAGCGAACAGATGCCGCAGGCTCTCAGTGCGCTGCGGGTTGCGCACTGGAGCAATCACAGAATAACCCTTTTCAAGCAATGTGCGTGCAACGTGGGAACCAATGTACCCTGTCGCACCGGTCACACAGACTTGCCGAACGCGCTCAATGTTCATGGCTGCACTGTACCATCGGCCTTTCCAACGGAAGAGCACCGCGCCAACGCCTAAGCGCTGGCCCGCTCAGCTCGGGGCGCATCCGTCCAGGGAACGCCTCATTTCTGCTTATTTTCCGCCGCTAGGTGCATCTTCGCGGTGTTGTGCTTAATGTCCGTTCGCGGAAGAACGATGCTACCACCTAACGCCCTTATCCGAGCTTATGGCCCGGGCCTGGGCGCGTGCTTCATCTACGCGCTCGTCGCTCTTTCCTGCAGCCCCAACTCCGACCCTAATGTTGGCGAACCCAACGTTTCTCGGCAGGGCGGGCGCCATTCCCGCCTTTTTGCTCAGACGGCGGACCCGCTCCCCAACGGCCTAGCCACTGCCACTGTCGCCGCACCTAGCGCCAATCCTACGTTCGTTTCGCCCACCACTGCCACTGCTCCCGGTGAGATTTCTCCCATCGCCATTGCCCGTGCCACGGCCGCTGCCGACGAATTTCGTCTGGCGTTTGGATCTTGCAACAAGCAATTCCTCCCACAACCCCTCTGGAAGGTGATCCAAGCAACGGATCCCCACGCTTGGCTTTGGCTGGGCGATATTGTGTATGCTGATTCAGCTGACGACATCAGCGTAATCCAAAAAGCGTACGAAAAGCTGGGCGCAAATCCGGATTATCAAGCTTTCACCCGTAATCGGTTGGTGTTCGGCACCTGGGACGACCACGATTTCGGCGAGAATAACGCCGGCAAAGATTATAAGCTGAAGAGGCAAACTCAGGCGGCCCTTCTCGATTTCCTAAAAGAGCCTGCGGATAGCCCGCGACGCCGACAAGAGGGTATCTACACCATCCAGGATCTAGATGGTGGCCAAATCCGCGTATTTGTTCTCGACACCCGTTACGAACGCGACACACCACATAAAAATGCCACCCCCCTCGGCGAAGATATTGGGGATATTCTCGGAGAAAAACAATGGGCATGGTTTGAACGTGAGCTTGCCAATTCCCGCGCCCGTGTCCACGTCATCGCGTCTTCCATCGAGGTCCTACCAGATGACCACCACTCTGAGCGGTGGGCTGAGCTTCCCGTGGCACGTTCCCGCCTTCTCAAGCTCCTGGCACAATATTCCCGAGCCACGACCGTGATCGTCAGTGGGGATCGACATTTTGCGGAACTTTCGCTCATGAAGGAAGGCAAAACGACTTACGTAGAGCTCACGTCAAGTGGGCTTACGCACTCGTGGCATGGGGGCAAGAACGAGCCGAACCGCTACCGCGTGGGTCAACCATATACGGGGCTCAACTTTGGCCTCCTGACACTCAAGGCTCGCCCGCCTCGCCTTACCATTCAGGTCCGGGGCCGTCAGAACGAAGTGGAGCTCCACTACGAGCTTCCCGTGGCACCGCCCGTAAGCGCAGCTCCGGCCTCCAAGTAGCCCACGACTTCCGCCAAACGCACGAAGCTTCGCCCGTCTGCTTGAAGCTGCTGCACCACGGCGCTGAGCGTCTTTGCCTTATTTTTCCAGGGGATCGCGAGATCCGGCTGATGCGGCACGAGCGCCGCCAAGCCGTCGGTTTGGTCCAGAAAATCGATCCCGTGTAGCTCCAAATTGACGAACTCTTCAGAAGATAAGCTGCGAGTAAGAAGCCTTGAACCCGGCTCCCCAAGCGCGGTGAGCGCTGTTCCAATAATGGGCAAGCGCAACGTGGGGGTTACCTGAATGGGCAATTCCCAAAGCCCATGGCCACTCGTAGTGTAGGGAGAGCCCAAGCGATAGGGGCGAGTGGGAGCTGTGAGCACTGAAAGTGAATCTATGAGCGAACGCGAACGTTTCCCCACGAGGCGCTTTAGCCCAATCGCCGCACCTTTCGCAGCATAGTAGAGAGGGCACGGGAACACAGAGGAATCGTAAAGCGCTCCACTTTTTCGGACCACTTCCAAGAGCTTATCGGTGACAACATAGCCGGGTGCGCGAAACCCAACCGCGCCGGGCCCCGCAATCTGCTGCACCGAGCGAGCTCCTTCTTCAACTTGTCGGCGTTGTTCTTCGGAAGGCAAGCGCGAAAGATCGTAACGGTGATCTAGCGAATGATTTCCGAGCTCATTGCCGCCGGCATACAGCAAGAATAGCCGCTTCTGATTCTCTTCATTGTTCAAGTCCGCACCCACCACGAAAAGCGTGAGCGGGATCCCCAAGGTATCGGCCCAGGCTCGGACCCGGGCTAGAGCGACTTCGTAAACAGTTCGGGGCGCTTGTGCCGCACCGGAGAGGCCGTGGATCGCGAGATAACAGCCGATTTCATCCAGATCGACCGATACGGCGCCCAGCCTCGTGGCGCGTTGGGCCCAGGGCTCACTTGGCCGGAGACTCAAGCACCACCCGCAAAATCACGCGGCGATCGCTTGGAACCTCTTGCCGCGGCCCGTCAGTTCCGAGAGCCACACTGGCGGTCAGCACGTTCAGCCTTCCGGCATCCACACCGCGCTGCACCAAAGCCGCCCGCACTGCTTGAGCGCGTTGGCTCGCCAGAAGCTGCGGCTCTCCGAGCGTGACAGAGCCAACAACGGACACGCACTCAATACCGGGCCGTGCATTCAGCTCTTCAGCGAATTGATCTATCAACTTCAAGCTCTCGGCAGTAGGAGTAACCAAGCCCTGCTCAAATAGCAGCCATTCTTTGAAGCTCGGTGGAGCATTGACGGGAACATTGTCTGGCTGTACGGCACCGGCATCGATCTTAGCGCAACCCGTTGGGCCCGAAGGCTCTGCCGCTTCGAGCGTTGCGGGGTCAAACGCGGGAGCATTCACTTGCACGGGGCCGGCAAAGCAAGAATCCGGCGGCGGGGGCGTACTGCTACAACTCACGGTTTCGTGTTGCTTGAGGTACCCAAGGAATGCTTGCTCGTAAACACCGCGCACTTGATATTCAAGGCGCACCTCAGGTGGGGTAAAATTGGGCGTTTCGGTGTTGGGTTGGGGTGAAAAAATCACTTCGTAGACGCTCATCGGCACGGGGAATTCCACCTCTTTCGTCTTCACGACGGAGCGTGCGACGCACATTCCCTTCCAGCTTTCGGGCGTACAACGGGACACCTGCGGGCCCCCACAAGCTAAGGCGGTGCCCAACAAAAACCCACTCACAATCCAGATGCGCACGATAAAGGAGTGTCAAGGAAGAGGCCTCGGAAGGCAAGGGCGGAAGGGTGCTTGTTCTTGGCGCAGGGCTGGCGCATACACCCCGGGGTGTGACGGCTTTGGCTTCGCTCGATCTAGACGCCGGGCTCAAACGCCTGGGCTACGATGAATTTCGGCCCGGCCAGCGAGAATCTATTCTGGCACTCTTGGAGCACGGCAAGTTGCTGTTAGTGGCTCCCACAGGCGGCGGAAAAAGCTTGTGTTATCAGCTCCCGGGTTCCTTGCTGCCCGGCACCACCGTGGTGATCTCGCCACTCATCGCGCTCATGCACGATCAAGTCGAGGCCCTCACCGCCCGAGGCATTGCGGCCACATACCTAGCGGCCACCTTGCCCCCGGAAGAGACCCGGCGCCGCCTCGCTAACCTGGCACGCGGGGAATACCAAATGCTGTACGTGGCCCCAGAACGCCTAGGCTTCCCTGGGTTTCGAGCTACTGTGCGCGCACTTTCTTGCCCGCTTGTGGCGATCGATGAAGCGCATTGCATCAGCGAATGGGGCCACGATTTCCGGCCTGATTACCTCGGCATCGGAGATTTTGTGCGGCAGCTTTCGGGCGCCAAGATCTTGGCATGCACCGCCACCGCAACCCCCATCGTGCGCGACGAAATTCTGCAGCGGCTCGGCCTGGGCGCCGACACGCCACAGGTTCTCCGCGGCTTCGCCAGGCCCAACCTTATCCTACGAGCCCGCGAGATTTCCACGCTCAAAGAGCGGGAAAAGCACGTCGATGCCACGCTCGGCGAGGCACTCGGCAAGCCAAAGAGCCCGCGCGGCACAGCAATTCTATATTCACTCACACGCAAAGGTGCCGAGCGTGAAGCGGAACGCTTAAGTTCCCTCGGCTGGGGTGTGGTTGCCTACCACGCGGGGCTTGCTTCAAAAGATCGAGAACGGGCCCAGGCGCGCTTTATTTCAGGTGAAGTGAACGTGGTGGTCGCTACCAATGCGTTCGGCATGGGGATCGATCGGGGAGATGTGCGCGCGGTGGTGCACCTAGGGCCGCCGGGCTCCATTGAAGCCTATTATCAGGAAGTGGGGCGTGCAGGGCGCGATGGAGAACCTGCAATTGGGCTTTTGCTGGCCCGCCCGCAGGATCTCACGCTGCGCCGCCAATTGCTGCAGAGCGAAGCGGACGGCAGAGTGCCTGATCCGGCGATCGTGGAACACAAATGGAATCTCTTTCTTGAACTCATGCGTTGGGTGGAAGGCGGAACCTGCCGCCACGACGCGATTCTGCGCTATTTCGAGGATGAAGCAGAAACATTGCAGGGCTGCGGCCGCTGCGATGTGTGTTTGGGCCTTGCTACCGAAGACGACGCAAGCGAACAAGAAACGGCTCTCATTGTACGCAAAGCCTTGAGCGCGGTGGCGCGTGTGCACGCGCAAATGGGGCTCACCGCTGCCGTGAAGCTCGCACGCGGCCAGAAAGATCCGCGCCTAGAGCGTTCCGGCCTCGAAAGCACACCGACGTTCGGTGTGCTCAAGTCCTATTCGGAAGAGTGGCTCACCAAGCTCCTGCGCCGCTGTATGACGGCAGGGTGGCTCAGCTTCACCAAAGACGAACGCCCGCTCATTCGCCTCACGCAAGAAGGGCGTGAGGTGATGAAAGGCCTCCGCCCTATTCGCCTGCGTTTGCCGCCTCGGGATCGCTCTCCGGGAGCAGGCTTCGGTAAGGGGCAATCTGAACGTGGCTCACGCGCCGAAGAAGCCGTGGATCCCGCATCCCACGATCTGTTCGAAGCGCTGCGCGCCCATCGGCTAGAGATCGCTCAAACCCAGGGAGTGCCAGCCTATGTGGTGGCAAGTGATCGCACGCTGCGCGACATTGCGCTCCTTCGCCCCCAGACCGAAGATCAGCTCTTGCTAGTGCATGGCATAGGCCCAGCCAAAGCCGCGGCTTACGGTGCGGGCTTTCTGGGCGTGGTGCGCGAGCGCGGGGATGTTAAAACTGAGAAGCGCTAGTTTGGAAGTTGAAGCACTGCTTCCGGCTCACGCAACTTCCACGACCACATAAGAACGCTTCTTGGCTGGAACGGAAAGCTCCACTTCATCCCCCACGTGCTGCCCCAAGAGGGAACGACCAAGCGGCGAGCTCGCCGTCAGCACCACGAGCTCAAGCATTCGCTCACCTGGCCCGACCGAAACCTGGAGCCGTGCCCCGGCGCCCGCGGGTGCCAAAAGGAACGTAGACTGCTCTCCTGAATCTTGATCTTCCAACTGAACAATGGCGCCCATCGCAAGCGGATCGCTCGGCCGAAAGGCACGCGGGCGCACCACAGACAGCTTGGTGAGCCCTTCGGTGAGCTCCACCACGCGCAATGCCTGACCACGCGCCAGGTAGCTCACCTCCGTGGCGCGCATGTCTTTATCCCCCTCAGCGCGCCCCTCTTCGTGCGTGGCGCCCTCTTGCGACTGCTTCTGAGCCTTTTCCATGATGCCGAGCTCCTCTTCGAGCTTCAGCTTCAAGGCTTCCCAGAGGGCTATTTTGTCGATTTTGGCGATCACGCGAGGGGCAGCCTTCGGGCCGCGACCTTTGGCAGCGCCTGGTGGTGCGATTCACGGCGGCTGATGACCTCCTTGGGGCTCACCTCCGCCGGGCGCGCCGCCCAGGCCGCCAGCAAATCTGTATCGAGCAGGTGAGTGGGGATAACGTTAGCCAGTGACGCCATGACCGTACTCCGAACATTGGGAATTTCCAACTCCAGTTGCGCCACAAGCTCAGCCATCCGTTGACGCTTCAGCCCCTCTTGGGAACCGCACAAATTGCACGGCAAGATGGGGAACTCTTGCTCTCGCGCGAATGCCGCAATGGTGGCCTCCGAGCAGTCGATTAATGGGCGAATCACCTCGAACTTACCGTCGTCCGTGCGGTACGAAGCGGGCATAGCTTGCAGCTTGCCGGAGTAAAACATATTAAGGAGAAACGTCTGAATCGCGTCGTCGCGGTGGTGCCCGAGGGCGATCTTATTGCAACCGAGCCTTTCCGCAGCCGTGTAAAGAATTCCGCGACGCAACCGCGAGCAAAGCGAGCAATAGGTAGATTTGTTGTCGAGGTGAGATGTCACCACCGAATAAGTGTCCTCGGATAAAATCTCAAAGTCGTAACCCTTGCCCCTGATCCAATCGACCAGAGGAGCTCCGTCGTAACCCGGCTGCTGTTGATCCAGGTGCACGGCAACCAGATCGAACTTAAATGGCAACTCTCGCTTAAACCTCTGCAAGAGTTCGAGCAGTGTGTAGCTATCCTTGCCGCCGCTGATGGCAACAAGGATGCGATCTCCTTCGGACACCAACGCGTACTTGTGACAAGTGCGCTTCAAATCGCGGTAGAGCTCGTGTCCGGAATCTCGCATGGCGGCGCTACGCTACCGCAAAATGACCGATCTTGGGCCTCCGCCCGACCAAACCCGGGCCCTTTGGACCCTCGCCAGGGGAGGCTCAGGCCGGCAAATGCTGGGCCTTCGCGTTGGCCGCCGAAAACGAGCCCCGGACCCTGGCACCAGGCCGTGTGAAGGATTAGCTTGCCCCCCGCCCGCCCCCCGGAAACGCGGGGAGGCGGGCTTCCTCATTCCGCTTCAACGAAGCGCACCGCCGGACCACGAGACTATTCGCATGCTGACTTGGGTTGCCAAAACACTCTTCGGAACCTCCAATGAGCGCGCTGTTAAGCGCATGCTACCCAAAGTGGCACGCATCAATGAGCTGGAGCCCAGCCTGGTTAAGCTGAGCGACGCGGAGCTCAAGGGGAAGACGGCGGAATTCAAGCAAAAGCTGGATAACGGCGCCACCTTAGATGATCTCTTGATCGAGGCCTTCGCCGTCTGCCGCGAAGCCGGCAAGCGTGTACTCAACATGCGGCACTACGATGTGCAGCTCATGGGCGGCATGGTACTGCACGACGGTAAGATCGCTGAAATGCGAACTGGTGAGGGTAAAACGCTGGTTGCCACGCTACCGATTTACCTCAACGCACTCGAAGGGCGTGGCGTGCACTTGATTACGGTGAACGACTACCTTGCCACCCGCGATGCCGAATGGATGGGGAAGATTTACAACTTCCTCGGCCTCACCATCGGCACGGTGGTGAACCAACAATCAGACGAAGAGAAGCGCGAAGCTTACAAACGGGACATTTGCTACGGCCAAAACAATGAATTCGGCTTCGACTACCTGCGCGATAACATGAAATTTTCTGCGCTAGAATACGCGCAGCGCCAATTAAACTTCGCCATCGTGGATGAAGTAGATTCCATCCTGATCGACGAGGCTCGCACGCCTCTCATCATCAGCGGCGCTGCGGAGGCCGCGAGCGAAAAATATCGCACACTCAACGAGATCTTCGGCAAGCTGCGCAAAGACGAACACTACGTGGTGGACGAAAAAGGCCACAGTGCCACCCTCACGGATGAAGGCGTGGAGAGCGTCCAGAAGATGCTCGGCGTGAGCAACTTGTACGACCCGGTCAACATTCAATCTCTGCACATTTGCAACCAGCTTTTGCGCGCACATGCCCTCTACAAGCGCGATCAGCACTACATGGTTTCCCCGGACGGCAAGGTACTGATCATTGACGAGTTTACCGGCCGTGTTCTTTCTGGTCGCCGCTGGAGTGATGGGCTGCACCAAGCGGTTGAAGCCAAGGAGAACGTGCGCATTCAGGAAGAGAGTCGCACCATGGCGACCATCACCTTCCAGAACCTCTTCCGCCTGTATAAGAAGCTCGCCGGCATGACGGGCACGGCCGAGACGGAGGCTCAGGAATTCAGCACAACATATAAGCTCGATGTAGTGGCCATCCCCACCAACAAAGGTGCCGTGCGCGTCGACGAACACGATCTCGTGTACAAGACCGAAAAAGAGAAATTCACGGCGGCTATCAACGAGATCTTGGACATGCAGGCGAAAGGGCGGCCGGTGCTCGTCGGCACCACCAGCGTTGAGAAAAGCGGCGCCATCAGCCGGATCCTCACCAAGAAGAAGGTGGCCCACCACGTGCTGAACGCCAAGCACCACGAAAACGAAGCGTACGTGGTGGCTCAGGCCGGGCGAAAGGGTGCCATCACCGTGTCCACTAATATGGCTGGCCGCGGCACAGATATTCTCTTGGGTGGTAACCCGGAGATGCTAGCGCGCCTGGAGTTCAAGGAGGCTGATCGCCATCCTGACGCTGAGCCTGAGGCGTTTGCCGCGCTCGTGAAACAATATCAGGAGCGATGCAAACAGGAGCATGATGAAGTGATCGAGCTCGGAGGCCTCCATATTCTGGGCACCGAACGCCATGAATCTCGCCGCATCGATAATCAGCTTCGTGGCCGCGCGGGACGCCAGGGAGATCCCGGGTCGAGCCGCTTCTATCTTTCGCTCGAAGACGATTTGATGCGTATTTTTGCGGGTGATCGGGTGAAAAACCTGATGGATCGCATGGGCATGCCGGATGACGAGCCCATCGAGCATCCGTGGGTGAGCAAAAGCGTGGAGAATGCCCAGCGCAAGGTGGAGGAGCGCAACTTCGATATTCGCAAGAATCTTCTCGAATACGACGACGTGATGAACGCGCAGCGAAAAACGGTCTACGCGCTCCGTCAACAGCTTCTCACCGGCCACTACACGCCCGAGGAAGTCGATGAAGCCGGCAAGCCCACCGGCAAGTCGCGGGCCATCCCGGTCGACGAGTCGATCGCGAGTGCTGTTCGGCCGCTCATCGGACAGCTCGTCGGCATGTATTCAGAAGAGCCGTTGCATCCACGCGGCGCGGACGGCAAGCCCCGTGCACCCACCAAGGAAGAGTTGGAAAAAGCCAAGCCTCTTGTTGAGCTCGAATCGCTTCAGCGCGAGGTCTATCAGCTTTGGGGCGTGAAGCTCGATCTTGAGAGCCGCAAGAAGCGCGATGCTCTGGGCACGGTTGAGGAGCTGGATCGGTTGGTTTGCCAGGGGCTTTCTGAACAGCGAGAACGCATGCTGGATCTACTCGATCGCGTTATTAGCGCGATGGTGGAGGAGTGCTGCCCCCCCAACAAGCAGCCTGAGGATTGGGATTTTAAGGGCATCCACGAGAGCTTTAAGGAATTTTTCAAAGCGTCGCTGAATGACGAAATCGACCGGCTTGGCGATGCCGAGCGCATCGTACGGACGCTGTACGAGCGCGCCGAAGCCCTGTATCAGCAAAAGGAACAAGAGCACGGCGTTGAGCTATCGATGCGCGTCTTCCGGCATATCTACCTGGAGGCGATTGACGAGGCCTGGGTGGAGCACCTCAACAACATGGAGCACCTCAGGGATGGCATTGGGCTCCGTGGCTACGGCCAGAGGGATCCTAAGAACGAATACAAGAAAGAGGGCTACAACCTCTTCTTGAACATGATAGCGCGAGTCTCCAGCACGGTTTTGACGCGCTTCTTCGACGTGAAGATCCAGCGCACCGAAGAGATCGCTGCGCTCGAAGCCGCCGCTGAGCAACGGCATCTCGCAGAGCTTGAAAGCCTTGTGGCACGCCACCCGGGTGAGGCCGGGCAGGAGAGCGACCCAACAGGCCTCCTTGCGCAGAAGCTGGAAGCGGCCTCGGCTCCTCCACCCGCCACGCGGAAGGCTCCGAAAATCGGCCGTAATGACCCCTGTCCCTGCGGCTCCGGGAAGAAATTCAAGCAGTGCCACGGCGCCGCACTCGAAGACGACAGCGAAGAAGGGCCACGCGCCTAAGCTGCAAACAGCACAAAAGGCAGCCCAACGTAGAAGCGAAAAAGGCCAAAGGAGGCCAGCGTGAAAAGTAAGCCCAATATCGCCGTACTCGACGGCTACACGCTCAACCCCGGCGATTTGTCGTGGGGGGCCTTGGAAAGCCTAGGCACGGTGCGTGTCTATGAGCGAACAGCCCCCGCTGACATCCTCCCACGCGCTCTGCACCAGGATATTGTCCTTACGAACAAGACGCCGCTCACGCGCGAAACCCTCAGCCAATTGCCAAAACTCAAGCTCATCTCCGTTTTAGCTACGGGCTACAACATCGTGGATGTTGCTTGCGCCAAAGAGCGCGGCATTACCGTGTGCAACGTGCCCAATTACGCCACCGAAAGTGTGGCCCAGTACACCCTTGCGCTATTGCTGGAGCTCACAAGCCAGCCCGCACGCCACTCGCAAGCTGTTCATGCGGGAGAATGGGTGAGCTCGGTGGATTTCTCCTTCCAAAAGACCAAGCTGATGGAGCTCTCCGGTAAGGTGTGTGGCGTGGTTGGGTTTGGGACCATTGGTCGGCGTTTTGCTGAACTCGCACACGCTTTGGGCATGAAAGTGTGGGCCACGCCTTCCCGAAAAAGTACGGCACCCAGCTGGCCCAACTTCGAGTGGAAGCCTCTACCTGAGCTCTTAGCTGCGGCGGATGTAGTGAGCTTACATTGCCCACTCACACCCCAAACCGAAAAGCTCATCAACGCCGAGCACCTCGCCCTGATGAAGCCTAGCGCCTTCATCCTCAACACCTCACGGGGCCCGCTGATCGATGAGGCAGCGCTTGGAGAGGCGCTCAAAGCGGGGCGAATTGCCGGCGCCGGCCTCGATGTGCTTTCGAGCGAACCCCCTAGACCTGAAAATCCGCTCCTTGCTGCACCCAACTGCATCATTACGCCCCATGTGGCGTGGGCATCTTTCGAAGCTCGGCAACGCTTGATGGCGGCATCGGTAGAGAATGTACGCGCATTTTTAGCAGGCGCGCCGGTCAACACGGTTCAGCTCTAGCTCTTCCTGAAGTTGCAACGGCCCCACCTACCAAGCTTGGGCCCCCCGAAGAAGGCGTGTACCTTCTACGTATGCCAGTTGCGCAAGAAGGGTTCCTTACCGCCTCCGACCTTGGGCTCGACAAAGACTCACTCAAGCGCTCGATCGCCCACCACATCGAATACACACGAGTCGCCGACGAGCGCACAGCCACAATGCTCGACTTCTATTGGGCCGTAGCGAGAGTGGTGCGTGACCGGATGGTGGATCTTTGGAATAAGCGCCAACACCAACCAGAGCAAGTAAGAGAACGCCGCGTCTACTACCTTTCGCTCGAATTTTTGCTCGGTCGTTTGCTGGAGAACAATCTCCTTAATCTGCAGCTGTATGAACCGATGGCCGAGGCCCTGGGGGAGCTCGGTTACGATATTGCCGACATTCTTCGACAAGAGGATGACGCCGGCCTAGGCAACGGCGGCTTGGGGCGCCTCGCCGCATGCTTCTTGGACTCCATGGCAACCCTAGGGATTGCTGGCACCGGCTACGGAATCCGCTACGAATACGGCATATTTAGGCAGGAAATCTCAGACGGAGCACAGGTTGAACGCGCTGATAACTGGTTGCGCTACGGCAACCCTTGGGAAGTGGAGAAGCCGTCGCCGATTTTTGGAGTACGTTTCGGCGGCAGCGTAAAACGGGCAATTTCGAGCTCGGGGCGCACTCACTTCGAATGGGAAAGCTCCGACCTGGTCATGGCAATGGCACATGACATATTCATCCCTGGCTACCAAAATGGCATCGTGAACAGGCTGCGCCTCTGGTCTGCTAAGGCAACGCGCGAGTTTAGCTTCGCCGATTTCAACCGCGGAGATTACCTGCAATCTTTGTACGACAAGAACGCGACCGAGAACATCTCACGGGTGCTCTATCCGAATGACATGGTCGATCAAGGCCGTGAGCTCCGATTCAAGCAGGAATATTTCTTGGTATCGGCCACCCTGCAAGATGTCATTGCTCGGCACTTGGCCGAATTTGAAAACCTGGAAAACCTCCACGAAAAGGCCATATTTCAGCTCAATGACACCCATCCGGTGATCGCCATCGCCGAGCTCCTGCGCATCCTCTTGGACGAGCACCATCTCGGTTGGGAGGCTGCCTATTTCATTGTGACAGGGACATTCGCGTACACCAATCATACCGTGATGCCCGAAGCACTGGAGCACTGGGAGGTTGGCCTTGTCGAACGCCTCCTGCCCCGCCACCAGATGCTCATCTACGAGATCAATCGACGATTCTTGCAGGAGGTGTCGTCACGTTACCCCGGCGACACTGAGAGATTGCGCCGAATGTCGTTGATTGATGAAGCGTCGCCCCGACGCGTGCGTATGGCACACTTGGCCCTAGTGGCGAGCTCGGCCGTGAACGGCGTTTCCAAGCTGCACACGCAAATCATCACGCAAAGGCTATTTCGAGATTTCGCCGAGTGGTCGCCCGAAAAGTTCAACAATAAGACGAACGGGATTACCCCGCGGCGCTGGCTCTTGGGTGCGAATCCCAAGCTCTCACAGCTCATCAGCGCACACATTGGGAAGGAGTGGGTCACCGATCTAGAAGAGCTTAGCCGGCTTGCGCCTCTCGCACGAAATTCAGACTTTCAGGCGGCATGGCAGCGCGTAAAGCGGGGCAATAAGGAGCTCCTCACGCGACATCTGCGCTCGCTCACTGGCACAACGCTCGATCCAGAGAGCATGTTTGACGTCCAGGTAAAACGGCTCCACGAATACAAGCGTCAGCTTCTCAACATTCTCCAAGTAGTCGCTCATTATCACGACATACTGCGCGGCCGCCCAAGTGGCCCTCCTCGCACTTTCCTCTTCGCGGGCAAAGCGGCTCCAGGTTACATAGCCGCCAAATTGATCATTGAATTGATTACGGGGGTGGCACGCACGATCGAACTTGATCCAAAGGTTAGCGCGCTGCTCCGCGTGGTGTTTGTGCCCGACTACAACGTCTCACTCGCTGAAAAACTGGTCGTAGCCGCAGATGTCTCGGAGCAAATTTCGTTGGCCGGCACCGAAGCTTCGGGAACTAGCAACATGAAGTTTGCTCTGAATGGCGCGCTCACTCTAGGCACGCTCGACGGCGCGAACATCGAAATCCTGGAAGCGGTGGGGCACGAGAATATGTTCATCTTTGGTCTCACCGCACACGAGGTGGAAGCTCGCCGGCAACAAGGCTACCGCCCGGAAGACATCTGGCATACAGACGCCGAACTCACCGAGGTACTCGACGCGATCGAAACAGGGGCATTTTCCCGGGGTGATCGCGAAAAATTTAGACCGCTCGTGCGAGACCTGCGCACACAAGATCCGTACTTTGTGTGCGCTGATTTTCGGAGCTACCGTGAGTGCCAGAAGCGTGTTGGTGAGGCCTACGCCGATCAGGATCGCTGGGTTACCCAATCCATTATGAACAGCGCCCACATGGGCCCCTTCTCAAGCGACCGGGTGATCGCCGAATATGCGCGGGATATCTGGCGCGTGGGGGACGGAACTCGAAGACGCGCTACTTAGTGCGCTGGATGACGTGAAAGCCGAATGGACTCTCTACAACCTCCGAGTATTGTCCAACCTTCAAAGCGAAAGCTGGCTCCGCAATGGCACGCATGGCGGTCTCCCGATCCAGCACGCCGAGCACTCCCTTTCGCGATCTCACGTCTGCGCTATCCGTATAAGCCAACACTACGCTCTCAAAGGCTTCCCCTTTCTTGAGCTTTTCTAGGGCTTGCTGCGCGAGGCCAAAAGCTTCCTCTTTGGGACGGGTTACCGATGCTACGGCGTGCCACGAACCGCGGTATTGTACGAGAACGTGGCGAGCTTCGATGGTCTTTGGGCCGCTTGGGTCGAGCGGAACCCCGCGCGCCAACAGGTGCGTTGGAAACTCCGGGGGAAGCGCGTCGGCAGGCGCTGGCTCGGCGGCAGCCGCTTGACCTCCACGCAATTCCCCCTGTGGAGGGACTGCCTCGACGGATCCCTTAGATTTCGCCAAACCGCCGAGCGGCAGCCCGCCCAATCCTCCTACCAACCCCAGAACCAAAAGGCTCAAGAGGACCAACCAGGGCGCCCACTCCGAAATGCCACCTTTTGTCACGCTGGCCTGCGCTTGAATGGGCGACGGTGCTGTCACGGAAGTATCAGTGTTGGTCATGGGTAGTCCTTTGTGGAAACGGATATATACGCTTTTAGATTAACGCTTTGAGGTATCAGCCATGGGCTCGCCAGGTGTTTCCGACTTCTCTTGGCGTGCAAGAATGCCAAGCCGGACCGCCCGGAACCGGTAACTTGGGGCTCCTCTTGGAGGAGAGTTCGCGCCAATCGCTGAGTTTCTCCGAAGCTGCCAACGAGCGTATCCACGTGAACCCCACGGGCTCGGAACCGTGCTGGCGGACTTCACGCGTACGTACGAAGGATTGGATCGCCGCTCGGAGCTCCAGGATTGGCGAGTCAGTCGCCTTGGCGCAGCTTCGCACTTCGATGAGCTGCGACAGATCTTCGAGCATCGAAAGGAGCAGGCTCACAGAGAGCAGCCAATGAACCTTCGAGATGGCGAAGGCTCCAAGCTCTGGTAAGTGCTCTCGGCTATGCTCGCAGCAGACTACATGAACCTCTTCGTCCGCTCCCCTTGTTCGCATGGTGTCGGTTAGGAAGTCAGCGAGGTGCTGGGAGGAACACCCACCCGTGGAGGTGCCCTGCAAGAGTTCGTAGGCTCGAAGGAAACTAGGAGGATTGCTGCGCTGAACCTTCATGCGCTTAGCCGCCCCGGGGGCCTTGTGCGAGACACGCGACGCTTCTGGGGAGGGCGCCTCACCCACGCTCAGCGCTACGATACAATGCGGTGGGGTTATGAAGACCCCACACACTTCGAGCTCTGCGCCCACGCGCCTAAACTGATGCTGAATTGCAGTAAGGCTCAGATTTCCCTCCGCAACGCGAGATTCCTCCCACACTCTTCGAACCTGGTATTCGCTTGCGCCTACAGCGTCGGCGACCCTGCGAATGCTCCACCGCGTCGCACCCGGAGGAACCTCTTCGCGCGTGGCGCGCAGGATGGCCTCGCGTCGCTCCTCGGTAATCTTTCGAGGCTGTCCCGGACGAGGCAAATCACACAGCCCCTCGATACCAAGCGCTCGGAACCGCTTCCGCCACTTGTAGACGGTGAGGGGAACCACACTCAGCTCAAGGCTGATCTCCTCAGCAGTGCGACCCTCGGCTGAAAGCAGCACGATACGCGCCCGCTCCGCCAGGGAGGCTGAGTTGCCCACTGAGGCCAAATGCAGAAGCTCTGCCCGAAGCCCTGGCGGTAATAACCATTCGCGCGTCGATCTAACCATCTTATCAGCCAAGTTGCAGAGTCGGATGCTGAAGCAGGAGCAATCCTGCGCTCCCACGCGGCGGACTGTATCTGCAATACCTCCCGCTGCACGTTACGTTTTCCCGACGAATCGAGAGATTTGAGAAGAAGCCGTGACGAATATGACGAATAGGGCATCTGCGCTGCCCGAGTTCTATACGAACTAATCGCTGACATTCACGACCACTCAGGAACCGCGCATTGACTGGATCACGAAAGCAGAGCAACCCAAACGGGCAGCCTACTAGGCGATTGGCGCAACGAGATCCCGCGCACACACACCCCGTAGATAGCGCGCACCAACGTTTACTCACGCGCCGCATCGCCATAGTTCATGACGTTAAAAAGCATGGATTAGACGTGTTCAGCGCACGCGCGGCGCCTCGTACACGTCGACAACCGGGCGCGCAATTGTAACACCCAACTTTTGCATCGCAGGTTATAGAGCTCGCGCTGCTATTAGGTTTGCAGCCGGAGGTTTGATTGGACATGAAAACAACTACAGCAATTACGATGTTTCTTGCGGTCGCGGCTGGCACTGCCAGCGCCGGCGCCGCAATCACACTCAGCGGTTCGGACACACTCGAAACAATGACCAAGCGCATTCTCGCCACCTGTCCCGCCAGCATCGGGTCGGTTGCCGGGATCAGCTACGGCGGTGGCGGCACGACCACAGGTGAAAACGCGATGAAAGCGGGAACCCAACAGGTTTCGCCGATGTCGCGGGCCCTCAACCCTGGCAACACCTGCGGCCCCAACCAGGCGAAAGCCGAAAATCTTGAAATCGCCGGCGATGGACTGGCTATTTTGACCTCACCTGCCGCTTCAAACCAGTGTCAGGGAACCGTCGCCACGGGCGGCTTGGCTAAGAACACAACTGTCGCGGTGGACGGCGGTGGAAGCTACACGTTTACTAGCTGGAGGGACGTCCTGCGCACTCTGTTCGCTGGCCTCGACAACACCAAGGCCAACACGCTCGCGGCACGCGACTGCAGCAGCAACGTCCGCAAATCCCTCCAGAAGAGCTGGGCCAAGCTGTTTCAGGCTAGCTGCGGAGCAACTCCCTGCACCGAGCTCAAGCACATCTGGCGCCGAGGCGATCTCTCCGGTACCACCGACACGTTCGTCAGCCTTGTCGGCTTGCCGAACCCGGTGCGAGTAGGTCCCAACGTCACCCAAACCCCGTTCTGCGGCGGCCTCGACTATGAAGACAACGATCCGATCCGCATCCCCTGCGACGCCAACGACGACGTGTGCGGCGCTGACGGCACGCTCGGCCTCTTGCAGACGATTTTCGTTCCTGAGAGCCTCACGACCGACGTCGCTTATCCTCTGACCGCGTGCGATCCGGGCGTT
>JANRKO010000025.1:0-7778 GCA_033763455.1 Polyangiaceae bacterium
CCACAGCTGCCTCAAGCGTGAAGCCGACGATGCCCCGTTCTTCACCCCCAACACCACCAACACCTTGGCGTACAACCAGTACCTCCGCAACCCGAACGGCAGCTTGATCATCGACGCTGAGAACCGCGAAGTGACCGGTGCCTGGTACCGCATTCGCAGCCGCACGGCCGGCGATTGCCGCGAGGGCTCGGCTACCCGCCAGATCGGCTGTCTCGCAGCCAAATACAACTGCAGCATGGGTTTTGCGGGTCAAGAAGCTGAGCAGCTAGGTGCCACCTCGGTTTGGATCAACAGCATCGAACCCACACCCGCGAACGTGCTCTCCAAGACCTACCCGCTGGGTCGCGGCCTCTTCTTCAACAGCATCATCGGCTTTGAGAACGTGACCAATGCCCAAAACGAGCTCAACCTCAGCAAGTGTTTCTCCGACAGCGCAACCGCGAACGCGGCTGCCAGCTTCGCAGGCTTTGTGCCACTCAATGCAGTGAACCCCGCAGCTGGCGTCAAGTGTGTTGATTTCAACGAGACTCAGTGCTCGGGCGCACCCGCTAACGTCAACGCTTGCTCGAACAACCCTGCCGGTATTGCTAGCAACTAAGGCACTTCGAAGCTACTCCCATCAAGGCGAGTACTCACGTTAGGTAGCCACAGCAGCTAGGCGCATGCAAAAGCATGCGCCTAGCTTTTTTTTCGCCCATGTCTCGTGAAGCCCCATACGTCGCCGACGCTAGCGCATCTCGCTTGTCACGCAGAGTTCGGAGCGCTAGAGCGTTGATCATTCATGTCAAGCCAAGCAATTGCCAGCGTGTCCCGAGGTCGCGGTCGCGCCTACGCGACGACGCTCAAGATCCTCTGGGGTGTGGTCATCCCCGGCCTGTTAACCATAGTGGCGCTGCGGTTCTTCGTCCCGGACCCTCACACCGCCAACTCCGACTTACTTTCGCAATTTCTCGCGAGGATCGGAACCCGCTATCCAACACTCTTGGGAGCATTCGTTTTCCTGCTCACCGCCTACACCCTGAGAACGTTTCAGGCATATTTGCCAGGTGGAATACAGCTTACCGTAGCGCAAAAAAGCCCTCGTTCGTCGCGCCAGGCTCTCGCGATTTTCTGCGCGTTGCTACTACTTGCGCTTGGCCTACGCAGCAGCGTATTCACATCGTACAAGATCCTGAGCGCTTCAATGTTGCCCACACTCGAAGCAGGAGATGTCGTAGCTGTTGAAAAGCTCAGTTACGGACTGCAAATACCCGGCCTAGGCATGCCCTTCGGACAGACACTGCCCGTGCGCGGCGACGTGATCGTGTTTCGCGCGCCACCCGGTTACACTGGGCCATCCGAACTTATCAAACGTGTAGTTGGCCTTCCGGGAGACGTCATCGCGATGCGCGGCGGCCATGTGATCATCAATGGCTGGGAGGTTCCGAGTTGTGAAGCTGGCCCCTACGCGTACATCACGCAGGAACATGCGGAAATATCGCGAATTTTCTTCGAGTTTCTGGAGGGGCGCGCGTATCTGGCTACCTATGCCCCCATGAGCCCAGCCTGGGAACATCAGTTCACGGTTCCAGCGGGGCATGTCTTCGTGTTGGGAGATAACCGCACGAGCAGCGAAGATTCGCGCGCTTGGAATGGTGGCCGCGGGGCGGGCTTACCTTTGGGTCACATCTTGGGGCGCGCGGAGCGGACTCTGCTTGGTACCTCGCGCAACGGTGCTGTAGATACGGCGCAGGTGCTCAAGCCGCTAGATTGGTTTCCCGGCAAACCACTAAACCTCGAGGGGAGCGACACAGCTACGCTTGAGCGCGCACTTGAAGCGTGCGCCAGCCGACAACCCGCGGACACCTCACCCCCTCCACCGAAGAGGTAAACTCAGCAGCAAGAGTGTAACCGCGTTGTCACATGCGGGGCACCGAGCTTCGTGGTAACCGCTCAGTCGGCAACAGGAGCTTTCCATGCAGACGCCTGAAGAAGTGAAACAGAAACTTAGGCAGAACGTCGCCGTAGTGCTGGGCATCCTCGTCGCGGTCGGGGTCGGCGCAGCGGCTTTTTGGCCTCGGGGCGAGGAAATCAAGCAAGCCAAAGGGCCACGGTATCGCGAGGTTGGCGAGGCGCCTTCGACGCGCTCGCGCGCGCCCCGTTCACCTAGTTTCCCAGAAGCACCCCGCACGACTGATCTGCCAACGGAAAACCCTACCGCCGACACGGAACAGACCGCGCTCGATGAGCCCGCACCACGCATCACCCTTGAGGTGAAACAAGACGAGAAGCGGGCCTTCCAAGCGGATCAGGATCGCCGCAGTGCCGCGCTCGAGGAAGAGCTCAAAGCAAAGCTCACCCCCGAACAGCAGCGGCTCAGAGAGCAAGGGAAGAAGCTATGGCAGGAGCGGCTGCGCAACTCGCCCTAAGGGCAGGAGCGTTCGGCCCAAACCAAACGCGCGCTCGAATAGCGGCGACGCTCGATCATTGATGACTGAGCTTGCCCATTCGACAAACTCGTCCTGGGCGATTGTGGCGACGCTTTCCAGCCTCTGTGCGCTCCTCGCTTGCGGAAGTGCGCCCCAAAGCTTGGCAACGATAGGTTCTGTCGCTGTGGCCCGGGACCCCGTGTTCCCAAACCAACAGGCATCGACTCTTCGGTTCGAGGAACTCTTCGAGGTTGGGCCAGCTCTCGTGCCGAGCGCAAAGGTTCTGGCTCTAGCCGGGAAACGTGTGCGTGTGCTCGGGTTCATGGTCGACATGGAGCTACCACCCAAGAGCGGATTTTTCCTGACGTCGCGCCCCGTCCGTTGCGATGAAGGCGGCCAGGGCACCGCCGATCTCCCCATCGCGAGCGTTTTCGTGATTTCTCAAAGTATGGCAGGGCATTCGGTGCCCCACGTTCCAGGGCGCCTTCAGGTTACCGGCATATTAGAAGTCGGCAATCAACCCGATTCAAGCGGCCGAGTCTCGAGCTTCCGACTGCGGCTCTAGAAGGATCAACATGCACTTCCCCTCAAGACCAGGTCTTTTTCTCGCACGTGCCTCCTCGAGCGCCTTGTTGGGCGTGTTCTTCTCGAGCATCGCTCACCCGGTGCACGCAGCGCCAACGCAAGTATCGGTGACACCACCTCCCAACGCCAGCTTCATTGCTGGCCAGCGTTTCGACCTACGGGTGGAGGGCAAAGGCACTGGGCCGTTCTCGGCCAAGCTCAGCATCGATGGCGTCGACGTGTCGTTCACGTCCGGAACACAAGGCACCTCGACCACAGATGGCGTTTCATTGCCTGGTTTTGGTGGGTTTAATCACCGTGGCTATTCCCACCTGCAGCCTGGGGTTCATACGATCCAGGCGTCCTTCTCCGACAGCACAGGAACGACGACGCTCACCTCTCACTTCAAGATCCAAGGAGCGAGCGGCAAGCGCAAGCCCGTGCGAAACATCATCATTCTTCTGGGAGATGGGATGGGTGTTGCCCACCGCACCGCAGCGCGCCTCGTGCGCTACGGGGTGACGGGTGGGGACCCAGATGGGTTCCTTTCCATGGACAGCTTCCCCGCCACAGGCATGGTGACCACGGCTTCACTCAACAGCATCGTTACAGATTCTGCTCCCGGCATGGCGGGCTATACAACGGGCACCCACTCGAAGAATGGGCAGGAGGGGGTCTTCCCCGCCAATATGGTAAGCCCGTTCTTTTTCCCGCGTGTCGAGTACCTAGCGGAGTTCCTTCACCGAACCCAGGGCAAATCGCTCGGACTGGTGACCACCGCAGACGTTGAAGATGCAACCCCCGCGGCCAACGCCGTGCACACCGGGGATCGCGGCGCTGGCACGGGCATCGTTGATCAGTACCTAGACGAAAGTGACGCTTCAGGCTCCGGCCGCTACGGCACAGGCCTTCGCGTGCTGTTGGGTGGTGGGCGCCGCTGGTTCTTGCCCGCGGATCAGTACGGTTCGAGTCGCGCGGCCGCCAGCGACTACCCTCACCTGCCGCCTGACGTGGTGCGCGGCTGGGGTTTGCCCCAAGCTGCGGCGGGCGCGATCGATCCGACCCGAAACTTGCTGGCAGATTTCAAGTCCCAAGGCTTCAGCTATGTGGAAGAAACGCAAGCGCTCAGCTCGCTAGCTTCTGCGCCACCGCCCAAGCTGCTCGGCCTGTTCGCCTACGGAAACATGAACGTCGCACTCGACAAGCTCGCAAAACGCCGCAATCAACTGCTCCCAGGCGCCAAGACGTTTGCGGTAGATGAGTACCGCGCGCCGAACCAGCCCATGCTCGACGAAATGACGCAAGCGGCGCTCGCGGTCTTGAGCAAGCAGAGCCAGAAAGGTTTTGTCTTGATGGTGGAAGGCGCACATATCGACAAGCAATCGCACGCGATGGACGCCGAGCGCGCCGTGAACGAGGTGATTGAATTCGACAGGGCTGTCGCCGTAGCGAAACATTTCGCCGAACGCATCGATCCGTCGACGGTGGTGCTCGTGCTTTCAGATCACGAATGCTCGGGGTTTTCCATTGTCGGCGCCCTCAACGCGAGTATGCAGAGCTTGAAGGCCCTGCCCCCGGACGGCTCGAAGCTGGGCCCCGCTGTCGCTCCGGCGCGTCAAAAAGCCGTCGGCACCTATGACCAAGCTGGGTTCCCTCGCTACAAGATTCTGGCGGATGGGTTTCCAGAAACGATGGATGTCGACGGCAAGATCTTGTTCGGATTTGGCGCTAACGGCGATCGCTACGAGGATTGGACCACCAAGCCCCGGCCGATCATCGACAGCCTACTCCCGTCGGTAGTAAAAGCAGAGCTTGGCGGTCGTGGGTATCCGAAAGATCCAATCAACCGCTCCCGAATGGAAGGCTATTTCATTCGTGGGCAAGCCGTGGGGCGTGAGCAGGCTGTTCACACGGCCACCGATATTCCGGTTTCTGCCTACTCTCCCGAGGCCGCGGTGGCTCAGCAGTTCGTCGGAGTGCAACGCAATACTGACATTTTCGTAAAGCTCGCCCGGGCTGCACTCGGCGGATACTGAGGGCCGGCGCTACGCATCCCGGACCGCTTGACGCCGCTGCGCAAGGTTGTTGGCACGGCACCCCTCAAATGATGGGTGTCGCGCCCGGCCCGTTACGCCGACGTAACAGAAGAGAGGCGCCCGCAACACCGAGGGCAACGAAGGCTCCGCCCAGAAGCTGCTTCCAATGTTTGGAGGCGCGTGTCCACCACGGCCGGATCTGATCGGTAGCGGCCGACATGGTTTCGATGGCGGCTACAGGCATTTTCGCGCTCCGCGCGCGGGCTACGGCGGCTTCGGCTTGGGCCAAATCGCCACGTTTGATCGCGAGCGCCCAGGAGAAAGAGATGGTCTTAGGATCGGCTGGGAGCTTCTGATCGAGCAACTTGGTGCACAGCTCCAGTCGTGCAACGTCTTCCAGCCGCACTCCCAGCTCGCACTGGAGAAGCGCGGCGGTCACGCGCGTGTCCTCGGACTTGTGAAGGTGAGCGAACACAGCATCGAGCTTTTTGACCCACTCGGGTTCCAGAGCACCCTCCTTGGCAAGCGCAACGCGCACGAAGCGCGTGTAGTCTTCGAGCTTGACCCCCTCTCGGTTAACCGCGATCTCGCAATTCGCGAGCGCCAGGTCTCGCTTGCCAGACTCTTCGTATAGCTCACAAAGCTTTGAGAACCCTGCCGCGTTTTCCGGTACTGCCTTCGCGATTGCCGAGAAGTACTTGATGGCTCGCGGGTAATCCCCCACTTTTGCGGCCTTCTCAGCGCGACTACTGACTTCCATCAGAAAGTAGCCGAAGCCTATAGGGTTCTTGTTGGGTACGTCTGGAGGGGGAACACTCGAAACCGGATCCTCATCGTTGATCGGGTACTCGACCGGAGCACCGGGAGTGCCCAGCGTGGGCAGGGGAGCGTCGGGTGCCGCAGTCACCGCGCGGGGTAAAAGTAGGGACGCTCCCAACAACAACGCAGTGACGGCCGCCTTGGAGGGAGGAGGCTTGGCCAGAAACTGGCGCCAATGACCGTAGAGCTGGTGCGCCACCGCGAGCGCTCCGAAGAACACGATTGTTGCCCAGAATAGAGCCAGGGCCCACGCCGATTGACGCGCTGGCAACAGGGCCTGAGCACGCTTCGTTTCGTAGTGATTCGGTGCACGGCGCTTGAGCTCTTCTACGCATGCTTCAAGCAGTGCTCGATCGCCGAGCTGAACCGCAATATCGCACCGCGCCGCATAGCCCCAAGGTTGATCGGGCGAAACATGGACCGCTTTTTCGGCCATCATCGCCGCCGAGGCCAGCTCCGTCGGCGTCGGTGGAGGCCCGCTCATCAACGCACCGACCGCCGCCCGTAGGTCCATCGGCGAACCGACGAAAGAGAGCGCTTTGTTGCAGGCCTCGACCGCTTCCGTCCGCCGCCCAAGCTCGGCGAGGGCTTGGCATTTTCGACGGAACACAAGCGCCCGCTCCGGAGCTAGGGTAGCAGCTTCCGAAAATAGACGTGCCGCCTCCTCTAGCTTTCCGGAGGCAAGAGCTTGCTCTCCCTGGAGTAGGAGCTCCAGGGCGCGAGGTTCGCGGGAGGCCATGCGGTCTACATCCCGCTGATCGATATAGGCGCGCGTGGATGCAGCGGAGTCTACACGGGGAGCAGCGAGCAGAACGCCCGCAAGCGCAAGGAGAGCAACCAAACCAACCTGACCCTTGGGGAGTGCGAGCGTCATCGTCTACCGCTCAGCAATAGTCGTGACCGAGCAGCCGATATGTGAATTCTATGTGTCGAAGCTGCGACAAAGGAGTTAACGCAGGAAGCGAGACGCCCCCCGGGCGCTCATCGGAGCGAGCGTCACTGAGTCTGCACGCAATCGTCCCACTGTAGGTTCTGGTTCTGGTCTAACAAAGGCGCGCTGCGGGGTGCAGCAGAAGGGTGAGTGGGTATGAAAACGGCTACAGCTACATTGCTTCTCGGGATTGTGGTGGGCACGGCGAGTGCGGGAGCAGCGCTGAAGGGATCGGACACGCTTGAAAGCATGACCAAGCGCGTTCTTGCCACGTGCCCACCTAGCGGAATTTCCGGAATTTCCTACATACCGGCGGGAGATCTTGAAGCGGAGTTCGCCATGGCTTCAGGCCAGCAAAACGTTGCCCCGATGTCGCGCTTCTTCTTGGACGACGACATCGCATGCCGCGGCGACTCTATCACCCAGGGAAAGGTTGAGGGCATGGAAATCGCTGGCGACAGCCTCTCAATGTTGACTTCGCCTGCCGCGTCAAGCCAATGTCAAGGCACCGTCGCAACGGGTGGCCTGGCCAACAACACCACCATCTCGCTCGACGGCGGTGGGAGCTACACCTTCAGCGGCTGGAAGGACGTCCTGCGCATCCTGTTCGCGGGTCTGGACCGCACCAAGCCGAACCTGCTAGCCGCACGAGACTGCAACAGCAACGTTCGCAGGTCGCTCCAGAAGAACTGGTCCAAATTATATCAGGCTAGCTGCGGAGCAATGCCCTGCACCGAGCTCAAGCACCTCTGGACTCACGGTGGCCGTTCGGACACCACCGGGTCGTTCATCGCCGTTCTCGGGCTGCCGAAGCCGGTGCGAGTAGGTTCTAACGTCACCCAAACCCCGTTTTGCGGCGGCCTCGATTATGAAGACAAGGATCCGATCCGCATCCCCTGCGACGCCAACGACGACGTGTGCGGCGCTGACGGCACGCTCGGCCTCTTGCAGACGATTTTCGTTCCTGAGAGCCTCACGACCGACGTCGCTTATCCTCTGACCGCGTGCGATCCGGGCGTT
>JANRKO010000026.1:0-42077 GCA_033763455.1 Polyangiaceae bacterium
GAGCTTGAGCTTGCTGCTGGAGACGAGGTTGACCTCGTAGAGCTGGACTGCGGTGCTCATGGCTTTACCTGCTCCATGATGCTGATTCTCGGGGATCCTGACCACAAGGAAAGATGAACTTCCGCGATATCGGCGCGCCCCACCAGAAGTGACGCCTTTCCAGGCACTTTTGGCAATCCCCCCTTGGCGGGTCTGCCATTGCGAACTAGCAGGAGGGCGGACTTGCCGCCGGCGGAGCGCCCGGCGGTCTCTACTCCTCTCAGTGCTCCGGGCGCGGGATCGAGCAGGATGTCTGGCGCAGAGCCCTTGCGAAACGCCAGCGCGCGTCGCCCTGGCAGGAAGACCGAGATGGCTACAAGGGTCAGTGCATAGGCGGCCAACTCGGTGATGTGTTCCCGCTGAGCAGAGCGACCGGTCTGCAGGCGTCGCACCTGATCGCGGAGCCCTGGGATGGCGCTTTCCAGCGCGGTCATGTCCCAAGTGAGATCGAGCTGAACACGGGCGCGCTGCGGGCCCGCAAGGTGCTCTACCTCGAAGCGGAAGGGCTGCTTGCGTTTCGCTTTCCCCTGCCCCGGAATCCACGCCAACGCCGCGGCGATGGTATCGTGCACCAAGTCTCGATCCTGGTCGACGAACAGCTGTTCGAGGGCGTACGGAACCACGCGTGGAATCACGTTACTTTTGGTCATGACTCGGAGAAGAGTAGGCTCCAAACCACACTGGTGACAGGGCCCGCGCGCGAAAGCCGATGCGCATTGGTCCACTGGCTGACACCGTTGGCTTTTCGTGGACGAATCTGTTTTATCCGGCAGCCACCCGATGCAGTCGCGGCCCCTCCGCGCTAGACTTGACCTGTCGCGTATGCCCGGCCACGGTCAACGCTCGGAGGATTCTGGTGATGCGGGTCATGTGGGTGTTGGGGATCATTGGCTTAGCGAATGGATGCCACCGTTACCGAGCAGCTGAGGTTGGGAGAGAGCATCATGTGCGAAACCTCGCACCGCGAATCGTACGCGGACGGGAACCACCACCGCCTGCGAAAGGCTCAGAGCTACCCATCTTCGATAGCTGAGCCTCCCCTTGGTTACACGAAACAAGAAAGACTTTGCAAGGTTGGCCAAGGTTTCTGGAGTCGATTTGCATCTCTTGGATTGGACTAAACCGACCAGACATTCGGTACGGTGAAGCTCAGGCAAGGGGGCAAACCGAGCGCTGTCATGCGAGCCGTGCTTCAGATAGACTGGTCGTGAGTATGGAGAAAGTTCGCTTCGGCAATTTCCGCGATCAAAGCGAGGAGCAAGCGCGTTTTTGGTTGGCTCGCTCATGCCGTGCCCGGGTTGACGCTGCTCTCGCCCTCCACGCATTCTGGTTAGACGCTCATAGCCAAACTTCACGAGGATTGGATCGCGTTCTTGAAGTTGCTGAACGCCCGTCGCGCTCGCTACCTCATAGTGGGCGCGCACGCAGTAGCCGCTCACGGCCGGCCCCGGCTCACCGCCGATCTTGATATCTGGGTTGAACCGAGCCTGGAGAACGCAAAGCGAGTCGTAGCTGCGCTCGAATCGTTTGGTTTCAGCGGCTTGGCGCCGCGCCAAGTTTGACGGACGTTTCGCTAAGCTTCGCGGACGAGCCTTGCCAGCGTGAAAACCTGTAGCCTTTCGGCCGCTCGCGCCTAATATGCCGGCCTTCGAAAGGTTAGGTATGCGCACGCGTCAGGTTCATCTCGATTTTCACACGTCCGAGAAGATTGCCAAAATTGGCGTTGAGTTTGATCCGAAACAGTTTCAGCAAATGCTGAAGCTTGGGTACGTCAACTCCATCACGGTGTTCTCGAAGTGCCACCACGGCTTGAGCTACCACCCCACGCGGGTGGGGCAGATGCACCCGAACCTGAAGTTTGATCTCTTGGCGGCGCAAATCAAAGCCGCTCACGCCATCGACGTGAAGACGCCCGTGTACCTATCGGCGGGAATTGATGAATGGATCTACTGGCGCCATCCGGAGTGGGCGCGGCGTAGCGAAGATGGCGGAGTGCCCTGGGCGGGGGCTATGCTCGCCCCAGGTTTCCATGAGTGTTGCATGAACACTCCGTATCTGGACTATCTGTTGAAGCAGATCGAAGAAGCGCTGAAAAACTACGAGATGGACGGGCTCTTCTTGGACATCGTTAGCCCGCGCGTCTGTTATTGCACTGCCTGCACGCTTACGCTGCGCGAGCGTGGCAAAGATCCGAGTGATGTTGGAGCCAGAAATGAGCTCGCCCGCGAAGTGTACCTCAACTACACCAAGAGCGTTCGCAAGCTGGTAGATAAGCTGCGCAAGGGCTTGCCGATTTTCCACAATGGCGGCCACATTCCGCGCGGGGATCGCCAATTGGTCCAGGAAAATACGCACTTGGAGCTTGAATCGTTACCGACCGGTGGGTGGGGGTATGATCACTTCCCGATCTCGGCGGGTTATGCGCGCACCCTGAAAATGCCGTTTCTCGGCATGACAGGGAAGTTCCACGAGAGCTGGGGCGAGTTTGGCGGCTTCAAGCACCCGAATGCCTTGCGTTACGAAGCGCGTGCGGCCGCTGCTTTTGGCGCTTGTGTGAGCGTGGGGGATCAGCTGCATCCTTCGGGTAGCATGGAGCAAACGACCTATCGTTTGATTGGCCAAGCCTATGCAGAAATTGAAGAACGGGAGCCGTGGCTCATCCATGCTCAAGGGTTGGCTGATGTTGGCCTGCTTTCGGCAGAAGCCTGTAGCGGTGGGAACGCGGGCGATGCCCAAGCCCCCAAAAATTCCTTAGCCGATGACGGCGCCGCGCGCGTGCTGTTGGAGGGTAAGCTCTGTTTCGATGTCCTCGATCTCGAGGCTGATTTTAATGCCTACCGGGTGCTCGTGCTTCCTGATGGCATTCGCGTGAACAGCGCGCTCCTGAAGAAGTTGAAGGCATACGTGGCCAAAGACGGGCAAATCTTGGCCACGGGCGTGTCTGGCCTTTTGGCAGACAAAGACGAACCTGCCTTGGATTTCGGCTACAAAGACGCCGGCGCCTGCGAGTTTGATCCCGATTACATTCGCCCCAAGTTTGAGCTGGAAGCGTGGGACACTACTTCTTTTTTGGTTTACGGGCAGGGGCGCCGCTGGAGCAAAACTGCAACCGGCAAAGTGTTGGCTACCCGTGATGAGCCCTATTTCAACCGCACATCCGAACACTTCTGTAGCCACCGGCACTCGCCGCCCAGTGGGAAAAATGGCGGCCCCGTTATCACCCGTGGCTCCGCCGGCATAGCCTGCACGCATCCGCTATTTTCTATCTATGCGAGCCGCGGGCAGCAGGTAGCCAGAGACCTGTTGTTGCATTGTTTGGCCGATTTGCTTCCAGATCCCTTGGTGAGCGCAGAGCTGCCAGCCGCTGGGCGCGTCACTGTGTGCCGACAGGCCAAGGAAAAGCGCGATATTGTGCATCTCCTGTTTGCGCAACCTAGCCGGCGTGGGCAGGGCGTTGAAGTGATTGAAGATGTGGTGCCGCTCTTCAACGTTGGCGTGAGCCTGCGGAGAAAGTCCAAGCCGAGCCGTGTAGTGCTGGAGCCGGAGGGGCGTGAGCTGCCTTTTACGTACGCCGCGGGTCGCGTGAATACGGTGGTGCCCACCTTCGAGCTTCATCAGATGGTGGTGTTTGAGGATTGAAGGGGTAGAGAGCTGCGGGCGATGTCGCCAGGTGTGTGAGAAAGTTCGAGGCGAAAAGGCAGGGTAAACCCTAAGTTTTTGTCTCGGCTTGCAGAAGGATCGCCTGTGCTCGGGGGCTGACGCGGCAAGGATCGTCAGATATGTTTTCGCGGAATGGGGCTCTTAAAAGGACCTGAGCGAACGCTTATTCCAGACGATGACACACGCCTGGATGAGATTGAACAGCTAGCGCTGGCAGGGCACATGCTACGAGCCTTCCGTTGGCTGGAGGAATTGCGTCAAGGGAACGCCCTGGGTGGTGTTCGTGCGCGCTGCACGGCTGCCTGGATCGGAGATCACCTCGGTGCCAGTTCGGAGGCTCGGCGCGAGTACGCGCTTCTCAATCGAGTTTCCCGCGAACATCCGAGCGTGCGCTTCTACTACGGTTACCTGCTACTTCGTGAACGCGGCGCGGCTTCGGCACTTCGCTACTTGCGCGGCTACACCACCGCACACCTAGCAGAAGCAGATGCCTCCGAACTGGAGAGCCTCCGGGCTCGCCTCTGGGCATACGTGAGGGATGCCGCTAGCGCGGATGAAGCCCTAGCGCTTGTGAACGTTGAGGCATTGGGTGAGCCCCGCTGGGTATCGGCGAAAGCCGCACTACTTGAGTATCGGGATGAACGCGGTGCTGCGCTTGAGCTCGTTCAGGAGGCACTTCTAAAACACCCTCACCACCGTCTTCTGGTTCAGGCTGCAGTGAGTTTGCTGGAGGGGTTAGACCAGCAACAGGAAGCACTTTCGCTTCTGCGCACAACAGAGCCACTGCTCGAAACGCCATCCTTAGCGTCGCAACGTGCGGGCCTCGAACACAATCTCGGGCTTTTCGACGAAGAAGCCCGTTCGTTGGATCGGTTCGAACAGCTGTCCATCGTTTCCGATGCTTCGTTTCGTCGTCAACTGAAGGCTCGGCGTGCGCAGAATGCATATCGTCGGGGGGATTGTGGGGAGGTGCTTCGTTTGGCAGAAGACGGCGTCGGTCCCTACTGGGAGAGGCTTCGGCGTCGCCTGACAGCAACCACAGGGAAACCGCAGCGCACCCAGCTCGACACTCCGGTGGTGATTCAGGATCACATGGGGTGCGCGCCCACTTCGTTGGCCATTATCTCAGCATTCTTCGGCGACCCCGTGGATCACGTGGATGTAGGGGATCAGATTTGTTATGAGGGAACAGCTGCACACTCTGAGCGCGGGTGGGTTGAAGGCCGCGGGTGGATATCACGAGAGTTCACCGTTGATTATCAGACGGCGCAAGCCCTGATCGGGCGCGGCATTCCGTTCCTCTTGGTCACGGTTTCGATTGCGTCCGCACATGCGCAAGTGGTCGTGGGTGTTGATGCTACGATGCAGACGCTCATCATCCGTGATCCCAATACTTCGAGATTGCTAGAATTCGACGCTGAGACATTGTTCCAGCGCCATCGAGCCTACGGGCCACGGGGACACGTGCTCCTGCCGCGGGAGCGCGCGCACGCGGTGGACGGCCTCATTCTCCCCGAAGTTGACCTGCACGACCACGCGCACCAGATCCGAGTAGCGCTTGGGCAAAACGACCGAGCTTTGGCACTAGAGCACTTGAACGCGTTGGTGGCGGTAGGACCGCAGCACCAGCTCGCGCTCTGGGGTGCCCGCAGCATCGCTGGTTTCGATGGGGATCCCTACGCGATGAAAGAGTGCTCAGAACGACTATTGGAGGCGTTCCCCGACGACGTGAACGCTGAGGTAGAGATCTTGGATCATCTCGGATCCATTGGTACCGAGGCAGAACAGCGCACTCGGCTAGAGAGCTGTCTGGCTAGGAAGGATCCGCCATGGATCTTCTTTGAGCGCCTAGGGGCCTTGCTTAGCACGGACGCGTCGCAGGCGGATCGCGCGCGCAGGCTTCTGACTCGGGCCCACCGGATGGTGCCCTACCGCGGATGCACACTCGCGTTGCTCGGGAACCTACATCGAAACCTAGGTGATGTTGACGGTGGTATTGTGGAGAGCAGGCTCGCATCGACGTTGGAGGCAACGGATGATCGCTTGGCCTCGGAATACTTCGACGTGGTGTCACGTGTTGGCAGAAGTGAGGAGGCGTTCGCATGGCTGCGAACCCGAGCTCAGCGGTTTTGCGCACGTTCGAACGGTCCGGCGCAGGCCCTCTTTCGTGCTTTCGAATGGGCAGATCGCGTGGATGAGGGATTTGATGTCCTTAGGGATGGCTTGCTCGCACGCCCCGAAGATCCGGATGCTTTGGCGTTTGCCGCGGAAGCACACGCGCGTTACGGAAGAATTGACGCTGCCGAAGAGTTACTTGGTCGCGTTAAAACGGGCACAAATTCCATTTTGCTTGAGCAGACTGCCGCTCGCATCGCTGAGCTTGCGTCACGCTTGCCCCTAGCACTGGAGCGTCACCTCGCTGTACTGAAAGCTTTCCCATTCTCTCTTTACTCCCACCAGTGTGTTGCAGGGCTGCTACTGGATCTCAAAGGTCCAAGTGCTGCTCGCGAGCATTTGGCGGAAGCCTGCGCAAGGTATCCTACCCACCGGGGGTTGCGTGAGCTCTACTGTACCTGGCTCCGCGGGCATGATCCTGCACACGTTCTGCCCGAGCTCGAAGCACTCATTCAGCAACAACCACTTAACGTGTGGGCGCACAGAGAGCGTGCTGGCGTTTTAAGTGAGCTCGGAAGGAATGAGGATGCTATTCACGAAGCAGAGCTTGCGGTTCGCCTCGCTCCCAAGCAGGTGGCAAGCCAGGGGGCGCTTCGCTTCGTGCTCCTTGGCGCAGGAAAGCGTGCTGAAGCTCTGGAGGCAGCGCTGGCAGCATTCGAGCTTGAGCCTGATGCGATAGGGGTCGTTGGTCACGTGTTGCGTTTGGCCAACTCACTGGAGCACCAACGTACGCTGCTAGAGCTTACCGATGGCACACTTGCGAGCAAGAGCGTCGACGGCACCGGGATCCTCGAATGGCATGAGTTTGCTTCGGGCCTCTTGCCAGCTACAGCGCTGGAAAGCCGAGCTGACCACCTCGTGGATGTTCGACCCAACCTTTGGGTTGGGTTCCATCTGAAGTGCCGGTATCTTCTGAATCGCGGTGAGGCGGAAAGTGCCCGTGAAGTCGTGGAGCTGGGCCTTCAGCGCTTCCGCTACCTACCACGGCTCGAAATAGATCTTGCTGATGCGTGCCACGCGCTCGGCGATCTGGAAGGGGAGTGGCGAGCTTCCGAGCGAGCCGTTCAACTGAATCCGGGTTGGATCTTGGCGGTGCTACGCCTTTCTCAAGTTCAGCAGAGAAGGAGAGACATTCGGGGGGCAGTGAGCGTCTTGGAGCGCGGATTGACGCAGAATCCACGCTCCGCGCAGATCACGCGGGCCTTGGCTCAGATCGCTTGGTCAGAAGGCAGGCCCGAGGAAGCCTTCAGCAAAATCCGTGAGGCTATCGCCTTCGACCCTGAGGAGCCCGCACTCTGGGAGACATATATCGACTACGCGCAAACTACCTCTGCTTTGCCAGATGTAGTGGCTTATGCTCGTTTGCTTGCGGGCGAGCGTCCTTGGAACGTCGGGGTCCTGCTGCAGCTGGCGGAAGTGTTGCGGGCTCAGTCCGAGAACCTCGCGAGTCTAGAAGTGCTGGAAGCGGCACTCGAGCGGAGGCCAGGTTTGGCTTCTGCCCTAGATGCCTACGTAATGACGTTAGTACGGATCGGGAGGAAGAAAGAAGCGCTAGCCGCCTGTGATCGTGCCGTTCACGGCTACTACCCGCACGGGATGATGCGCACCCGTAAGGCCTGGATCCTCTGGGAATATGGGGAAAAAGCGTCTGCATGCTCGGAACTTGTGAGCGTGCTTAAGGACCATCCTGACCAAGTTTGGGGGCACCAACTGCTCGTGGATTGGCAGCTTGAACTTGAGCAGGCTGAGCCAGCGATCAAGACGGCAGAAGCCTTGGTTCTGCTTGCACCCCTTCAGGCCATGAGCCACGGATACTTGGCGTCGGCATTTAGAGCAGCGGAAAAACCGAAGCAAGCGTGGGAGTCCCTTGGCCGAGCTGCCGCGATCGATCCCACCTATTGGTATGCCGCAGACACGCGCGTTACGATGGCTCTCGCCGAGGAACGCGTGGCCGATGCCGAAAGCGTGTTGGCTGCGCAGGGGCCTCACCTGGAGCCCTATGAGCGCGATCTATTGGAATTGAGGTGCGCGATTGTTCGGAAAGATGAACCCCGCACACTTCAGATATTCGGCAGGCTTGCCAAACACAAGACGACTCCCGGGTGGATCTTGGCGCGGGCTTCTTCGGAGTTGGCTCGGGGGAATACCATGACCTCGACGCTCGCACGGGGGCTCTATGTGCTTGCACAAGAAGCCGAAATTCACGCCGAAACAGGGGCGCTTTGGGTGGAAGCTGCTGGTGCTCTCGGCAAACCATCTGCGCTTGCGATAGCCAGGCTCGGGCGCACCAACCCAGACACGCAGGGGACCGCCGCCTATGCGTACCTCGGGCTCGCGGATGATAAAGCGTTCGGAACGCTGCGCGTACTGTGGGCAATCGGCGTGCTTTGGCGCATCGCGCGACGGAATGACCTCGTTTGGGGAAGAGTGGGCTACCTCCTGGTGACACGGGGACTGTACGTGCTAGCCGTATGGTGGCTGAGAGATTATCGAAATCGAAGCTCCGTGGAAGCTTGGATGCTTCACAATTATCGGGTTGCTGCACTAAATACGCACCAACCAAAAGTGGCGCTCACCGCAGTTGAGGATGCGCTGAAATTGCCAGCGGACGTTACACTTCACCGTCACCTGGCTTTTCTGGCTTTCGCTAAGGCCGCCAATCGCGACATCGAAGGTGCTCGGGCGCTCACCTCGACTCTAACACCCAATCAAATCAACACCGCTGAAGCCTCAATGTTTGAATTGGCAAGGTTGCTTGTCGAGTTGCCAAGCGCTGCTGCAAGCGAGCGCCCGGCATTATTGCAGCAGATTGCCGAGCTTTCTGGTACGGCTTGGCAATGCTCACTGTCCCCACTTGAGGGGGGAACCACGGGGCGATGGGCTGCAAAGGCCGTGCTTGCAAGTGGCTGGTCGCTTAGGTTCTTCCTCCGAAGGTGGGGAGCCTTATGGGTCACGGTGGTCGCCACGATCCGTTTTGCCTACGGGCACGCGCACTCAGATCCGACTGTGTTCGTGGGGAGCTACACCGCGTGGGTCGCCGCGATTTACATATTCCTTCGCTTTGTTTCGTCGTAGGGGATAACGATGCATGCCGCCTGGCAGCTAGATCGAATCTCGCCACAGCCTTTCTGGCTCGCCAGGTGGAGTGACGAATAGTTGAAGGGCAGCGTGCCCGCTTACCTGAAAATAGTGCACGCGAATTCGGTGCCGGCCCGACTCAAGTTGGGCAATTTCAATCTTACTCACCACTGGATGCACGCCATCATTGTCGACTACTTCGTGATCGTCGATCCAGAGGATCGAGCCGTCATCAGACACTAGTCGAAAGGTGTAGAATCCAGATCGTTTGAAGGAAAATACCCCGTCGAAGTCGATGGCGATCGCTTCGGCCGGACCGTCGATCCCGGGAAATCCAGCTTCGGATCCGCCGTCAGCGGTGTTCAGCACCCGCCAGAAGAATAAGCTTTGCGGCCTGCAAGAAGCCAAGCTGCGCAGCGAAGTTGTTGTACGGGGGATGCTACAAACTTTTGCGCGCAAACGCCGGCTGTTCGGGGTGCTTGGCCAGGGATTAAACGGTAGGATTGGTATATTCGAGGGGGATGTACCGGCGGCGGGTGCGACAGGCATACGCGTGTTGTCAGTGGTATCCCACAACCGTGATCCCGCCACGAAGATGGTGAAGGCCGCAAAAGAACCTGCCCCCACAACCGCTAACATGGGCCAGCGCGAGGCGTAAATACGACGCACTAGGTGCCTCAACATGGTGCACCGTTGGCTAGCAGCGTACGATGCGTGGCTTCTTCGCATTCAGTGCTGAAAATAGCGTGCGTAAATCGGCCGGGTCGCTCGTGTACACAACGTCGACCTGGCGACTTGCCACGATGGCAACCTGAGCGTCGCAGATGTCCTGCGTTCGCGTTTTTCCGCAAAGCACGCCGACATCTCTTGCGACAGCGTCGAAGGAGGCCACGACGCAATGCTTAAGGGCCATTTGTAGATGAGCTTGGCCGGGGGTACCGCGCCAGGCCTGAGCTAGCACGGCGCTTGGAACCACAACGTCCGCACCGCTCCGCACCGCTTCCTTCAACGCCGCCCACATAGACCGTTGGTTCCGCTCCAAGGCTATCAGCGCCCCCGTATCCAAAACGATTTGATTCACGAACGCTTCGACCCCCTCAGCTTAACCCTTGCGGCACGGAGCTCAGCCGGAGTTAGCGCTCCATGCGTTGCTTCCCAACTCTCAATGGCGGCCAAAAGCCCTTCTGCACGCAGTTTTCGCTCAGCAGCATCGGCCAACCATGCTGAGGTGGGCTGGTTTCCAGCAGCCTTACGCACCGCGCGCGCCAGCTGGGGCTCGAACGACACTGCAAACCTTGCGACCGTCATACGGTAGTATTACCACCGACGTGGCAGCCCGTCAATCCGCTTGCCCACCCTCGAAAGCAAGGACCGATGTCGTTCGTGTGCGCGACGAGTGCTAGCGGCGGATCACTTCGCAGTTAGAGAATTCCACGTTGGTGCTTAGCTTGTAGTTTGAAGTGGTGGTGGCTCGCTCAGCGTGGAAGACACTGAGGGGGTACTCCTGGCCCACGGTGAGCCCTGAAACGGTGTCCAGATTAACTGATCCGAAAAGCTGAGGGTGCAATCCTCCCAGGTCAATCACAAGCTGGTTATTGATGAACACCCACAGGTCATCATCTCCGTAGAATTCTAGGGTCTGCCCCTTTCGGTAAATGAACCGAGTGTTGAGCTCAAACGTAAAGTGGTAATTGTGAAAAGGTGGGAGGTTTCCGGCGGTGGATAATCCGTCTTTGTTCTCCCCATATGGTAAATCCAGTGCTTGTGTTCCCCTGCCATCGATGGGGAAGAACTGAGTCGATTCGTAACTGACCTTCTTGGTTATGGGGTCGAAAGTCTTGACCATGTGCGCGGATACAGGGGGGTTATCCAAGTCCAATTCAAAGGTGGAGCTAGTCGGGTGAGCTGTGCTGTACCAAAGATGAAAGTTCTCCGCTGTGGTGAGTTGCACATCCCCTGCGGGCTGCGGTTGAGCGAAGACCGGTGCCCCGTCTGCTCCCAGCACTGACGCTACCAATCCTAGCGTGCCTAAGCCTCGGAACGTTTCAAAATCCGGATGTGGATTAACTGGCGAAAGGTACGAATTAAAATCGCGCACCAGCCCGACCAACTTAGGCTGGCACGGTCCATTGGCCCCTGTGCCGCTCTGCGCAGCCCCTCCCGCGCCAGAGGCAATCCCCCCGCTTCCCGGCGGAAACGGAAACGGATTCCCGCTTCCTCCCAAACCACCGCTTGGTGTCGACAGAACTCCGCCCGTATTCGTATTGCCTCCAGCACCCGAATCCACACCGCCCATGCTGTTCGCTTTGCTCGCCGTGTCATTCGGTGCTCCCGCGCCCGAATTGTTCAGTGCGTCCGTCCCCAAGCTAATGTCGCTACCTCCCATGCAGTTGGTAACTTGCGATGCAAGGAGGAGCGCTGTAAGCGAAAGCAAGCAAGAGCGAGTGTACGCATTTGAATTCATTGTGTTGGCCTTTCAAGTAACCGTGTGCTGAGTGAGTGCCCGGCCGCTGTAGGATCCATTTAGGAAAATGATGGCCGAAGGGCTGCCGCAGCACGGCCCGCTATTTCCCATTGCAAGCGCTAGCAACCTTGGGGCGCAAAGGGGAGCGCGGATAGGTGTTCAAGAATGTTCGCGCCGCACTTTGACCTTCGGCAATGTGCCCTGCGCTACACAGGGCGAAGACGCGGGTGGCGGCGTATTCTTCGGTGAGAACTTGAGGAGGCTTGCTCTGATCCAAAGAGTTGAGCACTTCTTGCCCCTTGCCGGCACGTAACGCGCGTTGAGCTGAACGGATGGTTTGCAGCTCTTGATCGAGCGCGGGTGTGGAGAAGCTTCCCACCGAGGGCAAAGGAGCCGTGGGCCGTGCGCTATCTTGAGCTGTGGGCGGTGCTGCTTCCGAGCGCGTCAACGCAACATTCCCGAGGCTAGCTTTAGGTGCTTGAACCGCGCTAACTCTGGCAGTGCCGATGCTGGGCGAAACTGGTACTGGTGCAAACTGAGCCGTTGGAGGGGTCGAATCAGAGCTGCCATACGCGGCCAGCGAAGGCTCACCTGCTAATCGGCTCCGAGTTGAGGAGGATGTACGTGGAGTGCCTTGAACCTGCACCTGGGCGGAAGGCTGAGGCTTGGCTTCTGGAGGTAAAGTGGCCACCACTAGGCCGGTTCCGACAGCACCGCCTGTGGCGGCGATGAGCAGCAGCTTTCCAAACGTAAGCTGCACTCCAACGGCACTTGCACTCGACGTTAGCTGTGCGGCAGATGCAGCAGGAATGGTCGCTGCTGCAGCGTGGCTTGCGGCACCCAGTGCCCCGACTCCGACAGCTCCACCAACCCCTAGCATCACGCCGCGCTTGAGTTGCTCGCGCCGGCTCGCGTCGAGGCCATCGTGGCGGCGCACGCTGTCTATCAATTGGCGCCCTTCTCGGCTCACTTCGTCCATGAAGATCTCCGTGCATCTTGCGCCTCTTGGCGTTTGATGGCTTCGTTGAATTGTTGCCGAGCGGCGCGTAGGCGCGTGTAGATGGTGTTGGCGTTCACCCGCAAAGCCTCTGAAATCTCGGGAACGCTGAGCTCTTCGAGCTCCACCATCACGAATACGGTGCGGCGTTCATCGTCCAGCTGATCGAGCAGCGCGTAGAGGCGCCGTAGATCTTCTTTGAGCACGGAAGCTGCGAGGGGGCTCAGGTTGCCCGTGTCCGCTAAGAGCTCGGGCAAAGCTTCGGTGGGGCGGCGGCGCGCGCTCCTGAGGTAGCCTAGACACACGTGATGCGCGATGGAAAAAAGCCATGTTTTGGTGCTGGAGCGGCCTGCAAATTCGGCCAACCTGCGGTGCACCACCACAAACACGTCCTGTGTGGCGTCATCTACCAGCGCTTCTGGGACACCGAGGCGACGCAGCGTGCGCCACACGAAATCAACGTGTGTGTCGTACACGTCCTCAAACGATGGCAGCGGGGACGGCATGCGTGGTGCCACCCAGGGCTCCGCATGCTCGTATTCCACCGTTTGATTCATCGCTCCACCCTAGTGTCCGGGGCCTCGCCAACCCGTTGCGAAATCAACCTACCATCAAAAAGAACGTCCGCCAGCGGGGATAAACCCTAAAAATGGCTCAAAATGTGAGTTGCAATCCGAGGGCGGCCCGCCCTGAGACAGCCGCGGGCGCGTAGACGCGGCCCGGGCCCTCTACGGTAAATCCCCTCCGAGCGAACGGGACGAGTAGTTCGGGCCGTACCCAGAGCGCCAAGACCTCGGGAACTAGATCAAGTTCAGCTCGCACCCCGAGGAGCCCTGCCAACCAAAGCGCAGATCCTGTTGCGGGCGTAGTCACATTGAAGCTCTCAGCCGAAATTTCTCCGGCTTCGAAACCCAGGCTGGCGGCACCGTGCACTTTGGAACCCGTGAACCACGAGAGCCTTGCTTGCGCAGCGGTGAGCGATGCCTCGACGCGCCCATTGCTATTGGGGACCGCTTGGCTCGTTGCAGGTAACCAAACCATACCCGCTTCCGCGCGAAACGCCGAAAACGAGAGAGCTAAGGCGCCCCCAAACCCAAGGCGCGGTTTAGGGAGAGTACCTGAGTCCAATATAGGAGCAAGTTCCAAGTGGACAGCGCGCAACAGTGGATCAGGAGTAGCCGTTGGTTTGGGGCGAATAGGGGCCGCATCGTTCTGCACCGGCACGGGAAAGGACGGTACAACGGGCGCAACATACGGCGGAGGTGGAGGCGGCGGAGAAACTGGTGCTAAGGGAGCAGTGGGCACCATCGTTCCCGTGGGCTGCCGTGCCCGCGTTTCCGCAACGGCCAGTGGATCGATAGCGAGCGCCACCACGAGGGCGGCGGCTTCGAGTGCCTGCGCGCAGTCGGGAGCTTCCAGCCGCCGCTCAAAGGACGTAGTTGCCGAGCGGGTGGTAATGAGCACAGCGATCGCGCCGCTCGGGGCTGCTGAAAACGAAACCTGTGCTTGAAGGTCCTCCTTGAGCAGGCCCTCGGCAGCTTGCCCCAAGAGTTCTGGGATGCGCCGCTCCCAACCCGCGGCAGGTGGGCAGAACGGTTGGGGTTCCCACTCAACCGAGAGGGTCGAGGCTTCAGCCGAGTGTACTGTGACAAAGAGCACGCCTACTGCGGCAAGGGCGCTGACGAGGCGTAACTTCAGAGATTGACTCACGCAACTTATGAACACAGCGTTGGCGTTTCCCACAGCGAGGTGTGCGGGGTCTAGTGCGGCCTTTCGATAGCTCGCGTCCGTGGCTATTCGTCCGAGAAGTACACCCTTCTCTTATGATGTGAGCTCTGGCCCAGCCGGTGCTCCGGAGGCGCCTAGGGTAGCTCCAGGGACTTCACGTAAGGCTGCTTCACCTCGCGCCGCAAGGCTTGCAGCGTGTTCATGGGCCAGCTCTTCTGGATCATGTTGACGAGCCAGGCGGGTAGGGAACCTTTGGGATCGGTGTGGATTTCTACAGTTACGTGGGTCCTATCGCCTTTAGGGGTTAATACGTAACGGCTTTCGTAGAGGCGAGCTCGGACTCCCACGGTGGGTGGCGCCTTGGGGTGAGTTACTGATGAGATCTGCAGTGTTACAACTCCAGTCTTTGGGTTTCGGCTACCAATGGCTCGATAGACGTAGTCCCGGTCGCTTATCAGCGGCGGAAGCTGGAAGTGTTGATAGAGGATAAAATCAAATGCTGAGCGCTGCTCAAGCACAACGCTGCGTTTGAGCCTATCCACCCAGTTGGTTCGGTGCGCGTTGTCGGAAAGCACCCACGCAATCTTGCCGAGTGGCGCATCCACCATGCCCGTACCTTTAAAGGCCACCAAGGGCGAACCGGGAACATCCCTTCGATAGACACGGATGCCTTCGTCGCTGCCGATTTCCTCCCAAGCGGCCGCGTACGCCACGCGACTGATTGCCAGCCACTCCGTAACTAGGGCCACGGTCAAACCAAAAAATCCCCTGCGTCGCATGAGCGGAGCTTAATCTGGCCGGGGTATCACGGAAAGCCGCGGTGGCGAGGTGGAGCCCCAACCGCACCAAAAACGCGCAGCCTTGCCCGTGCCGAACCTGCCAGTCTAGGGTCCGCCGCAATGCTTAGCGCGTGGCTCCGCAACTCGGAAGAAGACTCTCGACCGGCGATGCTTTCTCTCTCTGTGAGGGCGCATATGGCGGGCCCTTCATGAGAGCCCACCTGGGAAGGTTAGCCCGTGGAACCTTGACGTACGGGCTTGGCCGCGTGCTTGGGCGCAGCCTTTCCGTCATCGCGTTGCCCATCTTCACTCGGTACCTGAATCCAGAGGCATTCGGCATTGTCGCCATGCTCGGGTTGATTGCTGCACTCGCAACCCCCATTTTTAGCCTCGGGTTTGGAACGTCGGTGGGCCTCGTGTACTTCGAGCAAAGAGGTGCCGATGCTCGGCGTGCGTGCATTTGGGCTGCAGCGCAGGTGTTAGCGCTGAGCGTTGCGGTAATGCTAGCGATTGGCCTTTGGTTCACTCAGGAGATTTCTCGCCTTGTGTTGGCCAATGGCAACATGAGCGGCTTCGTGAACCTCACCCTGTGGTCAACTGCCTTCGGAATTTTGGCAATTCCATTTCAGCTTTACCTTCAGTTTGAGGAGCGTGCGAAGCAGTTTGTCGTCATCACCGCAATCGGCGCGTCGTCCAACGTTGTGGTTGGCTGTGTTTTGGTGGTTTTCCTGGGGCGCGGTGCTGCGGGCTTGGTTGAAGCAACGTGCATCTCGCAGCTCTTCATGTTGTGCTGCTTCATTGCATCAGCTCTCCCGTATCGCATCACCGGCGGTATGGCTGTAGCCAAAGAAGCTGTGCGTCTTGGGTTGCCTATGATTCCGGCGTTCGGGTTTCTCTTCTTGTTGGAGCAAACCAGTAAATATGCGCTCACCTATTTCCATGGCCTAAATGCAACTGGCGTTTACGGCGTGGGATACGGGTTAGGGGGGATTCTCGGTGTGGCTACGGCTGCATTTGGCGCCGCTTGGACGCCGTTCTTTCTGTCCTTTATGGATAAGCAGGCTGAGGCCAAGCCCATCTTCGGCAGAGTGCTCACCTACTATGTGATGGGCGGCGGGTTTCTGAGCATCCTGTTTTTCGTGGGCAGCCGCTCGCTGGTTTTGGTGTTAACGCAGGCGAAGTTCCACGAAGCCTTCGCCGTTATCGGTTGGGTGGCCGCAGCGCAGGTTTTTTCTGGAATTTTCGGCGTCCTGCTGCCCCCAGTTTATTTTGCCAAGGAGGTGCGCCAATCAGCGTTTGTGCAGGGCTCCGCGGTGTTGGTGGGGATGGGGGCCAGCGCCGTTCTCGTCCGTCTGGATGGTGCGCGCGGGGCGGCGATCGCTTTGGCAGTAGGCTATCTGACCATGGCCGTTTTTATGCACCTCTGGAACCGATATCGCGGCGACGATTACTTCCAGCCGGAATATGAGTGGGGGCGGGTGCTTAAGATGGCTTTGACGTGGGGTCTCTTTGCCGCCGTATTTATGATTCCGCGGAGTTTTCCCCTTGTGTACGAACTCATGCTCGCCGCGGCTGGAGCAGTGATGGCTGCTGCCTGCGTCTACTGGCAGCTGACCTTGAGCGAGGTGAGTCTCCTGAAGGAAACCGTTCGCAGGTTCTTCGCCGCGAGCGATCATGGGAAGGGTGAGTGAGTGCTCTTGACCGGAGATTTCTTCTAGTGCATTGTCGGGCTTGCCCGGGCTCTCGCTGAGCTCGAGGTTCTTCACCATGGTCGCTCAGCAATCTATATTGGACGGGGAAAATGCCAGATTTTGGTCGGAACTTTGTGGTTCCAATCTGGCGGAAGCTGAGGGCATTACCGATAGAAGTCCGGAAGCGCTGAACCGTTTCGATCGGGCGTATTTCGAGTTCTATCCATACCTCTTGAGTTACGTTCAGCCCGAGCGATTGCGCGGGAAAAAAGTGCTTGAAGTAGGGCTTGGCTTCGGAAGTGTCGGCGAGCGTTTGGCGGCTTCCGGCGCAGATTATGTTGGGATGGACGTCAGCAGCGGGCCGGTGGATATGATGAATTATCGCCTGCAAGCGAGGGGCCTGGCGGGGGTGGCGCTGCAGCGTAGTTTCCTCAGCAACGAACTTCCAAGTTCGAGTTTCGACGCGGTGGTATCCATTGGTTGTTTCCACCACACGGGTGATCTGGAACGCTGTATCGACGAAGTACACCGGATCTTGAGGCCAGGCGGCACCTGCACGATCATGGTCTACAATCGGTACTCGCTTCGGCAGTGGTTGAGGTGGCCCGTTCGTACGTTGGCAGCGGCCGTTGGGCGCCCGTTTGCCACGTCTTCTTCGCAGCGGGGAGCGTATGACCAAAACGCGGACGGTGAGGCTGCTCCCAGCACTGAATTCCGGAGTGCGCGGGAATTGACGAAATCATTCGAGCGGTTTGCGAGCGTCCAGGCGCAGACGGAGAACTGTGACGAGCTGCGCCTTCTCAAGGTCACGGTTGTTTCTCGTCGACAGCTCTTACCGATTGTTGGCCGACACCTCGGCCTCGACGTCTACGTTCGAGCCACCAAGTAATCGAGGCGTCCACGAGCATGGGAAAGCGTCATGTGCCGGGAGTATTGCTACTCCACCATCAGCCCATTGGGCCCAATGCCTCAACCATCAGCGAGCACGTGCGGGCCTTTGGTCGACATTCTCGCTTTCCGATATATGAGCACAATACAGAGTTGGGCTTCCCCCCCGCGCTCGCGGATTGGGAATTCGACGCCATAGTGATGCACTATTCGCTGTTTGGGACGTCACCTTACACGCTCAATCAGAAGCATCTAGAGTACATTAATCGCGCATCCACCTACAAGGTTGCATACTTCCAGGACGAACACAGGTACTGTCAGAAGCGCTTCGCGTTCTTGAATGATCACCGAGTAAACTGCGTGTTTACGCTCCTTGAGCCGACCGAATGGAGCAAAGTCTATCAGAAGTATACGCGCGTGGAGAAGTTGATTTACACGCTCACGGGTTACGTTAGTGAGGAATTGTTAAGCGTGTCCAAGCGCGCCCACAAGCCAGATAGCCTGCGGAATATTGATATTGGGTATCGGGCACGGCGCCTGGATTTCTACATGGGGGCAGGTGGGCAAGAGAAGCACTTGATAGCGGAAGCGTTCGAGCACAGTTCCGCAGCGCGCGAGCTCGTGTTAGACATTGATACCAAGGAAGAGAGGCGCCTCTACGGCGCGCAATGGGTCAATTTCCTAGCAAATTGTCGAGGGGCGCTTGGGGTTGAGACAGGCGTATCGGTATTTGACCTGGAGGATGTGGTTCGGCCGGCGTGTGAGCGGTTACTCGCCGAGAACCCGGCAATAACTTTTGAAGAAGTGTCAGCTCGCGTGTTGAAGCCCTGGGAAGGTCGCGTCTTTTACCGCACGGTGGGTCCTCGGCATTTTGAGGCGGCCGCTCTCCGCGTTTGTCAGATCATGTTTGAGGGGAAATATTCAGGTGTGATGCAGGCTGGAAAGCACTACTTGTCCTTGAAGAAAGACTTCTCGAATCTAGATGAAGTTATTCGGCTGTTCAAAGACGCCGATGTTCGAAGGCAAATTTCAGATGCGGCGCATGAGGATCTTATCGCATCCCGGCGATTTGAGTACTCTGCATTGATTTCAGATTTCGACCGAGTACTCGAACAAGCCGGCCTGGGCGTTGACTCAACTCAGCCGGATGCCCGGGTGCAACGGCAGCTGAAGGAAGGGTATTGGCCCCACCGTGTCCGGGCCGAGCTCCGTGGGCGAGTCATACGCCCCACGCGCGCGCGTATTCGGACTATGATCAATCAGCTCGCTGTACTCGCGCGAATCCGAGCGACGTCAGGCTAGGGCTCACTCGGGCGTGAGTAAGAGCTTGCCGCGCGGGGGCACCCACGGGGGCACAAACTTTGGGCAATCTTTCACGCCTTGGGGCAGGGGGATCTCGGCAAAGCCGCTGCCTTTTTCCATGTCGTAGCGTAGGTCGCCCACAGCCCACGCTGAGTTGCTCTCAAGTAGAAAAGGCGCACGGGCGAAGCGCAGGAAATCACGCGAGATGCAGTTGCTGCTGAAACGCTCGCGGAGCCTGGCAAGCGGAGTGCGCCAGATGGCTCTTAAGAGCGTCGCCTCCGTTTGCACATCCACGGGCTCCATCGGCAAGCTCGACTCCGTTCGGAGTGCCCGGCAGCTGCGGGGCGATACCCACGCGGGCAACACGGATACGCTGGCGTAGGTGAGCACATAATCGGCCCCCGCCGTGCCGACGCCCAGCACGTCGTAGCACAAGGGATTGGCAGGGTGAGGGGTGGCCACAACATCTTCAACTTCCATCTTAAGCGTATCGCGCAGGACCGTGTCGGTGAGCGCCCGAGCCGAGCGGCTTCCTACCGAAAACACCAAAATGATAAGAACACTGAGCCCCCCCGCCGCGATGACTCGAAATGTACGCGACCACGCGTAGCTTAGCCACAGCATGATGAGAGCGAGTGCCGTAACCAACTGCGCCGAAAGGAAGTTGACATAGGGAAAGGCCCAACACGCCGCTACGATCAGCAGAATAATTGCGAAAAGCAAACCGCGAGCTACCCGTGTGTGCATGGACCACACCAGGAACGAACACAGTGTGAGGATAAGATACGGCTCAATAATGAACAGCGTGTCCCCATACACCCATTGATTGCTCATGGGCCAAAACGGATGCACGCCATAATTGTTCAGGAAATCCATGCAAATATGCAGAAACGGCCCAAGAATTGCTAAGCCTCCGAGGCAGAAGCGCTGTGAAGCGGTGAGGGCAAGCTTCAGCCAACGGGCAAGCAACAGCCCAAGCCCCAGCACCACGAGCCCTTGAACCAGAGCCAACGGAAACGTGTGGGTGTGGCCCCGGTGGTGCAACAAGTACCCAATTTTACCGTACGTGATGTTGGTGTACAGAAAATCTAAGTCGGGAAAATTGTTGGCGACGAGGGAGGTGCCGCACAGCAATGCTCGAATCCGCTTTCCGCCTTGGGTTTCAGAAGACCCTTGTACCGGCGTTGGCGTGCTTTCCCCCGAGGCTTTAGGTTGCAGCCGAACCCAGCAAGCCTCAGCCACGAGCAATCCAACCAAACTGTGTGTGATGTTGTCCATACGGGCTTAATAGCGTTGCCGACGCTACGCTTTTTTCTTGGTTCGTCGACGCTTAATCACGATTTCAGGCAGAACTTCTAGAACCTCACGGCTCTTCGGGTCGACGAAGCGCACCTGTTGAATCAGCTTGCCGCCGCCGCCAAGCGCTGCTTCTTCGAAAAACCAGCGTACCTCGCGCAGCCTGCCGTTGGCTTCTGCCTCCAAAGCTTCTGGGGTGCCTGTTTCCAGCTTCCATTTGCCCAGTTCGGAGGGGAGCTCTTCGTAGACCCCCAACCGATCTTCGGCGGCCCCTGGCACCTGGCTCAGAAAGAAAATGAGGTACGCGCCTGCCCCGAGGAGCCCGCAGATCAAGACGAAGACGTACAGCACGGCACGCGCCTTTTACTAAAGCCTCTCAGAACCTCAACTGTGTACGCCGCGATCGCAGAGCTGAGCGCATGAATCAGGGCGGTTTTTCGCACACCATCGCGAGCTTGATTGTGCATTCTGCATCAAACCAGCTAAAGCCGCTGACCGCATTGGTATCCATGATGGCGCAATCTTCGCCTGGAGCCGGCGAGTTATCGTTGGGTTGGGGGGTTCCAGCGCCGCGTTCCCAGTTGTTGTAGAGGCCAAGAATCGGCGCGCCGTCGTCGTCCCCGGCCCAAAATTGTGTGCCGTCTTGCCAGATCCACACGCCTTCGCTCGCTTGGTCACTCGCCTGCAACCAGAGGCCGTCGATGGAGAGTGAATCGGCGGTGCTGCCAACGAACGTGTTTTCGCCGTCGCTATCAATGCGCACGAGTGTCATGCCGGCAGCTTCACAGGTGGCTTTGGCCGCAGCTTGTGGCATTGTTTCCTTGTTGGGGCAAAACACGTAGGTGGTGGCGTTGTAGTCGAACTTGCTGCAGGCGACGAGCTCTACGACGCCCGCTGTTCCGCCAGAACTTGGCCTTCCACCTGTACCTGTGCTTCCGTTCGGTTGACCTCCGGTAGCGTTCTGCCCACCGCTCCCCGCACCTGATGTTAACCCGCCGCTTCCCGAAGAGGCACCGCCCACGTTACTAGTGCTGCCGTTTCCGCCGAAGCCGGACGTTACCGTGCCTGTGCCGCCCATTGACATGAGTTGCGGCCCGCCACCACTCCCGCCGCTCATGCTCGTTTGAGTAAGGGTGAAGGCGCGCTCCAGTGCGGCGCTCTTGCCTTCGGGTGTTACGATGGTGAGCTTGTGGGGGCCGGGGTTAATCCCGTTTGGGAATTGAAACCTCAATCGCCGAGGTGAATCGATGATTACGTTTGAAGCCGGGACTCTTGCCGCGCCAACGAATGCCCCAAAAGCAGTGTCGATGTGAACCGGTCCGCTTGAATTGAGATCGACGCTAGCGGCGGCGAAGAAGTTGTCCCCGAGAACCTCGATTTCAGGCGTGGCCCCTGCAGGGAAGGTGTTCGGCGTCACCGAAAGGATGCTGGGATCTGGGACCTCAAGCCTGCCGCACGCCATCAGCGCCAGCCCCAAACCTAGCGCCGGAAGCTTGCACCCCCTGGAGCGCATGGGGCGGAGCCACGTAAAGGAGCGAGAAATCATGAACAACGCGAGGTGTAGAAGCGGAGGGTAGAACGAATAAGTGTGACGCAGTCCCCACTCGCAAGCACGGCCCCGGTTCTCACAAGCGTGGCTTGAATCAACGCTCCGTAGGGGGTATCCACACGGTATGAGTGCGTCTCGGACAAGTACGCTCACGGAGTACTCGTCCCCAAGCCGCTTGCGGCGGTTCGCTTGGCTTTTGTGTGCAAGCTTGGGTTCTGCCTGTGGTGGCGAAAAAGCGACTCCTCAGGCCGATATCGAGACCTCGTGTGTGCCGGAGGCCGAGCTCTTGCCGATTGCAAAGCCTCCACGCCTACTCTCGCAGACGGGGTTGTTTGATGAAACCGGCGCGCTTGCCTCCTACGTCGAAAGCTTCGAACCGCGTTACAAGCTGTGGTCCGACGGCGCCGATAAGCGCCGTTATGCCTACATTCCGAAGTGCAAGAAAATCGACGTGGCTGACTTGGACCATTGGGTTTTTCCTGTTGGCTCCCGCTTCTGGAAGGAATTTACGCGTGATGGCGTGCGCGTGGAAACTCGATTGATCCACCGCTTTGGCGAGGGGCCGGAAGATTGGTTCTATACGGCCTACCTCTGGAACGACACGAACTCGGACGCGCAGATCGTGCCTGATGGCGTGCCGAACGCGAAAGGCACCACACACGATGTGCCAAGCCAAAAGGATTGCAAGCTGTGTCACGAACCTCAACCCGAACGCATCTTGGGGTTTGGCGCATTGCAGCTCACGCACGATGGGCCGGGGCTCACACTGCGCAAGCTGAGTGATGGCCGGCGCCTCTCGGTAGCGCATTCGGAGGGCTTTGAGGTTCCAGGCAGCCCGCTCGCGAAGGAGGCTTTGGGCTATTTGCACGCTAATTGTGGCGCCTGCCACAATCGGTTTTTTCAAACTGTGAATCTAAGGCTGCGCTTGCATGTTACGGACAAGCGCGTGGAAGATACGGACACTTACACTACCACCTTGGGTCAAGAGCCTGTGAGCTTCATGTGCCCCGGGTGTCAGCTCGTGCACGCCGGGCACGCGAGCGATAGCGTGGTGGTGCACCGCCTTCAAAGCCGCGAGATGGGGCTCGCGATGCCACCGATTGCTAGTAAGGTGGTGGATGAAGTGGGGATGAAAGCGGTGGTTGATTGGATCAATTCGCTCTGAATCGGCGTAGCCCCAAGAGCGTGCCCAGGAGCAGGCAGAAACCAAGCACGCCGGCACTTTGGCTCTTAGAAACACCGCAGCCGCAACCCGTAGCAGCAGGAGCGTTTTCACTCGGGGCCCCGCTGGCGCCAGCCGTGCCCGCGGTAGTCATTGGGTTAGCTCCCACTGAGGCCGCCAACGCGGGCCAAGCTGGCGCGCACCGCAGCGAATCATGAGGTTCGGTACCTGCGGGGCATTCGAGCGGCCCGCTGAGAACACTGAACCAAGGCATGAAAGCCGAAAAGTGCTCGTTGTCTACACTCCTGCCGACAACAAACCCGTCTTTTAGCGCGTTCGCACAGACGTAAACGCCGTTTTGATCACTCGCGATGCAATTGGCGCTGGGAGCCCCCAGAAGCCGAGCAAAGGACTTGCCGCCGTCGTCGGAGCGATACAAGCCAGACACGCCGTCTGAAGCCCAAATCAAGCCGCTTCGCGAATCCACATGAAATGCCAGAAGGTATGCACCCGTGGCCAGCACTTCTTGGAAACTACGGCCGCCATCTTCGCTACGCAGCAGTGCATTGTGGCCGTACGTGATTGCAAAAACGACATTTGGATCTGTTGGGTGCACCCCAGCAAGCACGAACTCAAAGCCGGCTCCGGTACGAAAAACGTGGCGCTCCCAAGTAAGGCCGGAGTCCCTGGAGTGGTAGAGGGTTGACGTTTGCGTGCTCGACGCCAGGGCCGCGGCATAGATGTGTTCGGGAGCACTTGGTGCGAAGCGCACCGCACTGAGGCGTTCACCTGTGACTTCGAGCAACTTTGAATCGAGCGTTTCGCCGCCGTTTTCGGAACGGAAAACCCTACTTACCGGCTCTGCACCAGTCTCCAAACGTACCACCGATAGCATGCGATTGAGTGCTGCGGGGTGGGGCTCTAGGTCCACCACGAAGCCTCCACCGGGCGGCTCCGGCGCGGGCCACGTGCAACCCCCATCTTTGGAACGCCGGTAGGGCGCCGCGAACGTGACCGCCAACAGGGTATCATCTTCGAGCCACAACCACTCAGGATCGGCGTCCGCCATTTCCACGGCGGATTCACACAACCATTGCCAGGATTTTCCGCCGTTTCGGGTTATCAATGCACCGAAGCTCGCCCCCACGATCAGATGGCTTGGGTTGCTTCTTTTTATGGAAACGGAGAGCGCGGTGGGGGGCCGACCGTTGGCGTGGGCAGGAAGGGGGAGCGCCCACGCGAAAATGAGCGCAAAAAGCAGGGGGAGGAGGCGTTTCACGGGAGGCGGACGTGTACTCCCACGGATGGAATGCCCGAAGCTCCAATCAAAAAGAGCAGATAATCTCCAGGCGGTGCGCGCAAATGGGTGTCCGGCGGGGTAAGCGTGAGCTTCGTGCCGTTCACGCTATAGTTGAGCTTCACGTAACGGGCGTTTTGATCGATGCTGTGCGTAATCGAGCCTGCGGCCATCAACACGGCGCCCCCGTCGGCCTTTAATGGAGAGCCATCGTAGTTGAGGGTGACATTGGCGCCGCCCACGCTAAGAGTGAGGGGTTCGGTAACGTTCGAAAGAGCCGGGCGCTTTCCGGGGATCCGTAGGTACGGAGGCGTGTAGATCCGAAGGTCGGCGTGCTCGCATCCGATTTGAAACATGGGAGCCGTGGCAACGCCGCCACCCATTAGGATTGTGCCGTCTTTCAACAATAGGCCAAAGCTATGCACGCCGCGGTCGGTAGCCTCAGGCCACCGCACGTCATCCGTAACGGTGCCTGCGACCGGATCGAATATCTGCGGGACGAGGCGTTCGGAGATGGTAGCTTCTTCTCCTACGCCGTGGATCAAAAGCACCGTGCCATCGGGCAAAAGCACCGAGCTTGGCTGCCTTCGGCCGCGCTTGGTGTCGATAGTGCGCCAGGAATCCTTGTAAGGATCGTAGAGGTCGAGGCGCGGGCGGGTTTCGTCGGCATTGGTGCCGCCCATGATCATGATTTCTCCCGTCGAAACCAAGGTGCCAGTGGAGAGCCCGGCTTGCAGAGGCAGATTGTCAGCCGTGCGGCGTTGCCCATTGGCTGGGTGAAAAATGCGCTCGGCGCCGGGTACGCCGTCGTCCGTATTGACGAGCAGTACGGCGCCAATGCCGCCCACCGTTGCTAGAGTGCGCGGATGGCCTCCTGCTTTGTCTGCAGGGACGGGTTCATATAGGAGGTGGGCGCGATTGTAATCCAAAGCATCGGCAGCAAGATCGGGCGTGCTTTCGTCGTGGCTCACTAGCACCTTCCACGGGTTCATACCTGCGTCGTAGAGTGCTGGTGAAAAGCGCTCAATGCTCAGATTCGTGAGGTGCCCCGTGTCGGCGTATTGGGTAAACCCTCCGATCACTACCACGCTGCCATCCGGCATCTTTGTCGCTGAGGGATACCATCTAGCACCGGGCGCCATGGCGGGCCCACCCGTCATTGGATCGGGCACGCGCTCAAATGCCCCCACACTCGGCTTAAATATCCGAGCGTAGTTGATGCCGCGCTCGATCTCTCCGGGCATCCCCAGCTTCTCGTAACGTGAGCCCCCGGCGTGGAAAATTCGGCCATCTGCGAGCGGTACGTGTCCTGCGCAGTAAAGAACGTCAGACGGTGGCTCGCTCTTTTCGTCGAGTGGTTGCACGTTGAGCGTGAACGGCTCGCTAACTCGCAATACTTCGGGATCCAGCACCCAACTGGTGCCGTTGTGGCGCTTCTCACCCTGCTTGCATTCTTCGACGCCGGCCCGGCTCCAGCCTGTGATTAATACTTTGCCCGTATCTGGCATGAGCGTCGCGTGGATGGGAGTGACCACCCAGCCGTCTGCCGGCCGCCCCACTGTCCACGTGTCGGTCTTGTCGCGCAGCTGCACCAGGGGCGACCAAACTCCTTTGGGGATGCTCAGCACTGCGGGCTTCGTGCGCTGGGCAGAAAACACCTTGGTGGTGACTGACGGTCCCGAACCGCCAGTGGGAGGTGCAACGGTACTGGTGGCCGTTGGCTCGGGTGTTGCTATGTTCACATCTTTTTTTGTGGAACAAGCTACGATGCCGAGTGTGGCGGCACCAAGTGCCCAGCTGATTGCGCGACTGTGGGGGATCATGGTGCCATCATATGCCACTTCGCTTCGTTTCGCCTTGGGCACGTTGGCCCGTGTTGAAGGCTCATGGTAGGGCCTGGTTGGCGGAGTTGGAAAACGATGGTTGTCTCGTCGCGCAAGCGCATCATTCTTGGCTTGGCACCTCACAAGATGTCTTTGATTGGTGGGATCGCTTGGCTGGTTTGCGCCATTTCTGCCTGCTCAGGGAGCCCATCTGCCCCAGGCGTGACCGATTGCCAGGCGGACCCAAACTTGTTTGATTTCTCGGGGCGTATGGTGGCGGCAAGCGAGCAGGGAACGTTTCAGTTGAGGATGCTTGAGCTGGCCCCTGAAGTTCCCACCAAGGGAGACAACCGATGGACCATTGAGCTGCTGGACACTCAACAAGCGCCACTTGAAAATCCGGAGATACAGGTTACTCCCTTCATGCCTCAGCACGGCCATGGCACTGGGGTAAAGGCTGTGGTTGCCAAGGGCGAGGTGCTAGGTACTTGGATCGTATCTCCTGTGAATCTGTGGATGCCGGGGCTCTGGGAGGTGAAGCTTACGGTTTCGCACAGGGGGCAAATCGATAATCTGGTGATCCGCGCCTGCATTGAGGGGTAGTGGTGGTGTTGGACGATGTTCAATGGAGTGGCGCATCAGGGACAGTAGCTCCCTCCATCCGCCGTTGGGCGGCTTGCTTTTTAGGCGCTCATGCACTCTTGAGCTGCGGTGCCGACCCACAGCCTGACACATTCTCGCGGGAGCCGTTGCTGGATCCGGCGACGTGCACCAGCTGCCATGCCACGCACGTGAAGGAATGGTCGGGCAGCATGCACGCTTACGCCGCAGATGATCCTGTATTTTTGGCGATGAACCGGCGCGGGCAACGCGAAACGGGTGGCGCCTTGGGAGATTTTTGCGTTCGCTGCCACGCGCCGATGGCCGTGGCAGAGGGGCTTACTACCGATGGCCTCAACTTGAGCGAGTTGCCGAGCGAAAAGAAGGGCGTCACCTGTTATTTTTGCCACAACGCGCTGGCCGTTCAGGGCACTCACAATAATCCAATCCAACTCGCCCACGACACCACATTGCGCGGAGCGATCCGCGATCCAATTAAGAATCCCGTGCATGGCTCGGCACACTCAGCGCTTTTGGATCGCGAAAGCCTTGCGTCCTCGGACCTGTGTGGCGCGTGCCATGATGTAGTGAACGGGCACGGGGTGGCGTTAGAGCGCACGTTCCTCGAATGGAAGGCCACCATCTTCAACAGCCCAGATCCCGAGACGGCCCTTACGTGTGGAAAATGCCACATGACAGGCAGCCCCGGAGCCGTGGCAACGTTCGAGCGTGCCCCCGTGCGCCGCTTGCACGAACACACCTTTGCCGGTGTAGATGTAGCGCTTGGTCCTTGGCCTGAGAAGGAAGCGCAGAGGGCCGCCATCCTTAGAGATTTGAATCCGACGGTGTTAGCTAGAATGTGTGTGGCGGCTGTGGATTCAGGTGTGCGCGTGGATATCTCACTTGAGAACGGGATGGCTGGGCACATGTGGCCAAGCGGGGCCGCCCAAGATCGGGACGCTTGGGTGGAGCTCGTGGCGTATGCCGGCGGGAAGGTGCTGTTTCAGTCGGGCCTCGTCGCCGAGGGGCAGAGCCTGGCGGAAGTTCCGGGAGAGGATCTGTGGCGGCTGGGGGACAAGATGTTCGGAGAACAGGGCGAGCCGGTGCATATGTTTTGGGAAGCTAAGAGCGTTGAATCCAATCTGCTTCCGCCCATTGTTACGCGAGATCCGAGTGACCCTCGCTACTATCACGCGGTAACACGCTACTATCGCATCGCTCAGGCCGTGCCTGATCGTATCACGCTCAAGGTGCACCTACGTCCATTCAAGATGGAGCTGCTCGAAAGCTTGATCGCGTCGGGCGATTTGGCGCCCGAGGTGAAGGCCCAAGTGCCAACATTTACGCTGGCAGGAACCGAGCTCGAATGGACGCCGGCGGTTGGCTTTCAGTGCGTGCGTTGAGGGGGCTCCACAAAATCTGCGCTTCGCCCGAGCGTGTGTTCAATGGCTAGCGGGATCTCGCGCGGCGGAAGGCCCCGCCAGAACACGTGCCATTTTTCCGTGCGTACCATGCCAGAGCATACGCGTGTGTACCATGCAGCAATCGGATTGGCCGCACGGGCGCGCCAGACTAACCTCGGAAAATCTCGCACGACACATTGCCAGACGTCTTGACCAATACCTTCGCCGCGGGCACGGGGCTCCACGGCAAATTTGCTCAAATACGGTCCCACCGGGCTGTCGGAAACAACGGCAGCACCCCGATAATCCGATTCCACATACACAGCGAGCACGGGCTCGCGCAGGAAGGTTGGTAAGAGCTGCTTACCAAAACTGAGCTCCACGAGGGCCTTGAGGCGTTCAATATCGAGGGGCGCATAAGATTCGTAGCGGTGCACCAGCGTGCCTTGCTTCACCAGGGTTCCGGCGCCCTTGGAGGTGAAGAGTTCCTTCAATAGGTTCAGCGGCGAAGCGATGTTTACCATCAGCCGGGGGCGATTGGCTTGCGTTAATAGCGAACCGATAGCGCCCACGAGCTTCATATCGTCGGCTCCCAAATAAGCCCCACGGGAGAGCAGCTCCCCTTCGGTGCGCAGGTTGAGAACTGAAATGGTTCCGTGGTTGAGGTCCAACACGTGCGGTTCTGGGACGTTGTTGGCGGAAGCCTTCGCCCGGAGGCCTCCGGCTCTTCGCAGGTAGACCAGCTTTTGCGTATCCAATTGTCGTGCGAGCGCTGCAATCTGCCCGATGCGTGCCTCTTGGCCTAGGTGCTGGGCGCGATCGAACCAGATGATAGGGAGGCGTTCGGCCCCCAGATCTGCGCGCATTCGTTCCACCATGTCTGGCTCGCCGGCGTGGTACAGCACTTGCGTGAGCCCAGCGCCTGGCAGGCGCTTCAGCAAACGATCGCGCAGAGATTCGCTTGATCCTGGGCCAAAGAGCCCCAAAACGACCGGCGCGTACAGCCCCAGATCCGCCAGAAATCGCAGGTGCTCCACGAAGGAGCCAAGCGCGTAGCGGACCACTGCATTATCTACTGCCACCAGGCCAAAGCTTTCCTTAGGAACCTCCCGAAAGAGCTTCAGATAGAATTCGGCCTCAGAGCGTTGCCCGATGCTCTCCAGGAAAGTGAGCACCGTATCGCTGGCGGTCGAAGAAGGCGGGGAGGAGAGCACCATGAACGGGCCTGGCTTAGTCGGGCGGAGCCCCGGCCTTTTGCCAAATTTTCGGCGTCGCGTCACCGGCGTTGGCCAAATTCTGGGCAGCCTCACAAGGTGTGAGCTATCTCTAAGTAACAGGCCGTCCCACTTGGTACGGCATAAAGCGAGAACCCCCATGAGCAAAGCACTTGGAAAACTAGGGATAATTAGCCTTTTGGGTTTGGCTTTGACCTCCGCGGCCCAAGGCGCGCGTGCAGGAAGTTCGTCCGAACAGAACAGCTACCCGTACGATCCCACCTGCCAGTGGGGTCGCATTTCTGACGGCAAAGGCATGCTTCTGCGCTGCTTGAGCGTCAACGAAGCCAAGGCGCTCGCTGGTGGAAAACTAGCAAAGAGCGATGCTTTGCCGGCCGCTACCCCGAATGAAGGAGCGACTAAAGGCGCGGATAAGCCGAGCGCGACGGGAAACGAGAAGACCCCTCAGAAGGCCACCGACAAGCTTGCCGAGAAGGCAACCGAAGACGCGTCCACGCCCGTCGCGCCAACAGTCAGTGCCGCCGACCTTGAGGCACCCGCTGAAGAAGTGCCTGCGGCCCCTGAACTAGGCGTCGAAGTGGATCCAGTGAAAGCCGATAAGGGAGAATTTCCAAGGGCCAAACTGAACGTTGCGAGCGCCAAAGCTCGATACCTTGGTTGCATCGATAAGAACGGTGGCATCAGCCAGTCAACGGCGGAGGTTGTGGTGCGCTTTCTGGTGCGTGACCGCGAGCGCGCCGAGGGCGTGAGTGTGAAGAGTTTCAAAGGCATGTCGAAGCAAGCCGCCAAGTGCGTGGCTGATGTCGTCGACAGGAGACACGTCGGCGACCCGGATGGCGCTTTCGTGGGTGCCAGTGTCCGCATTGCGTTTGCCATGAGTCCCAAGCAGACGGCTGCCGAAAAGCCGTAATATCGAGGAGTTCGTCGCGGGACGCCAGCTGCAGCCGAGCGGCGCCCGCTCAAGATCGTCAGGGGTAGCGTCCCCGGTGCATCAAGGATAAGGGGAAGCGTGGCCTCGATCGCTAGCTCCGACACTTCGAAACAGACCTATTCCGAGAGAACAGCGCACTATCGAGCTCTCGTGCTCGAGCATGAAAGTCGCTCTCGGCTGATTTCGAACTTTCGCGGCCTAGCTTTTGGCCTTGCCGTCATCGCTCTCGGCTTTGCTCTGTTCAGAGCGGAAGCGTCGTTCCTTTTCGGTGTATCGATTATTCTCGGCATCGCGTTCCTCCTGCTCGTGGTGCTTCACGCGCGCGTGATCGCTCGCGAAGAGGATGCACGACGTTTTCTGTGGGTAAACGAGGCCGCTGAGAAGCGGGTAACGGACGCATTTAGGAGTTTGCCTGACGATGGCTCCGCCTATGCGGTTGAGAACCATCCGTACGCCGACGACATCGACATTCTGGGGCCGGGTTCGCTCTTTCAGAGGTTGTGTGTCGCCCACACTCGTTTTGGGCAGGCAACTCTCGCACAGTGGCTACTCAAGCCTGCAACTAGCAACGTGATCGCCGAACGCCAGGAGGTGGTGAAGGCGCTTGCTCCCAAGTTGGCGTTGAGGCAACAACTTGAAGCCGAAAGTTTGCTCGTCGCGGGTATGCGCTCGGGCAAGCCTACGTATAAGCCCCCCGTAGATCCGGAGCCGCTCCTCGCATGGGCGGAAGGGGCCACTCAGCTGCTCAATAAGTCGCAACTGTCCTGGGTGGCTATCTTTCTTCCCTTGCTGACGCTGACGCTGTTTGCGCTTTCTAGAACTTTGGGTTGGGCGCCCGTGGCTTGGCTGGTGCCAGCAGCCCTGCAAGTTGGGCTTGCCTTTGCGTTGGGGCCTGCCGCCAATCGCGTATTCGGCTCGGTATCGTCCACCGAGGGCGCGTTTGTTCGGTACGGTGGGATGTTAGCCCTGCTTGATTCGATGGGCGTAGGGGGTAAATTTGCCGAAAAATGGCGAGCGCAGACTACCTCCGAGGGGATAAGCGCCTCGCTGGCCATGAAGGAATTTCGGAGCCGGCTTGGGTGGTTTGATCTTAAGCACAATGGGCTCATTTACCCGTTTGTGAATCTGATTTTTCTCTGGGACATCAACTGTACGCTGGCGCTTGAGCGCTGGCAGCGGCGTTTTGGCAGCCATGTTCGCGGCTGGTTTGAGGCTATCGGTGAATTCGAGGCGCTCTCTTCTTTGGCCGGGTTTCTCTACGACGAGCACGGCTTTGTATTTCCAGAGGTGGAGCCGGGTTTTTCTGGGTTCCTGGCTGAGGGGCTCGGGCACCCGCTGATTTCTCCGGACAAACGCGTGGTCAACGATGTGGCTCTTCCCTCAGGCGGAACAGCACTTCTGGTTACTGGCTCGAACATGTCTGGCAAAAGCACGCTCTTGCGCTCCATGGGCTTGAGCACCGTGCTTGCCTTGGCGGGCGGCCCCGTGTGCGCACAACGCCTAAGAATGGGGACGTTCAGCCTGCACACCAGCATGCGCGTTAGGGATTCGCTTCAATCGGGGGTGAGCCACTTTTATGCGGAGCTGCGCAAGCTGAAATCCGTCGTAGAGGCGGCCCAAGCCAAGGAGAATAACGTTTTCTTTTTGTTGGACGAGATTCTGCATGGCACCAATTCCAAGGAGCGTCAGCTGGGTGCGCGGTGGGTGATGAGTGAGCTGATTCAGCTTGGGGCCACCGGTGCTGTCTCCACGCACGACCTTGAGCTTTGCCAGTTACCTCCAGATCAGATGGGCCGTGTGGAGCTCGTGCATCTGCGCGAAAACGTAGAAAATGGGCAAATGGTGTTTGATTTTAAGGTGCGCAAAGGGCCCGTCACCGAAGGCAATGCGTTGCGGTTGATGCGCCTCCTGGGGTTGGCTGTGCCGCTGGTTGACGAGCCGCGCTAGGCTCTGTAACCTCTAGGGCTAGATCCCCTGCTCCAAGTTGCGATAATGAGCCTTGAACGTCCCAAGTTAACACCTGCTCCACTCGGGCCTGTCCTCGTCAAGCGCTCGGGTCAGGTCAGTTGGGTGTCCGTGGCTGTGTTAGGGGTGGCAGCTGCAACGCAGCTCACGCAGTGTGGCGGTGAAGATGAAAGCTCCACTCCCGCCCCGAATACCGGAGGGAGCATGCTGCAACCCCCGATGGCGGCACCAAGCGGTGGTGCTCGTAACGGCAGTGGCGGTGTGCAAGGCACCGGTGGCGTACCAATCATCGCTCCCATGGTACCTCCCATGCCGGCTCCCATGATCGCTCCCCCGATGGATGCCCCGGTCGGTGGAAGTCCGGCCGCATTCGGTGGCAGCGCGGCCCAGGCGGGTGCGGCGGGGGTACTCGCGGGTGGTCAGGCTGCAGCAGCAGGTGGCAGTGGTGGAGCGCCCGAAGGGGAAGCGGGAGGGGCAATTGCCCCTATGCCGCCCCCTATGCCGCCCCCTATGCCGGCTCCCTTAGTTCCATCCACTCGCTGATTACTTGAAGCGGAGGGTGCTTTGGAGAACGAGGTTCTCTCCGAACTCTGGCTTGAGTGGATCACGGATAACCTGCTCAACGGGGCGGACGAGGCATCGCTCGTGGGCGAGCTTGAGCGCCAAGGCGTCGCTAAGGAATTGGCTCGTGAGATGCTCGTCGCCATCCAAGCCTCGCCGGTTTATCGCGCCGCTCGGAAACACTCAGTTAAAGGGCGTCGGTTGGAGTTGTTGCGCCGGCTGCTGGTTGCGCAGCGATGGTTTGAGCAATGCCCCCCGGAGGCAGAGCGAATAAAGCTTGGACCTGAACCTTTAGGGTTGGGCAATTGGCTGAGCACCCATACTCCCGTTATCTTTACGGACCTCGTAGCTCGTTGGCCGGGCAAGGACAATTTCACTCCCGAGCGGCTCAAAGAACGGTTTGGCGATGTGATTCTGGACGTCGCTTGGGGCAGGCAAACGGAAGTTAACTATGACCGGAAGACGGCCCAGCTTTCGAGGAAGATGCCACTTGGGAAGTTCGTGGAAGCGCTGCAAAGTGTCGAATCAACTAACGACTTTTATGCGGTGGCTCAGAACAAGAACCTCAGCCTGCCAGAGCTTCACGCGCTATTCCAAGACATGTGGTTTCCAGAAAGTTGGCTCGATCGCGCTGACCTTGGACGCGGGTCAGCGCTCTGGCTGGGGCCGAAGGGCACAATAACTTCGCTCCACCACGACACTTCCAACATCCTTTTCTCTCAGCTTTACGGCAGGAAACAGTTTCTACTCGTGAACCCGCTCGAGCTTGAGCTCGCCGAAGGAGCCACCGCTATGTACGCGGCACTCGATCCGGAAAGCCCGGAAGGCGAAGGCTGGTTGCAAGGAAAGCTGGTAAAGCGAGTCGTGTTGGAACCCGGGGAAACGCTACTGATTCCGGCTGGTTGGTGGCATCACGTACGAGCCCTAGAGGTGAGCGTGAGTGTGGCGGTCAACAGCCTCCGCCTGCCGAATAACTTCGACTGGTATCGTCCGGGAGAAGTAACGTGAGGCTAAAATTCAGGCGTCTTGACAATCACCTTCACCCTGTCCGCCACGCGAATGGCTCCCATGAGTGCACGGAAGGGCTCGATGCCAAAGAGGCTTGGTTTGATCTCGAATTCAACTGAGAGCGTGCCAGCTTGCCGTCGACCCTGAGCCTGCAGGTTGCGGCGCACGCCACGGATTTCGAGTTCACCCTGGACATCGAATGTAGGGGCTTGTGGCGTGGATTCTTGGAGCGTTCCATCAAATCGAATCAGCGGGTGCGAAGCCGCGCTGAGTACGCGCTCCCGAATGTTGCCCTCGATTTCCCGTCGATTGCTTTCGGTTAGCTGATTGGGTTGGAACACGCCGTTCTCCATGGCGCCGTCCACACGGATACTGGTAACGGCGATCTCTGCGTGCACACGTTTTTCCGCGACAAGGTTGGCACTGCATTTCTCAACGCTCAGGCAGAGATCGTGAGCTGCGCGAGCCAAGAGTCCCTCCTTAAACGTAAAGAGCGAGATCTGGAGCGGGAGGGAGCGGGGTGCAAGAGCTTCGGACATGGGGCACTCTAGGGTGCGTTCGGGACCCGTGGGGAGATCTTGGGTTGACCCAACCGGCCTGGGTTTGACCCAACCGGCCTCAAATGGCTTACTAGGGGCTCGGCCAATGGGTCAAATGTCGACAAACCTCGCCTTCGCTCCCACATGTACGCACCTATCCGTCACTGGGAGGGATTTCGGTCGTCCTTCGTTCTGCAAGCTGTGCGACAAATACGGCCCCCGGCGCCCGTGGGGTCCCTGGCGCCGAATGGTTTTTGCAAACGTGGTGGCATCAACGTGAGTGACTTCGACGACAAAACGAGAGTCACTCAGGTTCTCGAAAATCCGGTAAGCGAACAGGTTCCGACCACGGACTGCTTGGTTGTTATTTACAGCCAAGAACCAGGAATGCTCGGCAAACGCTTTGTGCTCGACAAGGAACCCGTGGGCGTTGGGCGCGGCGCCGACTGCGATATTGTGCTCGAAGGCGACTCGGTATCCCGGCGGCATGCTTATTTTACGAGGCGCGGGGCGAATTGGTTTGTGGCGGATGCCAATTCAACCAATGGGACTTACCTGAACGAGGAACAGCTCGAAGGAGAGCGCATGCTCACGAACGCCGATAGGGTGAAGATCGGCCCTTCAATCCTCAAGTTCTTGTCGGGGGCTGACGCCGAAGCCAAGTATCACGAAGAAATTTATCGCATGACGATTGTGGATGGTCTCACCCAGGTCCACAATAAACGCTATTTCTTCGAAGCCCTCGAGCGCGAAATCGTTCGAGCCCGCAGACACGAACGTTCACTTAGCGTGTTGATATTTGATATCGATTTGTTCAAAAACGTGAACGATCAATTCGGGCATCTCGCCGGCGATTACGCGCTTCGCGAGCTGGCCCGCTTGGTTCAAGACAGGATCCGCAGAGACGAAGTATTCGCCCGCTACGGTGGCGAAGAATTTGTGATTCTCCTCCCCGAAACACCCCTGGAGGGGGCCACTGCGCTTGCCGAAAGTCTTCGGAGCCGCGTAGAAGCGCATCCCTTCGTGTTTCAAAACGAAAGTATGCCGCTGACAATCAGCATTGGCTGTGCCGAACTCACCGAGCAAAAAACAGCCGAAGAGCTGATCGGGTTGGCCGATCAGAAGCTCTACGAAGCAAAGCGCAGCGGTCGCAATCGCGTGTGCTACTGAGGGACACATGCACAGCGATGGCCCTCCGCCCTTCGGGGATCTTGTGGGGAACCAAGGTCCCCAGATCCGAGTCCGCCCGCCCGGGCAAAGCTCTCGCACCTGGGCGCTCCGGCTACGGCATCGAGCAGCACCCATGGGGCCACCCCGGTCGAGTGATCCCGCACGGCTGCCAATCGTGTTGTCGCTTGCCAAGGGCGATAATGTTCTTGACGTGGACGGTAACCGTTACGTCGACTTCGCGTGTGGCTTTGGTTCCCTTCTGCTAGGGCACGGGCACCCTAGCATCCTTCGCACGTTGGAGCTCCAAGCCCCGCGCATGTTGCAGGCCCTGGGGGATATGCTCTCGGCCGACGCAAAAGTGGGCCTGCTCGAACGGTTGGCGGCACTTTACCCCGGTGATGCTCAAGTAATCCTGGGGCAATCGGGTGCAGATGCGATCAGCGCCGCACTCAAGACAGCCAAGCTCTTCACTGGAAAATCTGGAGTGATCGCCTTCGAGGGTGCTTACCACGGGCTCAGCTACGGCCCGCTTGCTATTTGTGGCCTTCGAGAAAGCTACCGAGAACCATTTCTTGGCGAACTCAACCCGCACGTGGAGTTCTTGCCCTATCCGGAAACGGAGCCTCAGGCCGCTCTGGTGTACGATCGGCTGCGTAAGCGCCTGTTAGCGAACGATATTGGTGCGGTTGTGGTGGAACCACTCCTCGGTCGTGGTGGTTGTGTGGTGCCCCCTGTTGGGTTTGTGGGTGAGCTCTTGAAGCTGTCCCATGAGGCGGGTGCGCTTTTGGTGAGTGATGAGGTGTGGACGGGGCTTGGAAGAGCTGGAAAAATGCTGTTTTCGATCGGGCCGGGGGTCGTGCCAGACCTCATTTGTTTGGGCAAAGGGCTTGGTGGCGGCTTGCCGATTTCGGCTTGCCTGGGGCCCCGCGAGATCATGAACACATGGGCTCGTTCTGCCGAGGTAGTACACACCGCGACGTTTGCTGGAGCTCCGCTTGCGTGCGCTACGGCGATTACCCTGTTAAGTGAGATTGAGCGTGGGCAGCTTGTGGAGCGTTCGCAGCAGCTTGGCGAGCAATTTCGAAGTCGCTTGCAAGAGCGCCTTGGGGAGCGTGCGCGAATTACTGGAGCTGGCCTGATGATTGGCATTGATCTCGGGCAGGAACCTGGCGTGGGGTGGCGAATATCTCAGGCTTTGCTGGAGCGAGGCTATCTGGTAACAAGCGGCGGCACCCACCGTGATTCGTTGGTGCTGACGCCGGCCCTAAACGTACACGCTGATTTGTTCGAGGGGTTCGTTACAACACTCAGCAGTATTCTGAGGGGCGCTTGAGCAACGCAGGCTTTGTTGAGCGATCTGAGGGATTACATCGCCGTGTGCGAGCGTTTGCGAGGGGGGAAAGCCAAGAATCGTTCGATAGCCTGGCGCTCGAACTGGCTCGATTTCAGGCCGAAAATATTCCTGGTTTTGCCAATTTGGTCGAACGTTCGGGCTCCGCGCTCGATAGTGCAGCTACTATCCCGGCCGTCCCGAGCGAAGCTTTTCGGCTGACGCGTGTAGCCGTGCACCCACCCGAGCTCGATGTTGTTCGGTTCGAAACGAGTGGGACTTCCACTGAGGCCAAAGGGGTGCATCCCATGCGTACCACCGCGACGTACCGAGCGCTCTCCACGTCCTTTGGACGTGAAGCGCTGATGGCAGAAGATGCTGCCGTAGTAGTGGCTCTTGCCGCGGAGCCCGGAGAGCCAGTGCCTTCGTCGCTGATGTTCATGATGCGGCAATTCATGGAAGAGTTTGACCCAGCCTTTGGTAGACACATGGGTTTGCACGTCGACGCACCTTATGAGCGTTGGTTGTTGAGCTCAGCGGGGGTTAATCTTGTAGAGTTGCAACGCGCCTGCGCTTTTGCGGCTCAAATGGGGCGCCCGCTGCTCGTGCTTGCAACTTCCTTGGCTCTTGCTCGCTGCTTGGAGCAGCTACAGGGTCGCTCTTTTCTGCTTCCGGAAAAGAGCGTGGTGATGCATACGGGCGGGCCAAAAAAGCGCGGGGGCGAGCTCAATCTTTCGGAACTGCGAACGCGTGCTGTCGAACAATTGGGCCTCGCCGCGGGCCAAATTGTCGGAGAATATGGCATGACGGAGCTTTCGAGCCAGCTTTACGAAGGTACCGTTCGGGGCGCTCATTTGAGCGGCCCTAAAGGAGTGTTCATTCCGCCTCGCTGGCTGCGGGTGACGCCCGTAGATTCCATAACGCTGGAGCCTGTGGAGCCCGGCGGCATTGGTCTTGCTCGTTTTATGGATCTCGGCAATGTGGATTCAGCGGTGTGCGTACTCACCCAAGATCTGATCCGTGAGAGGGATGGAGGTATTGAGCTCTTGGGGCGCAGCCCAGGAGCTGTGCCCCGAGGTTGCTCAATGGCGGTCCAGGCTTTGTTGGAAGGGGCCCAATGAGTCCACGCGAACGGGTTCAGGCTCTTATCGCCGCCGCCGCCGACGTGGCTCGCCCGGACACTCCGCTGGGAGTGAAGGCACGTGCTGCATGGGTTAGCACCACAGGTCTCTCTCCCGAAGGCATTGAGCTTGCGATTGAGCACTGTCTAGAGACGCACCCGAGTGAGGCGGAGATCGAGCAATTGTTGGCCAGTGTGCAACCCGCTAAACGCGCCCTCGTGCTATTGTCCGCCAACGTGTTCGTGGGTGCATCGCGCGCCTTGGCGCTTGCGCTCGCGAGCTCCGAACACGTGATGGTGCGCGTCTCGCGCCGCGATCCGGTGCTTGCCCGCGTGCTCTTGGAAGCTTGCCCCGGCCTCTTCGAGCTTACAGATGAGCTCGCTCCAAAGGCAGAGGATGTGTTTTGGGCCTACGGCAAGAAGGAAACCCTGCGTACGGTGCGCGCGAAGTTGCCGGCTGGCGTGCACTTCATTGGGCATGGCCCGGGTGCGGGCGCGGCCCTCGTAGAGTTGCCGGAGGCGTCCCCCGAAGTTCTGATCGCGCAGGCGAAAAACCTGGTGCTGGATACTGTGCTCTTTGAACAACGCGGTTGCCTGAGCCCGCGGGCCTTTCTGGTGACTGGCTCGAAAGGCGCAGCCGAAGAGTTCACCCAGTGCGTGGTGAGTGAACTGACGCGCATGGGTGGCGAAGTGCCACGCGGAGAGCTAGCCCGTGAGGAGGAAGCCGAGTTAGTTCGCTTTCGAGACACAATGGCATACGTGGGCCGTGTGATGGACACCAAGGCAGGCCTGGTTGCTTTCTCGGAAAGCACATCACTGAGCAGTATCACGCCCGTGGGGCGTGCGATCCATATCCAGCACTTAGCAGATCCCATCTTGCCGTTGGCGCGGATTGGCCATGTGCTCACGAATATCGGATTTTTTGGCTCCGACGTAACGAAGGCGGAACTTCTGCGGGCCCTTCCCCATGTACGTATCGCCCCACTAGGCCAGATGCAAAGTCCACCTTTCGACGGCCCCGTGGACCGCCGCCCGCATCTTTAGCGTTGCCGCCGGAGGCGTTTCGGGTCGCAGCGCTTCGGCGGCGTGTGCTGAGGCACGGCGTTGGAACGGGCTAGACCTTGCTTGCCAGCTTCGAAGCTCGGTCACGCGCATTCAAAATGATGGGCTTTGCTTGTTCCGGAGTGAGCGCCAGCTGCTTAACGAGAGCCATCAACACCTTCTGCTCGCCGGAGGTCTGCTTTCCATCAGCGTGAGTGAGAAGGGCTGCGTGAGCCACGAGAGACTCCTTCTCAGCGGGCGAGAACTCCTTGGCGTTGATCTCCCCGATAGTTCTCTTCTTGCTGGCGAAGTCCTGGAGCGCTGCTTCTTCTTCTTCACTCGCGCCAAATGCCCAAAGCAAGGCTTCGATCATTCCCTGTTCAGGCTCGGTGAACTTTCCATCAGCCCATGCCACTGCCACTAGTGCCTTGAAGAGATTTGTTTCTGATGGGGTCATTGCCAATGAGAAGGGTAACGCCCGGGCCAACAGCTGACTAGGGGTTACCGGCGGACCTCGGATAGGCCAAGAGTCAGGGGGCCGGCCGCGGCAAGATTGCCACGTCGGAGGGCCCTGCGCGACGCAGGGACCGTACTTGCTATGACAAGTATCTGCTGTCGTCAGGCGACGTTGGGGTCGGAGCGTGCGCCGCTGCTGTAGCGTTTGGGGTGAGCGCGTAACGCTCAGCCCGCCCTCATCCGATTGGCGCGCGCGACAGTGATGGCTGTCATGTGCACGATGGTGTCCACGCTGGCTCCTTGCTGAAGCACGTTGATGGGCTTTTTGAGTCCCAACACCATCGGCCCCACGACATCCACATTGCCTGTGGCCGCCAATATCTTGTACGCGGCATTGCCAGCGTCCAGGTTGGGGAAGATCAAGACGTTGGCCGACCCCTTGAGGCTTGAAAAAGGGTAAGGTGTGCGGTCGTCCTCGTTCAAGGCTACGTTGGCTTGCATCTCCCCATCAATGATCAGATCTGGCATCTCGGCCTTCACGAGCGCGGTAGCCTTGGCCACCTTGGTGGATTGACTGTGCGGAGCATCTCCAAAGTTTGAGAAGGAAAGCATCGCGACGCGAGGCTCAATGCCCAGGTCGCGAACGGCTTTGGCAGCAAGGATGGCTATTTCTGCTAGTGTTTCGGCATCTGGGTCGATGTTGATGGTGGTGTCCGCGAAGAACTTTACGCCGGTTTTGCTCACAATCATGTACATGCCGGCCGCTCGATGAGCACCATCGCGCATTCCGATAATCTGCAGCGCTGGGCGGATAGTGGCGGGGTAATCTTGACGATAACCTGCAACGAGTCCGTCAGCGTCGCCAAGCTCGACCATCAACATGCCAAAAGTGGTGCGTGATTGGCGAACAACCTTTTCCGCCTGGTGAAGGGTTACTCCACGGCGTTGCCGCTTCTTCCAGAACGCCTCCACGTAGAGCTCCAACTTGGGATCTTCCCGTGGCTCCAAAATAGTGACGCCATCCAGATCCAAGCCCAGCTCCTGCTTGAGCCGCAAGATGCGGTCTTTGGAGCCCAAAAGAATGGGCTCGGCAATTTTTGACTCAATCACGAGCTCTGCCGCCCGCAAGATGTTGGCCTGATCTCCTTCTGGGAACACGATCCGCGCGGGGCGTTCTTTGGCAGCCTCGGTGATGTGCCAGAGCACACGCCGTGTGGGAGAAATCTTATGGTAGAGGCGCGCGGTGTATTCCTCGATATCCAGCGTTTCACGCGCCACGCCGCTTTCCATCGCGGCTTTGGCGACGGCGGGCGCTACCCAGTAGAGCACGCGGGAATCGAAAGGTTTCGGGATAATGTACTTTTTGCTGAAGCGCAGGCGGGTCCGCCCGTACGCTCGGAGAACATCGTCGGGTACTTCTTCTCGCGCGAGCGCTGCCAGTGCGCGCGCCGCTGCCACTTTCATCTCTTCGTTGACAGTGCTGGCGCCCACGTCCAAGGCGCCGCGGAAAATATACGGGAACCCAAGGACATTGTTCACCTGGTTCGGGTAATCGCTACGACCTGTAGCGGCAATGGCGTCAGGCCGTGCCCGAATCACCGCTTCGTAGTCGATTTCTGGGTCGGGATTGGCCAGCGCAAAGACGATGGGATCCTTGGCCATGGTAAGCAGCATCTCCTCGGTTACCAAGCCTGAAGTGGAAAGCCCGATCATCACATCCGCACCCTTTAGGCAATCCGCGATAGTGCGCCGAGGATCCGAAGCTGGGCGGGCAAACGGCCGCCGAAAATCATCCAGATCGGCGCGCCCGTGGATAATGATGCCATTCAAATCCAGCATCGTAATGTTTTCGATCTTTACGCCGATCCGCGTCCACATGCGCATGCAAGAGGTGGCGGCAGCGCCGGCGCCGATGCAGGTGACCTGAAGATCCTCCAGCGCTTTTTCCTGGAGTGCTGCGGCGTTAATCAGCGCGGCACTCGAAATGATCGCAGTGCCATGCTGGTCATCATGCATCACGGGGATCTTCATTTGATCGCGCAGGGCTTGCTCGATATAGAAGCAATCAGGCGCTCGAATGTCTTCGAGGTTGATGCCGCCAAACGTGGGCTCTAGCGATCGCACAATCTCCACAAAGCGAACTGGATCCGTCTCGTCAATTTCCAGATCGAAGACGTCAATGTCCGCGAAGCGCTTGAAGAGCACGCCTTTGCCCTCCATCACGGGCTTGGCCGCGCGTGGCCCAATATTGCCAAGGCCGAGCACCGCCGTGCCGTTGGTGATCACGGCTACGAGATTGCGGCGCGCTGTGTAGCGATCCACCGCGTCCGGATCGTCGCGGATTGCCAAGCATGGCACCGCAACGCCTGGTGAATAGGCGAGCGATAGATCAAATTGGCTAGCAACAGGCTTGGTGGGAACCACCTCGATTTTTCCGGGGCGGCCCTCCGCGTGGTAAGCGAGCGCTTGTTCTCTTTGTCTGAGCTTCGACCAATCCGGTTGCATAGCTTACGTTAGCTGGTCTGCCCCGAGTGGCACAAATGATCATGTGTTATAAGCACGAGCGAAGCGAGCTTCAGCGTTTCCCCCGCCGGAGCGGAGCGACCGGCCAGGGGGAGACAAGCCGCGCAGAGCGCATGGCGCGAAGCCCGGAGATGTCATGGGGTGGCTCGCGACCTGAAAAGTAGTGGTCACCTTTCGGCTATAGAAAGCCCAAGGGTATTCGGCCCGATTGACGCATCCGCAGCGCCGGTGAGGGCCGTTTGGACCCGTGCTGCTCGAAACTTCGGA
>JANRKO010000027.1:0-92603 GCA_033763455.1 Polyangiaceae bacterium
TCCACGAAGCATCCGCGGACAGGGATTCGCTCGCGCAGCGAGCATCAACGATGCGAGCCAGCGACCGACAGCCCTCCCTCGTCGCGACGCTCCGCCGAAGGCGGAGCTAGCGGAGAGGGAGGGATTCGAACCCTCGGTAGGCTTTTGGCCTACGCCCGCTTAGCAAGCGGGTACCTTCGGCCACTCGGTCACCTCTCCTGGCCGGACTTGAGTTGAAGGGCCCGGAACGTAGCCGCGCGTACGGGGGCGTCAAGGCTTGGCTCAACAAATGGTAGCGTCCCAGGTTCCTCATGCTCCTCACCGCCCCCCACCTACCCCGTCCGAGTCGCGCAGCCGTCGAAAAAGCCCTCAGTTTGCTCGATCGCAAGCTCGGCCCCTCCAAGGTGCTCACCGAGCGTAATTCGCTCGAGCCTTACGCCAACGACGACTCCGAGGGTGTTGGCTGCATGCCGGATGCCGTGGTGCTCGCAAAAACTCCGGCCGACATTCTCGCTGCGCTCGCCGTCGCACGTGAAGCAGAGGTGCCCATCACCCCGCGTTCGGGCGGAACGGGTCGTACGGGCGGAGCAATTCCCGTGGCGGGCGGCATCGTGATCACGACGCTCGGGATGAATCAAATCAAGGACATGGATACCCGCGAGGGCATCGTGGTGGTGGAGCCTGGGATGGTGCTCGGAGATCTGCATCGAGCCGTCGAAGAGGTTGGCTGGTTTTATCCACCAGATCCGAATTCATGGTCGAGCTGCGCCATTGGGGGCAATGTTGCCGAAAATGCCGCCGGGCCGCGCGCCTTCAAATATGGAGCAACGCGCAATTATGTGCTCGGGCTTGAGACATTCCTGATTGGCGGGGATAGCTTCTTTGCTGGCCGCCACACCGTAAAAGGTGTCACCGGCTACGACGTAACCGCGCTTTTGGTAGGCAGCGAAGGCACTCTAGCCATATTTGGCGACGTAACGTTGCGGCTCATCCCCAAATCCGAAAGCGTGATGACGCTCCTTGCCCTATTCCACGATGTGCACGCGGCGGGTCGTGCCGTGGAGGAACTCACGCAGCTGGGCATCATTCCTCGCTGTATTGAGCTTTTGGACGGCGGCACGCTGGAAGCCATGCGGGCGGCGGGCAACCCCATCAATTCTCAGGCTAACGCCATGCTGTTGATGGATGTGGACGGCACCGAATCCCAGTGCGAGCTGCAAGCAGAGAAGATCTCCGACGCGTGTGAGCTTGCAAGTGTCATTGAGCTTCTGGTAGCGCAAGATGCGGCTCAGCGGGAGCGTCTCTGGTCAGCGCGCCGCGAAATGAGCCTGGCCGTGCGCCGCCTAGCCAAACACAAGATCAGTGAAGATGTGGTCGTACCTCGCCGCCACATCGGCGAACTGTTGCGCCGCGTGGATGATGCCGCCGAGAAGAATCGAGTGCGTTCGGTTACCTACGGCCATGCGGGTGACGGCAACCTGCACGTCAATTTCGTGTGGAACGACGACGATGAAGTGCCACGCGTGCAAGCGTGTGTCGAAAAGCTGTTCCGGGATACGGTAGAGCTCCGGGGTACCCTGAGCGGCGAGCATGGCATCGGCATCGCTAAGGCTCCGTATTTAGCGCTCGAACAATCGAGTCCGCTCATTGCGCTGCAAGAGCGCCTCAAGCACTCCTTTGACCCCAAAGGTCTTTTGAACCCCGGGAAGATCTTCCCACAAAAATCGCACGTAGCCTGCTAGAGCTAGCGTGCTAGCCTGCGCAAAATGTCTTTACGGGTGGTGCTAGCCCGCCCGGAAGATCTTTGCGGGTACTCCTAGCTCGCGCGAAAGATTTCCTTACGGTAGTGCTTCAGCTCCGCAATGGAGTTTCGAATATCCACAATGGCGTCGTGCTCGCCTGCTTTCGGCTTTTCGTACACAGCTTCTTCGCCGTACCAGAGCTTAGCGAGCACCTTGACGGAAGATACGTCCACCACGCGGTAATGAAGGAACCCGTTCAGGCCGGGCATCCACGCCTCTATGAAGCGCTTATCCATACCAATCGTGTTGCCGCACAGTGTGGCAGGGTACGTGCACCAGCCGCTCACACGCTCTAGCAACAGGCGCTCAGCAGCTCTCGCGTCCAAGGTTGATGCGCGCACTCTATCAAGCAGGCCGTTCTTCTGGTGCATGTTGCGCACGAAGGGCACCATCTTGGCGAGATGCTCTTCCGGCTGCCAGATGTCGCAGCTAAATTCCTCGATAATTTCGAGCTCTGAGTTAGTGATGATCAGCGCCGCTTGCAGTATCACGTCGCGCGCTGGCTCCAGCCCCGTCATCTCAAGATCCAGCCAGGCAAGGTTTGTGGGGTTGGGGGTGCGCGTGAGCTTGGGGGCCATCTGAAGTGAATAGACGATGCCTTACGCTTAGGCCAGATCTGTTGTCGACGTTGCGAGCCGGCTTCGTTTTCTCGGGCCACTCTGGCTCATCTAACCGAGATCGGCGATAACTTGCTTGGCCGCGTTGTAGCCGCACATGCCGTGCACTCCCGTGCCCGGGTGCGCCGAACTCGAAGCGAGGTACACCCGAGGCACCGGCATCCGGTAGCGAAAGTAGGGGAAAAAAGGCCGAAAGAAGAGCTGTTGCTGAGCGGCAGCCGAACCTCCGCCAAGATCGCCCCCTACGAGGTTGGTGTTTTGGGCCGCGAGGTCCTCGGGGGACCTTACGGCACGGGCTTTGACGCTGGCACGAAACCCGGGAGCCAACGCTTCAATCCGTGCCTCCACGCTGTCTGCGAAGCGCTCCTTCGCGTCGCTCCAACCGCCGGGGAGTGTCGATGGAACGTGCGTGTAGCAATACAGCGTATGTTGGTTGGCCGGCGCACGCAGCGGATCGATGAGGCTCTGTTGGCCGAGTACCAAATACGGATTGGTGGGGAGCCTACCGCTCTGCACTTCGTGGGTGAAGCGCTCTAGATCTTCCAGGCTTTCTCCGGTGTGCACCACAGCACTCTGCCGTGCCGGTTCCGTGAGCCACGGTACGGGGCTTACCAAAGCAAAATCTAACTTGAACGTTCCCCAACCGTGCCGAAAACGCCGCGCCTTCCTGAGAACACTGCCCGAAAGGCTCCCGCTTTGGATCAACTCCAGCAAAAGGCTCTTAACGCCCGTGGCAGCCACCACGGCTCGGAGCGGGCCAACCTCTAAACCGCTCGCTGTTGAAATGCCCACAGCACGGCCGTTCTTCACGTGAATTTTTCGCACTTTTTCGCCCAATTGGATGCGCCCGCCGTGGCGTTCCAGAAGTGTTACTAGGGCGTTCGTGATGACTTTGGCGCCTCCCACCGGAACTGCAAAGCCACCTGTGGTGGCATTGGCTGCCAAGAGAAACCCAAGCGCAGCTCCGAACGGATCGCTCGGCCCCACATCAGCGTGTAGAGCTAGCGCTGGCAACACACGGCGAGCAGCCTCGCTTTCAAAATATTTATGCGCTAGCGATTTGCCGCTTCTTGCTAACAACCAGCCTAGCCAAAGAGCGTTAGATATCCCCAGCCGCTTCCAGGCACCGAGTTGTAACACTGGGCCAAGCAGCGCTGGCAAAAGTTGCGCCTCCATCCCAGCATAGGCTTCGCTGAGGCGGCTCCACGCCGAGGTATCGCGCGGAGAGCCGAAATGCGCCGCCTCACCGACTGCACGTCGACTCAAGCTCGCGTAGCTGCCATCGAGCGCAACGTGGCAGCTTTCAAGGGGCGCCCATGCCCAAGATACCCCAAGCCGCTCCAAGCCCAGCTCGCGAAAGGCGGGGCTCGATTTGCCAAACGGGAAAAATGCGGGCCCCGTGTCGTGTTGGAACCCGGGCAGCGTGAGCTCCTCGGTACCCATGGCCCCACCCGGGCGTAGCGGATTCTCGTCGAGCACCAACACCTGAAAGCCCGCCCGCGCCAAGGTGACCGCCGCCACCAAGCCATTCGGGCCCGAGCCGATCACGACGACGTCCGGAGCCCAAGCCATTGCCGAAGGAGAGTACACGCTGCGCAATGTCGCGCAAAGGCACGCCCCAAAACGCCGCCCCAGACCCAGGCCCCTCGCCATTGATCCCGCTAGAAGGCTCATGCAGCTTTCCATGTGCGGCGCAGCCTGGTAACACTACTCTGTGATCACCGTTGGCATCGATCCTGGAACACGCAAGCTCGGCTGGGGCGTAGTACGGCGGGATGGCGCGCGGCTCATTCACGTAGCGCACGGCGTGATCCGAATGAATGAAAAGGCTGCGCTCGAAAATCGCCTGCAACAACTAGCGAGTGAGCTCAATGAAGTACTGAGCGATCATCAACCCAACGTGGGCTCCGTTGAAACCCTCTTCTTTTTCAAGGATGCGCAGGCGGCCGCCAAGCTTGGGCATGCACGCGGTGTCGTGCTCTTGTGCTTGGCCCAGCAAGGCGTAGACGTCGCGGAGTATGCTCCCGCCAAAGTAAAACGCACCATCGCCGGCAGCGGTCAGGCGGAAAAGATTCAGGTGGCGCGCATCATTAAAGCGCTGCTCGGTTTGGAGCAGCTACCGGCTCCTGACGCTGCAGATGCACTGGCACTCGCCGTAACGCACCTCCGGATCTCGCCCTTCGTGGAGGCGCTAGCGAGCCGCACACCCACCGAAAGAGCGGCCCTTTCGGCCCTCTTGGTAGCAAAAAGACGGCAACGGGGCCGGGCGGGCTCCCCTGCCAGCGCCAATCGCGCGAAAATCGGCACCCGCGTGTGACTCACCCCTCAATTTGCTGAGTCCATAATGCCTGGGGGAGTGCCTGTTCCGCGCGCCCACCAGATACTTAGCATGACAAGTATATCTGAACGCATGAGGTGGCACCCGGCGGCTAATCTTTATTTCGGCTATTCGCCCTGACTTCCCCTCCCGCCGCTCGTCCGAGCCCCGCGTGGCATCTTTGGGTAGCTTTTGGGCCAAAACGGCGTAAGCCCAAGGTCACTATGGATCGTCGCTCGTTCAACCTCCTGCTCGGCTCCGCCACGGGCCTCTTATTCTTGTCGCCCACGTTTGCGTTCGCGGCTCCCACGGCCGATCAAATAGCGGACGAAGTTCAGAAGTATTACGACAAGACTAAAACCTTCAAGGCCGCTTTCAAACAGCGCTACGAAATGAAGTTTCCCAATAAGGTGAAGGAATCCGACGGCAAGGTGGTGTTCCAGAAGCCCGGCAAAATGAGCTGGCGCTACACCAACGGCAACCGTGTAGTTTCCGACGGCAAGCTCATCCGTGTTTACGAAAAAGAGAGCAAGCAAATGTACGAGCAGCCGATGAACAAGAGCTACTACCCAGCAGCTCTCTCATTTTTGATCGGCGGTGGCAGCCTGAAGAAAACGTTTGATCTGAAGCAGCTGGATGCCGAAAAGATGAAGTTCAAAGGCGGCTACGTGCTGCTGGGTGAGCCGAAAGAGCCCACGCCCGCCTACCAAAACGTGCTTCTCTACGTCGATGCTAAGACGTTTCAGGTGCGGCGCATCCTTTTGCTTGATGCACAGGGTAATCGAAATCGATTTGATTTTCTGACCCCTGCGGTGAACGCCAAAGTACTGCCGATGGAATTCTCGTATCAAGCGCCTCCGGGTACGAAGGTCATCCGGCCGTAGTGGGCCGCCCAGAGCGGGCGCCTATTCTCCCTCCTCTGCCAAAGCTGAGCGCTTGTCTCGGCGCGGTGACTAATGCACCCAGGAGCTTCCGAAACACGTGCAGGCATTGCCAACGCAAGCAACGTGCTTCAACCTGGCGCTCACGCATGAGCATTGTCATCCACGCAAATCCACTCGGTAATGATCGCAACACTGGCCATTCAACGGACGTTGATGCTGCTGACTACCGAGGGCCCGTGCGCTCCATCGGTGCGGCATTTCACAAGATACGCGTAGCGCGCAGCGCCCAACGGAATGCTGGCTTACCGCCCGCGCCAGCCACTATTTTACTGGCGGAAGGCACCTACCCGATCACCCAGAAGCTTTCGCTCAATGCGCCGAGTGCGAGCAACATCACCGTGCAAGCGGCGACCCAGGGCACAGCGTTTATTGACGCCGGCACCCGCGTGCGCGGCTTCTCGAAAACTAAGTTCTTCGGCCGCGACGTGTACGTTGCCGACGTTGCCATACTTCTAAAACACGCTGGCACTTTTAGGCAGCTTTTCGTCAACGGGCAGCGGCGCCAAGTCGCAAGAACCGAAGAACTTGAGATGGTGGGCCTCTCTGAATCGCACACACTCAACGGCACTCAAGTCTATGGGGTAAAGCTCAAGCCGGGCCGCTTGCCAAAGCTTTCCCAAGCCCACACGGCAGACGCCATTATTCCTAACCTTTTTTCTGCTAACCGCATCGCCGTGGAGCAATACCATGCCGAGGAAGCGCTTCTGATTCTCACCCGTCCGATCGAGAAAAGCCGCCTTTCCACTGAGTTTTTGCAGCCCTTCTTGTGGCTAGAGCATGTGCTCGAGGAGCTCAAGGCGCCTGGAGATTGGTGCTGCGATAGGGAGGCGGGCAAGCTTTATTACCTTCCGCTCCCGGGTGAAGATCCGAACCACGCGGATGTGGTGGTGACAACTTTGCCCACCTTACTCACAGCCAACGGAACGAGTGAACACCCCTTGGAGTCACTCCGATTCAGCGGCGTTGGGTTTCGCTACGCCAACTGGGAGCCAGTGCACAAAACTGCCCAGAGTGACCCGTACGTGCCGCCCACCATTGAGCTCACACACGCTCGCTTCTGTGGATTTTGGGATTGCACCTTCGAACACTTTGGGAATTACGCCGTAAAGTTCGGAGAGGGCAGCAAGCATTGCTCGGCGGTGGGCTGCACGTTTTCGGATATCGGCGGCGGTGGCGTCATCTTAGACGGGGGCCGAGTTGACTCTCCATCCGTAACCTGGAGCGAGGGGCACCGCATTACCGACAACGAGTTTTCTGCACTGGGGCGGATTTTCATCGCATCCAGTGCCATCTTGGCCATGCACGCCGCGCGCAACCGCATCACGCACAATCGCATTTCTGACCTCTATTACACCGCCATTTCAGTGGGTTGGACGTGGGGCTTCACCCCGCAAGTGACGGCCGATAATCGCATTGAGCACAACCATATCTTCAACTTAGGCCAGGGTGTTTTGAGTGATTTGGCTGGAATATACACGTTGGGGGTGCAACCCGGCACGACGATTCGCCACAACTTAATTCACGACGTTGCCCGGAGAAACTACGGCGGCTTTGGCATCAACCTCGATGAAGGCTCCAGCCACATCGTGATTGAGCACAATATTATCTACAACATTTCAAGCCAGTGTCTGCACCAGCACTTTGGGCGCGAAAATTCCATCCGCTACAACCTCTTCGCTTACGGCGGCGAAGGCCTTATCGCGCTCTCCCGTGGAAACCGCATGAATTGGCCCGAGAAGGGCGGCTTTGACGACGGCTCCATCACCAACGCCTTCTCCTTCCACAACAACATCCTGCTCTCGGCCGGCCAAGGCATGTTCATCGGAGGCCTCGGAGATGAAAGCGGGAGCATGGCGCACCCAGATTTCATCTCGGACCACAACCTCTACTGGGACGAAAAGGGAACACCCTTCTTCGGAGACGGCGTGCACGGAGCCGGTGGCCGCGAAACTATGACGCTCTTGCTGGAGCTTCCGAAGTGGCAAGCCCTCGGGCGAGATACCTTCGGCCATGTGCAAAATCCGCACTTCCGCGACGCAAAGTCCGGCGATTTCGCACTCGCTGACGGCACCCAGCTACCGCCGGGGCTCCGTGTGCCAAGCCTGAAAGTGGGCCCAAGGCCGCCCGAAGAGCGCCGCCTGGATGAAAAGGAGCCCGTGTTGGTGGCTCGCTTCGCTTACGGGTGAGGCACCAGGTTGATAACCTGAAGCGATCTGGCGGGCCAAGACGAGCCCTGGGCCCACTACTCCGAATTTCCCCAATAGCCGACGCGACCCTTATTCGCCTTCACATGAAGTACTTGTCATGCCAAGTACCTCTCACAGCGGAAACAATGCCTCCACCTCACCTCGCTTTCCCACCAATAGCGGACTCACCCGCTATTCGCCTTCGCAAGAAGTACTTGTCATGCCAAGTACCTCTCGTAGCGGAAAAATACCTCCACCTCACCCGTCAGGAATGCAGGTCAAGGATCAAGAAATCGGGCCGTCCTACCCCAACCGTACGGGAGCCTTCGGGAATGCCACCTTGCGCGCCAGGAGATCTTGAACGGTATCGCGCAACGTTTCTCCGGGGTCGCGCGCCGCCCAGCTTAGCTCTCGCTGAGCCTTTTCAGAGCTGCAGTACCAGTAATATTGGCCCATCTCCACGCTTTCTTCGGACACGGGGGGCTCTCCGCCGAGCTTGCGCAAAGCGTTGGAATAAAGCTTGTTGATGCCAAGTGCGAGAGGCCGAGAACGCGGCAAAAATAGACGCGGGCCTTTGATGCCTGTGAGTCGCTCTAGGCGCTGAAAAAACGCGGCTATGGTGAGATTCTTGCCGTTCAAGAGGTAGCGCTCACCCGCGCGACCGCGCTCGAACGCCGCGAGCATGCCGAGCGCTGCGTCGCGCACATCAACAAAGGCGATACCACCTCGTGGCACAGCCAAGATCGATTGCTCCAAGAATTGACGCACATCGCGTGTCGAAGATTCGCGAAGATCTCCGGGGCCCAGCAACAGGCTTGGATTCACGAGCACCACTTCGAACTCGGGTGGGCGGTTGAATTCCAGCGCTGCGTGCTCGGCGTAGAGCTTGCTCCGGTAGTAGGGCCAGCTGGCCAGCAATTCGAGCGGGGCGTTGTCGTGCTCGGTGAAGACGCGCTCCGGCTCCTTGCCGACGGCAATGGTGCCACTGGTGCTCGCCACGACCACACGCCGTACACCCGCCGCCTTAAGCCCTGCGAGGGCAGAGCGCGTGGCGGTCACGTGAGCCCGGTGCAGCTCTTCACCCGCATCCTTTTCGCGACTCACCTTGCCAGTGACCAAAAAAGCCCCGTCGCAGCCGCGCGCACTCTCGGTAACCGCCGCTTGGTCCAAAACATCTACGGCCTGCACTTCCACGCCGTGTGCGGTACCGCCACTTCGAGAAACAGCCACAACGCCTTCTCCGCCCTCAATGAGAGCGCGGAGAACGTGGGAGCCGAGAAAACCTGTAGCGCCGCCAACCCAAAAGCGCCTCTTTTGCGCCTGACTCATCCGCTCTGACTTTCTAACTGGAACAGCTTCTGGAAGGTTAATAGAAGCTGAATATTGTTGGATTTTACAGTGCCCGACATGAATTCAGCGGGTGTTGGCGTGTAGGCCTCGCGCACGATGCGCGTGAAAATCCCAGGCGACGTTTTGAGGACGCAATCGGCCTGCCCTGATGATTTTCCGGAGGCGACTTCGCAAGAATCCGGAGTTACCCGAAGGCTCCAGCGTTCCTTTTCGCCGAGTGCAAAATAGTAACTGATGGGCGCATTCACCACTCCTGGCACGAAGCGGCCTTTGAGCTCGGCGAACACTTTGTCGAGACTCTGAAAACCCTGATCAAACAGGTCGGCTGGAGTGAGCTTGCTGATATCGAGCACGCGCCCGCGTTCAAGCTCAGCCACCGCGCGCCGGGTAAGGGCGGAAACGGTGCGAGCAGCTTCGGTCGCGCTCATGCCCTGAGTAAGGCGACGCAGGTCAGCGACGCGAAGTGGGGGCCCGATGCGCACCGAAACGTCACGCCGCCGCACCACCGAGGCGCCCTTGGGCAGGGCTTCGTAGGTGCCGCCCAAATAGAGCGGCAAAATATCAATGTTATGGTGCAACGAAAGGTAGCCAACGGCGGGTTTGAATTCGTGGATTTGGCCGTCGGTGGAGCGCGTGCCTTCGGGGAAAATCAGAACCGTTTTCCCCGTTTCCAAAAGTTCCCCGGCTTGGCGCAGCGCCGCGCGCAACGAACCGCTGCGGTCCATCGCCACTAAGTTTGTGAAGTTCTCGAAGTAGGCCTTGCGCCAGCGATTGCCTTCAAAGAAGTAGTCCCTAGCGGCGAGCGACACCAGATCTTGGCCGTAGCTGCCAAGACCATACTTGGCGAGCCCCATGTCGAGGTGGCTCGCGTGGTTCGCGGCAACGATGGTGTTCTTGTTGTGGGGAATGAACGCGCGCCCGGTGACCTTGGTGGAGAGCACCCGATCATAGAAGCCCATCTGCGCGCGACCCATCCAGTGCATGGCGGCATCGCGGAGAACGGGCGGTATATTCAGCGGAACTTCCTCCTCCTTCTCCACCACCTCCGTGGAAGAGCGCGGGCGGGCGCCGGCTTGCAAGAACAGGCGTTCCACATCGGCCACTGTTTCACACTCGGAGAGCTTGTCGGCGTCGAGCGACGTACCCACTTTAGCTTCGAGTGCTACGAGCAACTCCAGCAGCATCAACGAATCGAAGGCGAGATCTCCGCGGAGCGTTTGCGAAGGCTGAATCCCTTCCGTCGATTTGCGAGCAACTACGGCCACCGCAGAGCGCACGGCCAAAGCCGCACTGGAGCTCGGGGCTTGGCTCTTACTACCGGCGCCATTTTGGGGCTTGGCGGCACTTTCCGCGAGGCGCCGCACTTCGTTCCGCTTCACCTTGCGGGTCGCCGTGCGGGGCAAATCTGAATCGATCAACGCCACTACCGAAGGGCGAGCCGCATTCGGGAGCGCGGCGAAGGCTCGATTCAACAAAGCTCGAGCCCGCGCGTGGCGCACTGGGCGCTCGACTTCCGGATCGGCTTCGACCACCGCAACGCAGGCAACGCGCTCCACACGGCTTCCATCAGAGACGCCGACGATGGCTAACTCTTTTACGTGCTCCACACGACCGAGCTGAGCTTCCACGTCGTCGGGGTAAATGTTCTCACCCGCAGAGGTAACGATCGTGTCTTTGGCTCGGCCAACAATCACAACGTTGCCACGGCGATCCAGCTTGCCTAAGTCGCCCGTGTGCAGCCACCCATCTTTATCGATAACCTCACGCGTAGCTTCTTCGTCGGTGTAACCCACCATCACATTGGGCCCACGCGCGACCACTTCGCCAATGCCCTCGGGATTCGGATTATCGATGCGGATCTCGACACCCGGAATCGCGCGGCCGACATGACCGGCTCGCGTCTTCGGACTGCCCTCCGACACTGTCAGAACGGGCGAAGCTTCGGTGAGGCCGTAACCCTCCGCTAGATGCAGGCCGAGGCCGGCGAACAATTGCTGAGTCTTTTCAGGGAGCGCAGCGCCGCCACTCACTAGGAAGCGAAGGTGCCCGCCGAGCCCTTGGTGTACGGGGCCAAACAGTGTGCGCCCGAGGTCTACGCCCAAATTCTTACCAAGCGAACGATTGAGCTCGGCGGCAACATCGAAGAAGTACGAAGCCACCCGCCCCCGCTCCAACACCTTCGCGGAGATGCGGCGTTCGAGCATCTCCCAAAGGGCGGGCACACCCACGAGCCCGGTGATGCGCCCGGCTTTGAGCGCGTGCTCCAGCCGCTCACCGTTCAACTCATCGAGATACACCACACGCGAACCGCGCGAGAGCGGCAGCAACAGGCCACACGTCAATTCAAACGTGTGGTGGAGCGGCAACACGCTCAGGATCCTATCCCCCTTGGAGAGCGGGAAAAGCGGAGCCAAGGAGGCTACTAGGGAGGTGAGATTAATGTGCGAAAGCTGAACGCCTTTCGGATTGCCGGTGGTGCCGCTCGTGTAGATCAACGCTGCTATGGATTCGGGATCGACCTCCGCGCTTTCAACCTGGGGGCCCGCTGCACACAACTCGTGCATGTCGAGCAATCGAACCTTTTGTTCTAGCGGAAGCAATCGAGCTCGCGACTTCGGATCTCCGATGAGAATGCGCGCGCCCGAGGCCTGCACGAGATTTTCGGCAATGCCGGGCTCAATGTTCGCGTCGAGCGGCACCACGGTGGCACCAAGCGCCAGTACACCAAAGAACGAGATCGGCCAATTGGGGTGATTTTGTGCGGCGATCATCACTCGATCACCCGCCTTCACCCCCAGCTGCTTCAGCCTTGCGCCGCAAGCTAACGAAAGCTGGCGCCACTCGCGGAAGCTAAGCCTGCTCAAGCCATCGGCTTCGACGCGCTGCAGGGCGACGGCAAGATCGTAACGGTCCGCCATCTCGTCGAGCAGGGCGGGCAACGTTTCGTGACGACGCGGGGGGCGCTTGGGGCGCTTTAAGCGCTTGTCGATCTGTGGGAACACCCACTTTTCGAGGCCGGGGATATGCACGGTTAAGAACCATTCGCGCCAATCGATGGTCTCTGGAGCCCAGGGCACCAACTCCTTTTCGGCGTCGCTCAGCCGCGCGTAGGCCTCGCGCGTGTTGGCGCAGCGAAATGTGTAATCGTATTCGGCGGCGAAGGGCACGAACACTTGCAGGATTTTACCGACCTTGCGCTGCTGATCGGCGAACTTCTTGATGGAGTTGGATGCGGGCTTCAGAAAAGCGCGCAGTGGGCCGAACGCGGTTTTATCGAGTAACGATGAAACATGGCTGGCACCGTCAGCAATTGCCAAGGGGCCAAAGCTTTTGAATTCCTTGCTGGAGACCATCGCACCCTCGTAGTGCGCTTGGAGGAAGCTCAGTATTGGTCCGCCCTTGCCGGTTTCCTGATAGTAACGACGCTTGTAGAGGCCTGTGAGCTCCACGAAGCGGCGCATGGTACAAGGATTCGTGTCACCCGAACCGAGCTGGTACACGCGCTTAGGTTGCCCTTCTAGCAGCTCTCCCAGCGCCAATGTGAGCCCGGCCGCCACCATGTCACACGGGATCACGTCCAAGCTGTGATTCGCTCCAGGGATTTGGAGGCCGCCCTGGCGCAGAATGTAGATCAGAGGCGCACTCGTATTAACGCCCTCGTTCCACCCAGGAAACGGATAAAAACAGGTGGATTCAACGATGGCAGGGCGCACAATGGTCCAATTGAGGCCCGAGCGAGCCACGATCTGCTCGCCGATAGATTTCGTGTACGTGTACGTGTTGGGGAAACCCCAAAAACGGGCGCGCTCCATGCCCATTTCCGAAAGCTGACCCTCAACAAACTTGCGTTTCACGCGCTGTACTTCGTCTTCTAAGGCTTTGCCACGCCCCGGCTCGCCATGCTCACGCAGGTTCTTCTTGGCCTCATCCAGAAAGTGGCTCTGCCGAAATGCATCACCGGCGCGGTGGCGTGCTTGCTCCACCACATCCAAGCATTCGGCAATTTCACGATCGGGATCCCAGTGGATTGGATCCAGCTCCGCTGCGCGTGGAAACGGAAAATCCCGCGGATCCGCTTCTTCGATGTTCCCCGTACGATCCCCAGCAACGTAACAGGTGCTCGTATGCAGGAGCGCAGTGTTGCCAAGATCGCGCGCCAGCTCCACGAGATTCTGAACGCCAAAGGCGTTCACCTCCAAGCCTTCATCGAGCGGGGGATCAAAATCCACCACGCCCGCGGCATTCACGACGGCGTCGATGTTGCCCCGCAGTTCGTCGCGCATATCGGCAGAAATGCCACAGAACGGCTTCACCACGTCGCCCCCGAGCACCGCCACGCGACTGTTCAGGAAGGACATGAATTCGCTGCCATGGGCAGTGCGCAAAGGGGCGAGTACTTCACTTGTCGCTATCTCAGAGAGAAAGCGCTCTTGAGCGGATTGGCCTGCCTTCTCGCGCACCACCAGATAGATGCGATCGATCTCTGGGAACTTGGCGAGCAGGAACGACCACCACACTTTCCCGAGAAATCCCGTGCCGCCCACCACCACCAAACGCTTGCCGGCGAATAAACGCCCGAGCGAGAGGGGGGTTGTAGTACCGCCCACAGGGGGTGCAGCCTTGAGCTTCACGGAGCTGTCGCGCGCGTCCGTCACGGGGTCCCTCCAGGAGCCCCCGGAATAGTGACGTCCGCCATCACGATGGGAGGAACGTGCAAGAGCGCTACATCCAAAGAACGCGCCACGCCACCTTTGGCTCGGTACAGAGCCTCATCCATATTGGGAGCCGTTTCCCAACCCATGAGCTTGGGGACATATTCGTTATCTGCACCCACCACAATCACACGGCCCAAGTGCTGACGGCCATTTTCGCCCCAATACCACATGAAAAACGGGTGAGCCGGGTGGTAAGCGTGGCCCGTGCGGTACATGTGAATGAAGGCCTCATTCTGCGCAAATTTCGCTTCATACTTGTGCTTGAGCACCTCAGCATCTCGCGTTTCCGGCAAGATACGATGAAAGAATTCAATATAGGGCGCGTGTTGCTCGTGGTCGAACTTATCCGTGCACGGATGCGTGATAATGAGAGTGCCGCCGGGCTTCACCATCGGTGCGCCGCGGTACATATTGAACAAATAACCCTGAGCTAACACCTGAACCAACAGTGGATTCAAGAAAGCATTCACGTTGTAGGGGCTGATGTACGGAATTCCCGTCACCAACACATCGGCTTGGCCCTCGAACGGCACTAAATATTGTTCAAAAGACTTCTCAACCGTCTTTTTGTGAACCTCTTCGGTTGCTCCCGCAAACACTCCGGTAACACCGTAGGGCGCGGGGAATTTGTTGAAGATCGCTTGGCGAGCAGGCTGCGGCAGCTTGCTAGTCGAAATAACGAGCGCCTTCTGCATGGCGCGTTCACTCGACGACAAATCATCCTCGTTTTTCATGAGAAATTCGAGCGGCTTGTCGAACATGCGATTGTTCACCGTCGTCTCGATGGCGAAGATCTTGAGCTTTTCATGCGCCAGCTTGCCCATCAGGCTAATATCGGAGGCCAAGCGAGATTTCGCCGGATCCATGTAGCTATCCGAGGCGCGAATCGTGTGCGGATTGTGGTGCGGAACCAGGCTCTTGTAGCTGCAGAGGCCCACGGCCACAGACTTGTGGCCGCCATTCATCGGCACAAAATTGAGATTCACGTAGATGAGAAGATCACTCTCCACGGCGCGGCGATTGAGCTCCAGTACGTCCCCATGGGCCGTCTTGCCGATCTCCACGAGGTTATCTCGATCTTCAGCGTCGTGGTTGTAAAGCCTATCGGGCCAGTAGGCTTCGAAGATGCGCTTGCCCACCATGTGGCGCACTTCACTCGCCTTCATGCGACGATGAATGCCCGTCGCCACGATCATCTCTACGTCGTCCACACCGTGATCGGCGAGCATCGCCAATACAATTTCCAGGACTCTTTCACGGATATCCGGGCCGCGCATGGGCGGCAGGGGCACCGAAAGATCATCCAACGCGATCGTTACCTTCATGCCGGGCGAAAGCAGCGCGTAGAGTGGATCCATACCGAGCGGATGGTTGAGGGCGTAGCGAATGGCCGCGTCCACGTCTTTCAACGGGGCAAGCGGCGGCTTCGGGTAAACGCAACGAGTACCGGCGGGCAGATCCACCTCCACCAATTGGTCGCCGGAGAACAAAACGCGGGGAGCACTGTCGTGCTCAAGGGTAACAACCGAAGGATGGTTCATAGTGCTTGTTTCAGGTTGAAGCTCGGCCAGGAATAAGCGCGCGCCAAAAGCGCCAACCTCCGGTCCGGATTAACAACTGCGGGGTGCCCCACCACGCTCAGCATGGGCACATCGGAATAACTATCGCTGAAGGCGAAACACTCGTTGAGGTCAAACCCGTTTTCTCGAGCGTGATCGCGTATGAGCCTGGCTTTTTCGGGGCCCGCGACCACAGGCTTCAGGATCTTTCCGGTCGCGATCCCATCTTTGATCTCCAAGCGGTTCGCTATCACTTCGTCGGCGCCTAGCTCGGCTGCCATGTGGCACAGCACACAATCGAGTGCGCCGGAAACGAACACCACGCGGTTGCCATTATCGCGGCTCTTTTTCACCAGGCTCGCCGCAAAAGGATAGAGGGAAGGCCGCAGCACTTTCTCATAGGCTTCGCGGCCGAGGATCAGCAGGCGATCTTCGCTCATGCCTTTGTACGAATTGTACAACAGCTCGTTGAACAGGCGCCGATCCGCCATCTCGGCCATGATCATGCGCGGCGCCCCGATGAGTGCACGCCCAACGCGCAGAGCCGTCTGAAGGGGGGTGCCCTGGTTGAGCAGATAAAATACCGTCGGATGGACCAGGTTGGTCCCCACGAGAGTACCGTCAACGTCGAAATAACTGGCTGCCAAGGGGCCTTCTGGTCCCCCATGTTCCGGCCGGAGTCAAGCGTTCCGAGGCGTTCGGCGGCCGTGTTTCGGTTCCGGGGCGAAACCTCGCACAGATTGCCCAGGATTTCTCGCATTCCCGGCACCCAGAGCGTGGTAAACGCGCTGGATGCGCTGGGTCGAAACCGAAAGTGCCCTCGAACAAACGGTGAGCGCGCTTGGCGGGGCCGAGGTCGTGTTCCTGGACACCGAGTTCGACTCGTCGCGCAACGGCACCGTGTTGTCGCTGCTCCAGATCAGTCGCGGTGCCGAGGTGTACGTTATCGACGCCCTCCGGCTGCCGAGCATCCGGCAGCTTGAGCGCGTGCTCTCGGATCCGAAATGCGTGTGGGTGCTGCACGCGGGGTCGCAAGACGTTACTCTGCTGTGCGACGCGTTAGACCTCCGTATTCGCCCTCAAGTGTTCGATACACAGGTGGCCTGGTCGCTCCTCAGTGCGGAGTACTCGGTTTCGCTTCCGTATCTTCTGAACAAGCTTCTGAAGCAACGTGTAGCCAAAGGCTACCAAGCAGATGATTGGCTGCGCCGCCCGTTGCCTGACGCGCAAATTGCTTATGCGGCCGACGACGTCGAGTACTTGCCTGCGCTCTATGCGGATCTGCTGCGGATGGCTGAAGCGAAAGCCCGCACTCAGCTGATCCGCGTGGCCTCGGCTGAGTCGGTTTGGCCAGAGAAGCCTGCGCCCCCCAAAATCAGTCTGGAATCGTTCCGCAATGCTTGGCAGCTGGATGCCCCCAGCCAAGCCGGCCTCCTTGCATTGCTCGATTGGTACAACGGACTCGATACCCGCGCGCGCAAAGACGCACCCGATCCCAAGATACTTCTCGCCATCGCTAGTCGTATGCCGGAGTCTGCCGACGCACTCGGACGCATCAAGGGCGTGCCCCGTTACTGGGTCGAGCGGCAAGGGCGAGATATTGTCAGGCGTCTGAAGGAGGCCGCGCAGAGTGCCAAAGCAGAGGATTTTGTGCCCATCGAGCCCCCACCGTACGGCACGTTCGAGCAGGTGCGGCTAGATGCGTGGCTGAGTTGGGTTCGGGCGGAGCTGTGCGTGGAGCTTTCAGTTTCCCCCGAGGCGGCCATGCCTCAGAAGGTCGTGCGCCAAGTGCGCGACAGCATTCTGTTAGGTACCCGCACCGAGGACGGAGCCGAGGGCCTGGAAGGCTGGCGGCGGGAGCTACTCCTTGAGAAGTACCTCGCTTGGTGTGAGCGGCTGCCATTTCGCTTGAACGACGCTGTCACAACTATTTACCAAACCGGCACCGGCGCGGGGGTATAAGCTTAGGTAAAGTTGGGCGGCGGGGCGCCCGGCACCCCCGTCACGGATCGAGCCAGCTTTCACCCATGAGCCAGTCCATTCCCCCAGCGCCCGACTACTTGGTTGGAAAATATTTTGACTCGGAGGTGAGCTCTGGAGTGCGCTACCGAATCGACCGCGTCATCGGCGAAGGTGGGATGGCTGTCGCCTACCTTGGAACCCGGGAAACCCACGCGGGCACGACTCCGGTCGTTATCAAGGTGGTGCGCGCGCACATCGTGGCCGCCGCCGGTGCGCTCGCTTCTATGGTGGTGCAGAAAGAGGCCGTCGCACTAGGGCGTCTGAATGAGCGCGTTCCGCCCACACCGTTTGTCGTTCGTTTGGTCGATACGGGTGCAGCCGCATTGCACGGGCCTTCGCGCCCCAAGTTGCCTTGGCTAGCGCTTGAGTACATTCATGGCGGCGTAGAAGGCACTACGCTGGTGGATCGCATCCAATACAGCGTCAAAAATACGGGGTACGCATTCGACCCGCGGCGTGTGGCGCACCTGGCGCGCTGCCTTGCCGCCGGGCTTTCGGCCATCCACGACGTCGGCGTCATTCACCGCGACTTAACGCCTAGAAATGTACTGTGTTGCGGCTTCGGCTCAAACGAAATCTTTAAGATTTCAGATTTTGGCATCGCTCGCCCGCAAGGTCTCAACTCCACTTTCGGCACAGGCTCCACGCCCGGCACACCGGGCTACGCTCCGCCCGAGCAAATTTTCCCCGATGTGGGGCCCATTGGAACCCATTCGGACGTCTTCACGTTGGCCTGCCTTTTGTATTTCGTGCTCACGGGCGAAAGCTTGTTCGACGACGCCTCACCCGTGGCGGCACTGCTCAGCATTCGGCGCACTGAACGCCGCAGCATTCTCGAAGGGCGCTGGCTCAACCCCGAATTGCGCGAAAATGTGGCCGCCTGCCAGGGGATTGATCGGGTCATCGCCCGTGCATCGGCCGAAGATCCACGGCAACGCCCCTCGCTCGCACAAGAGCTGGCAGCGCAGCTCGTACCTTGGCTCACCGAACGCGCAAGCCCGCCTGCACCCAGCACTCGCCTGAAAAACAGCGTTTTTCGCACCCTGCCGCCCGGCGAAGTGGGGCAATGGCACTGGACAGTTCGCCACCCGCCCGGGGACGACCGCGTGGTGCGGAGCGCCGCCTGGGACGCCGATGGCCACTGCTTGGTAACCACCACTCAAGGCCCAGCTTTTTGGACCGGGCAAACCTGGGTCGATCAACTCCCGAGCGATATGCAATTTCCGCGCGGCATCCGCTTCACGCATCGCCTGAGCCCTGGCACGTGGCTGGTGGGCGGCGAAGAAGGCACGCTGGCTGTTTGCGATACGAAGGGCGTGCACGATAAGGTCACCTGCCCAGACAAATCAGCCGTCTTTTCTCATGGCACGGGGCTATTCGCCGATTTACTCACGGCAGTGTGTCAAAAGCCAGGCTCTCCGCCAACGCTGTGGGCCATGGCGGCGCGCCGTTGGTTGAAGCCGTTGCCTTTGCCTGGCGTGGCCTATGTGTCCACGTTGTTACCGCTGGATGATGATCGCTGGGTCATTTGTGGGCGGTTAGCTGAAGGTGGTGGATTTGCCGCAATCTACAACCCCTTACATTGGGGCACGACGTTTTTGCTAACGCCCAAAACGCGCGCATTTGTGGCAGGCTGTTCCGAGCCGGCGCGCGCCGAGGCCCTAGTAGTCGGCAGCGATGGCGTCGCCCTTCGGGTTCAAGGGGAAGAAGCTCACAGCGCAGTCGCCGATGGCAGCCCTGATCTTACGGCCTCGGCGATGGACGTGCTCAACCGCCAGTGGGTCACCTCTATCGGGCGGATCTGGGTGCGCGATCCGGCGACACAGTATCAATGGAAGCCCGCATGGTCCGATGCCTCCTTAGGCGTGCCTTTCGTCAGCATCATGGCTGAGCCCGGAATTGTGGTGGCCATGACAGCCGACGGCGCCATCGTTGAAGGCCGGGCGGCCTAGGGGTAGAACCCGCTCTCCTCACGCCGCCCGCTCCTTTTGGGCTTGGCGCGGCACAACCCCATGCCCCCCAATAATCCCCCAATTCGCATCGCGCTGCACGTGGCAGGCAACGATCGCACTGGCGTCACCGCCACTATCGCTCGGGTCATCGCCGAAGAGAACGCACATCTTCTGAGCCTCGGCCAAAGTGTGCTGCACGATTACCTCATGATGAGCGCGATCATTGAGGTAGCCCCCGAGTCAGATGTGGTCGCGAAGTTGCGCACGGCCGTCGGAAAGCTGGGATTGCGCCTCGAAAGCAACACCCTGCCCTCGGCGGAGCCTGCAGCAGGCGCCGTGGAGAGCCTGTGTGTCACGTTGCTCGGTTCGCTCTCGGACGCTGCGTCGGTCGCGAGCGTGTCGGAATTTCTAGCTGCACGAGGCGTGAACATCCGTGAGATGCGCGCGCTCAGTGAAGGAGAACTGCGCGTCTTGGAAATGATCGTCGATCTGCCATTAAAGAGTGCCACCGTCACAGAATCCCTGGCTGAGCTCCGCTCAGATCTTTTGCGCTTGGGCATGACACTTTCGGCGGACCTCGCCGTCCAGAAAGATGACGTCTTTCGCCGCAACAAGCGCCTTGTTTGCATGGATGTAGACTCCACTTTCGTGAAGGGCGAGTGCATCGATGAGCTTGCAGAGTTGGTAGGCAAAAAGGCTGAAGTGGAAGCCATCACTGCGCGAGCCATGCGGGGTGAGCTCGATTTTCGCGCGGCCTTGGCCGAACGCGTACTACTATTGAAGGGGTTACCGCTCGAACGAGCGCGAGCGCTGAGCGACAAAATTGAGCTCACGCCGGGCGCAGCTAACTTCGTGGAAAAGCTGAAGAGCCTCGGGTTCCGCGTGGGCCTGGTGAGTGGCGGCTTCACATTCTTTGTCGACGAATTAAAGCAGCGCTTTGGGTTAGACTTCGCGTTTTCGAACCAGCTTGAAGTGGTCGATGGCAAGCTCACGGGTCAAGTAACAGGCCCGATCATCGACGCTCAACGCAAGGCCGAGATATTGAAGGAAATGGCGGAACTCCACCAGCTACGCCTTGAGCAAACGGTGGCCGTGGGCGACGGTGCCAACGACATGCTCATGCTGCAAACCGCCGGCCTCGGCATAGCCTTTCACGCCAAGCCCAAGCTCCAAACCGTGGCCGATATGAGCCTCAATCACCACGAACGCCTCGATACTCTCTTGTATTTGATGGGCTACAATTCACGCGAATTGCGCAGCCTTGCGTAGCGTTTTGGTGCGGCACCGCCCTGAAGCTCAAAGGATGAGAGATTGACGCAAACCGCGCCTATTTGTAGGCGGAATCGCGATCTGGATGCAGCGAAATGAAACGCATGAAATAGCCCTTACGGAAGGCAAGGGCACGCACCTATTGGCCCAAACGCACGCTATGGACCTTCGTCTGACCGTCGGGGGTCGTCAGATGTTGGATGACCACCCGGTGGAGTCCCTTCGATGCCTACACATTGGACCACTCCAACTTTCGGATCCGATCTATGCTGCTCACCACCTGCTGAAGATCAATGGTGCCAGGCTTCTTGCAATTCCGACGAAAGAGATCTTGGGTCCATGGAGTGGTCGCCGACATTGCTCAAAACTGCCAGAAGGCCGCGCCGGAGCCACTGACGAAGAACTCGCGCTTCTGGACACGCATCGGAACCCAGCGTATTGGCTCGTTTTGAGCCCACAACCTGGCAATGATTCCATTGATAGGCCTCGGCGCGCACCATCATACGCGCACTGGGCTCGGGTGCCCCGATTGCGGGTGCTAGTAACTCAGCGGCTATTTCGGCGCTAATACCTCCGAGCGGAGCATCTTCTTCCCGCTCGAGCGAGAACCGGGCACCACTCGAATGCGTTAGTACAGGTGCACCACAGAAGGAGGGTGTTCGCATCCTAGGGCGTTGGCAAAAGCATTAATCGGCACTTTCGCAGCCGTGAAACTGCGACTTTGGATCGAACGCCTGCAGGAACTCTAGGATCTGGTTGGGACACCGACCATGACCATGTCGTTCGACACCTGGAGGGGAAGACGATTCAAAAATTCATATTCGTTCCCAAGCGTGCCGTGAACTTTGTCGTCTCCTGACTTTATGACTTTAACGACTCCAGGGGCTTTCAGGTTTTAGTGCGGCAGCCCTCCGTTGCAGAAAGCTTCCGCCCCCCGCCCCGCCCGCGGCTCCCGTTTCGGGAGACGCTTGGCGAGGGGCAGGCTGCCGCGATAAAGCGGGCACCTGGGGAGGGCATCAGGGCATCAAACCAATTCGGTGACGCCCCCATGCTACAACGACGGTCCCCTGTGCGCACTGACGACCGCGATACTTGTCATGACAAGTTTTGGGCGCTCCTCCGAAACCCTAGCCCGCTGCGCCCACTCCCGCCCGTTTGCGAGCCCTCACCCACGCTTGCGCGCTAGCAAGAGACCGTCCCCGATCGTGAGCATGCTCATCGTCACGCGTTCATCAGCGCACACTCGATTGTTTAACACACGAATGGCGCTCGTATCCGGAGTGGTATCGCCAGCATCAGCAACCTTGCCGCCCCAGAGCGCGTTATCGATGGCTATCACTCCGCCGGGGCGCAACAACTGCAGGCATTTTTCGTAATACACACCGTAGTTGCTCTTATCCGCGTCAATGAAGGCAAAATCAAATGTGTCAGCCGCACCATCACGGAGGAGCTGCTCCAAGGTTTCCGTGGCGGGTGCGAGCCTCAGATCGATCTTGTGCTCCACCCCAGCTTGCCTCCAATAGCGGCGCGCCACATTCGTCCATGCTTCGTTCACATCACACGCAACGATGCTGCCATCTGAAGGCAGTGCTAGAGCCACACTGAGCGAGCTGTAGCCAGTAAAGACGCCTATTTCCAAGCAGCGTTTGGCGCCCAAAGCTTCGACGAAAAAGCGCATGAATTGGCCCTGCTCCGGCGAAATTTGCATACCGGCCATCGGGAGTGCTTGGGTTTCCTGGCGTAGGCGCAAAAGGAGCTCAGGCTCGCGCAGCGTGTGCTCCAAAAGGTACCGGTGGAGGCCATCCGTGATCGACAACGTGCGTGCTGACATCAGACGCCTCCCACTTTAGCCATGGACAACGCACGTACTGACATCACGCTGCTCCCACCCTGGCGATCACCACGGTGACGTTGTCCGAGCCGCCCGCGGCGTTTGTTTGAGCCACAAGGCCACGACACAATTCATCGGGCGCCTGAGCTGTGGCCAGGGCCGCCGCGATCTGGGCCTCATTCACGTGTTTGGAGAGCCCATCTGAGCACAAGAGCAGCGTATCCCCCGGGAGAAGATCGTAACGAGCCGCCTGCGGGCTTGGCAGATCTTCACTACCACCTAGCGAATTCCAGAGCATGTCATGCAGATGAGAAGAGGCATCGAGCCCTGGGTAGCCCTGATCAATAATCTGCTGCGCTAAAGTGTGGTCTTTGGTGAGCCGAGAGAGCTTGCCACCTCGATACAAGTAACAGCGACTATCTCCCACATGCACAACATAGAGCCGCGGCCAGATCGCGTACGCCAACGTGAGCGTGGTGCCCATTTTGAGCGAGGATTTTGTGCCTGCGGAAGCTTGGCGAATATTCGCGTCACCGGTAAGCACGGCGTTGGATAGCTGCGCGCGGATCCCGGTGAGTGTCTCGTGAGCATTGCGAAAGCTTGGCTCCGTGGAGACCTGCTGGGTGACCCAGGGCATCACGTTGAGCGCGTAGTCTGCGATCGTACGCACAGCCATTTGGCTCGCAACGTCGCCCTTATCGTGCCCGCCCATACCATCGGCAACCACTAGCAGCGTGCCGAGCGAGTTACTCGCAAACCAACGATTGGCGGCATCAGAGAGGCTGCTATCGTGCACAGCCATTGAGCGCTGCAAGGTGGCGATCAAGTAAGCGTCTTCATTGTGCTCACGCACGCGCCCTACATCTGAGCACCCCGCCGCAACAATGGTGGGAACACTGACGGTACCGGTAGCACCCGGACTTCCAACCTGGGATTCTGACAAGACGAAGCCTCCTTGGTAACGCCGGTCAGGGTAGCTCCTGGAGCTCAGAGCGCCAACGAGGGCGGCGCCCGGAGTTAGGCTGGAAGGTCGGTCGAGCCTAACTCCGCAGCATTCGCTGCTGCTCAACCGCCCGCTTTAAACTCGGGCGGCAGCTCCGAACCTTCCCCCCAAAAGTACTTTTCAACCTCGGTCATCCAAACCTTTTGGCCCTTTTCGCTCGTAAGATCCAAGCGGTACTCGTTGATGAGCATCTTGGAGTGCTCAAGCCAAGCGCTCCAAGCCTCCTTGGACACGTTCTCGAAAAGCCGCTGCCCCATCGCCCCTTTGAACGGAGGTTTCTCCAGGCCTTCTGCGTCCCGACCGAGCTTGATGCAATGAACCGTGCGCGCCATGCCTACTTATGTGGCTGGTCCTAATAGGAACGTCAACCGGGAAGGGGACTGGTCGGGAAACGGGCGGATTGCGGCAGAGCTAGACGCCGGATGCGCTTGAAGGCAAAGCGGAGGGCATGAAAGCCGGTTTGTGGCGATCGCGAACGGGCGCCGCGTCTCACCGCCCTCTCATGGGCGGATCGATGGCCCTAAGTCTGAATTACGACGGGGATTCCAACCTGTTGGGCTATGGGCGTGTAGATGTCGACATCGAGTGCAGGCGTCTCGATCGAAACTAGCAGACAGTAGCGCGCGCCGAGCTCGCTGCGGTCGCGGCTCGGTTGATCCTTCCACCACCCGGAAACGGGGTAAACGCCAATCGACCCTCTGCCCGCCAGATCTACGGCCGTGCCTGACCAAATATCAGAGTGCAGCGAACCGTGGTGCCGCAGTGTGGGCCCGAGAAGCCACTGGTCGCTATCGCCTGTACTTGGTGGCTTCTTTTCGCCTTCGGACAGCTGCAGCTTGTTTACACGTTTGCGAAACTCCACCCCGGACTCGGTGGGACGCATCACTTCGAAACGCAACCCATGCGAAGCATACTGGTGGCGATTGCGCCATCCGCGCCGCGCGGGATTCGGTTCGATGAAATAGGAAAGGGTGACGCGCATTTGCACCGGTGCATCGCCCAGAGCAAGCAGTTCGTCCGTCGGCCACGGCAAATCATGCACTTTCATCTCGCGGAGGTTCGTCTTCTCAAACGGCCGCACGCTGTCCTGCACGACGAGCGTAAGGGCATTTTTGGCGCTCCGCCGAGCTCGCTCAAGATTGGGGACCCCGAAGCCAAAGCGACGAAGCAGCAAGCTCTCCAGGGGACCGCGCGCGGCCTTTAGGGGCAGGTGCTCGCGCATTCGCGGTGTCCATTCCGCCGAATGGACGATCAACGCCCTGATACTCTCAGGCCACATCGACGGGTAGTCTGCCGCGAGAATTCCGGCGAAGCGTGCAACCTGCGCCGTCGACGCGCTGGTGGCCCAGCTCGGCACGACCAGTTTTTCCTGGGGTTTGAAGTGTGTTGTCAACACCGAGAGCGCGTCGTGCTGCAGCGCTTCCTTGCCGTCGTGAACCTTGTTGCCGCCTTCGAAGACCACGTCGGGCTTGACGGGCCACTGCTTGGCGAAAGTGACCGACGTCGTGGAGTACGGCGATAGATCACCAGCGAGAGCAACAGGTTTCCAGCCGCGAAGCGTCTGATCCTGAGGGTTGAGCGTATCCAAGTTGGTGCACGCCCCCACTGTGAGCGCATTCCACGACTGCGCTGGGTCGTGCACAGCTTCTAGGTCGCTGCGCTCCAGATGGTTGATCGCGATGTCATCGACGTTGCCCGCCGAGATTACAAAGAGTCGGTGGGGACCGTCGGTGGACTCGCTAAGGTAGCTGAGGCCTTTGCTAGTAGGGTCGAAAGACCTCCCTGCTGCGAGCGCGTCGATCGCGGCGGACCACGACGATGGCTGACCCCTATCGCGCTCGTCTGTGGCCGTAATCGAGAGCGAAAAGGCGCGTCTTCTGTCCGCGCCTTGAATCTCCACCCGCGCAGCTGCCTCCGCCATGATTGCCCCATACAGCTCCGGAGCATTGGCGCCTTTCGGCGGCAAGATCTTGACGGATTCAAGCCCATGACGGAGCGGGAGGCGCGAAGCACTGCGGAGAGGCGCGGTGAGATCACCAAGAAGTGCAAGGCCAGCCATCTCCGTTCCGTGACCGTCGTGGTCGTGTACGCCCCACGATGCTTTCCACGCGTGCATATCGGTTTCCACAAGCGAACCTTCTAGCAGCGGATGCCCACGGTTGATTCCGGTGTCCAAAATGCACACGGTCGGCGCACCGGTATCGGCATGATCGAGTCGTTGAGCGAGGTCTATCGCCCATTCCGCGATCTCACCGCGCGTCATTTTCAGGAAGTCGTCAGCGGTCTCCTTTGCACGCCGGACTTCCGCCACGTCATTGAGCACATCGACAGAACCGCTCAGCTGAAGCGGCGTGGCCTTCACGAGGAGGACGATTCGATCAGGAAACGTCAGCCTCCCTTCGCCCACGGAAAGCCTGAGCTTCTCGCAGAAATTCGACAGGCGCTGGACTTCACTGCCGTCGCTTGCTCTGAGCCAGACTTCCCACCACAGACTTTCATGCTCTTCCGGGTACTCCTCAGCGCTATCGGTCCACAACGCTCGCAGTGTTGCCAACTGCAACCGCGCAATGCTCTCAACGAGGTCCTTATGGCTGGGTTCGCCTTTCTTGGTTCGTTGCGATGCATACTCCTCAAATCGCTTGATAAAGTGGCCGATTTTCCCATCGGGAACGAAGACCGTGGCGTGCTCAGTGTCGCCGCTGTGAGTGACTGAAACGAGCTCGATTCCCGCGCCACGCGCGTCGAGGCTGTCAAGCTTAAGGCGGAAGTTAGGTTGGCTATCGAACCTCACGTACAGGCCGGGGGTTGCACCAGCCACCTGGATACCGAGCGCGTCTCGGCGCGTTTGGCTAGTAGCCTCTGCCTCCAAAAGTGCTTGCTTGAGCGCGGCGGCGTGTCCTCCCGGATCGGCCGGTGATGGCGGCGCTTTAGGGGTAATCGTTCTGGGATGGGGACTGTAAGCGTCAGCGTTTGGCCTGTCGCGAACTAAGATATGCGCTCGATCTCTCGCCATTCGTCATCCCCTCTTCTCTTGCCTATGTTCTCGCTGCTTGACGCTCCACAAGCGCTGCAACGAGCGCTCTAGTTTCGATGACCGTAGTCTCGGCCAGGATGGCATTCTTCGCCGCCTGGTCACAAGCCTTAGCGAGTTCCGCGTGGCTGAGCCCTGCGGCCGCTTTGCGGACAGGACCCCATCCGACCTTCTCGATGTTGAGGGAGCCCAATCGCGCGCGAATGACCTTTTGCGCAACATCGGGCGACGGTAGCGCGTAATCCACGACGGCATCGAATCGCCGAAACAGAGCGCGATCGAGCAATGATACATGGTTGGTTGCACCGATGATGAGGCTCTGGGACTCGTCCTGCTCGAGGAATTGGAGGAATGAGTTCAAGACCCGCCGGATCTCTCCGACGTCATTCTTGGAGCCGCGGTCGCCGCCCAACGCGTCAAATTCATCGAAGAAATAGGCCGCGCGCGTCGCCGCGATCGCTTCGAAAATTAAACGTAGCTTTGCCGCAGTCTCTCCCATGAATTTCGTGATGAGCCCGTCCAACTGGATGGTGAACAGCGCGATGCCAAGTTCCCCGGCCAAGGCGGCAGCCGTCATCGTTTTGCCCGTTCCCGGAGGGCCGACCAAAAGCAGCTTCCTCGTCGGACCGAAACCATGCTCTTGCAGCCGCAACTGCTGTCGCTGCTCCAAGATGACGCGGTCGAGTTGCCCCCGCAGAGCGTCGCTTAGCACCATGTCGGCCAGTCGCGTTTTCGGATACGCAACACCTAGCAGCCCAGCGAGCTCACCCCGCGGCTGCACGACAGGAACTGGGCGGCCGACAGCCACAGGTAGCCCCGCTGGCGGTCGGTCCTTCGCCTTATCGATCAGCTCACGAAGCTCTTGAGCGAAGCGCCCATGCCCGCCCCTCGCCTCTTGCGCAGCGACCTGCATGGCAACAGCATAGAACCGCTCATTGTCGCCGTCGGCGTGGCACTTGATGAGTGCTTTGAGTTGATCCTTCGTGGCCACAGAGTTAGCTAGTCATAGCTGATGGCCGCACTGACAGGCTAGCTTTCGACGCGCTGGCCCGGTCCAAAAATGTCACACGCTCGGCCCGCCTAGGGGGCTAGCACCTCGACGACCTCTGCAATCACGCGAATTTCGCCTACCTTGCCAGGCGCGATCACGATGGGTGCAAACTCGGTATTGGCCGGCTGAAGAGCGATCTGCTTTCTCCCTTTTGTACCTTGTCGCTCGCGGTAGAGTTTCACTGTGTACTGGCCGCCGGTTTCGGGGTCGCTTTGGCCGCTATAGCGCACGAGAACTGGACGGTCGGGCGAGGATGGAAGCGCGACTCGGCGGAACAGGCAGTAGGCGCCATCAGGAATGGTGGGTTCCATCGAGCGCCCTCGAATGCGTGCGACGAACATGCCCTTCGCAAAGCGCGTGGAGGTATCCCACGTGATCCACTCGACGTCGGGGTGATCGGGCTCGGCGATGTTTTCTTGCACGTCGCTCCAGGTACCGGCCGCGGCTTGGAGCTCAACAAGGGGGACACAGGCCTTGAAGCGTTCGTCCGCCTTCGGCGTGACACGCCGGAAGGGAACTACCGTGTCTTTGGCAGCGGCAGTCGGTTCGTCGAGGATATCGAGCGCAGGTAGAGCTTTCACGATATTGATGGTTTCGAGGCTGACGGTGATGATTCGAAGCAGTAGTGAGAGAGGGTAGCGCGCGTCACCGGCGGTTTCGGTGGCCCAGGCGTTCGCGTCTTTCACGATGCCGCTATCTTTGTCGGTGATGACGCTCTGGCGCTCCATGACCCACTCGATGGCGGATTTGCCGTTGACGACGTATTCGTAGGCTTCAAGCGGGACGTCGCGGACGGTGATCAGATCGTTGTAGTGAATGACGCTGCGGTCCTTGCCCTTGCCGAACTTCATCTTTTCGACGCGGTACTGCGCGCCGGTGGGCTTCGCGGGGCCTTCGATTGATGCAGTGTACTCCGGGACGCGTTCGTAGCCGACGTGCAGGTCGCCTAGGGTGCGGCCAGCGCGGCTGAAGGACCAAAAGTCAGCGACCGCCTTCATGCGCGGGATGCGCGGGAGCTCTTTGCCTAGGTTATCGGCGTAGCGTTCGCGGTATTCCGGCGAGTGAAGGATCCCGTAGACGTAGTAGAAGATGTCTTCTTTCGTGATCGCTTCCCTGGGGTAGGCACTCTTGAAGTGTTCGAGGCCTGCGTCGGTAATCGCGTCGCGCCGCGCTGTACCAGAGGGTGTCCCTTTTTGGCCGCTGAACAACGACGCCTGAGCATCATCGTCCGCGGCTGAGCTCTCACCATCATACAGATAGAGTGGGAAGAATTGTGAGCCGACCATGTCCGCGCAGTGCAGGCTCGGTACGACGTCTGCCATGAGGACCGAGTAGCCCGAGCGGGATTCGCTAGCGGAAACACCAATCACCCGGTTCTCCACGCCGGAGCGCGGGAACAACCGCGGCATCTGGTACACCATGTCGTTCAACTTGCGGTCGAAGTAGAGCCAGTGCTTCGAGAAGGGGCGATACAGGCTCAGTACAATGCGTCCCTTATCGAACGATAGGCGTTCGCCTTTTGCAAGCTCATTCTTGAGAGCTCGCGTCCAACTGACCTTCACTGGATCGGTGTCGATGAACCCCTCGAGCGCGGCGGAGCGCGCCTTCCGGTCTGTTCCTCGATGCTTCGCGTCGAAGCGTGCGAGCTCGGAATTGTAAAAGGTAATCATTCTGGCCATCTGTTCGCCAACGCCTCGCTTCGACGGACTGCATGCCCAAGCATCCCGGGCAGTAGCCACGCCAAGTGAAAAATTGTTAAAGATGCGCGGAGAAGCGTCCCCCTTGTCCTTGATGCCGACGGGCAGATACTGGCTGAGCCCCTCGTCGCGCTGCTTGAGCCAGTCCCCGTGTGCATCCGGTGTGATTCGTGACCAACCCTCCTCTGCAGCGATGCCGGCGATGCTACCAAAACTCGCGACGGCTGCGAGCTTATCCTCTCGCGTCAAGTACTGGCCGACGTCGAGAAAATGGATTCGCCCAGACTCCTTCGCGTTGGGATTCTTCACGAAGAGGGAAATCGCAACGGGGGCTCGGCTCCCGCTACCGAAAACCTTGCCGCCCTCCTGCTTGGAGCGCTCGCCAGCGGTCCGCTGGTTGCCCCGGAGGTGGAACACGTAGAGGCTGCTGAATTCCTCGGCCAGGCACCTGCGCATGCCGTCCGTGGTGCCTGCCTCGATAAAGTTCGCGTTGGTGACGAAGCCGATGATGCCTCTTGTACCAATCCTGTCGCTGGCCCAGCGAATGGCGCGCACGTAGCTGTCGTATAGAGCTTTCGAGCTGGAGGCGGCGGATCGCGTAGCATAGGTCTCCGCGATTCGCTGATCGAGCAACGGATAGGCGACGTTCTGGTTGTTGTCGTTCTGCGAGTCCTGCCCCACTGAGTAAGGCGGGTTCCCGAGAATCACGCGGATATCAAGCTGCTTCTGGCGCGTCCGACGCGCACTGTTGTCCACCAACACCCGCGATATAAGGTCGTCCTTCTCATACAGTTGGAACGTGTCGGTAAGGCAGATCCCCTCGAATGGTCGGTAAGCGTCGTCAATGATGTCATGATAGCTCGCCTCAATATTGATTGCCGCGATGTAATAGGCCAGCAGGACGATCTCGTTCGCGTGGATCTCCTTCGCGTACTTGCGCGGGAGCTCATCCTTGGAAATGAGACCGCTCTGAAGCAGGCGCGTGATGAACGTACCCGTGCCTGCGAAAGGGTCGAGAATGTGCACCCCCTGGCTTCCGAGCGTTTGCCCAAACTCCGTTCGGAGTAGGTGGTCGACGCTCTTCAAGATGAAGTCGACGATTTCGACTGGCGTATAGACAATGCCGAGCCGTTCCGACATCTTCGGGAAAGCGTTACGGAAGAACTTGTCGTAGAGTTCAACGACGATCTTCTGTTTACCTGCGGCGCTGTCAATGCCCTCAGCGCGCAGCTTGACTGACTCGTAGAACGCCTCAAGTGTGCTCGCCTCTTTCTCAAGATGATGCTCATGGAGTGCATCGAGCACACTCTGCATCGCACGAGACATCGCGTTTTCGGTCGCGAAGCTGTGTCCGGAGAAGAGGGCCTCGAACACGGGTTTGGTCACGAGGTGCTGGGCCAGCATCTCGATGATCTCATCGCGCGTTATGCTGTCGTTCAGGTCGTCGCGCAGCTCGTCGGCGAAGCGCTCGAAGGCCTCACGTTCACGCGTGTTGGCTTCATTCTCAAGAATCCCAGTGATGCGGTCCACGTGAGTGCGGGCGATCTTGGCGATGTCCTTTGCCCAGTCCTCCCAGTGATGGCGGTTACCGACCTTTTGCACGAGCTTGGCGTAGATGGCGCGCTCGATCTCGCCAATCTCGAATTCGAGCTCGCGCTGCTCTGCCTTGACGGCTCGTTCCGGTGCCGAACCAATTGCACTGCCGCCCTTCGCAGCTTTCTTGGCGACGGCTTTCTGGCCGTCACCCTTCTTCCTGCGAGAGGGTTTCGCAATATTGTCCGTGATCGCGATGACCTCCATCTTCGCGGGGTCCTTCCCGGTGAGGTCGAGCTTGTTGATCATCGCATCGAAGCGATCATCGTGTGAACGGAGTGCCTGTAGGACCTGCCAAACTATTTTGTAGGTCTCGTTGTCGTTCAGCGCCTCGTGCGGTTCGACGCCGGCTGGGATAACGACAGGCAGGACGATGTAACCGCGCTTCTTGCCAGGGGCATTACGCATTACGCGCCCAACCGACTGCACCACGTCTACCTGCGAAGTACGCGGCGTCAGAAAGAGGACGGCGTCGAGAGCCGGAACGTCGACGCCCTCAGAAAGACAGCGAACGTTGCTGAGAATGCGGCAGGTGTTCTCCGCCGTCGCCGCCTTCAGCCAAGCAATCTTCTCCTCCTTTTGTGTGGCGTTCATGCTGCCATCAACGTGTGCGGCTTCGCAGTGAAGGCGGGTCGCATCGTTGTCGCTTGCTGGCTCGGTTTCTTGGTAGGCCTCGACCACGGCCTGGAACATTTCAGCGATATGCTTCGAGCTTACCTTGTGAACCTTGGCATTCTTCTGACGCTCAATGACCTGGCAAAATGCAACCGCTCGTCTCATGGGGGTGTCGTCGCCCGTGAGCTGTTCCGAGAGGCCTTGCTTGGCCAGCGCCTTCCAGCAGCCGACGATCTTGGCGGCATCGTCGACGCGCAGCTGGTTGTTCTGGTCTTTTAGTAGGTTTTGAATACGGCGGCTGACGTGCGACTCTTCGACGGACAGCACGATGACCTTGTAGTCCACGAGCAACCCGCGCTTGACCGCCTCTGAGAACGTGAGCGTGTATAGATTCCGGCCGTACAAGGCTTCGTCGTCCATCGAACAGAGTGCGACGTTATCTCGCTCGGCAGTGGCCTTGGCCGTGTCCCCATAGATTCTGGGCGTTGCGGTCATGTAGAGGCGCTTCGCGCCTCGCACGTAACTGGCCTCGTGGATTTTGATGAAGTGGCTCTCCTCCTCCCCTTCGAAGTTGGCGCCAGTCGTGCGATGTGCTTCGTCGCAAATGATCAAATCAAATTCAGGCAGGTCGTGTTTCTGCTGCGCCTCGTGAACCACACTGATCGAGTGGTAGGTCGCAAAGACAACGCTCATATGCCCGGCGTCATCACCCCTGTGCATCTCGGCTGCAAGATGCGCGGCATTCGTAGTTGCCGGGTAATGAAGCTCGTGTGTGAAGGTCTGAACGGTGTCGTCGTCCTTTTTCCGCTGTTTGCCGACATCGCTATCAGAGCAAACGGCATAGCTGCGGAGGCGTAGCGCGCTCTCCTGAGTCCATTCGCTGAGGGATTGCGAAAGAAGAGCGAGGCTGGGGACCAGAAAAAGTACCCGCTTGCCGTTTCCTGCGATTCTTTCAGCAATTTTGAGGCTCGTGAAGGTCTTCCCGGTCCCGCAAGCCATGATGAGCTTGCCGCGGTCATGGCTCTGAAGGCCAGCGACGACCAAGTTGAGCGCGGTGCTTTGGTGAGGCCGGGGTGACTTCTTTTGCTGAAGAACCGGCGGCTTGCTGGGGGCGAAACGCGACCAATCAATGACGCTGTTTTCGAGCGCGATCAGATCGATCTTCGTTACAGGAATGTGCTGATTGCGGAGCGCCTCCTCAGCGTGCTCCGACCACAGGCTCGTCGTGCTGACGATGATGCGATGCGTGAACGGCTTCTTGCCCGAAGCCGTGAAGAAGCTGTCGATGTCCGACTTCTGCATGCGGTAGTCGGACGCATAGAGCTTGCACTGAATGGCGTGGGCGTCACCCGTAACCGTTTCGGCAACCAGGTCGATGCCCGTGTCGCGCTTGTCGAGCCCGTGTCGTTCTGCCCACTCGGCGTACGGCAGGACCTCCCGGTAGAGCTCGCGGTATACGGGCTCGTTCTTGAGGTAGCAGATCGTGAGCTCCTCGAAATAGGTGCCCTGCTCGCGGTGCGTCGCAGCGGCGGCTCGGTAGCGGTCGAGAAGGGGCAGAAGGGCGGACACAAGCCTTCTTCGCACGGCGGCCGCTATCACCGCAAGATGGTTCGCTCGTGGGGTCCCCGGCATCAGAAGCGCGGTTTCGCCGTAAGCGGCGCCTCATGGTCTCGTTATGCTCCAGCGCTGGCGAATATGGAAGCGGTTGCATCTTCAGGTTTCCTGTACGGCATTGACACGGACGTGGGTCCCGCCAGCAAGAACCGATATTCAGCTGAGTCAGTGCAACACAGGGCGTATATTCGCCTCACTTCCGGGGAGGAACGCGGACTCGTGGAGGCCGCCACGAGTCCGCAGCTTAGTCGCGCTGCAAGTACGGCTGCTCTACCGACACCCCGTACGGTTTCCCTCCCCGCCAAAAGATGCCAAAGATCGCTGGGACCTGCCGCCCCCTGAGGGCGAGCACCAGCCCCACAACATCCCCTGCCGTTCGCACATGTTGCCCCGCAACGTGCGTCAGGACATCGCCATCTTGAACGGGAAGGCCCAGCCCATTCGTTGCAGAAAGAGCAATACCAGAAGGCCGATTCCCTTTTGCTCTCACAGGATAACCGCTCGGGCGCCGACCGGCGTTTGCGATGGCCAAGACCTTGGCCGAGGATACCACGAAGGTCGCTTCAAGCTTCGTCGGGGGAGCTTCCGAACTTCGCGCACGCCCCCGTACCGTCTTGGCTCGCATGGCACCGGCCACGAAGTCACCTCTCAGGTCTTGCTCGCCTCCACGCAGGCGAACGACTTCTCCTTCATCCGCATCATCCGCATCGCCTGTGTCGCTCGAGGAAAGTGAGCGGAGATCGCGCACCGCAAATCCCGCAGCAATGCCCACTTCCGCGCCGATGCCCACAGCCACCCGCGAAGCCCACCAGAATCCCGTAAGGCAGCTCAGAAGGACGATGACAGAGAGGCGTGCAAACAGGGCCACCGCTGCCCAGTGTACACGCTATTTCTGCTGCTGATTGAAATACCGGAAAAGATCGGAGCCCGTGGAGAGCACGAGGTTCGTGTCCGCCCCGATTGCCTTTTCGTAGGTTTCGAGGCTGCGCATGAAGGCGTAAAATTCGGGGTCCGCGTTGAAGGCATTGGCGTAGATGCTGATACTTTCGGCGTCACCGTCGCCGCGCAGGCGCTGGGAGGCTTCGTAGGCTTCAGCCAAGAGAATCGTTTTTTCTTTGTCGGTGTCAGCACGCACCTTCGCGGCTTCTTCGGCACCCTCCGAGCGGTAGCGTTTGGCTACGCGATCACGCTCGGCCCGCATGCGCTGAAACACACTTTCCTGAACCTCTTTCGGGAGATCGGCACGCTTGATGCGAATGTCGACCACGTGGATGCCAAAGTCGTCGATTTTCTTACGCGCCTCTTGGGTAACCCTCAGCATCAAAGGGTCACGGGCATTGCCAATAATCTCTCCGAAATTCCTCCCTGCAAGCTCTCGCCGCATTTCGCTGTTCACGATGGCGTCAATCCGAGTCTTTGCCGCTACCTCGTCGTTCACCCGCTGATAAAATACCAACGGATCGACGATTTTCCAGCGGGTTACGGGGTCGGCCACGAGCCGCTTTTTGTCGAGTGTGAGATATGCATCGGCCGCCGCATCGCTACTCAGAATGCGGCTCTCCATTTTCTGCACCGTTTCATACGGAAGCTTGAACTGCGGGCCCGGCTGCGACGCGCTACGCTTCCACTCACCGAACTGCAACACGATAGCGAGCTCACGCTCATCGACTATAAAAAAGCTCGACCAGCCTAAGTAAAGGAGCACAGCGCCTAGCGCTATCGCGATCGATTTTCTGTTCATTTGGCACCTCCAGAAACGGCAGCCGCGCCCTGAGCATTCAGCGGCAAGAGCGGTAAGGTTGATTTTCCAAGATCTCTATCTACCACCGTCTTGGTCTTAAGCCGAGTGAGCACCCGTTCCATCGTTTCCAAGTACATGCGCTGGCGGGTCACCTTTTCTGCCTTGGAATACTCGGCCAAAGTTGCTGTGAACTTGGCGGCGTCACCCTTGGCTCGGAGTACGCGTTCCTGCTTGTAGCCCTCGGCCTCCCGCTCGATCTGGCGAGCTTCACCGCGAGCCTTCGGGATCAGATCTTCCTGATAGCCACGGGCCTGATTGATAAGCTTCTCCTTCTCTTCCCGAGCGCGCACCACATCATGAAAGGCGTCTTTCACCTCATCCGGGGCATCCACCGCCTGCAGCTTAATCTCCGTGATGTGAATTCCGCTTTGGTATTGATCCATCAGCTTCTGCATCAGGAACTGAGTTTCGCGCTGCACCTCTTCTCGACCCGTGGTGATCACTTCATCAATGCTGGTTCTTCCAACCATGCTGCGGAGTGAAACCTCAGCCGTGGAGCGCAACGTTCCCTCCGCATCATCCAACCTAAAGAGGTAGAGGCTAGGATCTTTAATCTTAAACTGGATAATCATTTGTGCTTCCACAATATTTTCATCTCCAGTTAACATCAAAGCTTCACCTTGAATCCGCTCCTCCCCCCGAAAGCCCACCTCCACCTGCTGGATCTTCTCAACGTTCACCTTGTCGTACCGCTGCACGAAGGGGAAAACGAAGTGGAGCCCAGGCCCTCGCTTGCCAGATTCACGCCCCAGCGTTCGGATTACCGCTTGTTCGCCCGGAGCCACGGTGAATGTACCCAACCAACTCACAAGCCCCACCCCTCCAAGAAGGAACAACCACTTAAGCTTGCCGAGGCTCTGACGAAACATCTCTGTCGCTTGCAGCACGGCATCGGCAGGATCATGTCGAGGATCTTCTTCATCAAATTGGTTGCGCATGTATTTCCTTCGTGGTGCTGGCTTACTGGCGAACGCGCCAGTTGCCTAGGTAGGTCTGGCCGACATTGCCGCAAGTGGGATCCGTCACGATCAATTCGGGGCGGCCGTCCCGACAGTAGAGGATCGTGTTTTGCCGGAAAGCCTGGCCATAAAGCATGGCCTCTTCACGGGGGATGCCGTGTGCTAGCCACGCGGGCTCCCGCCACACCCCTTCTGGCTCCTCTTCGTAGCCCACACATTGCTCCACGCGATAACAGCCGAGCACCAGAAGATCCCTCAAGACTTGCTGCCGGCCTTCGTTAACACGCCGCGGAAGCAACATGCTGCGCGGATTGTACGCGGTGAGAATCGCGAAATTCTCACGCAAAAGTGGGGGCAAGGTTTGCGGGTCTTTGGATTCCCCTTCGAGGGAAACACGTAGGATGCCGCCTTCACTCGGCAACTCATACACGGTGCTGAAATAAGAGCGCAGTAGGTTCTGGTCCACGGTGGGCCGAGCCTAGCATCGCTTTCCCTAATGTTAAGCCCAGAGATCCCAGGCATTCGCTCGCGTTTTAGGATTTAAAGCGGTAACCCGCCCCGCGGACCGTCAAAAGGTGCCGAGGATTGGCGGGATCTTGTTCCAGCTTATTTCTCAGCTGGAGCATGAAGTTATCGATCGTGCGGAGTGTTCCATGGTGGCCAGGCCCCCAAACCTTGGAAAGGATGTCTTCACGAGAGAGCACATTGCCGTTGGCCTCAACCAAACACCAGAGCACATCAAACTCGGTTGCCGTGAGCGGAATCGGGGTTTCGGCGCGCTGCACCTGTCTGCTTCCGGGGTCGATTTGTAGCTCACCTACCGACTGAAGCTGAAGCCCCTCCCCGCGTTGTCGGTTTAGATTGTCCCGACGCAAAACGGCGCGCACACGGGCGAGCAACTCTGCCAAACCAAACGGCTTGGTGATGTAATCTTCCGCACCCAGCTCCAGCCCCATCACCTTATCGGTCTCCGCACCGCGCGCGCTCAGCATGATAACCGGCAGCTGATGGCCGCGAGCTCTCAGAGTTCGAATGACCTCAAACCCGTTCATTTTTGGCAGCATCACGTCCAAAATCAGAAGATCGTGCTTGCCGTTTTCTGCAAGCTCAAGCCCGCGTTCCCCGTCCATGGCCACATCCACCTCGAAGCCTTCGGCCTCAAGGTTCAGTTGCAGCCCAAGCGTGATACTCTCATCGTCCTCCACCACCAGGATCCGCGCGCCAGCCATGTTGCTGCGCCAACGCAGCGGATTGGGAACATTCGAAGGCAACACGGGAACCTATTAGCTCAAACGCGGACCATTTTTCCAACAGCCCGCTGATTCTTAGACGCCTCGCGGCCCGAGCTCAGACAGCACGAAGGGGAAAAACGAGCGAAAAAACACTGCCTTGGCCCGGTGAACTTTCCACCTCCACCCGTCCTTTGTGCGCCTTCATTACGTGTTTCACGATCGCAAGGCCGAGCCCTGAGCCCTCCCGCTCACGACTCAACCTGTCGTCTACGCGGTAGAACTTCTGGAAGATGCGCTTGTGTTCACTGTGCGGAATCCCGAGCCCGTTGTCCGAAACTGAGATACGAACGAACTTGCCCTCAAGCTTCAAGCGAAGCCCCACTCTTGGCGGACGCCCACCGTACTTGTAGGCGTTCGTGAGTAGATTGAAGAGCGCATCTTCAATCGCACCACGATCGGCATCTACGGTGACCGATTCTTGCGGTAGCTCGACATTGAGGTCCACTTCACGGCCAGCGCGTACAGATTCAAACGCTTCCAGCGCCGCCACCATCACGGCGCGCAAGTCCGTGTCGCGCATCACGTATTCGCGGCGGCCGCTTTCCATCCGGCCCCAATCCAACAATCGATCAATGAGTGCGGTGAGCCGTGCGCTCTCGCGCCCCAGGCCCTGAATGCATTTGTCTTCCGCTGCTGTGTCGCCGCGCCTCAGCTCTAAGGTCTCTGTGAACAGACGGATGGAGGTGAGGGGCGTTTTGAGCTCATGCGACACCTTGGACACGAAGTCGCTTTGAAGCCGTGAAAGGTTGGCCTCCCGCCGCACGAAAACCCACACCAAAATGACGCCTGTTGTGGCAGCTCCACTGAGTGCGACCACCAGAATTCCCATCAAGAGGTTGGCCTGAACCTCGCCTAGAAGCAAAAGCCCAACGCCCACAGCCAGCATCAGGAAGGTGGGCACGATCACCAGGCTCACCAAAAAGATGACGATGCGGCGGTAGCCATGCGCTGTTAGGTCCCGTGCCATCGCCGCACATTATGAACGGAGGAACCTGCCGCGCTAGAGGCACGAGCGAAGAATGGCGCTATACTCGGGTTGTCGTGACAGCTCCCACCGTACCCATGCGCCGCTTAGTTCCCCAAAAGCACCTGTTGGCACTCACATTCGCCACTATGAGTTCAGCCCTGTTTGTGTCGGGCGCGTGGGGAACAGGCCCTGCCAAAAAGCCCCGGGGGGACTCGGAAATTTCGGTTTCCGTTTCGCCGCGCAATCGAAAAGGTGCTCTGGCCTGTGCGCTCTACGCGTCTCCCAAAGGGTTCCCCGGGGCTATCGGCTCCGCACGCGCCACTGAACGCAAAGCAATTCCGGCTGGCGAAGTTCGCTGTACCTTTGCGGGCCTGCCCAAGGGCACCTACGCCGTGGCCGTGGTGCATGACGAAAATGGCAACGGTAAGCTCGACACAAATTTTCTGGGCATGCCCACCGAAGGTTGGGGCACCACCAACAACGTTAAGCCACTAATGTCGGCCCCTACGTTTGAAGATAGCAAGGTAAAACTGCCGGAACACAAGCGCCTGGCCCTGCGCGTGCGCCTGAATTACTAACCACACGCCGAGCGGTTTGTTTCCTCTCCGTCACACGGTAGCGCGAGCAGCAGCTGAGCGTGAGAAGAGCGACCTTGTGGCTGGAGGATCGGGCATGTTTTCCGGCGTCCAGCTCGCTTGACACAGCCGCCGTCGAGCCCGATGACAGGCACCCGCGGTCGCTCGAGTTTCGATAAGGTTTTCATGCGCTATTTTCTACCCATCCTCGCCGTCTTAGCCGTTGTAGGGGGCCTCGTTTCCATCAAGGCGAGCCAAATCGGCATGTTGATCAACTTCGGTGAACAGGCGGCAAAGTCCGGGCCACCTCCCGAGGTCGTCGGAACCTCCGTTGCCCAACGCCAAGATTGGGCAACAAGCATTGAGGCCGTTGGGAGCGTCGAGGCTGGCCGCGGCGTCACGATCAGCAACGAAAGCCCCGGGGTGGTCACTGCCATCCGTTTTGAATCCGGGGCTCAGGTCAAAACGGGGGACATTCTGGTGGAGCTGGATTCAAGCGTCGAACGCGCTCAGCTAGCCTCGGCCACAGCTCAACGCCAGCTTTCAGACAGCACTCTGAATCGCACCCGCGCGCTCGTTTCCGCCAGCGCGGTCGCAAGTTCTCAGCTCGATTCCGCGGAGTCTTCCGTCAAAACCTCAGCGGCCGAGGTGGCCGCCCTTCAAGCCCAAATCGCCAAAAAAGTAGTGCGCGCGCCTTTTAGCGGAAAGCTCGGCATTCGAACCGTGAACCTCGGTCAATATTTAAGCCCGGGCACACCGCTCACCACGCTGCAATCCACCAACGACGAATACGTCGATTTTACCGTACCTCAGCAGCGGCTGCCTGAGCTTAGCCTCGGCTTGCCCGTGGTGTTCACTGTGACTGGCGAAAACAGCCTCACACTTGACGGTACGGTGGCAGCCATCGACCCATCGATTGATCCGAATACCCGCTCTGTGAAAGTGCGAGCCACAGCTCTGGACAAGGCCGAGCAACTACGCCCAGGCATGTTTGTGAACGTGAAGGTGCTGCTAGCGAAGGCTCGAAACCTCGTGACGGTCCCGGTCACGGCGATGGTATACGCACCGTACGGCAACTCCCTGTTCGTAGTTGAAGACAAGACCACACCCGACGGAAAGCCTGGAAAGGCGGCACGCCAACAGTTTGTACGATCGAGTGAAGTTCGAGGGGATTTTGTGGCCATCGAAGAGGGCCTCAAGGGCGGAGAAACGGTCGTCACAGCTGGCGCTTTTAAGCTCCGAAATGGCTCCTTTGTGGTCATCAACAATTCGGTGGGGCAAAAGCCTGAGCTTCAGCCTTCACCTGTGAACCACTGACGGAAGCGGCCATGAAGTTTACTGACATCTTCGTTCGTCGACCGGTCTTGGCTATCGTTGTCAACCTTCTCATCTTAATCGGTGGGCTTCAGGCCATTCGTTCGCTCAACGTGCGGCAGTATCCAAAGCTTGAGAGCGCCACCGTAACCGTGCGCACTGCCTACGTGGGAGCCAATGCCGATCTCGTTCGTGGGTTCATCTCAACGCCATTGGAACGGGCCATCGCCGCCTCCGACGGCATCGACTACATCGAATCTCAAAGCGTGCAGGGGCTATCCACGATCAACGTGCGCCTCAAGCTCAACTTCAACCCCGCCTCGGCCCTTGCAGACATCAGCGCGCGCGTGAACCAAGTGCGGGCGGATCTACCACCGGAAGCCGAAGTTCCCGCCATCAACATCGAGCCCTCTGATTCCCGTTTGGCTGCGATGTACCTAAGCTTTGGCTCGAAAATTTTGGAGGAAAATCAGGTTACGGACTACCTGATTCGCGTTGTGCAGCCGCGCCTGACGGCGATCGAAGGCGTGCAAAAAGCGGACATTCTCGGGGGGCGAGCCTTTGCCATTCGCGCCTGGTTGAAGCCGGAACGCATGGCGTCGCTAAACGTAAGCCCGAGCCAGGTGCGTCAAGCTTTGGCGGCGAACAACTATCTCTCGGCAGTTGGACAAACGAAGGGCGCCCTCACCGCGCTCAATCTTACCGCCAGCACGGATCTTACGTCGCTGGACGACTTTAAGAAGCTCGTGATCCGCGAACAAGGCGGCTCATTGGTGCGCCTCGAAGACGTGGCAGAGGTGGTTCTCGGCGCCGACAACTACGACCAGGAAGTGCGCTTTTCTGGAAAGAAGGCCGTGTTCATGGGGGTTTGGGTGCTCCCCACGGCCAACTCGCTCGACGTCATAAAGGACGTGCGCAAAGAAGTTGAGAGCATTCAGAAAGAGCTACCAAGCGGGATGGAAGCGTCCATCGCGTACGATTCAACCAAGTACATCAATAGCGCCATCGACGACGTAACGCGCACGCTACTCGAAACGGTGCTGATCGTTATTGTCGTTATCTTTCTGTTCCTCGGCTCCATGCGCACGGTATTGGTGCCACTCGTGGCGATTCCGGTGTCACTCATTGGTGCCGTCTTGCTAATGCAGATGTTCGGCTTCACCGTAAATCTGCTCACGCTCTTGGCCATTGTGCTGGCTGTAGGCCTTGTCGTGGACGATGCGATCGTGGTCGTGGAAAACGTCGAGCGCCACATGCGTGACGGGAAATCCGCGTTGGAAGCATCGCTTGAGGGCGCACGCGAATTAGTGGGCCCCATCATCGCGATGACGGTTACCTTGGCCGCCGTCTACACGCCCATAGGCTTCCAGGGTGGACTCACGGGGGCACTGTTCCGCGAGTTTGCCTTCACTTTGGCGGGCGCCGTGCTGATTTCCGGCATCGTGGCGCTAACCCTTTCGCCCATGATGTCCTCAAAGCTTCTGCGTCCTCACGGGCAGGCAGGATGGCTTTCGCGGGCGATTGACGCTGGGTTTGAGCGTATCAGATCGCTGTATGGGCGCTGGCTACACGCAACGCTGAAGACCCGGCGTTTAGTGTACGCAGGATGGATCCTGCTTTCGCTTTTGGTGGTGCCCCTCTATCTGTTCTCGCCACAGGAGCTGGCGCCGAATGAAGATCAAGGGGTTGTTTTTGGCGCTATCGATGTTCCGCCCAACGCGAGCTTAGAACAGCTCCTGCCCTACACCGAGCAGGTGCAGTCCGTATTCGCCTCCACTCCAGAATTCGACTACAGTTTTCAGATCACGTTTCCTTCTGGTGGTTTCGGCGGAATGATCGTGAAGCCTTGGGGGGAACGCGAACGCAGCATTTTCGAGATTCAGAACGAAGTATTCGGCAAGCTCACCCAAGTGGCCGGGTTGCGCGCACCTGCCTTTTTGCCCGCCCCTTTGCCAAGCCCGGGTCAATTTCCGATTGAATTTGTGATCGCTTCCACGGCTAGCCACGAAGAAATCGTAAAATTTGCTGAGCAGTTAGCGGGCGAAGCAATGAAGAGCGGTCTGTTCGCATTCCCCCCCATCTTGGATGTTCGTATCGATCAAGCCAAGTCTGAGGTGGTGCTCGATAGGGACAAGCTCGCATCGATGGGGCTTTCGATGCAGCAAGTGGGCGGGGATCTTTCAGCGATGCTCAGCGGGAATTTCGTCAACCGGTTCAACATTGAGGGGCGAAGCTACAAGGTTATTCCGCAGATCGAGCGCGCTTCCAGGCTGAGCGTGGAACAGCTCAAGAACATCCATATCCAGGGGCGCGGTGGTAAGCTCATCCCGCTCGGTTCGGTGGCAACCTTCAAGCCCGGCGTCGAACCGCGCAGCCTGAATCGTTTTCAGCAGCTCAACTCCGTGAAGATCTCCGGGCTCGCCCCGCGCTCTTTGAACGACGGCTTGAAATTCCTGGAAGATAAGGCAGCCAGCGTTTTGCCGCCGGGCTACCACGTGGACTACACGGGCGAGTCACGGCAGTTGCGCCAAGAAGGCGGCAAATTTTTGCCCGCAATGGGGCTGGCCATTCTTTTGATCTTTCTGGTGCTGGCTGCGCAGTTCAACTCGTTTCGCGATCCTTTGGTGGTGCTTTTGGGCTCAGTACCGCTGGCGATGTTCGGCGCACTCATCTTCACATTCCTGAAGTTTTCTGGTCCCCCGGGGATGGATTTCAAGCTGACTTCTGGCTGGACCACCACACTCAATATCTACTCGCAGGTTGGCCTGGTAACGCTCGTGGGTTTGGTGTCGAAGAACGCAATCCTCATCGTGGAGTTCGCTAACGCGCAGCAGGCTCTCGGTATGGGCAAGGTCGAAGCCGTACACCTCGCCGCTTTGACGCGCTTGCGCCCCATCTTGATGACCACCGTCGCCACGGTATGCGGGCACTTCCCACTCACGCTGGTAACGGGCGCGGGAGCCGTTGCGCGTAACTCGATAGGTATCGTGTTGGTCGGTGGAATGACCATCGGCACCCTATTCACGCTGTTCGTCGTACCCAGCATCTATGTGGCTATAGCCAAAGATCACCGCAAAGAAGCCTCCTCCCCAAACGAAGGCGCACCTGTCGCCGAAAACGAGCTCGTTACCGCAGCTTAGCTCGCGCTCGTTCCTCAGAGATTTCGCACCCGAGGACCGCCGCTTCGCGACTCGGGACCGCGCTCCAGCGAAACCTGCGACCGCGCCTTAGGAAACTCGGAACCACGCTCCAGCGAATCTCGTCTCCGCGGATGGGAACTCGCGCCAAACGCTGTCTGACAAGACAGCGCGTCAACCCTTTCGCGCGGCCACCGTCGGCGAGAAACTGCGGGTGCTCGCTGGGCCTTCCGGCTGCGACAGTTCGATCACCAGGCAACGCAAAATTTCGGCCACGGCAACGGCGTAAGCGGGGCAACCGCGGAGGCGCAAAGGCTCTTCGCCTTCGGCAAACTGGGCGACTTGGCCCTCGACGGCTTGCTCCTTGGCGGCATTAACCAAAAGCGTGCGCAACTCGTCACGCACGCCGCGATCTTCCCCCTTGAGCTGGATCGTAGCGCGCACGAAGAACCCGAGCAGGTGTGGCCAAACGCCGCCCTGGTGGTAAGCGGCTTCAGTTTCGACTTCGGAAAGCCCGAAGCGACCGACGAAGCGGGGGTCACTCGGAGCGAGCGTACGGAGCCCTCGCGGTGTTAACAATTCCTGGTTCGCGCGCGCCAGAATTAAATCACGCTGCCAGCTCAAAAAGAGCCGGGGGTCAACGGCCAAGGCGATAACGGCATTCGGGCGAATGCTGCGATCAGCCCACGCCTCAGCCGCATCTCCCACCTCGCTCACGCAGTCAAACGGGTAGTCCGTTTCGCCACACCAAAACCGGGCCCCGAATCGCGCTCGAGTTCTCTCCTTCGCGGTGGTCGCGCGTTCGGCAAACTCATAGTGCCCCACTTGGTTCGCTAAAAGGGCTAGGGTTTCGCAGCCACGAGCCCACAACGCTTGCCACTCAACCACCAGGCCTTGACGCTGAGAAACCCAGCGATCCCCGAGGTGGGAATCCATCCACGTGAGAGCCCGAGCCGGCTCTGAATTGGCAACCAAGCCATCCTCGGTGAGCCAAATCGTGCGGCGCTCCTTGCCGGATATTCGTTCAAAAGCCCGCGCCAGCGCTGGATACAGCTCCTCCAGAACAAACGGATCCGAAAGGCCCACTTGCTCAACGAACACGCGGGCAAGATCGAACAACCAGAGCGTTGCATCTGGTGCGGACGCGTAAGAGGAAGAGCCTAACAACTGCTCGGAGAGGAGGCCCTCCTTCTGCGTGGAAAGAACCGTGCGCACAACGTCAATAGCCGCTTGCACTCGCCCGCACGCCAAATACAACCCTGGGATGGCAAGCACCATATCACGCACGTAGGCGCCCAAATGAGGGTACCCAGCGACCACCAACGGAGGCTCACGGCGATCCAAACAGAAGGCACTCGCGGAGATCGAAAGGCGCCTGACTTCCGGCGTATAAAGGGGGCCAACATCCGAATCGAGGGCGGCTGCGCGCGCATCAGCGATAATCCGCTCGGGGGTAAATTTTGGCACGTCCCCGAACGCTGCTACCAAATACGAGGTAACTCCGGGTGTGAGCGGCAACTCGAACACGCCGGGAGTCCACATGTCTTCCTCGAAGGGGAGCCCGGCGCGTTGATCTTCTTCGTATTCGAACCGCCGCCACCAATCTGGAGACCCCATAAAAATCCCCGAATGCGAGAACACAATGGGCGGCAAATCCGGCACCGGCTGCACTTCCACTTCGCCCAGCCGCACCACCACTCGCTGCATCATCGCTCCGTGCTCACGCGTGATGGCGCTCGCCTTGCGTAGCGGAAGCAACGGCCGCACCATGAGTTTGGCCTCGGTTGGGCCACGCCACGTGTAGCCGAGCACGAGAATATTGTGGCCTGGGGCTAGTGCCAACGTCCGTTCGAACTCGTGTTTGTCTACCTTGTAAGTCCAGCGAGGCAACGGATCTTGAGAGAACCGCCGCAGCGAGCGGTAGCCAGGAGTCGGCGCGATGCCGGGAAACTGGTGCGTGGAAAGCCGAAAATGGCGATCGCCCACCTCGAGCAGCGCCTCGGCGTGACTCACGACAACGTAGCGCTCCGCAGAACCCCCGTGGCTTGCCACCAAAATGCCATGTTGGCGGCGTGTGTGCATGAGCGCCAAAGTGCTCATGGCATAAGCACCCGCGCCATTAGTGTGCAACCACTCGGTGCGAGCGCGGTCCAAATCGCCCTGCGTATCGACTACCGGCCAAATGCCGGCAGCGGACGACATGTCAGGAGAGAGCCTGTGAGGGCACATTAGCGAACTCCTGAGGGGAAAAGCACCCGCTCGGCAGCTTCGCGGAGCACTTGTGGGCTAGCCTTACGCCCTGTCCACAATTCGATGGACAGTACGGCCTGACCAACCAACATGCCGAGGCCACCCACCGCGTGGACCCCGTTTTTACCTGCTTCTCTCAAGAAGGGAGTCACTGGAGGATTGTACACAAGGTCGTAGGCCAAGGCGCCAGCATCCAGTTCATTCCAAGGAATTAGCCCGGCCAGGGTTTCACCCGGCTCGGCGCCCCGCATGCCCGCACTCGTAGCCTGAACCACGAGCCCCACGCCCTTCAAGGCATGTTGCCAGGACTTCTCCAAAACATCAGCGGGAAGGCCGAGCGGCGTCCCTCCGAGTTCCTGAAACTTCGCCTGAAGAAGGCTGTTGGCGTTCCCTCCGGAAAATGCACGCGCTGCCACATAAATGGTCGAAACCCCCATGCGACGGCAAGCTGCCACGGCCGCGAGTGCTGCACCACCACTACCAAGCACGCAGGCCTTTTGAGGCAGATTTCGACTCCCAGAAGCGGTGAGTGGCTGGTATTGTTCCAGCTCCTCGGCCAGGGCGGCGACGTCGGTGTTGTGAGCCTCCACGCTTCCGTCCGGCATGCGACGAAGCACGTTGGCGGCGCCCACAGACACGGCAAGTGGATCAGCACGATCGGCCAAACTCAAAGCAAGTAACTTGTGAGGCACGGTTACGTTGGCGCCGTGGATTTCTCCGCTTCGCAAGCGATCAACCTGGGCACGCACGCTCGCTTCGTTCGGGCAATCTACCGGGAGATAAGAAGCATCCAGCTTCAGCTCAGCGTATGCGGCCGTGTGCATGGCCGGGGAAACGGAGTGCCCCACTGGATGGCCGATCAAGATAAACCGCAGGCTCACGCTTCACCCCCCGCTTCACTCCTCGGTAAAAGCTGCGTCACTTCTGACAAAAAATCACCGTCTACCATGCGCACATGCACGCGCTCGCCCACACGCACATCCTGGACGGTCATCATGACTCGGCCTTGAGGCTCGGTGCAGATCGCGTAACCGCGACCCAAAACGGCCAACGGTGATAGAGCGTGCAACCGACCGGCAAGGTTGGCCACTTCTGCGGCATTTCCCTGCAGCCGCAGGCGCATGTTGGCACCCAGTCGCTCGTGCAGCGGTAACAAGCAAGCTTTGAGGTGGTGCACACGCGTTCGAGGATGACGTTCCAACAAACGCCGTTCCAAAAGGCTGTGCACCTGGGTGCAGCGTGTCGAGCGACGCTTCATCGCGTTGGCGAGAGCTCGCACGAGTTGATCGAGATCCTGCTGACGCTGGATGAGCACAAAGCGTGGATCGCTAAGGCGCAAGCGGAGCGATTCCACGAGCCTTCGTTCTGAGGCCAAACGAGCGAGCCCAGCTCGGACCAATTGGGCTCGCATGCGCCGCAAGCGCTCTAGGCGCGCCGCCTCATCCGGAATTACGAGCTCGGCCGCCTGCGAAGGAGTGGCTGCGCGCACGTCTGCCACAAGATCTGTCAGGCTGTAATCAATTTCGTGACCCACAGCGCTCACCACGGGCACCCGCACTCGCGCCACACGCCGCACTACGCGTTCATCGCTGAAGGCCAAAAGATCTTCAAGGGAGCCTCCGCCGCGACCGACGATCAGCACATCCAGGCCTGGGTAGCGTTCAATTAAGTCGATGGCTGCGAGGATGCTCGCGGGCGCTTCTTCACCCTGTACCGTGGCGGGCGCAAGCACCAAGGTAACGCCACCACGTCGGAAAGCAACGCTCCGAATATCGTGAAATGCAGCTCCGGATGCGCTGGTGACCACACCGACAACTCTGGGGCTGTCCGGGAGCGGCCGCTTACGTTCAGCTTCAAACAAGCCCTCGCGTGAGAGCTTAACCTTCAGCTCCTCGAGCGCCAGAAGTAGAGCTCCGCGCCCGAAGGGTCGGGCGCGCTCGGCGACAAACTGCAAACGCCCACGCGGTGCCCAAACGGTAGCCTTACCCCAAATCAAGAGCCGCGCCCCCTCTTCCAAGCACTTCCGCGCTCGCGCCGCCTGGAATTTGTACATCACGCAGTCAATGACGGCGTCTTCCTCTTCGTCTTTGAGGGTGAAATAGACATGCCCACTCTGCGCGCGTGTAAGCGAGCCGATTTCCCCCTGCACCCATTCACCCGCGCTCACTTCTTCGGCCACGCGCTTGATGCGCCGAGTGAGCTCCGCCACACTCACAATGCGTTCTGGCGAATTCTGTGGGCTTTCCCCGCTCACGGCAGGCCCGGGTATAGACGAGACGGCTGGGGTTGTCGCCAGGGAATTACCAAAAGCCGCTCTCGGTAGTGCTGCAGCCACGCTCACACGCGTACAACCCCGTGTTGACCTAACAACCCAGAAACACCTCGCAGCAATTTTTCCGTTGTTCCAGCCACGGCACCGACCTATCGTCTCGTCACCGCAAAAGCTGCCGCTTCAGAGTGCTACCTTGAAACGCATACTCATCGCCAATCGCGGAGAAATCGCCATCCGCTTCGCGCGCACCTTCCGCGAAATGGGGATCGAAAGCGTGGCTGTGTACGCAGCCGGTGAAGAGGCCTCGCCCCACGTCCGCTACGCCGATTTCGCCGAGCTCCTCCCGGGCTCCACCACCGCTCAGACTTACCTCAACATCGAAGCCATATTGGCCGCAGCTTCGCGCTCCCAGGCCGACGCGATCGCGCCGGGATACGGTTTTTTGTCCGAGAATGCCGACTTTGCGGAAGCTTGTGAACGCCACGGATTAACATTTCTAGGTCCTTCACCAAACGCCATTCGCACGATGGGTTCGAAAACTGCGGCACGTGAAGCCATGTCGGCCGCAGGTGTGCCGCTCGTGCCAGGTGGCCCCGCCGACGATTTGGAGCAAGCCCGGCAAACAGCGCAGGCTCTCGGGTATCCGGTGTTCATCAAGGCGCGTGCGGGAGGTGGCGGCAAAGGAATGCGCCGCGTCACCGCCGAGGCTCAGCTTGAACCCGCGTATGAAGTGGCAAAAAGTGAGGCCGAACGCGCTTTTGGCGATTCCACCGTGTATCTCGAAAAAGCGCTAATTCGACCGCGTCACGTAGAAATTCAGGTACTCGGCGACACCTTCGGCAACGTGGTGCACCTCTTCGAACGTGATTGTTCTATCCAGCGCCGGCACCAAAAAATTGTTGAGGAGTCTCCGTCGCCCCTGCTCTCACGAGCCGTGGTTGAACGAATGGGAGCCATCGCCGTACAGGGAGCGAAGGCCGTGGGCTATTACTCCGCAGGCACATTTGAATTTTTGGTGGATGAAGCGGAGAACTTCTATTTCTTGGAGATGAATACGCGCCTCCAAGTCGAGCATCCAATCACCGAGCTTGTAACGGGTTTTGATCTGGTGCGGGAAATGGTGCGCGTGGCGAACGGTGAAGCGCTCGGCTTTAATCAGGAGGCGATCGTTGCGCGTGGGGCCGCCATCGAGTGCCGCGTGTACGCCGAAGATCCTGACCGCGGATTTCTCCCCAGCCCCGGGCTTATCCGAGAGCTGCGCGAGCCAGGGGGGCCAGGCGTCCGGAATGATTCAGGGGTCGCAGGAGGTGCAACCATCAGTGAGCTGTACGATCCGCTCATGTCGAAGCTCTGCGTTTGGGCCCCGACCCGCGCCGTCGCGCTGGCCCGGATGCGCGCAGCCCTCAAGGCTTACGTCGTTGTGGGCCCTACCACCAACCTCAAGTTTCATGAGCGCCTGCTGCAGCACCCGAGCTTTGAACGCGGCGAATATTACACCTCGTTCGTCGAGGAAAACCTAGCAGCGCTCACGTGCAATGAAGCCCCAATTGCTGAGCGTGCGCGTGAAGTGGCAGTGGCGATTGCTGCGGCACTTTTCCAAGCGGAGTCTGTGGCCCAGCCTACCCGGCCGGCAGCAGAAGGGCTCTCACCTTGGGTTGCGGCACATCGGCGCAGAATGTAGGTGCGAGCGTTAGTCGGGCCTGAATATGCCTATCGAATCCGCCCGAGGGTGAGCTAGCCTTTGGGCGGTTGGCAAAACCGCTCCGGTTGCCTAGATATCCCCTCCCCTATGGCCCAATCCACCGCTGATTTTCGCGCCTGCCCGCACTGCGGCACCGCCTGCGCGCGAAGCCATCAGTACTGCCCGGCCTGCGGCTTCCCAGTCGGTACCCTGGGCGTGAGCGATGAAGATAAGTTCATCGGCAAGACGTTACCTGGTGGTTATCACATTCTAGACCTCATTAGCGTCGGCGGAATGGGGCGCGTGTACCGTGCCGAGCAGAGCGTGCTCGGGCGCACCGTTGCCGTAAAGATCATCCATCCGCATCTGCTTTCGGATGAGAACTCAGCCGTGCGCTTCATGACAGAAGCACGCGCAGCCAGCCAGCTCAACCACCCGAATTCCGTGGCTGTGTTCGACTTTGGTCGTACCGATGACGGCCAGCCGTACCTAGTGATGGAATTTCTGCGCGGCAAAGATTTGGCGCGTGTGGCCTACGATGAAGGGCCGCTGCCCTTCGGTCGTATTGTGGACGTGTTGAAGCAGGTGCTTACGGCGCTAGCTGAAGCGCACGAGCTTGGCATCGTGCATCGCGATCTCAAGCCTGAGAACGTTATCATAGAGCCGTTACGCCGCGGTGGCGATTCTGTAAAAGTGGTGGATTTTGGGCTAGCAAAGCTCAAAGCAGATCGCCCAGGCCCGAGCGTCACAAGCCCGGGCATCGTGTGCGGCACCCCGGATTATATGGCCCCGGAACAGGGCCGCGGCGACGTGATCGATGGGCGTAGCGATCTGTACGCCGTGGGTGTGATGTTCTTTCAACTCCTCACCGGCCAGCTGCCGTATGAGGCCGATAGCCCCACCCAAGTCGTCATGATGCACATGACGATGCCAATTCCGGACCCCCAGCAGGTGGCGCCAGAGCGGGACATCCCCGACGCGCTGTGCGCAGTGGTCAAGCGGGCCATGGCTAAAGCGGCCAAAGATCGCTACCAGGACGCCACTGAGTTCGCTGAGGCTCTCAGCGAAGCCCTCGCGTTGACCCAAACCTCCGCGGCGGCCTCACTCTCCCCAGGCCTTGGAACAGTGCAATGCCAGGTCTGCCGCGTGACCGTTCCTATCGCCAAATTTTGCGGAGAATGCGGCAGTCGGCTAACCAGCGTGAGCGGCCCGCCTTCGGCAACACCTCAGTTTCCTCTGCCTTTGGTCGGGAGGGAGGAAGCTCTCAGTTGGCTTGAGCAGCAGAGAAACCGCGCTTCGGGCACGTTGTTCGCAGCGCGCCTAGTGGCGGAGTCTGGTTTCGGTAAAACGCGGGTTTTGAGCGAGTTCGCCCGCGCACTCCGAGCTCGCGGAGAGTGCGTGATCGAAGCACGGCCCGATCCCTATCTCGCGGACGTTGCCAATTACAGTCTCAGAAAGACTATCACTGAACTGTCGGCGATCGACGAAGTCGAATTGAAGAGTGGTCGTTTCGATGGTGCAAGCCCGGAGGCCAAGCGAGGTCTCGCAGAAATATTTGCTTTAAAGGGGCAAAGTCCCGATCGCCGAATGCCTGCTGAGCGCCGTTATGCTCTAGCCGAAGCGCTGCGTTGGGCTCTGGAGCTCGGGCTCACTCGCCAACAAACTCAGAGCATCACCATCCTGGTTGACGATTTGCATCGCATGGATGGAGCTAGCCGCAACGCGTTCACGGACATGATCGCCGCGCCGCCCATGGGCAACGTATTCCTGGTGGGTGCGCACGTTCCAGCGTTCGATCCGCGCTGGGGTGGCGTTCGAAGCGCAGCCCACGTGCTCGCCGGCTTGAGCGAGTCCACAGCTGAGCCCATTCTGCGCTTCCTGAAGCCCCAAGAGCGGCCCCAGCCGGACCCAGAAACCCACGATTTTCAGCCGCTCTATCTGGAACAAGCGGTGCGCTATGCGGCCTCCGGGGGTACTGACGCCCCACCGCGCTTGGGCGACCTCGTCGGGCGCCGCCTAGACACGTTGGAGCCTATGGCTCGCCGCGTATTGCAGGCCATCGTGGTACTCGGCGACGATGTGCGTCCTCAGGATATACCGCAGCTAGTTACCAGCTTGCACGATTCCGGCCCCACAGTGGAGCGGCTGGTGCAAGAAGGTTTCGTCCAAAACCCCAACGGGCTGATCTCAGCATCGCACCCGTTACTGCGCGAAATCGTGCTCACGGGGATCCCGCATGCTGTTCGAAGGGAGCTCCACGATAAGGCGTTGCGCGTTTGCGAAAAGGTGGGCGCTCCGCTCGAAGCCCGCGCTCAGCATGCTTATTTTTGCCAGGATTCATTCCAAGCATTACTGCTCTTGGAGCAGGTTGCAGAGCGTGCCCAGGCCAACGGAGCGCTCGATAGCGAGATCCTGGCGCTGCGGCGTGGCCTTGAAATCGCACGCCAAGAAATCAGCCGTGGGGAGCTCGACGACCCGTTGCGTGCGGTTTTGATCTTCAGCCGCAAGCTGGGAGCGGCGTTAGCTCGTGCCGGCAGCCTCGCTGACGCCGAAGGTGTGCTGCGGGAGGCCCTAGATCTTGCTGGGCCAAATGGCAAAGATCGCGCACGCGTGCTCGGCGCCTTAGCTCAAGTTGCCCATGGCAGGCAACGCGCGAGCGAGGCCTTTGGTTACCTCGATCAAGCGATTGAAGCGGCGAAAAGTTCCGGCGAAAAAGACTTGGTATCTTCGCTTTCCGATACGCGCACTGCCTGGGCGTCGTGAATTCACCTACGCAAGTTATCGCTCGCTGGGATCTCGACAAAACATACCTTCGAACGGATTTTGACAGCTTGGGGGCGCTGCTGCGCACTGCAACTGAACGGCCGGATCGCAAGCGAGCCATTCCTGGAGCCGCGGCTCTACTCCGTGAGCTCAACCGCCTGGGTGCAGAGCTCCACATCGTGAGCGGCAGTCCACGGCAACTGCGCAGAAAAATTGAGGAGAAGTTGGCCCTGGATGGCGTGCGCCACGCCGAACTTTCCCTCAAGCCCAATCTCTCAAATCTTTTGCGATTGCGTTTTCGAGCGCTTCACGAACAGCTAGGCTACAAGCTGCCGCTGCTACTTCAGGCAAAGGTTCGCGATCAACTGCGTGGCCTTTTGGTGCGGGAAATTCTGAGTGGGGACGACGCCGAGGCGGATGCCTTCGTGTATTCCCTCTATGCCGACGTGCTTGCCGGGCGGATTGAACGAACTGCGCTCTCAGAGATCTTGGTAGCCGGCCATGTTTTTCCTGATCAACTGAAGGCGGCGCTACATGCCGCAGCAGCCCTCCACGTTTCCGATGAACACGTGAGGATCCTCATCCACCTAGACCGTCAAACTCCGCCCAGCCACTTCCACGCTTACGCGCCGCGTCTGGTTCCTTTCTACAACTACCAACAAGCAGCGTACGTACTTGTGGAAGATGGGAGCCTAGATGGCGAGGGAGCGCTACGCGTGGCCCAGAACATGATGCTCTATCACCAGTTCGATGCGGATAGCTTAGCGCGTAGCTACGCCGAGTTGGCACGCCGTGGGCACGCCCGCTTAACGCTTGGGCCGAAGCTTCTAGCAGCGCTGGCACAATTTCCGGAGCGGGAGCCCGAGTACGCCCAGCTAAAAGAGCTTGCCGAACAGGTGAGTCACCACGCTCTCCACGCCTCGTTGGGGCAGCCGAGCGATCCCAGCGCGGCACCGACCACGGGGCTCAGCCCGGCCGAATACATCGCCCTCGCCGAGGAACACGCCGGAGGGCGCAACCGCCGCCCAGCCAGGCGAGACGTCTAGCCCAGCGGGGGCAAGCCCCCAATTGGCTCGCTTTCGGCCCTCACCAGGGGTCGCCTGGTTGAAACCTTGCCTTTGTATTTTTGATGACTAGAACCGTGGGTCTCCGTCGTCTCGGTGGGCCCGCGGCTCGCCTGGCGGAGGTAGCCCCGAATCCCTGTAGAAACTGTCCGTCTAAGGCCCGGTTGGGCCGAAAGGGTCGCGCACTTGGATAGCGATCTTGCCGAATCGATCTCTGCGCTCAAAGAGTCTTTCTCACGTCGAGGAGTCCGTGCCACCTTTGGCAAGGCGGACGCCGCGCTCGTTGATGGTCTCAAAGCCAAGCTCTCAATACCTCGAAGGTATCGAGAGTTTCTACTGGCGTGCGATCCCACCGACGTGGAAACGCGAACACCCTCCGAAAGGGTGCGTTTGGTGTCAGCCCAAAACCTCGTGCGGGAGCAAGTTGGCTTTGCGCTAATTTCTGAGGCAGAGCGGAGACCCAATCCCGCGCCGAACGGCTGGCGGCCAAGTTGGATCATCATCGGGCACAGCACTCTCGTGGGTGATCCTTACTTCCTCGATGTGTCGCTCCCGGATCCCGAGGGTGACTGCCCAGTGTACACGGCGATGAGCGGCAGCGAGCCGTGGAAGGCTCACTTGTGCGCGTCGAGTTTTGCACTTTTCCTCCGCATTTTGGCCGTCGGCATGCAGGTGGCTGAAGGCTTCGCCGAGGACAACCTCGACATCGACGACGAGCAAGTATTTCGAGAATCGCTCGGTCCCAAGGTACGCGAGTACGATCCCGCCGCTTTCAAAGCCGGGCACTGGACATGACTCAGCTCAGAGTGTTCCGAGCTGGCCAACCGGAGTTCGAGATCCAGCTTCGGGACCTCGCACTGCGCGGTGAACAAGATCTCGGCGCGGTGGAAGGCACCGTGCGTGCTATCCTCGCGAGCGTTCGACGCGAAGGTGATCCAGCCCTCGCCAGCTACGTCAAGCAATTCGAGCAACGCGACGCTCACCCGCTATTTGAACGGGACTATGGCGGCAAAGCGGCACTCGAACAAGTCAGCCCCGAGGTGCGTGAAGCTCTCAAGCTCGCGCACCAGCGCATTCGCGGTTATCACCTTCGCCAAGCTGAAAAGCTCGGCAGTTTTGAGTACACCGAAGACGGCGTCTTTTTGGCCAGCCGCGTGAATCCGCTTGCGAGCGTGGGTGTCTACGCTCCCGGCGGCAAGGCAACTTACCCTTCCAGCGTATTGATGACGGCCGTGGTGGCTCAAGTCGCCGGCGTACCGGAAATCATCTTGGCCTGCCCGAGCCCCTCAGCCGAAGTGCGTGCAGCGGCTTATCTGTCTGGTGTAACGGGGCTGTTGAACGCCGGAGGTGCGCAAGCAGTGGCTGCTCTCGCGTACGGCACACAGACGGTGCCACGGGTTGCCAAAATCGTTGGCCCCGGGAATTTGTATGTTACCTGCGCCAAACGCCTAGTTTTCGGCGATGTCGCCATCGACGGGCTCGCCGGGCCGAGCGAGATCCTCGTCGTCGCCGACGAAACGGCCGATCCCAAAGTTGTAGCGGCAGATCTGTTGTCGCAGGCCGAACACGATGAAGCCGCTTACCCGCTACTCGTATGTTCCGACGCAGGGCTGCTTGAGCAAATCCAAAGCGAGCTTGCTCTCGCGCTCGAAGCACTACCCCGCCGCGACATCGCGCAAGCGTCCGTCGCAGCTCACGGAGTGGCTTTTCTCGTCTCTAATCGCACCGAGTTGGCTCGCGTGGCTGATCTACTTGCGGTCGAGCACGTAAGCCTTCAGTGCGCCGACGCGCGCGCTTTGGCCGTCCAAGTAAGGCACGCAGGAGCAATCTTCATGGGTCACGCGACTCCAGAAGCCGCGGGTGACTACGTAGCCGGCCCATCCCACGTGCTGCCAACGGGAGGGGCGGCACGTTTCGGGGCTCCTCTGGGCGTCTACGATTTCGTATCGCGCACCTCGCTCATTGAGTACTCCCCCGCTGCTCTTGCGGCCCACGCGCCAGCAATCACCGCATTGGCTACGGCCGAGGGGTTGGAGGCTCACGGGCGAGCCGTTCAAGTTCGACTTCGATAGGGTTTTGGGGGCACCTCCAAGCAGCGTCAGCGGAAGTTTACGCACCCACCGGCACACCTGGTTTCCAAGAGAAACGCCACGTTCTCAAGGGGAATCCCGAAACCGCGCTCTTTCCGGGGTGTATACTCCCGCAGTCCTTCAAGCTGGTGCGTGCCGGCCTCCGGGGGGCGGTAGTTTTCTGAGGAGTCATGAATATGTCACTGTGGATCAGACGCTTGAGCCAGGCGCTCTCCTTATGCGTGCTTGCGGCCCTTAGTGCGTGCGCTAGCGAACGCGCCCCGATTAACCGCGTCGAAGCAGATGCGTTAGCCAAAGACTTCTTCGTGGCAAGCGTCACCGATCCGAATGACAATCCAGAGTTCTACTGGCGCAACTTCGTGGTGGACGGCACCGAAGCCCAATCACTCGTGGGCATTGGTTCTTGGAGCGGGGTGGATCGCATCCGCTGGGAAATCACCGAGAACATGTTGTTCGCGCGCAAGGCCTACTCGGTAGCACCCGGTGCGGACGACAAGGGTTTGCCCGGGCAGCGGCCAAGTGGCGCCATCGTAGCGGCTTACCCAATTCTCAAGCACTTCGACATTCAGCGCTCGTACAACTCAAGTACAGGCGAGGAGCTGAACGTTATTGAAGAAAATAGCAGCGATCGTCTTTGGAATGAGCGGAAATACTTCCGCGTGGATTGGTCGATCAATCTGGTGGAGACACCGCAGTGGTACGACATGTTCGTTGGCTCCATGTTCGGCGAAATCCAGGTCACGCCCCTCACTTATTACGTGAATGACCCCGGGCACCCCGATGCGCCGCACTTCGACGCGAACGCGGGCTACTTCGATATCACGAGCAAATTCGTCATCAAGCCAGATTCAATGAGCTTCTCGGACGGCACCAAGGCCCCGGTGTGCATGCTGGTGGGGCTATTTACCGGCTCGGCAACGAACAATTGTGACCCCCAAGAAGCCACCGTGCGTAGTTCCTACTTGCGCGTGGATAAAGTCGATCCCAACAATGATTTTGAGCCCTTTGAAAATACGCGTGCTTCGCTCGAGGTGGTAGCCAATCCGGGCGGCATTGGGGCGAGCGACTCAGTGGGAATCGTCACCGCTCCCCGAGTGCAGTGGGATCCGCAATACGGCTTTACTGACGCCAGCATGCGCCGCTTCATGCATGTGCACAATATCTGGCAGAAGAGCCACCAAACGCGCGGCACCTGCAGTGCCGATGCCGATTGTGGCGGGGGTGGCTCTGTCTGCTTGAGTTCGCGCGAATGCAGCGTGCCCTGTAGCTACACCGCCCGCGGTGACGCGAACAACAACGGCACGGACGACCAGTGCGAAAGCACGGCAACCCGGTATTCGGGCTCCGAAGGTTCACAATGCAGTTCACGGAACCGCTGCACCATCCCGTACCGCGACCGAGTCGTGAAGCCGATTGGCTACTGGATGAACAAAGAAACCCCGGCGGCCTTGACCGACGACGTCGACTCCGCCGGCAACCGCTTAAACGTCGGGCCAACGGAAGACATTGGCAATACGTGGAACCAAGTATTGCGGCAGTCCGTAGCCAAAGCGCGCGAGATAGAATGCAGGCGAACCAATTCAGGGGATCGAGCTACGTGCCATGCCAAGTATTTCGAACCCGGGGCTATCGACATGGTGAGCTTTGGCGGCTGGGGTATTGAGAAGGTCAAGGCCGACGCCGAAGATGTGTTGGTCACTTGCCACAACCCGGTGCGCACTTACGACAACAAGCTGTGCGGCGAGCCTGGCTACAGCGCCCGAGTGGGTGACCTACGACACAATTTCTTGTTTTATTGGCCCTACTCTTCGCGAGCTCCGTGGGGAGGCATTGCGAATTGGAACGCTGACCCTCTCACCGGGGAAATTATTGGTGCTGCAGCCACCACGATGGGACGCTCTGCCACGTTCGCCGCGGCCTTCACGCGCGACAACATCATGGTTGCCAATGGTGAGCTGAGCGTGAGCGACATTACCAACGGCACCCCCGCCTACCGCTACCAAAAACAGCTGCAAGGCGGCCGTACCCCCAAAACGTACACGAAGGAAGAGCTCGCTCAGATGGTGGGTTCGGTAGATGCCGCGAACGCCGCCAAGCAGCTCCATCCCCATGCTGTCGGGACTCTGAAGGACAACCTTCCGAACTATTTCAAGATGCTCCACGCCACCAAAGTGGCTCCCACCGTAACCTCGCAGACGCTTCAGTTCGACGCGATCGCCAATAAGCTGCGTGGTTCGCAAGCTGAAGCGCAAATTGTGGACAAGAATTGGCTCGTCGATTCCATTTCGATGACGCACACCAACGAAGACGTGCTGGAGCTCGCATCTCCGCTGCGAGGGCTGGAACAGGGCCGTGTAAGAGCACTCCAGGATAACATCCTCGCCGGGGCAGAAAAGCGAGGTCTCTGCTATTTTGAGCCATTTATCGGCACCGTGGGCAACGCGGATGTCACCGGCGTGGCTCGCTTCTTCAAAGAAAAGTACAGCGACGCGAAGCTCAGCGCGCAATTCCCCGGGGACAGCGGCAACCCCACCGCCCTTTCTAAGCGAAGAGCCGAAGCCATCTACAACGACCTGTGGAAGGACAGCTACAAAGGCATCGCCCTGCACGAGGTGGGGCACTCCCTCGGCATGTTGCACGAGTTCGCCTCGTCCTATGACTCAACGAACTTCAATCCCCAGTACTGGCAGCTGCGCACGGGTGAAGGCAAGGCAACGGCCTCGTGCGAGGGCAACCCACGCACCGGTGACGTGATGGACCCGAAGAAGGACTCCTGCATGGGTCCCCGCTACCTCGACCCTGAAAATGCGGACGAGCTCGGGCAGGCTGAAGAATCCCGACCAGGAATCAACTACTTCGGCAACACCTCCACCATGGAGTACCAAAACGAGCGCTTCTTCGAGAGCGTTGGTTTGGGTCAGTTCGACGAACACACCATGAATGTCCTGTACGGCCGCGTCGTGCAGACGTTCGACGGAGATGCCCCGGATGGCTTGCCACTGGCTGACCAGAAAACCTTTGCTGTGCGCAACTGGAGCCACCTGACGGACTACGCGCTCGCCAACTGGGAGAGTGCGCTTACGAGCGGCGTGCAACCCATGCACTATACCGAGGCGGCTCGGCGCATGAAGCTGTTCGACCCCAGCCGCTGCCGCGACGCGACGGCAGAGGAAAAAGCTCACGCTGAGTGGCGTATCGTGCACGGGAAAGTGTGCGCCCCGGCTCCGCGAGATCACGCAACCTGGGACGACATGCGGGATGGTTTCTCCGCAGGCAACGACTATCTGGCGACGAAGCTAAACGTACGCACCGACGCGAAGACAGCTCCCGGGGCAATTCGCTGGCCGTATCGCTGGGGCACCACCAGCAACTCCTACCTCCACACCAACCCGAGCGACGCCGGAGCGGATGTCTACGAGGTAACGATGGAGACGATCCGAAAGTTCGACTACAGCTATCCGTTCCGCTACTTCCGCCGCGGCAACCGCGATTGGTACTACCCGGGCATTCCCTCGCGCACCATCAATGATTTCTACGAACGCCTGCGCTCCTACCACTGGGGCATCGCGAACAACAACGCATACTTCCGATCTTTCGGCGATGCCGACTACCAGGCAATTGCGGGCTCCGATGATTGGTGGCGCCCCTACATCATCGCTGAGCGTGAGATGTTCGATAACATCACGCGCGCCCTCCTGATGCCGGAAATCGGTGGATACACCAGGGTCACGCAGAAATCCGCATATGGTGATGTGTTCCTTGGTTCACTGAAAGACATCTACCTTCCCGGCGCATCAGAAGCCCAAGCCACCTTCATCTTGGATGCCTCTTCCGGTCGCTATATCAGTCCGTCGTTCAACGACGGCCCTGGCGGCGGTGGCTCCTGGGAGTATCAGAACTGGCTGAATTGGGTCGGTTTTTCGGTGGAAAAGAGCGAGGCTGGCCGCGCCCTCACCGACGGTCGTGCCGTTTTCCAGACCAACTCGAACCAAAATTACCTCGATGGTCGCGGCCTCAGCGTGAGTTTCCGTACGGACATGCCCGAAGCCGTCGATCGCTTAATCGGTGGCTTGCTCTCCAGCGATTGGGACACCATCGCTCCCTACGTAACCATCAACCTGGCCGATCAGCACCCGGAACTGAAGATGACGGAGCTTTCGGGCACCGCTCCCAAGCGCCCTACGGGCACGGGGCTCGTTTATCCCAACGTGGGTTACCAGCAGCAGATTTCCACGCTGATCTACACGCACTTGTTCTCGCGCTTGGACACAGATCTAACGCTAGCTAACAAGATGCGCATCTGGATCGATGGGTATCTCGGTGAGTTTAACATCCCGGCGGATCAACAGATCCGCTTCACCAACCCGGAAAGTGGCCTCACGTATATCGCACGCAAGTACGGACCTGATGAAATCGATGGCAAAGTGGTCGACAAAGGAGTGGCCTCACGCATGCTCGATCGAGCCAACCAGCTGCTACTTCTCACGTATCAAGTGAAGCGCGATGGTCAAGGCGCCCCCATCTTGGATCAGTTTGGTCAACCCGAAGTGCTGCGGGGTACGAGCGGCGAACCACTTGAGGTTACATCGGGTTCGCTGCTAGCCGATTACAGACTGTACGTCGGTGTACTGGATGCTTCGGTGCAGATCTCCAATTTGGTCGGGTTCGGGCCCTTCAACTTTTAGGGCGCCCACAAGCTGCTCACCGGAGGAAAACGGCGGCCGCGCTAGCGGCTTCCGAAATGTATGGCAGCGTTGATCACGAACGACTCAGCTGTGGCGTTCGACTAAGTAGCCGTCCTGAAGCAACTTAGAAATGCCCTTCATCACTTCCAGATCGTTCTCAGGGCGTGAATCGAGCAAGGCTCGGAAGCTCTCGGCGTTTAAAGCGTCCTGCATCAGGGCCAAAGAAAGATCGTCCAGCGCCTCAAGCGGGACAAGCAGGGGAGTCGGCATCGAAAACCGACTGCTCATGCGAGGCAACTCTTCCGCTAAGCGGCGCACCTCATCGAAATGGCGCATCGACTCGATGACAAGGTGTTCGGTGGAGCCGCCGAGCGGCGTGGCCCCTATGCCTTCTTCGGCCGCTTCGAGCTCAAATTGCCCTTTGGCCAAACCCATAAGCCGATAGAGGGCCTTTTCCGGCGGCAGCCGTGGCAGCCTCAACAATTCAGCCCTCACGATCTGGCCGTGCTGAAGGACTATCTTCCCGGCACCTGCGGGTGCCCGTAGCACCAACACGCCAGATTTCTTCCCATTCGCAAGTAGCTGAACCAGATCGGTGACTGGGATCTCGGCAAGATCGCCCCGCATCCTCGGGCCACTTTGGGCAGATGGCTCCGATTCAATGTCCTTGAGGCTTCTTACAGCAGAAGCGGGAGAAATACTGGCACGATCCGGTGCGATCAGCTTGAGAATACTGGTGCCAATCAGCAACCGATCTCCAATGGTGAGCTCCGCACGCCGTACCCGCTCCCCGTTGACAAACGTGCCATTAGTGGATCCGAGGTCAGAAACCCGCACGCTCGAACCACGTCGCGTAAGCGTCGCGTGGTGACGTGAGACGAGCTCTTCCACTAAGACCAGATCGGCGTCAGTAGCGCGACCGATCAGCAACTCCTGGTTCACATCAAGCGGGAACTCTCCACCCTCGTATTTTCCTGAGATGAAACGCAGGACAAGAACCTGACGTTCTGAAATTTTCGCCGAAAATGCAGATGACTGGGGCATGCGAAGCTACGGGTAGAAGCAGTTTGTGTAGCTCCACCACAGCGCCGAGGATACGGCTTTGTTGCAAAAACGGTCAAGAAATAGCCGAGCCCGTGGCGGCACCGAGACCAGGGCGCAGCGCCGCGCGGGGGTTGCTTGACGTTTCGATGACGCTTGAAATCGGAAGCGTGATCGAGAAGGTGCTGCCCTGACCGGGCTGGGATTTGACATCGATGCGCCCACCCATTTCTTCGACAATGCGTTGACTGATAGCCAAGCCAAGGCCGGTACCTTTTGGTTTCGTGGTAAAAAACGGCACAAATAGGCTTTGTCGGATCTCCTTGGTCATGCCTTTGCCGGTATCAGAAACGGCGATCTCAAGCCATTTGCCAGCTCTATCTTGGGTGGTGTCCTCAATGACCCGCGTCGAGACCACCACCGCACCCGTCTGGTCCACCGCCTGGGTGGCATTCTTGACCAGGTTGAGCATCACCTGCCGCAACTGCTCGGCGTCCCCTGGGACCAACGGCAGGTTTTCACCCAGCTGGACCTCCAGCTTGCAGCTGTGGGCTGGGTCAGACATGGCGATTCTGAGCGCATTTTCCACAACCTCGTTCACATCGAGCGGTTGGAAATCGCTTTTCCGCGGACGCGCATAGCTCAAGACCGAGCCTACCACGCGATCGAGCCGATCTACCTCTTGCAAGATGATGTCGACAAACTCCTTGTCCGCCGAGACAACATGCGAGGCAGTCAAGGTTTCGTTTAGGAGCTGAGCCGCTCCTTTGATAGCACCAAGCGGATTTTTGACCTCGTGGGCGAGCCCCGCTGCCATTTGCCCGAGCGCGGCCAGACGATCCCGCTGATGCATGCGGCGATATTGCCGGGAGTTTTCCACCACCACACCGATTTGCAGGGCAAACGACTCCAGCAGCGCCACTTCGTCGTCGGAAAGTGCGTCGCGCACGCGATCATCAGCCACCAGCAAAAAACCGAGCAGCTGGCTATCTTCTCCGTGGATGCTGAGGCACACGCCCGATGAGTAAGGGCCCAAGATCTTGGCGGCTGCCAGAATACGCTCGTCAGCCTCACCCTCTCCTGTCCAGCCCGCTCGGCGCCGCTCCAACGCTTCGAACTCCAGCTGTTGTAGCACCACCGAGGCGCTCTTACCGAGCCGTTCGAGCAGGGGCCGTGCCGCTGCTGCATCTATCCGCTCAGGTGCGGCTGGCCCTAAAAATGATCCCAAATAGAAGTCTGGACCCAACGGATCGCGAAAGTAGATCGCTGCCCCGGTAACACGACTCGATTCCTCCAATGCCGCCATCACCACGGCTTGCATCTTCTGGACTTCGAGCACGTGGGAAAGCTGGGATTTGGCAAGATCGAGAGCGCGCTCTAGCGCCACACGTTCGCGGAAGAACACTAAGTGAACATATTTTTCCAGCTTGGTACGGAGCGGCTCCACCAACACCAAGATCACGATCGCCGCAAGTGTGGCGCCAAGATACATGGTTTCGAACCCGCCATAGAGGACCACAAACACGTAGAACACGCCCGCCATCCCGAAGGCGAGCGCCGTGGATACCAGAAGCTGTACCAGCACATCAAAGAGATCCAATAGCCGCTGCCGGATGAGCGACTCGGACAACATGAACAGGAAGACCACGCTGAGCACAGCACCCACCGGCGGCAATGGTGCGCCGATGAACCACAGAAAATCTGCAAGGCTGAACGCAGCAGCCAAAGCACCAATCGACACGAGCACACGAACGCGGCGCTGGATAGCCCGTGAACCGCTGTGTTCCCCGCGCTGGGCCAACGACCACAAACCAGCCGCAAGGAGCCCAAACACGTAGAGGAAGATCACATCCCGCTCAAGCGCCGTTTGGCGGGGCAAGGCCACCAGAACAAGCAAGGGAAGCATCAAAATCCCCGCCACGCGCAGCAGCTTGGAAGGGCCCGGCTTTCTGGGCACAACCGCGTCGAACAAGTGCAACGCGAACTGGGGAAGCAAGACCACCAGGAGGATGGTGAAGCGCACCCACACATCCGCACGTACGAAATGATAGAGCCACTGCGCGAGGTACCAGAGCCCGATGTCCGCAGCGAAGGCGGCAAACAGGATCTGGGCGCGTCTCGGGCGACCTCGCAGGAGAATCGATACGGCAATGGCGAGCGCCAAAGCGCCGCAGAACAACGACGTCTGCGTTCGCAGATCGGCCAACTTATTCATCGCGGTAGAGGCCCTCGGCGTCGATGTACGCGAGCACATTGGCGGGAACGGTTGCTTCAAGCTCGCGTTTCGCGCTTGGATCTTCTCGGGCAAGCAAGAGCTCACGAACGCGCGTGGAAGAAACTCCCGGCAATACGGGTGCTGGCGCACCTGGTCCCGCGACACCTACGCGGCCCAAAATGTTGAGTGGCGCGAGCTCCCGGAGACGCGAAGCGCCGTACCATTTCTCAAAATCCGGCAACTGATCTGCCCCAACAAGCAGAGAAAATTGGGAATCTGGCTCCTTCTGCGTGAGGTACTCAAGCGTTGCGAGCGTACGGCTCGGAGCGGGTAAGCTCGCTTCCACGCGGGAGACGGTGACCCCAGGGATCCACCCCATGCACAGCTCTACCATCCGAAAGCGATGCTCGAAGCTCGCCAAGCGCTTGGCGAAGGCATGCTCAAACACGGGCACCACGAGCACCTTCTCGGCCCAACCCACCGACAAGGCGTAGCTTACGGCCAACACGTGAGACACGTGGGGTGGGTTGAAACTTCCGCCGTAGAACGCCACTTTCATACGAAAGCCGCGGGTATCGTACACACTTCGTCGAAGCCTTGGGTGTTTTTTACTTCCCGAAAGCGAGTGACGCCTTAAGCTCGGGCAACTTCTTCAGATGGTCCGACGCCTCTCCCCACCCAAAAAGCCCGTTGAGATTTGGCATGACGGCGAAAAGCTGGTTGCCGAAGCAGGGGAGCCTCTGGCCTTTGCGCTCATCGCGGCTGACCATTGGGCGCTCGCCCGCAGCCCCAAGCTGCACCGCCCACGAGGGCCATATTGCCTTTCGGGCGCCTGCGACGGATGCCTCGCGCGCGTAGACGGCATACCGAATGTCATGACCTGCATGAAGCGGGCGGTAGGCGGCGAGCAGATTGAGACACAAAACGTGTTGGGCAGCCGTGGGACGGATTTGCTACGCGCCGCCGATTTTCTGTTTCCAAAAGGTATCGACCACCACCAGCTCTTTGCCGGGGTACCGATCATCTCAGACGTAGTGCAATCATTCGCTCGCCGGGTGGCGGGCCTCGGGCAGCTTCCAGATGAAGTGGCGAACACTTTGCCTGCGGTGCAAAAAGAAGCCAATGTGGTGGTAATTGGCGGAGGCCGCTCCGGGCTAACACTAGCTCGCCAGCTCGCGTCGGCGGGCGTAACAGGGATAACGCTGTTCGATGATCAGCCTCACCTGGGTGGAAATTGGGGACTTTTTGCACCCAGCGAGGCACAAGCCGCCGTGGCTGAGGCACGAGCCCTAGGTTGCTCATTGCAACCTGCCACCACTGTGGTGGGGTTGTTCGAAAACGCTGGCGCTGGGGGGCTGCCCACGGTTCTAGCCGCGAACGAACGCGGAGCCACACTCGTGAGCACGCGCGCACTCGTTCTGGCGACCGGCAGCCAAGACCGCACCGTGTTGTTTGGCAACAATGATTTGCCGGGTATTTTTTCCGCGCGCGCGGCTCTCGCACTCTGGCGCTCAGGGATTTCGGTAGGTCCTCGAGTACTTTTGGTCGACGCCCAAGAGCTGGGAAAGGCCTTTGAACAGCTCAGCGGGGACAAGCTCCAGATCACGCATGCTAGTTCAGCCGCACTCCTTTCAGCAAAAGGCTCCGCTAGGGTTACGGGGGCGAGCTTCAACGACGGAAGCCCAACCTGGCGCGGCGAAGCGATTGTCATCGACGGGCCGCGACCGAGCACCCTCAATCTGGCCGTTCAGGCCGGCTGTGAGGTGCGCTTTTCCGGAGAAGGCTACGAACTGTTACCGCCCCCAGCCGCAGATGCCCCGGCGCACGAAAGGCGAGGCCTGTGGGTTACGGGCAGCGCGGCCCGGCAAGCACTCACGGAGCCCGAACAGGGCCCATCATTGGCCACCCGTGTGGTTCAATATCTCGCGGAACTTTAACGCTCCACGAGTGTGCCAAACAAAGAAAGCCCACCCGCAATAAATACCACGTCGAAGACCACCATGAACTTCAGGTAGTCCAGAAGCTCGCTGAGCGACACGCCATTAAAGAGCTCCCGAGAGGTCGTGACGGCGGAGAGCAAGGTGGGCGAAAGCAGAGGAAAGAGAACAATCGCCAAGATCAAGTCTCGCGCCTGAGTCCGCACCGTCATGGCTCCAAAGAGTGTACCTGCAGCGGCGATACCAGGAGTAGCCACCAGCGCCACCACCACGAGCCCTGCCCCAACTTCCCCCAAATCAAGCGCCAAAAATAGCGCAGCCAAGGGGATAACCACGAGCTCCACCATGAAGAGAAAGGTGCACACCCCGAGCGCCTTGCCAGCGAAAATTGCACTGCGCGGAATCGGCGTAACCAAAAGGCCATCCAACGCGCGCTCCTGGCGTTCCCGCTGCCACCCCCGACCCAAAGCAAGGACGGCTGCAAAGGCTACCGAAATCCAGATAACGCCCGAGCCTACAAGGCGACGAGTAACTGGGCCGCCATAAAACGCCAGGGACGCCATCACGACCACGAGTGCTGCGAAAAAGGTACTCGTCGTTACGACCTCCCCCGTCTTGATCTCAATGGCGAGATCCTTTCGAAAAATGATGCCAGCTGCTTTTAGCCAACTAGGGGTGCGACGGACGAGCGGCTCACCGGTGGGGGGATGCGCGGCGTCCGGTTGCATGCGTGCGAATAGTCGCCCCCCTGAGCCGCGTCGGCAAGGGTGACCAGAAACCGGCGCCGTGGTAGTTAGCCAGGAATACGGAGCGTCGGGCCCTAGCGCCCGCTTGAACCCATGACAGACCTGCGAGTCGTAGACGACCTACTCCTTTCAGAGGCCCGCTACTGGGATGAGATTTTCCTGGACGACGCCTTCAACCGCCGCCTGTTCTTGGAGCGGCTACGCTTCTCCGAATATCGAGTAAAATCCCAAGAGTCCGTGGGGGACGAAGTTCGCCGCGTTCTGGTCGCCGCCCCTCCGCTCGGGGAGATGCCGGGAGCCTTAAAGAAGCTCGTCGGCGACAGCGTGAGCTACGAGGAGCGCGGAGTGTTCAATAAGGTGAAACGCCGTTACGAATTTACGGTGGTGCCAAGCACGCTGGCGGACAAAGTGAGCATTCGTGGAAGCCTGCACCTCGAACCCATTTCGGACACGAGCTGCCGCCGCATCTTCGAAGCAACGATCACCGCACGCATCATGCTCGTGGGCGGAGTGCTCGAAAGCAAGATCGCGAGTGATCTTGAACGGAGCCAGAAGGCAGCTGCTCGCTTCACGAACGATTACGCAAGAGAACACAGCCCAGCGTAGGGTGCAGGTATCGCGCACTCACCACGTGCGCGACGACTCAACGCGACGCAAACGAGCGAACCGGACGGGCCGCTCGGAGCGCTTAGCGCGGAGGACCTTTAGGAGGCTTGCTTGACCCGACGCTTGGCGGCGGTGTGGATGTCGAGCAGGTGGGGAACGGTAAAACCGTTCAAGCGCGCCTTATAGCCGTCATCCTTCGTGCGTTTCTCAAGGTCGAGGATGGCCGCAACCAACTTGGCGCGGGTACCAAACTCTTTTTTGACTTGGCTCAGACGATCATGCAGCCGAACCAGCTTGGCGTTCGAGACGCGCTTCAAGCCTTTCTCGCTGTTGAGTTCGTCGACCCAGAGTTCGTCCGTCTTCAATTTCTCGACGGCGGCAACGAGCTCAGTTTTGCTCTTGAATCGTTCTTTGACTTGGGCCAGCGGTGTTTTCTTCATGATCTCAAGCCTTCCGTTCCTCGAAGGGCCGGCCTTCCTAGCAACCCCGGGGCCCGCCCGCAACTGCTTCTACGAAAAGGTGGGGCCATGGCGGAAGCGCGCCTTCTCAGCAGGGGCAAAAAGCCTCCCAAGGCCCTTTGCACCGCCAGAGATACTTCGCATGCCAAGTATCTCCACGGGACTCTCATCCCCCGTGGAGCGAAGAGGTGTTCTTGGCGGGGCCGACGGGCTGGGCTCTCCTCATGACACCCCTTGCCCGTCGTGGTAACGCGCGTGCGCATGACCGTCCGCGTTCGTTTTGCTCCCTCACCGAGCGGGTACCTTCACCTAGGCTTGGCTCGAACCGCGCTCTTTAGCTGGCTATGGGCCAGAAAAATGGGCGGCACTTTCGTGCTCCGCGTGGAAGACACGGACCAAGACCGGAGCAGCATTGAAAGTGTGCGCGCCATCTTAGATTCATTGCGCTGGCTGGGGCTTGATTGGGACGAGGGTCCAGAGGTCGGGGGCGCTCACGGGCCCTACTTTCAGAGCGAACGGCGAGATCTGTACAAAGCTGCGGTGGAACGCTTGATCGCCGAAAAAAAGGCGTTTCGTTGCTTTTGCACCAAGGAAGAGCTGGACAAAGCGCGCCAGGAGCTGAAGGCGCAAAACCCGAAAGCCCAATTCGTATACCCAGGCACCTGTCGAGAGCGGCACGATCAGCCTGATTTGCCCCACGTGGTGCGCTTCAAGACCCCGAAAGAGGGCTCCACAGACTTCGTAGACAAGGTCTTTGGGCACATCAGCACCCCCAATAAAGAGCAGCAAGATTTCGTGCTGATGCGATCCGATGGCTTCCCTTTGTACAACCTTGCCTGCGTCGTGGACGACCATGGGATGGGCATTGACCTTGTGACGCGCGGACGAGATCACATTGGCAACACCCCCCTCCAAATCCTGCTCTATCGAGCACTCGGTTACACCGAACCTGAGTTTGCCCACCTGCCGATGATTCTGAACGCAAAAGGCGAAAAACTCAGTAAACGCCATGGTGCCGTGGGTGTTCAAGATTACCGAGACCGCGGCTACCCGCCCGCAAGCGTATTGAATTATCTGGCGCGATTTGGTTGGTCCCATGGCGACCGCGAGATCTTTTCGCCCACTGAACTTCAAAGCCTGTTCGATTGGGAGCACGTGAACAAAAGCGACGGCCGCTTCGACGACAAGAAATTCTTGGCCACTTCTTTTGAACATTTGAAAACCGAAGCGCTCATGCCGGGTGCAGAATATGCGTCGCTGCTTGCTCCGCTCCTTGGGGCGCGCGGCTTGACGGTGCATCGACCCGAACAACTCACAGGTGCGATAGAGACCATTAGGCCTCGCGCACGAACCCTGTTGGAGGCCGCTGACGCGGTTGACTACTACTTCCGTGAGCCCCCAGAATTTGATCTGAAGGCGCGTGAGAAGTTCCTCATCCCGGCGGCGGCTCCACATCTGGAGAGCTTGGCGGATGTGCTTGAAACGGTTACGGATTGGCGCGCACAGCCCCTCGACGCTTGTTTCCACGGTTGGCTTGAGCAGCACGGCTTGGAGATGAAAGACGTGGCCCAAGCCGCACGCGTTGCACTCACCGGCCGAAGCGCGAGCCCTGCACTGTTCGAAGTGATGGCGGTGCTCGGATCCAACCTCTCGCTTTCTCGCCTACGACGTGGGGCCCGCCTAGCCCGTGGCGAATAACGGAGCGTCAAAGGCGTGAACCCGACACCGGCACAGATCGCGGAACAACTGCAATTCCCTCTGTCAACGTTCAAGGGGGTTTCCTGGCTGGACGCGTTGCTCGGCTATACGCCCTTCAAGGCCCTGATGCCGTTGCCCATCTTGGCGCTTCTGGCTCCAGGAATTTACCTGTTTTTCCGTAAAACGTGGAAGGCTCTGGATCAGGAGGCCACCGAGCACCGGTTAGCGCTCAGCCGCTCCGGTGGAACTGACTTTCGCCCCGCCGTGGCACTGGGCCTCGTAGCTGCCATCCTCACGCTCCAAGAGTATTACGGCGGCCGTACGTTGTTTGAGTCGATCTTTCGTCCCTGGCTCACCGAGCTGCAGGTGAAATATCCACAGTACATCAACCTGGCCAAGTGGGGCGATTTCTACGGTTACTGCTGGTGGGTGGGTGCACGCGTGATCGGCTATGTATTCGTACCGTTTGCGCTCTGGAAGGTGCTATTCCCAAAGGACAGCCTCCTTGACATGGGGCTTCGCGGCCGCGGTTTCTTTTCACACCTCTGGATTTACGGGCTCTGCCTCGCGGTGGTGCTTCCCGCTATGTGGGCCGTGGCTCACCAGCCAGATTTCGGAACGTACTACCCGTTCTACAAGCTAAGCTCGCGCAGCTGGTTCGATCTCCTGCTCTGGGAAGGCATCTACGGGTTGCAGTTCTTTGCCCTTGAGCTCTTCTTCCGGGGCTGGATGTTGGGCGCCCTGCGTCGCTCGCTCGGCTCCAGCGCCATTTTCGTCATGGCGGTGCCTTACTGCATGATCCACTACGGAAAGCCGTATCTTGAGGCTCATGGGGCCATCGTGGCCGGTATCGTTTTGGGATCACTCTCGATGCGCACGCGGAGTATTTACGCCGGGTTCCTCGTGCACATCACGGTCGCGTACCTGATGGACATCGGGTCTTTGTGGCACCGAGCCGCTCTGCCAACGGTATTTTGGCCGAGCTGACGGGCCGCAGGCTCCTTTTAACTTGCTAGAGCGGCCTGGTTTGTGATTCTTGGGCCTGCAGAAACGTGGAGAAATTAGCTGTGGGAGAAGCTCAGTTGAACGACAAGCGCTGGACTCGAGAACAAAGCGCGGCGCTTTATCAGATCGCGGGCTGGGGCACGCATTACTTCTCCGTCAACGCCGATGGCCGCGTGGAAGTAACGCCGGATCCCACCACCCAGCGTTCGGTGGATCTGCATGAGCTAGTCGAACAACTGACGGCGCGCGGACTCGACTTGCCGCTCTTGATCCGTTTTTCAGACATCATCCAGGACCGCATTCGTCGCATCAACACGGCGTTTTCTCAGGCCATCACCGAATACGAGTATGCTGGTATCTATCGCGGTGTGTATCCGGTTAAAGTGAACCAGCAACGGCACCTCGTCGACGAGATCGTCGAATTTGGGCAGCCTTGGAAATTTGGCCTGGAAGCTGGCTCAAAGCCTGAGCTTTTGATCGCGTTGGCCGCCATGAAAGATCACGGCGGGCTCATCATCTGCAACGGTTACAAAGACCTGAAATACATGGAGACAGCGCTTCTGGCGCAGCGTTTCGACAAAACCGTGATTGTGGTTTTGGAGCGTATTGAAGAGGTGGAAACAATCCTGCAAGCCTCTGAGAAGCTCGGCATCAGGCCGCTCCTCGGTGTGCGCGCCAAGCTCACCACCAAGGGCGTGGGGCGTTGGGGAAGCTCCACGGGTGATCGCGCGAAATTCGGCCTCAGCACGGTTGAGATAGTGAAGCTCGTCGACAGGCTGGCCGAGAAGGGCATGCTGGATTGCCTGCAGCTGCTTCACTTCCACATCGGCAGCCAAATTTCGAGCATTATTCCCATCAAGAACGCACTCCAGGAAGCCTCGAACATCTATGTGGAGCTCGCTAAAATGGGCTGCCAAATGGGTTACTTGGACGTCGGCGGCGGCCTCGCCATCGATTACGACGGCTCGAAGACGGATTTTCACGCGTCCCGCAACTACACGCTCGAAGAATACGCGGCGGATGTTGTAGCTCATGTGCAGGCCTCTTGCTCCAAGGCCAACCTACAGGTGCCAACGCTGGTGAGCGAAAGTGGCCGGGCCATTGCCGCTCACCACTCCGTCTTAGTATTTGAAGTGGTGGGCGCCAATACGATCAACGCCGGAACGCCGACTGAGCCGCCCGCCGGTTCTCACCGTTTGTTGCGTGAGCTCTACGAAACGCACAACGGGGTGCAGCCGAAGAACCTTCAGGAGAGCTACCACGACGCAAGCCAGGCCAAGGAAGAGGCACAGAGCCTATTCAAGTATGGCTACTTGGGGCTGCGCGAACGTGCGGAGGCCGAACGCCTCTTCTGGAGCTGCTGCGAAAAAATTCGGGACACCCTGCGCCGCATCAAAGAGGTGCCCGAAGAGCTTTCCCACCTTGAGAGCATGCTTTCGGCAATCTACTACTGCAATTTCTCGATCTTTCAGTCCGCTCCCGACATCTGGGCGATCGATCAACTCTTCCCCATCATGCCCATCCATCGCTTGGATGAAGAGCCTGAAATTAATGCCACGCTCGCCGATCTCACCTGCGATAGCGACGGCATGATCGACCGCTTCATCGACATCGAAGACGTGAAAAACTCACTCCGAGTGCACACACTCAAGCCGAACGAGCCCTATTACCTCGGCATGTTCTTGAACGGCGCGTATCAGGAAATATTGGGGGATTTGCACAACCTGTTCGGGGACACCAACGCCGCCTTCGTGCGCCTCACCGACGATGGCTTTCAAATCAGCCACGTGGTGAAGGGTGATTCGGTTTCTGAGGTTCTGAAGTACGTGGAGTACGATCCGGCAACCATGCTGGAATCCGTGCGCCATCAGGCGGAAAAGGCGCTCGCACGTGGCAGTCTCACCCGCGAGCAGATGCGCACCCTGCTGCAACACTACGAAGAAGCACTCCGGAGTTATACCTACCTCACGGAATAGCGAGAATAGGCGGGAATTCCGGGCGCGTGGATGGGTACATCGACGGCGTCTCAAAAGACCGCAGCCACCGTTGCTACGCCCTTAATTTGAGGGAACAAGGTGCCGCTTCTGGGCGCATGACAAGCCCTATCTGCAACCCGCCGTTCGGTCGCCGAGCCTTACTCGCAGGCGTGTGTACTGCCGCGGCGGAGTCCCTGCTCTCCAGCCCCGCCCACGCGACGCTCTTTCGGGGTGTGCCGTTGAAAGAGCTGACGCAGCTGAGCCAACGAGTGGTGATAGGGAGCGCGCTTGAAGCCGCGTCCCACTGGGAGGTTATCGGCGGACGGCGGCGCATCGTGACCGACACGCGCGTGCTCGTTGAAGAGGTCGTTGCCAAAAATGCCCCCGCACAGGGCGAGCTCTTGGTGAGGACTCTCGGCGGCACCGTCGGAGGCATGGCAGCACTGGTTTTCGGTGAAGCATCTCTCGAGCTCGGGCAACGCTCGATGCTGTTCCTGATGAGCGATGGCAGCTTCGAGCGGATCACCGCCATGGCGCAAGGTCACTACCCTCTGCGCCTAGAGGCCAAAGACGCTTGGCGCGTTTTTGCTAGCCCCCACACACCCGAGCTCGTGGGCAAACTCGAACCCGCCGTGCATCTACTGGCAGGCAAGGAACTCGGACGTGCCAGGATGCTCATTCAACAGGTGGTAGCCCAATGAGGCGCGCCCCCACCGGCTGGTTCGTAGTAGCGGGAGCGCTCTGTTCTTTGCTCGGAAGCAGCACTGCACACGCTTTTTGCCGCAGCAACTCTTGCGACCCAGCGCGCGGTGAAGTCTGCACAGTAGATGCCGACGGCTGCCGCCAGGGGGGAAAACTTCTGTATTGGCAGACGGACGCCATACCATTTTCGGTTCAATCCGACGGCTCGGCCAAGAACAAGATCACTTCTGCAAGCTTCGAGGCCGTGATTGAAAAGGCTTTCGACACCTGGACGGGGGTCGACTGTGGCGGAGGGAAACACCCGGGCCTCAGTACGATGAACGTTGGGCAAACGACGATCAACACGATCGGTTACGTGAATGATGCGAGTAACGCCAACGTGTTCCTATTCCGCGACGACACCTGGCTTGCGACCGTTCCAGGCAGCGCGCTTGCCCTCACCACCGTATCTTACGATTGGCATACCGGGCGGATCTACGGCGCTGATGTGGAAGTGAATGGAACCGGGGGCAACATCACCAACGGCGCCATCACCGACGGCGCAGACTTGCCGTCCATTATTCTGCACGAAACAGGGCATTTTTTTGGCCTAGACCACGCCCGCTCGCCCAGTGCGACCATGTACATCATGTACGAAGCCGGCAAGGGCAACCTGCGAGTACTCGATCCGGATGACATCTCGGGCATGTGCGCCATGTACCCGCCTTTGATGAAAGCTGTAACGATGGAAACTCCCGCGGGGCCGAGCAAGGCCGGGTGTTCGGTGATCGGAGGAAGGGCGGACCTAAGCTGCAACTTTGTAGGATTGCTCGCTACAGCCAGTGTCGCGAGCGCGGCGTTACGAAGGCGCAAGAAGTAAGGTGCCTCGTGCCGCCGTCTCCCCCACCAGAGCGAAGTGACTGGTAGGGGGGAGACCGCCGAGCGCTCCGGCGCGCGAGGCGAGTGGGGGCATCCCAAGAAGAACTGTCCTATATAAAGACCCAGGATCCATGCAAGTATATAATATTTATGGTTTTATTTTATAAAAATAGTGTCCATTGAACTGTCCATTGAAGTGGCCATACTGTGGCCGTGATGGCCCATTTGTCCACAGCTTCCTTTCAACCCCTGGTGCCAGGAGAACGTGCGCTTCCGCGGTTGCTCGAGAGCGCCAGTGCCATCATCGCAGAGGCGCATGGGTTGGGCGCGGGCGCAGGAGCCCTGGCCGAGACACTCCGTCCGCTGTTGCGCGCGATGAACAGCTTCTACACCAATCTCATCGAAGGGCAGCACACCCAACCAGCAGACATCGAACGAGCCCTGAGCCGACGCTTTGACGCAGACGACAAGCTTGCGCGCAAGCAACGCCTTGCGCTGGCACACATTGCCGCCGAAGAAGAACTGGAGGCGGCGCTTCACTCGACGGACCATCCGAGTGGCCTGTTCAGCGCCGAGCACGTGCGGCGCGTACACGTTGCTATCTATGAAAAGCTGCCCCCTGCGGATCGCCTGACGGACGAAGGGCTTCCAATCGAACCGGGGGTGTTTCGGAGCCAAAAAGTGCGAGCCGGGCTTCACATTCCTCCACCCGCCAAGAGCGTCCCCCCTCTACTCGAAGCCTGGAGCGCAACCTATCGATCCCTTCCCGGCGTGGAAAAACTGGTGGTCGGCGTAGCGTGTTCACACCACCGCTTGTTGTGGGTACATCCGTTTCTGGACGGAAACGGGCGGACGGCGCGGCTGCATTCGCACCTGGTACTGGCAGCGCTCGGTCTCACGCACGGCTTATGGTCTCCACTCCGGGGCATGGCGCGCCAACGTGAAGCCTATTACGCGCGCCTGAACAACGCTGATTTGCCGCGACGCAACGATCTAGACGGCAGGGGAAATCTCTCTCAAGAGGAGCTCGTGGCGTTCTGCAGCTGGTTCCTGGAGGTGTGCCTGGATCAGGTAACCTTCATGCGCACGTTGCTGGCCCTAGATCAACTACGGCCACGGCTCGTGGAGCTCTTACACTGGCTTGCTGTGAATCCCTGGCCGATGGGGAGTGAAAGCTCACTCGTTAAGAGCGATGCCCTCGAGGCGCTCCACTACGTTGCGCTGGTGGGGCCCGTGGAGCGAAGTCGATTCATGGCCATGACGGGCCTACCTCCACGTACCGCGCGCCGCATCCTCGCGAGCCTCATCGACTACGGCGTGTTGGTCGCATCCACACCGCGAGCGCCGGTAACTTTCGCTGTGCCCCAGAGTAGTCTCCGTCTACTTTTTCCCCGTCTCTGGCCCGAGGCTGAGAGCAGCGCAGCTCTAAAGCCCACACCACGGCTGCGCCCGTTGGCGTAGCTGGCCGCGATCGGTTCTTTTCGCGATGAGGCGCTCAGAATTCGCAGTCGTTGGGCGTGGCGCGCGTGTCGTTATCCGGTGCGCCTGGAACGTAATCCACGGTGATATCCGACTTGCTCGGAGCCGTACCCGGCGTTGTCGCGTCATTGCCGCCGTCGCACTCGAACAGATCCGCGTTGAGATCGCCTTCAAGCACATCGGTGCCGTCACCCCCGTGCATCAGATCATTGCCTGGGCCGCCGATAAGAATGTCGTCGCCGGCTCCACCGTAAAGAGTATCAACGGCGTCCAGGCCTCGGAGCGTGTCTGCCCCGGCGCCGCCAACCAGCGTATCGGCAGCAACGCCACCGGTGATCCAATTGTCATTGGCGTCCCCGGTAATCGTGTTCGCCGCCGTAGAACTGCCGATAATGCTTTGGCAGCGCACCTCATCCTTTTCTGCCCCCGCTGTTTCGACGAACGTCCACGTGGCAGCCGAATCATCGGTCCAACTGGTATTGGCCGCTGTGTCGGTGGAGTTCAAGACCACCGTGGTTGCATTCGTGACCGACGCGATACGGTAGGAGCCATTGTCGTTGCCTCCGGTAGAGCCTGTTATCACCAGCAATCGCCCAACCGACCCGGCGTTCATGTTAGAAAGGCCGGTAACCGTATTCGTGCTAGCCGTGATGGTCGCTCCCGGGGTGGCGGCCGTGGCCGACTGCACGATGCGTGTAGTTGCCGGATCACCGTCGTTCGCATCCGCCCCGCCACCTCCCGCAGAATTCATCGTCACGGTGAGAGGTTGCGTGCGCGCACTGTAATTGACAGTGGCCTTGCTACCAATGAATAGGTCATCGCCATCCACTTGGAGCACCGTGTTACCACCCATGAGGGTATCGTTCCCGTTGCCGCCCGTGAGCGTATCGTTGCCGGGGCCACCCATTAACGTGTGTTTTTTGGCACTCCCCGCGGCGGATAGAGAATCGTTCCCGTTGCCACCGATCACCACCGATACTGTATCGGGAATAGTGTCATTTTCGCCCGCTTCGCCGCTAGCCGCCGTTCCGTTCAACAGCACTGAGACAGTATTGAAACGCTGGCTGTAATCCACCGTATCGACGGCTCCCGTAGCGACCACCATGATGTCAGTGCCATCCTGAGTCGCGCTGCATGCAAAGGTATTGTTGCCCGCGCCGCCATTCAATGTGTCGTTTCCGGCATCTCCGCTCAGAGTGTCGCTACCGGCGCCGCCCTTGAGCGTGTCGTCATTAGCTCCACCAAAAAGAGACAGTGCATTCGGGTAGGCGGCCGTGGTCCCGAACAGGCCCGTGCCGTCAAGAATGTCATTACCGGCACCGGCTGAGGCCACTACTTTCTCAGCACCCACAATACTGACATCCGCGAAGGAATCGTCCCCGCCGCTGCTCCCGCCGTTCACGTTCAGAAGGTGCGTGTTGGCGACAGTACCCTTTCCGAAATAGTAGCGATCCACTCCGGAAGTGCCCCGTACGGTCAAGGTATCGTTACCACCTGTCCCAAGATTCAGGCGAACCTTCGGGCCACTCGTTGAGGTTGCCAAAGAAAAAACCCCCACCGAATAGTCCAAAAATACCCCGTGGTCGCCGGCTGTTCCCGGGTTGATAGTCACTGTAAAGGTCGCGGCGCCTTCACAGGGCGAGCCATTGGCTTGCGTTCCGTTCACACTCACGTTGCCATTCACAAGGCTCACGAACGCTGTCTCTCCGGCATTTACCGAAACGGAGATGTCGGTCGCAGTTACTGTGCAGTTGCTGCTGAGCAAAGCAAAGTGGCTCTCAACAATACCGGGATATGCGTCCTCTGGTCGGCTCCCGCTCTTGCTGCTGTCGGTGACACTTGCGGAGCCTCCGCAAGCAACGAGGATTAGAGCGAAACACACCGACCCCACCTTTTGGCTCTTCATTTGCCACCCACCGGAACCCCATCCCCATCGCTTGGCATCAAAACAACTCATCGGAGCCGGTCTCCTCTACGTCGAAAACTCCCCGCGTGAGCCTCGGCTGAGGCATCACTTGGGGAGCTCACTTTCCTTCACTACGTCCGGTTCAAGACCGAACTAAAGTGGGGAGCGCACCCAGGCGCTCCCCACTCCTTGCTTTATCAGAACTCGCAGTTAGCGGGCTTCGTTGTCGGGAGATCCGTTCCGGAGGTGAAGTCAACCGTCAAGTCTGAGTTACCAGGCGCGGTGCCGAGGGCGCTTGCCGTGTTGTTGCCATCACAGTTGAATGTGTCAGCCAGCTGGTCGCCTTCGAGAACGTCGTTGCCGTCACCACCGGTGATGGCGTCCGTGCCGTCGCCACCGATAAGAGTGTCGTCGCCCTCGCCGCCGTAGATGGTGTCTGCAGCGCCCATGCCGCTGATGTAGTCCGCGCCAGCACCACCAGTAATGGTGTCAGCCGCGGCGCCACCGATGATGCGATGAGCTCCGGTGTCGACAACCGTAACGGTATTCGCTCCGGCACTGCCGAGGACGTTCGCGGCTTTAACGGTATCAGACTCGTCGTAGTTTGCCTGAAGCGACCAGCTGAACCCTGCAGAATCCGTCGCGAAGCTGGTGTTCGGGCTAGCGTCCACCACACAAGCCGTGGCGCTTGAGCAGCTGACGATCTTGTAGCCTTTTGGCCCTGAATCGTCCGTGCCTCCGGCTGTGCCCGAAATCACCAGGTACAGACCCGCAGAGTGTGTGGTCGACATGTTAGCGAGACCAGTAACCGTGGACGCGTCACCGCCGGTCCCAGCAAGGGTCAGTACCCCGGTGGAAGCAGTGGTTGGCTGAATGGTGCGAACGTGGGCGATTTCAGTGAAGGTCGCCGGGCTGCTCGTTTCACCGACGTACCCAGTGTTGGCGCTCACATCGATCACAACGCTCGTAGCACTCACCCGGCTGGTGATCTTGTAGGTGCCGTTGTGCCCGCTAGCCGTCGCGCCCGCAATCGTTAGGTACCGACCAACAGCATCTGTGGTCATGCCAGCGAGGCCCGTCACGGTGGACAATCCCGAGGCGGGGACTCCAAGATCGCCCGAGCTCAACGCCGTTGGGCCCTGGTACGTCACGGAGGTGCCAGCCTGGTCACCGCTGCCAGCGGTCGAGCCGCTGGAGTCAATCTTTACCGTGAGCGCCGTGGTGCGAGCGCTGTAGTCCACCGTAGCTTTGGCACCCGTGAAGGTATCATTGCCGTCGCCTGTAGAGTCCGAACCCGTACCACCGATGAGCGTGTCAACGCCCGTGCTGGTGGAGCCAGTCAGGATATCGTCGCCCGGGCCACCCTTGAGCGTGTGCTTGAGCAAGCTGCCTGCCGCCGAGATAGTATCATCGCCATAGCCACCAATCACAGTGGAAACCGTGTCAGGTATCACCATACCCTCACCCGATTCGCCGTTAGCTGTCGTGGCCGTGGTAGCGAGGGTGACGGATACATCACCAGTACGCTGACTGAAATCGACAGTATCGTTAGCATACACACCGGCAAGGCTGTAGACGCTGATTGTGTCGAAGTTGCCCGAACCAGTAGCACCCTGAGCCACGTTGCCCATCACGTACGTGTTCGCACCAGCTCCACCGCTCATGGTGTCGCCGCCGAGGTCGCCGCTCACGAAGTCGTTACCAGCACCACCGGTAAGCACATCGGATCCAGGGCCACCGAACATACGAATCGCGAAGGGATAAGCTGCCGCTGTCCCGAAGGTGCCATCTGCCACGATCTTGTCGGCGCCGGGCCCGCTCGAAACGATGACGTTGTGTACGTTGGTCAAGATGACGTCTGGCACGGAATCCAGAGGAGCCGTGGTCCCACCGTTCATGTTGAAAAGAAATGGCCCAAGCGTCGCGCCCGTGATAGCTCCTGTGCCCTTGCCCAGGTAGAAGGCGTCAGCCGCGTTCGAACCGCGAACCTTGAGGGTGTTGCTCACGTTCGTACCGTTTCCGAGGTTGATGGTGATGGCGCCGGCCGTGCCGGTCGTCTGCTCACCGAAGACACCATTCACGAAGTCGAGGATGACTGAGCGAGAATCGTTCGCCATGACCATCCCGTTGGCCACAATGGAGATGGTCTTGCCAGTGGGGAATTGACCCGGGAATGCTGTCGTCGGCGCAAGCGCCAATTGGCAGTTCTCGGTAGCAATGCCGTTAACCAGCACCATATTGTCCGAGGGTCGCAGCGTAAGGTACGCTGTTTCGCCGTTGTTCAGGGCAATCGTGATACTGGTGGATCCGTCCGCGCTTCCACCGGTGCAGGCACCAGAATGAAGGAGGGTGGCTGCGGCTTCCGCGATATCCACTCCCGGGTAATCCTGGGGTGTGGGCGCTGCGGCGGCCGGGGCTTGGGGCGAATTCGCCGAACATGATGCCAGAGCAACCGCTCCGAACACCGACATTGTGGTTTTTAGAAGAGGATGTTTGATCATGGACGTACCTATGGCTCTCAATTGCAATGTGGCGAAGAAGCCACGTGTTGTTTCCCGCTGGTCGCCGTAAGTAGTTGGTAACGTCTGGCGCCGCGTGGGGTTGAACGGGCAGCGCCACTTCCAACTTTAACCAATCGGGCTATGAGCTCTGCGCAACGCAAAAAACCATGTGCAAGTCGTCTCAAGGTGAGTCGAACACTAGGCAATAAAAGCCGCAAATTTGGCCCATGCGCACGATCAACCACCAATCTCGCACAGCCGTACATCCCGATCCGAGACGTACAGAAACGCAGCCGCTTGGGGCCCACGGGCCGAACTGCTGGTTACCAACTAGCCATGTTCGGACTCACAGAGTCAATGAACGAAAGCCTTAAGTTTCATCGAAGATATGAATTAACACCGCCCACTAAAGCTCGGCCTCAAGGCGGTCGCAGAGCGCGCGCAAGACTTTTATCCGGGAGTAAAGCTTGTCGTTACTTTCCACCAGCGTCCACGGACAATACTCCGTACTGGTACGCTCCACCATCTCCGAGCTTGCGAGCTCATAAAGGTTCGCTTTGTCCCGATTTCGATAATCTTCGCTGGTAATCTTGTATTGTTTATAGGGGGTAAGCTCGCGTTCCTTGAAACGTTTGAGCTGCTCATCGGCGCTAATGTGCAACCAAAATTTCAATACAATGATCCCATTCTCGGTCAATTGCTCTTCAAATGCGTTGATCTCTTGGTAAGCACGCCGCCACTCCGCTTCACGCGCAAAGCCCTCCACGCGCTCCACCAATACTCGCCCGTACCAACTACGGTCGTAGATCGTGAAGCGTCCGCGACGCGGCAAGTGCCGCCAAAATCGCCACAGATAGTGGTGCGCTCGCTCCTCATCGGTGGGAGCCGCAATCGGGATCACGCGATAAATCCGCGCATCGAGCGCACGCGTGATGCGGCGAATAGCCCCGCCTTTGCCCGCCGCATCTCGCCCCTCAAACACTAGGATCACGCTGCGCCGCTTCGACGTGAGCTTCCGGCTCAGCCGATTGAGCCTGGCCGTGAGCGCCTCTAGTTCCTCATCGTATTTCGGACGTGTGAGCGACAACGAAAGGTCAAGTTTATCGAAGATAGTCACCGGATCTTCGGTGGCTGGCGGCGGCGGCAACGCCCGGGGAAGCTTAGGAGCGGCAAGGCGTTCGCGAATAGTCGCCAAAATGTGCTGTCCCGCAAACACGTTTCGGAAGTTTTCGTCGGTGCTTTCCACGATGGTCCAAGCCGCTTCCCCCGTGCTCGTTTCCCGTAACGCCCGGCTGCAAATTGAAACAAAGTGATCGTACAGCTTGTGGTGCTCCCAATCCTCGGGGCTCACCCGCCAACGCGTAAGCTTGTTCTGTTCTAGCTTTTTGAAGCGGCGCTTCTGCTCGGCTTTGCTTACGTGCAACCAAAGCTTGATAATAAGGGTGCCATCGGCTGTAAGGGATTCTTCGAAAGCCTTGATGCGTATGAGCTCAGCCTCGTACTCTCGCTCATTGGTCTTTCCGTAAGCGCGATCCAAGATCGGCTTCGTGTACCAAGAGCCAAGAAAGATACCGATGCGCCCCCGGGGTGGCATCCACATCCAAAACCGCCAAAAAGGGGGCCTCTCTCTCTCCTCCTCGGTAGGTGGCGCGTACGCCTCGGTGCTGATGTAACGAGCATCCATCCACTCGCAGAGAAGATTCAAAAGCTCTCCCTTCCCACCACCATCCACTCCGTTGATCAGAATCACGACCGGGAAATCCGCATTCTGAAGCTCCTGTTGAACGGCGAGAAGCTGAGCGCGCAACTCCTCGGCCATGGGCTTGTAGTCAACTTTAGCGATCTTGCGGCCCAGCTCAGCTATTTCAAACATAAAGGATCCGAGGTGCACCTTGCCCCGGCAGCTTCCAGACGGGAACGGGAGCCGCACAACTTTACACGATGGTCGACGCCCTGCAGGTACTCCAGACGCGAACGCTCCCACCGAGGACACCAAGCGGAGCACGACTAGTTCCCGAGCAGCCGAGGTACTTGTCATGCTAAGTATCCAGATGTCCGCTGCTCCTGCCCCGGCTCACCCTACGCACGAGCCTTCCAACGAGCCCGCTGAGAGCCTGGGAATACGCCTCTCCCCTGCGACGTTTCCCCAAGAGGCGATCTGTTCCTATGGCAATGGTACCATCGCGCAACCGCCGGATCGAAATCACGTGGCTCCCTCACCCTCTGCAAGAAGCCAGCCTCTGCGCTCCCGTGCCACTCTACCCGTAATATTCGGAGCCTCGCTCCTTCTGGCTTCGAGCGCACAGGCAGACATCCAGACGAGCGTGGATGAAAGTGGAGTGGTCAGCATCAGCAATTCCCGGCGCGCGCGCCGTGTTTCGGATCCCAGGCCCAATATCGTCATGCCAGGGGATGATTCGCCCGAGCGCCATTCCCGCTACGAAGGCCCCATTCGCGAAGCTTCGCGCCTCTATCAAATCCCCGAGCCGTTGATCCGCGCTGTGATCAAGGTTGAAAGCGATTTTGATCCGCGGGCTGTGTCGCCAGCGAATGCACAAGGCCTCATGCAGCTTATTCCGGCGACGGCGGAGCGCATGCTCATCACGGATGTGTTCGAGCCGCGTCAAAATATCCTCGGTGGAACACGCTACCTGCGCATCTTGGCCAATCTATTCAATGGGGATCTGCAGCTCACCGTGGCCGCATACAACGCTGGCGAAGGCGCCGTGATGCGTTACGGAGGCATTCCCCCGTATCCAGAAACGCAAGCCTACGTGAGCCGTGTGGTGGGGTATTACCAAGAATATCGCCTCCTGCCTCGGGATACGGCAGGAGCGGCGAGTGCACCCTGAGTCCTCAAGCTTGCCGCTGTCACTCTCACGCAGCGGGAAAGTAGGTCCCGCGTTGGCCCAGCGAAATTCGGCTTAGCACCGTGCGATTGTGGTGCCACAATGCCTAGAGATGACGTCGCCGGCTCACCACATTCAATACAACTTTGGGGACTACCTTGCGCTGGAAGCGTCTAGCAACGTCAAGCACGAGTTTTTAGAAGGACAGATCTACGGGATGGCGGGGGGGACACCGGAGCATGCTGCTTTGAAGGCGGCGGTCACGGGCCTCCTATTCTCACAGATTCGTGGGAGCCGGTGTCGTGCGCACGACGCGGATCTGCGGGTGCGCGTGTTGGGAACCGGCCTGGCTACCTACCCCGACGTAACGGTGGTTTGCGGCCAGTCGGAACGCGACCCCGGTGATGCGAACGCGATCACGAATCCCACGTTGATCGTTGAAGTTCTAAGTCCCAGCACCGAGGAGTACGACCGAGGCGACAAGTTCGAGCATTACAAGCGCATCCCCACGCTCAGGCAATATGTGCTCATTTCGCACAGCGAGCGCGAAATCGAAGTGTGGTCGCGCTCTCCCGCTAACGACTGGACGCGAGCCGTAGCGAGGGCGGGCGGTCGAGTCTCGCTCGACGCAATCGGGGCCGAGCTCAGCGTGGATGACGTCTACGACGCCGCCGCTGAGCCCACGTAAGCCGGGAGCAACCGCAAGGACTAGCTGAGCCTTTCCTGCCAACCCGTCAACTCATTCCGAACTCAATACTTCATGATCCAGCAGCCACTGCACTAACGACTGCTCGTTCAGATTTTCGTTTATCGTCGCACTCACAGGCTTCGTGCACTTTTTCTGAGCATTCGCCAGCTGTTCGACTAACGACACCGTCGACACAGACCTTCCCGCGTTCTCGAGAAACAGGTAGCTTTCTAGAGGGATCTGAATAGCATCAAGCTCGTTGTAACTCACGAGGGACACGCTCTGCTCATCCTTAAGCACCCGCAGGCCACGCGCTAACCGCACCCTTTCCGGCACGCTGAAAGGAACAAGATCAGCCATGGCTCGCTCAAGTTCACGCGAACGCCGCTCCCATGGTTCACCCAGAATCGCGGGGAGCTCGTGCGGCACGAGGCCGCGCACGGCCTGCGAGGTGCGAATGAAGAAAGCTTCCGGAGCTGCCGTAAAATCGCCTTCCCTTGCTGCAATGCTCTGCGCCCAGGGAGCGAGCTTCTGCTCCATAAGTGCCAAAAACGCGCCGAGCTGGCGCCAAAACTCATAGTGACGCGCATTCTCGAACTTGCAGAAGAAGCTCGTGCAATCGCTTTCCCGATGGGCCCAAATGCTGCACCCACCCCCATCAATACTAGAATCATAGTATGGGCAAAGCAGCGTCTCATCCCGGCCAAACGCAGTGGTGCGTATCGCATGGAACCGATCCATCCATTCCGCGGTTGGCCCGAGGCCAAGCGGCGTGCATTCGACTCCCTCGGCGATTTTTGCTCGCACCCTGCGTTGCCCCTCGGTGAAACGCCCCGAGGTATCACTCAGCAGGCTGCCCACGAGATAATTCGGCAGCTTAGGCCAATAGGTACAACACTTAGTACTCGGCAAAAACGGCGCAACGTACGGATCCTGCGGCCCGTGGCACATCGAACAGTGGCTGCAATCCGCCCGTGACTCCTTGAGCTCTAAGTTCGCGAGATCTTCAGATAGAAGCGCCGAGTAGATCTCTGGAAGTGAGCCTCCGAGCGCCATTAAGCCTTGGCCTTGCCCTTCTTCACCGTCGAAGATGCTGGCACTCCAGCATAGCGCGCTAGCGCGCCCTCCAACTCAGCTTTCACGCGTTCCACGAGCTCCTGCGGCTCCACCACCACGGCGCGTTTACCCCATTCGAGCACCCAGCTAACGACCGAGTTCAGATTTCCCACGACCATTGTGAGGCGCACTCCTCCCCCCGTAATGCCTGCCAGCTTCTGGGTGTTGTGAACTTTGCGCATACGCACGTATTCGGCGGCATGTTCGTCAAAATCGATCACCACCTTTTGGCGCGTTTCGCTCTTCCAAACCCCAAATTCTCCCTGAAAGAACTCGTCGATATTGAAGTCCTGAGGAAGCTCGAAGTTCTCGGTGTAGGCACATTGCGTATCCCGCATCCTATCCAGCACGAAGGTTCGCACCTCGCCGCGCGCAACGTGGTAGCCGACGCAATAGATAGAATCCCGATGCAACACGAGCGCATAAGGGTGAATAACAATCCGCTCTTCGCTCCCACGCTGCCCACTTCGGTACGAGAGAGCGAGTGGACGCAGATCGGATACGGCCTGAAAAAGGTCATCCAGCTCTTCGGTCTTTTCACCGTAATTTTTAGGTGCGTAGGGCAAATAGAGAAAACGCTCTTCAAGCCTAGCGTCCGCAATTCCAGCATTTGGGCCACGGCCGGGCCTTTGTGCAAACGCCCTCAACCGATCTGTTGCTAGCGCAATCTCGTCAAATAGGGCCGAGCCTCGCATCGGCTCGAACAAGCGCCGTGCGGCCAGAAGCGCGTAAATCTGCGTGCGCCTGAGCTCCACCTTTCGCGGGATCTCGCCCGCTCGCACGCTCCAGAGCGCTGGGCCTCCACCGCGGCTCGGCTTAGATTCTAGGTCGTACTCTTTCTGCACCTCTTTGAGGTAACGCCGCATAGTGCGGGGCGTCACCTTGAGAGCAGCGGCCATGTCGTAAAGAGTGATACCACGCGGGTTGCGCTCAAGAAGCTCGCGTAGCTTGTCGATGCGGCGATGCTGCGTGAAGCGCCCGGCGGGCCTGCCACGGGGAGCGCGTTTAATGCGAGACGTCTCGGCCATTGTCGAGCGGAGCCTAACTTATGCAAGAGGCGAAAGGGGAGCCCTGCTGCAGGGATCGCACACAAATGCGGCCTTCCCCAGACATTGCGGATAAAATCGCAACAATGCTCATGAATCCAGTCCGACTCCTCACAGAAAAGCGCAACGGCATGGCCCACGCCCCCGCCGATATCGCGGCCTTCATCCGCGCGTACACGCGAAACGAGGTGCCAGACTATCAGATGAGCGCGTGGCTCATGGCCACGTACCTCAACGGACTCAACGAAGGGGAAACGGTAGCGCTGACTCAAGCCATGCGGCATTCAGGCAAAGAGCTCTCTTTAAAATCTGTAGCCGCGTTCAAAGTAGACAAACATTCCACCGGCGGTGTTGGCGATAAGATCACGTTGTGTTTGGGACCATTGGTGGCCGCCTGTGGCGTGGCCGTTCCCATGGTAGCGGGGCGAGGCCTGGGGCATACGGGTGGCACTCTCGATAAGCTGGAAGCCATCGCCGGGTATCGCGTGGATATCAGCGCACGGCGATTCGCGCAGATCGTGAAGCAAGTGGGCGTCTCCATCATGGGGCAAACAGCCGAGATCGCTCCCGCAGACAAACGCATCTATGCGCTCCGCGACGTGACAGCCACCGTTGAAAGTATTCCGCTCATTGTCGCGAGCATCCTTTCGAAGAAGCTCGCCACGGATTCCGATGCCTTGGTGATGGATGTAAAGTGCGGCAGGGGCGCTTTTATGCCTAATTTGAAAGCTGCCAAGACCCTAGCTCAGATGCTGGTGAAGGTGGGGCAAGGCGCGGGGAGAAAAGTCTCGGTGCTCATCACGGAGATGTCGTCGCCCCTCGGGCTGACTATCGGTAACGCATTGGAGACTCACGAGGCCATCGACGTACTTCACGGCAAGGGGCCAACAGATGTGGTAGCGCTCACGCTGGCACTCGGTGCGCAAATGTTGCTCGTTGCGGGTGCCGCAGCGGATCAGAAGTCCGCCGAGGCTTTGCTAAGAAAACAGATCGACAACGGACGAGGCGTAGAGGTGTTTGCTCGTATGGTCGCGGCGCACGGCGGGGATGCGCGGGTCGCGGAGCGACCGGAACTGTTACCAAGGTTGAAGTCGCCCTTCGTGGTGCGCGCGGAACGCTCCGGAATTGTGGGAGCCATAGACTCGTTGGAGCTCGGGTTGATCTCGGTGGAGCTAGGCGCCGGAAGAACACGAGCCGATCAAAACGTGGACCCCAAAGCGGGCATTGTGCTCGCGAAAAAGCCAGGGCAAAGCGTGAAACGCGGGGAACCATTGGCCTTTTTGCATTCAAGCTCCAAAACAAAAGCAGAACAGCTCGCACCTCGAACGGCGCGAGCTATCCCTATTCAGCGCGGTGCGCTCCGGCTTCGAAGGCTTGTGTTGGAGCGTCTGTGAACCCCGGGAGCGGCTCGTAAGTACACGTCGCGACGCTTGCCACGCTCGTTCATATGATCTGCTCTGGTCAGCTACAGCCTCGGGAGCAACGTCAGCAATTCTGGCAAGGAAATGGCTTCGACGTTGGCCGACACGGGGTAGCGAGCCTCACAACGGAGCCGGCGCGTCAGAGTCAGGTCGCGGACGCACTCGCTACGTCCGCGACCTCCCAACCTTACGGCGCCGTCAAGATCGGCTTGCCCCCGGCCCGGAGCTGCTTCAGTGCGGCTTCCACCTGGGTCACAACCTTGGCCGGCAACGGTGCGTAGTTCAGAGGTGCCGCATACTTCTGACCGTCGTGCAGCGCCCACCACAAAAACTTACCGAGAGCCTGACCACGAGCCACGTCTTTGGCGTCTTGGTACACGAGCAGGTACGTGTACGAACTAATTGGGTAAGCTTTATCGCCCTTCGCGTTCACAATGGAAGCGTGGAGTGAATCCGGGAGATCAATGCCTTCAGCTGCAGCGGTGACTGCATCAATGCTAGGCGTGATGAAGTTGCCTGCCTGGTTGCGCACCGCCGCAACGCTTAGCCCCGTTTGCAACGCGTAGGACAACTCAACGTAGCCAATCGAGCCGGGGGTGGATTTCACCTGACCAGCAACCCCTTCGTTGCCTTTAGCACCTAGCCCCACGGGCCACTTGACGCTCTTTCCTGCGCCCACGGTGGTGCTCCAGGCGGGGCTAATCGCAGACAGATAGTCAGTGAACACGGCCGTTGTACCACTGCCATCGCTCCGGCCCACCACGCGAATTTCGCTCGCTGGTAGCTTCAAGTCCGCGTTGTCTTTCTTGATGCGTGCGTCGTTCCACTTGGTGATCTTTCCAAGGTAAATATCAGCCAACACATCGCCGCCGAGCTTCAAGCCCGAGGGGGCCTCCGCTAACTGATAAGCAACCGCAACCGCACCCAAGGTTGTGGGGATGTGAAGCAACTTACCCGGCGCCTTCTTTTCCTCGTCCGCGGACATAGGAGCGTCTGTCGCTCCGAAGTCAACCGTGCCAGCTACAATTTGACGAATGCCTCCACCGGAGCCGATCGACTGATAGTTGATCTGAACGCTTCCTTCTTGCTTGTGGTATTCGTCGCTCCACTTCGAGTAAAGCGGGAAGGGGAAGGTAGCGCCCGCACCGTTGAGCTTCACAGCCTCAGGCGGTTTCGCCGGCAAGGCAGCGGAAGTAGTGGCGGCTGTTGGGGCTTCTTTTTTGCTGCAGCCTCCAACGGCAAGGGCACCAGCAATCAACGTAAATATGAGTCTTCTTGAAATCATGAGCGCTCCTTAAAACTGCGCCTGTGCGCTAACAATTGCTTGGCGTTCCGCTTTGGCGGAGCCTTCAGGGTCATGCACGCTGAAGCTCGCTTGAAGCTTCATCTCGTTCTTCTGAACGAGGTAATTCAGGCCGGCCTCGTAATGCCAGGTCGTGTTTTTGGAGACATCAAGATCGGGATCCAGAAGGCCCGCGCGCAGAACTGGTTGAAACCGCTCCGCCAAGGTGTAAGCGAAGGCTGCGTAGGCGCCGTGACCTTCTTTGCGAGTTGCGCCAACGCCGTCCCAACCGTGAATGTACTCAGCTTGAGCGACGAAGTTCGAGACTTCGGCGCGCACGTCAGCCTCAACCCGGTCTTTGGTCGAGGCGTCTTTGCGCGAACCAACGCTCGAGGAGCCAACAATGCCAATCATCAACGGCTCTACGGGGCGCCCTTCGAGGCGCAGTGCGACATCCTTATCGTTGTTGTCGTCTAGCCTATTTACGCCGGTACCATTCGTAAGCGTAAGCAAGTAGCCGAAGGCCCCGAACTTCTTCTCCGCGCGCAGCCCAAGATCGCGTCGATCACCGAAGGTGCGCGAGACAAGCGCGCGCTCGGGCAGGATAAGTTGGGATGAGGAATTGTAACCCTCCCAGCTAAGAGGGATCTTAAACTGACCGATCGTAACGTCGGAATATTCGGAGATGAAGGTGACGTAGAAGTCCTGCAAGATCGAAGTATCCGTGGGCGCCGCAAGCACACTCACTTGTTCAGGAGTCGCCGCATTCATGGGCGCTGGCTCTTGGTTCTGCACCCGCACGGTCTGGGAACCAAATTTTAGCGTCTTGGCGGGGTCAATCATCAGCGCGTAGTCAACCGCATCGGGAATGATCGTGCCTTTGATCTTCAGCTCAGCGCGGCGAATCCGAAAGGACGAACTCGTCTTGGTGTTGTCGATCAACTGCCACCAGCCTTGCAGCAGTGCGCTCGGTTGAAAGGTGCCTTGCTTTCCCACGGCAAGCTTCTGTGGGAGGGGCGCAGGCGTAGCGTTCACATCAGGTGTCCCTGCGGTGGTGGGCGATGGAGCCACAGGCTCGGCAGCTGCCGGCGCTATGGCAGCAGCGGTCGTGTCAGCCGCGGGGGCATCCACGGGGGCATCCACAGTCGCTGCTGCGGAAGCGGAGGTGGGCTGTGCGTCGGCAGGCGCTGGAGCCGCCGGCTCGGCGGGAACCTCGCTCTTCGCGGGTTCCGTGGCTGCCGGCGCGGGCGCCGCGCCCGCTTGGGCGAATACGACGGCGGTAGAGGTCAAGATCGACGCGCAAACAAGCGTATTTATTGGCAACTGCAGGGTCTTAAGCATTGAAGTTCCTTTTTTGTGGTGCCCTCAAGTCGCCTTTTCATGTGACGCTTCGGTGACAAACGGGTGATGTTCAAGAAAAATCGATGACATATCGAAGACCAAACGAAGACACTGAGCGTCACAATTCACCTTACGCAAACACCCCAGAGACGGCTCCACTGGTACCTTTCGTGGCTCGCCAGCAAGCCCCAAACGCCGCGACCCTGCCGCCAAAAATCCGTAAGCAGAGCCACCACGCCCACGGATTGCTTTACGAACAAAACGAGGGCAGAGCCTCGCCCCGGCGCAACACGCGCCCAGATCAACGCATCAACGCGGTGACCAATTGGGCTCGCCCACGAAGAGGCCGTCTACGAAGCCGATCTGATACGCGAGAAACAATCCAAACAGGATGCTGAGCACACCTGTAGCGCGCGCCATCACATGTTCCAAAGAACCAAAGCGTGCGGAGGCTGCCCGCACAGGCACAGCCATCGCGGTGGTGAGCACCATCATGCCAAGGATCGTACCTGCTCCAAAAATCCCCAGATAAAGCAGCGCCCAACCCACTTGGCGAATCGTAGCTAACACCAAAAGTGCAATCGCCGCCGAGCCCGCCAACCCGTGCACAACGCCTACAAAAAGCGGCCGAAGGCTCGCGAGCGGCCACTTCCCGGTTGATGTTCCAGGCGGCCGCTCTGAAAGGCCCGTGTGCACGTGCCCCGGATGCTCTCCGTGCGCGACCTCTTCCACACGCCGCTTGGCGCCCGCAATATTCATGAAGCCTAACACCACGAGCATCACTGCGACAGAAAGCTCCATCGAGAGCCCAAGCCGCGGAGGGATAACCAGCCCCAGCACCACGATTGCGCCGCCCACGAGCAGGATCGTCACCGTGTGACCAAGACCCCACAAAGCTCCTACGGCAACGGCACCCCTGAGCGAGCGCTGCCGACTCACGATGGTGGTTACGGCCACCACGTGGTCAGCATCTGTCGCGTGACGCATGCCCAGGAAGAATCCAAGAACGAGGATGGCAAGGAGCGTCATGGAATGGCCAAGTAAGGAGCGAAGTAGTTCAAGAGCTGGGGCCAATCAAGCCAAGGCCGGTAGCTGCCGTTTCAGTGCAACCGTTGGCCTGGTTTTGCGCCCTCATGAGGGGACATCAGGAAAAGCTCGGACCCACCCGCCCCAGCCGCCAACACCATCCCTTCACTCAAACCAAAGCGCATCTTTCTCGGAGCAAGGTTGGCCACAATCACCACCAATTTGCCCTCAAGCGCGCTCGGGGAATACGCCGACTTGATACCCGCAAAAATGGTCCGGGTGTCAGTGCCCCCGAGGCTCACGGTAAGTTTCAGGAGTTTTTCGGCGTCTGGAATGTGCTCAGCTTTAAGTATTTTGGCGACACGCAGGTCGACTTTCGAAAGATCGTCAATACCTATGGTGGCGGCGAGCGGTTCATCGAGCCCACCTTCCACCACCAGAGGTTCGGTCGACGTGGAAGTCGGTCCGCTCACTCCCGGCGTAGCACTGGAATTGGCAGTTGTAGGCGTGGTCCCTGCGGAATTGGCAGCATGAGCTTGTGCGGCGTCAGCCTCCACATCGATCGAGCTTTCGATCATCGCTTGCACCTTCTTCGGATCTACGCGCGTCATTAGGTGCGAGAACTCCCCAATCGGCGTTCCCACAAGCGGTGTGGCACTTTGCTCCCAACGGCTTAGCGGATCGGAGAGAAGAGCTGCGCTATCAAGTGCAAGCTTTGGGAGTATAGGAGAAAGGTAGATAACCAATTGCCGGTAGAGGTTGAGCGCTACCGTGCACACATCGCGAAGTTCACTTGCCTTCTCGGGTGTTTTGGCGAGCTTCCAGGGCTCCATCCGATCGACGTATTCGTTCGCCCTATCTGCGAGCGCCATGATGAGGCGCGTGGCTTTGCCAAAATCACACTCTTCATAAGTCTTTTTTATCTCTTCTCCGGCTTGGGCGGCATTGGCAAATAGGCCCGCATCCTCAGGATAAGTAGCAGCCAGCCCTTGGCTCTTAACAAACCTCGCGGTGCGGCTAGCCAGATTCACGACCTTGCCCACAAGATCAGAATTTACCCGAGAAACAAACTCCTCCAAGTTAAGATCCAAATCATCTACCCCCGAATTCAACTTCGAGGCGTAGTAGTAACGAAGATAAGCTGGGTCCAAGTATTCGAGGTAGCTCGATGCCTTTACGTGCGTACCTTTGGATTTGCTCATCTTCTCACCGTTCACAGCCAAGAACCCATGAACGTGCACTTTCGTAGGCAAAGAGAACCCTGCGGTCTTCAGCATCGCGGGCCAAAACAGCGTATGAAAGTAGACGATATCTTTCCCAATGAAGTGGTGAATCTCGGTTTTATCCGAACGCCAAAAGTCATCAAAATTGCGTCCCGTTTTGTTGCACCACTGCACAGTGGACGCCAAATATCCAATGGGCGCATCGAACCAAACGTACCAATAGTCGCCAGGCGAGTCGGGAATTTCGAAGCCGAAATAGGGAGCCGGGCGGGAGACATCCCAATCGCGCAGCTCGGCCGAGAGAAAGTGGCCCTTTAGGTAGTTGGCTATCTCTGGCTGCAAGCTTCCAGATTGCGTCCATTCTTCCAAGAAACCGTGAAGCTGTTCCACCTGCACGAAGAGGTGCCGCGCATTGCGCAGCTCCGGAACGGTCCCGCTATGGGTGCTCCGAGGGTTCTTGAGATCCGTGGCGCTGTAGGCGGCGTTACATTTTTCGCAATTGTCCCCGTATTGATCGGGCGACCCGCAATTCGGGCAATTCCCCTTTACAAATCGATCCGCCAGAAAGATCCCCGCCTGAACGTCGTAAAGCTGGGCCACCTCTTTTTCAACTACAAGCCCAGCCGCTCGAAGCGCCGTCCAGAATTCCCCACACAACACTCGATTCTCTTCAGAATGGGTGCTTCCGTAATTGTCATACTCGATCTGAAATCCCGCAAAATCGCGCTCATGCGCTCGACTCATTTCCAAAATGAGCTCTTCCTCGCTGCGCCCTTCCTGCTTGGCACGAATCATGATGCTCGTTCCATGCGTGTCGTCGCCCCAAATGTACGCACACTGATTGCCGATCAGGCGTTGAAAGCGCACCCAGATATCGGTCTGGATGAACTCCACGAGGTGCCCAATGTGAATATGCCCGTTGGCATAGGGCAGGCCACTTGTCACAAGCAGTTGTCGAGTCATAGGGCCGCGGAGCCTAACCTAGTCGGCGCGCAGGTGCTGCCCCCTCTCGTCTCGCGAGCGCAAAACGCGCCCGCTCGGCCGATCTCCCCCATGCCTCGCCCTGCGGTCGAAGGCGGGGGAGCTGCGAATACACCGCGTTCACCTCGCTGCGCCCATTCGCCTCGCCACACTCACCTCGCCGCGCCACACTCGCCGCGCCACACTCGCCGCGCCACACTCACCTCGCCGCGCCACACTCACCTCGCCGCGCCACACTCACCTCGCCGCGCCACACTCGCCGCGCCACACTCGCCGCGCCACACTCGCCGCACCACACTCCCTCTCCTGCCCATCGTTGGCGTCCAGCCGTGGCGCCCTTCTATTCGCACCAAGAGATGCTAAGCATGCTCTCACCTATCAACGCAGTGAGGGCGGAAAAGTTACAGCGTGGAAATAATCGTGATGGGGGCGAGAGTTATTTAACTTCTTGATTGTGTTGAGGATCTGGCTGTGATCAAAGGATCAGATGTCAGAAGCTACACGT
>JANRKO010000028.1:0-245704 GCA_033763455.1 Polyangiaceae bacterium
GGCACACGTGTCTCGAAAATTCTCCCTTTGACGACATAAGCACTGTCTCGAGACCACTCAAGCTAACCTCGCAGTCCCATCACACCCAGCAACCGCTCCCCAGATCGCGATTTGCAGCATTTCTGGATGAGAACTAATTAAGAACGATGACCCAGACGAGGCCTACAGTCGCGGGCTCTTGGGCGCACCACGAACTGAAGCCGATGAGCGTCTAGAGCTGCCCAAAGTTTCTGCCGCGGACGTTAGCCTGTTTGCGAACGCGTACGCTACGGAGACGGACCCGAGCGCAGATCGGCGTTGGACACCTGTGGACTTGCCTGGTTTGGTCGAGTCAGCCGATCTGATCATCCGTACGGATGCCTTCCTCAAGGGTCTAGACAACAGTGCCGGCTGCTCCGCAAACTTGCCAATGACGATAACTGTGCGGGGGACAGCTCAATCGGGAGACGCCGTGCCGGCTCAGTGTGACATTGATGTCTGCCCTGCGCTGAAGGACATTTTCGTTCCCGCGGGCACGAAAGAAATCGTGCTCACAACGCCGTTGCGAACCAATGTTGAGCTGGAGATTTCGGCTCCAGGCTTCGGGCCGGCACGCCAAGTGATTGCGGCGAGGCTTGAGCCCGGTCAGGACCATGTCGTCTTGTTGAATCCGGCCTGCGCTATCACACAAAGCGACTTAGGGGCTCTCGCAGCGCCTTTGCTAGGGCAGCGCGCCTGCGGCTGCTACGACCCTACCCGGGACCTCCCATCCGGCCCGCCACCGGGTTCCATTCCAACGGGCATAGGTGGTACCGCGAGCGCCAGCGGCGGAGCCACGAGTTTGAGCTCCGGTGGAGGCAGCAACCTCGGCGGCAGCGTGGCCAGCGGCGGCACGGCGCAGCCCTCTGAGCCGTGTGACCCCAACGATCCCAATTGCTGCAGCCCCACGGAGCCCAACTGTGGTGTTATCCCGCCGTTGGAGCCAGGCTCGGGCGGCAGCACTTCGCAAGGATCCGGCGGAGGCCCAGGTGGTCTTTCGCCTACCGAATGTCCATGCACGCTCGGGGTCGATTGTCCAAAATTCAAGCCTTGCGATGACCCCGAAGGGGGCTCTGGCGGTTCGAATGGAGGAAGTGACCCCGATGGTGGCACTGAAGGCAACGGTACCGGTGGAGGAACCGGTGACCCAGGCAATCCGGGAGGTGGAGGCGATCCGGGAGGTGGAGGCGATCCGGGAGGCGGAGGTAATCCGGGAGGTGGAGGCGATCCCGGAGGTGGTGGTCCTACTGGTCCAGGCGCCGGAAGCAACGGCGATCCGCACCTCCGCACTTGGGATGGCCTCGCGTACGACTTCCAAGCGACAGGCGAGTTCATTTTGGCAACGGATGGTCAAGGATTTGAAGTGCAGGTACGGCAAGAACCCTGGTTCAGTCCCTCCGTTTCCATCAATAGCGCCGTGGCGGTGCGTGTTGGCAGCACTCGCGTGGCATTCTACATAAAACCTGAGTTTGCGGTGCGAGTTGATGGAGCTCAGGTCTCGCTCGGGCCCGGGGGATCCTTGTCGCTCGCCTCTGGCGGGGTGCTACGGAACCTTGCCGGTGGGTACACGGTTACCTGGCCTGACGGGAGACGCCTGGTATTGACTCCGACGCCAAGCTATTTGGGAGTTGACTTGCGTTTGCCAGAAGGCATCAGTGCTAATCTCTCTGGGCTGCTCGGAAACCTCGATGGTGCTCCAGACAACGATTTGCGTGTGCGTGGAGGGATCCAGCTTACAGTTCCCGTCGATCGGGACCAACTTTACACAGCGTTTGCAAATAGCTGGAGGGTGAGCCCTACGGATACCTTGTTTGACTACCTTCCTGGAGCGGGCGTGGGCACTTTCGATACCCATGTCGGAACGCCATCGCCAGTTACCGCTTCGAGCTTACCAACGGAAGTCTATGCGACGGCATTCAACCTCTGCGCTCGCGCCGGAGTGGTGGGCCAACGGAACCTGGAAGACTGTATTCTCGACGTCGGGATCACCGGCGATCCCCAGGTCGCTACCGTTGCCGCCACAACCGCTCCCCGAGACGAAGTAAAGCTCAGCGATCCCAACGGGGCGAGCGTTGTTGCCATCAATTCCAGCGACCCCTTTTCAACGCTTCTGCCTGCAATCTCCGGCACTGGTGAGGTGCGGGTGAAGGGGCTCTACTCGGACGTTGGTGCCAACCTGTCGTTCAACGGCCTCGCCGCGCACAGCCTTGTCACGTTGAGCTTCGATACACACATGGTGGGCCCCTGGGCGGGCCAAGAGTGGAAAGTGGACCGCGTTCAAACCACGACGTTCTCTAACGGCGCAGCGAGCCAGGCGTTTCCCAGCGCCCTCGGTTTTGGTGCGAATCCGGCGGGGACGGGAGCCACGCACAGAGACGTGCTCCCGGACGGACGACCGCGATCCGTATACCATCACTCTTACACATTTCGTCATTCGGGCTCAAGCCTTGGCGTTTTCCTTTACGGCGTTAACCTCCCGTCTGATGTGGTCTGGGGTGTCTCCGGGATCGAGGTCAACGTAGGTCAAATCGAACCTCCTCCCGAACCCATCGGCGGGCCCGCGCAAACGTGCAAGGAGATATTCGATAGGGGCGGAGTGTCGGACGACGGCCTTTATCGGATAGCTGGAACCTCGATGTCGCTGCCGGTATTTTGCGACATGAAGAGCGATGGCGGTGGTTGGACCATGCTTTATAAATACACCTCACTTTCCTCGGGAACCGATGCCTACACCTTGTGGAGCGATGTGCCGAGGACTCAACTAGATCTCTCCCTCCTGAGTCGATTCCCCACGTCGCTCCAGAAGGGATACTCCAACGAGCTTATCAGCTCAGGATGGGAGAGATTCAAAGAAGCCCGTGTCGAGGTGATTGAGGGCGGGTTTGCTTCGACTCGAATCGTAAAATCGATGCGTTTTCGGACGCAAGGCTTCACGAATCTCACCTGGTTCAGCACTGGTGGCTACGTGGATGGTGGCTGGAGCGACTTACCACGGTCAGCCCAAGCTCTGGGATCTGGAATTTTTACTCTGTTTCCCGACTCTGGGTACCCTTGGAGCATCCTAAAGACAGCGTCGCCTCAGCCGTTTTTTGGAGCTGCCGGTAGTGGTTGTAGCAACCTAACGGGCTGGCTGACCATACCGAACAGGGTTTGTTCTGGCTTCTGGACCTCGCCGACCTTTCCGGGGGGCCGCCCTAGTGTGTCGCGAGCGTTTGAGGCCGGCCGAATCTACTACTCCGCTTTGGACACAGTTGCTCAAGTCTTCGACGAAGCTCAGTTCAAGACGGCAGATGTCTTGGCGGTGTTCGCGCGTTGACACTGCGCCAAGGCCTAGTTTTCCGATCGGGAGGGCCGAGCCGTCGCTCGTGGCGCGCTACGGTTCCCGATAAAACCTGGGAACGCGTCGCGAAACGTTGGTGAGCACTTCCCACGGGATGGAGCCCATGTGGTGAGCCACTTCTGCCGCGGTGATCGTATCTTCCCCGAGCACGCCCTTCTGTGCTCCGAGCGCCACGCATTCATCGCGTAGGCTCACGCCCTCGATATCCGTAACGTCGAGCATGGTCATATCCATGCTCACCACACCCACGACGGGTGCGCGGCGGCCTCGAATCAGCATGTGCCCGCGGTTTGAAAGCGCGCGGCTGAGGCCATCGGCGTAGCCGAGCGGTACGGTGGCGATCGTGCTCGGGCGCTGGGCCTTCCAGGTGGCACCATAACCGACGCTTTGCCCTTGGCGAAGCTGGCGGAGCGCTACTACTTCGGTGCGAACGCGCATGGCAGGGCGCAGTTGCGCTTCGGCTTCGAGCCCAGGCGCGACACCAAACAGGGCAATTCCCGGGCGAACCATATCTAGGGCTGCATCTTTCTGACGAAAGAGCGCGGCGCTATTGGCGGCGTGGCGCACACTTGGAGTGTGCCCGGCATGGCGCAATGTGGCCTCAGCTTCAGCAAACAACCCAAGCTGATCCAAGATGGCATCTTTAGGCCCGGCATCTGCACAGGCAAAGTGCGTCATTAACCCGGAGACGCGCACTTCCGGGCAACGCGCCAGCGTTTGCACCACGCTGTGGAGCTCTTCCAAACGAACGCCCAGCCGCGCCATGCCGGTGTCGATTTTCAGGTGAACCTCCATCGACTCGGCATCGCCAAAACGCACTTCTTCTGCCAGTTCCGAAATCTGCTCAATATCGTGGATTACTGGCGTTAACCTGTAGCGCGATACTTCTGCCCAAGCCCGACCGTAATAGCCACCCATCACTACGATGGGGATACGGATCCCCGCTTCGCGAAGCTCGATGGCCTCTTCGAGCAGAGCCACACAGATGCCGTCGATCTTGGCTCGCTCAAGCGTGCGGGCCACTGCTTTGGCTCCGTGCCCGTAACCATCTGCCTTCAGGACGCCAAAGACTTGCGCTTCTCCGGCTTGGCGTTGGACCACGCGCAAGTTGTGGCGCAAGGCTTCCAGGTTGATCTCAGCGCGCGTCGGCCGCACCACGTCCGATGGGGCCGCGCGGCTCGGGCGGAAAATACGGGGTGCGGTAGGGGTCAAGGAGGCCTCGGCGCTCTGTTCTTGCGGAGAATCCATAGTTTCCTACTGGATCGGTACAGCCTGGGGGGCGAAGCGGCCAACAAATGAGGGGCCGTTATTCGTAGCAACGCACCATGCAGCGCTTGTAGTCCGGCTCGCAACCAGAACAAGCATCTGGGGCACCACCAACTGCACTGGCCCCGGCAGCTGGAGCCCCGTCGTTGGCTTGGCAAGGTTCGCGGCAGTCCTCAAATGAGCTCTTACAGAGCTGTGCACAGTCATCCGAGGTAGTGCGGGGTCTAGGGCCCGCATCGGGGGAAGAGTAGGTACGTGTGGCGATGGGGGGGGGAGGGGCCGAGGAGCTAGCAGGGACCGAAAGGTAGAACTGGCGCTCCTTCGGGTTATGCCTAGGGGTTAGCTTCAGCTCGGGACGATCAGGATCCCCTGCAGCCAAACTTCGGGCGCGGCGGCGGGCGTATTCAATCCGATCGCGGGATTGACCATACGTGTACTGGCTCGTCCACTCTTGCCAACACGCTCGGCGATGCGGCGACGCTGTTTCGTTGTTGAGATCTAACCTGTAGCAGTGTTCAAAACGCAACGTGCCTTCCCGGACGGCTTGGACACTTGGCCCGCAGCCGCTTGCCAGGGCCCAGACGCTTAGGCCAAGCGCACTGCTCGTGAGGCGGGTGGGTCTAAGCATGGCTCTCCCTACGAATATCACGGCACGCGCGAACTGTCGCGTTTTGCTCTGAGTTAATGGCTCCGGGTCCGTTGCGCACATGCATCCGGGCCACTAGCCTCGCGCAAAGTGTTCACCGGACTCGTTGAAAGCCTTGGAAGCGTGCAAGAGATCGTGCGCTCGGCGGTCGGAGCACGCCTGCTGGTTGGGAGCTCTATCGGTGGGCTACAAATTGGGGATTCGATTGCCGTAAGTGGCACCTGCCTCACCGTGGTGACCCGAGATTTTGAAGGATTCTCGGCTGATGTTTCGGTTGAGACTCTAGAACGAACCACGCTCGGGGGGCTCTGTAAGGGAGACGCCGTAAACCTAGAGCGTGCAGCAACGCTAGGGTCTCCGCTTGGCGGCCACCTGGTTACTGGCCACGTGGATGGAGTGGCGCGGGTTGTTCGGGTTCACGCTGTTGGGGATTCGAGGCGAATGAGCTTCGAAGTTCCGAGCGGCCTCGGGCGTTATATTGCAGAGAAAGGTTCGGCCTGTGTTGACGGAGTTTCGCTCACCGTGAACGCCGTTACAGCGACGACCTTTGAAGTCATGCTTATCCCCCACACACTGTTGGTGACCACGCTCGGTAAGCTTACCGTGGGCAGCAGTGTCAACCTTGAGATCGACCTTCTGGCCCGCTATGTGGCGCGCTGGCTTGAGTTTCAGAACGGCCCACCTACGACATGACAGCACTGCTACACCGCCCCGAACTCACGCCTCTTGCAATGGAGCGTGTTAAGACTGCCATTGAAGACATTCGCGCCGGCAAAATGGTGATCCTTGTGGACGACGAGGATCGCGAAAATGAGGGTGATTTGTGTATGGCGGGGGATGCTGTCACGCCTGAAGCCATCAACTTCATGGCCACCCATGGGCGTGGGCTCATCTGCGTGACGCTGAACGAAGCTCAAGTTAAGCGGCTGGAGTTGCCCATGATGCAGGCACCGGGGCGCATGGGGGCGCGGCTTGGTACGGCGTTCACCATGAGCGTGGAAGCACGCGAAGGCGTGACTACGGGCATTAGCGCGCAAGATAGAGCTCGCACCATCAAGGTAGCGATTGATCCGCGCTCGGCCCCAGATGATTTGGTGGTGCCTGGGCACGTTTTTCCGCTTCAGGCGCGCGAAGGTGGCGTGTTGGTACGCGCCGGGCAAACGGAGGGATCTGTCGATCTCGCTCGTTTAGCAGGGCATACCCCGGCCGGCGTTATCTGCGAGATCATCAACGACGACGGCTCGATGGCGCGCATGGCCGATCTAGAGTCCTTCTCCCAGAAGCACGGCTTGCACATCATCGCCATTGCCGATCTCATCTCGTACCGCTTGCAGACGGAGCTATTGGTGGAGCGCGTGCAAGAAGGGGAGCTCACACTTGACCAGACTGGCACCACCTGGAAGGTGATTGTTTACCGCTCCGTCATCGAGCGCCAAGAATTCCTCGCTTTGGTAAAAGGGGATGTGAGCCGAAGTGGCCCCACGCTCTGCCGTATGCACAGCGGCGCCATGTTGGCCGATATCTTTAGTTCCACCTCCAGCGAGGGCGGGCGCAATCTCACCGAAGCCATTTTGGCGATCGAACGAGCCGGGTGCGGAGTTGTTGTTTACTTGCCACCGCGCGGCGATTTGGGCAATGAGCTGGGCCAGCTGGTACGGCGTGATTCAAAAGCTGGGTGGCCAAAACCTACAGCGGTGGAACCAGGCCTTTCCGATGTGAACCAGCCTCAGGCAAGCTCACCACTGCGTGAATACGGCTTAGGAGCTCAGATTTTGCGTGAGCTCGGCCTTACGGAAATTCGGCTGCTCACCAATAGTCCGCGCAAGATTGCGGGCCTCCACGGCTATGGTCTTGAGGTTGTTGAAAGTGTGCCGTTAATCAGTATGCGCGGCTGAGTATCGCTTCGGGCCTGGAGCGCGCGCTTCCTAAATTCTGGCTAGCTCGCAATTTTCCTGTTTTAAGGATTGGCGATTGCGCGGTTCCGGCGGTGGCGGGGGCGGCGGGTAAGTGCCTGTGAGCCGTCTTTTGCCAATGGCGACACCAAGTCAGCCACAGGAGCCGGCTTCGGTTCTCACTTTAGGAATCATTCGGAGGCAATCATGAAATTCGTCGCATTGGGTGCGCTAGGCGCAGCGGTTTTGTTCGGTTTTGCGGGTTGTGGCGGAAGCGACATTCCGGGTGATTTGCTCGGGAGCGCTGGTACGGCCTCGGGCGTCGGCGGTTCTACGAATGTCAACGGAAATAAGGCTTCGGGTGGCACCCCTGCTGCCATGAATACAGGCGGCACAGCCAACGGCGTTGGCACCGGTGGCACTCCTGGTAATCCACCTCCGGACCCGGCAACCGGCGGCACACCGAATACCCCCGCAGCAGGCGGCCAGGCGAACGGCGCCACCGGTGGCGCCGGACCCGCGGACCCCAACAACCCGGCGACGTGCCCTGCTACTCAACCAGCAGCGATGACAGCGTGCACACCTGACGGAGGTACTGGGGGCATGGCCGCGGGTGGCAGAGGTGGACTGGATCAACCTCAGCTCTGTGGATACGGAGCAACGAACTGCGTGTGCAGCACTCGCAGCAATACCTGGTTCTGCTTCGGCGGTGACATGATGATGATGAATCGGTGCCCCCGCACGCCTCCGCAGAACGGTGGCACATGCATGGGGACCTCCACCTGCCCGTTAGCGGTTCCGGGCAACAACCAAAGTTGCGTCTGCACCAACGGAGCCTGGGTTTGCACCGCAAGTGCAGATTGCCCGGCTACGGCCCCCGCTAACATGGCTACCTGCACCGCTGTGGGCGCCCGTTGCGCTTACGCGGGCGCTGCCAACAACACGGGCGGCGCAGCTGGCGCTCCCCAGCAAGGCAACGGCAACGTTACTTGCAGCTGCCAAACCCGAAACGGACAAACGACCTGGCGTTGCGGTAACTAAACCGAAACCCCCCAACTCTTAACCTGCAGGATCGCTCCCTTGTTACTCCTCCGGAGGGGCGGTCCTGCAGGGGGCATTTGCCTCGGAGTGTTGATTCCGCAGGCGCACGATGACGGTGAAAACGCTTTGCGATTGGCGAAAGACCGTGGTGTGCAAGTTTTGGTTGTACTTCTTAGAGAGTAGGCGTCTCGCCACACCTGGCCGCACGCATATCTTTTTGATTTTTGCACTAGTCTCAGATTAACGATTAGGGTAGCAAGGCTTTCATGAAGTTTGTTGGATGGACTGCGCTTGGCGCTGCAGTGTTGATGGGGTTCTCGGCTTGCGGAGGCACAGATGCCGTGTCCGGGCCTTCGGGTAGCGGGGGTGGGCCAGATGTTAACGGCGCAGTGACTACCGGCGGCTCTGCTACTTTTGGAGGCTTGAGCAGTGCAGCGGGCGGAACCTCAAACGCGGGTGGTGCGCAATCGGCAGGCGGAAGTCTCGCGGTGACGGGTGGGGCGGCGAATGCTGCGGGCGGGGATATGTCGGCCGCGGGCGGGCTCGTCGGCTCGGGCGGCGCGGAGAGCACAGGTGGGGCAGCGACGGCCATTGGCGGTAGTTCGGCTGCCGGGGCAGCGACGGGTGGCGTCAATAATAGCAGCGGCGGAGCGGCGGGGAGTCTTGGCACTGGTGGGTCTACAGCTAATCCGAACAACCCAGCGTCTTGTCCGGCAACCGAGCCGGTAGCAGCGGCCGCGTGTAATCCAGCGGTGGGTGCGGGCGGTGCAGGCACGGGGGGTGTGGGTGGTGGGAACCAACCAGCCCTTTGTGGATACGGCGCAACGAACTGCGTCTGCAGCCCTCGGAGCAACACGTGGGCGTGCTTTGGCGGCGGTAACAATATGAACCAATGCCCACGCACGCCTCCGCAGGATGGAGGCACATGCATGGGGACGTCTACGTGTCCTGCGGCTGCACCCGGCAACAACCAAAGTTGCGCTTGCACCAACGGAGCCTGGGCCTGCACCCCGAACGCTGATTGCCCCGGCACAGCCCCCGCCAACCTGGCTACCTGCACTGCTGTAGGTGCGCGTTGCGCGTACGTGGGCGTGGCGAACAACGCGGGCGGTGCGGCTGGCGCACCAGCCGTGAACGTCAACTGCAGCTGCCAAACCCGGGGCGGGCAAACCACCTGGCGCTGCGGTAATTGAGAGCAAGAGCGGGCAGCGTGTTGGAGATGGGGCGACCCGTCGGCGACCTCCATCCTCAGCGCGCTTTGTGAACCGAACCACGCCGGGTCGTCAAACACCGGCGGCTTGGTGTCCGTGGCTACCCCAAAATCCGCTGAGAATTCAGGGCATCAGCTAGTCGGACCCAAGGGACTCCTGTACAAGGGGGCCGCGCCTCCGTAGGAGGTTCTCCTCTTTTTCGCGGTTTTCCTCAAACTCTCCCGGATTCAATGACGCTGCGCGGCGTAATTCTCGGTCTCCTGCTTGGCTTGGGCATCTCGTTTGCCACCTTCTTCAATGATTGGGTGATCGGGCAGACGCCACTCATTGGCAATCATTTGCCGATCTCAGTGTTCGGGTTCGCTGTGGTGCTCCTGTTTGCGGTAAATCCGCTGCTGGGCCGCCTGGGGCCGCGCGCTGCGCTCAAAGCGGGAGAGGTAGCCGTGGTGGTCGCGATTGGGCTTGCTGCTTGCGGCTGGCCTGGGTCGAATTTCTATCGCGCGTTTGCCACCGTTACGGCGCTGCCTTCGCATTGGCTGAAAACGAAAACGGCTTGGCAATCCACCAACGTGTTTTCGTACGTCCCCGGCGCCTCGGCGGAGCTTGGCCAAGGCCACGTTAAGAATTGGGAGAAGCTCCCCCGCGAATTGACCGCGCAGGCACAAGCCCCAACCCCGCTTGGGCAGCTTTTTCGTGTTATGAACACAGGTTCACAGCGCACGTTCGAAGAAGCAGCCAAGAAGCCCAAGCTAGATGTCGCGCAACTGCCGAACCTCACCCGGGCGTTGAACCAAGGCTTGGCGGAACCGGCGCTTTTCGATCCGAAGATCTTCAAGGCAGAATTGCCCGAGGCGCTCCGGCAGGTGGCGCAAGTGGCGCCCGAAAAACGCGCCCGAGAAGATGTGTTAGCTCTGAATCGGGCGGCCTTGGTTGCGGCTTTGCCCGAGTACTTTGTGGCCCCGCCTGAAGGCAACGGAGCGCTTTTGCTCGGGGGCAAGGCCGATCCATTCGCTGTCGACACCTTGCTTCAGGGGCGTGGTGCCAATGCGCAGCTAAGCCTTTCCGCACTCCCCTGGAAAGCTTGGGCTCCCACGCTGTGGCTGTGGGGCGGGCTTGCAATGGCCTTTGCCTTTGCTTCGCTGTGCCTCACGCTCATCGTTCACCCGCAGTGGTCTAAGCGCGAGCTCTTGGCCTACCCGGTGGCTCGCTTCATTGAAGAAGCCTCTGAGCGAAAGCCCGGGAATCTTTTGCCAGAGGTCGCCCAAAGCAAGCTCTTCTGGGGTGGAGCCGTAGTGCTTTTCCTTTGGCACTTCCAAAACGGTTTGCACGCCTGGTTCCCCGCGGTGCCTGAGATCCCGCGTGGCTTCGATTTAACGGCGCTTGCTGTGCTTTTTCCGAATGCTGCCAAGGTGGATGGCTCGTGGGGTTATTTCGCCCCCACTCTCTATATTTCCGTCATTGCGTTTAGCTTCTTCATGCCGAGCCAGGTTTCGTTCAGCTTGGGCGTAGCGCAATTGCTGTTCATCGCCCTCGGCGCCGTGATGCTGGGCCAGGGGTATCCTCTGGATGGACACATCCTGGACGCGAAAAATTCCAACTTGTTGCGCGTTGGTGGCTTCCTTGGGATGGCGGGTGTCATCCTCTACACGGGCCGCAGTTTTTATAAGCAGGTGGTGTTGGGGGCTTTCGGCAAGGCCCAATCAGAAGAGGTGCCGAGCTACTCCATTTGGGCGGCGCGAGTGCTCGTGGTGTTCCTGTTGTTTGCGCTCTACTTGTTGCACGGGGCAGGGCTCACGTTTCTGCTTTCGTGTTTGTTTGTGCTGCTCACGCTGCTTTTGTTCTTGGTGATGACCCGCATTGCCACCGAAACGGGCGCTTTTTTCATTCAGCCATATTGGGCTCCGGTCGGCGTCATCACCGCTGTTTTTGGCTTCGAGAGTGTAGGCCCCACGGCGTTCGCGTTGCTGGCAATGGCGAGTGTTATCCTCACTATGGATCCGCGTGAGGCGCTTATGCCCTACCTCGCCCACGCTCTGCGCTTGGTGGATCGCACTGCTCAAACCTCCCCCGCCAAAGCTGTGCCTTGGCTCACCCTCATGATCCTTTCCGGCTTCGTTGTTGCCGGAACCGTGACGTTCTACCTCCAGTACAACCGCGGCGCCGCTCCGGTGAACGGCGGCTGGCAGATCCAGTACATGCCTGCGATGGGCTTCGACCTCATGGCGCAGCACCTTTCCGATTCTATCGCCAAGGGCTCGCTTGCCGAGGCGACGCAGAGCCAGGGGCTCGCCCGCTTGTTGATGGCTCGCCCGCTTGAGGGGGGTATGTTCTGGATGGGGCTCGGCCTTTTTCTGGTATTGCTTACAGCATTGGGCCGCTTGCGGTTACCCTCTTGGCCGTTGCATCCCGTGCTTTTCCTGGTGTGGGGCAGCACGCCGCTCGTGCACTTTGGCGCGTCTTTCCTGATCGGCTGGATGGTGAAATCTGGTGTTATCTCCACCACTGGCGCGAAGGGTTACCGTTCGGTGCGGCCACTCATGATTGGCCTCATCGCAGGTGAGCTCATGGCCGGTCTGTTTTGGATTTTGGTGGGAGCTACGTATTATTTCACCACCGGGAAAACACCGGTGGCTTATAGTATCTTCCCTGGTTAGGAGCACGAGGGCTGGGCGATCTATCGATCAGGATAGCTCTTCTTCGAGGCGACGCTGCAAAATGGTGACCGGAACCTGGCGACAAGATCTGGATAGCCTAGATTCTTCGCCACCCGGCGTGATGATCCAGACTTCCGTCACATCGGGCAGCTCCCGCTTGAGCCCGGGGGGCACGTCGATCGAGTGGGTCTGCTGGATCCCGAGCTTCGCCTCGAGTGCGAACCAACGGAGCCCGGTGCGACCCTGCGCTGCGACCAGAAAATCGATCTCTTCTCCTTCTTTTGTTCTCCAAAAATGAAGCTGCAGCGCTAACCCACGATGGTCCCGCGCGCGAACCAGCTCCCCAAAGACGAGCGTCTCGAAGAGGGGCCCCGCCTGGGGACTCGCCAGAAGGGGCTCGACCGCGCGCCAACCTTGGAGGTTCGACGCCAAGCCGCAATCTAGAAAGTAGATCTTGGGTGTGCGCACCAGGCGCTTGTTCAAGTTAGAATGATAGGGAGAGAGGCGGCTTGCCAAGGCGTTACGCTCGAGAAGATCCAGCCATTCGGAAATGGTTTGGCCCTTCACCCCCGCGAGCTGACCAACATCCGTTGCGTTCAACAAGGTTCCCGTTCGCGCCGCTAAAAGGCCGAGCGCTTTATGAAACTGGTGGAGCTTGTCGACGTGAGCTGTGGCAGCGATGTCCTTTTCGACGAACGTGCGCACGTAGTCGTCGAGATACCGAAACGGCGAAATCTCCGGGCGAACGTAAAGCTCCGGCCATCCCCCGCGAAACAACCAGTCAGGGAGCGTCGCTGCCACTCCGAGTTCGGCGACCCCCAGCGTATGAAGAAAGAAGTAGCTCGCTCGGCCTGCCAATGATTCGCGAACTTCCTGATCGAGCAGCAGGCGATTCGATCCGGTGATCCAGAACTGCGGTTCCTTCTCGCCGCGTCGACGTGCCAGATCGATCCTCTTCTTCAACTCTGAGAAAAGGTTGGGAGCGTGCGACGCTTCATCCAGCACGAGTGAGCGGTCGCTCGTGAAACCCGACATCTCCAGCAAGAGCGCGGGATCATCTTGCGCCCGCCTGCGGATCTGCATGTCGTCCAGGGAGAGCCACGTCGCGTCGGGCAGCAACCGTGCGAGGAGCGCGCTCTTCCCGCACTGACGAGGGCCGACCACAACCCGCGCGGGCATCGACGGCTGATTCAACTCCCGGGCCAGATCACGCTCGAACCACATTGGTGACTATATTATGTCATTAGCGTAATATCGTCAACATGCGGTATATATTGAGAATTTATGTCAATTGCGCGTCCAAACGGACAAGAGCCATTCACTCCGAGCTATCGCGCCACATCTCGGGAAAATACGGACCAGAGAATGGCTGTCCGGCTTTCGGATGCCGACCCAAAAACACCACGTTGGGATGCCATTGGGTAGCGCCGCTGAAGCACGTATCTCCCGGCATCATGTGGGCAACAACACTTAGCCTGGGCGCCAGGCTTAGGTTCGGGCCGGAGCCGTGCAAGGTGAGCGAGTGGTGGAAGCTCACTTGCCCCGCGCGAAGCACGCAGGGCTCGTCGAGCCATTCGCCAAGGGGTTCGTACTTCTCCCGAAGAGCTTCCAGATCTTGCTCCCAAAATGTATCGCTGCTTGGGATCAACCCCCAACGGTGAGAGCCTACGATGGTGCGCATACCGCCATTGCTAAGATCGGTGTCTTGGAGGGCAACCCACGCTGTGCACATGTTGGTGGTGTTCGAAGCCTGCCAATAGCCGTAATCTTGGTGCCAGCCTACGTTGCCCACAGGGCTTCGGCCTTCTGGGCCCTGGCCGGGCTTGTAAATGGCTTGATCGTGCCAGAGCTTCGTGGAGCGGACGCGCATCAACCGACCGGCAATGGCTCCCAGAAGTGGGCTTAACACTGCAGCCTGGATCTCGGAGTTGAGCCAAAATGAGTTGCACTGCTGGCGAATCTTACAATCGCTTTGAACAGGCAGAGGCTTGCCGTACTGCGAAGGCGGGCCATCGAATTCCCCGGCCCAGAGGCGTTCGTGAGCTGCGCGCAAGCGGGAGATCTGCTGCGTATTCAGTAGCGGTTGGCTGATCCAATAGCCTCGCAGCCAATATTCTTCCACGTCACGAGTGGTGGGTAAGAGGGATGAGGTGTCGGGTGAGCTAGCAATTCTGGCAGCCATAAACGTGTATGAATCTGATGATATCTGCCCATTTTATGCCTTCCATGGCGGGTCTGATATAGTGCATGTCAATAATGATACGCTTGGCTCAGGGCACCATCGCCGTCCAACCGTTGCTTTCGCCGGGGCTTGTGCAAGATGCACGCGTTGCAACCACAGGGCACGTGCCGGTGCAACCCGTGGTAGGCACTGATCAATGGATGGTTTTCTTCTCACACAGTGGGGTCGGTGGACTCACGAGGAGGCCCTTGCCGCACTGGACCAGGCAGCGGCGATGGGGGCACGCCACGTCTCCATCCTCGCCCATCTCTCAATGCCTGGGTGGAGTGCCAGCACGATGCACTGGGGTAACCCAAACGATAGCTTCGAAGCCAGCTATCAAGGGCAGCGCCTCGCGCGACTCCTCCCCGCATTCGGTGAGCGAAAGCTAGAACTTGGCTTAGTTCCCGTGGTGCAAGCACAGGGTCTCAACTCCCGTCAATGGGTCTGGCCGGGCGATCGCCGTGCTTGGTTTCGTGCTTACGCCGATAGACTCGTCGAACTCGCGCGTTGGGGGGAGAGCGCGGGGGCGAAGGAGCTTGTAGTGGCAAGCGAGCTCACGCTCCTTCTAGCAATGCGCGCACCTTGGGTTGAGGTCGTCACGCGCCTACGGCGTGTGTTTCACGGCCACCTCACCGTCTCGCCTGTGTTCCCACAATATCCATGGGTTCGATGGTGGGATTGTCTAGATTCGATCGGGGTTTCCGCGTACTTCCCATTGGCACTCTCTCAGAATGCTAGCGCAAATGCTATGGAGCGCGGCTGGCGGGTACATCGCGTACACCTGATAGCGTTCTCCCGCTTGCACAGTAAGCCGTTAACCTTCGTGGAGGTAGGCTACCCGTGCACCCATGTGGCGGCGTCCCGTCCCTGGGATTTCGCCTGGGCAAAAAGAACCCTCGACCTCGACCAGCCGGCGCGCTGCTGGGAAGCATTTCGACGCGTGTGGGCTCACGACGACACTCTCCGATCGTTTCGCATCTGGGGCCTCTCCGCTCAACCGAATGTCGAGCCAAAGGCATTTGAGCCTTGGCACAAGCCTAGCGAGGCTGTGGTGCGGCGGCTCTTCGCCGAACGTCAACAGCGCTAACTCGTGCCTTCTAGAGCGGGTCTGATATAATGCATGTCAATAATGATACGCTTGGCTCAGGGCACCATCGCCGTCCAACCGTTGCTTTCGCCGGGGCTTGTGCAAGATGCACGCGTTGCAACCACAGGGCATATCCTACACAAGTCGAATTGGGTTCACCACAGATTCACGGTGCATGCGGTGGGCTTTGTCGTGCGTGGTGCCGGAAGCTACGCGGTGGGTACGGGCGCACCCGAGCGAGTGGAGCCGGGAACGATGTTCGCAGTGTACCCGGGCCCCGTTTTTCACTACGGGCCTGACCCTGGCACAACCTGGGAGGAATACTACCTAACGGTCATTGGGAACGGTGTGCGCCGATGGCAGAGGAACAAGTGGCTGTTTGTGGATGGAACCTTACGGCGAGTAGTTCGAAGAGAATCAGTTATTCAACTTTGGCAGGAGCTTATGCTGATTCTGAACCGCGGTGAATTGGGAGATGCTGATCGTTCCACCGTGGTTGCCGAGCGTTTGCTGGTGGAGGCTTACTATGGGCAAGTGGCCCACGCCGTACCGGTTGAAGAGTTGAGCCGGCGTGTCCAGGAGTATTGCCAGGCGAACTCCGCGGGGGTGGTCGATTTTGAGCGGCTCGCGCGATCTTTTGGGGTCAGCTATTCACTGCTTCGCAAGAGAATGAAGCAGGCAACGGGAGAGGGCCCAGCGCACTATTTGGCGCGTGTTCGCTGCGACCGTGCGCGTGCCCTTTTGGCACAGAGAGAGCTATCGGTCCAAGAGGTTGCCGCAATGGTAGGCATGCCGGACCCGTTTTCGTTCAGCAGGGCGTTCAAGCGCGCCGTAGGCGTTGCGCCTCGGCACTACCGCGAGCAGATGTTGGGCGGGTAGGATGCTTGCCGAACGCTTCCAGGGTTCGCTTAGCTGCGCACTTTGGCAAAGTAGAAGGAGAGGTCGGCGCCTCCGCTCAGCCTTCATCTAGCCGCTGCCGAATCGCTCCTAAAAGAGCGCTGGAGCTAAAGGGCTTCGAAATGAGCGTCAGCTTGTGTTCCTTCACGAGCTGCTCCGAGAAGGCCCCGGCTGTATAGCCGCTCACGACTACGATGGGGAGCGAGGGGTGAATGCTTCGCATTCGTTGCGCCAACACCGAACCTGTGATGCCGGGCATCACGGCGTCGATCACGGCAATTTGGATCGATTGGTGGTGCAGCTCAAAGAGCGCGAGTGCTTGGGTGCCATCGGTGGCATGTATTACGCGATAGCCGTTTCGTTCCAGGAGGCCACGCATTACACGCATCACGCTCGGATCATCTTCGGCCAATAGGAGGGTCTCCGTCCCGCCGACGACAGGCGGGGCAATGCGAGCCTCTGGCAAAGGAAAAGAGGTGCCCTCTTCGAGCGGAAAGAATAGGCTAAAACACGTGCCGTGGCCCTGGGTGCTATCGAGCTCCACTAACCCCTGGTGTTGCTTGGCAATCGCGTAGACGGTGGCCAAGCCCAGGCCCGTTCCTTGCTCCGCTTTGGTTGTGAAGAAGGGCTCGAAGATGTGCTCGCGAATCGACTCTGAAATGCCCGGGCCGTCGTCTATCACTCGGATCCGTGCAAACCTTCCGGCACTGGCCCACGGATAGGCTAGAAGCTCCTGAGCCGAAAGGGTCACCGTGTCCGTTAAGAGCTGCACGTTGCCGGTGTCGCTAATTGCATCACCAGCATTTGCGCACAGATTCACGACAGCGCGATCGAGCTGCACCGGGTCGAGCAACAATTGACCATCGACCGGCCCAGGGGTGAAGCTTATCGCGATGCGTTCTGGGATAAGGCGGCGCACGAGCTTGAGCAGCATTGCCATCGCGACGTTCAAATCGATGGGAACTCGGGAGAACGCTTGCTCGCGGCTGAGTGCTAGTAAGGCTCGGGTGAGCTCCGCTGCCTTGGCGCCTGCGGCGAGGATTTCTTCGACAGCCTCCCTGGCTATGCCCGCTCCGTTGGGCAGGTTGTCCCGAGCTATTTCACCGAAACCACAGATGGCTACCAAGAGGTTGTTAAAATCGTGGGCCACGCCGCCCGCCAACATGCCGACCGACTCCATGCGCTGGGCCTGTCGAAGCCGTGCCTGAAGCGCCTCCCGCTCAGCTTGGGCTCGCTTCTGCTCGGTAACGTCTCTCAGCATGACCCACAGCCGCTGCAGCTTGCCGCCCTGCACCACGATATGGCCTCTCGCCATCGCGTAGCGCTTGCTACCGTCCGGACGTTGCTGCACCACCTCGTACCCCTCGGGGCGGGTGCCTTTAACGATCAGCTCTTCGATCAACGCCAAGATCCTTTGGGAGGATTCCTGGGCCAAAACGCTCATGTGTTTGCCCACAAGCTCCTTCGGAGTACTGGCTCCGCGCGAGCGGGCGAACAGGTTGTTGCAAGCAACCAGCTTGGAATTCATGAAAGCCTGCGCTTGCTCATGCGCGGGCAATGTTGCTGAGATTTCCTCTAGCGGCTCGTAGCAAAAGATAACTTCAGCGTCCGAATCGATGAAAGTCTGGAGCCTCTCCTCAACTTGAGCGAGTTCGCTTTGTAGCCGCTCGACGTCTTCGTTCACGTAGCGACAGGTTACGTTATAGGCCAGCGCTTGTCAGCCGCTGCAGCAGGTTCACCATTTCAACGGCGGCAACGGCGGCGTCGTAGCCCTTGTTGCCGGCTTTGGTGCCCGCTCGTTCGATAGCCTGCTCAATGGTGTCGGTGGTGAGCACACCAAAGATCACGGGGACACCCGTCTGCTCGGAAATGCTACCGCAAGCGCGGGAAATTTCACCGGCGACGTAGTCGAAGTGGGGTGTTCCACCGCGAATCACAGCGCCGAGGGCCAAGATAGCGTCAAACTTCCCACTCTTTGCGAGCCGCGCCAAAACAGGGGTCAGCTCGCGTGCACCCGGCACGATGATTTCGGTGATCTGAGCCGCCACCACACCGTGCCGGATCAGTCCGTCGCGCGCCCCCGCGGCTAACCGCTCCACCACCAATTCGTTGAACCGACTCGATACAATAGCGAAGCGTGCGCCTGGAGGAGCGTTCAAGAAGCCTTCGAAACGTGCACTGAGATCAACCATTCGGGTGGATTGAGACTAACCCCTCGCCGCCAGGGTGCAATCTGCAACCGATTATTGAAGCTCGGATTGAGAGGATTGGCCGGTGTTTTGCCTATTTGCCGACAAAAAGCACGCTTTGGACTTGCACAACGGCGTTTGCTCCTCAAACTCCCCCCTCCCATGGGCGCCCGCACCGGTGCAAGAGAAGCTGCACTCCAGATGTTGTACGCGATTGAGATGACGCATCTCGACGCGGAAGAAGCGATCTTGAGTTTTTGGCGCGAGCTACCGGGGGACGCAGAGGCTCGCGTTTACGCGGACGAATTGGTGCGTGGGATTGCTGCCAACCTGGAAGAACTCGACGATTTGATTCGGAGTGCGAGCACTCATTGGCGCTTGGAGCGTATGTCGCGGGTGGACCGCAATATTCTTCGCGTAGGCGCGTTCGAGCTCAAATGGCACGCTGAGGTGCCCAAAGCTGTGGCCATGGATGAAGCTGTGGAGCTGGCCAAGCGTTTTGGCACTCAGGAGAGCGGAGCTTTTGTAAATGGCCTGCTCGATCGAATCGCTACCCTGTGTGGGCGCGAATCTGAAACCAGCGAGCTCCTTTCTTCGCGTAGCTAACACAGGGAGGCATCCGCTTGGATCTTCGATTCATAGCTCCCAGCCTAAGAAGCCTCGACGTTGCCGGCACCGAAGTGTTGGTGGCCCCACTCTCGGCCGGTGAGCGACCACCGGGGGGAGTCACGGGCCTTTTGGATTGGCGTTTTTCCGGTCGCATCTGCCGCCTTATTCGTGAAGGCTTTGCGACGGGTGAGGTGGGAGAGGTGCTGTTGCTGCCGGGCAAGCCCAAGCTGCCTTTTGACAAGGTTGTGTTGTTTGGGATTGGCAGCCCGGAGTCTTTCTCAGAGCTTATCTTCAGAGCCACCATCCGGCGCATCCTAGAAACGCTGGAAGGCTTGCGCGCTCGCTCGGCCGTGGTGGAGCTTCCAGGTAGGCATTTTCAGGGCATTTTGCCCGAGCAAGCGGCAGATATTCTGCTCGAAATGGTGGGGGCCAATCCCTTACATGATGTATGGACGCTGCTCGAACCGGCCGATGCGCAGCGAGCAATTTCGCAGCACATGATTCAGGAGCGCCGGCGCTTGCGCGAAGATCGCTGAACCGCGAATCAATTTCTACATTTTGGGATCCATGCGGATCCCCGACAGCACGACGTTGTTGTTAGGGATCCTATCGTATTCGAGCACCATGCCTGCGTAGTAGTGCAGCTCCTCCAGTGAGCCCTTCCCGGTTACCTTTTCAACGCGCTTAGGTGGGCCGAGCTTTTCTTGTATCGCCCATGCCAACATCCCAAGGCGCAAATCAGGCAATAGGCCTCCGTTGAACATGCCCCAGCGAAGCTTGGGATTGGCCGGATCCACAGGGCGCAGCCAACTGTGCACGTGAAGCGCCGTGAGCGCTCCATCTTTCATAGTGTAATCGACGGCGCGCGTGATGTAACGGCAGAGCACGTCTGTCTTCACCTCACACGGTGCCTCCATGAGCCGCTCTATGGTGGGGAACGTGGCGCCAAACCGAATCGGGCCGAGCCCTTTGCCGGGCATCACCAGAAGCCCTGGGCCGAGCGGTGGTGGGGTGGTAGTGACAGTGGGTGCAGGCACGGTGGGGGCGGGGTGAGTCGCAGTGGGTTTTGGTGCAGCCGCTGGCGCCGTAGCAGCGGGCTTCGACGGCGCGGTTCGCTCTGATTTGCACGCCGGCGTGAACGCTGCGGCGAGAAGCAGGGTGAGGGTGGTGAGGTATGGAATGCGGCTCATGGCGTTTCCTCGGGTAGATGAAAGGCCTTTTTCACGCTTCTTGCCCTCTCGCGTCAAGGGCTGGGTTTGGCTTCGGGGCGCGCATTCACGTAGCATCGCGCTGTCGTTGTTATGCCTGCCGCTCCGCTCCGTGACCTCTTCAACCGTCGTTTTCTGTTTGTGACGGGCAAGGGTGGCGTCGGTAAGACGACCGTGACGGCGGCCCTTGCCGAAGCCATGGCCCGAACTGGTAAGAAGGTACTCATCGCCGCTTCTGCGGAGGGGGATTCTTTGGCACGAGCGCTCGGCATTGGTGCCTTGCCCCTTGAGATTGAAGAGATCCGCCCCGGGCTTTCAGTGGTGCGCATTACGCTGGAGCGCGCGCTTTTAGAGTACGGCCGTTTGATGTTGCACGGCGGCAAGCTCTTTGACGCAGTGTTCAACAACCAAGCACTGCAGAGCTTCTTTCGCGGTGTGCCTGGGCTTTCAGAGTGGGCGATATTGGGGAAAGCTTGGTACCACGGCACAGAGCGCGGAGAAGATGGAACGGCGCGGTTTGATACCGTGATTTTGGATGCTCCCGCCACCGGGCATGGTGTTGGGATGTTGTGGGTGCCGCGCGTGGTGGTAGATATTGCCCCCACGGGCCTGCTTCGCAGGGACGCGGAGCTTGCGCTCGAGATGTTCCAAGATCCCAAGCTCTCGGGTGTTGTGATTGTTACCCTGCCCGAGGAGCTACCCACGAACGAGACGCTGGAGCTCGCTCAGGCCATTCAGAGTGATCTCAAAATGCCGCTCAGTATGTTGTTCGTTAATTCACGCACCCCGAGCCTTTTCAGCGCGGAACAGCGGGCATTCCTCGTGGGTGCGGCGCCGGATCCAGATTCGGCGGTTGGGCGCGTGCTGGCCGTCGCTAAAGAGCGAGCGCGCACCGAAGAGCGCGAGGCCGGCCAGGTCCGAAGGCTGGCACCGCTCGGTGTCCCCTGGATGGAGTTGCCAGAAATCCGTCAAAGTTCTGACCCTGCCGCAATCACCCACAATCTGGCCGAAATTCTGCAACATGCGGCCGCCCAGAAAGATGCCTAAGGCGCTAAGGGCAGGGAAGGGTTTGGCCGGGCTGAGCGTTCCTAAGCCTTGTGCCTCGTGAGCTGCCCACGCCTGAACCAAAGCGCTATGGTGGTATGGAAAGGATGGCGGAAGCAGAGTCGTACGTAGGGCGGATTCTAGCGGGCCGCTACCGCCTCACCGAGAAGGTGAATGAGGGCGGCATGGGGGCTATCTGGCGCGCTGAGCACCTGGTGCTGCGTGCGCCGGTGGCAGTAAAGCTTATCGATCGCGAGATGCTAGAGCACGCCAATGCGGTGGAGCGCTTCATGCGGGAAGCGCAGGCGGCGGCCTCGTTGCGCAGCCCCCACGTGGTGCAAATCTTAGATTATGGCGTCGATGTTGATATTCCGTTCATTGTGATGGAGCTGCTTGAGGGGGAAACGCTTGCTGAGCGCTTGCGCCGTAAGACGCGCTTGGCCCCCGAGGAAGCCGCACACCTGCTCACGCACGTGGGGCGCGCTATGGCTCGCGCCCACGACGCGGGAATTGTGCACCGCGATCTTAAGCCGGATAACATTTTCATCGTTCAAAATTCGGATGAGGAGCTGGCAAAGGTATTGGATTTTGGCGTCGCGAAGGTGAATGCCGCCGATATTTCCGGGCAAGGCGCGAAGACGCGAACAGGTTCTCTTCTTGGCACGCCTTATTACATGAGCCCTGAGCAGGTGCAGGGCAACAAAGATGTCGACTACCGTTCCGATCTTTGGTCGCTTGGGGTGATTGCGTTTGAGTGCATGACGGGTGAGCGCCCTTTTGCCTCCAATGGCCTTGGGGATTTGGTGCTGCAAATCTGCGTGCGGGATATGCCGGCACCTTCAGCTTTTGCGCGAGTTCCGCCCCTTTTCGATGCGTGGTTTCAAAGGGCGTGCGAGCGCGATCCGGATCTGCGTTTTCAAACCACGCGCGAGATGATCGACGATTTGCGGCGGGTCTTGGGTGTGGAGGTGAAAGGTGCGTCGGATAGCCAGCCCGAGCTTCTGGTAGCGCGGGAAACACGCGCCACCTTTAATCTGATGCCCGAGGCTTCGAGCGATGCTGCGACGGTGTTTGCGGATCCCCCCGCTTCAAGCGATAGCTTTGCCGGGCCGAGGGATGCAGAGCGCACGGTGGTGGATGCGGAGCGTTCCGATAATCCTGAGCTTTCGCGCTCCCTCGGGTCGCAGCTTCTGCGCTCGGGGATCACTGAACCCGTACGTTCCGCCAAATTTCCGAACATCCCTAAGCTGGATGCACCGGAGCGGCCGCGGCCACACCTGCTGGCATGGGTGGTAGTGCTCACGTTGGGTGTGGGAGCTGGGCTCGGCGCGCTGGTATTCCTGCGCTATCCGGAGGTCTTGGCGCGTTGGTATCCGGTGCCAGCAAAGGCTGAAGCCCCGGTGCAGAAGGCGCCTAGTGCTCGTACCAAGGGTGCTCCGAACACCCTTCTTCCGGAAGCATCAGCTCTCGCCCCAGCGCATTCACAAGCTAACTCAAATGCCAACCCGAACTTACCCAAGGATCCGCCTCCTTCTGGGGCTCTTTCCCCAGGTGAAGCGGTGGCGCCTACTGCGGCAGGCACTGTGCCTGCGGCCCCGAACACATTGTCAAGCACGGAGCCTGCAGATACGGCCGTGGTTCACGACGCGCCACCCGCCCCAGGCGTGGTAAATCCGGAACAAGCTCCACCGCCACCGACGGCTGAGATCCCGCCGGAAGTTGTGCCTCACACGGAGGCGCCGCCCGCTGTTGTTCCAGCCCCCAAAGAGCCACGCTTGGAACCTGCGGAGCCCGAGGGGTTAGCACCTTCGCCTTGATGGGCCTTCCATCCGTTCCCATGCGCGGAATCATTATCCAGTGAGTTTGGGCGAGGCAGGAGGACACCCCTCGCTGCGATCACGCTGGGATAAAATCAGCCCAATCTATCGCGCTTCTGGTGGAAGACTCGGGCAGATCGATCTGAGCTTTTTGAAGCCTGCCCGACAGATCCACGTTTACCGCCTGCCAGCGCGTGTAGCTATCCAACACCCAAATCCCGCTTTCGCGCGTGCCATTGCCGCTCCAGCCATTGCCACCAAACGGCAGGTGGGCTTCGGCTCCGGTGGTGCCGTTGTTGATGCTGGTCATGCCAGCCGAAATTCCCTCTTTGAAGCGCAGCATGGCCTGAGCATCGCGCGTGTAGATGGCGCTCGAAAGCCCGTAGGGCGTGGCATTGGCGGCAGCGAGAGCTTCTTCGGCGCTGGTGACTTCAACTAGGTTCACGGTTGGCCCAAAACACTCCTCTTGGGCGATGCGCATGTTCATCTTCACCTTCGAGAAGATGCGAGGAGTTGCATACAAGCCGCGTTCGGCATTGCCACTGAAGCCCTCTGGAATATTGCCTGGCTTGATGCGAGCGCCATCTAGCAAGAGCTCCGCGCCATCCCCGACTCCAATGCCTCGCTGTTCGCTCCACTTTTCGAAAAAACGCTCGTTGATGAACGGCCCGTAATCAATGCTTTCATCCAATGGGTCCCCAATCTTCATGCGCGCGACGCGGTCCAAGAGGCGCCTCGTAAATGCCGCCATCACGCGTTGATCCACGATGATGTTGCCGGCACTTGTGCAGCGTTGCCCGGCGGTACCAAATGCGGACCAAAATGCGCCCTCCACGGCGAGCTCCAAGTCTGCATCGGCGAGCACCACGAGCGGATTCTTCCCCCCTAACTCAAGCGACGGAACTTGCAGGTTTCTTCCGCAAATTTCCCCCACTTTGCGCCCAACAGCCGTAGAGCCCGTGAAGGCAATCTTATCCACGAGGCCCGCGTCTACCGCTTCGATCAGAAATTCTCCGGCGGCGCCAGCACCGCCACCGTGCACAATGTTGAGCACGCCAGGGGGCAGCCCCGCCTCTTGCCACAACTCAAAGAACAGTGCTGCCGTGCCCGGAGCATCATCCGAAGGCTTCCAAACCACTGTGTTGCCACAGAGTAACGCCGGGACGATCTTCCAAGCGGGTACAGCTATCGGAAAGTTACCTGCGGTGATAACTCCCACCACCCCGATCGGTCGTCGGTAGGTGAAAAGCTCTTTGCTTGGTAACTCGCTCGGAACGGTTTGACCGTAGAGGCGACGCCCTTCACTTTGAAAAAAATCGGCAGTATCAATGGCTTCTTGAACACTTCCTCGTGCTTCGCGCAGGGGCTTTCCTATTTCGCGGCTTACGAAGCGCGACAGCGATTCCTTCTGTTCTCGTAAAAGAGACGAAAGGCGTGTTAGAACTTGCGCGCGTTGTGGTGCGGGAACTTGGCGCCACAGTATTCCCGCTGCGCGGGCTCGTTCACAAGCTTCGTGCACTTCTTCGCGCGTGGAAGTGGGAGCTACGCTCACGACGTCTTCCAGGTTGGCGGGGTTCCGGCGCTCGAAGCTGGCCGCCCCCGGGGGCACTTCACGAGCACCCAACCAATTGGAGACCAAGAGAGTGCTGGGAGCTGAGGAGCCCTGCTTCTGCGCCTTCATAAGTCCGAGGGTGCGGCGCGAGTCAAGCTTGCGCAAGCCGCAAAGTTACCGTCGGCGCCCGCGCCGTGTGCTGGTCTTTGGGCCGAATCTGGCTCGATCGCGCAGCTTGCAAAGGTTACGCGTCGCTCTACGCCGACCCTCTGATACAAAGGAGAGATGACAAGCCTTGAGGTTCTTGGAAGCCCCATCCCCGAGTTTGCTTCCATTGCGCCAGCGGAGTTGGAGGCGCTTATTAGCTACTCCTCCCACGACCCCCACCGGATCTTAGGCGCACATGAGATGGAGTTTCTAGGCGCGCGCGGCGTTGTAGTGCGAGCCAACCATCCCGACGCGACACTGGCCTCTGTGATTTTGGCAGACGGACGCGTGTGCCCGATGAATCCAGCGGGGCACGGGCTATTTGGGGTCTTTTTGGCGGATGAGCAGCTTCCGCTTCACTACAAGTTGAAGTTTGAATTTTCGAATGGAGCAACCTTCGAGACTAGCGATCCTTATAGGTTTCCTCCATCGCTCGGACAGATGGACCTGCATTTGTTCAATGAGGGAACCCACCGGCGTCTGTGGGAGGTCTTAGGGTCCCACACGCGTGTGCTCGACGGTGTGGAGGGCACGAGCTTTGCCGTATGGGCTCCAAACGCTCGGCGCGTGAGCTTGGTGGGCACCTTCAATAACTGGGATGGGCGGCTCACCCCCATGCGCAGCTTGGGTTCCTCGGGAGTTTGGGAAGTCTTTGTCCCTGGCTTGGCCTCCGGGGAACTTTACAAATTCGAGCTGAAAACGCGGGAGGGCGTACTGCGGCTGAAGACGGATCCGTACGCCCGAGCTGTTGAGTTGCCACCTAAGACGGCCTCGGTGATTACCTCTTCTGCATACCGCTGGGAGGATGGCGCCTGGATGGCGTCGCGCGCTCGTCGTGATCCTAGGCGGGAACCCATGAGCATCTACGAGGTGCACTTGGGCTCCTGGCAACGCGTTCCAGAAGATGGCAACCGCTCTCTCAGCTATCGCGAATTGGCGCCGCGCTTGGTGGATCACGTGCGGGATCTCGGCTTCACGCACGTGGAGCTAATGCCAGTGGCCGAGCACGCGTATTATCCTTCTTGGGGTTACCAGGTTACCGGCTATTACGCCCCCACGAGCCGTTACGGCACGCCCGATGATTTTCGCTTCTTCGTGGATTACTGCCACCAGCACGGGGTGGGAGTCATTTTGGATTGGGTGCCGGCCCATTTCCCTAAGGATGATTTTGCGCTGCGCCAATTCGACGGTACGGCATTGTATGAACACGAAGATCCTCGGCGCGGCGAACATCCCGATTGGGGAACGCTGATCTTCAATTATGGGCGCAATGAAGTGAAGAACTTCTTGATGGCCAACGCGCTTTACTGGTTGCAAGAATTCCACGTAGATGGCCTGCGTGTGGATGCGGTGGCCTCCATGCTCTACCTTGATTACAGCCGCGAAGACGGCAATTGGGTGCCGAATAACTACGGCGGCCGAGAGAATATTGAGGCCATAGAGTTCTTGCGCAGCGTCAATTCAGTGATCGAGAGCGAGGTGCCCGGAGCCTTCGCAGTGGCCGAAGAATCTACCGCGTGGGGTGGCGTAACGCGCTCGGCCTCCGAAGGTGGCCTTGGATTCACACTGAAATGGAACATGGGGTGGATGCACGACACGTTGCTCTTTTTCTCGAAAGAGCCGGTTCATCGCAAGTTTCACATCGACCAGCTCACCTTCGCAATGCTCTATGAATACACCGAGAGCTTCATCAACGCGCTTTCGCACGATGAGGTGGTGCACGGCAAAGGCTCGCTTGTTGAGAAGATGCCGGGGGATTTCTGGCAAAAGCTCGCCAACCTGCGCTTGCTCTTAACGTATCAGTGGACGCGGCCGGGCAAGCAGCTCATATTTATGGGCACAGAGCTCGCCCAACACCAAGAATGGCACCACGACGGCACGCTCAGCTGGGAGCTGAAAGATCATCCACAGCGTGTGGCGCTGCGAGAATTCATTCGTGAGCTTGGCCGCATGTATCAAGCGCACCCAGCGCTTTGGCGAAGCGATCCGGATCCAGCCGGCTTCGAATGGATTGATTGTAACGATCGCGAAAATACGGTTGTTAGCTACGTGCGTCGCGACGGCGACTCGCATCTAATTATCATCATCAACTTCACGCCGGTGCCGCGCGAGGATTATCGCGTAGGTGTGCCCGCGTTTGCGCGCTACACCGAAGTTTTGTCCTCGGATGATTTGCGTTTTGGCGGCAGCGAATTTGAGACCACGCCGGGAGTGGATGCTGAACGCGTGCCAATCCACGGACGTGAGCAATCAGTGAAGCTGAGGCTGCCACCGCTCGGCGCGTTAATTCTAAAGCCGGTGGGTTAAGCGCCTCCGGACGTAGTTGGATTCGTTCGAGCGCGGGACCCTTTGTTGGTTAGGCCGCGGGCGACCTGGACCTCACGTTGTTGGCCACGTCGCTCCGGTGTTCGGTGCGTGAGCGCCTCTACGCTGCGTGGGCACCCGCTCGGACGCGGACGGACCTTTGCCCGTGCCGCATCCGGCGAGCGCTAATGATTCGGGAATCCCCCGGGCTCGATGCTGGGGCTGCTCCATAATTGGCGGAGGGAGCACTTTGAATTAGAGCCCTCCCTGGTCAGGCGTTGTCGTCCGTGCAGGTGGGGGCTATAGGGGCAAGCGCGAGGCTCATGGCTGACGATCTTTCTTCGGAATTGCAGTCCCTGCGGATCACCCGTGATGAGGCTCCCCGAGAGCCTCGCCGTATGGGGCCGCTCATTTGGACGTTAAGCCTGCTCGGCCTGGCCTTCGTTGGTTACCAATTTGGCTGGCCATACCTGGAGGCGAAGATCTTCAAGGTGAAGGTGCGCGTCACCGAAATTGCAGTGGTATCGCCTGCTCAGGCGAGTGTGCAGCTTACGAGCACTGGCTACGTGGTGCCGGAGCGTAGCTCCAAGGTTGCGGTGCAAGTTCAGGGGCGCGTAAAGCAACTCTTCGTACAGCGCGGTCAAGAGGTAACGGCAGGCCAGCTCTTGTTTGAATTGGATATCACCGATCAGAAGGCTGCCATTATGGCGGCTGAGAGCCGAGCGTTGGCGAGCCGCGCCAACGTGGAAACGGCCAAGGCGAACCTCATGGAAACGCGCCTTTCAAGCGCACGCGCCCGGAGCATGGCGGAGCAAGGCGTATCACCCAAATCTTAAGCTGAAGATCTTGAGGCACGCGTTGGAGCGCTGGAAGCGGCGGTGAAGGCTTCAGAAGCCCAGGCCCGCGCGGCGCAGGCCGAGGCGCAGGTGCTAAAGGTTACGCTCGGCAATTACGCTGTGAAGGCGCCTATCGCGGGCACCATTCTGAATAAGCCGCCCGAGGTGGGCGAATACGTGGGGCCGCAGCCCGCCGGTATCACGGTGGATATGGGCAACGTTGAGATTGCTGATCTCAAGAGCTTGGTTGTGGAAACGGATGTGGCCGAGCAACGGCTCGGCTTGGTGAAGCTGGGTGGCCCCTGCGAAATTGTGTTGGATGCTTACCCGGGGCGGCGCTTTCGAGGCAAAGCGCTGGAGATTATCCCGCGCGTGAATCGCTCAAAAGCTACGGTGGCGGTCAAGGTTGGGTTTGTTGGGCCAACGGACGGCGTGATGCCGGACATGGCCGCCCGAGTGAGCTTCCTTACAGAGGAGCAAACAGAGGCGGCGATGAAGCAAGCCCCGAAAACCATTGTGCCGGCTTCTGCCGTGGTTGAGCGCGGGGGTGCGCGTGTGGTGTTTGTGCTGGCAGATGGCGTGGCTCGGCAGGCGCCGGTGAAGCTAGGGCCCGCATTTGGCAGTGGTTTTGAATTGGTATCTGGCCCTTCAGCAGGCGCACGCGTCGTGAAGGACCCTGCGCCAACCCTGGTGGATGGGCAGCATGTGGAGGAAGAGGCAGAGCTATGACACAGACGGCGACGGAATCGAATCAAGCGGTGAAGGCAGAAGGCCAGAAGCCCGCCGTGATTGAGGTGAAAGGTATCAGCAAGACCTACTTCCGCGGCAAGGAAAAGCTGGATGTCTTGCGCGACCTCAGCTTAACGGTAGGTGAGGCGGAGTTTGTGGCGCTCATGGGCCCTTCAGGTTCCGGGAAGACGACACTACTCAATATCATTGCCGGGCTAGATAGGCCTTCATCGGGGTCGGTGCGCGTAGCGGGTGCTGACCTCGTGGGCATGAGTGATGCCGCTTTAGCCGGCTTTCGCGCTCAAAATGTGGGCTTTATCTTCCAGACTTACAATCTTTTGCCCGTGCTTACAGCTCGGGAAAACGTGGAGCTGCCGCTCTTGCTTACCAAGCTCGCCCCAGCCGAGCGCCGGCGGCGTGCAGAAACAGCTCTGAAAGTGGTCGGCCTCGCCGAGCGCATGGACCACTACCCCCGGCAGCTTTCGGGCGGGCAAGAACAACGCGTTACTATCGCCCGTGCAATCGTGACGGACCCGCGCGTGATTGTGGCCGATGAGCCCACGGGTGATCTGGATCGAGAGAGCGCTGACGACATTCTCAAGTTGTTGCGCAAGCTTGTATCCGAATTCAACAAGACCATCATCATGGTAACCCACGATCCGGCGGCAGCCGAAAGCGCCGGCACAGTGCACCACCTCGACAAGGGTAAGTTCAAGTGAACCTGGCCACGCTGGCGGCACGCAACGTGCTTCGCAACAAGCTCCGCAGCGTCCTTACAGTGTTGGGCGTAGCGGTTGCCATTTTGGCTTTTGTGCTCTTGCGCACCGTGATTTGGAGTTGGACGGTAGCTGCCGAATATGCAGCTAAAGATCGCGTGGCCACGCGCCACAAGATCACGTTCATCAATCCTTTGCCTCTGCGCTACAAATCCCAGATAGAGCAGGTCCCCGGGGTGAGCGAGGTCACCTGGGCCACGTGGTTTGGTGCCAAGCACCCCACGCGTGATCAGGAATTTTTCCAGTCTATTGCTGTGGATCCAAAGTCATTTTTGAGCGTCTACAGCGAGGTGATTGTCCCGGCTGAGCAGCGAGAAAAATGGCTTGGCAATCGGCAGGGGGCGTTGGTTGGGGAATCCTTGGCCAAGCAGATGGGTTGGAAGGTGGGCGACAGGATAACGCTCACGGGAACGATCTACCCCGGGGATTGGCAGTTCGACGTGGATGGCATTTACACCGTCAAACGCTCTTCTCTCGATAAAGCGACGCTCTGGATGCATTGGGATTATCTCAACGATTCGGTGAGCCCGCGCCAGAAAGATCAGGCGGGTTGGTACCTTTCGCGCATCAAGAATGCTGGAGATGCGGCTACCGTGGCTAAGCGCATTGATGCTCTTTTCGACAGCCAAGATCAGCAAACGCTCAGCATGGATGAGCACGCGATGAATGCGTCCTTCTTGGGCATGTTCTCGGCCATCTTAAAGGCGATAGATGTGGTGTCGGTGGTGATTCTGCTCATCATGATGCTCATTTTGGGCAACACCATTGCGATGGGCGTGCGTGAGCGCACCAACGAATACGGAATGCTGCGTGCGGTGGGCTTTTTGCCCAAACACATTGGTGCTTTCGTATTGCTCGAAGCGGTGGTGGTGGGTTTGCTCGGGGGCATTTTGGGCCTCATTTTTGCCTACCCCGTGGTGGAGAAGGGCGTGGGGCGGTTTCTTGAAGAGAACATGGGAGCAATGTTTCCCTACTTCCACATGGATGCGAGTGTGGCTGCGTTGGCGCTCTTGCTCTCGGTGGCTCTCGGATTTTTGGCAGCACTTGTGCCCGCCTACCGAGCGATGCAGCTCAATGTAGTTGATTCTCTGCGAAGGGTTGGGTGAGTGCCATGCTGCTAATGATTCCACTAAGCTATAATGTTCGCAGCCTCATTGCTCGCAAGGGCACCACCTTGGCGTCTGCGTTTGGCATCGCACTCGTGGTGTTCGTGCTTTCTTCTTCCTTGATGCTTTCAGGTGGCATCAAGAAAACCATGGGGAACTCGGGACGTCCTGAGAACGCCATTGTACTTCGTAAGGGTGCAGATTCGGAATTGGCAAGCACCATAGAGACGCGCCAGGTGAATCTCATTTTGGCAGCCCCCGGCGTCAAGAAAGATGAAGCGGGTGCGCCGTTGGGTGGCGGTGAAGTGGTAGTTGTCATAGCCGTTGAGAAAATCGGCACTGCGGGGCAAATCTCTAACGTTCAGGTGCGCGGCGTGAGCGATAACGTGCTGAAAATGCGGCCTGAAGTGAAGATTATCGAAGGCCGTTTCCCAAAGCCCGGCACCGATGAAGTGATGCTCGGAAAATCCGTGCGCGGCCGCTACACGGGTGTGGATTTCAATTCAAGCTTCGATCTTAAGAAGAATCGCGCCGTGCAGGTGGTGGGCATCTTCGAAGCGGGAGGCTCATCCTTCGAATCGGAAGTGTGGGCCAGCATTGATACGGTGCGCAGCTCCTTCGGCCGCGAGGGGCTTGTTTCCTCGGTAACCGTGCGCCTTGAGAGCCCCGCCAAGTACGACGCTTTCAGTGCCACCGTGGAAAGCGATAAGCAGCTCGGTTTGGAATCATTCCGTGAGAGCGCGTATTACGCCAAGGTTTCCTCTGGCACGTCGATCTTCGTGAGCGCCATCGGCATTGTTATTACGGTGTTCTTTTCGATCGGCGCGATGATTGGCGCCGCCATCACCATGTATGCCGCGGTGGCTCAACGCCGCCGCGAAATTGGCACGCTGCAGGCGCTCGGATTCACCCGGGGCGCGGTGCTCACTTCGATGCTCATTGAATCGATGGTCTTGGCCGCCTTCGGTGGTGTGGTGGGTGCCGTGGCCTCGCTTTTCATGGGATTTGTTAAGGTTTCCATGATGAATTTCGCCACCTGGCAAGAGGTCACGTTTTCGTTCGATCCAGACCCCGCCCAAATTGCCGTCGCTCTGCTGATGGGCGGCGTAATGGGCGTGCTCGGCGGATTTTTTCCAGCGCTGAGTGCCTCGCGTACGAATCCTGTGATTGCTATGCGGGCTTAGGCCCGGGGAGCTGCTAAGGCATCCGGGCCGCGCGGCGCTGGCCAAAAGAGCGCGGCCTAAAGAGCATTCACTCGCGCGAACTGAGCCTAGAAAGGCAAGGTCAGTCCTTGAAGGTGAGAACCACCTCTGGAATGGGAATTATCCCCCCGGCTCCAGGGCTGACGGTGCCGTTTGCACTGATAGTCACTTCAGTGCTGGCTGAGCTCATTGGTTCCGCCTGAATCCCGGTGATAGTGCAGCCGCCACCCGCACGTGGAGTGCAGGTGGTGCAAGTTGAGAACTTGTCAACGGGGCACGAGATGACAGTGGAAGCGACCGCGTGAAAAGTGTATACGCCGCTCGGAATTCTCGCGTACCGTTGACAGTTGGCGGGCCCGGCCGGCAAATTACTTGCCTTCACGCACTCGTTGGGTAACGTCACCTCAGAAGTGAGGCGGGCATCCCAATCCTCAACCGTTGATTCTCCAGGATTGAGCTGCACCACCGTGGGCGCGATGTAGATGGCGGGGCATCCCGGGTGAAAGTCTGGGCGCTGCAAATCCCCGCAAGAACCCTGTCTGCAGCCGGACCCTGAGTGCTGCAGCACTCCAGATGAATCAGAGATCTGGAACCCATCCACGTATAGGCTTTTGGTCGACGCGTTCACGAGCCGAACGTACATCTTGCCTGGTAAGGCGTCTTGATACGCCGCGCAAAGGTCCGCCTTGCTAAGCTGACGCGGAAAGTTCGTTTCGTTAGGGTCAGCCTCTGCCTGAGCAGAGCACCCTGAAAGGTTCAGAAGAACCGGGATAGACAGAGTGATTCGAAACGCACCTGTTAGGAAGCCCATGTTTCCCGTAACGCAAACCGTGTGCCAATGAGATGGAAGCCGGCATTTGGCGATCTGCCCTTCGTTAGGGGGTAACTGGATCACGGTGTGCCACCCGTGTGCCACCTTCTACCTTGCCTCAATTCTCATCTCGCCGCGCAATTCCCATCTCGTACTGGCCACTCAGACCCTCGCGGGCGAATCCTGTGCTTGCTATGGCGGCTTGGGCGGCGGAGCTGCAATTGCTCCTTCCGCGTCTCCCGCCTCGGAGGCGCTTGGCGAGGGGCAAGCTGCCGCTTCAAGGGGGGCAGCAGGGTGGGCACCGACCAATGACCAATGACCAATCACGGCTTGCCGCCTCAGAGTGGCGGCCGCCCCATCCCACGGTACTTAAAGCCTGCTTCGAGCACGGCTTCGCGCATTAGAATGTTGCGGCCGTCGAACAGCACCTTTTGGCGGAGGAGCCCGCCAATTCGCTGCAAATCGGGATTGCGATATTCGTTCCACTCGGTGGCAATCACCAGCGCATCGGCGCCCTCACAGGCTGCGTACTCATTCTCCACGAGCAGCACCTTCTCTTTTAAGTTCATGTGAGAGAGCGAGGCGAGCGCTGTCTCCATGGCTTGCGGATCGGTGGCTTGCACCTTGGCTCCGCGGCGATCAAGCTCTGCAATCAGGCGTAGGGCGGGCGCCTCACGCACATCGTCCGTCTTTGGTTTGAAGGCGAGGCCCCAGATGGCAATTACTTTGCCCGAGAGCCCTCCCAGATCTTCTTCCATGTGGCGGATGAGCGTCGCTACGGGGCGTTCATTGGCCTCAATGGCGGCCTGAGTCACTTTCATGCTCACGCCGAGATCAGAGCCCGTGCGCACCAGGGCGCGTAGATCTTTGGGGAAGCAGCTGCCGCCAAAGCCCATGCCTGGGTAGAGGAAGTGGCCGCCGATGCGCTGATCGGAGCCGAGCGCTACACGGACGTCTTCTACGTCGCCCCCTGCTGCATTGCAGAGCTCAGCTACCTCATTCATGAATGAGATCTTGGTGGCCAGCATGGCGTTGGCTGCATACTTTACGATTTCGGCGCTCTTCGGGCTCATGCGCAAGATGCGATTGCGTTGACGATTGTGGGGTGCGTAGAGGCGCTCCAGTACGTCAAATGCGTGATCGTCGTCGGTACCTACGACGATGCGATCGGGTTTGAAGAAGTCATTGACGGCATCCCCTTCTTTGAGAAATTCCGGATTGCTCACCACCGAAATCTTATGCGTGCTATGCTTACGAACCACTTCGGTGACTCGCGCGTTGGTGCCAACCGGCACCGTGCTCTTGAGCACCAAGATAAGATCGTGTGTTGTGGCTTTGGCCACCTGTTCGGCGACGCCGAGGACATGCGTGAGATCAGCTGAGCCATCTTCGTGCGGCGGGGTGCCCACGGCAATGAATACAGCCGCGCGGCCGGCGATGGATTCGGCGAGGTTAGAACTGAAGTGCAAGCGCTCGGGCCAATTGTTTTTGACGAGCTCAGCTAGGTGCGGCTCGAAAAATGGCACTTCACCAGCGCGTAACTTGTTGAGCTTGCCTTCGTCGACGTCGACGCACACGACGTCAACCCCCGAGTCCGCAAAACAAGCGCCTGCAACCAACCCAACGTAGCCCGTTCCAACAACAGCAATTTTCACAAAGCTCGGGATACACCCGATTTTTCTAGGTGTCGAGACCGAAGCTCGCTCCCCATCGTGGGGGGTGGGGCCGGGGATGGGCCGGCGCTCTCAGGCGCTTGCTTCGGCGTCTTGTTCCAGCTGATCCAGAATTTCGTCCGCGCGGGCCTCGGAGATCCCGAACCAATCCGCCAGCTGGTTAATCAGGGCGTTCTCTTCGGGCGCTACATTGTCGTCCGCGAGAGCTATCGCGGCCGCTAGGGCAAAAGCACCTTCCGCCTCGCTGGGCTCATCCGCGAGCTCTTCTGCAATTTCCTGCAGGCGCGCGTCCCGGCCCTGCTCGGCCAGGCGCTGCTGATAATTCTCCACCATCACCTTGATGGTGCCGGAGCGCAGGAGGTTATCAGTGAGGCCGCGAATAGCTCCGCGCAGCGCTACGATCTCCGCTTCCTCAACACGCCCGTCGACGGACATCATGAGGAACATGGTCTCCGCGAGTGGATCCACTCGGGTCAAGGCGGCGAGCTCATCAATGCTCAAAAGCCCTTCTCGCGTTAGGGTTTCGTAGGCAGGTGAAACCACGATTGATGGGCGACGCCCGCTTTGCAGCAGGGCGTCTCGCAGGCGACTGATGGTGCCGGTTCTGAGTTCCATCCGAGCGGAAAAGGATAGGCGAGGATGGCGGGGGTTGGCAATTGACCGGTGGCCTCTGCCTATTTCGTGTGTTGAACCATCGCGTTCGAGTCCAGAATTCAGCGCAAATCATCGCCCCATGCCCCGGTGAGGCCTGCTACACTCACGCCGTGTCTGGCCACCCAGGAACCCCTCACACTGACGTCGCATCGCAAGCGTCACGCCCCTTTGTCGATGAGCGCCTGGTGGCACCCGAAAGTCGCTATGAGGCCCACGAGGGAAGGCTCGTCTACATGTCTCCTTCCGATGAACCGCACGCCACACGGCACTCCAAGGTAACCGCGCTCCTCGAAGCTTGTGTATCTGCCGACTATGATGTGGCGTGCGACATGTTGACTCGCACTTCCGAGACTGACGACATAGCGCCGGACGCGAGCATCTTTCCTGTGGCGCGTGATCCTGAAACGGGGGGGCGATTGCTCGAGGAGCTTGCGTTTGAGGTCCTTAATACCGAGCGTCTAAATCACGCGGGCATCAAGGCTCAAAAGCTCAAGGGACGCGGGGTGCGCCGAGTTTTCGCGATCGACGTGGAGCGGCGTCGAGCGTTTGAGTGGTCCTCTGAGCTCGGAACGTGGTCCCTTCTCTCCCCGGCAGCTGAGATTGAAGACCGCACGCTTGCCATGCCGTTGCCGCTTCGGGCACTTGTGGAGGCTGCAAAAGCGGACGACACCATCGCCCAGGCTTTGCTCGTGAAAGGCAATCCCGTGCTTGTCGAGGCTCTCAGGCACCAACGGGTTGCTGGCAGAGCTGAAGGCAAAGCGGAGGGGAAGGCTGAAGGCAAGGCAGAGGGGAAGGCTGAAGGCAAGGCGGAGGGGAAGGCTGAAGGCAAAGCGGAGGCAATTCTATTTGTCCTTGAATCCCGCGGTTTTGTTCTATCACCGAGGGAGCGAGGGGTTATCGCCACCGAGCAGTCCGAACCAAAGCTCGACGCTTGGTTGAGCCGAGCTGCCGTCTGCCAGAGCGTGGCTGAGCTTTTAGAGTGAGTAGCTGCGCCCAGGGTTTTCGGGCGGCGTTTCCGTAGCGTTCTAGGGCCTCGGGGACGACTTTTTGGGCGGGCGTGTGCTCGCGGGGTCGAGGCTGTCTCTCGGTGGGCCTGGCAAATGAACGAACAGGCACACCCCCTCTTCGGGGCTGAGATGTGAGCGCCAAAGAGCACCAGAAACGAGGCGTGAACTCTCGTCGATCGGGGCGCTACACAGGCGGCCTCCCCAGCGCTCAAGGTGGAGCTCGGACACAAGGTCGCGCGGCAAACTGCGAGCGCGTGACCCCTGGAGCACACCTTCGCTGAATACGCACAAGGTGGTGTCTGCGGTCAAAGAGGTTAGCTTGTAGCTGTGGTGTTCGTCTGGAAGGAGGCCCACGGGGTTTGAAAGGGCGGGCTCCAGCGAGATTGCTCCCGTGTTATCGACACAACCGATATGGGGCAACCCGGCGTTGAGAATTTCAAGCTTCTGCTCGCTCGGGTCGATGCGCAGGACCCCGAGTGCCAAGGGCCCGACTCCGCGCTGGAACAACACATCCTTGAGCTTGTTCACAACCTCGTGAAGTGGAGCGCATTGACCGAGTGCGCTTACAAGCACAGGCTCCGCCGCCGAAAGCAGTGGCTCCGGGTTGGCGCGGCCGAGGGCATCGACCATGATCACGGACCAACCGCCCTGGGCATCGGCGATAGCGTAGGTGCGCGCACTTCCAAGTGAAGGACCAACGGCGATGCTTTGGGCCCAGAGCCTCGGGGCCAGTACCGGAAACGGCCGAAGGGAAGTTGAGGCGGCAGTGCCACTACCCGAGCTGAGCGGCAGCGCGGGGGATGGAGGGCGGAGCGGAACAAGGGGGTCTGACACGGGCCTCTGGCGGGTAATGCCAAAGTCGTGCCGAGTGGCAGTATGCGGAAAAATGCCGCAAATTGCGCCAATTTCTCAGCTCGCTGTGACTTGGATATCCCGATTTGAGACCCCGCACGTCCCGCTCATAGACGCCAGGCCTTAAAGCGAGAGCGGCACCGTGCGTAGGGATCAGCATGAGCCCGAGCGACCCCACTCCCAGAAGCGAACCCAAAGGGTCGAAGCTGGTTTCCATAATTGACGACGATCCCACGGTTCGGCGATTGATGCGTTTCTGGTTAGAGAAGGATGGCTACCAAATCATCGAACACGCCTCTGGAACGAGCGCGTTGAATTACGCGGGAGATATGCCCGCGGCAGTCTGCATCGATCTCGGGCTCGACGATGTTCCTGGTCTGGAGGTCTTGCGCCACCTAAAAGCTCGGGATCCTGAGATTTCACTCATCGTAGTCACCGCTCAGCGTGACATCGACACCGCCGTCGAGGCGATGCGTGCCGGGGCGTACGACTATGTGACCAAGCCCTTGGAACGCGAGAGGCTCCTTTTGGCCGTTGGACGCGGTATCGAACGCCGCGACCTCGTGAGCAACGTGCGTCGCCTGAAAAATGCTCTTTCTGAGCATAAATCTGAGCATTCTATCATCGGGCGCAGTGCTCCCATGATGGAGCTGGATCGGCAGATAAGCCACGTGTTGGAGAGCGACGTGGCGGTATGCGTATTTGGGGAAAGCGGCACGGGCAAGGAACTAGTTGCACGCGCGATTCATCAAGGCGGGCCACGCAAAGCGGGACCTTTTGTAGCGATCAACTGCGCGGCCATTCCTCATTCGCTGTTGGAATCTGAACTATTCGGTCACGAGCGCGGCGCGTTCACAGGTGCCACTCACACGCGGCGCGGGCGCTTTGAAGAGGCGGATCGCGGAACTTTGTTCCTTGATGAGCTCGGGGAAATGAGCTCAGGAACCCAGGCGAGCCTGTTAAGAACATTGCAAGAAAAGAAGATCCGCCGCGTGGGCGGTTCCCAAGAAATCCCCACCGATGCGCGGATCGTTTGCGCCACGCATCGAGATTTACGTGCCGAGGTGGAGGCGGGCCGTTTTCGTGAGGATCTATATTTTCGCTTGGTTGTTTACCCAATCATCGTGCCCCCGCTTCGCAATCGGGTTGAAGATATTCCCCTCCTAGTGGGGCACTTTTTACAGTCTTTGCGTGCCGATGTCGGCCGAGAGGTTCAGCGCATTAGCCCTGAGGCTTTGGAAGCTCTTACCCGCTACCGTTGGCCAGGCAACGTGCGCGAACTGCAGAACGTAGTGCATCGCTGCATGTTGGCCTCGCGTGGCCACGAGATCACGCTGGCTGATCTGCCGCAAGATGTTCGAGCGCATGCCGCGCCGCCAATCCCGCATCATCACACGGGGAACGGCTCCATTTCACCGATATCGATTGCCCCCACGGCGACCGACATTGTGCCCCTTCAGGAGTTGGAGCGGCGTGCTATTGAGCGCGCGCTCCGTGCAACCGGTGGTAGCGTTGGCAAGGCGGCCAAGTTGCTTGGTATCGGTCGCGCTACGCTGTACAGGAGGATCCAGAGCATGTCGTTGTCGCGCGAGGTTGCGTGACAACGGGGGAGAGGGGGCCGGGGTTAGCGCAAATTCTTCGTGATCGGCTGCGCGAGGGTGGCATCGACCCAGAGTCTACCCCGGATGCAGCAGGCTTTAAGCGTGCGCTCTTGGTGATGGAAGCCTTGTTGCATGAACGAAGCCTTGTTGGCCCAAACTCGGACGAAGCCGAACGGTTAAGAATTGGCGGGCCACGCACAGCGCGGCCGAATCCATTTGCCGAGCTTCCGACCTTGTTTTCCACGCTGAGCCACGAGCTCAGAACGCCCATGACGGTGGTCATGGGGGCGCTGGAGCTGCTCGGCGAGCGGCGGCTTGGTAGCGACGATCAAACGATCGTTCAGAACGCTCACGCTGCCGGTAAACAACTTGTCCACGTTGTGGACAATATCTTGCAGTTCGCCACGCTGCAGTACGGCGCCCTGGAGCTTCAGCCTGAACAGTTTGATCTTGCGGCAGCTATCGAGAAGATCGCTGCCGGTTACCGTGCCCAGGCGAAAGCTCGAAAACTGGATTTTTCGCTGGATTTGGATCCTGAGCTTCCGGCCGCAGTGTTCGCCGATTCGGGACGGGTAGAACAGGTTCTCCGTGAACTCGTAGACAACGCGTTCAAGTTTACTTTCGATGGCGGGATCCGTGTTTCGGTGCGGGCACCCGTGACGAACGGCTCTGCGCGCCTGGAATTTACGGTGGAAGATGATGGAGTTGGCATTGGCGAGGGTGCCAAAGCGCGCATGTTTCGCCCGTTTTCTCAGGGCGATCCGTCGTCGACGCGCCGTTTCGGCGGAACCGGGCTCGGGCTCGTCGTGGCACAGCGCTTGACCGAAATGATGGGTGGCGAGATGGGTTTTTCCTCGGAGCTCGGTCAGGGGAGTCGATTTTGGTTCTGGATCCCACTGGTGGGGCTCGGAGCATCGCTCACTGCCCCGCGCACCGTGACGCAAGTCAGCCCCAGTTCAATTGGACTCAGGCTCGAAGGCGACCGCAGTTCGCGCAAGATCTTGGTAGCTGACGACAACCCCTTCAATCGAGAGCTCGTGCTGCGAGCGCTTCAAGGTTATTCCGACGTGGTTGTGGTGGGCACGGGTAAGGACGCCGTGGATGCGGTCATGCACGGTAGATTCGGGTTGGTTCTCATGGATTGCCAGATGCCAGACATGGACGGGCTTGAGGCAACCCGTCACATTCGTGCCGCGCTTCTGGATGACTACGTGCCGATCGTGGCCCTTACGGCGAACGCGATGCCCGGAGATCGCCAGCGGTGTGTAGCGGCTGGTATGGACGATTACCTGGCCAAGCCGTTTGATTTAGAGACATTGCGCGCCGTTGTGAGTCGCTATGTGGGCCCCTCTCACGTCACTCAATCCGCTGAAACGCTTCCGCCGCTTGGCGAGCGCAGACCCGTGCCGACTGCGGCGAAACTCGTTCTGGCCAGGCAGCTCCAAGTTCACTCGGCCCCAAAAATTACCGATACCCCCGCGGATTCGAAGGCCCCGGCTCAGACGGGCGTGATCCCTGTCGATCTCAGTCGCTTGCAACAACTGAGTGAAGAAGCGGGCTCGCAAGATCTGGTGGTGGAGCTTTCAGAGATCTTTGTAAGTGACACCGAGCAGCGCCTGGCACTGATTACCGATGCGCTCAGTCGAGAAGACTTTCAGGCAGTCGCCCGAAGTGCCCACACGGTGAAAGGTGCGGCTGGTAGCTTCGGTGCACCTGAGGTAGCGGAGCTTGCGACGAGCTTAGAAGCCTTTGCGAAAAACTACGATGAGTTGCAGGTGGCGCGGACGCTCGCCGAGCTGAAGCAGGAGTTTGCGAGGGTGGCGCACTACCTGGCTACAGTGGTGCTACCTGGGCCAAGTGATACCATGCCGTCGCCCAAGGTACCGAGCATGCGAAGCCGCGGCTGAACACACACACGGTGACGCTCCACTTTTTCTCGGGGCGCCAACGTGTTCACGCATCGTTGAGCCATTGGCTCGGGGGCGCCGAACGTGGGCCGGCCAAAGCCGCAAGCGAGTTCATCACGTATTCCGAGCGACGCATGCCAACGAGCACCGAACACACGCCCGGCTGGCTCAGGAGTGTGGCTATGGCGAGCTGGCCCAGGTCGAGTGATTGAGCCATGCTGCCAAAACGCGGCTCCAGCTTTTTACGAATGTCTGCTGTGATTTCGTTACTGCGAGCATTGCAAAGCTGTTCCAATGCGCCCAGCGCCTGGCCCAAGCGCGCTCGGTAGCGGGGGAACCATACCGCGAAGCGCTGGTGCGCCTCACCTTGTAGCACTTTGGTGAGGGAGAGCTTTAGCTGCCCGACATGCGGCTCAATGACCGTACGACGAAGGTCGAGAAACTGGTGCCGTGTGGCGAGACGCCCATGGGCCTCTTTCAGCCCAACTGCCCAGTTGAAGAGATGTTTGGGCATCTTGCCGTCTGGATTGGTAAGCCCTGGGGCAATGCGGTCGGTGAATTCGAGCTCAAGTGCGCGTAGCTGCTCCAAGGCTTCGGTGAAGCTTGGCGAGCCCTCGGGGGCGCGTGGGATGTCCGCAATGCGAAGCAGGCCGAATTCTGTAATGGCGTTGAGAGGGCGGTTGGTGAGTACGGCGAGCCCGAGTTGCCGTGCTTTATCGATTACGCTTGACCCGTTGTGAACATCTCGAGTGGCTGCCTCGTGTTCCACAACGTTAAACGGGAACTCCATGACTCGAAAATGGTGGCTCGCTCCTCCCGCCGCAACGGCTGCCTTGTAGAATTTCTCGACATCTGTGGCTTCTGCGTCGGTGCGTGGGCGCGCTACTGTATTGCTTGAAACGCCATAAAAACGCAGCCTTCCCCGCGAAACCTCTCGCTCCAGCTGGGCGAAAGCCGCCTCTATGCGGCGATAGAATTCGCTCTGCGCCGAGAGCAGCGCGAGCCCAGAGCGCTTCGCTTGGGAGAGATAATATTCCGGATTGTGGAGGAGATACCCATCGAGTGTGGATAGACCTAAACGCGTGAGAGAGGCGGTGAGTTGCTCCTCAATCCACGTCGGATGAATTGAATGCCAGAGGTCATCCGCATGTTCGACCATTTCGGGAAAACTCGCCCCCGCTTGCCGGCGCGCTTTGACGATCTCCAGGGCTTCGCCCTGGGCGTACCCAACTTTGGACACTACGATGATCTCTTCGCGTTTGAGCTCGTGGGTATCCACCAATTGATGCAGCACATCGCCTACCAGGCGTTCGCTCGAGCCCTCGGTGTAAGTAGATGATGTGTCGATCAAATTCACCCCACTTTTAAGCGCAAGCGTGAGCGCTTCTCGCTCGGATTCGTCGCTGTGGCGTACTCGGTAGCCCCCAAAGCCGAGACGGCAAGCGCTGAGCCCGGCAAGCTGCTCGTAGGCACCGGGGCCGAAAGAAGCAGTGAAGAGCTCCGCGTAGATTCTGGTTTGCTCCGGTGTTGCGAAGCCTTGAAGAGGCACGCGTAGGGGCTTTTCGCGGGTGGGTGCTCCAACTCCGCGCGAAAGTGCGGCAGCCACCTCTTTTGGATTCACAAGCGGGGATTGGCAGGTGAAATTTTGGCAGACATAGAGCGCCGGCTGTTCGGCACGTGCGCCCTTGGGCTCAGGGCCAGCAACCGGCTTCTTGCCGCGGAGAAGCGGCGTAGTGAGCGAACTTCCCTGAAGCTGCCAGCCGATCACACGGTTTGGTAAGTAGAGCTTGGCGAGTTCGCGTAGGAAGGGCTCAGCAGAAGTGCGATCTTCGGCGGCTAACACTAGCTGTGCGCTTGGCGTAAAGTGGCGTTCGAGCGCAGAGAGGGACGAGGCAAATGCGCGAGGAGAACGCTCGATGCTTTGCCCATACGCTAGGAGTGCCTGTTTTGCCGCCTCCGAAAAATCTTCTCGATCGAGGTGTTCCCCCAGCCGGCCGAGAGCCAAGGCTGCTGTGGCATTGGCATTGGGTAGCGCAGAATCATGCCCTTCGCGCAATCGCACCACGAGCGGAACTTCGCCGTGTGCTGTGTGAAAAAATGCCCCTCCGGTATCATCTCCAAAATCACTGACCAGGCGATCCAAGAGCGCTGTTGCCCAACGCAAGTGCTCTTCGTTTCCGGACGCCTCGTATAAAGTGATCAACGCATCCCCGAGGAAGGCGTAATCTTCCAAGTAGGCGTGGAGGTGCGCGCGCCCCAACCGGTACGTGCGAAAAAGGCCGCCGTCGGGGCGACGCAGACTCTTGAACAAGAAGCTTTGAGCTCGCTCCGCTGAGTCCAAATAACGTGCGTCCCCTAGAACGCGATAACCCTCTGCCATGGCGCTTATCATGAGCGCATTCCACGAAACGAGGATCTTGTCGTCGAGAAGCGGCGGTATTCGTTGTTGCCGCGCGGCATACACGCGCTCTCGTGCGGTTTTCAGTAGTTGACTAAATTCGCTATCTTCAAGGCCCAAGGCTTCTGCCACCGCGGCCCGCGGGCGGGGTGTGTGAAGGATGTTTTTCCCCTCCCAGTTCCCTTCTGGCCTCACCGCATAATATTCACAGAAAACTCGCGCTTCCTCAGTAGTGAGCAGGGCCTTGAGCTCAGCCTCGGCCCATACGAAGTACTTTCCCTCTTCGCCTTCACTGTCAGCATCGGTTGCCGAAAAATAACCCCCTTCAGCGCCTTGCATTTCGGCAAGCACATAATCCAGCGTCTCCTGGGCAATTCGCGCAAATTCGGGATTCTGAGTTGCCTGAAAGGCTTCAAGATACACGCGCGCAAGGAGCGCGTTGTCGTACAGCATCTTTTCGAAGTGGGGTAAAAACCAGCGTTCGTCCGTGGAGTAACGTGCAAAACCACCCGCCAGGTGGTCATACATGCCGCCACGGCTCATGGCTTCGAGGGTGGCTTCCACCATATGGAGAGCCTTTGGATTCTGCGTGCGGTAGTGTTCCTGCAGCAGGAACGAAAGCAAAGAAGAAGGAGGAAATTTGGGCGCCGTGCCAAAGCCGCCCCAGGTTTCATCGAAGCTGGCCTCAAGCTGTTGTACGGCGCGATCAAACGAGGCTCGTTCGATCGGCAACGGCCGAGCAACGGCCGCCGCTTTCTGCAGATGCTGGGTGAGCTCCTCAGCGTTAGATATGAGCTTTGGGCGGTCGCTCTGCCAAAGCTCGGCGATGCGGGAAAGCAGCGTCTTGAAGCCAGGCCTACCCCACTTATCTTCCTTGGGAAAATAGGTTCCCGCGAAGAACGGACGCTGATCCGGCGTGAGGAAAACCGTCATCGGCCAGCCGCCACTGCCGTTGAGGGCGAGCGTGGCCGCCATGTAGAGCTCATCGATGTCTGGGCGTTCTTCGCGATCTACCTTGATACAGACGAAGTGTTCGTTCATCAGGTTCGCTACCTCCCCATCCTCGAAACACTCATGCTCCATGACGTGGCACCAGTGGCAAGCTGCGTAACCGATACTGAGCAACAGCGGGCGATCCTCGCTCCTGGCTCTGGCCAGGGCTTCTTCGCTCCAAGGGAACCAATCCACCGGGTTGTGCTGATGCTGTAGGAGGTAGGGGCTGGTCTCGCGTGCCAAGCGGTTCATAGCTTTGGTGTCCGTCACTTAACCTACGTAAGCCCACACGCTCACCGATGCAAGATGGAGTGTGCAGCTCACCGTAATAGGAAGTCAGAGTGTGCTTAGCGAGTAGATCCACTCAGTAAACTTGCGTGGGCGCGGCATATTTTTGGCGTTTGTTGTACCGCAAAACCTATTCTTAGAAGGACGCCCGGCCGCTCATTCTTCACGGCTGCTCGCTGTATGCGGCTTGGTGTGTCCAAAGGAATCAGATGTCGATGAAACGTGGCCTAGTCTCCGGGTTGTGTGCGATCTCATTGGCCGCCATTTTGGTTGCAGCGTGTAGTTCTGGTGGCGGAGCAGGTGAGGCCACCGGACCGTTGGACGCGAACGGTGCAGGTGGAAGCGGCGCGAGCGAGCCGAGCAATCCGAATGGCAGCGGGCTTGTGCCGGGGTTTGACTTTGGCAATGGCACCCAAGGTGGGCAAGGTGGCGTTGGCAATGGCAATGGCAATGGTGGCGCCGCAGGCGTGACGAGTATTTGTGGAGATTCCGTGATCGAAACGGATGAAGCTTGCGACGACGGCAATGCCCGTCCCGGAGACGGCTGCTCATCGGTGTGCACGGTGGAGCCTTTCTTTAATTGCCCAGGAGCTGGTCAGGCGTGCGTATCAACAATTGTCTGCGGCAACGGCACGCTCGAAGGAAGTGAAGGCTGTGACGACGGCCAGAGCCCACCCATGAGCGGAGACGGCTGCGCGAATTCATGCCAAGTGGAATTCGGCTTTGCGTGCGGTACTCCGGGGCAACCGTGCGTTGCGGTGGACACCGCAGTGTGCGGTGACGGGCTCATCAATATCGGAGAAACCTGCGATGATGCGCAGAATCCTCCCGTGAACGGTGACGGCTGTTCTAGCACCTGCACTATCGAACCAGGCTATTCCTGCCCCACCCCCGGAGCGGCGTGTTCGGTGGTGGCTTTTTGCGGCAACGGCGCCACGTCTAGCGGTGAAGAGTGCGACGATTCGAACACTTCGCCGGGTGATGGTTGCGATGGCACCTGCCACAAGGAGTCATTCTTTGACTGCCCCGCGCAAGGCGGAGCTTGTTCCTCGCAGATTGTGTGCGGTGACTTGCGCGTTGTCGGGGACGAAGAGTGCGACGACGGGATGGTGGGCAATGTTGCCGTGGGCGCTGACGGTTGTTCGGCGCTGTGCAAAATTGAGGCGAATTTCAGCTGCCCGGCGGATCTCGGAGTAGGCGGCCCCTGCACGGCGATTCCAGCGGACGCTTGTGGGGACGGAAAACTTTCGTTTGGTGAATTCTGCGATGACGGGAACCTGAACCCTGCTGACGGTTGCACCGAAAAGTGCGAGGTTACGCCCGGCTACAATTGCCCCACGGCCAACGCCGCGTGTTCACTGCTTGAATATTGTGGGGACGGAAAAGTTAGCCCTGCGCTAGGTGAACAATGCGACGACGGGCAGGCCATGCCAAGCAATAGTGACGGTTGCTCCAGCACCTGCCAGGCAGAAGCAGGATTTATTTGCGCCGTTGCCGGCCAGGCGTGTGTCGCTGAGGTTTGCGGTGATGGAATTCGCACCGCGGGCGAAGAGTGCGACGATCACAACTCCTCTAATAGCGATGGTTGCAGCTCTGCTTGCGATCTGGAAGCAGGCTTCACCTGCCCTTTGCCGAATGCGAGCTGCTTGCCCCGCTGTGGAGATGGTCAGCTTAAAGGCTACGAAACGTGCGAGGATGGCAACACCACAAGTGGCGATGGTTGCAGCGCAGCGTGCTTGGTTGAGCCGGGGTATTTCTGCCCAACGTTGAACGCTAGCTGCACCATGGCCACCTGCGGCAATGGAGTGAAGGAGGGTGATGAGCCCTGCGACGACGGAAATCAGGTAAGCGGGGATGGCTGCACCCCGGCGTGCATTCCAGAGCCCACTTTCACGAACGGTGTAGCGAATACCGTCTGTGGCGATGGCGCCAAAGTCAGCAGTGAAGCGTGCGATGACGGCAACCTTGTGAGCGGGGACGGATGTAGCTCAACGTGCACGCTAGAGGCGGGATTCAGCTGCGTTCTGGTCAAGGACGATCCAGCGTCGGTGACACTTCCGATCACCCTTCGGGATTTCTTGGACTACCAAACAGTGGATGGGCACCCTGATTTCGAACAATTCAATGGCACGGACAAGCAAATTCCAGGGGAGGTTTGCACCACTGCCAATGCAAATACGTGCGCACAACTGAATGCGCAGGGAGTGCCGGTGCTGAACAGCAGCGAAGCTGATCCGACGATCACTAACGCGGCCAGCTACGCCAAGTGGTACACAGACGTGGCTTCAGGGGCAGGCAAGAACGTCAAGATCGTCGACACGATTGCGCTCACCAGGCTCAGCGCTGGCACGTACGAGTACAACAACAGCAGCTTCTTCCCCTTGGATGGCAAGGCACTCGGCAATCAAGGCCGAGCGCACAACTTCCACTTCACCTCGGTGGTGCGCCATTACTTTCAGTACCAGGGCGGCGAGAAGCTCACATTCGCGGGCGACGACGACGTCTGGGTGTTCGTGAATGGCCGCCTTGCGCTCGATTTGGGCGGAGTGCACGGGGTGCAGAGCGGTAACTTCACGCTAGGCGACGAGAACGCGAACAATACGTACAGTGTTACCGAAATGGCGGACACCACGGACGACCGCTTCGCTATTACCAAAGGTGCACTCTATCAGATTACCCTGTTTCACGCGGAGCGCCACACTACCCAGTCGAACTTCAGGTTAACTCTAGCGAACTTCATTCTTGGGCGCTCCGTCTGTACACCCCAATGTGGCGATGGCATCATCGTGCGCGGCGAGGTTTGCGACGATGGCGCCAACAACACCAACAATACCTACGGCGTTTGCGATACCACCTGCTCTGCAAAACAATTTTGCGGCGACGGACAGGTGAACGGCAGCGAGCAGTGCGATAACGGCCTCAACCTCACTACCTATAGCTTGACACCGAATGCGTGTGCCCCAGGCTGTGTGTATGCGCCCTATTGCGGCGATGGGCAGCTCGCTTTGGGCGTCGAGAAGTGTGACGACGGAATGAGCAACGCTAACAACGTCTACGGCGTTTGCAATACTACGTGCCAGGCGAAGCAATTCTGTGGCGACGGCATCGTTACGGGCAGTGAGTCTTGCGATCAGGGGCAATTGAATGGCACCTCGCTGAGCACGTGCCAGAATGATTGCAAGCCGAAGTGTGGCAACGGGGTTCTCGACGCGGGTGAACAGTGCGACGATGGCACTCTGAACAACACCGGTGGATACGGCAAGTGTAAGTCGACGTGCGTTCTAGATACCCGCTGCGGCGACGGCATTCCGCAAAATGCAAGCGGCGAACAGTGCGACGATGGCAAAAACGACGGCACCTATGGCACCTGCGCTCCGCTGTGTGTATTGGGTCCCCGCTGCGGTGACGGCACCATCCAGCCGACCGCAGGGGAGACATGCGATTTAGGTGTTGCGAACAACACCCAAGCGTATGGCCCGCAACTGTGCACCACGCAGTGCAAAGCGGCTCCATTCTGCGGTGACAAGCAGGTGAATGGGGACCACGGCGAAGGCTGTGACGATGGCGTGAACAGTGGCCTCCCTGGCTCTTGCAAAACAGACTGCAGTGGTTGGGTGCAACTCGCCGGCTGCGGCGATGGTGTGAAGGCTGCGAACGAAGCGTGTGATGCAGGGGCTGCCAACGGCACGGCCCAGAGCATGTGCGATGGGCGTTGTCGCATCAAGTGTGGCAACGGAGTTGTCGACACCGGCGAAGAGTGCGACGACGGCAAGAACACTGGCGCGTATGGAACCTGCAAGAGTGACTGCAAATTGGCTCCCTATTGCGGCGACAACCACGCCGATACTCCGCCCGAACAGTGCGACCTGGGCGACATGAACCAAGCTAGCCCATATGGCCCCAACAAGTGCACACTTGCCTGCAAAGCAGCTCCATTTTGCGGCGACGGGCGCATTCAATCGCCCACCGAGCAGTGCGACAACATGGTTGGCTGCGACAATGCCACCTGCACGTGGAAGGTCGTCAAGTAGGCCACGGCACGCTCGAGCGAATGAGTTGCTCTAGGCGTCAGCGCCCAACTATCAAGCTAGCGGCCAACGACCAACACATGTTCACGTCGCGGACGAGTCTGGAATGCACGGCCCGAAGGCCCGTGAAAATTCGGCCGTGCTTGCGATGCCTGGGCCAGCAATCGAAGGCTGACCTGGGGAGCCAGGCTTGCGACGAGATCGTCCGCAAACACCGCATCGGGGCCGAGCGCACTATCGGCGATAATAAGTGCCGCAAGCCCGCGCGGTTTCAGTACGCGACGCATTTGAGTCAGCACTCGAATCAGATCGCGCGTCCAGGCTAGACGCGCCTTTTCCGGAGGGAGCTGGCTCAGGTGTCGACGAGCGCCTATCTCTTGATCATCGAAGCTGTTTTTCAGGCCCAGCCAACGCAAGCGTAGCTCGTGGTGCGCCTGGTAATCGTAGACTCCGGCGTAAGGGGGAGAGGTAACGATGAGATCTGCCCACTCATTCTCCACGGGCTCCAGCGTTCGAGCGTCGCCCACATTGCCACGGGCAGGAGGCGCTTTTGGCGGCAAGAGTTCTCGATAGGCGGAGAGGCGCTGGCACAGCTCCTCCACCTTCTGGTGAAAGAATCGAATGGTAAAACCCGTCGCGAGGCGGCGGCCAGTAGCCACACGGGTAACGCTGTCTTGGGGGCTTCGACTCACTTTGCCGAGAACGGCAGACAGCACGAGCAAGAGTGCTCGGCGGCAATCGGCATCCCGAACTTGAGAGATGCCGAGCTTTAGACCATCGAGCTCAAACAAGACGTGGATGTCGAAATCTTTGCGTTCATGCGGCGAATAAAGTCGCGTGGGGCCCGCCTTCGACTCGCGCCGCTGCTCGGCAAGCATGGCCACGCTTTGCCCAGCATGCATCAGTCGATCGAGGAACGCGTCGGTTGGGCCGAGTGTTTTTAACCAGCTGAGCTCCAGCGCGAGGGGGTTGGCATCTACGCCGAAGCAATAGTGCCCGAGCAAACGACCCTCGGCGAGGACCGTGCCGCTGCCGCAAAAAGGATCCAGAAGGTTCCCTGCTTTGTGAGGCATGAGCCCTGAGATCAAGCGTGAGGCTGTAACCGGGTGAAGGCGCGCGGTATAAGTGTGAAACCCGTGAACGTGGACCATGCTGGCCTTTTCATCAGGCACCACGTTGAGGGCACTCTTGAGCACGGAGCAGATCTGAGCCTCACCGTGGGCGACAACGGCACCACCGATGTTGCTGAGCGCCTTGCGAGGCTCCTTTTCCTCGGGCGGAGGCGGAGCGATGGGGGCCACAGGTTTTTTCTTACTCATGTGGAAAAGGATCTGCTTTTTGGGTGACTTCTAGCGCTGCGGCTTCAAATACGGCTCCTCGGGGCCGGAACGGCAACGGGGCGCTCTGCGATGACTTTGCCACCCGTAGCACGCTCTCCTACGGCTGAGGAGCGGCCAAAACCCCGGAGTACTCCTGGATCGTGCCCACCTGCGCCCAATTGAGACATTCGTTGAGGCGGGGGCCGCCGTGAGGGCGCCACCCGCGGAGCTGGCCCGAAGCTCACGCATCACTATACTCCGCGCACTCATGCTCTCCTCATCAACCCGGCAGCTCATCCGACAGCGTTTGGATGCGGAGCAGGGTCGGATCGAAAAGGATGCGCCCGCGCGCATCGCGCTCGTTTACCCGTCTCCCTATCACGTGGGAATGAGTTCGCTCGGGTATCAGCAAATCTACGCAGTGATTCAGGCTCTTCCCGGCATCTCTTGCGAGCGCGTATTTTTGCCAGACGGTGGGGATGAACCAGGTCAAGAAATTGAAGCGCCGGTAAGCTATGAAGGCTTAAGGCCACTTGGCGAGTTCTCAGTCATTGCCGTAAGTGTGGCCTATGAGCTCGAGCTTGCTGGGCTCTGTAAGTTATTGGATAAATCTACCTCTTCTCCGCTCAGGGAAGCACGCCTTGATACAGAGCCACTCGTTATCGGAGGGGGGCCGCTCACGTTTTCTAATCCGATCCCACTCGGAGCATTTGCCGACGCCATTGTGATGGGGGAAGCCGAAGAAATCATCGGGCCCGTGTTGGCAGTCGCAACGAGCTTCATCAGCAAATCCGAGAAGCTACAGGCGCTCAGCCAGCTGCCGCACGTTTTTGTGCCTAGCATTCACGGTGAGGTGCTGCCAGCGATGGGTCGCGTGGATGATAGCCAGCTACCGGCGAGGAGCACGATCCTAACTCCGCATACTGAGCTTTCGAACATGTTCTTAATTGAGGCTGAACGTGGCTGTTCGCGGGGCTGCATGTATTGCGTCATGCGGCGCTCCACAAACGGAGGTATGCGAATTGTGGAGCCATCCGTGCTGTTCGACGCGGTTCCGGCTTACGCCAAGAAGGTGGGCCTGGTGGGTGCGGCGGTGAGCGATCACCCAAAGATCGTCGAAATTGTGCGGGAATTTTCAGGGCGGGGTCTCCAGGTGGGCCTCAGCAGTTTAAGGCCAGATAGGCTCAAGGAGCCGTTCGTGGAGGCGCTTAGCCAAAGTGGGTACAAGACGCTCACCACCGCGCTTGATGGCCCGAGCCAGCGCCTGCGCGACGGAATTGAACGGCGCGGCCGCAGTGAACACTACGTGGCAGCAGCTGAGCACGCGCGAAAATTCGGTATGGAGCGGCTAAAACTTTACCTCATGATCGGGTTGCCCGGTGAGCGCGATGAAGATATCGACGAATGCGCGGGCTTTGTTGCGGGCCTCTCCAAAGTAATTCCGGTTTCGCTTGGCGTCGCCCCGTTTTGCTCAAAGCGCAACACTCCGCTCGACCAAATGCCGTTCGCGGGCGTTCGTATTGTGCAGCAGCGCATGGCCCGCTTGCGTGCTGGCCTGCGCGGTCGTGCGGAAGTGCGGGCCACTTCCGCGCGCTGGGCCTGGGTTGAGTATGTTCTGGCTCAAGGTGGGGAGCGCGAGGGCCGAGCGTTGTGGGAAGCTGTCCAAGCAGGCGGTGGCTTTTCGCAGTACCGGCGAGCCTTTGAAGCTTTGGGTTTCGCCCCAGATGGCGAAGGATACGGCGCAGCTGCCATGCCCACTTCACCGGAACGCCTCAAGATGGCGAACCGCCGGCTTCGCACAGTACCCGCCAACTAGCGGGGCGCTTACGGTGCGGCCCCCGTAGTGCTCACGGTGCGGAATTCCTCAGCCTTTACGAGGGCGAGCAACAAGCTCTGGAAGTTGTAGCCACCCTTTTGAAAAGCTGCGACGGCATTCTTTTGGGAGCAATTATCCACCGTTCCTGGCTCCCTACCGTAAGTGTAACCGTATAGGTGGTGCACCACGCAGGACGCGGTGTCCGAAGAGCCGGCTACGATTTCTCCAAGGCCTTTGGGTCCCTGAAAAGGTGCCGATCGATCACCATCGACCACCTTGCCATCTCCTGTGAGCGCTTCTCCCTTGATCCCCGTGGCTCGATAGCGCCCAATGAGATCGTATTGCTCAAGACCGAGGCCAATGGGATCTAGAAGTTGGTGGCAGGGCGAGCAAGCCGGGCTCGCGCTGTGTTGAGCAAGCCGTTCGCGCACACTGAGGTTTGGATCCGTCGGCGCGGGAGGGACATTGCCGGGCGGGGGTGGTGGGGGAGTGCACAAGAACTGCTCGCGTACGAATTTTCCGCGAAGGATGGGCGCGGTAGTTTCGCTGCCCACTACCGGTAGCGTTAGGAGCGCTGCCTGGCCGAACAGCCCGCTACGCGCTTCTGGCGGGGAAAAATCCACCCGAGCCAGGCCGCCAGCTGGCGCCGAAATGCCATACAAGGAAGCCAGGTTGGCGTCGGCGTAGGTGTATGGGGCCGTGAGCATTCCGAACACGTTTTGGGGCTCTGGCGCCCACACAAAATCGTTCACGAAGGTTTCGGTTTCTGCGCGCATGCTGGCACGCAGCGGATCCGTGAATTCCGGATAGGTGGTGGCCGAACGCGGCACGGTGTCGACATCGTAGAGGTGCAGCCAGCCAGTGATGAATTCGCCAATACCGGTCCGTGCGCGAGGATCTTGCAGCATGCCACGCGCGGTCGTTTCCAGGCCTTGTTGTGTTCCGAGTTGTCCCGCCTCAGCCGCTCCCATCAGGTTCGCATCGGGTGTTGTGCCCCAAAGCAGATAGGAAAGGCGCGTGGCTAGCTCGTAGCCATCAACGACGCGTGCACCAGCAGGAGCCGGCTTGGTGCCCGAAGGCGCGGCCAAAGGAACCTCAGGAGACTTCGATTCGACTCGGTAAATGAAGCGCGGGGACACCAATATCGCCTCAATAGCAAGCTTGGCTCCAGCATACGGATCTGGCTCCGCTTGTGCAGCGCGTGCCACTGTGAGCAGCTCTTGCACGCGGTTTGGAGCAAGCGGACGTCGAAAGGCGCGCTTGCCCAACGTTTCAATGAGGCGAGTGAGGCAGCTCTCGGATTGGGCAAGCTCGCAATCAATAAGCTTCTGCCGGCGCTCCGGCGTGCTCAAGGACAACTCAGCCAAATTTGCGGCAGAGACATCGTAGCGCTCAAGATGCACGTTGGTGATTGGAAGCCCGGCTATGTCGTTGCCAAAACCTTCAATCACCAGGTTCACGGCGGAAAGATCCGCGGGCGTGAGCATCAAAAGGTCCGTAACGCTCCGCAGGTATTCGTTGTTCGTGAGGCGCCGCATATACTCGGGACCTGCCGTCACCGGCACGGCGCAGGCGGCCACGGGATCATCGATATCTGGCACCAATACGCCGGGAGGTGCCGGCGGCCGCGGGGGCGGGGTGGTGGTGGTTGATGTGGCAGTTGGCGTAGCCGGGCCATCACTGTCAGTCTTTGCGCTGCACGCGCCGAGGCCCAGGCTGGCAACACTCATGCAAAGCGTGAAAGCCGTCTTCATGGTCGTTTGCTGTCGTTTGTGCATTGGGTCCGCCTGGTGCCGAACGTTCTAGGTTCCCGCCTTCTCGATACGTGAAGTTGCGGTGGTGGGTGTGCTGCTTTCAGGCTAAAACGGTGCCGATTCAACCGGCCCAAGCATGCCACGGCCGTTCTCGTTCAGCAAATCTGATGTAGCTGCGTTTTGTAGCCGAAAAACAGGCACAATCTGCAGGCATTGCCGCTGCACACCTGGACGTTAAAGATCCAACCTTGGCGGAGTGAACAAAGGTGGGGCCGACCTCCTTTGGCCGCAACTTGCTCCTTTCTAGGACAAGGCCAGACCTAGGGAAGCGTCACGCCAACGGGCAACTTAAAAGGGCGATTTCGGCCATTCTGGGCGGCGAGCAGATCCCGCGCGATCGCAACTTCGACAAGCTCTATGGCGACGCTCTCAGCGACCCTGCGCAGACCCGCAGTAGTGTCGTCAATCGGTGCCGTCCCGCGTTGAGCCAGCGTGCCGTAAAAGAGCGCTTCGGTCTGTTCGATGGGGCCTTTGGCGACCTTGGCGAGTCCTGCAAGGCTGAGCTTGCCCCGGGCCCATGCTCGGAGCTGCCCCGGCCAAGTGTTGCTTTCGCTCATGGAAGCCAAGGCTTCTTCTACGGTGCCGTCGCTCGGCGCTCCAACATCGCGTTCCAAGAACCGCAACCAAAGGGCGACGTAGATCAGATCTTCATCCGCGATTTTTGCGTCCAAGGCGCGGCGCGCGGCTTCACGTGCCGCGGTGAGGTCACGATCGGTGAATGCCCGGCGTGCTGATTCGAGCAGCGTGAGCGTTACGTTCGCGAGGCTCGACTGTGAAACTTCCCACGCGCGCTCACTGGCGCTGTGCGCTCGAGCGCGCTCGCCGTAGTAGCTCAGGATCCGCGCGAGCAACAATTCCGAGCGCACTTTCGCCGTATCCGAACCGGTGATGCGAACGGCTTGCAGGGCGCTCGTGAGCGCAGCCCGAAGGGCGGCTTCGGCTTCGGCGGCGTCGCCAATTTCTCGGATAATCTCAAAACTCTTGAGCCGTATGTCGGCCTGGCTCAGAACGCTTCCGTTCTTCTCCGCGAGCGCTAGCGCTTGCTCCAGAGCCTGAAGCGATGTTCTCGGTGCACCTCTCTGTCGATCGATATCAGCGAGCGCTGTGAGTGATTCAACGCTCGGCTCAAGGCGCGTGGCCGTCTGGAATTGCGCGCGAGCATCCAGAAGCTCGCCGGCGCGCTTCTCCAGGGCTCCGAGCACGTAGTATAGATTGGTGGCCGAGGGGCGCACGCGTGAGCCAAGTGGTTCCGCTTGGTCCAAAAGAGGCTTGGCCAGCGTGAAGATACGCCGAGCCGCCGCCGTCGTGTCAGCATCACCGGCTATCGCCAGTGCTCGCCACACCAGCGATAGCGCACCCGAAACATCTTGTGGCGAAGCGTTCGCACTCAACGTGTCGCTCACAACAATGGGCACCACCTCTTCCAGCCCATGGTCCAGAAGTTCGTCGCACAGTGGGCCTGCAGCAACGAAAGAGCCCGGTTGGCTTCGGTGTAGCTCAACAGCCGTGCCCCAAGCCGCGCCTGCGGCTAGCGCGGGCTCAAGCTCGCGCTCAGACCGTTCCTCTTGGGAGCTGAAAGCTTGATATAAATGTCCCCAAGCGTCAGGACTTTCCTCAATCGCAGCTGCCTCTAAGAGATCTTGAAAAGGGGGAGGGATTAAGGGCCCGAGATCGTGTTGCTGGATATAGGCCAGGGCGCCCTTGGCATCCCCATCGCGCAGAAAGAGCGCTGCCACTGCTACGCCACCCGTCTGCCGGGCTCGGTAGGATTCGAAGGCTTCCTCTCGATCCGTGTCGCTGTCGCTCTGGCGCGTACGATCGTTCTTCAGGCCTTCGAGGATCCAGAGGCGAGTGGCCAGCGTTGCTGCGTCAAAGTTCTCTTGCGTCGGGTAGAGAAGTGCGAGTTGCGCGGAGGTGCGGTGCTCCGCGTTCAACCAGAGCACGCGTCCTTGCGTCTTGTCCGCGGCGGCCCATTCGCCGAGTGCGCGGAGGTGTTCGCGAACGTCCACTTTGGATGGTGAATTTGGCGGAAGGGCGCCGTCGAGCAGCTTGTAGAACGCTAAGGCCTGGCCTGTCTTTCCGCGCCGCGCTGCCGCATCAGCCGCCTCTTTTAGCGCAACAGCTCGACCCTCCGTCATGCTGCGTTGGAACTCATCTCGATGGAGCAGGTGAAGCGCGCCGTCGATTGCGGATACGCCGGCATTCACTCTTCCTGCTAGAAATTCAGCCTCACTTTTCGCGATCTGAAACTTTACGACCGCTTCCAGCAGGCCTTTGCGTTGCGCTTCGCTGTGACCCCCCAACAAGAGCTCGTACGCAAGCTTTGGAAACGTGGTGTCGGTAACCTCGGGGACAACAACGTTTTCGGCTGTGCCGATAGTGCTTGCGGGCCTTGCGGGAAGCGCACCCCCGCCACAGCCGACGAGCCCCAAAGTAACAGCTAACGCAAGAAGGGGCGTTGTTCGCATGGAACCCCAGCATACACGCCCAAAGGGGCGCCGCACGAGCTTCCACGGCTCAGTTTCGATGGTTGACGAAATACAAGCCAGCGACGGGAGACGCCAGCTGCTGCCTAGAAGGCGGCAGCGGCGGCGATGTGAAGAGTGCCGATCCCTGAGTCGCCCAGCCTGCCGCCAACTGGGAGCAGGTAGCCGAGCGTGGGCGTAACCGGGCCAAGTGTCGTTCCTACTCGTGGCTCGACCCCGAGCTGCACGGGGCTCGGGCCCTGCGCATCAATGTTCGATGAGAACTCTACCGGCTCGCTAATCAGGAGAGCCATCCACGCGTCGAGGCCGGCGAAGAACAGCCCCTTTTCGACGATCTCATAGGTTGCTCCAAGCTCGGTGACACTCCGAAAAGCGACACTGCGCTTTTCGAACTTGCCTTCCGTGTCGCGGTTCGGGATCTCAACCTTGCCATGGTTGAAAGCGACAGAGATCTTGGTGGAGCCATGCGCTTCGAGCTTCCCTCGGTACATAGCGATGCGGAGGCCTGGCACGACTGGAACGGTTTTCGGCAGGAAGTACTCTCCGTAGCGATAGCCCCACGAACCGTCTGCAAAACGAGCCGCCTGGCCTTGTTCTGCTTTCTTCGTGTCCGAATTGGTTGGGTCCAGGTCACCGCCGCCGAGCGGTAGGCCAATACCGATAAACGCCGTTAAGTCGGTGAGGCGGGCCACACGTGTGCGATATTGCCCGAGGAGCTGGGGTGCACCCAGCACGTTCTGTGATGCCCCTGGGTTCTCCGGGCTGTGAACACCCGAGGTTGCCCACGGGATGACCAAGCCAAGGCTCAGCTTTGGCCCAACGTCGTAGGTGCCGCCCACCGCGACTGCCACACCGCTGGCGCTGTTGGTGGTCGTGCCGGCGGGGCCCGGGATGGGTACCCTGCCAACCCCCACCAACACATCCGCGCCCAAGTTAACGGGCTTTCTCGGGCTAAAGCGTGTGGAGCTCAAGGGGCCTTCACCTTTTGCGGCCTGCTGCTCCTCTTTGGCTTTCTTGCTCTTCGGAGCGAACGGCCCAGGATCGCTTTTCTCTTTGTAAGCGATGTCGTTCTCGTCGTAGGCCGAGCTTGGACGGTCGGATTCCGCTTCCTTCTTGGGCGCCTCCTCGGAGTCGTCCTCGACGTCGAGGCCTTCGATTTGGGCGAACGAGTGGCTGGAAAAAAGCAAGATACTGCTGATGAGCCCGAGGCTGTGTCGCATCCGTAAACTCCCTGATCCGTTCTGTGGCAGCGTGGTTGGCCTGCGGCGCGGACCCTACCATGCTCATTTCCCGTTGGGAGCCTGAATTGAGCATGGCCCTAGGCGGGCAGCGCAGGTAGTCTGCTTGAGGCAATCCGAATGAGCGACGCCCAGGACCGACCCGTCCCCAAGCGCTTGGCCGACTTCGAAATCGTGCGCCGCCTCGGCGTGGGCGGTATGGCGGAGGTCTTTCTCGCGAGAAAGCGTGGCGCAGAGGGCACGTTCAAGCAGCTGGTGGTAAAGCGTATTTTGCCGAAATTCGGTGCTTCTCGCAGATTTCGCACCATGTTCGCCGAGGAAGCGCAGCTCGCGACGCGGCTCAATCACCCCAATATCGTCCAAGTCTACGACTTTCAGGACTATGGCGAAGACGGGCAGCTGCTCAGCATGGAGCACGTGGATGGGCCCGATCTTCGCCGGTTGATCCATGCCGCACGTGCCAAAGATCGTCGGTTATCTCCTTACGTAGCCGCTTACATTATCGGCGAGGTCGCCAAAGGCCTTCACTACGCACACGCCCGCCGCGATGACGCTGGCACGCCCCTCGGAATCGTTCACCGTGACGTGTCCCCGCAGAACGTACTGCTGAGTTACGACGGCGCGGTAAAAATCGCTGATTTTGGAATCGCCTCAGCCAACATGTTCCGAGACGAAGAAGGCGTGCTCAAAGGCAAGACGGCGTACATGTCACCGGAGCAGGCTCGCGGGGAGAAGGCCGATCTACGAACGGACGTTTATTCCTTGGGTGTTGTTTTCCACGAGCTACTCACCGCACGGCCCATGCGGGGAGCGCTCGATGGCCAGGAACTCTTTGAGGCGGTGCGCGCGGGCGCCGTGGAGCCGCCAAGCACGTTTGTCACGCTGATACCACCGGAAATTGAGGCTTTGGTGATGAAGGCGTTGAAGCGTGACGCCGATGAGCGGTTTCAGTCCGCGCGCGATTTTGCCTTCGCGATCTCTCGGGTGTTGTTCGAAAGTCAGAAGCTCGTCGACGCGCAAGTTCTGGAAGCTTCTATTTCTGACCTCGTCGGGCGGGACCCACCAGCCGCCTTAGGCGGAAACACAGGCGCGCTGGATGGAGCGGAACCTGCAGACGTTGAAGACGATCCGGATGCCGTTTGGGAGGACGAGCGGACGGGGCCCGGCCAGCCTCTCCCAAGTGAGCGGCTAAGGGAACGGGTGGGGCGGGAAGTGCGGCACGTTGCAGTGGTGACCCTGCGCTTGCATGGGCGCGAAGAGCTCAAGCGGGAACTGGGAGCGCACGAGGCCGAGCGTTTTTGGATTCAGCTGCGAGCAACGCTTGAAGAAATTGCCTTTAAGCGCGGTGCGCGCTGGTCTTGGGAGGAGCATGAGCATGCTGTGAACCCCTCCGACACTATGGGCAAGGCACGCGCTATCGTTGGATTAACGGCCAATCCAGCGCGCGCTGCAAGCGACGCGGCTTGGCTCTCTGTAGACGTGCATGAAGCTATTAGTGGCTCAAGCTCACACCTGGACACTCTTGTTCAAGCTAGCGTCGGTATTGTGCGGGCCATTGCCACGGGTCGTCGAGATCAGGCGGGGCACTTGGTGGAGCATGAGTTGCGGGAACCCGGCAATGATCTCGCCGATTTGCTGGGCGATCGAGCGCCCGCCGGAGCTACCTGGGTGGCAGGTGGCTTGTACCGGCTGTTGCGGCGGGATTTTCGCTGGGGTGATACGCCGAGCATCGAGATAGAGCCCACAGAAGAGCAGCCCTTGCCGCGCCAGATGCGCACGTACTCGTTGGTTCGCCCGCTTACCCGGGACGAGCGCCTGGAAGCTGCAGCGCGAGTGCCGAATGAGATTGTGGGGCGCGATGCGGAGCTGGCAGATCTACACGGGGCCTACACTTCGGTAGTGGGCGTGGGGAAGCCATCACGGGTCGACGCACGCGTGATCTTTGGGGAACTCGGGATCGGCAAGACAGTGCTTGTGAATCTCTTCTTGAACGAGCTGCCGCCGGACGCTCGCGTGGTTCGGGCTGAGTGTTCGCCAGTTCAGAGCGAGCTGCCCTACGCGAATATCGCCGAGTGGGCCCGGCAGTTGACCGGTATCCAAACGGGCGATCCACTTGAAGCCGCTTGCGAGCGAATTGAGGCGCTTTTTGGCAGCGAAGTAGGCCCCGCACAGGCACACACTCTCGCGCTCCGTATGGCGGAATTGGCGGCGGGCCACGCCGTCTCCGGCCTCGACGAAGGGGACAGCGCGCTCTTGCGGAGCCAGGTGACCGAAGGCTTAGGGCAACTGTTTCAACAAGCGGCCGATGACGCGCCGTTAGTAGTTGTGCTGGATGGTGTCCAATGGAGCGATCGGCCAAGCCTTGAGATCATCTGCGAGCTTGTAAAAAAGCACGAGGCCTGGCCGATCTTGGTGCTCTTTGTCACTCGCCCCGATGAACGAGTGGCAACGCTGCTTGAAGGCTTTGTTCGCGCAGAACTTGTGGGCCTGCAATCGGAACACCAGCTCGCTTTGATGGAGGCGCACTTGGGCGTTCAGCGTGGGGTTCGTGCGGCCTGCGCCGATCTTCTACCGCGCGCTTCGGGGAACCCGTTTTTTCTCCTTGAAATGGTGGACGCACTGCTGGAGCGCGGTGCGCTCGAAATTGTTGATAGTGAAGGGGGGCAGGAGCTGCGGCGCATTGAGCGGCCAGGAGAAAGCGTGGCGCCGCTCCCCTCTACGCTGGAGCAGTTGATTGCAGATCGCTTGAATGAATTGCCGGAGGCCGAACAGGCCGTGATGAGCTGGCTCTCGGTCGCCGGCGGCCCGCTGGCTTTAGAAGCGTTGCAGAGCTTGCAAAGCTTGGATCTTGCCGAGGCGGTTGAGCGGCTGAATGCTCGTGGGCTCACCCACTTGCGTGGCGGCGAGGTAGACGTTCGCCACCCGCTCACGCGCGATGTGGCTTACCTCGCCCTCAGCCAGAACCAGAAGCGGCGTATGCATCGTCGGCTGGCTGTAGCGTTATCCCACACCCCACTCGGGAAGGGGCTTTCCGCCGCAATTGTGGCTAGCCACTTTGCCAGAGGCGGGGCCTACCAGCGCGCCGCAGACTACTACCTGGAAGCAGGCGCCGCCGCCCGCTCTAGTTATCAAACGGAGCTGGCCCTTAGGTATTATCGACGCGTTGTGGGCATGATCAAAGAGAACAGCCTGCGGGGGCTGGAAGCTCATGAGGCGCTTGAAGCCATTTACCGCAACCAGGGCCGCTGGCGGCAGCGCCGGGAGCACCTCGATAGGTTGCGAGCGCTGGCAAAAATTAGCAAAAATCCCTATTGGGCGGCAACCGCATTTCTGCGCACAGCGCGCTACCACATCGACGCCGGCCGATTTCAGCGTTCGCTGCTTTCGGCGGAGCGTGCCGAAAAAATGGCGGTGCTTGCGGGTTCGCCTATCTTGCAAGTGCAGGCGTACGTGCTGCTAGCGGAAACATGGCGTGACCTTGGCGATGTGCAGGCCGCCCTTTTGGCGATGGATCGAGCTTTATCTACTGCGGCCGATCCCAATGTGCCTGCGCGCATTCGCGCCGAAGTTTTGCGCTCTCGTGGCACGCTTCTGCGGCGGGTGGGTCGAGTTCACGAAGCCGTGCAGGGGTACGTGGAAGCGATAGCCGTCTTTAAAGGGGTTGGTGCGCGAAGGATGGAAGCGCGAGCTAAGAATTCACTCGCGTACGCCATGTTTGTGTTGGGGCGCTACGAAGACGCCATCGCTCTGGCGTTGAATGCAATTCAAATCGACTTGGCTATTGGAGGCAGATTTCAGATCGCAAAAACACTCTGCACGATCGGACGTTCGTACGCTGCCCTTGGCGATTCAGCGCGTGGCCTCGCGTACCTGAAGCGCGCCCGTCAGGCTCATGAGCGCTACGCTGACCAAGATGCCCGCGCCGACACTCTTTTGTCTACGGCATCGGTGATGCTTGAGATTGGCCAGGGAGAAGCCGCCGAGCCGTTGATTGGGGACGCCGGAGCTTTGGTCACTGTTACCCAGAATCCGTACGATACCGTGCACGAAAAAATTGTTCGTGCATTGGCGGCCCGTGCGACCGGGCGGTTTGATCAGGCCGTGCTGTTCGCGTTTGAAGCGCGCCACTCGGCCGAGGCGCAGGCCTACGTATCGTTTCTGTTTTATGCGATGGCGATTGAGGCGGTAAGCCGCGTAGACCTCGGGGAAAACCACAACGGAATACTTCTAGCCACCATGGCCATGGGAGCCCTGGAAACGCTTCAGGGTAGCGAATACGGCATTCAAACCCGCGCCCTTTGTTGTGAAGCGTTGGAGCGCGGAGGTTCCCCACAGGTTGCGGAATTGCGCCGAAGATCTACGCTATACTTGAGAAACGTCTTGGGAGCTGTGCGTCACGCGGATAGTCGAGGAAGGTTTTTGCGGCGGCCCGCTGTGTACCAGTTGCTTTCCGATTTAGACGCACCCCGGCTTCGTGCATGGGCCAAGGCTGAGGCTTCAGAGCCGGCGCCGAGTGCTCAAGGTGAAGGATGAGTACTCACGATTCGACTGGGATGGCACGTCGCTTAGCCGTGGTGCTGGCTGGAGGTGGAGCTCGCGGTGCATACGAGGCGGGAGTGCTTTCGTATATCTTCGACGAGCTCACGGGGCAGCGGGGCCATGCGCCGGAAGTCGATTTTCTTTGTGGCACGAGCGTGGGAGCCATCAACTGCGCGTACCTCGCCTCGCACCTCGAAGATCCGGTGTTTGGCGCGCGCCGTTTAGTAGACGTCTGGATGAACATGAAGATGAGCGACGTGCTCGGCTTTGGCATGCGTCAGACGCTGAGGCTTCCACGCGTGCTCATGGGTGGTGCTGACGGAGCTGGGCTGTTCGACGTCTCGCCGATGGCGGACTTTTTGAGCAGGCAAATCCCGTGGCGCGCCATCTCTCGTAATCTTAGGCGCGGGCGTCTGCACGGGCTCAGCCTCTCGGCTACGGAGGTGTCAAGTGGCCGAACCACGTTGTTCATGCAGCTTTCGCCGGAAACCCCGTTTCCCACGCGCGCGCCCATGCGCACCATCATCCGACCCACGCGCATAGGCCCGCTGCACACGCTGGCTTCTGCCGCCATCCCGCTCTTGTTTCCCCCCGTGTCTATCGATGGTCAGCTGTACGTAGATGGCGCCGTACGCCAAAGCACGCCGATTGCTCCTGCACTTCGCTTGGGTGCTTCCCACGCGCTTGTGATTGGAACCTCGCAAGCCGCGCAGGGTGATTCGCCAAAGACAACCGTGAAGGCTCCTAGTGCCGCATTCTTGCTTGGTAAGATGATGAACGCGCTCCTGCTCGATCATCTCGATTCCGACGTGGGGATGGTGAACCTTCTAAATAACATTGTTGGCACGGGAGAAGCAGCCTTTGGGGTGGGCTTCGACGCACAATTCAACGCAGCCGCAGCACGCCGTGGCGGCCATATGCTCAAACCCATTCAGATGCTCGTAATTCGTCCAAGCCAGGGCATCGGTTACTTAGCAGCCCAATATGTGCGCCAGGGGCGGCTGAAAACTGGTCCGTTGCTCACACGCCGTCTGTTTCAGATGATGGATGTGGGCGTGGGGGACGATGCCGATCTGACGAGCTATTTCTTGTTCGATGGTGGCTTTGCCCGGGAACTGGTGGAGCTTGGTCGCGCTGATGCGAGGGCCATGAAGAGCGAGATCTTGGGCTTCTTGGATGCAGCCGAGAGCCCGGATCCGGTGGGCCTTTCACCCGGGCACGCGAGCTCAAGTGACGGTAGTTGGTCGCTTCCGCCTGGGCAGAATGCGTAGGGGCGCGTCTCAACTTTGACCCATTTGCCAAATGGCGACTAGGCGTTCTACGTATTGCGCCGGGCTTCCCGCCGAATCAACCCAACGATGCGATGTGCCCCACTGGGGCACAAATGGCTTGTGGAGTTCTCCGTCCCTCTTAGCTGGACCGACGGGCGAGAGCTAACGTGGGTGAACCGGTCGTCACGCTTAACAGGAGTGAGGGTGTTCTCGCGGCACGGTCCTTGCTGACACAGGCGCAGTGCGACTGGCTCTGTGTGTTGGGATATTCACGTTATGCTGCGTGTGCACCCGCCAATCTCGTGCTGATGGATCCAGTCCAGGGTTTTCGTCTGAGGAACAGCCCGTCGGGCCACAGAAAGAGGAAATAGAAATCGGTGCTGTTCCCCTGGTTGGCGGGGACACAGACGTAGGCGTTGGTGTCGGCTTCCTCGGCAGCGTCGCGCGCATCGCGCCTGAAGGGGCCATACGGTACGCGTGGCGGGTTGAAAGCGGCAGCTTCGTTACGTTCAAATCAGGACGGGATGGGCTAGAGATCCCCTATTTTCAGGGCTACCTCGTGTGGACTCAGCCCCGCTTGTGGGATTCGCGTTTGCGTCTGGATCTTAGGCTCGAGCACGTGAGCGAAGCGAACATGCGTTACTTCGGAATTGGAAACGCGTCTGTGCGCCCTCCTGGTGAGAATTCAGAACGTGATCTTTACACGCGCACGCGCCCAACGTTCTGGGGCCGCGCTCGTATGAAGCTTCCCTACTCGGCGTTTGTGGGATTCGGCGCTTCGGCGTCCCAAAACTGGATCACCGTGCCACCGAATTCTACCCTCGCTCAGGATTTGCGCACCGGCTCAGAGGAACTCAAAGGGTGGTTGCGTGGCACTTCCTCGCACGGTGTTCTCCTAGGCGAAGTGTCGGCCGGGTGGGATACCCGAGACGACGACATTGATCCCACGCGTGGGCAGTATCATCAGGTTACCTTCCGTGCGAGCCCTCACGTTGGGGGTAACTATCCTTTCTCTTACCAGCAGCTGAATACAGCGCTCAGGTTCTATGTTCCGCTTGTACAAGACAGAATGGTTGGGGTCCTCTGGAGTGGCTTCGACGCACTCTTTGGTACACCGCCATTCTACGAACTCGCTCGCTTCGACGAGACTTTCGCAATTGGCGGCAATCAGGGCGTACGTGGTGTTCCTGGGCAGCGCTACTATGGCAAGGTAAAGGTCATGGCGAGCGCCGAGCTTCGCACCCGAATCACCAAGTTTGACTTGTTCGGTAGCCACTACGCCCTCGGCATCGCTACCTTTGCCGATACGGGTAGGCTATGGGCCGATTTTTCGAGGCACCCAGAGCTTGATGGCACCACGCTGGGCCTAAAGTACGGGATTGGTGGAGGGTTACGCTTGCATCAAGGCAAGACCTTCGTGGTACGGGCGGATGTTGCCTGGTCGACCGACGCGCGGCCTATTGGGGCGTATGTGCTAGCGGGCCACGCGCACTAGCTCCTCCACCTGAGACACGGGGTCGTGAAATTGCCGTTCTGCGGCCTCCGATGCGTTCGGTTTCACGAGCTTAGAGTTCAGCCCCTTCCTTAGCGCGCTTGAGCTTCTGCACTACTTCAGTGCCCACCCGAGCGACTGCGTCCGCGAGCGTTGCCGCTAACGTCGTTGCCAGGCGCTGCTCCGCATCAGCGCCTTTTGGGGCGATTAGTTCGCGTTCAAGCGTGAGTGTTTTGTCAATCAACGACCCGCGTTCGTCACGCAGGTTGAAGATCAGCGTTACGCGAGCCCGAGTTGGCTCGCCACGGATCTCTTCAAATGCTGTTAACTCCACGCTCAAGCTGGGACCGCTGCCAGTTACCACGCGCTGCAGGCCCCGGCGCTCGAAAAGTTCGCGCTCGAGGGCGCGTCGAAGGTAGGCCTCAGGGACCTCGGTCCAACGACGATTGTCGTAGAACCCCACCTCCGAGCCACTCAAACGGTACGAAATGCGTTCGTCCAGGTACTGAGCGGAGGCCACCTCATCCAGGCGCAGAGCCAAATCCTTCTCCAAAGGAGAAGCTACGGAAAGCGGGGGTTGCTCGGGGCTGAAATAGCGCGGAGATAGAGCCTCCGCCTTTGAGGTGAGGGCACACCCAGTTTGAAGATTCACAAGTGCCAAACCCAGGCCCATCGCCCACAGGCGTGGTGTCATTCTGGCCTCGTAGCTCTGCCCTTAAGCAGCATGTCTGGATCGCGTTCCAGATTATCTGCCAAGCGTTTGATGGAGCGGGCAGTTCCTCGGACTTCGCGCAGCGTTAAGAGAAGCTCAGGCCCCACCGAACGGGCCCCCCGAGCCACCTCACCCATCGCATCGGCGCTCCGCTCTGCGCTACGAAAAAGACCTTGCTCGCTCTCAAGGCGAGCCAGCAAATTGCTGGTTCGCGCAAGAATAACATTGAAGTCTTTGAGGTTCTTATCGGCGGAGCTCACGAGCTGAGCAGTGTTCATCGCTTTCAACTGCGTGCTCAATTCATTGAGAGCGAGATTGGCGTGTTCGAGCGTGGCCCCAGCGCGCCCAGGGAGCTTTCCCTCTTCGATTTGTTGAGCAACGGCTCGCACCTCACTCATCGTTCGCGCCACATCGTCCGCGATTTCCGGAAAACGGTTGGTCGTTCTAATCACCGAATCCTCGATGTTTTTCATGGTTGAGGCCGCGGTAGGGATGTAGTTGGTGGGGGTTTTAAAGGGCAATGGCAGCACCGGGTTCGTTTTTGAATCAAAGAAATCGATCTGAATAAACTTCACACCCGTGATGCCCGTTTGAGAAAGCTGCACACGCATATCCGGATGCATCACAATTCCGCCCCGGCCCGCTTCTGCGCGGCCCAGATTGAGCCTTCCCACCTGCTCCGCATTGAGCGCACTCGTAACCTGAACATGTCGTAGGTTCTCCGCGATATCGATCAGTGCCACTCGCCCCACCGTTACCCCGCGAAATTTCACGGGTGCGCCGAGCTCTAATCCCTGCACCGATTCGTCGAAATAGCTCACATATTCGATAGTCTTCTTGTTCCAAGTTCGAGCGCCAAACAGCGCCATCGCAGCCAATACCACACAAAACCCAAGAATCACGAAGAGCCCGAGCTTCCAACGATTGGTACCTACCGTCATAGGGCGCCGCCTGCTTCACGGTTGAAGAACTGGTGAACACGCAAATCTGTACTCTCGCTACGAAGGCGCCTCGGATCGCCCGTCGCGAGGATGCTTTGCGTTTCGCGGTCCAACATGATGCAATTCTTTCCTACTTTGAAGATGCTCTCGAGCTCGTGGGTGACCATCACCACGGTCAGGCCGAGGCTTTCGTTGAGCGCTAAAATCAGCTCGTCGAGCTCGGCGGCACTCACCGGGTCCAGTCCGGCTGACGGCTCGTCCAGAAATATTAGATTGGGTTCGAACGCCATGGCGCGAGCAATCGCCGCTCGCTTCTTCATGCCTCCAGAAAGCTCCGCCGGTAGTTTATTTTCGGCACCTTCGAGGCCAACTAGCGTGAGCTTTGCACGAACAATGGCGGATACCGCCACGGGCGGCAAGAGCGTCCACTCCTGGAGGGCAAACCCGACATTTTCGCCCACGGTCATCGAGCTGAAGAGCGCACCGGACTGAAACATAACTCCGTAACGGGGAGCTCGGCCTTCGAGGGTAGGAGCGCCGACGCCTGCGATATCAATCGTCCCAGCCCGGGGTGTCTCAAGCCCGACGAGGTGACGTAGGAGCGTCGATTTGCCGCAGCCACTACCACCGAGGATAATGAATATATCGCCCCGCTCCACTTCGAAGCTGGCACTCTTGAGGAGCACCGTGTCTCCGTGCCCCACTCGTAGGTCTTGGACACTAATGAGCGGCGTTTTCATAGCCCCAGCCCCGCCAATAGGATGGTGAAGATCGCGTCGATCACAATTAGCGCGAACAGAATGGAGACAACTGCACCGGTTGTGCGGCGGCCTACGCCTTCGGCGCCACCCGTGGTAGCTAGGCCCTGCTGGCAAGAAATGAGCGCAATCGCGCCCGCAAAAGCCACACTCTTCACCAGTCCAGAAACGATATCACTTGGTTTCACCGCGCTCTCCAATTGGATAAGAAACCCTGTGGGGGTAATATCGAGCGTTAGCGCGGCGACGACTAACCCGCCAAGAATGCCGACGGCGTCCGCCAGAAGCACCAAGAACGGAGCTACCAGAATGAGCCCGAGCATACGCGGCATCACCAAATGCCGAAGCGGCATGAAGCCCAAGGTTCGAAGCGCGTCGACCTCTTCGGATACCTGCATGGTGCCAAGTTCCGCGGCGAACGCGGCCCCTGAGCGTCCACACATGATAATGGCCGTCATCAAAGGGCCTAACTCCCGCGTCATTGAGACAGCAACCAAGTCGACTACATAGATATTCGCTCCAAACTGCTTCAGCTGAACCGCGCTCTGGTACGCCATCACGAAGCCAATGAGGAAGTTGATCAACATAACGATCGGCGCTGCATCTGCGCCGGCTCGCTCCATCGTCGGGCCCACGTCATGGAAGTTGACTGTCTTAGGATGTTTCACGGCCTGGATCGCCGAGATGACGAGCTGGCCGAAGAAATCCAAGATTTGTCGGACCTCTAGGAGCACCGCAACAGTGGCGTTGCCAATCTGCTCCACGGCGTTGAGCGGCCTGCGCACGGCGCGTCTGCGTTTGGATTTGTTGTGCCCGCCATAGAGGTCAACAATCCGTTCGACTTCGGGTGTGGCACCAACAAACTCGCAAGCTATACGGCGGGAGCGGACGTTATTCCGAAAGTGAACCAGTAGCGCCATGCACGCGCCATCAATGAGCTGGATGCGTGAGAGGTCGATCGCCACCGACCGCACCCCCTTCAATTCAGCCAGCGACTCACCAATACGCTTCCAGAGTGCAGCGGAGTCATCAATAGTGATACTACCCCCGAGCTCAATACGCGACATTTCATCGGTTCGAGCAGGCTCCCAAGTAAAGCGCTGGACGAACCCTACAACTAGGCTCTTGCTGTCGTCAAAGCGTGACAACTTCGGCAACACGTCGCCCTTTCATTCAGAATGCCACACCGAACTGAAACCCAGCTGGCCAATTGACACGCGCCAAGAGTGCGGCTCGGGGTGACAAATGCAGCCGAGCTCCGAGCCCGAGATATGGCGAAACGAAGGGCCCATTAGGAGCGTAGCCGCGATAGTGATCGTCGCCCGCGAAGGCTACGACACCGAGTTCGGGGAATACCGACCAGCTTTCACTTAGGTAAAAGTTCCACTGTAGTGCGCCAAGCGGCCACACCGCCGTATTGTAGCGACCATGGGAAAAGAACACCTCTGCGCCAAGGCTCAACGTTAAGTCATCGTCGGCACTTTGCAGAAGGCCGGCGGGAACAATCGGGAACTCCACGCGCCCGCCAACGCCGTAGGCCTCGCGCAGGTCCAAATCTATGTGTAGATCGAAGCGTGGGCTACCGCGAAGCGAGGACATGTCGCCGGCGGCGCGGGCCGTGTGCTGTGCAAGGCTCAACGCCAACGCGATGGCTGAGGCAATTGCAACCCGTGTGGCGTTTTGGCGGTGGGTGTGGCGCGATGGCTGGCTCGCCGCATACTTCTGGCTCATAGGTGCATCCGCCCGCTCAAAATCAGCACCACGAGTACCAACGCAATTAACCCAAGGCCGCCGCTTGGGCCGTAGCCCCAGCTGCGACTGTGTGGCCAGACGGGTGCCGCCCCTAGAGCGATCAGCACGAGTATTATGAGAAGGATGGTTAGCATCTGTGTCGAGAGTGCAAGGTGAATGCCAACCCGAGTGTCGAAGGGTCAGCGCTGAGCCGCCCTGCCCCTTTAAGGTTTGCATTTTCCTTTGCCCTTGCTGCTAACACACTCGCCTTTGCATGCCGAAAGGCCCGCGTTGCATTGGATACCGCATTGGCTATTGCTACATGTAGCTTTGCCTCCAACTACCCCTGGGCAGGCCTTACCGCATTGTCCGCAGTTGGCAACGTCGCTCTTCACGTCCACACACTGTTGTCCGCAGCGAACCAATGCTTGCTTGCACTGGAATGAACAAACCCCGCTATTACAGCTAGGTGCGGCGTTGCTCGGGGCACCGCAGATCTTGCCGCAGGAGCCGCAGTTAGAGGTATCGGATGCAAGCTCGACGCAAGCTCCGCTGCACTCAGTTTTCGAGCCACAGGCCATACCGCACACCCCGGACTCGCATACTTGACCCATGGCACATGCCGTTGAGCAGCCGCCACAGTGCGCAGGATCCGCGTTTGTATTGACGCACTGGCCGCCGCAAAGGCTGAAGCCGGCGTTACAAGTGATACCGCAGACACCAGCCGCGCACGTCGCCTGGCCATTGGCGGCAGCCGGACAGGAATTGCCGCAAACGCCGCAATTTTTGGCATCCACGTCGCTGCGAACACATTGGCCGCTGCACGAGGTATAGCCCGCATCGCAAGCAATCCCACACATCCCATTAGCGCAGCTGGGCACGCCATGGGCCGCACCGGGACACATCACGTCGCAACTGCCGCAGTGAGCCGGGTCGCTCGCTAGATCAGAACAAGATCCATTGCAGTTTTCGGCGGTGCCTGAGCAACTCACCGTGCAGTTTCCAGCATTGCAGACCTCCCCCGACGCACATGCATGTCCACAGGCGCCACAGTTTGAAGGATCACGGGCTGTTTGTACGCACTCCCCGCTGCACTCCGCGTAACCCGCAGAACAGACAATCGCACACACACCTTTTTCACAACGGCTTTGACCATTGGCTGGGGCGTTGCACGCCGCGTCGCAGGCGCCACAATTGGCAGCGTCCGTGAGGGTATCCACACAGGTGTTACCGCATTTGGTCCACCCGGCGTTGCAGCTGAAGTCGCAGTTCGAATTCGTGCACAAGGGTGTGCCTTGCGCCGGCGTTGGGCAACGCATGCCGCACGTGCCGCAGTGATTCACGCTTGAGGCCACGTCCACACAGGCCCCTGAACAAGCCGAAAGGCCTCCCGCGCAGCTCTCTGCACAGACGCCGTTCGAGCACACCTCACCGGGAATGCACGCCGTGTTGCAGCTTCCGCAGCGACCGGGATCGGTGCTTACGTCAGTGCAATCGCCAGCACACGCTTGGAAGGGCGCGCGACATAACGCCTGGCACTTCCCGTCCACGCAGCTCGCGGTTCCCCCGGCTTGCTCGGGGCAGACGGCGCCGCAGGCTCCGCAATTTTGCGGATCGTGATTAGTGTCCACGCACTGGGATCCGCAGGCAACGTAGGGCTTAAGGCAGGCAAAATTGCAATCATTGTTGAGGCAAATGGGCGCCGCGTTTGCAGGGGCGCTACAAGTTGCGCCGCAACCACCACAGCTTTTGGCATCGCTTGCAAGCAAGCGGCATTCGTTTCCGCAGAGAGTCATCCCCTCTTGGCACCCGATGGGGAGCTCAGATAACGGTGCTCCAGGGGTAGCGCGGATGCAGCGGTTGGTCACCGTGTTGCAGACGTAGCCGTCCACACAACGTTGGGCGGCATCGCAGGCCCTACCTTCCAAGCTTTCTGACATGCCGGAATCGCAAGCCCCTGCGAAGTACGCAAACAGGATCCACACAAGGCGAAACACCCTTGGTGGCACTAGAAGTTCCCCTTGGCGACCATGCTGCAGCCGTGCGCGCCGCAGCCGAATCCGACACGCGTTATTGGATCTGGGCTGGTGTTGAACACGAACAATACACCCCCGGTAATTACCAAGGCGCCGCCGATGCCACCCAAGATGCGCGCCGCCTGCTTGTCCGCTGCCATTCTGTCAAGGTGCGTTTTGAACTCCACTTGCGATGCAGCGCTCCTTGCCTTGGACTCTTCGGAGCGCCTTGCGAGCTCGAAACCAAGCGAAGCCCCAAGACTCGCGGCACCCACTCCGGTTGGGATCCAAGGCAGATCGCCAAAGCGACGCGCTGGCCTATCTTCGGGAGTTGTACCCAGGCGCTTCAGAACGGGTTGTGAGGTTTGGGTGGGCTGGCTGGTGTACAAGCTCACGGCCTTTTCGGGGCGAGGCTGTAACGTGAGTACGTAGGAGGCGTCCTTCGGTTCGAACTTGCTCAGTAGCACTTCGGAATTCTCATCGTGGTAGCCATCTAAGTGGAGGTGAAGCTGGTGCTTGCCTGGGCTGAGCTCAAGGGTGATGGGGGTAGTCCCAACATTTTGACGATCGATGAGCACGGTGGCGCCTGTTGGCGTCGACAGCACGCTGAGCTGTTGAAGCCCCTGGGTCGCCAGAACCCGAGCCATGGCAGTAATTCGGTTCAGCACAACTGGGGCGTTGGGGGCGCTTGGATTGCGGCGCAAGTAGTCGCGGAACCACCGTAAAGCAGCTCGCTCATCGCCCAGGTTTTCGTAGGCGAGGGCGATGTTGAATGAGAGTGCGGCACTTGGAGCGAGCGCATCGGCCTGTAGGAAAAGCTGAACGGCGTCTACAAAGCGACGTTCACGAAACGCTTCCGATCCCATTTGGTACTTGGCCTTCGCTGAGTCGCGCCGGGCCTCCGAGATGCTTTCGGCGCTAGGGATCTGAGCTCGTGCATTTGCGGGTATACCGCATATGCAGCAACATGCCCCGAGCCAAAGCGCGGCGAAATAGCGCGAGACAATTTGGTTTTGGTGGCGCGGATCCATTGCACTCTCAGTACGGTTGCATCAACTCGACTGCCGTGGCGCGACTTGGGGTCGGGGTCGGACTCTCGTCGACGTCGGGTAAGCGCTGCCGCGCGCCGGCATGCTCAGTTTTGGCGGAGCGATCTGCCTGTGCGGATGCTGCGGGTACTGGTTCCACCAATGTTTTTATAGTGGAAACGGGTGTCGGCGATGCCAACGGCGACGTCGGCAATGGCAAACGCGCGGGGAGCTGCGACTCAATACGGGGCACCGCTTCGTTTGTGCGCACCGCAGCTGTCCATTTTCGATCAGTTGATGCCCAAACGGCCGCCAGCCCCAACGCAGTTGCTAGCGCTGTCAGCAGCCACGGCAGACGACGCCCCCTGGAGCTTGCCGTGTTGTTCCTCGGCAAACCGCTTTCCGAAGTTGGAGCAATCACAGCTTGCGACGGGAGAGTGGCCGGCCTCGATACACTGGCGACGAGTGCAGAACGTGGGAGCCCAGGAGAAGCCCTGAACCCTTCCGCTTGCACATTCCACTTTGCCTCCAACGAGGCTCCGCAAGCGTCTTCAAGCACACCATGGTGCATGAGCCACGCAGCCAGCGTTGAACCCAGCTCTTCCATGGATTTAGGCCTGAGATCGGGGTCTTTTCGTAGGCCCCACTGGATGATTTGCGACAGCGAATCGTCGACGCCCGCCTCGGCGGCGAAGGGCGCAGGCTCGTGTTCAATGATGGAGTAAAGCACGGCAACGTTGCTTCCACCTCCGAACGGAGGCCGTTGGGTGATGAGCTCATACAAGACAACGCAAAAAGACCAGATGTCGGAGCGGTGATCAATGTTAGCAGTGCCTTGCGCCTGCTCCGGAGACATATAGTCAGGGCTTCCGATTAGTGTGCCATCTTGGGTTACTTGCCGAGAGCTTGTGGAGTGGTGGCCACTGAGTTTTGCGATGCCAAAATCCAGCAATTTCGGCTGTAAACTGGCGTTGCTAGTCGAGAGAAAAACGTTGTCAGGCTTTAGATCTCTGTGAACGATGCCCTTATCGTGCGCTAGCACCAAGGCTTCGGCGATGGGAAGCATCAGCTGAACCGCGCGCACGGAGGAGATGGGTCCGCGGGCTGCTAAGTGCGATAGCGGCTCACCATCTAGCAATTCCATGACCACAAATGGCTCGCCTTGCTCGGTTTCCCCCGCGTCGAACACGCGAACGATGTTCGGATGCACAAGTTGTGCGGAAACCCGAGCCTCGATCTTCAAGCGCTCCCTAAGCTCTGCGCTTGCTTCCCCCGCTCTCAACAGCTTGAGGGCCACGTGCGAGCCCAACTGGAGGTTGAGTGCACTCCAAACCGAAGCCATGCCGCCTTCGCCTACCAACGTTTCAAGCTGATACTTTCCAGCCACAACCATGCCACTCCGGCGTATGCCGGGCGCTCGCGCGGGGGACTGGAGAGGGTCAGAGGTTGGCATTCGGAAGGACAAGCCTTCGACTGCGCTGAGCAAGGCCGGGGCACCCATGCCTAGCTACGAGCAACATTCACGCCATCACGTTTCTTGCCTGGTTGAGCACCGTAGGCCGTATAACCGGGCGCCGCTGCGACCTAAATGCCGCGCGTGGGGCAATACGCCTCACTCCTCGCAAGCGCTTCATGGGTAGTACTCCGGCAGGCGCCGAGGCGAATGCGCTGCAAGCAGCCGCCATTTGAGGAATCGGTGATAACAGCTCGAGCAGCGAAACGGTAAGACGCCAAAGAAGCTAAGTGCGCGCTCTACCCTTCCGCGCCGCCGAGAGCGTGTTGAACTCGCTTGGCAATGAGGACAAGCAGGGTGGACCCCGAGAAGCTGAGCTGGACGCGAGGCATTAGAGATAGTCATGGCGGGTCTAAACACGAATTAGCAGCCCAACATTTTCGCAGGGCACGGAAGCGGAAAATGTACAAAGCACGACTCGTGCCAGTCGCTTTGGTAACGTGGGCGTGATCGGTTGCCACATGGTTCGTTCCTTGCACTATTCCGAGCATGAGTGATTACCACGAGCCTTGGGAAAAGCTTTCGAGTGAATGCCGAGACCTCCACCGCGCTTTGGTGAGTTTGAAGGAGGAGATTGAGGCGGTGGATTGGTATGAGCAGCGTGCGTGTTTAGCCGCAGATCAAAGTCTTGCGCGCATTCTGCGCCATAATCGAGACGAGGAAATCGAACACGCCTGCATGACACTCGAATGGCTGCGCAGGACTGTGCCGGCGTGGGATGCGCAGCTCAAACGCTATCTCTTTACCGCTTCCGAGATTGTCAAAGAAGAGCCCAAAGCCGAGACATCTCCATTCAAAGGGTTAGCAGACGACGTGCGACCGCCTGCAGAAGCCCCGCACCTTCAGGTGCGCGGCTGAGGCCTGACCCGCTCAATCTAACAGATCCAGGTGGTCGCTCGGGGCAATCGGCGCGCTGTTATCTGGGTTGAGATCGGTGGCTTCATTGGTCAGGTTGGTTCTGAGCTCGAACAGATCTTTTCTGCGATCCAGAGTGGGCGTCACGCTGCCTCCCCCCCTAGCGCGGTAAAGGTCGTTCACATCGAGGTCGGTCACCAACAGCGTTTCTACGTTGCTGTCTGCTTCCGACTGGATACCGTCTCGTCCAAACGCAAAATCACTAGGCGAAAATACAGCTGCACGCCCGTAGTGAATATCCATGGCGGGCACACTCGGTAAATTACCGATTATTCCAGCGGTAACTACATAAATTTGGTTTTCGATCGCTCGCGCTTGGCAACAGGCGCGCACCCGAACGTACCCGTGACGCGTATCGGTGCAATAGGGAACGAACAGGATTTCCGCACCTTGATCGGCAAGGTAGCGGGCTGCTTCAGGGAACTCGGAGTCGTAGCAGATGAGGATCCCGAGTTTCGCCTTAGCAGTGGGGATCACTCGCAGCTCGTCACCACCACTAATCCCCCAGTCGCGCTTCTCGGAGGGGGTGATATGTAGTTTGGGCTGCCAGATGATGCGCCCATCAGGAAACAAAAACGGGCACGCGTTGAACGTTCGGCCCCCGCGTTCAATAGGATGGCTACCACCAATAATGTGGATCCCAAAAGCTTTAGCCAATCTGGTCATTAGCTCAACAAAATCATGCTCCATGCGGCTAAGCTCCGCGATCCCTTGGAGTGAGGAAAGCTGGTGCAACGCGGGCTGGCTCAAGAGCTGCACCGAAAAGAACTCCGGGAAAAGCACAAAATCTGCCCGGTAGTGCGCCGCCGTAGCTACGAAGTACTCCACCTGTTGAGCAAATTCATCAAAGCTTGCAACGCGGCGAACCTGATACTGCACCGCCGCAATGCGCACCTTGCGATCGACATTGCTCTCTAGAGGAACGTGATCTGGCTTCAGCCACTCGAGAAATGTTGCGCAATTCTTGCTCCGAGGGTCGCTGATATAGTTGCGCAGAATGCCACGAACAACGAACCCTTCACGCAACTGAAAGCTGAGGACAAGATCCTGCAGCTTCCCATCCTCCACCGCTCGCACGTAGGCTTCTGGTCCCATCTTAGAAGCGTGCTCACAGTAGTCGTGGATTCGCCCACCCGCCACGATGCGCCGTACGTTGAGACGCCGGGCCAAATCCCTCCGTTCTTCGTAGAGTTCGTGCCCGATACCCAAACCGCGTTTTTCTGGATGCACGTACACATCCGCGCCGTAGAGCGAATCCCCCTGTGGATTGTGGTTGTGAAAGTAACCGCCGTCTGTCACTCCTGCATAGGTGTGTTGGCGAAACGGATTTGCGCCGAGGTCAACCATCAGAGTTGAAACTGCACCTACCAGCTGCCCATCCAGCTCCGCCACGATTTGGCCTTCAGGGAATACGCGCAAGTGGTTAGCGAGCTGCCCCCTATTCCAGACAATGTTTTGCTCCACCATGCTCGGGAAACAAAGCTTATTGAGCTCGATAAGCTCGTCCATGTCGGCGAGTGCCGCGTGGCGCAAGCAGAGGCTTCCTTCGGCTGTTTCTACGGTTCTAGGTAACACACGCTCAGCCTAGAGCGCACTGCCCTACCTCGCAATGATCGTCAATGTGGCGGTTCAGTGCAAAAGTTCGGGGGCTCGGTTATTGCCGGGCCTGACTCCCCATTGGGAGCGAAGTTCTCACGCGGTCCGTTGGGAGCCAAGAGCCCGGTAACGCCATCTTCTACTTCCCCCTCCAAGCACAATCTGCCAGTGAAGCGACGCCCGGCAGCTCAAGGTGTATGCAAGCGAACCAGCTTGAGCTTAGCCAACCGACGAAAGTCCGCATCCAGCGACCAGACGTGCCCCCCTCTCTCGGTCGCGATTGCGCCAATCAAGAGGTCCCCTAAGCCGAAGTGTTGACCCGCGGCGACAGCCTTCTGCACCCAGGCGTCGAGGAGTGTCCAGGTGTCTCGGGTGGGGTAGAAAACGGGTAGAGCCGAGAGCGTGCGCCGCAAGGTCGGTTGCTCTCTGACGGACGCGCCCGCGAGGATTTCGAGGCGAACTGGCGCCGCCAGGGCGACTTCCGCGCTGTCCAGAAGAAGAGAGAGCGCAGACACTGACGCCCGCCCCCGGAATGCATCGACCCACACCGAGGTATCTACAAAGATCATCGGCCGAGGACGCGCCTATTGGAGGTTGGGCGGCGCCGTGAACCTGCGATGTCGACACTGAGCTCCACCTGGCCCATCAGGCTCTTCAGTTCTTCAATCCGCCGCTGGCGAATGAGCTCGCGCAGAGAAAAGATCACTACATCTGTCTTCGAGGTGAACTCCAAGAGCGCTTGGGCCTCGTTCATCAGCTCTACGGGGATATCCAAGGTGGTACGCATACAATTAAGAGTGGATCGTATGCGTACAGATGTCAAATAGGTTGAAGTAGAAGCACCTGCGCGATCCCAGGAGGTGGAACGGTTGACACTCGACTTTTCTCGGAATGGCAGGGGCGGGTGACGCGTTCTCCGAACCGAGAGGGGCTAGTGCTCGTCCCTGCATGCAACGAGTCTGCTGCAATCTACTTGAGGTCGACGCATGGCGACGCAGGTGATGGCGGAGCACATATGTTTTGTAATGAATGCAACACAGGAGGATGAAAATCATGAAGGTAAATAATCAAGTTCTTAACGGGGCGTGGGCATGCATTGGTACCCCGGGCATATTGGGGTCTCCATCTTCACAAGCAGATCGCTGAAGGGGGTGTCATGAAGCGCTATTTCATCCAATCGATGCTAGTGGTGGTAAGCATGGGGGCGGGCGCAATGCTCGCCCGCCTCGGTCCTGTTCAGCAGTTGTTTGCCGAAGCCTCAGTGATCCTGGAGCTCTTAGGCACCACGGCTCCAGCCGCAGCACCTTCCGAGGAGATATTAGGGGTGCTCTCTGGGAGCCACTCAGCCTCTCAGCTAGCCGGTGAAGACTTTCTTACACGGCTAGCACACAAAAATGGATCAGCGCGGTTGAGTAGCATGCAGCCGGGGCAGTTCAATATCCCTGCGGAGAACCTGGCTGCGATGATCAAGCTGGGCAAAGAAATGGGCGTCGACCCAGACAGTATTATCTACGTTCCCGCGGTCACGGATTCACCAACCGCCTTTAACGCCATCCAAGATAAGCAGCGAGACCTATCGGCCGAAGAAGCTTACAACAGTGAGCACCGGGAACCGGAATGGGCCACGGCGATGGAAGGGATAATGAGGGAGCGATTTTCACAGGATGAGGTGGAAAAAGCTGGATTTGGAGGCCTGGAACTGGCAGAGGTTGAATGTCGTACGAGCGCTTGCAGGTTGGAAATCGAATATCCGGATTCATTGGAAGCGGCGTTGGACGAGCGTCAGGGGATATCCCAGTCTTCGCCGAAAGGTCCGCCGCGCGTTGTGGACTACTTCGTGTCGAGTGCCGGCCCGCTTTCGAATTGCTTTACAACCGTCTCTGAAGGCAGCGTTCAGACGGAAAGCGGGATGAAACATAGGGTAACGAAACTCGTTCTTTTTTCGGATGAAGAAATCGACCCGCGCGATTACTCGGAATGGCACGTGAGGACGCGGATCTCGCCCGAGGACCGCGAGAAGGCAGAAGCGTTAGCTGGAAAGGAGACATCTAGAGATGGTGACAAATCCGCAGAAAAATAGGGTCATGAGAACGCTTCTTGTCTGCCTCGGTGCAACTGTTGCAGGTTATGCGCTGAGCATTTCCTATTGGCCGCGCGGGCAGGTGGCCGATGCCGTAGCAGGAGTGAAGGTCTCGACGGAACGGGAGCGCAAACCGATTGCGAGCGCGCCTTTTCTCAGAGCACAGGAAAGGATTCACGCAGGCGTATCCGGTACGCAAAGCAAGGACCTTCCAGTGGCCAGCTGTGGAGGTTCCGCGGATATCAGCGTCCTGCAGCCGGAGCGGATCCTTCCCCAAACGCCACTCAAGAACCAGCAGGGCTTGCAGCGATTTCTCGAACAACACAGGGAAGGTTTTAACGCCATGAGGCAAGCGCTGCTTCCGCAGATTGGCGAGGCAATAGGAAACGCTCGTTATTGCTTCGACAAGGTGCCGGAAATCGGTGTTGCGAATGTCAATCTCATCTGGAATGTGGTCTCGACAGAAAAGGAGGCTGAGGTGTCAAACATCCGTATTATGGATATTGAGGCCTTTGGCCAAGGCGAGAAAATGGCGATGGAGTGCCTCCAGAAATATGTCCTTGGGCAAACTTTCCGGGTAACCGCTGGTGCCACCGAATTCGCACCCTACGATGGAACATATCCTAATCTCATGCCCCTATTCCTCTACCGAAGAAGCGATCACTTAGCCGGGCGTGTTTCTGTTGGGGAAGATAAGGTGACCTTGCTTGATCCGAATTGACGGCTAGCCTCGATGAACATGCTGCTGCACGGCATCCCCGACGCGGACGTTCGAAACGACGACACGCTGGCGGCGGCGCCGGTATCCCCGCGTGCATCCTCGTGCTGCGCGCACCCTGGGCGAAGCCAAAGGTTTGAGGACTACAAGCTCGCTGCCCACGGTGACCTTCCACGATCCTTGCTCGAGCCCATGGCCGCAATGTCGCCTATGACAACGCAGGCGTTGAGCCCGCGGTGGTGGACGTGTCCCTGTCGCTGGTGTGGGGGTCGAGTCTAAGCGACCAGGTCCGCGCGAACGGAGAACGAGTCTAGCGTATTTGGACCAAACGTTGTGTTGATGGCGACGTCCGCCGCGTCACGTCCGCGCGCTATCAGGACGCGCCCAATGCGTGGGACGTTGTTTCGCGGATCGAATGTGTACCAGCTTCCGCCCAGGTAAGCTTCGAACCAGCCAGCGAAGTCCATCGGAGCGTCGGTCGCTGGCACGCCGATGTCGCCCAAGTAGCCAGTGCAGTAGCGCGCCGGAATGTTCATGCAGCGGCATAACGTGACGGCTAGGTGCGCGTAGTCGCGACACACCCCACGCCGCTCCATATAAGCCCCGTAGGCGGTTTTCGTGGGGCTGGCATACTGGTAGCCGAATTCGACGTGGTGGTGGACGAAGTCGCAAATTGCCTGTACTCGCTGCCAGCCCGTCGGGCCTTGCGAGAACGTCTTCCAAGCGAAGTCCGAGAGCAGATCCGTTTCGCAGTAACGGCTGCCTAGCAGGTATACCAAGCTATCCTCCGGCAAGGCATCCATCACCAATTGCTCGGCGGTGGGCGCCACGACGTCCGGGAGGCCGTTGTCGTTGATCAGAGCTTGGGACCAAATCCGAAGCTTGCCTTGAGGGGCCACGAGCCGCGTGCACCAATTGCCGAAGCCATCTCGGTAGGCTCGCGTGGCGATGTGAGGGGCTGTCTGCATCTGGTCTGCCTCCACCAAATCCGCCGCGCGCGAATGGTGAATGTTCAGCGTCAAGATAATGGGAGTCGGCTGCGGGAAGGTGTATTGAAGCTCGTAACCAAGTCGAATTTGCACGGGGCACCTGTAGTCGGCCGCTTACGAGCGCCGCTTTCGCCGGCACCCTAGCACGCCCGAACGCTCGCATTCCGAAGCCGCACAATTGAAACACTGCGGACTCGCTGTGTTCACGCCGGCCCACGCCTAAACGCCATTGCTTCAGCCAGGCATTCCAACGATAACAACTCAGACGCCGCACGTCCGCGATATGTTTCGCGAAGCCCCAGTCAGCAGTGGCAAGTAAATCGCGGCCCCAAGGCGAGCCTTGCAGGCCGCCAGAAGGCTCCATCGTGCTCTAGAAGAAGCGCACCATCGGTGAACACGGGTAGCTGCCCTTCGGTCAATTGCATGGCGGCCGATGGCGAGAACACCAGTCGATGGTCACCGAGGGCCCGCGCCTGGTCCATGATGGTCGTTGATTCCACGACTTCCCTGAAGCTTGCACCGGATACCTTGAACAGGCTGAAAGCCCAAGCACCCCAGCCTCCACCGCAGAAGGCGCCTGCAGTCACCTCCACGCTGACGTAGCGTTCCCCGCTGATCGGGTGCTCGTATGCCCATGCAACGCGCTCGATGGGCTCTTCAAGGTACCATGGGCCCGACGCTCGCGTCCGAGGCGCAGCGGTGCTGATAGCGTATTCCGGGGGCTTTCCCGCCACCGGTGCGGAGTCGAAGTCTGCCTGTAACCTTCGCCCTTCTGAGGTGTTGCCTAAGGCGCGAAGGGCTTGTTCAACTGACTGAGGGTCGAGTGGCATTCGCGAGAACAATACCGGTTTGGGGAGGTTTGCGGCTCGCGCCCACAGCGCTCCTGCACAATGACCAGCTACGAGCTTCGGATGGCCAACAACGAATCCTTCGTCGCTCAGACGTCGAACGCTCGATACTACGTCTTTCGCGTCGGTATCTTGCAGCATTGGGCGCAACGGAAATCCTTCAAAAATAGCGACGAGGCCATCGATCCGAACGCGGCATTTCCAGGCGTCTGAGTAGAGGTCGTATTCCATGCCCACAAAGGTTTTGAGGTCTTTGCCGAGCTCGCTAGTGACGTTAGCCTGAGAGTGGTTATCATCTAGCCAGACTAAGTTTTCGGTCGATGTCGACTGAGCGAGCCGCCCGAGTACGGGACCTAAACCTGCAACGGTTGGTTGTAGAAATGCGAACTCTTTGACGGAGTAGCGGTTGATATTCTGATGCGCGCTAGCGACGCGAGATTCGATCATCTCTTCACGCCCAATTCTTAAGACTGCCCCGTCCATCCGCAGTACCAGCTGTTTTGGCCCGTTATCCCGAAATCGCGGTGTGGCCCAGGATTGTTGGAAACGAACGACTGCGCCCTCTGCGGTGAGGATTACGTGAACGTCAGACGCGGTGACATGCGGATTCTGCTGGAAGAGCTGCCGCCGATCGACAAGCCACCCTTTCCGATCAAAACGCCTCTCTTTGGACTTGGCGCGTTTGATCCCCACGAATGGATCTCCATAAAATTGTTGGTACGCCTCAAAGTCTCCGCGGTTCTGGGCGTTAATCCACTGCGTCGTGAACGTCAGCACCATCTGTTCGCTCACCCTCAAGGCTTTGTTGGGACTCGGACGCAGCTTTGCGCTAGAAGCCTCCGCGGGGCGGGGGATTGCTCGCACTTCGGAACGGGGCGCTTCCTGGCACGCCGCAAGCATCCAACACGCCCACCCAATTAATACTGAAAGCTGAATCCTCATAGCTCTTTGGCCCCAGTCACTGGGTACGCTAGGCGCCCAGCAAACCTTCGCCAAGCGGAATGCACGGCAAGCAACCTTTGTCCTCACCACGCAGGCCGGCGGGATGCCTCGTCGACGCTATGGACGATCACGAACCGCTATTGGCACGCTTCACACTGGGGAATGCCCCCACTGGCAAGAGCCCGTCGGTATGGCGCGGGGTAGCGTGCAGATCGGAGCCCAAAGGCCCCGCTGAGACGTTTTGCTCAACATCGGCTAGCGTAGAGCCATGCCAGACGAGTGGAAGTCCAGATACGCAAAGCAGCTGGCAACTCCCGAAGAGGCTGTGGCTCTGATAAAACCAGGCCGGCGCATCCTGATCGGATCGGGCGCGGCTGAACCGACGACTCTCGTGGAAGCGCTCGTGTCAAAAGGTGACCACCTATCCGACAATGAAATTGTGCATCTTCTCACACTCGGCCCGGCACCATATGTGAAGCCGGAATTTGCGGCACGTTTTCGGCATTCAGCGTTCTTCATTGGAGCGAACGTGCGTGACGCGGTGCAGGAGGGGCGTGCCGATTTTATTCCAGTTTTCCTTTCGGAGATCCCCGAGCTCATTCGGAGCCGGCGTGTTCGCGTCGATGTGGCGCTGATCCAAACCAGTGTGCCGGATCAGCATGGTTACGTGAGTTTGGGCGTTTCCGTTGATGTCGTGCGGGCCGCAGTAGATTCGGCAGATTTGGTTTTGGCGGAGGTGAATCCGCAGATGCCGCGAACCCACGGTGATTCCTTTTTGCAGGTGTCACGCATCGACCGCATGATTCCAGTCGATCACCCGTTGCTCGAGCTTTCTTCCGATCCCGTGGGTGAAGTAGAGACCGCGATTGGGCGCTATGTTGCGAGCCTTGTTCCGAATGGCGCAACGCTCCAAACTGGTATCGGTTCAATTCCGGACGCCGTTCTCAGCGCCCTTTCCGGCCACGTTGACATCGGCGTGCATACCGAGATGCTTTCGGATGGCGTGATGGCCCTGGCACGGGCGGGAGTGGTCACCGGACTTCAGAAGAGTGCCCTCCGAGGCAAAATGGTGACCTCCTTTGTCATGGGCAGTCGCGCACTTTACGAGTGGGCACACGAGAATCCGGCACTCGAGATGCGGGGTTCTGACTTCACCAACGATCCACAAGTGATTGCGGCCAACCACCTTATGGTGTCGGTGAATTCGGCGCTCGCCGTTGATCTTACTGGTCAAGTCGCCGCCGATACGCTCATGGGCAAGTTCTTCTCAGGTATCGGGGGGCAGGTGGATTTCGTGCGCGGCGCTGCCAAAAGTAGGGGTGGGAAATCTATCATTGCGCTGCGATCCACGGCCAAAGATGGAACCATTAGCCGCATTCGTTCGGCTCTCGAAGAAGGGGCGGGGGTGGTGACCAGCCGTGGTGATGTTCGCTATGTCGTTACCGAATACGGAGTTGCAGATCTTTGGGGCAGAAGCGTTCGAGAGCGAGCTCTCTCGCTCATCGAGATTGCGCATCCTGACTTTCGCTCTGACCTTTTGACGGAAGCCAAGCACCGCCGCTACGTGTTCCCCGATCAACACGTTCCCCGCGCTGTTTATCCTTGGAAAGAGGAACGCAACGAGCGGTTGCTTGGTGGCGGCACGGTTCTCATTCGGCCCATCAAGCTCACCGACGAAGAGGCTTTGCAGCGGCTTTTCTACGAACTCTCCGACGAGAGCATTTACGCACGATTTTTGATGTACAAGCGGGCGCATCCCCACGAGGAGATCCAACAACTCGTGGATTCTGACTATCAAAACAGCATGGGGCTCGTGGTGTGTGAACCGGAAGGTTCCGAAATCATCGGTATGTGCAGGTACGATGTAGAGGCCGCTACCAAGCTTGCCGAGATCGCGTTTGTTGTACGGGATGATTGGCAGGGCCGCGGGATTGGGACTTTGCTTTTGCAGCGCATGAGTGAGATCGCAAAGGCGCGCGGCGTCGTTGGGTTTTGCGCTGAAGTGTTGGTCAGCAATAAGCCCATGCTGATGGTTTTCCATCGGAGTGGGCTTCAGGTGCGAACCCAGCGGGACGGAGCTGTGTATCACCTGGAGGCGTATTTCCCTGAGCGGGCGAAGCGGTAAGGCTTAGCGCAAATTTGGCGCGATAATTCGAGGCTCCACGCAAATTAGTGCGCTCAAGATCCCTGAAGGGGCGAGGCTAACAGCCGCCACGAAATGGAACCAGTGAGCTGGCGCCGCACTCGCTGCTGCCGGGCGCTGGCCTGGCTTTTGCTTTTGGGGGCGTGATGTCTTTGCTCGACAAGCTGATCCCAACGCCGCGCTTGGTCGAGGTGAGTTCCGTCGAACTCGGCGCCACGCCTAGCGCGGTATGGCAGCACCTGCGCCATGAGGAGCTCGCTGACTCGTTGCTCGTTCGCGCGCTGTTCGCCATCCGCACATTGCCCTCGCGCCTGGGGGCTGGCCCGTCCGAGCATTCGGTCTTGCGTATCGACGCTCTCCGCTCGACCCCGGAACACCCAGGCTTCCAGCTACTCGCCGAAGAGCCCGAGCGCTCCTTGACGGTGGGCGCCATCGGTCAAGTCTGGCAGCTCGATATTCCGTTTCAGCACGTCGACAGCGCCGAGCGCTACGCGAGCTTCACCGAACCAGGCTGGGTAAAAGTCGCTTGGGAGATCCGCTTGGCGCCCTGCGGCGAAGGTTCGTCCCAGCTCGATTTCGAGGTGCGTGTCGACGCGACCGACGATGCCTCGTGGGTCAAGTTCACCAGCTACTGGCGCCTGATCGGGCCTGGCTCACATTTGATCCGTCGGGTGTTGCTGGGTGGTTTCCAGCGACGCTTTGGCTCTCCGAACACACGGGAGGAGGAACGTGCCTTACCCGGCGATGCGCTGTTGCCTGACGCGACCGCTCAGGCAACACATGGCATCACGATTCAGGCACCGCGCGCTGCCATTTGGCCTTGGCTCGTGCAGATGGGGTGCCACAGAGCTGGCTACTACTCGGTGGATCTCCTCGACAACGGCGGCGTGCCGAGCGCTCGGGAAATCCACGCCGATCTCCAAGAGCTGGTTGTCGGACAGATCCTTCCCGCGACACCCGAGAGCTCCGAGGGCTTCGAGGTGCTGGCCATCGAGCCCGAACACACCTTGATTCTGGGCGGACTCTACGACGTGAAGGGCAGACAGCAGCTTCCGTTCGCGAGTGCGCGTCCGCAGAACTACTGGCACGCGACTTGGACGTTCGCGCTCGAGGAACTGGGGCCGACGTCGACGCGCCTCCACGTGCGGGCGCGCGTGGCCCTATCGTCATCCGAACGGTTTCACGCTGCGTGGATCCGCCCTGTTCACGCGCTGATGCAAACGGCGCAGCTCCGTCATCTGGCGGCTCGCGCCGAAGGACGACTTGCGCGCGACTCGCTCGTGGACATCGGTGAAGGGCTGGCGGGGGCCGCGGTGATGGCGCTCGCGTTCGTTACGCCTTTTCAGCGGACCGCCAGGAATCACTGGGGACTTTCCGCCGAGGAAGCCGCGAAGCCTCGCCCCGGTGACGAGTGCATCCCCGAGCCCCTTTGGTCGTGGACACACGGCATCGAGATCGACGCCCGAGCGGAAGAGGTATGGCCGTGGGTGGCTCAGATAGGCGCCGATCGGGCAGGTTTCTATAGCTACCAGTGGCTCGAAAACTTGGCGGGATGCAAGGTCCAGAACGCTGAGAGCTTGCACGCGGAGTGGGTGCACCGCATCGGGGACAACCTCGTGTTGCACCCCAAAATGCCGCCCATTCCCGTGATCGGCATCGAACCCAATCGGAGTCTCGTGGCCTTTGCACCCGCCGACGAAGCGGCGCGGATCGAAGGGCGCCCTTGGGCAGCCGCCAGTTGGGCGTTCGTTCTCGAGACGCTGGGCGACGAGCGCTGCAGACTCGTCAGCCGCTTCCGCACGGTCTGCTCGGCCGACTTGATGAGCCGCGTTGTGCAAGGGCCGATCCTGCTTGAGCCTATCGGCTTTGCCATGGATCGCCGCATGTTGCTCGGGATTCGAGAGCGGGTGCTGCGCGCTCGAGCGGAGCAATGTACATGACCTCAATCGCGAGTGATGCGGCAGCGTCTGCGCCGCCCGGGCAGAGTTTTTGGCGCGTCTATTGGCTCGCATTTGTGCGCCCCGCGCGAGCCATGAATGCCTTAGTCCAATCCCGCGGTGCAGTACGATTCGGCGCCTGCAGTGTGGCCATCACGGGTGTCACGTATTCACTCGTTTACTTCTTCCTGTCGCAGAACGGAGGCAGGCCCACCGTCTTCGAGCCTTGGCTCGCTATTCCCGCCGAGGATTACTACCGCTACAATTTGCTATTCAACCTCCCGAGCGTGCTCCTGGCCTGGGTCGCAGCGACAGGCTTCACTCACCTGGCCGCTCAGGCCTTGGGCGGAAAAGGGACGTTCGAGACGACCTTGGGCACACTCGGCTTGGGCATCGGAGTGGCCTCCTGGGGCACCGGACTTCACGATCTGCTCACGAGCTGCATGGGGTACCAGGGGCTGCTCGACCAACGCGCCTACGAAGATGCCATGAGCGCGCCCGGGACGGCGGCCCATCGCCTGATTTGGACGCTCATGCTGCTCTATTCGAGCGCGTTCCTGCTGCTCTTCACGCGAGGCGTCGGGGTCGCGCATGGCCTCCGCCTCGGTCGCGCCTTCGCTTGTGGAGCGCTTGGCTTCGCCGTGTACCAGGGCATATTCGTGCTCTTCAACCGCTGACAATCGAACGCGCGCATCCGCACGCTGCCTCGCTTCTACACCACCGATGTGACGTTTCTCAGCTGACCGCCGCGCCGATCCAGCACACGCCACGTATTCCGATTTTTCGGATTTGGTGGCGCATCAAATGCGCGAGACGTGAACCCGTCGCGCAAGTCGTTCGTGCCGAGCGGCGACAGGTTGGCGGCGAGATCTGCAGAAACCGTTTTTCGAATAGCCGCTTGCCTCGCCGGGCAGAGCGCTGCTAAGCGTCTTCCTATGAAGTCGATAACCCAAACGACGCGACGCGCCTTGGCGGTGTTGCTACTGTTGCCACTAAGCGGCTGCTATAGGGCGACGTTTTTCGAGAACCCTACTGCTGTTCGCGGCAATGAACACGAGCGCTGGACAGATTTCTTTATCTTCGGTTTGGTTGGCACCCAAGATTTCTCCATCAAGGAGTTTTGCCCGAGCGGCGAGGTGGCGCAGGTTCGCACCGGGGCGAACTTTGGAACTGGCATCGTTGGGTTTTTGACGATTGGGATCTACACGCCACGAAAACTCTATGTAACGTGTGCCGCAACGGGCAAGGCGGCGCGGCGTGAACTGGAGATTGACGCTACTTCCTCAGGTGAGCCTGTAGCGGCAAAGATTCGCACTGGGAATTTAGCCGTACCGGTTAACATTCAACGGGTCAAGTCGGCTACGTGGCGACTTCAGGAGCGGAGCTGAGCCATGTACAAGAATCGCAACTCCCGAACGCTGCTTGGCCTGTTTCTCACGTGCCTCCCCCTCTGCCTAAGTGGGTGTTACACGACCACCATTCACTCTGGGAAACCTGCCGCGGCGCCGAGCCTCGAATACGATCAGAAGTGGCATCACGGCCTGGTGTGGGGGATCGCCGAACTCAGCGGCCCTTACGATCTGTCAAAAATCTGTCCACTCGGGTGGGCGAAAATTAAGACCGAAACCTCATTTCTGAATGGTTTCGTCGAGGCTGTGACCAGTGGTGTCTATGCGCCCCAGACGATCACCGTCATGTGCAACGCCTCTGAGGGTCCCGCCGCGCCATCCACTTCTGCTAAGCCCGCTGCGCCTCCCACCGATACGCCTGTTCCCCCTTCAACGGAGCCCGCTGCCCCGGTCGAGCCAAGCGCTAGCCCCGAGTGAAGATCCTGGATTTATGATCGTATTCCTAGCGAGCGCGATCCTGATGCGGAGCCGGCGACCTGATCGGTTTGCCAGGTGCAGTTGCCGTTGAGCCTAAGCCAGTATCCCAGACTTGCGTGCAACCGGTTTCGGTTCGGCGTTTGCAGGGAAACGCCACCAGGTCCGCGTGGTCGCAGGAACGGCAGGTAAGCTGCAAATATCCATGCTCCGGGATAGCGCTAATCATGCCCCGCCCGGCCGCTTGAAGCGGGGGCGATTTAAGGAAAGTCACCAACCTGTCGCAAAGCTCATGGCTAGCGAGGCGCTTCGCATGCCAAGTACCGCCCGGATGGTCGAAACCCCCTTGGATGGTGCGGGATTTTGTGGTTATGCTGCGCCGCTCCCTATGGGAGTAGCTCATTGACTGCAAGCGGACGTTCGGAGAACGAAGGAGAGATCATGGCAAACTTTGGAACTCTGATTAAGACAACGCGCGGGCGCCGCGTGGCTGCTGGCATTGCGGGCGCCGCAACACTTGCGAGCGCGGGTGCCTACGCCGCGGTTAGCCTCAACGCGAGCAGCGGTGAGATCCAAGGCTGCTACGACCGACAGGGCCGGCTGCGCGTACTCACGGGCCCGAACGATGCCTGTGAACGCAATGAGCAAGCTATCAGCTGGAACAAGCAAGGCCCCGAGGGAGCCCAGGGCCTTCCTGGGATACAGGGGCCCGCAGGTCCGGTGGGACCGGCGGGAGCGGATGGAGCACCTGGTCGGGATGGACGCGATGGCCTTCAGGGCGCCATCGGCCCAATGGGGGCAATCGGGCCTGTTGGTCCTCAGGGGCCTGCAGGGCCTCCGGGTTCAAGTGGTGGAGGAGGCGGTCAGCCAGCCCCGGCGGCCCACGAGGCCGATGTGTTCTTGAAGATCGGTGACATTAAGGGCGAATCGACGGACACCAAGCACAAGGACGAAATCGAGATCGAAAGCTTCAGCTGGGGCCTTAACAACGCGGGTTCGTTAAGCTCCGGCGGGGGAGCGGGCTCTGGCAAAGTGAGCTTTAATGATATCCAGCTTACCAAGCGCGTCGATCTCTCAAGTGCCGCTTTGGCTCTCAACGGCGCGACAGGCAAGCATCTGCCTGAGGCCACCATCACGATCCTAAGGCCTAGCCAGAAGACGGGCGAAAAGGTCGAATATCTGAAGATCAAGCTGACGGACGTCTTGGTGACTTCCGTGAGTCAGGCGATCGATACGAGCGCCACCGCCGCCGAGAGCATCTCGCTCAATTTCTCCAAGATCGACTTCCAATACACGTCGGAAGTAGCACCGCCCAATGGGTTCGGGTGGGACATCAAACAGAACACGAAGCTTTGAGCCAGAGTGGGGCTGATTTCAAGGCGGCATTGACCGCCTACGATCAAGTTGCCTACCCAGGCCACGCCTACCCACAGACGCACCCCACACGCCTGGGCGCGATGGCTCAGCTACTCGGGTTAACGCCAGCGCCCGTTGAGCGTTGCCGAGTTTTGGAGCTCGCCTGTGGGGACGGCGCCAATCTTATCCCCATGGCCGTGGCGCTGCCGGGCGCTACCTTCGTCGGCGTGGACGTCGCAGCGCGTGCGATCGCCGCGGGGCAAGAGATTGTGGCCGAGCTCGGCCTCCGGAACATCGAGCTTCGCGCGGGCGACGCTTCCGCCCTGGGGCGCGATTTAGGGGAGTTCGACTATGTGATCGCCCACGGGGTCTATTCGTGGGTGCCAGAAGCCGTGCGCGACGGGCTGCTCGCAACGATCAAGGCACACCTGGCGCCGGGTGGGATCGGTTATGTGAGCTTCTCCGCGTATCCTGGCGCCTATTTTCGCGAACTCGTGCGCGAGCTCATGCTCTTTCACACGGGCGAGGGCGCGCCACCCACCGAGCGCCTTCAGCACGGAATCGATTTCTTGCGCTTTGTTCGCGAAGTGCACGGTCCCGGAACGGCTTACGCGGCCGCCCTGGATCAAGAGCTTGTGCGCGTTTCCAAAGCGGACCCAGGCTACGTCTTTCACGATGATTTCTCTGAAACGAATGCCCCGATCTATTTTTCGGCTTTTGCTGAACACTTGGCCACACACGATCTTGCCTACCTGTGTGACGCGACCTTCGATTACTTCTTCGACCCACGCCTTTCGTCGGCTGTACGCGAGCAGATCAGCAGCTACGCCGGGGGAAACATCATTGCCGAACAGCAGTACCTCGACTTCATCCAGGGCACACCCTTCCGCCAAACGCTGGCGTGCCACGCGAGCGCACCGATTGATAGAAAGTTCGACGCGACGCGATTGTTCCCGCTCTTGGCTTCGGCTTGGCTTGCTCCTACACAGCCGGACCCCGACATCCTGGGCCCAACCCGTGTTTGCTTTCGCAGCCAAGATCTTCGAGAAATCGAAACGGAGGAGCCGCTCGCCAAAGCTTTGCTCTTGGAGCTATCCCAAGCTTGGCCTGAAGCGCGTAGCGTTCAGTGCATTTTTGACAGCGCCCTCAGGCGCATCGGGGCGCCTCCACCCGATCCATCGGGGGCGCCTGGGTACGCTCCGCACGCGCTCCGGGTTCTGGAGCGCACCGTTCTTATGGGCGCCGCTACCCGCTTGATCTCTGTGTGGCACGGCAGCTTTGTGGGTATCGGAGTACCCGGCGATCGCCCGCTCGCAAGTCCGCTCGCTCGCCTTCAAGCGAGTCGTGGAGAACTAGTAACGAGCCTTCGCCACACGACAGTACGCCTTCAAGATGCCCCTGCACGTGGCCTGCTTGAGCTGATGGATGGCACCCGCACCCGCCAGGACTTGTTGGTAGCGCTCCGCGACCGATTGGCCGAGTCCGACCCAACCTCTGCCCATGACCTAAACCTGGAAGCGCTCAACCGCGTGCTCAACGGGTTGGCGGAGCGTGGTTTCGTTTTGGGTTAGGCGATCTCCAGCTGAGGCCCCTGGCTCGCAGCACCGCAGACTACATCGCGCTCAAAGTGGCGCGGCCGTATAGCCTTGCACCACCTTTAGGTTGTCGAAGCGAATGGCAGATGGCGTCTGCGGTTCCCACGTGAGGTTCGGAAAAATGGCGGGTAAATACTGCGATGCACAAAGATCGTCGAACAACCCCTGGGTCAGCCCTGGGTACGCTGGCAGTGCACCTTGACACGTCGTCCGCTTCACTTCGTTGCCACCGTAGAAGGTGCTGAAAAATAGGCTGTTGACCCATGCATCTTGGCTGTCCGGAACAATCACCGGGCACGGGCCGCTGCACTCGTCGCGCAACACCACGTTGTGAGAAACCAACAGTCGTTTGGCAGAGCCGTCGGCGGCTTGCACCGCCAAACTTACTTCACCATTGCCCGAGATGGGCACCGGGGCGCCGATACCATCCAGAACCAGCTTGCCGTCCGCATCTTTCTTGTAAACGACACTGTCATTGTCGTTTACCTGAACCGAGATTCGTAGCGTGTACCATTTGCCTGTTTGGAAACGAAATTTGTCGTCGGCAGGGATCTTGCCCGGCTCTTCGTAGGGCGCGTCTCCGTCGGTGGCATCCATCATCTGCATCACGCCGCAGCCCCCCGAAGGACGCGTTTGATCGTAGGAATACAGTTGTAAGCGGCCATTGTTGCGCCACATCACGCGCACACTCCAGTTCTTCACATTGCGCTTCTTGTTTCCATCGTCCGTGCACCCACTGTCGAAAGCCTTGGCCGCCAAACCCGGTAATTTCCCACCCTTGGCGAAATCGAAACCGGGCTCGAAATACAAATCGTAGGTCAACGTGTACGCCTTCGCAGCGATAGGGGCGTTAGAGGCAGCCACTTGCGGGAATCTATGACACGAGCCGTGACGGCGAGAAGCAGTCCGTCCCAGCCCAACCCACAGCTAAGCCCAGTGCTTGCGACACGGGCATGGGATTGTGCACAGGTGGCGGCATCATTCCACGAACCGACGTCTTTGGGTTCGGCGAACCGTGTAGTGGTATCATCGTGACCCGCACGTTAGACGGCGTGACATGCGCTCGCGAGCAAGTGGGATGCCCGCATCTCTGCCTGTAGAGAGCGAATCCTGCGCGGATCAGGCCAAGTATACCCAAAGACTTGGGCGGGCTCTGTCTGAATCCACGAGCGAGCGGACGCTAGCGAGGGCGAATGAGATTGCCCCCGGGTGTAGGTGCGAGAGCCTTTCACCGTGGCAGACCCATTGACGGAATATTGCTGTTAGGTTCGCACTTCAGCGGACCGGGAGGCGCAGTTGACAGCCCGAGGCCACCTTCGAGGTGCGTGAGCCCATCGGCTTTGAGACGTGCGGCGCTCGCGCCTGAGCCTGCCCGGCACGCCTGGCGGTGCTCGCTTCGGCGGATGCGCTGGAAGGCTTGGAGGCAGATGATATCTGGCCGCTTCCGATCTACCAGGACGTGTCGTTCACTCGCTGAACTATGGGTCGTCACTGGCAGCGTGCATTCCATACTACCAGTTGCTGTCTAGGGGTACCATCACGTGCCCCCACTGCCCGCGCTTGCGGCGAGCGCGCAGCGCACAGCGTGAGTGGCACCCGAGTTCTGCGAGAAGCGTCGCCGGGAACCGTACGGGGAGACTGGGGCCGGTGGACGGCTTGGCCGGTCGCTCCCGGAGGCCAGTTGCGCGACAGATGAAACCCCCGGCGCGCTAATCAAGCGGCGCACGGAGACAGCCATTGCCAGGGCGACTGGCTCCCCATCTTTCCCCCAATCGCTAGGAAGGATGCCTGTCGAACCAACCGGAATGAGGCGGTGCGGCGAGGAGGGCCGAATTCCCCATCCAACTTCTGCGCTGCGCTCGCTTGCCTCACGTGGTAGTTTCTTGACGTGCTCCGCTCACTCGAACTCAGCAACTTTCGAGCCTTCCAGAGTTTCTCTCTTGAAGGCCTTGGACAAATAAATTTGTGCGTCGGCACTAATAACTGCGGCAAGACCTCGATCCTCGAAGCCGTAAGCATCTTGGCGTCGCGCGGTCGTCCGGAATCGCTTTGGTCCGCGCTTGCCCGTCGCGGTGAGCAGTGGTTCGAAGATGATACTAGGGGTCCGGGCCGCCTAGAAGTCGATATTTGCCATCTGTTCTATGGTCATGAGCTTTTACCAAATGCGCAGTTCTCAATTACAGGAGTAAACGACACGAGGACGCAGAAAATCACCGCCACGGCCGTTGAGCGCGACCCCGCTCAGGAGAACACTGAAGGCCCTGATCGCATATCAGCTCGTCAGGGTACCCTGTTTGATCCAGGCGACACTGAAAATTCGCTCGGGGGGAGGATGTCGTTGGAGCTACGATGGGAGGGTTTCAACAGCGAGGTAACTCAGCAGTTTCTCGTATCGCGACGCGGAGGCCTGGTTAGCGACGTTCTCGAACGATCGACCAGAAAGCGCGACGACGACGCCACTCCGGTTAGATCGATTACGACCGAAGCACTGACACGCGACGAAGTCGTCGCCATGTTCGAAGCCATTGTGCTAACCCCGGAGGAACAAGTCGTCATTGATGCGCTCAAGACGATCGAACCTGCTATCGAACGCATTGCTCCGATTGGCTCTTCGCGACGCCGATATTTCCCCGTTGATCGGGGTGGAATTGTCGTAAAGTTAGCGAACAGCAACCAGCGCATCCCCATAGGCAGCATGGGAGACGGGATCTGGCGGATGCTTGGAATCGCTTTGTCGCTAGCGCGAGCCAGGGGCGGGATCCTCCTCGTCGACGAGATTGACACGGGATTTCACCACTCGGTCATGGCCTCCATGTGGCGGATGGTTCTTGAAACCGCCTTAAGGCTCGACGTCCAGGTATTTGCGACCACCCACAGCCGCGACTGCTACGAAAGCCTTGCTTCCATTTCACGCGCGGATGCATCGGAGAGTCGTGTGTCTATCCAGCGGATCGAGCGCGGAAACCCCAAGGCCGTAGCCTTCTCCGAAAGTCAGATAGTCATCGCTGCAGAACGCGCCATTGAGGTGAGATAACCTATGCGCGTCATGTTGGTTGAGGGATCAGATGACCTGCGTGCAATCCCCCACCTCTTGGAGACAGCCGGCGTGGCGTGGGGCCGAAAAGATAAGCCAATTGTCAAAATTATCCAATGCGAAGGGGTGGCAACAATGTTGGCACCTGACTTCATCACGACACATCTAAAGGCATCAGGTCTGGTGGCCCTGGGGGTTATCGTGGATGCGGACAATAGCGCGCAAGACCGTTGGAGAACGATCCGCGAACGAGTGCTCGACCTCTACTCCGATGCTCCATCTGACATGCCCGCCACGGGAGTAATTCTGCGCGCGACGGGCAAACCCACGTTTGGCGCATGGATAATGCCAGACAATGTGAACCGCGGGATGCTTGAGACGTTCCTGCTTTTTCTCAGGCCCAAGGACAATCCGTCGCTGCTTGCGTACGCACAGGAGGTTATCCAAGAGGCCAAGAACCGGGGCGCACCGTTCCTGGAACAGCACCAGGACAAGGCCGAGATTCACTCTTGGCTGGCTTGGCAGGATCCCCCTGGGAGGCAGTTGCACAACGCCATCATGGAGAGAATGTTGGGGAACAAACACGAGTGTATTGAATCATTTGTTGCATGGTTTCAGGCGCTTTACTCCCAAAAATAGGGATCCGTTTAGGGACGGCCCGGACGGCCCTTGCTCTCGCTCGGGCTGCCCCCCGCACAGATTCGAGCGAGCGGGACTACCGCACCCGGCTCCCACTTGGGCCGTCGCTCGCCGCCGTGCTGCTGCTCGCAACGAAGGCTAAGCCTGCCGCCTACCACAGCAAACCGTACTGACCAGGCCCTGGCGCAGCACCGCTCCTGTGTCCCGCGAGCCCGCGAGCGGCTCCCATGCTTCACCCAGCTCGGTCCGCATCGTCCAAAAGCGCGACCTCTTGTTCGAAGCTGTATTTCCGCCGTTGTTCTTTCTTGCTCTGTGCCATGTGACGCCTCCGAATGTATCAAAGGTGTCCGGCTTTTCAGGTGGCTACACCATGGATGAGGCGGAGTTGCGTCGGGCCATAAGGAGTTGCATCTCGACAACTTCAAGTGACGCGAAGGTGGCGGGCCTGGAGGAGAGTTCTTGCGGTTGCAAAATGTGTAGAACCTATGACCGAAGCACTGGCTAAGTCTGCTGGTTTAGCACTCAAAGTAACAGGCGCTACCAACACGATCGACTCCATAGTGATGGCCTCTTCAGCTCAGCGAGGGGCTGTTGTTTACACCAGCGACCTGAGTGATCTGCAACTGCTTTCGAACGTCTTTATCACCGTTCGGGTGCTGACGGCTTGAGGCTCGAGCCCCCTTTGGCGGGCTCGTCCTTGCACTCGTTGAGATTGACCGCGCGTGCAGGGACTGCCGGGCAAATGTCTCGGCCTTGGAACTGCAATTTCGCCGCAGCGAGTCGGTTTCAGTAGCGGTGGCGCCAGACCAGATCGAGCGACGAAGCTCCCTGATCGCCCACCTGAGCGGCGAGCGACCACTTTAGGAAGAGCCTAAAATCAAGCGTCAGAAAGGTTCGATCGGGGCTTTGACCCGCGGTGGGTTCAGCCAGAGCTCGGGTAACGCGTGCAGCAACGCGAGGACTGATCTGTACGACGAGCTCGGGACGCGACGCCCCGGAAGAAGTATCCACTCGCGTGCTCACATCCAGGTTGCTCACCTTCGACAGGGCACGATTCAGGCCTTTGGTGGCGGTACCTGCGACGAGCCCTGCTGCAGCGGATGCGTCGCTCGCACCACCAGCGGAGCCCACATTGCCATCAGGTGTACCAAACAATATCAACGTCAAGATTTGATCTTCCGCGAGCGGTGGCTCCGAACGCAGTGTGAGCTTTCCATTTTCCACGGGCCCCCTGTATTCGGCAAAAACGCTGTATTCTGCGGGTGAATCCCAGCGCGCCGTGGCAACGATCGTAGGGTTTGCCGGGTCTTCATTGGGGCGGAAGGTCACAGTTCCGCGTTCGATTTGAAACTGCTTGCCCGACACATCGAGGATGCCACCGAGCAGCTGGATCTGGCCGGCGATGGTCGTTTTGGGTTCGCTTTGCACTTCCAGCATGCCGCTCAGCTTAGCCTCCAAATCAGTGCCTTTGGTGATGGTCACGTCGTCTCCCAGTGCGACGCGGATCACGGTCTTCGACGTGGATGGAGCAGCATTCGCTTCGTGGAGGAGTGGCTGCAACGGTAGGGTCACAAAGCGATCTGGAAAGGCTATTCCGATGCGTACGCCTTCGGCGGGTTCCAAGCTTTGCACGCTATTGGGAGGCGTTGCAGCGAGCTCTAGGTGCATCTTCGGGACTTGCACATCGAGCACCGAGTTCTCGTCACCTTTTCCTGGTTGGTAGCGCAAAGAAACGCGGCCCCAGACATCACCGACGGTCATGCTCTCGACGGTAACCGGGATCTTCTCGTTCTTCTTTATTGACACTGCGAGCTCCGCATACGTGGGTTGTACGCCGGTAAATGTCGCATAGCCCCCAGCGCTCAGTTTCCCACTGGTGCCGTGAGCCGTTAGCTCACGTAGGAGCACGCGACCCGGGGTCAAGGCGATATTGGCGTCTATGTTATCCAAGCGCTGCCCGACGGTTGGTACGCTGACGGAGCCGTCTTTAAGGCGAATCCAGCCCCGAGCGATGGAGCGCGTTTCGGCAAGATCTATGTGGATCTGAGCATCCAGCGTGCCGCCAAGATCGGTGACTTGATCGATCACGAGCGGTTGAAACGCCATCAGATCGAGGTTCCTGAGGTCGACGTCGGCGGACATGGGTTCGGTGATCTCGGGCACAAGTCGATTTCCCCAGATGATACCCGAGCGAAAGCTCAACAGGGAGGTTCCCGAAGGCTGGCCCAACGAGACCTTGGCCAACAGGACGTTGCCTTGTTGCGTGAGAGTGCCCGAGAGGCTCAGCTCTTTCGCATCGCCAATTCTTAATCTAGGCGTTTGAATTTCAGCGGTGAGCGCTGCTGCTCTCCCGAAATCCCTAAGCTCAGCGCGCCCACTCAGCCGCCCACTTAGGCCACGCGCGCGGAGCGCTGGAATGATATCGACTGAAAAATCGTCCAGCTCAAGCTTCATGTTCCCCGTGATAGGGCTCGTCTCGGCCTGGCCGATTTGGCTCATTGCCACGGGGCTGCCCTCCCACTCCGCAACCGCCTTTGCGTGCGCGTTATCCTGTGAACGAGCCTCGATCCGCAGCGCTCCGTGGTGGGCCTGATAATTGCCATCAAGCTTGACACGCAAAGGTGAGATGGTAGTTTTCTTCGCCCCAAATGCACTGGGCTTTAGATTCTCGGCGCTGGCGGAAAGGCTGACTTCCGGGGATAAGAGGGTGCCACGTGCCTCAAGGTTGCCCGATACAACGCCGCCCCAGCCCGGTAGTTTCAGTAGGCCCGGAAGCTGCTCCAGATCGCGGCGTGGTACGCGCAGCCGTGCCTCCCACGGTAAGGTACGAAGATCGCGAAGCCATTCCTGTGTTTCCCCCGCAAGCGGTAGCGTTCCCGGCGCGAGGATCTCAAACGTAGCGAGGTCGCCTCGTGAATCGAAGAGGCGACCCAGGAGCTTCGGATGGTCCGTACCGTTGCCGCTCAGGTTCACATCAAGGTCAATGCCCTGAATGGCCCAAGGCTGCGCCTTGCGCGCTTCAGCCGCTGTCACGATCTTTTCGCCGTTCACGCGTTTGCCGACAAGGCCGAGCTTCTCGGTGCGCACTCGCACACGAAGGGCCCGAGCCCCAGGCGTGTCAGCGACCGCGTCTAGGTCGAAAAGGAGTGTCCCGTGCGCGGTATCGAACGGTAATGCATCGGGCCCTAGAATTTTCAACAAGCGCTCGAGGGACAAACGCCCCTCTGCCTGCAAACGCCCACGAAGACTACGGATATCCCCACGCTCGATGAGCTGGGAGATTGGACCCACGTGTTCGAGGTTTGCGCTGAGGGTGCCGCTTTCGCCCAGATTGGCCTCAAGCGGGCCGGAAAGAAGGCCGGATTCGAGCTCAATGCCGAGCCGGATGCTCCCATTTTGAACGCGATCGACGCTGATGTTTGAGATGGACCCGCGCAGGCTTCCCGCAGGTCCGGTTCGCCCTGATTCATAGGTTGCAGAAAGATCCGCGCGCGCGGTTAAAAATCTGTGTTCACTGGTGAAAGTGTTCAAAAGTAAGGCAAGGTCGAGCTGTTTGCTCTCAAGCTCTAGGCGTTCGAGGGAGTTCGAGAACACGCCCGAGAGCCTCAGCTCGCCTGCGCCCAAAAGCTCCGCCTTATCCACCGAGACGCGTCCCTGGCTGATTTTAATGCGTGCTGCTCGGCCCGTGAGCGCGAGGTTTTTATCCGCGTAGGCAACCCGAAGTTGTCGAAGCTCGGCACCGTCCGTGAGCGTAAGCAGGGTGTCTGCGTGAACGGTTCGACCGTCGACAGCGGCCACGTTGGCAAAAACTGAAAGCGCCTTGGGAGTGCCAACCACTTGAACGCGTGCGTGCGCGAGATGCTGACCAAGGGCCTCGATCTGATCGGCCTGCAGAAGCACTCGGAGATTGGGATTGACGAACGCTCCCTGCGCGTTTGCGCGCAGGGTGGCGCGTTCGATCGAGCGCGGTTGCTCCGGGGAGCCGCCCGTGAGCACCACGTGTGCGAGTTGAGCATTCGCTTCGAGGAGCAGCGTTTTCTGGTTAGTATTCACGCTGCCCGTTACGTCGACCGTGCCGTTAGCGGTTAGACCAGGTACCAAAAGGGCTAGCCTCGGAGGCCTTGCAAGCACGGAGCGCGCGCTCAAGGAAAGGGTGCCCTGTGGAGCCTGGAACGCAAATTGGACGCTCGTGGGAGCGCCCGGCTCGTCCAGACGCAGAGCTCCGTCAAGCTCAAGCGTTTGGGAGTTGAAGCCAAACTTTACTGAGCCGCGAGCCGTGGTGGGGGGGAGCAGAATTGTGCTGACTTCCGAGTCAAAAATGCCGATAGAGTAGTTAGCCTGGAAGTGTTCGTGGTTCGAGAGTAGTGAACTCTCAAGGTCAAAATTCAGGCGCGAGCTTGGTGCGTCCGGATCCACCGTGGCGGAGTCGACACTCCGACCCGCGATTTCTAACTTTCCCTTGAGGGGCTCAAGGCTCTCAAGATGGCCAGCGACGCGAACGCTCGCGGCCCCAGAGAGGAGCACCGCGCGCACGTTGAGCAGTGGCAAGGTGCCTTCGGCTCGTAGCGTCAGCTCGGAGTCCTGAGCGAGCCTCATCCGGGGAGCCAGTCGCTGCAGGAGGGAATGGCCGATCGGAGCTATCTTTGCCGTCGCCACCAGCGATTCCCCCCTAAGCTCCGCGTTCAACTGCACAGGTGATCGATCTTTGTGTGAGGTGAGAGGCTCTGCCAAAAATCCATTAAACGTCAGCCTTCCGACGAGATCTTGATCGTTACGGGCAACTCTCCCCGTTTTGGTGGGCGTTGAGATGGCGAGCCGAAAAGCGAGTTGTCCCGTGGCGTTCTCTACCAGCGGCACTGCGCGCGCCGTGAGGTTGAGGTCGTCTATCCGTACCGCGGTGTGTTCCTCTGCTACGCTGAGCGAACCACGTAGGGCTCTTACATCCACGTCAATTGCCGGCACGGATCCCACCTGGCCGTGGACCCACACATGGTCCAGGCGAATTTGCTCCAGTTCCACCCGCGTTGCGCGTGCGGGCTGAGATGCCAAAGGCGCCGGTGTTGGTGTGCGTGGGTTGAAGGCAGCTATGAAGGTCGGAAGTCCGTTGCCGTCGTCGATCAACCGAAGCTCCGCGTGAACCAATCTGATCTGCGGAATTCGAATCTGAAGTGGACCCGAGCCTGCGAGCCCCCAGAGCAGCAAGGGGAGATCGATCTCGACCCGAGCCTCGGCCCCATGGGCCACCCGCTGACCGCGAGCGTCGAATAAACGTAGATGAACGCCCTCAATACCCGAGAGCCCGACCCGCCGAAAGCTTTCAATCTCCAAGCGCCCCACGAAGCCCTCCTTGAGGAAGGAATTGATTTGTTGGGTCGCGTAGGCGCGGCCACTCGGTAAATGCAGGGCAATCAGTACACCGACGAGTGTTGTCAGAACTAACAGCAGAACCATCGCAAGCCCACGACCCGTCCAGACAGCGATGCGGAATGCGGGGTTGCGACGAACCGAGGTCGACATCAAAACGCCTCGCCGATCCCGAAAGCCACTGCCATCGGTGCTCCGAAAAGTTCGTTTGAACGGCCTTCGTCTTGCAGCACGGGCCCCTGCGCCCCTGGCACGCGATAGCCGACGTCCAGCCGCACCGGACCTATCGGCGTTTCATAGCGGAGCCCGATGCCGACGCTGAAGTGCGGACGCCACCGCAGAGTAAAACGGCGCGCAGCAACATCACCAAGATCCGAGAACAGAGCGCCCCCGAGCGGCCCCGCTAGCGGAAACCTAAGCTCCAGCGAGGCTTCCCATAGGGAAAGGCCTCCGAGCGGCACCTCACAGCCTCCGGGAGAATTGTCACAAGCAGAAGAGATCTGCTGTGTAGATTGGCCCGGGTTGTAGAAAGGAACGACACCCCGAGGCCCGATCTCACCTTCCGCGTAACCGCGGTTGGAGGCAGGCCCACCGCCGAAGAAGCCACGCAGATAGCTTAACTGCACATCCCTTACCCATTGTTTCCGGCTGACACCGAGCGGCGTAAGCGTCACATTATCGCGCTCACCCTGAGCGTTCGCTTCTGTGGTTTGCCCGTAATTGTTGTTAAAAATGAAGCCGAACTCTGCGCGCCCAGCCAACGTAACTTTCCGACTGATAGGAAGATAACCGCGTGCTTCGGGCCGCACTTTGATGTCGCGAGCGTTGCCAAAGGTGAGGCCAGCGAGCTGCAAGTTGTTAGCGAAAAATCCCCCCTTTCGAGGATGGATGGCGTTGTCGCGGAGATCGAGAGATGTAAAGAGCTCCGGGTACCCGATCAGCACCGGATCAAGATCCGCATCGAGCATCCCCCTATAAGTGAAGGGGGTGACCCGTTGGACGGAATGCGTAAGGGCGCCATACGCGCGCCATAGGGTGCGTTCTACACCTCCACGGGCCCGCGTATCACGATACCCAAGCAGCGGTGCAGAAGGAGTGAGCTTGGTCGAGAGCAACACAGGGTAAATGCTTACGTCACCACCCACGATCAAATTCGTGCGCGCTTCGATCAGGCCGGGCTGCGAAAAGTCAACACGTAGGCGACCCTGGGGTAGCACATCGGTCGGAGCCTGTAGCCCGGGAAGGCGAGTCGGGTACAGGATAACTCCTGGGCGCAGGGTGATCGAAAGGTGCCTGAGGCCGCCTAGAAAGTTGCTGTCTTCCCAGCCGCCGATGAGATGAGCACCCGTTTTTAGAGAATCGGCTTGCACACCAAAACCAAGGTGCACGTTTCGAAGCTTGCTCACCTGCACCACAACGTTGAGAGGAACAACACGCGGATCGGCCCGAGCTTCAGGATCTGCTTCGATGCGCACGGCACTGAAGATCCCAAGATCTAAAAGCGCTCTTTCCGCTTCGTTCAATTCGGCGCGTGAGTAAGGATCTCCCTCCTTCAGGTCCAACGCGCGGCGGATAGGCGCCTCGGGAATATTTGAAAGACCCAAGATCTTAATCTTTCCGTAGTGTGCCAGGACCCCCGGCTTGATCCAGAAACCAACGGCCACGGTGCTCTTCGGTAAATCCACCTGGGCGGCCCTCTTCACTTTGGCGTGTGCGTAACCTTTGCTGGCTAACAGTGAAGCGAGGTTGGTTGCGGTATCTTCGAAAACAGACTCCTCAAAGCGTTTGCCGGACACCAAGGGCGACAACGCTTTCTTCGCTTCTTCCGCGAGCTCTTTTGGGAGCCGCTCGGTGCCGTGGATGTCTACGCGTGACACCGTGGTGGCCGGCCCTTCATCAATCAGGATCTCGACGCGCACCTTGCGCACACCGTTTATAAACACCCGGCCAGCGCGCGCACGTGCCTGGTAAAACCCACGCGCGCGGTAGTAGCGCTCAATGCGCTGTAGGTCCCGTTCGAGCACGTAACGATCGAAGAGCTCGTAATCGTAGAGCACACCGTCGAAAAGCCAGAGAAATTTGGGAGATTCGCGCGTTGCGAGACGCTTTTCGATTTCGTCGGAGGCAACGGCGTTGTTACCTTTGAAGTCGAGTGCATCCACGATTCTTCGATTCTGCGGCAGAGGCGAGCAGCGGATGAGCGCGAAGAGGATGAAGGCCAGTAGGCCTAGCTTGTACATGCGGCCTCGGCACCTTGAGTTGCGCGGCAGGATGTCTCGGGGCCGAAGGTGTGGCGAAATCACATCCGGCCTTCCTTTTTGCCACACCGCTGCCAACGTCTGCGAACCTCTTCGAACGTCCAGCCTTTGCAAACGGCACGCCACTGGTGCGTTTTGTGCTTCCCTCACCCGAAGATGCCCAAGACAAATTCCTCCACGCACTGGTCCGCGAGATTCGTGGTGGTGAGTGTGCTGATCTCGGGCTGCAGCTCCGCGCTTGAAGAACCGCCCCACGTGGCGGCACCCATGAGTGCTTACGTCGAAGTTCCCTATCCGCCACCTGCAGGCTTTACTGAGCTCGTTCCTGCAAAGCCCGCGGCAAATGCGCTCTGGATCGATGGCGGTTGGGTTTGGTTAGGCCAAAAGTACGCGTGGGAAAGAGGGGGCTGGCTTGTCCCTCGTGCGGGTGCGACTTTCGCGCCGTGGTCTGTGCGTTATGAAGCAGATGGCCGGCTGAAGTTCGCTCCGAGTGGATGGTTCACGCGTGATGGACGCCCATTGCTTGCGCCTTCGTTCCTCGTTTCTGCGACCATCCCCACCAACGAAGTTACCTCTGAAACGCAGAGCCCGCGTTGATGAGCTGGGTGGGCAAGGCTCAGCTTCGAGCCGTGGCAAAATTCCACAGCTGTGGCCGTGGTGCTAGCGCGTGCGGTTGCCTTCTACGACCGTGGTGCGTCCCGGTGCTCTTCAGCTCAACACAGGATCTATCGGCACGGCTGAGGCGACGAACAGCTTGGCACATGCATTGCGTACATGGCGGCGGGTCCAACATGAAGCGTTTCGTTTGCGAGTGCTCAGCTCCCATCTTTTTCGATAACACCCAGTGTTTAAGCTGCGGCAGAACGTTGGGGTATGTGCCGGAGACGTTTGAATTAAAGCCTCTTGATTTTGACGGGAGCGTGCGGGTTCGCGGCACCCGTTTTGTGAAGTGTCGAAACTACTCCCAGCAAGGAGTGTGCAATTGGTTGGTCTCCGAGTCTGCTTCGGATGACCTGTGTTCAGCTTGCGAGCTCAATCGTGTGATTCCAGATTTGGCGCAAGCGGAGAATCGAGCGCTTTGGCTCGAGGTAGAACAGGCCAAGCGTCGCCTGATTTATGGCCTGAATCGCCTGGGGTTAGCCGTCACCTCAAAAGCAAAAGATCCCCAAGCTGGCTTATTCTTCGACATTAGAGCCGACGCAGGCAGCGAGCGTGTCCTTACCGGTCATAATGACGGCCTCATCACTCTGAACTTAGAAGAGGCAGACGCGGCCGAACGAGAGAGGATCCGCGTCAGTATGAAAGAGCGTTACCGTACGCTTCTTGGGCATTTTCGCCATGAAATCGGTCACTACTATTTTGGGCTCTGGGCGGGCAAGCGCCTGCCAAACGAGCAGTTTCGAGCGCTGTTTGGGGACGAATCCGCCAACTATCAGGAGGCGCTGCGCCGGCACTATGATCGCACCGACAGCACACAATTCTCAGATTCGTTCATCAGCTTCTACGCAAGCGCACATCCCTGGGAAGATTTTGCTGAGACGTTTGCGCACTACCTGCACATGGTGGACACGCTGGAAACGGCAGCCGCGTTCGGCTTCGTTACAGACGTCGGGCAGAGCCTCGCCCCACAACCGCGACATTCTCCGCAAAAAGGCGAGATCCGCTTCAAACGCCTGATGGGAGAATGGGTAAATCTCACGGTTGCCCTGAATTCTCTCAACCGCAGCATGGGCCTTCCCGACGCATATCCTTTTTCAATCTCGCCGAAAGTTGTCGGCAAGCTCGCTTTTGTCGACGCCTTGATTCACGACGCCCCAATGCCCCAAGAAAGCCCAGAAAATGCCCAAAAAATCTCCAAAGTCGCTCACTTCGCGAAAGCGACCGTCGCTCACTGACTCCGCCGCTTCACACATCGGTGAGGGAGGCGAGTTGCATCAGGTTTCTGATGAATTGCTCTTGACCACCAATCAAGGAATCCCAATCAGCGATGATCAGAATTCGCTGCGCGTGGGAGCACGCGGCCCGATCTTGCTGGAGGACTTCGTACTTCGCGAAAAGATTACGCACTTCGATCACGAACGTATTCCGGAGAGAATCGTGCACGCGCGTGGCTCCGGTGCGCACGGGTACTTCGAAACCCTCACTTCCATGGCGCAGTATTCGAGCGCGGATTTTCTGCAGAGTGTCGGTACAAAAACGCCGGTCTTTGCGAGGTTTTCCACGGTTGCAGGGGGAGCCGGTTCGGTGGATCTGCCGCGTGATGTGCGCGGCTTCGCCGTGAAGTTCTATACGCGTGAGGGGAACTTTGATCTGGTTGGCAATAACATTCCCGTTTTCTTCATCCAGGATGCCATGAAGTTCCCTGATCTTGTGCACTCGGTGAAAATGGAGCCAGATCGCGGGTTTCCGCAGGCTGCTTCCGCGCACGATACCTTTTGGGATTTCGTTTCTCTCACCCCGGAGAGCACCCACATGCTGATGTGGGCCATGTCAGACCGAACCTTGCCACGCTCCCTGCGCATGATGGAGGGGTTCGGTGTGCACACCTTCCGATTGGTGAACAAGCTTGGAGAGTCCACGTTCGTTAAGTTTCATTGGCGCCCCAAGCTCGGAATGCAATCGGTGCTGTGGGATGAGGCGGTCAAGATCAACGGTGCCGACAACGACTACCACCGGCGCGATCTTTGGGATGCCATCGAATCAGGCAACTTTCCGGAGTGGGAGCTCTCCTTTCAGCTCTTTACCGAAGAGGAAGCCCTGAGCTTCGATTTCGACGTGCTGGACCCCACCAAGCTGATTCCGGAGGAGCTGGTACCTCGCACGCTTGTTGGCCGGCTCGTGCTCGACCGGAACCCAAGGAATTTCTTTGCGGAGACCGAACAGGTGGCGTTTTGCCCTGCCAATATCGTCCCCGGCATCGAATTCAGCAACGATCCACTGCTCCAAGGGCGCCTCTTTTCGTACCTAGACACGCAGCTTCTACGGCTTGGCGGACCCAACTTTCACCAGCTTCCCATTAACGCCGCAAAATGCCCGATGCAGAATTTTCAGCGCGATGGGCACATGCAGATGCAGATCCCCGAAGGTCGCGTGAATTACGAGCCCAATTCATTAGCCCCAGACGGTGCTCGAGAGGATCCGCGCGCCGGTTTTAGGACGTTCCCGAGAACCGAAAAAGGCGGAACCTTGCGCATGCGTCCCGAGGCCTTCGCCGACCATTACTCGCAGGCTCGGCTTTTTTGGAAGAGCCAGACGGAGGCGGAGCAAGGGCACATCGTGGCGGCCTATGTATTTGAGCTTAGCAAGGTGGAAACTCAAGCGATTAGGGAACGCGTCATCGGGCACTTGGTGCACGTGGACACAGGGCTGGCAAAGCGAGTGTGTACAGGGTTGGGGATTTCAGAGCTTCCCCCTGCTGCAGAAGCTGTCTCCGCTCCGCAAGATTTGCCTCCGTCTGCTGCGCTCAGCATCATCAACAATGCAAAGGTGACGCTCACCGGTCGTGCCGTGGGCTGCCTTGTGACGGACGGGGTTGACGCCCGTCTGCTGCAAACGCTGATCGATGTGGTGGAAGCTGAAGGCGCCGAAGTGAGGCTGATTGCAACCAAGATCGGTGGCGTTGTTCAAAGCAACGGTCAGCGTTTGTTGGCGGACGTTGCGCTAGCTGGGGGCCCCTCGGTCCTCTTTGATGCTGTAGCGATCCTGGTGAGTGAGGCGGGTGCGAGGGAGCTCTTGGAGGAGTCGGCGGCGGTTGCCTTTGTGTCGGACGCTTACCAGCATCTCAAAGTAATTGGACATAGTGCTGAGGCGGCTCCCTTATTGGTTGCTGCACGAGTTCCGCCCTCGGGTGACGCTGGCGTTGTGGCTCTAAACGAAGAACGGGATGTAGAGGCCTGGGCCACCTCCGCGAAAGCGGGCCGCATTTGGAAACGCGAACCTCTAGTGAAAATTGTCCTCTGAGTGGCTCCTAAGCAAGGGACGCGGCACAAGGGTTGCAAGTCCAGATCCTCGACAGCTTGGCTGTCTCAACGTCCGACAATTCTGACAAAGGAGATCATGACCTATGAACAATGCAAGCCGAAGGAGTGAAGGTGTGGCCGAAAAACTGGGCGGAAAAGTCAAAGGAGCCGTGGGAAAGCTGATAGGTAACGAACGGATGGAAGCCGAGGGAAAAGTGAAAGAACTCAAGGGAAAGGCGAGGGAGGAGGCTGCAAAAGCCTCTGAGCGCACCAAGGGCAAAGTTGAGCAAATCTCGGGTGCCGTAAAGAACCGCGTTGGCGCGGTGATCGACAACGAGCAAATGCAGGCCGAAGGCAAGGCCAGGGAGTTGAAGGGGCAGGCGCGGCAGAAGATTAACCGCTAGGCTCCTTGGATCCGCTCCAGCATGAGTGCTGAACCCGTGGCGGCGGTGGAGTTATTGGGCTGCACCGCCGGCCACCGCCCAGGCAAGACAATTTGCCTAAGACCTGACCTTCCCAGGTTGTAGCGGGGGTTGGCCGAGTACCTGAGGACGTAGAACATGAGAGTCCTTTCATTGGTTCCAGGCTCGTGGGCATTTATTAAGCAGGTTGGCGAAGCCTGGCTCAACCACAATGCTTCGCGCATGGCCGCCGCGTTGGCGTACTACACGCTGCTTTCGGTTGCTCCGTTGCTCGTGATTCTTGTATCCATCGCCGGGCTCGCCTTTGGGGCTGAGGCCGCTCGAGGTGGCGTCGCTCGCGAGATTTCTTCGTTGGTCGGCCGCGAGGCTGCGGCAGGCATACAGGTTATCCTCGCCAATGCCGAGGCACCCGCTTCGGGGATCCTGAGCTCAGTCCTTGGCCTGGGCGTGCTGCTACTCGGGGCGTCCGGCGTGTTCGGTGAACTCCAAGCTGCACTCAACACAGTGTGGGAGGTGCCTGCGCAGAATTCCTCGGGCCTGATGCAGATGATCAAGGATCGATTCCTTTCATTTGCGATGGTTCTAGGCGTTGCCTTCTTGCTCCTGGTATCGCTCGTGATTTCCACGGCAATTGGCGCGGTGGGGCACTTCCTGGAGAGCGCCTTGCCCGGCGGCGAGAGCATTTGGCAGGTCCTCAATTTCCTTCTCTCGCTGGGCGTCATCACTTGCCTGTTCGCGCTCATCTTCAAGGTGTTGCCGGATGTTCGTGTGGCGTGGCGTGAGGTGTGGGTGGGTGCTCTGGTTACCGCTTTTCTGTTTAGTGTCGGCAAGTTCTTGATTGGGTTGTATCTTGGAAAATCAATGGTTTCGTCGCCGTACGGCGCCGCAGGTTCCACGGTGGTGTTCGTGGTGTGGGTCTACTATTCCGCGCAGATCATGTTGTTGGGCGCGGAATTCACACAGGTCTACGCGCGGCGCTTGGCGCTCGATCTTCCCGTGCAAGCTGAAAAGCTCGGCCGCGAGGCCAGCGAAGGGTGAGGCTGCAGCGTGGCGAAGTGCCTCACTGTGCGATCAGAATAAGCCCATTGCAAAACAATTGAGCAGCATTGCAATCGGTGGGTTCTGTCGTACAAGGGTCGAGTGAACAACCGTTGGGGCATGTGAAGGTGGCGTTCGAAAAACGGAGCTACGTAAGGCCATCCAGTTCCTCGGGCGTTTTGAGGGTTACGGATCGTGCGCGAGCTCTCGTTGCGCCCCGTCACGGCGTGTACTTCTACCAAGACTCTAACGAGCTTGTGGAGGTCGTTGCGAAGTTCGTCATAGTGTCACTTTCGGGCGGGGTGCCAGCCGTACTGATTGCCACGTCTGAGCATCTGGTGGGCGTGACACGGCACCTGGCACAAGCCGGCTACGACCCGAGTGAGCTCGAAGCTCGGCGCATGCTGACGCTCCTCAATGCGCGGGACACCTTAAAAAGCATCGCGGTGGATGGGAAGCCGCACGCGCAGCGTTTGACTGCACTTGTGGGTGGGGTCTTGGAAGAGGTTCGCAAGCATTCCCAACAACCATGTCTGTCGTTGTACGGGGAGATGGTGGATATCTTGTGGAGCGAGGGGCGTCGCGAAGCGGCGTTGCGCCTCGAAGATCTTTGGAATCGCCTCCAGGAAACATCGCGCTTGAACCTCCTTTGCGGCTACGCAACCTCCGCTGGTGAGCACGTCGGGGACGCACGCATTCGGTGCTTGCATGACCACCTCCTGCAATTGGCGCCGGGTGGCGAGGCGGGGCTGTTGCTAACGACCCCGAACGATTCGGAGAGTGACGTTTCGCTGAGAGGATCTCTTCGGGAGTTTTGGCTGAAGGAAGACGCTCTTCGAAGCAATGAAGTTCAATTGCAGTTTATTGTGAATGCTTTGCCCGTCTTGGTGTCTTACGTCGATGCCAATGAGCGCTTTCGGTTGGCCAATCACCGTTATGAAGAGTGGTTTGGTTTGGCGGGGCGCGGAACACCCGGCAAGCACTTGAAAGATGTCGTCGGCGGCGATGCTTACGAACAGATGCGCCCCCACGTTGAGCGCGCGTTGAGTGGGCAGATGGTGGTTCACGAGCAGACACTCCCGATCCCAACCGGTGGCCAGCGCTCGGCGGAAGCCACATATATTCCCCACCTTGGGGAAAATGGTGAAGTTCACGGCCTCGTCACCTTGGTCGCCGATATCTCCGAACGCAAAGCGCTTGAATCCGCGCGAGTTGCTGTTGCACTCAGGACTGAGCGCCTGATGAAAGTCGCTACCGCCTTGGCGGAAGCCATCACGCCGGATGAGGTCTACTCGGCCATCGTCTCACAAACGTCCTTCGTGCTGAACGCCTCTTCATCGGGCCTTTGGCTGTGCGACACTTCGGACCCCAACCTCATCCACCTGGTCCGGGGCTTTGGGTACACTCCTTCCAGCGAAGCCGCCCTTTTGAGCCTCAGGCTTGACGCGAAAGACCGAACGCCGGTCTCGGATGCTCTAACGAACGGCGTGCCCGTTTGGATACCTTCTCAAGCGCACCTTCTTGAACTCTATCCGCATCTTTCAGGACTAGTTACAAAGGGACGCTCCTATGGTATCGCCGCTCTGCCCCTGGTGGCGCAGAGCGGGAAGCTGGGTGCGTTGGCGTTCACGTTCGACGGAACTCTCACGCTGGACGAAGAAGGGAAAACGTTGCTGCGCCTGGTGGCGCACTACTGCACTCAGGCGCTGGAACGCTTGCGGATGTTGGAAACGGAGCGCCAGGCCCGGGCTGAGGCTGCAGCTTCAGCATCGCGACTATCCCTGCTCAGCCGAGCTTCCAAAGTCTTCTTAGAGCCGAAGCCAGATCTTCAGGCCGTACTCGGGCACGTAGCAGCGGCCGTCACGGTAGAGCATGCAAGTGCTTGCGCCATCCATTTACTCTCCGAAAATGGGCGTGAGCTTGTGCTCCACGCCCTGCGCGAGCGCAGCGCTTTAGAGGATCACGGCGGGCCATCCGTATGGCTTTCGGATGCAGTGCGGATTGGAGAGGGGTTCATGGGATCGGGCGCTGCTTTCGGCGGAGCTTTGACGCGCGCGAGCTTGTTGGTGGTTCCGCTTCGCGTTCGCGGGGAGTTTTTGGGGATACTGAGTGCTAATCGCGCAGGGGAAGCGCCTGCCTTCTCGCTCCACGATCGGCATTTGATGGAGGAGCTAGCCGACCGCACGGCGCTCGCGATTGAGAGCAACCGTCTCTATTCGGAAAGCAAACAAGCTCAGCTGCGCGCCGAGCTACTCTACGAAATGGCAGGAGCCGTGATTCGTGCCGAGTGTGTGGAGGACGTCTACGACGCAGCGCTCCACGCTATTGAAAGGGCGCTGGGCGCCCCACGCTCCGCGATCTTAGGATCTGATGAGCACGGAAAGATGCGGTTCAAGCGGTGGCGGGGCCTTTCGGACTCCTATCGCGCGGCCGTTGATGGTCACTCGCCGTGGGAAAAAGACGCGAGGGGCGCCCGACCCATTCTTGTGCCCAACGTGTTTGAGGACGCGAGCATGGCAAGTTACGCCCACGTTTTCGCGGCCGAGCACATCGGCGCATTGGCCTTCATTCCGCTCCAGGCACCGGTTCAGGCCGGGGGCAAGTTGATTGGAAAATTCATGGTCTATTACCCGGCACCACGGGTTCTCAGTACGGCTGAAATTGAAATGGCGCAGGCCATCGCCCACCACGTGGCTTCCGCCATGACACGTTTTGCCGCGCTCGGTGAGTTGAAGAAGACCGTCCACTTCAACGAAATGTTCACGGGAATTCTTGGTCATGATCTCAGAAATCCACTCTCAGGAATCATGTCCGCGGCACAGCTCATGGCTATTCGCGAGCAAGGGGAGCACATTCAAAAGCCCCTAAATCTTATCTTGTCCAGTGGCACGCGGATGGCTCGAATGATCGATCAGCTGCTCGATTTCACGCGCGTTCGCCTGGAGGCTGGCATTCCGCTGAAATTGGCCGAATGCGACTTGCTAGGGATCTTGCGCCAGACGCTGGATGAGCTGCAGGGCGCGAGTTCGGCGCACCGCTTTGTAGTCGATAATTTGGCGCAAGAAACCACTGGGCGCTGGGACGCGGACCGCCTGTCTCAGGTGTTTTCAAATTTGCTCGCGAATGCCGCACGTCACGGCGCGCCGGGTCAACGCGTGCGCGTCGCCGTCCGTGAAATCGAGAGCGGTCTTCGTGTGGATGTGCACAACCACGGCTCAATCCCCCCGGAGCTTCTACCGAGGATCTTTGAGCCCCTTGTTACCGTTGGAAGGGCTGGAGGGGAGGGCTTGGGCCTCGGTCTACATATCGCCCAGGAAATCGTGAAGGCGCATCGTGGGCGAATTGAAGTGCGCTCAAGTTCCGAGGAAGGCACGACGTTCAGCGTTTACCTGCCGCGGGTGCTACGATCGGATCTTGCGTAGCAACAAACCCAGCCGAAGATTCCTGAGTCAACCCCTGTCGGAGGGTAGGTCCCCTCGGTTTGGCGGCCCCTTTTCTACCAGATGAGGGTTCATGGTGTAATCAAGCGCAGAGCTCACAGCCGTGGCCGGTACCGCCTGCTGAAGCGCGTCCGCAACGGGATCGATTCGGTCTCGCACGTTCGGCAGATCGCGACGCAGCTCTTCGAGCAGAGCAATGATCTTCCCTGTGCGCTGCTCAGCCAGCAAATTCACCTGCAATTCCAAGTGCGCATTGCGCTCCGCCTCCTTGCTCTGACGGTTCTGCGTTATCAGAACGATCGTGGTCATGATGGCCGCGTACAGAGTGACAATGCCTTGCAGGTAGAAGTATGGCGGGGAGTCGAAAGGACGAGCGCCCTTCAGCTCTAGCGAATGGTTGTAGATTGTCCAAATCAGGACGCCGGCTATGAGCGCGTACAGGGTACGTGGCTTGCCAAGGAAGCCTGTCACTGACTCCACTGCACGCTGGCCGCGCTGCACACGCCGCGCCGCCGCCTGGTGCAAGGCGTGCACCGCTTGGATATTATCGTACACGTGCTCGGGGACGGTATTGCCATCCGCTTTGGGCGCGGGCGAGCTTGGGTTAACCAGGGGTGTCAAAACAACTCCACCTCAGCGGAGCAAGTTCCGAGCCAGCGCTTTCGCAAGGTCCGTTATGTCCGGTAACCCCTCCACACCGGTAGCGTGTTGGGGGCGCCGGATCCCATTGGTCTGTACCTTGGCACGCGCCCTGCTTGAGAGAGCCTCATGGCTCGAGCGATTTGGACCGGCAGTGTAGGGTTTGCGGCAGGCTTACCCGGTGAGGCATTCTTGCTGGATGGCGAGCTGGTGGCACTCAATGAACGAGGGGTGAGTGACTTTCAGGTGCTTCAGCATTCACTGAAGGTTAAAAGCGATAGCGAGCTCTGCTATTTCGCCTTCGATCTATTGCACTTGAATGGAACAAATACCCGCGGTTTCTCTCTCCTCCAACGCAAGGAGCTTCTAAGAGCTTTGCTCGCCAAGCGGGGTTCGAAAAACGCACCGCTCATCCGCTTGAGCGACCACGTTACGGGAGGTGGGCCTGAGTTCTTCTTGAAGACCTGCGAAGAGAAGCTCGAAGGCATTATCAGCAAACGCGCGCTTAGCCCTTACCGCTCCGGCCGCGGTCGGGACTGGCTGAAAGTCAAATGCCTGATGCGCCAGGAGTTGGTGGTTGTTGGGTTCACCGAGCCTAAAGGTGGGCGCAGCCACCTGGGTGCACTACTCCTTGGCGTGTGGAGGGGTGCGGAGCTTGTGTACGTGGGCCGCGTGGGAACGGGGTTCAGTGAGCGGACGCTCCTAGAGCTCCACAGCCGCCTCTCGCATCTCGTCATAGAAAAGTCTGCCGTGAAGCACCAACTGCCGCGAGCTCAATTGCGCGAAGTTAGCTGGGTTCAGCCGAAGCTTGTAGCCGAAGTGGGTTTTACGGGGTTTACGTCTGACGGCCTGCTTCGACACCCGACATTTGTCGGCCTCCGGGAAGACAAAGAGGCGGAAGAAGTTCATCTGGAAACAGCGGCTACAAACGGCCCCAATTCCGCCGCAGGCCTGGGCGCCTCCCCGCCCAAACGGCCCGAGAAGGCGGCCGTCTCAAGCGATACGGGCTACGTCATCACCCATCCTGATAAGCTCCTTTATCACGACGCTAAGATTACCAAGCGCGAACTGCTGGATTACTACGGCCTTGTTGGAGAGCGCATGCTGCCACATCTGGCTCGGCGGCCTCTTACACTGGTGCGATGTCCCAACGGGCAAGGGCAACCGTGTTTCTTCCAGAAACACTTCGCCCAAGGCGCGCCACCCGGAGTTCACTCCATCTCGGGTAGCGATGGCAACGAGCCGTATCCCTTTGTCGAAAGTGAGGAAGGCCTGTTTGGGCTCGCGCAACTGGGAGCTCTAGAAATCCACACGTGGGGATCACGTGTGGATAATCTCGAACATCCAGACATCCTGGTTTTCGATTTGGATCCTGATCCGGAGCTCCCCTTCCAAGCGGTGATAGAAGCGGCGAAGGAATTGCGAGCCGTGTTCGCTACGGCCAAGCTCGAAAGCTTCGTGAAAACCACTGGCGGTAAAGGGCTACACGTGTGTCTACCTGTGGCGCCGAGCTTAGATTGGAAAGAAGCCAAGACCTTTTCGGGGGAGGTTGCCCACGCGCTTGTTGCTCAGTCACCCAAGCGTTACGTCGCGACCCAATCGAAATCCAAACGTACGGGCAAGATATTCATTGATTATCTGCGAAATGGGCGTGGCGCCACATTCGTCGCCCCATATTCTACGAGGGCGAGGCCAAACGCGCCTGTGGCTATGCCGCTTGAGTGGGAAGAGCTAACGCCCAAGCTGCGTGCCGATCAATTCACTCTGAGAAATGTGAGAGAGCGTCTTAAAGAAGCGGACCCGTTTGCACGTCTCTTTCAGTGTAAGCAGCAGTTGCCCGAAGTGAAGAGAGGTTCCCGAGCGTGAACGTTGTCTTTCTCTCGCCTGGTTTCCCGCCCACTGCGGCGTCCTTCTGTGCTGCTCTAAAAGCGAAGGGCGTGAAGGTGCTTGGCATTGGGGACATGCCGCTCGCACCCGGTAGCCGAGAAGCGGCGGCTTTAGCGGACTATGTGTTGGAGCCCGACATGGGCAACTATCAGATGCTCAAGGCTGCCGTCGAGCGCCTCTGCGAACGCCACGGCCCAATCGATCGCATCGAATCCGATGGTGAGCATTGGCTTGAGGCAGGATCCCGCCTGCGGGATGACTTTGACGTTCCAGGCATCCGCAGTGCTGAGCTCCGCCGCCAGCGGAGTAAGCTCGGTATGGCTGAAATATTTTCAAGCGCGGGCATCGCGACGCCGCCGGGCGTCCGGGCAGAATCACCCGAAGAGGTGCGTGATTTCGCAAGAAAATACGAATTCCCGCTCGTGTTTAAGCCAGATACGGGTTCAGGCGCGGCGGATACCTTCAGCGTCGAGAACGGCAGGGAGCTGGAGCGGGCTTTGGCACAAGTGCGCGAAGGTTACGTGGTGCAGCCTTTTGTTCACGGTGACATCGTAACCTACGATGGCTTAGCCGATCGCGATGGGAACGTTGTCTTTTACACGTCGCACACCTACGACACGGGCATCATGCAGGTGCGGCTTGGGCAGCTGGACGGTTACTACTATTCCCTGCGCGAAGTTCCGGCTGCTCTGGAGCAAGTGGGCCGGGCCGCGGTGCGGGCATTCGGTGTCCGAGAGCGCTTTTTTCACGTGGAATTTTTCGCCCAGCCCAACGGTAGCTACGTGGCGCTCGAGATGAATTTGAGGCCGCCGGGTGGTTTTACCACAGACATGATGAATGCCGCATGCGAGTTTGACGTGTATGCACTCTGGGCGGGCGTTTTGACGGGCGATGTCCACGGCGCCGTTGCGTACGAACGCAAGTTTCACACGGCTCACGCTGGGCGGCGACGTGAGCGCAACTACCGAGTGAGCCACAGCACACTCGTTGAGACACTTGGCCCCATGTTGATTGCGTCTCGACCCATCCCCGCGGCATTTGCCGTCACGATGGGAGATTGGATGTACCTCTTGCGAGATGCGGACCTTCCTGTACTAAAGCGCACCATCGCCTTGGTGCACGCCCTCGTCTCATGAGCTTTCGGTATTTCAGACCGTGGATGACTCCACACGCTGTCATTCTTTGCGCCGCCGCGTGGGCGTGTGCCGGCACAACGAGCAAGGAGCAAGCACTCACGGCGTCCGAACGCTTGGCAAGCGCTGAGTTCGCTTCCTCCGGCAGCGTGCAGGCGCAACCTGAGATGAATGGGGCACGTGAGCCCGCGGACATTCGTGAGGCCTTTTCAGAGTTGCCTGTTCCCGGGTTTTTGAACGCCGTCTTCTATACTCCCCCGGGTAGCGGTGTGCACCCGCTGGTGGTTGCCAGCCACGGCGCCGGTGGGGCACCGCGTGATGAATGCGAATACTGGTTGAAGCTTACGCGCCAGCAAGCCTTCCTGCTTTGCTTGCGTGGAGTCCCATTTGGCAAAGCCCACCCGACGGCATTCTTTTACCGAAACCATCTCGAGTTAGGCCGGGAACTCAAGGCGGCGCTGGAAGCGGCAAAGGCCCGCCAGGGACGGAGATTTGCTCAGAAGTCCGGGATTTATGCCGGATTTTCGCAAGGCGCGATCATGGCTGTCGGAATGATCCCGCCCTTCGGTAGTGACCTGCCGTACCTGGTTCTGATCGAAGGCGGGTACCAATATTGGAGTGTGGCGCACGCACGGCAGTTCGCAAAAGCAGGCGGCAAGCGTGTGCTCATTGCATGTGGCACGGAGGTTTGTGCGAAGCGCGGGGCCGAAGCTGTGGTGTGGTTGAGGCAGGGAGGGCTGGAGGCGCGCATGGCATACGCTGAGGGTGCAGGGCACACTCCATTCGGCCAAGTCGAAGAGGAAGTGGCCCGTGCGCTGCCCTGGGTGGTGAACGGAGCCGGGTGGTCGGGGCACGCTTTCACACGTCCTTAGCCAGCGAGGTCATCTGCCTCGCGCTCGGGGCGTGGTGCTTGGGAAGGCATGCGCATGGTGGCGCAACACTGTGCTGGCGCAAAACATGCATAAGTTCTTGGCATGGAAGCTATGCATAACACTAAAGTCAGGTATGCAGTTGTCGGGGCCGGGAACATCGCACAAGTTGCGGTGTTGCCCGCCTTCGCGCATGCGGAGGAAAACTCGGAGTTGGTTGCGCTGATTTCGAGCGATGCCAACAAGCGCGATGAGCTTTGTGAGAAGTACAACCTTCAGCTAGCGGGCGATTACACACAGCTCGAAAAGGTTTTCGAGAAGGGAAAGATTGACGCGGTGTATATTGCCACACCCAATACGCTCCACAGGGAGCACACCCTCCGAGCGGCGGCGCGGGGTGTGCACGTGCTTTGCGAGAAACCGCTCGCGCCGACTGTGGCCGCCTGCGATGCGATGGCGAGAGCGTGCTCCAAGAACGGCGTGAAGCTGATGGTCGCTTATCGCCTCCATTTCGAGGAGGCGACACTGACGGCACTGAACTTGATTCACCAAGGAAAAATAGGCGAAGTTCGTGTTTTCGATTCCGTCTTCAGCCACGTGGTTCGCCCCGGGGACATTCGCTTACGCCCAGAAACCGGAGGCGGCGCCTGCCTGGACCTCGGTGTCTACTGCATCAATGCTGCGCGCCACGTTTTTCACGAGGAGCCGATTTGGGTATCAGCTGTAACCCACGAAAAGGATGGGGTCGATGACACCACGACGGCAGTTATGCGTTTCCCGAACGGTGGTGTGGCGCAATTTACCGTGAGCAACAGCTTGGCCTCCACCTCAAGCTACCGAGTTCTCGGCACCCAGGGGGATTTGCGATTGGAGCCCGCTTATGAGTACGCCGAAGGCTTGGAGCAATACCTTACAACCAACGAGAAGACTCGGCACACATCCTTCGCGAGTCGCGATCAGTTCGCGCCGCAGCTGATTCATTTCTCAGACGCTATCTTAAATGGTACCGAACCCAGGCCTTCTGCCGCTGAGGGTCTCGCTGATATTCGGGTCGTCGAGGCAATCCTTGAATCGGCTAAGTTGGGCAGGCCCGTCGAGCTTCCGCTACGCAAGCCGCGGTATCAGCCGAGTCAAGATCAAGAAATGAGGAAGCCGGCCACAAAGAAACAAGAGCCCATAAGTGCTCCATCCCCCAGCCTGAAATAGCATTCAGCCTGCTCCCTTAGATTGGTCGCTACGCCCACACGTGCACTCCTCCGGTGGTGCCCGATGGACGGCACACGTGGGCTCGTGGATCCCTTCGCGCACACAAGCTTCGCACGCGCAATTGAATGCAGCGTCGTCAGAGTTGGGTTTAACAGGATCGGGCTTCGGTGAGTTGGTTGCCATGGGTTCGTGCCGGTTGGAGGACTGTGAGTCACCGAGCGTCGCGAGGGCTCGTAAGTAACCCATTGGCCGCACGCGACGACGAACTGAAGTACAAGACCGCGCCGACCACCACGCCAGTTATCAAAACCAAGCAGCAGATCCAAATGGCGCTTTGCAAACCATCGCTCGCCGCGCGCCGCATTTTTCCACGCTCCTCGGCCTCAGCCTGAGTGGGGTGCGGATGAGCAGGACTCGGCTTAAGAGCATCCTGCGCCGGTGCCGACGGGCGAAGATCGGAAATGTTGGGCATGCAACGCAAGATGCACGTTGTATGCCTGTAGCTATGCGCTGTGCGCCCCGGGCCGAGTGATTGCCAATGCGGGCGACTAGGGAAGGGCAGTGCGAGACGTGTTCACGGAGTCATAGCGTTAATCTAGAAGTGGTGGATTTTGAACTTCGCTACCTCTACCATGGTGAAGGGATGCCACGCGCGTGACAAAACGCCACAGGGCGTGGAGCCGAAGCCACCCGTACGGAGTGACACTGGTCGATCACGGGCAACAGCTCACGGGCAACCACGCACCGTCACGGCGCACCGATAAAGTGATGATCTGGGAGGCCTCCAATTAACTTGGAGGTAGGAATTGTGGGCCGGCGTAATGCGGCGGACCGCACGTGATGATGGTTCGAGATTTGCACAGCGGAGCCACTCGTAACCCTCCATCAGAATGGACACCCCTATAATGACCAATCAATCTCAGACAGAACGCAAGGCAGGACGCGCAACCGAAAAATCCACCAAGTCGAAACAAAGGAACGGCTCACAGAATGCCGCTCTTGGCGAAGCGAATACCAGCGATGGCGTGTACGGCCTCATAAGTATTTTATACCACGCTCTCCAAGGTGCTGACACTTACGCGGAGTATGTGGAAGACGCAGAAGAAAGCGGAGACGAAGAGCTTATCACTTTTTTCGAGGCCTGTCGGGACGAGGAACAGGAACGCGCGGAGCAAGCCAAGAGCTTGCTCGCCACGCGCCTTCGGGGAGACATGGATGGCCTCGCCCAAGAAGAAGAAGAAGGGTGAGGGGCCCGAGCGAAGGGAAGTGCGAGTTTAAACGAACGAGCGCGGCTAGCCGTTCGGAGGAGGCATTCGCCCGGCTAGCTGCGCGATCACCGCAACTAAGTGTTTCGGGTCCATCGGCTTGGTCATATGCATCTGAAAGCCCGCCCCAAGGGCACGCCTTCGATCTTCAGCGCGAGCATAGGCGGTGAGAGCGAGTGCGGGAATGCCGCTTAGCATGGCGTCATCCAGAGCTCGCACCTTGCGCATTAAAGTGTAGCCGTCTTCGCCGGGCATTCCGATATCGCTCACCAGAACATCGAAATTCCCAGTCTCAAGCTCGGCTAAACCTTGACTTGCGGAGACCGCCTCCACAGCAATGGCTCCTGAGTTGCGCAAGATGAGCGCTAGCAGTTCGCGGGCGTCGGCTTCGTCGTCGACCACTAGTATTCGAAGGCCGTCGAGGGCGCGCGGCACCAAACTTACCTCATGTTTGAGGTCTGTTACGGGTTCGGGTTCGGGGATCTCGTGGAGTCGGGGCACGCCAGTCGCTCGGATGGGGAGCAGCACCATAAAGGCAGAGCCCTTGCCTTCTCCCGCGCTTGATGCGTCGACCGTGCCACCATGCAGCTCGACCAAATGCCGCACAATGGCGAGCCCCAGGCCGAGGCCTCCGTACCTGCGATCGGCGCCGGAGTCAGCCTGGCGGAAGCGCTCGAACACCGACGGCAGAAACTCTGCCGAGATGCCCTTTCCGGTATCTTCTACGCTGATCACCAATTGAGAATCTCGGCGGCTGGCTCTCAACGTCACCGTGCCGCCGCGAGGCGTGAACTTGACGGCGTTCGACAACAGATTCCAAACTACCTGCTGCAGGCGATCTGCATCACCCACGATCCGGCCTGCTTCTCCGCTCACCTCAAACACGAGCTCAACTCCTTTTGATTGGGCCGCCGGGCTCACGGTTTCGAGCGCTGCCTCCAGGACCAGCCGAACATCGAATGTGTCGGCACGAATGCGCACTTTACCGGCAATGATGCTCGATACATCTAGAATGTCATCGATGAGCTGTGATTGCGCTTTGGCATTGCGCTCGATGATTGTAAGCCCTTTCTTCAGTTGCTCAGGGTTGACGCTTTGCTGGCTCAAGATGCTGGCCCACCCCATCATGGCTTGCAGAGGGGTGCGCAGCTCGTGGCTCACCGTGGCAAGGAACTCGTCTTTTAGACGGTTGAGCCGCTCGGCATCCCGCCGGGCGTGTTTCTCGCGCTGCAAGAGCTGAGCTCGTTCGGCATCGATTTCGCGTTTGCGAGTGATTTCCTCGCACAGCGCTCCGACTCCCAGCCAACGCGCTCCGCTCCGTACTGGATAGTAAGTCACCTTCCACCAGCGCTCCACGCCAGGTTGAGCAGGCGTCGTCCGACTAAGCTCGCCTTCGATGGCCTCTCCGAGTGCGACTACGTGGTGGAAGTTGTCGTTTACGGGCCGCCCGGCGAGCTCAAGCACCTCAGCCACGGATTTTCCGATGTGTTCCTCTTTGGAGATACCGTTGATTTCTGCAAACGTCGCGTTCAAACGTACGAAGCGGAGTTGCATGTCGCAGAATCCTATTCCGATGGGCGCCTGCTCAAGTAGCGTATCGAGCAGCACCAGGGACTCCTCATGTTCGCGCCCGAGCCGGTCGCTTTCCTCCTTCGCTGCCTTGATCCTAGCTTCGGTTTCTCGCCTGTCGTGAATATCGGTGTTGGTGCCAAACCAGCGAACAACCTGGCCCTCGCGATTTCGCACCGGGCGAACACGGGTCAAAAACCAGCGAAATTCGCCGTCCGCGCCCCGTAACGGAAACTCCATTTCGAATGGCTCTCCAGAGACCAACGAATGCTTCCAGTGCTCCAACACTGTGGGCAAGAGCTCCTCGTCGTGGATGCTTTCCCAGCCCCAACCTTCCATCGTTTCGAAAGTGGATCCTGTGTACTCGTACCAGCGGCGATTGTAGAAGTCGATATGCCCATCCGCCCGAGCGGACCAAGCCAAGTCTGGCAGGTTTTCCACGAAGTTAATCAGGGTGTAGTCGCTCGTTTCAGCACGCTCGGTGGATTCTCGCACCCTCTGGGAAAGGTTCGACTGTTCGGCGAGTTGCAGGCGGGTGAATTCTGTGACGGCCTCGGCAATGCCGGAATTTATGCAGTTCGAAAGTAGGTCAAATTCTCGAATAGAGAGTGGGAGAGAGGCGGACTCTGCTTCGTCGAGTAGGGCGCTCCTTAGGAGCCCGTATTCGCGGATGACAGCCGAAAGATCAAAGCCGTGCTCGAAGCGCTGCTCTCCATGTTCTCGCGCTGTGGCGAGCTGCTCCTCCGGCATTGAGCCTGCGGCTCGAAGGAGGGCATCGGCAAGCTCTTCAAGAAACAACGGAAGGCTGTCGATCAGTACGGACTTGGGCGTATTTTCAGGCGGAAGATCGGTGAGCCTGAGCTTGGCGAGGAATCTGTCGATAATAGCCTTCCCCCGCTCACGGAGGAGCCCAACGAGAGCGATGGTGATCATCGGATCTTTGTTACGCCCCAGGTCGTTGGCGTGAGGCACGTTAGCGGCGACCTCGACCTATCGAGGTGTCGTGCTGTGGGTGTCTTTTCATCTCGGGCAAGCATACCCACCGCGCGTGGAGTTGAGAGCACTCACTTGGGCGGTTGCCTCAAATTGATCGAGCACTGCTGTGGCATTACGCCTCGCTGCGGCTACTTTGCCTCACCCCTTCTGGGGCAGTGCGGCTCGATAGCTCGCGAACATAGCGTTCGAAAGTGCGCGCACCCGCGCTCAAGCGCATCAGCGCGCCTTCTGCGATAGGTATGGCTAGGCGAGGCTCATGGGCAATCAGAGGTCGAATTACTTCGCTGTTCCAGGCGGCGGAGTGCCGTGTGTCGAGGGTCGCGTGCAAGGCAAAATAGCGACGTGCTTCGCCGCTTACCCCCAGCCGCTTCAAGCCAGCATTTACGAGCGCGGCCCGCCCGGGAGCCGTTAACTCGATGATACCTAATGCCCCAATTGACTGGTAAGTGTAGTGGCGATGCTTGGCAAGCGCTAACATCAAGTTGGAAAGCGCGAGGCTCTCCCAAACGGGTTCCACACCATCTGCCGGAAGGCCAAGCTCGCGTGCGAGCGTAACGAGCATCCCACCGTGGGTTGCCTCGGCGTGGCCTTGCCCCATCTCATCCCAGTAGTTTCGCGCCAGCTCCAGCTTAGCGCGTGGCGGAAGCTTAACCTGGGTGAGAGCGACAAGATCATCAAACCCTGCCTCCCCGGCCACCTCTTGCGTGAGAAACCACTTCATCTCCGAGAGAGTGGCTGCCTCGGCTAGCCAGGGGAATAACGGATGCCCTTGCCCCGGGCCGTTCTGTGCGAGCGCCTCGAACCAAGCCAGGAATGCATCCGGCGCTTGCGGAATGCTGCGCGCATGTTCGGCAATGTCGGCACGCTCCTCCTCCACGAAATGGCACTCGATGAGGCCCATGCTAGCTTGCTTTAGGACCTTCTCCTCCCACTTCGGTGCGTGGGCGAGCGGTGCCAAGCACTCTTTATTGAATTCAGCGAGTCGCATGTGGAGCGAGAAGCTCGATTCATGCTGCACAGCCGGGGCCAAGAAGCTCAAGTGGTGATGCATGCTAGAAGCGGTGCAACATTAAGGCCAAAGTGGTGGAGCATGCTCAAGCCGGCATACGTGCGTAGAGGCCCACTGCGGCAAAGCGCTCCACGGGGGCGTTCTCTGCGCGTTCAAGCTCTTCTCCGAAGACGTCTGGATCCAACTCTTGGTAGTCAAGCGTACAGCCCCGTTCTTCCAGCAAGGGGCGCACACTTCCGAGAAAGTAGTCCTTTCCCTCAATGATGGGCGCCCCCGTGTAGAGCAACAGGCTACCACCTGGCTCCAGGCGCGTGAGCGCTTCCTTGACGATGCGCACTCCAATTTCTTCGCCGTAGGTACCGCGACCATCGCGGTATTGGCGGGCGAGGGGATCGCGAAGGTAGGGCGGATTGGCAACGATAACGTCGAAGGTGCCGTGCACTGAGTCAAAAATGTTACTCCGCACTAGGCCCACCTTGGCACTCAGAGGCGGCTCTGAAAGGGCCGTGTTTACCTCGGCAAACCACAACGCGCGCTCATTGATATCACACATCACGACGGCGTCGGTGCGGTGCGCCACCCAGAGCCCACCCGCTCCGCTCCCGCAGCCGACATCCAAGAGTCGACGGCAGCGCGGCACGAGGCGGCCCAAGAACGAACAAAAGCGGTAGGTATCCGGTCCGAAAAACACCGAATCAGCGGTTTCGGTGGGCCACGAGGAGTGCGCATAGAGCTGCCCACCCAAGCTTGCGAATCGGATATCAGATCGGTAGCGCCCCTTTTTCACCTGTACCGCGTGGGCATTCTCCAAAAGGTTCACAAACGGTTGAGGCAATATTTCAGGCGCAAACCACATGTTCCACCCGAAGACGTCTCGTAAGGTTTGGGCGAGCCCAGTGTCTCCCCCGCGGCGCTCCCACACTCGCCGATGGGTTTCGGGAGTGGTAGTTATGAATTGATAACCCGAAGCGCGCAAGGCCCGGCCCAGCTCCAGCAGTGCTCGCGAACGCGCATCCATCCTATTAGCCTTTTGTCGAAACGCGATTGTTCGACCGCGCGTGCGTAATGGCGATCCAGGCGCCGGCTACGCCTGACAGGAGGAGGAGCCCGTTGGTGATGGTGAAAATCCAGTTTCCGAGTAGGGCGCTGTAAAGGGTGAATCCCAAGGATGCGGCGGTTTGGCCGACGAAGAGCCATTTGGTCACACCTGCGTGGGCAGGATCGCGCCACTGCTTTCGAACCTGCGCCAGGATAGTTACAAGGAGAATCACCGAGCTCGACCAACCAAGTACATCGACCACCGCGCGTCTTCAGCAATTGCCGTGCCGTGCAGCCGACGGCACGGCACGTGCAGTGCTAGATGGGTGTTTCCTCCCGCGCTTGGCACCTATATTGGCGAGAATTACCGCATTGTCGCCGAGCTGGGGCACGGAGCCATGGGGATTGTGTATGCGGCGCTGGACGAAGCGTTGGAGCGCAAGGTCGCCATCAAGCTGGTCCGGCCGGCATTCAACGCTGAGAATTTCCGCGAGATGTTTCGACGCGAAGCCCGCGCGCTCGCTCTTGTTGGGCACCCGAATGTGGTCGGAATCCATGCTTTCGGAGAGCACGAAGGAGCTCCCTTTATCGTGATGGAGCTTATCGAAGGTGAGAGCCTGGATCGGTGGCAAGTCCGGCAAACTCCCCACCCCAACCTGGATGCCGCGCTTCACATTCTGGACCAAGTGTGTCTCGGAGTGGGCGCCATCCATGCGGCCTCAACGATTCATCGTGACATCAAGCCTAGCAATATCCTGCTGGATCACGATCTTGGGGTGCACGTCTCGGACTTTGGACTCGCTGTGCCTTCTGTTGATGGCGAGTACATGAACGAAGTGGCGGGCACTCCAGGCTACATTGCGCCGGAAGTTAACTTCGGAAAAGTAAATGAAAGTGCCGCGACGGTCCAAAGTGACGTCTACTCCCTCGGATGCGTAGCGTACGAGCTCCTCACAGGGATCCCGCCTTTTTCAGCCGATCACGTCTTTGCCCTCGCCGTCGCACACGCTTTGACACCCGTTCCCACGCCCACGAGCATCCGTCAGGACTTGCCACCCGCATTTGATGCGGTGCTTGAGCGCGCACTAGCCAAAGACCCCAAAGAACGCACCCCCAGCGTGGAGGCGCTCCGACGCGAGCTTCTACAAGCTCGAACAAATAGTCTGGACCCCGTACGCATACTGGTGGGCGAGGACGATGCTGACTTTCGTGAGCTCCTTTCCGTAGTCTTGGAGAAGGAATTTCCAAGTGCTGAAGTGGAGTGCGTTGCTGACGGGTGGAACGTATTACAAGCGTACGATCGCAAGCCAGCATCGGTTCTGATTGTGGATTTGCAAATGCCGATGCTCGATGGCATGGCCGTGACGGAGCGGGTGCGCAAACGGACGAACGCGCAGTCTGTCGCGATTATTGTGCTCACCGGCGCGGGTGGGCCGCGCGAATGGCAGCTCTTGGCGGCGCTCGGCGCGGATCGGTTTTTGGTAAAGCCCGTGAACATGGACGACCTGGTCAGCACCATCCGTCGCGCGGCGCACGAACGCGCCACCTCACGCTAGGCCAGGAATGCGAACAGCTAGCCGGCCCCCCTTAGCTTGGTATGGCATCTGCAACTGCCGCCACGTTGAATCGTTCAATTCGGAGCAAGCGAGGGACCGGCCATGCGTCTAGAGGTTGATATTTTTCTTGAGGACGTGATTGAGATCTTGCGCGACCTTTCACCGCTCCACTTGCAGATGGCGTCCGGTGAGGGTGAGCGCCGCTGGTTGGAACTCCAGGCACCCCGCGCGGACGCCGTTAAGTTAATTGCTGGTGAAGGTATCGAGCTCCGTTCCCGGGCCTCCCTGCGCTATGAGTTGTCCAAGGTCGCGGTCACCGCCGCGGTTTCGGAGGTGGTGGTCATGCTCCGGCCAACTGTCTTAGATTCGACTCTCGGGGCTCGGCAGCCGCTATTTGAGGTGCAGCTACTGAGGGCGGAGCTTAACGCCGCTCCAGATGCTTGCTCCGGCCTTGCGGGCGCCGTCCAAGAGTCCTTGGCGTGCGTCAAGCAGAAGCTCGGATGGGCTTTCGGAGAGGCGCTGTGCATGCGCTTCCAGGTTTCCTCAGGTGCAGATCTTAGCGCGCTATTTTTGGTAAGGGTGCAGGACCGAGCACTCACCGTGTCAGACTCATCTATTCGGCTGGTGGTTAATTTTCGTGGGACGTTCTGTCGGAGCGATTTGCAAAAAGCGAGCAATTCGCGAAAAAACACACATCAAAAGGAACGGCGCGGAACACGCCTCGAAACTGAGCCGCCGTTCGAATCTGCGCAAGGATCCGCGGCAGGCGGGGCAGGCCGGAACTCGGTGACGAGAAGCTCACGCTAGGAGGGTGGGGCGTTTTGCCGCGTGGCGGCTTGGCAGGGCGTGCGCTACTGCCCCGGATATTCCTCGTGAAAGATAGAATTTCACGTTACCCCTAGTAACGAGAACCTGGCGCGCCCCTTGCACCGGCGGCCGTTTGGGCGCGTTGGGCGCTACGACCTTATTCGAAAGAGGAACCTCATGTCGCTTTTCAATCGGTTGCTAAGAGAAACTAAGACATTACTCACGATGGGAGTTGTCTGTATACCGCTCGCGTGCGGTGGCTCCCAGGTACCCACACGGAGCGTCGCCGACGCGCGCGCATCAGCAGCGGCCGCTCAAGCAGTAGGGGCCGAGCGGGATCCCCAGGCAGCTCTTCACCTGAAGCTAGCTAACGACAACCTGGCTCGCGCGGAGCGTCTGATCGCAGAGGAGGAAATGGAGGAAGCGAAGCTTGTATTAGACGAGGCGAAGATCGACGCCGATCTCGCGTTCAAGCTAGCCAAAGTCTCCGAATCGAAACGGCAAGTCGGGGAAGCGCAAACGCGGCTACAGGAACTTAGTCAACAAGCCGGAGGCGTAACACCATGAACACAGTCGGGAAATGGACGACGATCTTGGCCGTTCTGCCTGTTGCGTGCGGTACCAATGCGGCAACGCCACAGCTTGTGGATGCCAGGCGAACGTACGAACTCGCTTCACGGGGTGAAGCTGCGACGCGTACTCCGGCGAAGCTTCTGGAAGCCCAGCAGGCGCTAGAGCGTGCCGAAGCGGTGCATCAAGACGATCCTGGCTCGGAGGAGGAGCGCCACTTTGCGTACTTGGCTCAGCGCCGGGCCGAGCTCGCAATGGCGGAAAGCGATTGGCTCGCCTCCCAGCAGGCCCTTGGAAGCATCGCAAAATCCGAAGAACTGATGACCCAGCGAGGCCTGAAAAATGCGCAAGACCAATTGCGCCATCAGACGGGGCAGATAAAGGACTTGCGGGCCAAGGAGCAACAGCTGAACAACAGCAAGGCCGCGCTAACGGGAGAGCTTGAAGCGGAACGGAAGGCGCGCTTGAAGGCCGAAGAAACGGCACGGGCTGCGCTGCAAAGTCTCAACGAAATCGCCAAGGTTAAGGAAGAAGCCAACACGATGACCATCACGCTCTCGGGCGCGGTGCTCTTTACAACCGGCAAATCGACGCTTTTGCCTATCGCGCAGGACTCGCTGAAAAGGGTGGCCGAGGCGCTCAAGTTGCAATCCCAAGAACGCAGCATTGTGGTGGCCGGCCATACTGATTCTCAAGGCAGTGAAGAATCCAATCAGCAGCTTTCCCTAGCTCGCGCCCAAGCTGTCCGAGACTACTTGGTGAGCCAGGGTGTCGATGCGAACCGCATTAGCGCCGAGGGTCGCGGTGAAAGCCAGCCGACTGCTGACAATGCGACTGCCGAAGGGCGTGCCAATAACCGTCGTGTAGAGATCATCGTTGGCGGCGGCCCAACTGCCGAAAAGGATGCCCAGCCCCAAGAGCGCACTTTACCCAAGAACACGGGGCATGAACCTGCGACGAACCGTAAAGGCCCTGCGCAGCATTAATACGGTTCGGTGCGAGGGGGGGGGACCGACCTGGACCATAACGAGCCGCGATATTCCGTGAGGAAGCTAACCGCAGACAGTCCACGGTTCCAACGCTCTCTTCCCGTAAGCAACGAGGGGTCAGCGCCTCCTAGCTACTGACCCCTCGCACTCGCTCTCTTTTGCTATTAGCTGGAGCTCTGCACGCCAGTGTGACGTTTTTGAGTGGCAGCCCCAGTTGGGGACTGCGAACTTCCCTCGCGTCCGAGGAGAGCGGGCACATCCTCTTGGATTTCGCGCAGTTTTTCGCCCGCAGCGGTGCTCAGCTTGTCGAAACGCTCGCCAAGCATTTTGCGCGTTTCTTGACCGCTGGCGGGCGCCAACAGCAGCGCCACGCCTGCACCAACGACGGCTCCGCCGCTAAACAGCAGAAGCCCTTGGCCAAAGTGGCTCTCGCGGCGAGAAAGCCCGACGAGACCCAGAAGGTCGTTGGAATTCAGATCAGACACGCTGCGTGCGAGGCGCGTGGTCGCCACGGCACCGCCGATTGACATTAACAATTTCATGAGTTGCATGGTGTTTTCCTTTGTTGGGTCGCGAAGCCAATTCGCGCTTTTCGTTTTGAACCGCGCATTGCAATTCGCGGACCACAAGCCCACTCGGCTGGCACAGGGAGTGCAAGCTTGGTGGGCATGACCCAACCACCCTCAATGGCTCCACCCAACCGGACGCACGAACGCTCCGTGGCCTATAACCCCGTGAGCGATACAGAAGGGGAATTCAAGGTAGCGCATGCCCACTTCAAGGAAACGCTGCGTGGGGTTCTGCGGGCATCAGAAATTGCCGTTCGACACGTGTGGCAGCACGGTAAGCCGTTGCTTTTTGGCGTGGCAATTCTGACGTCACCGCACCAACCCAGGTTCCTCGGCTTGATGGAGGAGCTCGGTTACCAATGACACCCAACAATTCAGACGAAGGCGTTTCGAACGACACTTCGCCCAATAGCGTCGTCTCGGAATACGTCAGTGATCCCCGTCGCTATTCCGATCCAGACGGCAATCGAGAGCTGCTTCGATTACGTGACGAGGGGCTTGACCCTGCGGCGCTACCTTTACCCGAGATGGACCCACCTCGGGCGGGGGATGCACCAAGAAGGCCGCTCGAGGAGCTCCTCGTAACGCACATCCGATCGGCGCTCTCAACGGGCCAAGCGCTCTCGGTTGAAGCAAGCGGAGATATGCTGACGATTCGCATCCCGATCGCGTCGCTTGAAGACAAGCACCAGGTTGAGGCCATTTTGGTCGCCAGTGCCGAACGTGATCGCGGATCTCTGCCAGCGAGTCCGCAGAAACTCCACTCGAATAGTTCCTGAATGTCGTCTCCAGCCACTGCCGAGCCCGATGCACGCTAATGTCACAGGGCCGCCTCGCCTTCAACTCGTGGTGACGAGGGTGTCCACGTCTGAGGCCGATCACCCCAAGCCCTTGCCGGGAGAGATCTTCTTTGCCGGACAGATCTTAGACGACAAGTATGAGTTGCAGGCACACATAGCGACGGGCGGGCAAGCGGTGGTCTGGCGAGCCAGGCACCTTTTCTTAGGTAGGCTAGTGGTCATTAAGGTCCTGCGCCCAGACCTGGCCAACAACGCCAATATTGTTGAACGCTTTGTTGACGAGGCGCGCGTGCTCGCGGCTCTGGAAAGCGAGCACATTGCACGCATCCTCGACTACGGCCTCTTGGAGCACGGCTTACCCTTCATGGTGATGGAGTACCTAGAGGGGAGGGACCTGAGGTACCTCCTCTGCGAGGCTGGGCCTTTGCCGGTTAATTGGGCCACATTCTTCATTGCCCAGGCGTGCGAGGGGCTCGCAGAGGCCCACAGGAATGGGATCATCCATCGCGACATAAAGCCCGAAAATCTATTCGTGTGCGAGCGCACAAAGCGCGTGAAACTTCTAGACTTTGGCATAGCGATTGCCGTGAATCAGGAGCGCCATCTCACCCATCCAGGCGAGCCCGTCGGATCTCCCAGTTACATGGCGCCAGAACAGTTGCGGACGCAGGATATCGACCTTCGTGCCGACATTTGGGCGCTAGGTGCTGTGTTGCACGAGCTCATCTCGGGGGAGTGCGCCTTTGACGGAGCGTCGTTAGCGCAGATCTGCACTGCTGTTCTCACCGCTGCACCCCGCCGATTGAGCGAGTTCCGAGCGGCGGTTCCCGCGGGTCTCCAGGAGGTGGTAGACAGGTGTTTGTCCAAGGACAGGGCCCTGCGCTTCGGAAACACTCGGGAACTTGCGGCCGAGCTTACCGTGTTTTGCCCCGAGCTAGTGAGCGCTCAGGCATCGGCTATCGCCCTTTGGGGTGAAGCGCCAGGCCTCCTTTCGGAGGCAGCTGATCCGCAGATCGAGTTAGAGGTGGAATGCGACAGTTCTGAAGCTGATCCAGAGATCGAGTTGGGGGTTGAGTCCGACGTAGTAGAAGTAGGTTTAGAGGGCTTGGAAGACGCCCCCCGCGATCCCTTCGAACATCGAAAGAACTCGATTCGCGATATTGACCTGGATTTCAGCGATGCCGCGACAAAAGGTGCGCTATTGGTTCGAGAGCCTAAAGCGCGTTGGGACCTCTTTGTGCTCATCGTAGTGGTTCTGGCGCTTGGCGTATTCGTACTTCACGAGTCGCCCAGGTGGCTCCCGAAGTTCGAAGAGTGGGCGGGAAACCTTGGGCTTCTCAGCTAAGCTTTGGATGCCGCACACGAGGTGGTTGCCGCTCGCGCGGTTACGCTGCTTCAGGTGTCGCAAGATGTTGCAGACAAAGCTCGGGGAAGGCTGCGCCGGTGCCCAGCCTCTTGCCCCGGGCGGGATGCAGCCCTGCGCTGAGCGCCTTCAAATGTAATCGAGATGACAACACCTCCCGCATCCAGATTCAGATCTCCAATGAGGCTCATAAAGTCGTGGCGTACCCGGGGATCTCTCGGCTCGGGCAGAACCAGCTGGAGCACGGCGCCCCCCTTGCAGTGCAGGAGCCAGCTCACGGCTTCTTGGCATAGGCTCATTCGGGCGGTGCGAGCCGCCTCGGAGTGATCCTCACCAACGCGATAGACAACGCGAAGGCGTCGAGCGGACCTAGGCGTGATAAGCGAGAGCCTCCGCCGAACCCGGCGTCGCAAGCTCTCGACTGACTCCTCTTTGGCCTGAACAACGGTGGCGCACACAAGGCCAGAGAAGGCTCTTCCAAAGGCCTCGGTAGGGCATACGAGCGCCGCTTCGACGCAGTTCTTTTCCAAAATGGTGACACACGCGCAATCCATAAAGGTGTTCCCCAAAAAGCTGAAACAGCTAGACCTGGCCGGAGCGGGAGCGAGGCATTTTGCCCCGCCCCCGCCGGCCAAACCTTTGACCCCTCAGTCAAAGGCACTTACGTTCGAAGTCGGCCTCGCCGAGTACTTTGTGTGTTGTCTCAATTCGGATGGAGGTTAAGCATGCGACGTGCCAATTGCTCGAAGGCGTACGGCGGGCAAAGCATGCCTATCTTCTGGCGCGCTTCGAGGCACCGAGCGTGGGCTTTCCCCTCCAACAAGTGTAGAAGAATGCCCCGTCGGACTGTGCGCTGAGGCACCATAGACAGGTGGCATATGCGCCTCGTAAAGCAACCGTTCGTGCCGGCACCACCACCCCGCCCCGTCATTTTCGGGCAGCCGACCGTCCGCAAGCTCTCGAACAAGGGAAGCGACATCGGTTTCGACGGGGACTCCGCCCTCCAGTCGCAAGACTCCCGGTTCGTACTTTCCGCCGTCCTCGGTTACCAGCTTGTTCCAGCCGAAAGAGCCGAGGAGCGCCCAGGCTGTCACGGCTCTAATGTCTAAGCCTCGCGCTTGCGCCGCCAGGCAAGAGCGCCACACGTACGCCAACCAACTCGCTTGCTCGCTTGGGCTGCAGGCTAGATGTGCTTCCGTGATCGCCATGGGTAGCCCGAAGCGATCGGCGGCGGACTCTAGCAATTGCAACGGACCCATGAGGCCAACCGCACACACGCGTACGGCCTCCACATCCACATACGCGTGCCGCGCATTTCCGCCTACCATCTCGGGTGGGTAAAGGTGCAGGCGATTATCCAGGAAGCGTTCGCTCGTCACATAGTAGTTGAACCCGATAACATTCGGTATACAGGGGTCATCTAGAAAGTAACCCAAGTCCGCATCGGTGGCGCCATTTTTCCTCAAGTAAGCGTTAAGCGGGTGGTGCCGGTCCACTTTGCCACATAGAAGATCTAAGCTTAGCCAACGCCGCCGATTTTCGAATTCTGCTTGATAGGCAAGCTCGTCCACGCTAGTACACACAGCTAGATCCTCAGTTTGGATGAGCTCCGCGTGAGGGATGGAGCGGCGAATGGCACGCATGGCGAGCACGGTGCCGCGGCACTGAATTAATAGAGCTCGAACGAAAGCCGCATCACTCCGCGCGTGGGGGTACCAATGGCCGTAAAGGCCGGTAAAGCGAGCTGTGGTAAGGGGTTCGTTGATCGGTGTGAACTTGGTGAGCCAAGGATAGCGCTCGGCCACCCTGCCGGCGTACGCTGCCAGGAGCTCGGGGAACGCTGGATCGAGGAGGGACGTATGCGGCGGGCCGCTACCATGGTGAACAAGCCCCACAATGGGTTCGATGCCCAGTGCGTACAGCCTCGCGAGGCGTTCATCGGCCCACGCGAAATCGAGTTCCCTTCCTCGCGCGGCGCGTTCCCAAAGGATCGGGTAGCGAAGGGTTCGTAGCCCTAGCTCGTAGAAACGGTCGAGGTCAGAAATGCGCTCCGCGTGACCACTGTATTCGAGTTGATCGAAGTAACGATCGCCGACGCGATTGACGGTGCATTCAAGCCCCCCCCATAGCGCGAGCGATGCGGGATGTGGATCCACTAAATACCTCCTTCGTGCGGGTTGGGGTTCCGGCTTCTTGGATGCCAGCGTACAGAGTGAGTGCCTGCGCCACGACCTGGTCCATGTTGTAATATCTGTAGGTAGCGAGGCGTCCGACGAAGTGCACCGGGCTTCGATCGGCTAGCTCCTTGTATTTTTCATACAGCGCTGCGTTTTCCGGCATTGGAACGGGGTAATAGGGGTCGCCTTCGGCACGCGGGTACTCGTAGACTATGCTCGTCTTGGCATGAACTTGGCCAGTGAGATGCTTGAACTCGGTGATACGTGTGTAGGCGTTTTCGTTTGGATAGTTCACCGTTCCCACCGCTTGGAACTGAGCGGCATGGTGAGTGACGTGGCGAAATTCGAGCGAGCGGTAGGGGAGCTTGCCGAACCGGTAGTCAAAAAAGGCGTCGACCGGGCCCGTGTAGACCATCTCCCGATGCGGAATCTCATTCACGACTTCCCGGTAGTCGGTATTGAGCATCACCTTGATGTTCGGATGCCGAAGCATGTTCTCGAACATCCGCGTGTAGCCAAAGAGCGGCATGGCCTGATAGGTATCCGTGAAATAGCGGTCATCTCGATTCGTACGAACCGGAATGCGTGCTGCCACTGACGCGTCGAGCTCAGAAGCCTCCAGGCCCCATTGCTTCCGCGTATAGCCACGAAAGAACTTTTCGTAGAGCTCGCGGCCAACCTTGGAAACCACAACATCCTCAGACGTCTTCGCGCTTCGCTTCTCGCGGACGCTCTCGAAGAATTGCTCAAGCTCGTCCGGGTTGAGCTGGGTACCGCGTAGTTGATTGATGGTATTTAGGTTGATGGGTATAGGAACGAGCTGGCCATCTACTTGAGCTAGCACCCGATGCTGGTAATCCCGCCACTCAGTGAAACGGGAAAGGTAGCTGAATACGTCCGCCGAATTCGTGTGAAAGATGTGAGGCCCGTATTTGTGAACCAGGATGCCGTGGTCGTCGTAGTGATCGTAGGCATTGCCAGCCACATGCGGGCGCTTATCAACAATCAGCACCCTTTTGTTTAAGTCTGAAGCGAGCCGCTCTGCCAGAACGCTGCCTGCAAAGCCGGCGCCGACCACCAAGTAATCGAACACTAGCGTGCACCCGCAGCGAGCGGCAGCTCCACAGCCTTTTGCGAAATTCTTTTAACGCCGTGGCGTTTCAGAATCGCCTCCTTGATGCATTCGGACATTTGCCCCCAGGTGATATCCCACGAGAGCGTGGCCAGGTACGGATCTGCCTTGCGCAGGAGCACAGCATTTGGCTCACGCATGGCGTGCTCGCAGGCCAGCACGAAGTCCTTCACCGTGTCCGCGATACTGACGAGGCCTTGAGCCTTGTAGGGGCGCACCACATCTTTTATGGAAGTCGATACAACAGGCCTGCCGGCGGCCAGGTATTCCGGCGTCTTGGTGGGGCTGATGTACTTCGTGGACTCATTTTTGGCGAAGGGCATCAACGCAACATCCCAACCGCTAATGTAGCGAGGGAGCTCTGCATAAGACTTGCTGCCCAGGTAGTGGATGTTGCCTAAAGCCGGTAGCTCGGCTTCGGAAATTTTCACGACAGGCCCCACCATGACCAATTGCCAATCCGGGCGAGCTTCTGCCACCCCTCGAACCAGCGCCAAATCCATCCGTTCGTCGATCACGCCGAAAAACCCCAAACGCGGCCGCGGGATGCAACGCATATCTTCCGGATCTTCCTGCGGAACGCGCGCCGTAGCGAAATGCGCTACGTCCACACTGCTCGGAAACGCATGAACGTTTGGATGTTGGGTTCTTTTCGCCTCGTAGAGCGACCAGCCTCCGGTAAAAACAACATCTGCACGCGCCATGAGCTCAGCCTCTCGCTCCACGAGTTCGGGTGGCGCTCCTTTGAAGGCTGAAAGCTGATCCATGCAATCATAAATGGTAGCGATTGGGGAAAGGCACGTGCCAATTCCGAGCGCCATGGGCGTATAATACCACAGCAGGTAATCTTCCAGGTTGTAGGTTCGAACCAGCTCCAGAAGAAGCTTCCGCTGAATAGCTTCTGGATCTGCCGCGTTGCGTTCAATGTGAGGCACCGCAACGAACACGCCTTCTCGGCTGCGCGCTACGCGAAGCTCGCTCGACCCTTCGATAAAGATCGGCTCTTCCACGAAGAACACTCTTCGAGTTTTCGCACAGCGGCTCAGCAGGTGCTGGGGGCGTTGAAACACAAAGTCCCAACGCAGGTGCGACAGACAGATCAAGTCGTGCATGGATGTGTCCTTTTTGAGGGGGTGAAAAACACTAGGCGCGAAACGCTCCTAAGCAGATTCCGTGCCGAGTGTGCGTTCCCCGGGAGTTGAAAGGGCTGATGCCAATTCTCAGTTTTCGCGCACGCTGGGGCTTTTTGAAGGGGCGGGAACCCACCCGGTAAATCAGCCACAGCGTGGCAAAGTGTCACACGTTGAACTCCGCCCCATCACTTGCGCCGGAGGCTACCGCGCAGTTGTTCAAAGACTCTTCGATAGTGGAACTCGTAGTTGGCTCTATCGCCGAGCCTATTTGGTACGCCGTGTGCAACTCACTTCAGTGCTATGCCCGCCCATAGAGGGTGACGCAGCGGCGGAAATGAGCGGGCATTGCCACGAAGACACTTCCAGCAGATCGGCCTAACGGACGCAAAGCCCCAAACGGGCAGCGAAACTGAGGTAGATCCCATGGGCTATCCGCGTCCCCAACTGCGGCGGAGCGAGTGGTTCACCTTGAACGGGCAGTGGCAGTTCGCCATGGACCCAGAAGGTGTCTTTACTGCGCCACACGAGGTCGCCTGGGATGGGACGATAAAGGTCCCGTTTGCGCCGGAAACCATCCAAAGCGGAGTAGGCTTCAACGGACTGTTTCGCGGCTGCTGGTATCGCCGCAAGTTTTTGGCTCCGGAGCTTTTAGACGGTCAGCGCCTCATCTTACACTTTGAAGCGGTCGATTATAGGGCCACGGTCTGGGTGGATGGATCTTTAGCGGTGCAACACGAAGGCGGCTATACGCCTTTTCAAGCTGACATTACAGCGTTGCTAACGTTCACAGGGGAACACGAAGTGGTGGTCTTTGCCGATGATGACCCGGCGGATTTGGCCAAGCCTCGCGGTAAGCAAGATTGGCAGCTCGAGCCGCACGCGATTTGGTACCAAAGAACGACCGGCATTTGGCAAACGGTGTGGCTTGAGCGGGTGCCTGCCACTCACATCCAGAGCTTGCAGTGGACTGCCAACTTGGAGCGCTGGGAAATTGCGGTGGACGCCACCATCTACGGAAAAGGTAGCGAAACGCGCTTTGTTAGCGTCAAGCTTTGGGTGGATGATTTAGTATTAGCTCAAGACCAATACACCGTTGTGGCCGGAGAGGTGCACCGCCGCATTACGCTTTCCGACCCAGGAATCGATGACTTTCGGAACGAGCTCTTGTGGAGCCCTGAGAGCCCCAAGCTGATTGAGGCAGTGGTGGATTTGCTTGATGATGCGGGTAGAATCATCGATTCGGTGCGCAGCTATACGGCACTGCGCACCTTCTCCGTGCACGGTGATCGCTTTCTTTTAAATGGGCGTCCTTTTCAACTCCGTATGGTCCTGGATCAGGGCTATTGGCAGGGCTCCGGCCTCACCCCTCCGAACGATGCGGCCCTGCGCAAAGACATAAGGCTCGCCAAAGCCATGGGCTTTAATGGAGTGCGTAAGCATCAAAAGATCGAAGTGGCGCGCTACCTATATTGGGCCGATAGGATGGGTCTTTTGGTTTGGGAGGAAATGCCGAGCGCTTATCGGTTCACCAAGGGCTCCGTAGAGCGCCTGACGCAACAGTGGCTAGAGGTGCTGAAGCGAGACATGAGCCACCCGTGTGTCATGGCCTGGGTGCCGTTCAACGAATCTTGGGGCGTGCCCAACCTGCCCAACAGCCTGCCAGAACGCAACTATGTGCGGGCGCTATATTATCTCACCAAGACGCAAGATCCCTCCCGCCCTGTGGTGGGCAATGACGGCTGGGAGAGTGTGGCAACAGATATCATTGGTATTCATGACTACGATGATCGGCCAGAGCGTTTGGCGCGACGCTATCAGGTGCGCGATGTGCTACCGCAGCTTCTGAAGCGGGCGCGGCCGGGAGGTAGGAGCTTGGTCTTGGAGGGCCATTCCCGACGCGAGCATCCCATCGTTCTTTCGGAATTTGGTGGCATTGCGTTGAGTGATGATCGCGAGCACACCTGGGGTTATTCCCGCACGGATACGCCTGCCAAGTTCGCTGAACAGTTTTCGGCTTTATTGGAAGTAGTGCGATCCTTGGAGGCGTTAGCGGGCTACTGCTACACCCAATTCGCCGACACCTTTCAAGAGACGAACGGGCTACTGCATGCTGATCGTAGCCCCAAAATTCCCATCGAGCAGGTGGCTTGGGCAAACCGAGGCGCACATGCCCGCGATGTTTCACCGTCGCCCATTGTGCTCGGTATCAACGACGACGACGGATAGGAGCTAACGATGTCATTTGCCATGTTTTCACCCACGGCGGGGGAGCCCGAGGTCACGCCGTTGCCTCTAGGACGCTACCGAAAATCTGAGGCCTTACTGCGCAAAGCTCAGCGCTTGATCCCGGGTGGGCACCACCTCTCCGGGCGGCCGTTGCTCACCCCGGAGACTTCGCCCATGTACATGGAGCGTGGCGAGGGCTGTCGGGTGTGGGATGTCGACGGGCACGAGTACCTCGATTACATCGGCGCCTACGGTCCGTGTCTGTTGGGTTATGCGCACCCCGTGGTTGATGCGGCTGCAATTCGACAAATTAGGAACGGTGCGCTTTTATCGCTGAATCATCCGCTCCACGTAGCGTTTGCCGAGCGGCTCACCGAACTGTTAACTGGCGGGGAAATGGCCGCCTTCTTCAAAACGGGGTCAGAAGCCACCACGGCCGCGCTGCGCGTAGCACGCCGTGCGACGGGACGACGCAAAGTAGTGCGCTGCGGTTACCATGGGTGGCACGATTGGTGTCTGCCCGGAGAGCCATTTGTGCCGGAGATGGGGGAGCAGGTGCTGAGTTTCGATCCGAGGCGTAGTGCTTCTTTGTCTGAGATCCTGCAGCAACATCCGCATGAGGTTGCGGCTGTCATCGTCGCGCCTGAGATGATCTTGCCGACAAGCCAGGCCGTATTTGCTCAACTCGTAGAGGCGACGCATCGGGCAGGCGCCGTATTTATCCTCGATGAAGTGAAAACGGGCCTCCGGATCCGGCCTGGGTTCTTCCAACAGTACGTTGGAATCGTGCCGGACTTAACGACTCTCAGTAAGGCGCTGGGCAACGGGTGGCCCGTAGCAGCACTTGTGGGTTCGCGCGCCATCATGGAGCATGGCGCTGGGCTGCATATTTCGGCGACGTACCACGGGGAAACGGCCGGTATAGCTGCCGCCCTGGCAACGCTCGACATCGTGCAACAAGAAGACGTGTGTGGTCACGTTTGGAGGCTCGGGGAAATGCTCATCGACGGCCTCAACCATCTGGCTGTGTTCCATGGCATTCCGGCAAAGGCTTATGGTGAGCCATTGCCGCCCATGCCCTTTTTGCGGTTCAGCGTTCGAGATCCGGAGCTCACTCAGGCCCTTGAGAACACGTTCTATTCGGAGCTTTATGTGGCCGGGATCCTGTTTCACCCGCGGCACTTGTGGTTCATCAGCTATGCGCATCGAATGGGTGACATTGAACGCACCCTCGAGGCTGCCGATAAAGCCCTCAGGGTTACCGCTGAACGGCACGGTGCAGAGCTCGCAAGGGGGCTTTCTCCCTGAAACACGGCGGTGCGCCGAGCCCGGGCGCATGACCCGGACTCGGCGTTTGGCTTCATTCCCCTTCTTCCGCCCCCTTTGCGGATTTACGGGCGAGAAGAAGTGCTGGCAGGAGTATTCTTCGTCCCGCTGTTGGCGTGGTGCTCCGGCGCATCCGTGCCCATAATTTTATCCTTCAGCTCGGTCAGTATTGGCTTGGTCACTCGCACGTTGTTGCGGACGTCCTTCACTCCCTGAACGCTTTCGGCGATGTCCTCGGCCTGATGCTTCATGCTACGTGTTTGCACGGTTCCCTCTAGGATCACTTCACCAGCTTCAACGCGCACTTCGATCTCGCTAGCGTCCACCCCGTCGTCTTGGCTGAGCCTATCACACACATCCTCGCGAATGCGGTCATCGGTCCGAGTGTATCCCTTAGGGCCGCGGCCGGAGAAAGAACTTCGGTCCCCTGTGCTGCTCAGCCCACCGTAGCTACGAGCGCGTGCGCCAGTAGAGGTTCCCGAACCGTAGCCGCCGCTAGATCCAGAAGTTACCCCATAATTGCCTGCGCCGTAGTTCTCGCGAGTTCCAAGGCTGCCGTACCCAGCTCCATAGCTGCCTGGAAAGCGCTGTCTGCTTGCGCCCCCTTCGCTCTCCCAATTGCGGTCTTGCTGATCGCGGTTCAGGGGATCTCGATCCCGGCCCGGTTGGCTGCCTCCGAGCCCTCCATCTTGATCTTGCCAGGGGCGATCTTGATCTTGCCAGGGGCGATCGCGGTCGTTGCGATCCTGATGTTCGAAGTCGTTTCTATTGCGTTCTTCTCGTCCGAATTTGTTGTTCATTGGTAAATTCCAGTCTCTTAAGGTCCCTTTGGAATCATCGCACCACGCATACCCGGACCTTGTTGAGTGCGCGGTAAGGCGCTTCTCAGCAAACATCGTGCCCCACGCGTGACGACCATCCATCAAGAGACAACTCGTAATTCCTGCCGCCGCGGGCTAGCTACAACGGTGGCATCATGAGGACGTGCTGCAAGTCTGCTTCACCACGAGTGCCTCAAGTGTGGCGGATTGCACAGCCCCTTGCCTGGCCTCGCGTCTTTGGCGACGAGGAACTGAACAGGCGAAACGGGGAACGGCGACCCCCCACAGTGGGAGGGCCGCCACCTCAATGGTCGGTCCAGCTATGGTTAGGTGCGTGGACCGTACTTTTCGTTTGTAGTGGCCTTGAGCGACGACGGGACAGCTTGCTCACCGGTTAATACGATGTCAGTGGCGCCGTGGGTTTGCAGAATCGCCTTGGCCCGGGCGCTCTCTTCGCCGCCCTCCACATGGATGGACATTAGAATATTACCATTCTTGATTTTGCCTTCGTATTGCTTGGCTTCAAGCTCGGGGATCCCAAGCCCGATGACTGCCCCCGCGATGCCACCCACAGTCGCTCCGGCAGCGGCTCCGCTGAGCGCAGCCAAGATAGGGCCTGCGGCAATGAACGGGCCTACACCGGGAATGGCGAGGGCGCCTATGCCTGCCAGCAAACCGAGTGTTCCCCCGAGGGCACCACCGGCGCTCGCTCCTGCTACAGCCCCTTCTGGGGCTTTGGTGTTCTGTTCGTGGGCAAAGTCGCGTGTACCAGCCTTATCGGGGAAGAGCACCGAAATATCGTTGGTGGAGATCCCGGCTCGCTGGAGCTCACTAACGATTTGCTCTGCTTGAGTGGTGGACGCCACGAGCCCAATTACTGTTTTGTTAGATGCCATGTTGAAAATCCTTATCCATCTTGCACTAGTTGGTTGAAATTTCGAGTTGGTTGTCGATTCGTTGAACACCGTTAGTACGCTGCGCGATACTCGCGATGGTCGATTTTTGCTCGGCGCCGCTCACAGGTCCTCGCAGCGTGACTACGCCATTCACCGTTATGATCTTGATGTTCTTGCTCGTCATCGAAAGGCTGTCTTCCTTGATCACTGCCTGCCGAATCATCTGGGTGATGGTGCGGTCCGCCTCGCTGCCCCCCTGGTCTCCCGGAGTCAGGGTGAGGGAGTTGCGGTCGCGCTCGTTTATCCCGGTGTTTTCGGCCGATTTCGTCGCCTTAGATGCTTCGGACTCATGAGCCATTCCGCGGTCGCACGCGCTTGAGCCGAGCGCCAGAGTTAGAAGAATTGTAAATCGCATGGTTGGATCCTTTCGGCAAAAGAGCATTTCAGACGAGCCGCCGCGAGGAGCCGCCAAAATAGCTGCCTATAGCCAACAGAATGATCGCGCCAATCACGCTACCGATGACGCCGGCAGTGTTGAAGTCAGCGGCGCGCTGATCCGAGATGATGCTGGCCACGAATCCGCCCAGAAATGAACCCGCGATGCCGAGCACTGCGGTCATGACGAGCCCCATTTTTTGCTCACCTGGCATTACAGCTCGCGCCACAAACCCAACAATCAAACCAAACACTATGAATAGTAAAATTCCCACGACAGGCTCCTTGGGTGCCTAAAGGCACGCCTCCACGCGCCGCCGAGATTGGCGGTCGTGGAGCAAGCCCCAGCAAGGAGCGCGCCAAACATGTGACTCTAAATCGACGGCTCTATTGCGTGTCACTCTGGCGCGGGTTGTGATTGGGGGTATCCGTTCAGATTTCGATATGCCTTTGGCATTTGGACGGCGTGGCAAAGCGCACCAGCGAGGGCTTTGTGCAACAAAAGGGTGCTGGCATGTTCGCCGACGGCACGCGCTGTGCACCGACTCGAAGCTATGGAAAAATCGGAATTACGCATTCCCCCTATCGGGGCGCGGTTGGGAGGCGAGGCGTGACCTTGCAACGGCTATTAATGGGCTGCCTTCTTGGACTGATCGCTACGGTGCCAATGAGTGCCGTCATGCTGGGCGGGAAGCGTTTGTTGAGGCCGGGGGATCGGGGGCCGCTTCCTCCGCAGCAAATCACGCACGAGGTTTTGGAGCGGGTGCGCGCTGGCGATCCGCCGGAACATCGGTCCATGGTGCCGGTCGCTGCCGTCCTTTTGGCTGAATCCGCGCTCACTCGTCCGCTGTCACGGCTCCTTCATTTCGGGTACGGGGCCGCGATGGGCGCCACCTATGTGGAACTTTGCCACGGGCTCCCGAACACACGCAGCGGGATCGCCTTTGGGCTCGGCGTGTGGACCGCGAGCTATTGTGGATGGCTCCCCGCTCTGAGGTTCTCGTCCGCCGCAAAGGCACAGAGTGCGGCGCGTAACACGTTGATGATTGCGGCACACGTCACCTGGGGCGCCGCGGCTGGCGCACTCGGTCGCGCCTGGCGCCGCACATTATAACCCCAAGCGCGAGAAGCGCGGGCAGGGGCTGCGGCACGTATATTGCTAATTCCACCCCAGTGCATGTTGAGTGCGCGCGTTTAAGCGTCACCAATAATCAGCTCCTAACTAAGGGAACCATTCATGAACGCAATAGATCTGCTCAAAGAAGACCACACCCTCGTGCGCGACCTTTTGGAACAACTCACAGCAACGTCCTCACGGGCAAAAAAGTCGCGTGCCGATCTCTTGGTCAAAATCGCCCGCGAAATCCGAGTGCATGCCCAGATTGAGGAGGATATTTTTTATCCAGCGTTCCGCAAGGTCGCCAAGGATGATGCCATGTTCTTTGAAGCGCTAGAGGAGCACCGCGCCGTGGAGCGCCTCGTTCTGCCTGACTTAGAGAAGACTCCCGTGGACTCGGAGCGTTTCAGTGGGCGCGCGAAGGTGCTCAAGGACTTGATCGAGCACCACGCGGATGAGGAAGAAGAGGAGATGTTTCCCAAGGCCAAGAAGCTCATGGCTCGGGAAGACTTGGAGATGCTAGGGAAACGCATGCTTGCTTTAAAGAGTGAGCTTAAAGCGGCGTAACACTTTCGAGGGAAAAGCGTCCCGCAAACGTGCGCAGGCAGCCAAAATTTGCGTTCCCCAAGTGTGGCAAAATGCCCCAGCGAGGGGTTCTCGGGGTGCGTGTGGTGGAAGGGTGAATGCAGTGCTTTCCGTGAACCCAAGTCGTGTATGCTGACGCCCATGCCGGCACCCGAGCAGCTAGACGCCCTTCGCGATTTCGTCGAGACTTCTTCGATTGGCCTGCATTGGGTGGCAGCCGACGGCACAATTCTATGGGCTAATCCGGCCGATTACGTACCTCTCGGTTATTCGGAGAAAGAATATATCGGGCGCAATATTACAGAATTTCATGCCGACGCTACGGCCGTTTCCGATATTCTTCGAAGGCTAACGTCAGGGGAGCGTCTGCACAACTATGAAGCGCGTCTGCGTTGTAAGGACGGCACGACGCGCAGGGTGCTCATTACCTCCAGCGTAAAATTCGACGAAAGTGGCGAGTTTGTCCATACTCGGTGTTTCACGGTGGACGTCTCGGAGCGCTGCCACGAGGTTACTGAGTTGCAGTTTGAAGCACTCAACCGCGAGGTCGAGCGCCTGCGTGTGCTCGCCTCACGCAAGCGTGGGCTTCTTGCGGCGATTCTTCAGCACAGCCCCCATGGCATCATCGTGTGTGACACCGAGGGCAAGCTCACACTGCAAAATGAGGCGGCCGAGAAGATTTGGGCCGGCAGCGCCACCGCAGATACTGTGGCCGGTTGGGGTAAGTACCGTGCGTTTCATCCCGATGGGCGCCCATTCGAGGCCACCGATTGGTCCATGGCTCGCGCCCTCAGCAAGCGGGAGGTGGTGGCCGCCGACGAAATTCACATTCTGCGCTTCGATGACAGGCCCGCTGTGCTTTTGGGCAGTTCGGCACCCATTTTCGACAGCGAAGGGAAGCTGGAAGGCGCGCTTTCGGTGTTTGCCGACATCACCGAGTTTAAGCGACAAGATGCTGAGCTGCGTGTGAGCGCGGAGCGCTACGCCACCACTTTGCGGAGCATTGGAGACGCCGTAATTGCGACCGACGCCGGCGGCCATGTTACTTTCATGAACCCGGTTGGCGAGAGCCTTACCAAGTGGACTTTGGCTGACGCCCTAGGAAAGCCACTGCACGAGGTCTTCCGAATTGTTAACGAGCATACGCGCGAGGTGGTGGAGAGTCCGGTAGATAAGGTCATTCGAGCGGGTAAGATCGTCGGCCTCGCCAACCACACCATCCTCACCGCGCGTGATGGCTCGGAGGTAGCCATTGATGACAGTGGAGCTCCCATTTTCGGTGATGATGGTGCGTTGGTGGGGGTGGTTCTTGTGTTTCGAGACGTCACCGAGAAGCGTCGCGAGGAAGATCGCCGCCAGTTTATCGCCGGAGCCAGTGCCCACCTGGTCTCAAGCCTGGATTACGTCGCGACACTAACCACTGTGGCGAACCTTTCGGTGCCGACCATCGCGGACTGGTGCGCCATAGACATGGTGGCCGGTGAGGGCCGCGTTGAGCGCCTGGCTGTCGCGCATGCTGACCCCGGGAAGGTTCGGTTTGCGAAGGAAGTGGAGCAGAAGTATCCGCCGGATCCGCAGTCTCCGTACGGTGTGCACGAGGTGATTCGAACCGGCAAGGCCCAGATGATGAGCGAAATCCCCGAGGCCCTCTTGATAGCGGCCGCCGTTGACGACGAACACCTGCGAATTATTGAGGAGTTGGGGTTGAAGTCTTCGATGGTGGTGCCGCTTCGCTGCCGGGGCAGGATCTTAGGGGCAATCACCTTCGTTGCCGCCGAGTCCAATCGCCGGTTTGGCCCGCTAGATTTGTCGCTCGCCGAGGAAATTGCTGGCATCGCCGCGCTCGCGGTTGACAACGCGCGCCTCTACCGCGAGGCGCAGAATGCCAATAGCGCTAAGGATGAGTTTCTGGCCACCGTATCGCACGAGCTTCGCACACCGCTCAGCGCAATTCTTGGTTGGGCGCACCTCCTGAACAACAACGGGCTACCGGAGGAGAAACGGCAGCACGCCTTAGAGGTGATTGAACGCAATGCTCGAGCTCAGGCACAACTCATTGAGGATCTGCTCGACGTTTCTCGGATCATATCGGGGAAATTAAGGCTAGAAACGCGAGCATTCGACCTCGCCACAATTATTAGCGCAGCAGTGGATGGTGTGCGGCCAGCTGCGGAGGCGAAAAACGTGAGGATCAGCCTTCAGGTTGATGACGCCGCACGCAACGCGGTGGGTGACCCCGACAGGCTTCAACAAGTAGTTTGGAACTTACTGTCGAACGCTGTGAAGTTTACGGGGAAGAATGATACGGTTACGATCCAGCTTACGCGTGAGGGTTCTCACGCGGAGATTGGTGTTACCGATACCGGTATGGGTATTGAGCCGCAGCACTTACCGCACATTTTCGAGCGCTTTAAGCAGGCAAACGCGACCACGACCCGATCGCACGGCGGGTTAGGGCTGGGCCTTTCCATTGTGAAACACCTCGTTGAGCTACATGGGGGAACTGTCACCGCAGCCAGTGAAGGTGCGAACCGGGGCTCGTCGTTCAAAGTCAGGCTGCCGCTCGGCGGTGTTTCGCCTTCTCAAACAATCCTGCATGCATCCTCGCGGCATACTTGGGAAGCCCCCCGCCTTGAGGGGTTAAAAGTCCTCGTTGTCGATGATGAAGAAGATACTCGGCGTCTCGTTGTGACGGTGCTCGAGGCTCACGGAGCCATTGTCACCTCCGTCGGCTCCGCTGCGCACGCGCTACGCGAAGTGGAACGGGAGCCTCCCGACGTGCTCGTCAGTGACGTTGGTATGCCCGAAGAAGACGGCTACAGCCTAATTCGCAAGGTACGCGTTGTGATGAAGGAGCGGGGCCGTCCGCTGCCTGCAGTTGCCCTCACAGCCTACGCTCGCCGGGAAGATAGGACACGCGCGCTCTTGGCGGGGTTTCAGTCACACGTGGTGAAACCGTTTTCGCCAGATGAGCTGTTGATCGTGGTGGCAACCCTTGCAGGCAGAACCGAAGAGTCTTGTCCGTTGGGCTGAGCTGAGCCCCATTCACGAGTGGCGCGGAGTTAAGGCGGGGTTCTCCTCCGCGGCCTCCATCTCCTCGATCCAATCGGAGAAAGTGGGCTCCACGGATGCGGCGGGGAAGTGGCGGACTGCTACTGATGCAAGATCCTCCACAGGCGCCCAGCTTTGTCGTCGCTCACATAGAGCGACCCATCTGGCCCCTCACCAACACCGACGGGCCGGTACATCGCCTGCTCCGGAAGCGGCCGGTTCGGTCCCGCAAAGCCATCTGCGAACATTTCGGCGGCAATCCCTGGTTGCCCATTGGTGAACGGCAGGAACATAACGCTGTAGCCGGGGAGGGCGCCGGGGGGATTGGGAGTGAACCGGGAGCCGTGAAACGCTACGAGTAGGCCGCCCTGATAGCGAGCAGGGAATTGATCACCCGTGTAGAAATGCATCCCCAAAGGCGCAAGGTGAGCCGGGAAGGCGAACTTAGGAAGGGGCACCGCACCGCAGCGTCCGGCATCCACGCCGTTTCCGCCATACTCCGGTGCCAACACGTTGCCACGGCCGCCGTCGTGATAGCAGTAGGGCCATCCATAGTCAGCGCCGTTCGCAATGAGGTACAGGGCTTCCGACGGTAGATTCTGATCTTGCGTGGCGGAAAAGAGGCCAGGCCAATTTTCATTTAATTGGTCCCGTCCATTTTGCACACCCCAGAGTTCGCTCGTGCCAGGCCTAATGGCGAGTGCGGTGGTATTTCTTAAACCGCTACCGTAGCGCAAACCGTCAGTTTGGATCTGCCCGAGCAAGCCCGGTTCGAAACGCCACACACCCGCTCGCGTGAGCAGCTCGGGGCAGGGGTCGATGCCGGGGGAGAGCAACGTGCGGTTCTGAAGCTGGCAAGAATTCGTGGCGGAACCAATATTCACAAATAGTCGCGCATCAGGGCCAAAAACGATCGATTTTGACGCATGATCGCCCGTGCCCGGCAACCCCGAAACAACCACTTCAGGGGCACTAGAAGGGGTCAGCACACCATTGGGGAGTGCCCAGCGAACTACCCGGGTATTTTCAGCGAAGTAAAGGTACCCGTCTCGCCATTCGATGCCATTTCCGCCCTCGTTACCGAACGTCTGCCGCTGATCGAGCTTTCCGTTCCCGGTGGTGTCGCGAAGAGCCACGACTTTTCCTTTGGTAATCCCGTCCGTCGAATTGTTGATCGCCACAAATACGTCACCGCTCGGAGCGATGGCAAAATGCCTCGCTGGGCCAAGATTGTCTGCCACAGCGAGGGCACAGAATCCCGGAGGCAACGTTAATCCGCCATTGTCAGCGTCACAGGCAACTTGCACCGGTGCGCCCCCTGCGCCACCACTCCCACCTGCCATGCCGGCACTTCCTGCCATGCCAGCGCTTCCTGCAACGCCCCCCTGCCCGGCGCTTCCACCTAAGCTATTGCTACCTCCGATGGTGGGGGTTCCAGCTGCGCCAGCGGCTGCTCCAGCTGCGCCGCCTGCGGGATTTGCCTTTCCTCCGCTGCCAGGAGTGCCGCCCGTGGCTTTGCCGCCGGTCCCACCGGTCCTCCCGCCCGTGGTACCAGTGCCGGGCCCTGGATCGTCCGTGTCATCGCTGCAAGCAATTGGAACGGCGAGAAGAAGCAAAGGCAACAGGGAAACCTTGAGTAACTGCGAACGAGAGTATGACATTCTAGATTCTCCAAAGTAATAAATCTTAACTTCGTGAGAGCTCTGCAACGAACGTGCCGCCATTTCGAAACCATGTGTTGCTACAAGCACCTGAAAGCAACCGGAGCGTACGAAAGGCGCGCGAGGAAGATCCGCAAGACGCTACATCACGAGTGCCACAGTTGTGGCAGGATGCATCCTCGGCAATTGCCATTTAACCATTAAAGGGTATTGGCTGCGTGATTGCGGGACCTTATGCCCCAGTGCTGGCACACGCCTTGCTGGGGGAGGAGTAATGCGTCGCTTGTGGTCGATGCTTCCCAACATTAGGAGAATGAGAAATGAAGATTGGATGGTATTTGGCAGTTCTTAGTCTATCTATGTGCGCTGCGTGTGGCGGAGGCCAGAAAGAGCCTGAAGATGCGGATGGTGCCGCTGAAAGGGCCGGCGAACGCATCGATACCGCAGCGGAGAAGGCGGGCTCCGAAGCGGAGGAAGCCACCGAAGATGTTGGCGAAGCGGTGGAAGATGCAGGTGATGATATTCAGGAAAAATCTAACGAGTAAATCCGCAAAGGTTAAAAGTCCAAAGAGTAAATCCGCAAAGGTTAGAAGATTTGCAGACGCTCGTAGTGGGTGACCTGCGGAGACTTGGTATTTAGAAAGGTTCTACTATGATTCAGCGAGTAATTGCGTTGTCGTTCTTGTTTTGTGCGGTCTCTCTTGGGTGCAGCGACGATCCCGTTGAGCAGATAACGAACAAGATAACGTGCAGAGATGTGTGTGGGCGCTATAAGGATTGTATCGACTCCAACTACAATGTGGATATGTGCGTGAGCAAATGTGAGGCGGATGCTTCCGCGGAAGAGGCCAAGGAGCAGAAGCTCAACACGTGTGAAACCTGCTTGGATGACAAGTCCTGCACGGATTCGGTATTCAAGTGTGGAGTCGAATGTACGGGTGTGGTGCCGTAAGCTTGCCTTCTTGCCATCGACCCAAGGCGGTCGCTTCACAGGGGGGTGTGATTCGTTGAGCCACCCCGGGCAAACCCGGGGTGGCATTAGATGAGATCTCGGGTGGCAAATTGCCCCGCGGAAGAGTGCTTTCGGATTCTGACCTAGCCTGGCCGTTGTGCTCGTGGGATTTTGCTTCAACCGACAATGACCATATCTTCCCACGACTCGTTTTCGACGTTCCGACAACTGCAGGTGCCGGCTGGCACCCGCGGCTACTTCAGCTTACCAGCGCTTGCTGAAAGTGTGCGGGTGGATCTCGCACGCCTCCCATACTGTCTTCGCGTTTTGCTTGAGAACTTGCTCCGATGCGAGGATGGAAAATCCGTGACGCGTCAAGATATTCTGGCGCTCGCGGCCTGGGAACCGCAGGGCAACGCCCATGGTGAGATCGCCTTTCACCCGGCACGCGTGGTGCTTCAGGATTTTACGGGCGTCCCCGTAATCGTAGATCTTGCAGCGTTGCGTGATGCCATGGCGGAAATGGGTGGGGATCCCTCAAAGATCAACCCGCTGTTTCCGCTTGAGCTAGTGATCGATCACTCAGTGCAAGTTGATTCCTACGGCAGCTTAGATTCTCTATTGGTAAATACACGCAAGGAGTACGAACGGAACACCGAGCGTTATACGTTGTTGCGCTGGGCGCAGAATGCCTTCAACAACCTGAAGGTGGTGCCCCCGCAAACAGGTATTGTGCACCAGGTGAACTTGGAGCATTTGGCGCGGGTAGTCTTTGACTCTGAGGGCCTGCTCTACCCGGACACACTGGTCGGCACGGACAGCCATACCACCATGATCAACGGGCTTGGCGTGCTGGGGTGGGGTGTCGGCGGTATTGAAGCGGAGGCTGCCATGCTTGGGCAGCCCATCAGCATATTGATTCCGGAAGTTGTGGGGTTTCGTTTGCGTGGCAAGTTACCGCCGGGTAGTACCGCTACGGACCTCGTGCTGACCATTACGCGTCTGTTGCGCGATGTGGGTGTGGTGGAAAAGTTTGTCGAATTCTTTGGCGAAGGCCTGGATGATTTGCCGCTCGCGGATCGCGCTACGATTAGTAACATGAGCCCAGAATTCGGCTCAACTTGCGCCATTTTTCCGATTGATGAGCAGACGCTCCGCTACCTTCGCCTTACCGGAAGAACGGATGAAGAGGTGGCGGTTATTGAGGCGTACACGCGCGCGCAAGGCTTCTTCCGAACCGCAGATGCTGTGGAGCCTGTATTCACGCAGGTGCTTGAGCTCGATCTTGGCACTGTCGTTCCTAGCTTAGCGGGTCCGCGGCGGCCGGAAGATAAAGTGGCTTTGAGTGCCGCCAAAGCAACTTGGGAGTCAGAGCTTGCTACGCTCATCTCCAGCGCTCGCGCTGAACCAGCCGCCGTCGCTTTTGTTAACGCATCCAACCAAACCTTTGCGTTGAGTCACGGCAGCATCGTAATAGCCGCCATCACATCCTGCACCAATACGTCCAATCCTGCCGTCATGATGGCAGCCGGCCTCTTAGCACGAAATGCTCGTGCACACGGCCTAGAAGTAAAACCCTGGGTGAAGACAAGCTTGGCGCCCGGCTCGAAGGTGGTAACCCGTTACCTAGAAGATGCCGGCGTGCTTCAAGATCTGGAGGCTTTGCGGTTTAACGTGGTGGGGTACGGCTGTACTACGTGTATTGGAAATAGTGGCCCTCTAGACGCACCGATTTCAGAAGCCGTGAACGCTCACAATCTTGTGGTGGTAAGCGTGCTCAGCGGGAACCGCAATTTTGAAGGTCGCATCAGCCCTGATGTGCGCGCTAATTTCCTTGCGAGCCCTCCTTTGGTAGTGGCCTACGCCTTGGTGGGTCGGATGGACGTGGACCTGTTGACGGAGCCGTTGGGAGTGGATAGGAGTGGCAATAACGTCTTCCTGAGGGACATTTGGCCGTCGCCAGAGGAGGTGCAACGAGCAGTTCAGGCCCACGTGCAGGTCAGCCTGTACCGGGAGGAATATGCGAGTGTCTTTGAAGGAGATGCGGTCTGGAAAGCTCTGCCGGTTCCTCGCGAGCGCCTTTTCGCGTGGGATGCGGGGAGCACCTACGTGAGGCGTCCGAGTTTTCTGGAAGGCATTCCTCGTGAGCCTGCACCACTTGATGACATCCGGGGCGCGCGCGTTCTCGCCAAGCTCGGGGACTCGGTAACCACCGATCATATCTCCCCAGCCGGGAATATCTCCAAGGCATCGCCCGCGGGCGCTTACCTGCAAATGCATGGCGTGAAAGTTGCGGACTTTAATTCCTACGGTGCTCGTCGAGGCAACCACGAGGTCATGGTGCGCGGCACGTTTGCCAACGTGCGGCTGCGAAATCAGCTAGCCCCTGGAACGGAGGGCGGCCTCACTCGTCTCCTTCCTGACGGAGGCATCACATCACTCTTCGACGCCGCAGAGGCCTATCAAGCCAGCGGAACGCCCCTCTTGGTCCTGGCCGGCAAAGATTACGGCACCGGCTCGTCGCGCGATTGGGCGGCCAAAGGTACACGGCTTTTGGGGGTGAAAGCTGTCCTCGCAGAATCCTTCGAGCGCATTCACCGCAGCAACTTGATCGGCATGGGGGTCTTGCCTCTGCAATTTTTGCCCGGCCAGAGTGCTTTTACGCTAGGCCTCTCCGGTGAGGAGCGTTTCGATATTCAAGGCATCGCGAGTGCGCTTAGCCTCTCCAAGCTGCTGGATGTCGCCGCAACGGCCTCCGATGGACAGGTAAAACATTTTCGGGTCGTGTGTCGCATCGATACGCTGGTGGAGCTGGACTACTACTCGCATGGCGGCATTTTGCCCTTCGTTTTGCGCCAACTGCTGAGGGCGTGACGCCCAACGTGGCCCCCTTCGGAGCCGGACGCCCCCCCTCGATTTCATGGAGTAATTGGGTGCGTGCAGGCTAAAGCGATGTCCGCCGACCGGTAATCAAGTTGATCAGCACCACCACAATCGCCACTACCAATAACAGGTGAACGAACCCACCCATGGTATAGGAAGTGACCAGCCCGAGTGCCCAGAGCACCAACAGAATAACAGCAATTGTCCACAACATGAGTATTTCCTTGAGTTTGCCTGAGAGGGGTTAGCCCCGGTTGCTTCCTTGTGGGGAGGTAAGTGCCATCCAGCAAGCATCGTGCCGCTGGTGGAACAGGGCAGATGCGGTGTTCAGACGCCATGCCAACGCGGGATTCGCGTCCCACCCAAAGCCGGGAGACCATCACCGCGGTGCCATTGCGCAACGGCGCAACTTGCCCCACGTGTGGCAATTCACACCGTTCTTCGATTCTCTTTTTGGTCAAGCTATCTGAGGCACAGCCGCGAGAACTTCTAGCAACTGATGCGCATCCACTGGCTTCACCAGATGCGCCTCAAATCCGGCCGCAGCGCTCCTTGCTTTGTCGCTCGTTTGACCGTAGCCGGTAAGCGCGACCATTCGGCAGCCGGTACAGCTTGGGAGTGCGTGGAGCTTTTTCGCAAGCGTGTAGCCGTCCATGACGGGCAAACCTATGTCGAGTACCGCGAACTCCGGTCGAAATTCACCAGCGAGTTCGAGAGCCGCGAGTGGTTCTGTGGCGACCGCGACCTCGTGACCAAAAGAGCGCAAAATGTCCCCAAGCACTTCGGCCGCGTCGACGTTGTCGTCAACCACGAGGATTCGCTTCGAAATACCAGGCTGGGAGCGTGCCACCTCTGCCCTAGGGATTTGAGAACTGGTAGAGCCCGCGCGAGCAGGTAGACGAACCCGAAATTCACTACCCAGACCCAGGCCAGCACTCACTGCACTCACGCTGCCCCCATGAAGCTGAACTAGATTCTTAACGAGAGCTAGGCCAACGCCCAGGCCCCCTCCTGGTCGCCCTTGGCCGCGAGGTGCCTGCGCAAACATGTCGAAGATGTTCGGAAGAATATCGGGCGCGATGCCTATGCCGTCGTCCTTTACGCAGAGCACGATCTCATCTTTCTCTCGAAACGCGGAGAGCTCGATGTGGCCGCCTGGGTGCGTATAGCGTGCGGCGTTGGTTAACAGATTAGCGACAACTTGGGATATTCGCACGGCATCCACGCGAACCCGTAGCCCTGTCCGCGGGACGTGCACTAAAAGCGTACTGCCTCGATTTTCTAGCAGAAAGCTAGCCATCTCGATCGCTTCGGCGACCACCGTCCCAAGCTCCACCCATTCTTTACGGAGCTGGACTTTGCCGCGGGTGATTTTGGAGACATCCAAAAGGTCGTCTACCAGGCGCACCAGGTGCGTCACATGCCGTTCGATAAGCGCAAGCTCACGAGTGAGCTTGCCAGAATTTCGGAGCTTCACGAGTCCAATCGCCGTCACGATTGGAGAAAGTGGGTTGCGGAGCTCGTGACCCAACATAGCAAAGAATTCGTCCTTCGCGTTGTTGGCGGCCTCAAGGTCGCGGAGCAATCGCTCTCGTTCTGAGTAAGAGCGCTCCACAACGTGTCGGGCGCTTGCGGGGTCACTGATTTCGAGGCCGGCGATCATCAGCCCACTCACTACCCCCTCCTGCTGGATGGGCTCGACGTTGAAGCAAAATAGCGCCTCTTGGGGCTGGCCCTCTCCCGTGCGGGTCAAACTCATCCGGAATTCTGAAGTCGAAAAAGGATTCCCCGTTCGATACACCTCGCTCAATATCCCAACAAATTCACTGCCTTCCAATTCAGGAAACACTGCCGAAAAAGGCTTGCCAACAATGTCTCTCCTTCCAGCGATCTGGCAGTACCGCTCATTGGCTAACTCAAACGTGAGGTTATCTCCAGATAGCACCGCCACCGCGAATGGTGCTCTGTGCAGCAGGCGGTCGAGCGCATCGGCACGAGTGCTATCCGTTGGAGGCGATGAGCTTGACGATGGTTTGGCGGGCACGGAAGTAAGATGAGACGATTTGGAAGCAACGTTCAAGGTTTTCTCAGGCTCAATGTCATGGGGCAAATTGCCTCAGTGTGGTGGTCTTGTGGTCTGCAGTTCCTCAACGCTCTTGCGCTGATGAGGGGTCTCGCGGCCAAACAACGCGGGAAGGTCATCCTGCAGATCGTGTGCAATTGCCGGACCAGCCATGAAGTGTCGCGCACTTGGCGCTTTGCCGGCGTCACCTCAGGCAGCGCGTGCACAAGGTGGATGCAGCAGCGAACGCAAAGTCCAAGCAGAGTGAGCGCGAGGTGGATGCAGCAGCGAACGCATGTCCAGGCAGCGCGTTTGCAAGATCCCGGTGGCGCGTAGTCAAGCGGGCTTGGCATGAGGGGTGCAAGCACTTAGCCGTGACTCCCCACGACTCAAGTGTGACCAGTGCACCGGCAGAGGTCATTCACGGCGCGCTTGACCTGCTACGCGCCGAAATCAAAGTGGGGGTGGCCCACGCACGAGCCTTCGGAGTCCACGCCGGAATCGCTGTGGTGTTGGCCCTATTCAGTGCCGTCGTGCTGCAAGCTGCGGTCATTCTAACGGTGCTCTCCCCGCTTTGGTTTGATCATCTGCCGGTATCGAGAGCGTTGTTGGCTCTCGCAGCCCCGTACGTTGCAGCGGTTTTGGCGGCCGGGGGAGCGTACTTGGTCTGGCGGAAGGCATGCGAACCACCCCCTTTCCGCGATATTCACCACCCACATTTGCAAGTGAGAAACAACGATGACGAACGAGCCCGGAAATCAGAAGCCCTTTGAAAATGGCGTAAATGAAGCGGAGCGGGAGTTAATTCAAGCCCGAGAACACTTTAGCGAAACACTGCGTGATGCGTCGGCAGCATCCAAGATAGTAGTTAGGCAGGTGTGGCAATCCGGCAAGCCTGTGCTCCTGGGTGCAGCAATTCTGACTGGGGTTGTGGTGCTTGTTGCAGCACGAAGAGCGAGGGCACCCCGTTCATTTATCGAAATTCGAGTCACGGCCCCCACGGGCACGGCCTCGGTGCAAAAGAGCCTCCTAACGCTCGCGGCGAGGCTCGCGGTCGCTCTGTTGATTCAGCGCGTTGGCAAGGCGCGTTCACGGGGCTTCGAACTCGCTCAAGCCAGCTAATCTTGGACTTCCCCCAGTAAATCCTGAAGCTCACCCAGCGCTTTGGAATCCCCTTTCGCGGCCGCCGCTTCGAGCCCCTCTTCCAGCCACAGTCGTGCTTTGGCCGGCTCCCCAAGCTCGACAAGAAGCTGCGCCGCCATAAGGTACACCGGAACGTAAGTTGCGTCGCGTTCACGAAGGGAAGTGAAACTTGCGAGGGCGTCCGCGTGACGGCCGAGCTTCTTATACTCGAGCCCAAGTGCGTACTCGGCGAACGCATCGGCGGACCCGCTTTTTACTAACTTCTCAAGCATTTCAAGGCGTTTGTTCATTGGGGTTCGCTGGGCAGAAGGGCTGTGGGCGAAAGCTGCACGGAGGCAGGATTTGTGCGGCGAGGGCCTGCTCGCGTCTATGATGGTCATCCGTTGAGTGCCTTTTCAAGCTCGGCGGTCATGGTTCTATTCTCGACGAGGCTTTGAGGGCCAAAGGGGTTTGGCCTAGCCTCCCCATTGCACATCGGGGGGTGCTTCCGTAGGCGCCGAATCACGCGTGACGGCGCCTCGGATTTGCCTCTACGCTGTGCCACAGAAACGTGGCACCTCCGTTCCTAGTTGTGATGGCTCTCGAAATAGAAAGCCAAGGGCTGTTCGCTGCTGAGGGCGTTCCGGTTATCTACACGGGTATCGGGAAGGTGAACGCGGCGTATCGTCTGACGCGGGAGCTTTCGGCGCACCGAGCGAAGTTTGGGGTGGTCCCGCGGGTGCTCAACTTCGGAACCGTGGGAAGCCCGAAGCTCCGTGCGGGAACTGTCGTTTCGTGTCGTCGCTTTGTGCAGCGAGATATGGATGTTTCCGGGCTTGGATTTGACATCGGAATTACGCCTTTCGAAGAGGTGCCGGCGATGCTTGAGTTTGCATCGCTCTTTCCGGGTTTAGCAGAGGCTGTGTGCGGCACCGGAGATCGATTTGAGACCGGAAAGCCCCGTGTTGATTGCGACGTGATCGACATGGAAGCATACGCTCTGGCCAAGGTGTGTCACCTGGAAGGCGCCGCTTTCGGTGCCGTGAAGTTTGTTACTGATGGGGCCGATGGTGATGCCGGGGCGGACTGGGCTGCGAATCTGCCGCGAGCTGCGCGAGCATTCTTGGAGCACTATCGGGATGCGATGGGGCGCTTGGGAGTGGTGCGATAATTGGCGGCCCTTCGCTTCGTTCGTCGCTTACGCAGGGCAGCGATCTCCCCGTCGATCTGCCTCTGAGCCCAACCCTACACTAAAGTCGAGATCGGCGAGCTGCAATAATCTCTGCCGGGTTCTTGGTAAGTAGTTCTTGGATCACCGAAGAGGTTCAGGATCGCCACAAGCAGATTGTTGTGGGGAATGCCGGGGTCTTCGTCGTTGCTCTTGTTTGACCGAAAGTCTAGGTGGCGCCCTGTCTTGAGGCCGCCGCCGCTACCAGCTAACATTAGCGGAAGGTTGTCCTTGGCGTGGCTTTCGGGCCAGCCCAACTCCGAGCCGAAGAAAACCACACTTTCGTCGAGTAGGCTGTGGCCGCCCATATCCACCTTGGCCATCTCGCCGAGCAGGTACGCATGTTGCTCGCTATACCAGGTGCCAATTTTCTCAAGCTCAGCCGGGCGGTAACCTCCATCATGCTGATAGAAGTGGTGATGTTCAGATAGGCCGAGCCACGGAAATGTGTGTTTGGCTTCGGCATCCGTCCACTGCAGCGTGCCAACTGCCGTGATGTCGCAGGCGAAGGCCATGACCATCATGTCCATCATGTATTTGCCGACCACAGGAATGAGCGAATCTGTAGCAACGTCCTTCGCAACGGTGACACTCGGGTTGTAGCCGGTCGTGTCAACGCGTGTTGGCGGCTGACACTTGCCGCCAGTCGCGGCTGTGGCGGAAAGCCCTTGCTCTACTTCCCGAATTTTCTCCAGATGCTGCTCTAGCTTGGCGCGATCCGCTGTGCCCAGGCGAGCACCAAGTGCCACAAATTTTCTGTCCACGAAATCCAAGATCGACTTCTTGCGCAGTATGCGCTGGTCCGGTTGTCCCGGGGTGGTACCGGGCGTCGGTGCGAGCTGGCCGAAGAGGTCATTGTAGATCGCGACTGGATCCACGCTCGGCGGGATCTGCGCTGCGCCCGCGGCATCTTCGAAGTTGAGGCAGTTCATGTAATCGAGCCTGCCAGCGGACTCTCCGGTAGCCCAACGAATGGCAAACTGCAGGCTCGTTCTGGCTTTCTTGCCTTTTGAAATGCGCGTTGCGATTACCTGATCGATCGAAGGCAACACGGAGTGCTCATTGGGAGTGTTCTCCAGTTCTGCTCCCGTTAAGAGGCCATTCATGCCAGCTCCGTGTTGCTCACCAAGAGCACAAGCAAGGTTCAGTCCGCGAATCGTGAGGAGACGCTCTTGAACAGGAGCGAGCGGCGCCAAAATTGGGCTCAGAGCGGGCGCCGTTTCGGTTCCCGTTGGCCAGTAGCGTTGGCTGCCGTTCTGCGGAGCCTGCAGTGCACCACCTGGCGTAAAGACCGTTAGAAAGCGATTGGCAGGCAACACGGCTTGGGCCTGCGCTGGCTCCACACCCATGGCTTCAAGCCAAGGTAGAGCTACAGCGATCGACCCCATGCCACGCATCACCGCTCTACGGCTCAGTCGAAAACGGGTCATTTTCAGGTTACTCCTTCACCGCGCTGAGATAGAGAAAAGCATCTGACTGAGAAAGGGCAGTCAGCATGGATTTGATGTCGTAGTTCGACTGCACAAATGTGTTTTGCACCGACGCTTGCGTGCACTGATCGGCCGCCCCCAACGTGCGGCCGTAGGCGTAATTCATGAAATGGCTGGCGAAGCACGCCTTCACTTCCGGTGTGGCAGCGACCCGCTGGGCGAGTTCAACCGGGCCATTGAAAGGCGCACCCAAGATGGGTACCTGACCACTAGCATCAATGGCGACGCCATTTTCGGTGTCGCGCCACAAGCCCACGGCATCGATGTTTTCCTGGGCAAGCCCGATTGGGTCCATGAGCGAGTGGCAGCCTGCGCAACCGGGATCCTGGGAGTGCGCTCGGAAGCGATCTCTTGCAGTGGCTCCCTGGTAGGGATCCGGCGGCTTGATGGAGGCCGCAACCGCCGCGCTCGGCGGGGGAATTGGTTGGCACAAGAGCTCTTTCATCAGAAATGCACCGCGCTTTACGGGATTGGTATGATTGGAGTGCACAGTGCCCGCCAAGACTCCGCCTTGTGTGAGCAGCCCCAAGCGCCGAACGCCATCAAGAGGTACCTTCTGAAATGCCTCCCCCGTTACAGGGGTGTAGCCATAATACGCTGCAAGCTCGGCGTTCACCAACGTGTAGGGTGCGGTGAAAATTGATTCAAACCGACCATCACCCTCGAAGATAACGTGCCTCAGGAACGTGAGCGTTTCTTCCCGGAGGAGCTCACCTATTCTAGGCGTAAACGTCGGATACGCGACTGGATCTCGCGTAAGGCCCGCGAGGCCTGAGATCGGCAGCTGGTTATCAAAAAAGTAGCGCAAGCTCACGTCCGACCGCGGATCGTTCAGCATGCGCGTTGCATGCGTGAGTACGCCCTCCTTGGTGTCAAGTTCGCCGCGTGCGGCTGCTGCAATAAGGTCAGGGTCAGGCGTGGAGGCCCAATAGGTGTAGGCGAGGCGAGTTGCCATTTCGTTCCCCGTGGGCCGCAAGAGGTCCGGCCTCCCCGATACGGCTACACCGAACTCTGGGCGATACAGAAAATCAGGGGAGAGAAGGAGCCCTTCTAAGACTGCGGCGAGGCTCCGAGCAAAGTCTTCGCCGCCAGATCTCACCGCTTGGAACAGAATAACGAGGTCGTCCACTTCAGCTTGTAGTAATTGGCGACGATAGATGCGCGGAGCGAAGGACTGTGCGAGCGAGCGAACGCACTCAAGCTCTGTTGCCGCGCTGGGCGTGGCAACAAGATCCGCAGCACACGGAGCGAGGTGCGCGATCTGAGTAGCAGCAGTCGCCCTTTGCGCCACATCTTCGGCTACGGCGATGTACTGCTGCGCCAGCAACGACGACACCGACTGGCTATCGGCGTCATTGCCAAAGCCATTGCCTGATTGTTCACCCGGAAGCAGGTTGCCAGGTGCTGTGAGATCGTTGAAGAGATCACGTGCCGTATTGGAATACTCGAAGCGCGTAAGGCGCCGGAGTGGGGCCCGTGGTGGAACGGGTACATCGCAGCCAACAGGAACTAAAGCGCCTCCTGTGCCAGGTGTCGCACCGCCTGCGCCCGGCACAGAGCCACCCCCTACAGTATCTCCCACGCCTGACGGTGCCCCACCTGCACCTGGCGTCGCGGAGTTCGCCCGCGCGTGATTTCTCGGAGCGGGCTCTTGGGTACACCCCAGTACCAGCGCACCTGCTGCGATAATCGTTGAAATACACTGATGCGCGCGCAGGGTCGAGATAAGCATGCGTAACTCCAGCGTTTGCGCAACCAATGCGCACGCTTCGCTGAAGTCAGTATGAAGTGCGGGGATGCCTGCGTAAAGGGCGAGAGTCCGCCAAAATCTGGCGTAACTGCGCCACGGTTGGAGCGTGAGGCGAAGTTAGCGTTTGCACCTCTGGGCATCTTGCTGGGTAAGGTCTGCAAAGTCGATTTGCACTGGCCATGAGCTAGCCCAAATCAGACGCGCTCTAGATATTGAGCCGCTACGCGCTTCGTACCCACTTTTGGGAATTCTGCTGTGATGAACGGCTGGGAGCCAAGCTCTACGCGGCGCACGATGCCGCGTCCGAAGTGTTTGTGGAAAACGCGATCGCCTGGGTGTACGGGTTCGCCCGTGTCGTCCCCGGGGATGTCGTCAACGTCGCGCTCAATGATGCGTTCGCCGGGCATGAGTGGCGTGCGTGTGGGCAAAGAGGGGCGTTCGTAGTGGTCGTAGGAGCCGCCTCGGTCACCCGCATATGGGCTTCCGTAATTCGGGCGAAAGCTGGAGTGGCCTGTGCCGTGATGCTCCACCACATCGCTCGGGATGTCCGCCAAAAACCGGCTTTTTACGAGGTAGCGAGTTCTGCCGAACAACATGCGCGCGGACACATGGCTTAAGATGAGGTTTCGCCGAGCGCGGGTTAAAGCCACGTAGGCCAGGCGGCGCTCTTCATCGAGCTCTTCGGAATTTTCACCGTCTACGCCTCGGTAGGGGAACACTTCTTCTTCCAGGCCTGTCACGAATACGGTGTCAAATTCGAGGCCCTTGGCGCTGTGTACCGTCATTAGGGATACTTGCGAGCCCGCTTGCAGATTATCTACCGCAGCCACGAGCGAGATGCGCTCTAGATACCCGCTCAGAGTGGGTGGCTCTCCATTTTGCTCCACTTCTTTTTCGTATTCGGCAAGCGAGCCCACAAGCTCTTCCATATTGCCGAGCCGGGCGTCCGCTTCGGCGGAATCTTGGGCTTGCAGAGAGGAGCGGTAGCCTGTGCGATCCAAGATGGCGTTAGCCAATTCGTGCGGCAGAAGCTTTTGGGCATCGGCGCGAAAATCCTCCAGAAGCTCGTAAAATTCAGCCAGCTTCTTCTTGGCTCCGCGCGCCAAAACATCATCTTTGGCAGATAGGCGCAGCGCTTCGTACACGCTCACGCTATTTTCTCCCGCCAGGTCGAGCACGCGTTCCACTGTTTTATTGCCAATGCCGCGGACGGGTACATTGATGATACGCAGAAGATCCGTATCGCTTCTTGGGTTCTCGATGAGCCGGAGGTAGCTGAGGAGGTCTTTCACCTCCGCGCGCTCAAAGAATTTCATGCCCCCAATGATTTGGTAGGGAATGTTGTAGCCGCGCAACATGTCTTCAATAACGCGCGATTGGGCGTGCACGCGGTAGAAAATGGCGATGTCCGCTGGGTCCGTACCGTGCTCGGTGGCTCGACGGATCGAATCCGCCACACTTCGGGCTTCCTCGCGTTCGTCGCCGAGGGCGCGAACTATCACTTTGTTGCCCGGTGGCTCTGCCGTCCACAGGTTCTTCTCTTCGCGCTGATGAGCGGGTGCGATAACGCCCATGGCGGCGCGCACAATGTTGGCGCTGGAACGGTAATTTTGTTCGAGCTTGATCACCTCAGCATCGGGGAAATCGCGCCGAAATCCGCGAATGAGCCGCACATCGGCCCCGCGCCAGCCGTAGATGCTCTGATCGTCGTCACCCACCACACACACATTGCGTGTGCGTTCGGAAAGCGCACGGATTAGGCGATATTGAATCATGTTGGTGTCTTGGAATTCATCCACCAACACAAAATCGAAACGGCTACGAAGCTCTTGTGCCACCGGGTTGGCCGTGTTCTCCACGAGCTCGGTCATGTAGAGGATCAGATCCTCGAAATCGACGGCGTTGGCCTGCAACAGCGCTCGCTCATAGTCGGCGTAGAGCTCGGCTAGAGTGTTATCGGATTCGGCCAAATCCTGGGCGTGCCGTGCCCTTCTCCCTTCGCGCTTTTCATGGCCAATTTTTCCCAACACCACTTTTGGTGGGTATTCTTTATCGTCGAGGCTGCGCCGCTTCAGGATTCGCGTCAGCACGGCTTTCTGATCCGAGTCGTCGTAAATAACGTAATCGCGCGTGAGGCCTACTTGATCGGCGTAGCGGCGTAGGAGCTTGGCGCAGACGGAGTGAAAAGTTCCGATCCAGAGGTCCCGTGTTATCTCGGGCCCGGCCAGGCTATCCAACCGTGCCCGCATCTCGCCGGCGGCTTTGTTGGTGAACGTGACGGCCAAAATGCGATACGGGGGCACTCGGTGCGTGCTGAGGAGGTTTGCGATGCGGTAGATAAGCGTGCGTGTTTTGCCGCTCCCCGCGCCGGCAAAGATGATGAGCGGGCCATGGCCGTGGAGCACCGCTTGTTTTTGGGGATCATTCAACAAAACTTCTGACTGGGCGCTCACGCTCGACACTATTGCGGGAGTCCCCGCTTTTGGCCAGACTCGCCTTTGGGCGTACCGTTTTGGGCTTTTCGAGCCCTCGCCCGAATGCATCGATGACCCCGACTTCCCCCAACGATTCGTCAGAGCAAAAGCCGGGTGTTGGGTGGGCCCTGGCCGATTGCGCGCCAGAGCTTGTAGCGCCGTCGGTGTGCGCGTGTTGTTTGGCGCCCGCTACCCTGGCGCGCGCCGAACGCTCGGTGCGTGGCGGCTCGGCATTTGTAGCGCCTTACTGTGATGCGTGTTTGGGACATCGCACTCTTGCCTCGACACGTGTGCTCGCCGCGGCGCTCGCCTCGGTGGTGCTCGCGCTGGGGCTCTCGGTGCTCTTGCCCTTGGCAGTGGGTTGGTCGAGCGCTTGGGTGTGGCTTGCTTCTGTGGTGGGTGCACTTCTACCGAGCGCTGTGCTTCGGCTTTGGCAGCCCGAGGTGCCAGAGGGGCACACCAGTTGGGGGGCGGCCGCGTTTTTCAATCAAAACGGAGAGCTGGTGTTTTCGAATGCAGCTTTCGCGGAAATGGTTGCGGCTGAGAAGGCGGGCGTGCTCGTGCCGAGGTCGAGCGTGGAGCGCCCTTCGCTTTGGGTAGCATCTGGCGCGGTCTGTGTGCTCGTGGTGTCACCGTTCTTGTACTGGTTGTATCACCCGCCGGTGCGCATCTTAAACTTGGGGGATGAACCTGTGAGTGTGTGGGTGGACGGCGCCATGCTCGCCCGTGTGGAGCCTACAAGTCTCGAACACCCCGACGCAGGGGTTAAGTTGAGAGTTCGCCTTGGGGAACGCGCCATCGAAGCACGAGCCCTTTCAGGCAAGGTGGTGGACGCGCGCCGGGTGCGTGTAAAAGTGGCCGAGGAGCACCTTTACGTGCCAGTTGCGGATGGTTACTGCTTCTGGCTGGAGATGACGCACTACGGACGAACCATTGCGGGTGAGCCGGAGCGTACGGCGCTCGGTTCAAGCCACAATTTCTTCCAGATCCCGGTTGGGGTGGATAATTGGTTCAGTCCGAATCCCGCCCCAGGAAGTGGGGATCGCCGCTCCACCGGCGGGGTGCTCACGGCACTGAGGCAAGCCCGCTGTCGGGATGCTCCGCCCGATGCCGTTTTTCCCGGGAGATTCTGAAGATTGGCAAGGGGGGTCAAACTACTATACTGAGCCGCCACCGTGACAGACACATCTGCTACCGACCTCGATACCACCACCTCTGATGCCGAAGGCGCACCCCAAGAAGCGCAGCCAGATCCGCTTGAGGTAGCTCGTGCCGAACAAGCCCGGCTAAAGGACCAGCTTTTGCGGGTGGCGGCCGATTTCGACAACTTTAGAAAACGTTCTCGTCGCGACATCATGGATGCTGAGCGGAAGGTCCGCGAAGATCAGCTGCGCGACTTGTTGCCTGTGTTCGATAACCTGGAACGTGCGGCGGCTCATGCTGGGTCCGCCACGGACGTGAAAGCGTTGCTAGATGGCCTTCAAATGGTGATGCGCCAGTTCCAGGATGCGCTCAGCAAGCTCGGGGTGGAGCGGCTGGTTGGAGTCGGTCAGGCTTTTGATCCTGCCCTTCACGAAGCGATTCAGCATATCGAGACGGCGGAGTATCCCCCCGGCGTTGTGGCTGCCGAGGCGCAGGCGGGCTATCGCATGAATGATCGCGTGATTCGTCCGGCGCTGGTAGTTGTCGCCAAGGCTCCCGTTTCTGCTCCCGCCCAAACGTCTGAGTCAGACGCATAACGCACGCGGTCACCGGGCCGGGTGTGCTAGGGCGCTTAGCACCCGGTGGTCCTCGGGCTATCTTACTGGGTCATTATGGGAAAGGTGATCGGCATCGACCTTGGCACCACCAACTCGTGTGTTGCGGTCGTGGTGGGGACGACAGCGGCGGGTGAGCTGGACGTTAAGGTGATCCCCAATGCTGAAGGCGCACGCACGACTCCTTCAGTAGTTGCGTTTTCGGCGAAGGGCGAGCGCTTGGTGGGGCAAGTTGCCAAACGCCAAGCCACCACTAACCCAGAAAACACGATCCACGCGGTGAAGCGTTTGATGGGCAGGAAGTTCACCGATGCGGACGTTACCCATCAAGCGGGTATCGTGGCCTACCAAGTGATGGCGCATGAAAACGGCGACGCTTGGGTAAAGCTAAATGGCAAGCCGATGTCGCCTCCAGAAGTTTCTTCTGTAGTGCTGGCGTCGCTCAAGCAGGTTGCGGAGCGCTACTTGGGTGAGCCCATCACCGAAGCCATCATCACTGTTCCCGCCTACTTCGATGATGCCCAGCGCCAGGCCACCAAAGACGCCGGAGCCGTGGCGGGGCTTGACGTGAAGCGCATCATCAACGAGCCGACAGCTGCGGCGGTTGCCTACGGCTTGGACAAATCCAAAGCCGAGAAGGTTGCCGTGTACGATCTTGGCGGTGGCACGTTCGATATCTCGATATTGGAGATTTCAGGTGGTGTTTTCAACGTCAAAGGCACAGGCGGCGACACCCACCTAGGCGGCGAAGACTTCGACAACCGGGTGATCGAAAAGCTTCTGGAAGAGTTCAAAGCAGCCAACAACTTCGATCTCAGCGCTGATCGCATGGCGCTGCAGCGCCTGCGCGAAGCCGCCGAGAAGGCGAAACACGAACTTAGCTCGTCGCTTGAAACGGAAATCAATATTCCGTTCATTGCTTCCGGGCCAACTGGGCCCTTGCATCTTGAGCGCACCCTGAAGCGCAATGAGCTCGAAACGCTCACGCGTGATCTTGTGGAGCGTACCTTGGTTGCGTGTCGCCAAGTGCTGAAAGACGTGGGCTTCGCGCCCAAAGATGTTGACCAAGTGGTCTTGGTGGGGGGCATGACGCGCATGCCCGCGGTGCAGAAGGCCGTAAAGGAGCTTTTTCAGCGGGAGCCGAGCAAAGAGGTCGACCCAGACGAAGTAGTAGCCGTTGGGGCCGCGATTCAAGGTGCTGCCCTTTCCGGGGTAATCGACGAAGTATTGCTGCTCGATGTAACACCGCTTTCGATTGGTGTCGAAACCGGAGGTGGCGTTTTCACCCGGCTTATTCCACGCAACACTACCGTACCGACGGAGCAGAGCGAGATATTCACTACGAGCGTCGATAATCAGCACTTTGTTCCGATTCACGTACTCCAGGGCGAGCGTGAGATGGCGGTAGATAATCGTAGCCTCGCGCAATTCGAGCTCACGGGCATCCCACCGGCGCCGCGCGGAGTGCCCAAGATCGAAGTGAAGTTCCAGGTGGATGCGAACGGCATTTTGTCTGTGAAGGCGACGGACCTCGGCACCCAAAAATCTCAGGAAATCAAGGTGCGCCCCACAAGTGGCCTCTCTGAAGCTGAAGTGGAGCAATTGGTGAGTGAGGGGGATAAGTTCAAGGAGACCGACCAACTCCGGCGCGATCTGGCGGAGATCAAGAACCAATCCGAAACGCTCATCTACACCACTGAGCAAGCGCTAGATGCTTACAGTGATCTGCTTGGCGATAAATGCGAGCCGGTGCGCAAAGACATGGAGCGGTTGCGCCAGATGCTGGACTCAGGCGCGGATCTCACGCTTGTCCGAGAGGCGTACGCACGGCTTGAGAATGCGACGTTTGAGCTCGCGGAAGCGATGTACGGCGAGCCGGGAGCCTGAGTAACCGCACGTGGTCGACTACGGACGCTACCAGCTAACCGCTCCTATCGGTCGCGGTCGCGTTGCCGAGGCTTTCAAGGCGAAGAGTTTTGGCGTCGAGGGTTTCGAAAAGGCCCTCGTTATCAAGCGGATTTTGCCAGAAGTAGCCGAAGATCCGGCGCGGCTAACAGCGGTGCTTCACGCCGCTCGGCGCTCGATGCGCCTGAGCCACGCCAATGTGGCTCAGGTGTTTGATATGGGGGACGTGGTGGATGGCGCGAAAACAAGCCACTACCTCGCGACAGAATACGTTCCGGGCGTGACCCTCTCCGCGGTGCTTGAACGTTGCCGCATTTCGGGGACGGGCTTGCCTGCCCGGGTGGCCTTATTTGTAGCCACCGAGGTTGCCAAAGGTTTGGATCACGCCCACCGGTGTCGGGATGAGGGCGGTTTGCCGCATGGCGTTGTTCACGGGGCTCTCACACCCAACAATATACTGTTAAGTTGGGACGGCGAGGTGAAGCTGAGTGACTTCGGTTTGGTTCTGGCTGCGGAATCTTCTGGCGCATCAGCGGCTGATGATCTCCGCTCCCTCGGGCAGCTCTTGCTGGATATTCTTGAAGCCCCCAGAAGCGTTCAGGACGAGAGTGCCCCTCCTTCAGAGCGTGAAGTGACGGGTGAAGCTGTGCGCGCACTCCTAGCGGCCATACCTCCTTTATCGCTCTCCGCAGCGGGCTTCTACGAGGCCTTGATGGAGCACGCCTACGCGATTCGAGCTCCGCTCAACGCCGACGCTTTGGCAGAATTCGTCGAAAAGAGCCGAACCACCCCGCTCACGAATCCGCCGACGCTCTTTGAAGGTGCATTGGCGTACGTGGGTGAATCCCTTCCACCGCGAATTAGCGCGGCAGGCTCGACGCCCCTTCCTCCCGCACTTTCGGCGTCAGCACCCTTTGTGGGTCAGGGAGTTGCTGCGCTTTCTCTCCGGCTTGGGAATGGCTCTGGGCTCGAAGTTGTGCGGGAGTTGGCTGAGGAGTGGCTAGCTCGGCACGGCGCAACCGTGGTGACTCATTCTTCACGTGAGCTTGAGGCGTATTTTCTACAGGGCCAAGACCCAGTGCTGGCCACAACCCTTGCTGCTCGGACCGCGCTTGAGATCCTCACTCGTGGGGCCAAGCTGGATCCCACGTTGAGCGCTGGGCTGGATCTCGGAGAGGTGAACCTGAATGCAGATGCTTCAATCGTCGATGACGAAAAGCGCCGCCTGGTGTTTGCTTCCACGCGCTCGCTCTCATCTTCGTCTTCAGGGCGTCTTGGCGTGAGCGCTGGCGTTGCTACCTACCTGCAAACCTGGTTCGAGCTCGAAACGTTAGAGCCTGATGCGGGCGTTTGGTTGGTGGGGCAGTTGCGCCCGCTTCATAGCGCTACCCGTTTTGTTGGACGAAAGAGTGAGCTCGGGGAACTTGGGAATCGTTTGGTACAGGCCGTGCGCGGTACTCCCTCGGCGGTAGGGGTTGTGGGTGAAGGGGGCATCGGCAAATCCCGACTCCTGCGCGAAATGCGCCGACGTCTTAAGAAGGGCACGGTGAACGTCGGCTTCTACATGGTCAATTGCCGCGCCAACTCGAGCACGGTACCCTATTCTGCGGTGGGGGACATGTTGCGAAAGCTTTGTGGCGTACGCGAAAACGACGTGGGCGATTGGACTTCAGTGGTTCAGCCCCGGTTGCGCACACTTGGTCTGGGTGAGGACGAGATCCAGAGTGTGTTGATAGCTCTGGGGGCGCGCTCGCTCGCCACGGCCCAGTTCAATCCGGCGTTTCTCGAAGGTGGCATGGCCAAGATGATGCATAGCCTCTCTTTGGAGCGCCCACATCTCTTTGCCTTTGATCGCGCCGAACACTTAGACGTCCAAAGCGCAGACCTTTTAGGGAGCGTAGTAGCGCGTTTGAAGCACTCGCGCACTCTTTTGGTATTTGCGGGCCGCGCTGGAAGTGTGGGTTTTCTGCGGGAAATACCGGGATATTCCGAATTTTCGCTGGGTACGCTCCTTAGCGAGGACATTACTCGGCTGGTGCAATTCGGCACAGGCGTTGCGAACGTTCCGGACGAGCTCGTTGAATTTGTTATCGAGCAGAGCGCGGGGCATCCGATGGTGGCCATCGAACTGTTGCGTGAAGGCATTGAACGAGGGGCTATCCAGACGCTGGACGAACATAGCGTCAAGTTCTCGGTTCCCTTTGATGCGGAGGTGCGTTCGCTCCGCGAGTTCTTAGAGGCGCGGCTTCTGGCTTTGAGCGAAGCCGAGCGGGCCGTGCTCACGGCGGTGGTCGTGCTGGATGAGCCCGTGGCCTTGGCTGCAATCTCAACTGTGAGTGAGTTATCGCTCGCGGAAGTAGCATCTGTGGTAGATGATCTTGAAGTCCGCGGGATGCTGCAGAGGCTTTCGCCCGGCACAGTGGCCATTGCGGTGCAGGTGTTGGCTGAGGTGGTGGCCGTCGCTACCGAGCGCGCGCACTGGCAGAAGCTGCATGAGCGGGCCGCTCGCTATTATCAGGGCCTTCTGGGCGGTTTAGGCTTCGAAGCTGGGGCGCGCGTGGCGCAACATTTGGATGCAGCTGGCAAGCGCGACGAGGCGCGCCTGGCTTATGGCGAACACGGCCTCAACCTGGTCCATTGTGGGCTGCTCGAGCAAGCCGCATGGCACCTTAGCCGGGCGCTTGGGTTGACGGCGTCGGATGGTGAGGACATTGAGCGCGTGGCAAGCTGGGTGTCGGCCTTGCTGCTCTGCGTTTCGCGAAGCTCCTTCCCCGAACTTGCTCCCGCACTAGTCGCCTCGGCGGAGCTCCTGTTGCAGCAGAACACAACCGATCCGTCACGCCTCAAGGCGGCGCTCGACGCGGCCGAAGCGCTGTCGGAGTTGCACCGTTTCCGTGAGGCGGAATCGGTGCTGGGCGTGGTGGTTGCCCGAGCCGACGGTCTGCCTGGCTTGGTGCGTCGCGCGTTAACGCTAGAGGCGACGCTGGCGGCTCAGCTCGGCCAATTCCCGAGGGCCGTGCGGGCCCTCGAACGAACAGCCGAGTTCGGGCAGGGCTCTACGAGCGACCAACACCGAGTGTTGGTGACGCTGGCACAAGCGCTTGCGGGCGCAGGCGAACATTCGCGTGCCCTCGCCACGTTGGCCGAAGCTGAGGCGCTTGCCCCAAAGGTTGGAACACTCGAAGCCTGCCAGCGTGCGCGCTCTCGAGCTTTTCTCTTGGCCTGCCAAGGTGACGACGCCGCTGCGGCAGTGGCAGCGGCGCGTGCGGTGGGGCTTGCAGAGAGCGCCGGTATCTTGTCCGAATTGGCCCAATCGCTGCACGACGAAGGGGTCGCGCTTTTGCTGGCAAATGATCTGCCCAAGTGCTTCGCCACTTGTAGCCGCGCGGCTCTTGTGGCGTCGCAGACGGGCTCCGAGCGACTCATCAACGCAAGCCGCTTGCTGCTTGCGTACCTCGATGGCCAGCGAGACGGGGTGGAAGCTGAGCGCCAACTTCGGCAGGGCGTTGAGGTTGCTACTGACGAAGGTTGGCCCGGCGATGCCGTGCTTGCCAGGTACCTGCTGGGGCGAATGCTGCTTGAGTCCGATCAGCCGAGCCGAGGTCGTGATGAGCTTAGCCTTGCTCTCCAAGCAGCCGACGCCCTTGGCAATCAGCGCTGGGCCCGCTTGTGCCGGCTCGCAGCGACGAGCACCTAGACGACTTTTTTTACGCCAGGCGTGGGTTCTTCACCCACCACCTGACGGAGGCTGACTTTGGCGACGCCGGGGCCGGCCGGAGTACCCGTCCACAGTGTTACCGTCGTCTCGTTGGACGGAAAAGAGGTGTCTACCCGTACGATCGAGCCCACGCGCCCGTCTTCGAGCCTCACCTTCGAGCGTGAGGTCATGAAACGGTGGAGGTGGCGGAGCGACGTGCTCATGCCTCACTTATACCCCACCGCACGGAGCTTGTCAGATTTCAGGCAAGTTCCAGCATTGTGACCTACGGCTCGGGCCTCCCCCAAACCCCGGAGCGCCCTCTGCTGCGGCTCAAAAACGGTCAGCTGTCCGAGGAAGCCAGCCTGCGCTCTAGCTCTTCGAGGTGAGCCTTCACCTGCGGATCTGTTCCCCGCAGCGACTCCACCTTGCGCACGGCGCTCATGACAGTGGTGTGGTCGCGATCGCCGAACGCACGCCCAAGCTCGGGGAAGCTCGACCGTAGCCGCTGCCGGCATAGGTACATGGCAACCTGGCGGGCAAAGGCGACGCTCTTGTGGCGATCTTTGCCGAGCAGATCCGTATTGCTCAGCCGGAAGTGGTGACACACGGCCTTCTGAATGTCGCTGACGCTCAGCAAATCAGGACGCTGCGGAGCTACAACGGAAATTTCCCGCTGCATAAATGCCAGATCGATCGGCTGCCCGGTGAGCGATGATTTGGCGGCCAGACGAATCAGCACCCCTTCGAGCTCACGCACGTTGCTCTGAATCGTTTGCGCCAGCGCCACCGCTATTTCGTCGGTAATCGTGATATTTTCCAGCTCTGCCTTCTTCCGTACGATGGCGACGCGGGTTTCGAGCTGAGGGATCTGAATATCTGCAACTAGGCCCGAGGTGAAACGCGAGACGAGACGCTCGGGCATGCGCTGAAGCTGCTGCGGATATTTATCGCTGGTAACCACGATGGGCTTGTCCGCATCGCGGAGCGCGTTGAACGTGTGGAAGAATTCTTCCTGGGTTTGTTCGCGCCCTGCGAGAAACTGAATGTCGTCGAGCAGTAGCAAATCGCAATCACTGCGATAGCGTGCGCGGAACTCATCCATTCGGTGGTTCTGGAGGGCCTCGATGAATTCGTTGGTGAAGTGCTCGGCAGATACGTAAACGATGCGAGCCTCAGGCTGGCGATCCAACACACGGTGGGCGATGGCGTGCATCAAGTGGGTCTTGCCGAGACCCGTGCCGCCTGCAATGAAAAGCGGATTGTAACGTGGCCCTCCACCGCCAGCTGAGCCCAGGGCCGCTGCATAAGCGAGCTCATTGGAGGGCCCCACTACGAAGTTCGGGAAGGTGAACTTCGGCATCAGTGTGGCCATCAAGCGCGCCCGCGCGGCGACGCTCTGGGCGCTTGCTGGGCGCTCGCTTCGAGGCCTAGGCCGGACGCTACCGCTGCCACTCGGAACGGCCTCAGAGCGGGGATGAGAAACTTCCGCAGGGGCTTCGCACACAGGGGTTTGGATGTCAGAGCGGATTTGCCAGACCACCTGGACTGGTGCGGCTGCCAAGCGCTCAAGCTCGCCTTGCAGCGCGGGAAGGAAGTGAGCCTTCACCCAATCCATAACGAACTCATTGCGCGCAACGAGCTCAAGACGTTCACCATCGAACGCCTGGAACTGCACACTTGAGAACCACTGCTCAAACGACGCGGGTGAACGTTTGCGCGTGTGGTCCACAGCCTGCGCCCACATTGCCTGGAACACCGATGAGTGCGCGGGAGAAGAACGGAGAAGCGACGGCAATTCGAGAGCCACTAGTAGAAAACCCCTATGTTTTCAAAAGGGAACGGGACACGAATCCGCTCCCTCACGAGCACGTAATAATGTTGCAGCCTGGGTCCCAGACGCCCCACTGTTTGTGGAAAGAACCAATCCAGGAAGCGCTGGCGAGTACCACTCCTTCACCAAGAACCGCAAGCCCGACGATCGCTCTTCGTATGTCTCTCTCGAACAAAGACGGCACAAACGTGTCACAGAAAAATTGAGCTCACCACGACTCGTGGATGCGTGAGCAAGCACGCCGCGGATCACACTTCCGGAGCACCGTGAAATCAGCCCTCTTGAAGTGGCAACGCGCTTCCGAGAGCAAATGCTCGGGGTTTGGTGCGTCAAGCGTAAGTCATCCGCGAGATGCATTTTTGTTGGCCCGTGTGTTGCTGTGCGTTCAACAATGCCGCGTTTGGGAACCGGCCGCGCTACCAATAAGTTTTCGGTTGCTAGCGAGAGCGTTCGATGCTTCCGATGCGCGGCATGATGAAGAGCGCGCGTGTCAGCCCCCTGCCGAAGTTCGTCCGGCTTTGGACAGAAACGCGGGGCTGCCGCTCAGCTGAGAGCGCATTGAGCGGAAGGCCGTTCCAAAGAGTCCACGGGCGACTGAGGCCGCTCACGACGGGTGCACTGTGGCTCTTGGCAATTGGGTTTGGTGTGGAGCAGGGACACGCCGAACCGAGCAAGCTGCCTCCCGAAGTTGGCTACAACTATGGCGAGGTTGAGACCGCGCGCATTGCAGGGACCGCTCAATCACAGCGTGCTTTGTCGAACTCTGCGAGTGCCTTGTATTCCAACCCCGCCAACATCGTCGCCACCCGCGTTTACCATATAGCTGGGCTGCTCGAACTTCACACGCCGGAGGCGCAGCGCCGGACACTCGGCCTCGCGGCGGTGGACTCGGTAACTAATGGATCCATCGGCGCTGGGCTCGGCCTCAATTGGTCCCGCCAGGATACGGAGGGCATCAACCGCGACTACATGGATGCTCGCCTTGCTATTGCTGCGCCAGTTTCGGATAGCCTAGCAATTGGCGTGGGTGGCCGCTATTTGAAGCTAAAACAGCTCGGCCAGGGGCCACTCGGAGTGAGCCTTGCATCCTCGGGATTGGGTGCAGATCCCATAGTGAGTGATCTTGGTTTAGACGCAGGAGCCACGGTGAAGTTGACGCCGGAATTTTCCATCGCAGCCGTGGGAATGAATATCAACAATCCGGACAACGGTTTTATGCCCACGAGTGCTTCTTTGGCGCTCGGGCTTTCGCTTCCCAACGTGGCCGTGGGAGCGGATCTTACTTTTGATTTTACCACCTGGCAGAAAACAACGCTGCGCCCAGCGTTGGGTGTGGAGGCCCTCTTGGGTGATAACTTCCCAGTGCGCGCAGGTTACCGTTACGACGAAGGTGCAAGGAGCCACGCCGTCGCAGCGGGGGTTGGTTATTTAGATACGTCGATCGGGATAGACATCGCTGGCCGTCGCGTGGTGAGTGGGGACACCTCCACGGCTTTCATGGCAACGTTTACGTATTTTCTTGAGTCCAGTGGGCTCGCATCGTCACCCACCGAGTCTTTTTGAGGGCTCAATCGAGCGCGTCGGAAATCCAGCGCTCTAGCTGTGCGGCTCCCGCTTCAATCGCTTCGCTCGGTGTTTCTGTTTCAGGCATGCGCGGAGCTTCCGAGCGCAACTGATCGATCGCCTTGGGGTTGCGAAAGAAGTCGTCGTTGTGGGTTTCAATCATTTGCATGAGCCGCGTGTGCCCCAAAAATAGCCCAGAGAAGCGCTGAGCGTCATCCACGTTGAGGCGCAGGGAAGCTCCGAAGTTCTGGAGCTTGAGCGGGAAGCCTAGCGTGTGGAAGGTGAGATCCTCAATTTTGCTCCCAAGTACCCGTGGGCCCTGTTGGGCCAGGGGCCGCAAAAGGATGCGCAAAGCCGCGGCTCGGCTATATGCCAAAAGTGTGAGGCCGAGCACTTGCCGGTGCACGTGGATGTCGCGTTTTCCGAGCGAAAGCGTTTGCTGTAGGAAGGCGGGTGTGCTCAAGAGCAGGCCAAACATGGCGCCGTAGGTTCTCCGCTTGAGCCCGTACGGATCGTGCGCAATAACGAACGGTTGGTTCGTGGGAGCTGTGGCGTCCACCCAGGCTGAGCCCAAGCGTGCCATGCCTCGCAAATAGCTTGAAGCTCCGTAGGCTCTCGGCAGTGGGCCAGGGTCCAGGTTAAGCGAAGTGAACAGATGCCCTTTTCGGAACCAATCCAAGAGGGCGTCGCTAGTAAGGCGGACGGGCCAGCCAGCATCCGCTTTTTTGCCCAGCGTGGCGTTCACGTATTCAGAGTAGCGAGGTTTCCGAAACACTTCCCAAATACGTTGGGTCACATTCAACCAATCTTCGGCGTGCTTTTCCAAGTCCGGGCAACAACCTTCAATCTCGGCCGGCGATGTTAGGCCCATTCGGATCGCTACTTCACGGCGTCGTTCCCACACTCTGAGGTGCGCCGCTGATAAGTCTCCACTCAAACGGGCAAAGGTATGCACCCAACTTAGGCGCCTGGGATCATCCAGTAAGATCTGGTGAAAGATCTGCTGAAGCGAAAGGCGGTTGTGTTCCGGTTCGTCGAACACGAACGGTGTCGATCGGTAGCCGTGCTCAATTTGCAGGAGGGTGTATTGATTGATGCGCTGCTCCGCTAGGCGATAGATCCAGCGGCGGGCCGCAGCGAGCACCGGATCATCTGGCGCACTGCTTGCTGCCAGAAAGGTTTCCCGGGTGGAAACCCAACGAGTGGCCTCGAACGGATCGAACGCCTCCTCTCCATTTCTTAAATCACGCTGGAAAGTTTGCCAGCGCCGCACCGTGAGGCGGAGGTCCCGGTCGAGTCGCAGAAAGTCGAGGTCGCTCATAGTCAGAGAAAGGTTCAGGGCAACGCTTAGCGCAGAACTCGCGCAGCGGGTGAGGGTGTGGGGCCGAATGTGCAGATTCTGGCCCTTGAGTGGACCAACTGGGCACCCGGGGCTACGCTAGGCGGGCCATGGCACATGTAGACGACGAGCTTTTGCAGGCGCTCAAAGACTCCGAAGAGCAGGCGGCAACCGAGCCGATGGTGGCTCCCGTTCAGTCGCGGCCGGAGGGGGTGAGGAAGCCAGCTTCCAAAGGTAATCTGGGGTTGCTCTTGGGCCTGTTGGTAGCAGCTGGCGGCGTTCTCACCCTTGTGCTCAACAACGTGGATGATTCAGCAGCCTACTCCAAGACCGTGAGCGAGTTTTTCCGCGATAAGGAGCGCCTCAAGGATCGCACCGTGAACTTGAAAGGGATGCTCGTGAAGGGCACTCTGGTTTCGAACCTTGCAACGCGCGGGAAGGAGCCCTGCGAATACCGTTTCGTACTTTACGAGAAGGATGGCCCCAAGCTGCCCGTGCGCTTTGGAGGCTGCGTGATCCCCGACACTTTCCGGGACCTGCCGGAGATGGACGTCGAGGTGACGGCGACGGGCAAGCTCTCGCCCGAGGGCTATTTCGCAGCGGACCACATCATGGCCAAGTGCCCGTCCAAATACGAGATGAAGCAGAGGCAGGCCGCGGGCGAAAAGGCACCGCACAAGGGTGCTGCCCCAGAGCTGTTTCCCTCGGTAGGGCCGCTCGACAACATGGACACCCACAAAAAGTCTCCACTAGTGGTGTCAGGCAGCGGCAAAGAGGGCTAGTTTCTAGCCCATGTGGGATCGCTTCCTTCGTGCAGCCCGGCGAGAGCCGGTGGATACAACTCCCGTTTGGTTCATGCGACAAGCCGGCCGCTATATGGCCGAGTACCGCGAGATCCGTAAGAAGCGGACGCTGCTTGAGATCTGCAAAAATCCCGAGCTTGCCACCGAGGTCACGCTCCAGCCAGTGAAGGCTTTGGAGGTGGATGCCGCGATTCTTTTTGCCGATATCTTGCTGCCGTTAGAGCCCATGGGTGCGCCCTTTGAGTTCGCGGCTGGCGAAGGCCCCGTGATTCATAGTCCGGTGCGCGATCGGGAGGGTGTCGATCGCTTGCGAGTGATCGAACCCGAAGAAGGCCTCGGCTACGTGTTGGAGGCCATTCGGCTAATTCGCCGAGAGCTTGACGGCAAAACTCCGCTCATTGGCTTTGCTGGCGCGCCCTTCACCCTCGCAAGTTACCTGATCGAAGGTGGCAAGAGCACGCATTATACGCTCACCAAATGTATGATGTACAACGAGCCTGCCACCTGGCATGCACTCATGGAGAAATTCTCTGAGGTGGTGCGCCGTTATTTGCACGCCCAAATCGCAGCCGGTGCGCAAGCTGTGCAGCTCTTTGATTCTTGGGTGGGTGCGCTCGGCCCGGAGGATTACCGGGAGTATATTTTGCCTCATGTTCAGCACATCTTGAAAAGTGTGGAAACGGCCAATGTGCCCGTGATTCACTTTGGAACGGGAACGGGTTCGCTCCTTGAGCTACAGCGCGAAGCGGGTGGTACCGTGATTGGCGTAGATTGGCGCACTCCTCTCTCGCAAGCGATTGAACGTTTACCTGGCGTGGCGCTCCAGGGCAACCTGGACCCTTTGCTGATGTTTGCGGACGATGAGCTTTTGAAGCGGCGCGTGCAGGGCGTAGTGGAGCAAGGGCGCGGCGCCGCCGGCCACATTTTCAATCTGGGGCATGGAATTTTGCCGGAAATGTCTTTGGAGAAGGTGCAGAAGGTCGCGCGCTGGGTGCACGAGTTTGGGAAACGCGGGGCCTAAGCGTGTCGCCCAAGTCCATTGCCGTGATCGGCGGGGGCATCACGGGTTTAGCCGCTGCGTATTACCTGAAGCAGCAGAGCCCGGAACATCGCGTACAGCTCTTCGAGTCCAATACTCGCCTGGGCGGTAACATTATTACGGAAGAACGCGACGGCTTCGTGATCGACGGTGGGCCAGATTCCTTCCTGCGTACGAAGCCTTACGCCGTGAACTTGTGTCGTGAATTGGGGCTAGCCCCAAAGCTCATCACCACCCGCCCGGAGGCGCGAAAAGTCTATATTGCGCACCAGGGCCGGCTGGAATTAATGCCCGGCGGGATGGCGCTCGCTATTCCCACGCGCATTTCACCGATGCTAAAGACGCCCATCTTGAGTTGGCTCGGTAAGCTCCGAATTTTGGGTGATTTGATGTTGGATGCCCGGGAAAGCGCACCCGACGACGATGAATCCATAGAAGGCTTCGTGGCGCGTCGATTTGGCCAAGAAGTGGCCGATAAGATTGCGGGGCCGCTCCTCGGGGGCATTTATGCGGGTGACGTTGGGCAGCTGAGCCTGCGTTCCACCTTTCCGCAATTGGCTGAGCTGGAGGCGAAATATCGCAGTGTTATCTTGGGAATGCTGCTGTCGCAAAAGCCCCCGGACCGTGCCGGCGCGCAAACCTTGGGCCAGCTTTCACCCCAAGAAATCTTCCAATGGCTCACGCGCGCGGAGGCCGCCGCCCCTAGCCCTTTCTACTCGTTGGAGGGCGGAATGGGCAGCTTGATTGCGGCTTTGCACAGGAGCCTTCGCCCCGAGGATGTGCATGTGGGAGCGCGCGTAGAGCGGCTTTTGCAGCTTCCTGGAAAGCGCTGGCAGCTACAGTTTTCGGGTAATTCGAGCGAAGCACCCGTTCGAGAACCTTGCGATGTGGACGCGATACTCTTGGCAGCTCCCGCACGTGTGGCGGCCAAGCTGCTCGCTCAACGAGAGTTGGCAGAGGAGCTTTCGTCTATTCCGTACGTTTCAACAGCCACAGTTTTCTTTGCGCTGAACCAAGAGGATGTTGCGCATCCGCTCGATGGCCTTGGGTTTATTGCGCCGAAAGGTGAGGCGGAGATTTTGGCGGGCACTTGGGTGTCCAGCAAATGGGAGCATCGGGCGCCTCCTGGCAAAGCGTTGGTGCGGGCGTTTTTGGGGGGTAGTCGCGGAACCGTGAAGCTCGCAGGGGCTGCCGATGCTGAACTTGAGGGCGTGGCCTTATCAGAGCTGGAGCGCCTGATGGGGCCTCTTGGTACACCGCTTTTCTCAAAGGTCTTCCGTTATATGAATTCCAATCCACAGCCCGTGGTGGGGCACATGGGCCGCCTTGCCCGGATTCGAGCCCACGCTTCTCGGCTCGGGCGCCTTGAGCTCGCGGGGGCAGCCTACGAGGGGGTGGGCATTCCGGACTGTATTCGCCAGGCAAAAACGGCAGCCGAGCGGCTTCTGCAAGAATTGTGTTGAACTTGGCGGCGGTCTGCTAGGCTCCGCGCGCTTTTTTCGGGCGTCGTCTAAAGGTAGGACAAGGGACTTTGAATCCCTTTATCTAGGTTCGAATCCTAGCGCCCGAGCTACAGCTCACGCTTCGCGTGAGCGGAGCGGGTGCGTTAGGGTTTAGTCCTTATTTCGGATGCCGAGGAAGGTGCCGTCGGCGGGCTGAGTAAGTGTGAGAAGTATGGTCAGCGGAGCGAATCCTAGCTCGCGGGTCACACGAACGGAAAGCAGCTCACGGCGTCACACGCACGGAGAGGCGATGTGCCCTTCGCAAGTTAAATGAGAATCTTAGCATGCTAAGTATTTCTATCGCACTTGGCGGAACAGAGTGCCGGATGGAATGTCCGGGGCAACTCCCCTAGCTGCTATCTCTCAGAGAGCGTTACTTACGTTCTTTATCAGGCGCGGCGCAATACACCGGGTGGAGCAGCTGCTCGTTTCTGATCGCACATTGCCGTTTCGCGTAGCGACCGGCGGACGAATCGATCAACCGAAGTGGTACGCCGAAAGGCGCGCTCCCCAGAAAAGCTCGCTGTACGCCACCGTGCCGATATCTTGCCCGGCCGCGCCTGCGATTACCATGAGAGGCAGGAGATGCTCTTCGCGCGGATGTGCAGCGCGCGCGGCGGGCGCTTTGGCCCAAGCTTTGAGCAGTTCATCGCGCTCGGCTGGAGAACGAACAGCTACATCGCTCAGCCACGCATCGAACGTCTCCGATGCAGGGCCTCCTTTAGATGCCATGTAATCTCGAAGGTTGTGAAAGCTGGAGCCGCTGCCAATGATGAATACGCCTTCATCGCGCAAGGGTGAAAGCGCGCGCCCAATGGCTAAATGTTCCGCGGGATCTAAGCCTGCCTTCAAGGAAAGCTGCGTGGTGGGGATATTCGGCTCGGGGTAGGCGAGCTTCAGCGGCACAAATGTTCCATGATCGAATCCGCGCGCGGCGTCCGCTTTGGATTGCATGCCAGCCTCGCCGAGCAACGCCTGCACACGCGCAGCCAGAGCCGGAGCACCCGGAGCCGGCCACTGAATTTCATAGGATGCCGGTGGAAACCCGTAATAATCGTAGAGCATGGGCGGATTCGGGTGCGTCATCACACTTGGCACGGGTTCTTCCCAATGTGCCGACACCACCAACAACCCTTTTGGCTTCATTGGCGGAACGGAACCTACGCTTTGCAGATAAGCGGTGAGCTCATCCATGCCACCGCGCGCGCGCATTCCCATTTCCACAAACGGCCAAGGACCTCCTCCGTGCGGAAGATAGATGACAGGCATACGCTCGGTTGGGGAGGGTGATGTGGGTGCGGTGGCCATTCTGGGGTCCGTGGTTTTCCGGGCGTGGTTCAACAGGGAGAGCTAGTCGGTCCGACGTGAATACCTATCTACCCCAGAGTGCCAGGTCTGGCTCGTCGTTTTGCAGACGCACCCGCACATCGAGCGAAATGTCCTTGTCGCTCACGGCAAGGCGCCCCGGCTGGCCGTGCCGCACCTCCACGCCTTCGATAGGGACTGGCGGGTTGAGGACCTCGTTGGGTAGCGAAATGATTAACTCGCTCAGTGTCCTGGCTTGGCGATAAATTCGCGAATTTCCGCAAGCGCAGCCTCGCTTTTGAGCAGTGCGGTGTGCCCTACGCCTTGTAACTCTACGTAGCGCGCGCGCTTGCCCAGCTTTGCTGCAATGGCCCGACCTTGGGCGGGGCCGTTCAGCGCTTCATCCGCGCTGCCCTGGAGCACCAACACAGGTTTCTGAATGTCTATGAGGAGTGGGCGAGTTTGGTAGTCGTCCCCTGAATCCAATCGTTGCCAAAGGGAGGGGCGCACCATCACGATGTCGTCCACGCTGGCCAGCAATGTAAGCGACGCTACCTTGGTGCCGCGGCGAGCGGTCGCACCCACGGCGTGTACGGCGAAGTGCCCGCCAATCGAAAAACCAAGTACGTTAAGTTGTGAGGGTGCAATGCGTTCCGATTTCAACAAGCTTTCCAAAATCCGCGGTGCATCTTGCGCCAGTGCCGCCAGCTCAGAAGTGCCCTCGGAAGAATCAAAGCCCCGATAGGCGAAGGTGGCCAGACCGAAATCACGCGCGCCAGCCAGGCGTGTGAGAAAAGCCTGGCCACGTTTGAGCTGGGCTTCATCGTTGCCAGGATAAAATAGCAACCACGGGGCCACCGCGGATTGGGGTACGCGGATGAGGCCACGTAGGCTCACGCCTTGAGCCACGGTGATTGCGGCCTTTTTCCAGCCCGGCTGGCTCGCCAAGCTCTGGTAGCTCACCTCGCTCATGGGCGTTCCAAGGTAGGGGAAGCGCAGCCGTGTGCGGCCGGAAAATCGCGAATACGTTCCAAGCGCCATGGCAACCGCTACCAGTCCCAGAAGTACTAAAGCTACCCGTTTACGCGTCATCAATGCCACCACCGGCTAACACTTCAAGTTGAACGGCCGGGGAGCCTCCGATGGTTACCGGATTGCGAACCACCGAGCCTGCTCGCCGCTCTTTGGAATCCAGCTCGTGAGTGCTCGTGAGGATCATCAGCTAGATTTCTCATGACGCATCTTCTTGAAGCGATGGCCAAATTGATCGTCCTCCGACAATTCAACCCAGGGTGGTATTTGGTAATTGGCTCGGCGCCCTCGGCAAAATGCGTTCATGCGCAGCTTGAAAGCAGGCAGAGGCTCGGGCGTGTGCAGGCTGAAATGAGCTCCGACCATTTGCTCCCATCAGACGACGCCGAGTGAATCGAGCACGGCGTCTTTGCCGACCCACACGGTGTCTGCGTTGAGGGCTTCGGGTAAAGGGAGATCGCTCTGCGCAAATACCTCGCGGACGCTTGCTATCACGATTGCTAGTGCGGTGTTTTGATCTAACATAGGAGCTCTTTTTTGTTTGCTACAGGCTAGCGCCAACGCACCAGTGAAACACTGCGATTGCCGGAAAGCCAGGCCCAATCACCGATCTCGATGGGCTTTGAACCAAGTGGCCGCGCGGCGTCAATTCAGGGAGCCGGTATGCCGCCCCCTGCGTGTTTTCGCCATTTCTGGAGGCAGGCGCAGAGTTGGGGCCCGGAGTCGGGGAACGAGCAGCCTCCCGGGGACCAGCCCGCAGGGCCTAAGTGCTTTCGACAGTTGAGCTCGGCTCGGCGCAAGCTACTGTTTGCCGCTATCCCCTCGCAAGTGAAGGAATTTTGCCGATGCAAGTTGAAATAGTCGCCCAGGCGAATTGCCTCCTTGCGGAGAATCCGCTCTGGAACGTAAGCGAACAGGCCCTCTATTGGACCGATATCCCCGGCCGAAGGCTCTATCGGTACTTTCCCGACACCCGCCGATATGAGTGTTTCTATGAAGGGGAGGTAGTAGGCGGATTCACGTTTCAAGAAGATAACTCGCTGTTGCTGTTTGGGGCTAACAGCATCGCTCGGCTATCTTCTGAGGGTGTTCGTACGGTTCTTCGCGAAGGCATTGATACTGCCATGAAGCGCTTCAACGATGTGATTGCCGATCCATTCGGGAGAGTATTTGCTGGAAGCATCGGAGCCACCAAGGAGAGTGGAGGGCTCTATCGTGTCGATCCCGACGGGGCCATAAGCTTGTTGTTCCAAGGAACCGGCTGCAGCAACGGCTTGGCTTTCTCCCCGGATCTTCAATACCTGTATTGGACGTGCACCACCACAAGCACTCTCTTCCGGTTCAAATACAACTTGGAAAACGGCGAGCTCTCCGAGCGCACTACCTTCTACGTGGCGCCAGGATCAGAAGGCAACCCCGATGGAATGACCATCGATACCGAAGGGAACCTCTGGACCTGCCGCTATGCAGGAAGCACTGTGCTGAAGCTGAATAGCTCAGGAAAATTGGTAGATCGCGTGGAGTTGCCTGTTCGCGACATCACCTCCGCCGTATTTGGCGGTCCAAACCTCGACGAACTCTACGTTACAACCGCTGGTGGCAAGCCTGACGTGGTTGGTTTGGAAGGCGGGATCTTTAAGGTTTCGGGCTTGGGGCGGGGCCTTCCGGAGTTTCGTTCAAAGTATCTCCTCGGAACAGCATCAAGCGCCCCTGAAAACGCTATGGGCGCGGCCTCACAGCAGAGCTAGATCCGAGGCTTCACGTTGTCGAATCGCGGTGGTGGCTGCCCCAGCCGCTTCTCGCTTTGGCACACCCGAGGAGTCAAATGTCCGTGAGAAGTTCTCGATCAGAATGGGTTCGAGTGAGCATCGTCTTAGCTCTGGGCTGCAGCAGCCCGACGCCGGATAACGGTGCGATGAGCGCTGGGCAACAGCCCAGAGGGGGCGGTTCTGGCGTGAACAACGCCACAACTGGCGGAAAAGGCGCGATTCAGAGTGGAGGAAGTTCCGCAGCGATTACGGGTGGCCGTTCGGGCAGCGGAGGTATTTCAAGTGTGGGGGTTGGTGGGGCCGCAAATTCGGCAATAGGGGGCAGTGGAGGCACGGCAATTGTCGACGTGAGTGGGGGCGCTCCCTCCACGTCGGGAGGAACGAGTGCGAGCGGAGGTACGTCGAATTCGGGCGCAGGCGGTAGCTCCCCGGGAGTGGGTGCAGCGTTGGACGGTCAGCGCTGGGAGTCAAACTGCGGCGCAGTGGCCGAAGGTGACGATAGCCTGTGTTTCAACTATCCTCCGAATACGTCGAGCTGCCCAGAAGGTGGGTACGTAATGCTCGATAAGCAGGTGGCTTTTGGCGGCACTCCAGGAATTACGTACGACGTGACGCTGCGCTTCCGCGGCGTGGTAGAGCCGAAGATCTACACGGGCGGCACCTCAGATGGGATGCACTTCTCTATTGGCGGGCTTGCAAGCGATTCTAACTACAACGTCTACAGCCTCGAAGTCTCCTCGCCACACCAGGTTTACTTTGTGAATTCGGACACCGACGAGGGGCACTATGTGTTCGCCATCGACACTACCCGCACCATTAAGATCGAGGGTGGTGCCACGCTCAAGCTGTACGGCCTGGATAACAACTGCATTTCTATCGCCAATGTTGACGGAGTGGTAGCGCCCGCCGGCGTCGCGCCGGCGCCAACGCCCAAAGGCCAGTTTGTCGAGGTAAATGTAGTCTCGCTAACGCCCGCCAATTAGCCCGCGAGCCGCACAGGAATCGAAGCCAGGCGATTCCGACCTAATTTCGCCACTTCTTGTCGTGAAACATGGCTGACATGCCCATCGCGTTGACCTGAATCAGAAGCTCTGGTCTACCGAGCCCCGTGAGCCAAATACACTTCATAGGTGGCGAAAAGGGCGGAGTTGGCAAAAGCGTGGTTGCGCGGTTGTTGGCCCAATATTGGATTGATCGCGGTCGTCCATTTGCTGGTATAGACGCGGATCTTTCTCACGGCGCACTGCTGCGCCATTACGGCGACTTCAGTCAAGCCGTGGATCTTACCTCTCCAGACAGCGCCGATCAGATTTTGGATCGTGCTTTGGGCGGCGAACGCCGCGTGTTGGTGGATCTTCCGGCGCAGAGCGCCCGCGCCCTGAAGGAGTGGATCTTCGGAGCTAACGTGCTCGGCTTAGCACACGAGCTCGGAGCGACAGTTACCTTCTGGCACGTAACCGACGGAGGCTATGCTTCGGTGGGCGAAGTGGAACGGGCGCTTGAGCTCTACGGCGATCAGGCGCACCACATTGTGGTGAAGAACCACGCGCGCTCCAAGAATTTCAGCCAGTGGGAGGCATCTGCCGGACGCCGCAAGCTCGACGCACTTTCCGGAAAGGTGATGGATTTCCCGGAGCTCGAGTCCACCGCCATGTTCAAGATCGATAGCGCTGGGTTGAGCTTCTGGGCAGGCGCACACATGAGCGATGGCGAAGGAGCTTTGAAGCCGCTTGAGCGTCAACGCGTTAATCTGTGGATTAATAGCTGTTATGCACAGCTCGATGCACAGCTTGATGCCGTGTGAGCGTCGACGCGGCGTGAGAGCATCTGCGGCTTAAGACAGCTGCAGCGCTCGGGGGGGCGTGTCCCTGAAGCATGCCGCGTCGGGGGCGGTAGCCCTCGTTCTTCGTATTCATCAAATGAAATTCATACTTTCATTTAGTGAATGTAGCCGTATCCTTTGGATGTGATTGAGAGAAATGCCGCTCCTGCCCTGCGGAGGTTGGCCACCCAGTACCCAGTTCTAACGGTTACCGGCCCAAGGCAGTCGGGCAAGACCACGCTTTGCCGTGCGCTGTTCCCGAACCACCCGTACGTCAATTTGGAGCCTATCGACACCCGTGACGAGGTGCGGAGAGATCCGCGTGGGTTCTTGGCGGCTCACGCCAAGGGTGCCGTGGTGGATGAGGTTCAGCACGTCCCCGAATTGTTATCCTACCTTCAAGCGGAGGTAGATGTGGACCCTACACGGGGGCGTTTCATCCTTACAGGCTCTCAGCACTTTGGGTTGAGCGAGCAGGTGGCCCAGTCTTTGGCGGGGCGGACGGCAGTTTTTCAATTACTTCCGCTTAGCTTGGACGAGATCCGTCGCTTTGACGGCGCCTCTCTCGATCTCATGACAACGTTGTGGACGGGTGCCTATCCTCGGATCTTCGATCGGGGTATCGAACCGTCGCGTTGGTATGCGGATTACACCACCACTTATATCCAGAGAAACGTTCGGCAATTGCTCAATGTCTCCAACCTGGAGGCGTTTACCACCTTCCTTAGGCTCTGCGCGGGGCGGTCATCGCAGGAGCTCGTGCTGAGCTCACTGGGTGCTGACGCGGGCGTGTCTCAGCCAACGGCGCGCGCTTGGCTCTCTGTGCTGGAAACAAGCTTCCTCTGCCACAGAGTATCGCCGTGGCACCGGAATTTCAGGAAGCAAACGGTGAAGGCCCCCAAGCTACACTTTTTGGATACTGGCCTAGTGTGTTTCCTTCTCGGCATTGGCTCGCCCGATCAACTGCGTTCGCATCCCCTCCGCGGCGCCATTTTCGAGACCTGGGTAGCTTCCGAGATTTACAAAGCGAGAGCGAATGCCGGTCAAACCGTGCGCCTCGCTCACTACCGACAGGCACGAGGCCCTGAAGTGGATCTTTTGGTCGAGGCGTCGCGGGCTCTGTTCTTGGTGGAAGCGAAAAGTGGAGCCACCGTCGCTGCCGACTTCTTTGCCGGGTTGGATGGCTTGGCTGCGCTCATCGCCAGAGCCGAGCCGCATCGAACCACCGAACGCGTACTTGTCTACGGCGGCGACGAACCCCGAAAGCACCAGCAAGTTTCGGTTGTACCTTGGAGCAGGCTCCCTGATGTGCGCTGGTGCGACTGATCGATGCAGGGATCACCACACCGAGCCTGAGCCGGCTGCCCTTCAGCCGTAAAGCCCACCCAGAGGCCCTTTGTTCCAGAAAGGGTCCCCGTGCACGGGCTTGTTGTAGCCAAAGCGTTTGAAGGTTTCGACCCAGAGATCTGCGTGGGTGCGCCCCGTGTATTGCAGATAACTACCGGTGTTGAGCCCGAGGGTTTTTCCACCGAAAAGTAAGATCGGGTTGTCTTCAATGGAGTGGGCGCTCCCTACGCAGCACTCATTGAAGTAAACCACGAGGGTATTGTCGAGCATGCTCCCATTGCCTTCGGGAGTGTTCTTGAGATCGAGGAGTAGTTTAGCAGTAGTTTGATTGTAGAATAGCTCAAAGGCCTCATGGGTGGCTATTGCGCCATCATCGTGAGATGCTTCATGGTGGCCACTCAAGCCAGCGCCGCCCACCGCGCTGGCGATGATGTCACTGTTCCCATAAGAGTACGTTAGAGTAACGACGCGGGTGAGGTCACACTTGAAAGCGGATTGAATGATGTCCGTCTGTTCCACTGCTGCCAATGCGTGGCGAGCATCATCGTTGTCGTTTTCGGTGGTACTGGCAGGGAGCGCGCCCAAGATCGGCTTTGAGCAGCCGACGCTCGGCCCGGAAGTAACCTGCGCTTCGAGTGCACGAATGGCCGTCAGATGGGAGTCCAGCTTGGGCAGTTGAGAGCTTGGAACCTTCGCACGGATCGCCGTAAGATCCCTGATGACGAAATCGAGAATGCTCTTATTCTTCGCGCGTACGCGATCGATGGCACCCTGATCCCCCCCGAGCACTAAGTTGGCGAAGATGTTGTTAAAGGCCGTTTCTGGCCGACTTTCTGGCCATAGGGCTTGATTGAAGCCGGCGTAGGAGATCACTCTCAAGCACTCGGGCCCGGCACCTTTCATGGAGTGCAGCGAGGCGCCGAGTTGGAGCGACGCTATGGAGGTTCCCTGGAGGGAAGTGACGTTCTTCAGGAGTTCTTGGTCCACCGAGGCCGCAGTTCCAGTGAAGGCCTTGCCGTTGTCGTCTTGTACCTCTTCCGGGGGACTGCCGGGAATGTACTTCCAGCCGTCCGTTGGTGAAGGCGAAGGGCACATAATGGCAACCATGCCAGCCCCGTGTTTATCGCCCAGCCAATTGTCTGACCTCGGAATATCAATCCCTTTGAGCACAACCATGTCGTTGCGCAGTGCTTCGAAAGGCTTCAAAAGCTCAGTCATGCCCCAATCCTTCACGCCGCCCGCAGTGGGGAACCACTTTTCGGGGCGGGTGCCACAGGGGCGATGAATGATGAGCAAACGTTGCGGCCCCACACTTTGTGCCTCTGCACGCAAGAGGGGCGCAACCAGTGCTGCGAGGCCGCTGCCGCCTACGCCAGAGAGAAACGCGCGTCGCAGGAAGCGAGAGTTGGAGGTGGTCATACTGAAAAGGACCTTTCTTATTTGAGCGCTGGGTCTCGCACCATGAAGCCGGGCGCCGTGAGGAGGGCCCGAAAAAAGTCAGCAAAAGAGCCACTGGTCGCGAACTTGCTGCGAGCATCGGCAAGATCGCAGGACTCAACAGCGGAGGTGAATCCAAGTGAATACTTGGCGAGTGTTTGCGTTGCACAATTGGCGGTTGCGGGGCGATTTGCCAAGCGCTGCGCTAAGTCCACGACACCCGTGATCGGCCCATCGAGATCGGCACCGAGGCCAGCCAAAGTGGCGCTCGAATCGATCGCCATTCCGTTCGCATCCTGAGGTTTGAAGCGGCCGATGGGGTCGAACTGCTCAAAGGCCAATCCCAGCGGATCAAATAAGCTGTGACAACCCGCACAAGTGGGCAAAGCCGCTCGCTTGGCGGCGAGCTCACGCGCAGTGCCCGTCATGGTCTTACTCACGTCGAGTGCTCCCGCAGGTGGAGCGGGAACTGTGCCGCCGCACACGAAAGAGTTGTAAACAAACAGCCCGCGGTGGATCGGATCCCCGCTATCCTTGTGTTGGTTTGAGGCAGCCAAGACGCCCGGCTGGGTCAAGAGCCCCGCTGCGGGCTGCGACGCGGCGATATCCACAGCCACGAGCTCACTGCCGGCTACGGCGGGTAACCCGTAAACAGAGGCGAGCTCGTTGTTCGCGTAGACTTTGCGCGAACTAAAGAGATCGGAGAATTTTCCGCTCCAAACGGTGTCGCGCAGGAATGCGGAGGCGCCCGCGTAGAGGCTTTCTTTGAGCGAAGGAGTGTACTCTGGGAAAAGACCCAGATCTTTTGCGCTCGAGCGAATGCGTTCAACACCTGCCCAATACCTCACGAGTTCGGACACGTTGTCTCGAACCCGCTGAACTGCCAGCAGACGATCCACTTCTGCGGTGAGCACTGCCGGTTGGAGTAGTGTGCCGGAATTGGCCGCTGCCCAGAGCGCGTCGTCAGGTGCGGAATCCAGCAACAAGAAGGATATGGCTGAGGCCACTTCGTTGGCGGTGAGGGCTACAGGTGCTGTCGCCGCTGAGGCATCCACGCCAATTTCAGTTCGATACAGAAAAGAGCCAGATTGCAGCGCGGCTTGGATAACCATGCTGAGCGCTTCATCGCCACCTTCTGTAGCTGAGAAGTCGTTGTAGATTTTCATTAGTCCGGCGGTTTCGGCGGCCGCAAGTGGTCTCCGCCAAGCGCGGGCGATCTTGTCATGGATGAACTGCTCCACGCACGCGGCCGCAACAGCGGAGCCGCAAGGCTTCACTTGTTGTGCGATCTTCTGCGCTGCGCGCTGATATCCTTGGGCGGCCGTAACATCCACCTGAAAGGCTTCGGAAAAATTGGTGTAGTTGCCGCTTACACCGTTGGCCGTCGTGATCTGTGCGTCCCCGCCCGTGAGCGTTACGCCAAAGACATCACTGCTCACCTTGACGACCTGTTCGTCGCTCAGCAACCAAACGCGCGCTGGAGCAAGTGGTGCGCCTGGTGCACAAGGCGTGCCGTTCGGGCCGGGAATTAGTGGTGCATCGCCGCCCCCGGTGCCTGCTCCCGTTCCGCCACCGACACCAGGCATGCCTGTTCCCGGCACAGATCCATCACCACCGGTTCCGGCTGCAACGGGCATACCATCCGGGCCAATCGCAGGACTAACGCCGCTGCTCCGCGGTACGTTGGCGCTGCATGCCAACGCAAGGAGCGCCAGGCCCGGAACCACACCTAGCAGTAGACGCGAAGACCCTTCAGATATCGAGCGTCGCTCGACTTCAGGGCACGATGTTGACATATCACACCTTTCAGAATGCACAGAACCACGCCACGCACGGCGAACCGCGGGCATAAATGCCAAGAGCCTGCTCGCCATCAGTGGTGGGCTGAAGACTCAGGTAAGGTAACAAGTCGATATATCTGTCGCCATAGCGTTCTCCGGGGTGCGTTGTGTCGAAGCCTGGCGGGAAATGATCCTGAGAGTCCTTGTTTTTGGCTTGGTTCGCGTATGCCCGCCTTTTCGCCTAACACCTGGAAGTACCAGCGGAGACGCGGCTTCTGCGCGGTGCTAGCCTAGCTCTGCGTGGCCGGTGAAGCAGTGTTGACTCGTCGTTCTGTCATTGTGAAGGTGCCGCTTTCGGTTGGCCACGGGCGTGCCATCTTGGAGGGCGTCTCGGAATACGCGCGCAATCGCAAAGATTGGTGGATCACGGTGCTCAACGAAGAAGCTACCGTGGAAGTGGTGGCCAACGCCCAACCTTCAGGTGTGATCGCGTTCACCTTTACCCGTGAAATCGAAGATAGCCTTCGGGCGATTGGCGTACCTGTTGTCAGTGTCGCAAACACCGTGGAGCATTCCCTGTTGCCCGCGGTTTACTTCGATGATCATGAGGCCGGGCGCCTGGCAGCTGAGCATTTGATGACGTGTGGCCTGCGGCACTATGCATTCATGGGCGATCTGGATCCCATAAATGGGCGGCTTCGCTTGGAGGGGTTCCGCGCTGCGCTCGAGAGGGCGGGCCATTCTGTGGCAGTTCTTGAGTGCACGAACAATTTCAGTTGGATACCGTTCAACCCAGAGGACGTGATTCGCCAGCTTGTGGCCCTGCCCAAGCCCTGCGGCGTTTTCGCGCCTTGGGACCTCATTGCCTATCACGTGGCTCGCGTGTGCGAACACGCCAGCATCCGCGTGCCTGAGGAAATTGCCATCATTGGGGTCGACAACGATCCGTTGCTTTGCAACGTCTCACGGCCACCGCTCACCAGCGTCCGCATCCCTGCGTTTGAAATTGGGTTTCGTGCCGCCGAAATGCTCGACCATTTGATGACCGGAGGTGCGGTGCCCGAGCAGCCCGTGATCTTGCCCCCCTTGCCTCCGGTAGTGCGCCAATCAACAGAGGTGATCGCCGTTCCCGACGAGAAGGTGGCCATGGCGCTGCGCTATGTTCGCGAACACGCTCATGAATCCGTAGGCGTGACGCAGATGTGGGAAGCTCTAGCTGTTGATCGCAAGGAAATGGAAGCGCGCTTTCGTAAATTTCTCGGTCGCTCTGCTGGGCAGGAATTCACGCGTGTACGGGTCGAGCGTGCGAAGCAGCTCGCGCTTGATACCAACTACACTGCAGAAGAGTTAGCTCGCGCTTGTGGGTTTGCCACAGCTTCGTATCTTATTAGTGTTTTTCGGAAGCACGTGGGTGTCACGCCTCAGGCGTACCGCGAGACATTTCGTAGAGTGCCCGTAGCTAGCTAACCTCTAAGCTTGCCGCCTGTGCGCCGCCCAAGCGTGAGCGCGCCGCGCGTTGGTGAGGCGGGTGACGAGAGTATCTTTCTGATTCACTCCCGCATCTTTCGATTCTGCTCAGGGGGTTGTAGGAAATACTGAAGAAGTGGCAGTTTGACCGTGTCATCTTCGCGTGTAAGCCTTGGGGGAATGGTTCACGCTCACACCGACATTCGTCGGCAACGCCTTATTAACTTTCGTCAGCAGCTAGCCCGGAGCGTGATCGAGGAATGGATCCCGCTTCACGCTGAGTGTGCCCTGGCCGATGGACCCATGGCGTTCGGTGAAAGGGAGACGCTGAAATACCGTCCTATCAAGGAGGGTGAATCTTGGGGTAGTGCTTGGCAGAGCGCATGGTTTCACCTGCAGGGCAAGGTGCCGGCGCATTGGGCTGGGAGTGAGGTAGTGGCACGCATTGACCTCAACGGTGAGATATTGGTGTTTGACGCCCAAGGTTGCCCGAAAATGGGGCTCACCAACGGGTCCGTGTTTGATGGCCACTACAACAAGGATATTCTGCGGCTCTACAGTCGCTGTGTGGGTGGCGAGTCGGTTTCTGTGTGGCTTGAGTCGGTCGCTAACGGACTCTTCGGGGTTCACCGTGAGGATCCGGAGCGCCTTGAAGACCAGGGGCATCTTCACGGAAAACACGATGGTCGCGCCGTGGCTCTGCGCCTGTGCCGTTTCAACCGCGAGATGTGGCATCTGTGGCTCGATGTGGATGTCCTGTTTTCTCTCTGGGAAGCACTCCCGAACGATAGTCGGCGCAAGCGCAAGGTGTTTCGAGCACTTAACCAAGCGGCGGATGTGTTCGTCGGTGAAGGGCGAGTGGAAGCAGCGCGGGGCGCGCTGGCTCCTCAGTTGGCAATCCCCGCAGATGCCTCCGCGCTCTGCTTAACTGCCGTGGGCCACGCGCACATCGATACAGCCTGGCTCTGGCAGGTGAAAGAGTCGGTCAGAAAGTGTGCGCGCACATTCTCAAGTCAGATAGATCTGATCGAGCGCTACCCGGGCTATGTGTTCGGCGCCTCCCAAGCACAGCACTATCAGTTCGTGAAAGACCACTACCCGCAGCTTTACACCAAGATCAAAGCTGCAGTTGCCGCTGGAAGTTGGGAGGTGCAAGGCGGCATGTGGGTGGAGGCAGACGCTAACCTCATTTCCGGCGAATCTATGGTGCGCCAGTTTGTCATCGGCAAGAATTTCTTTCGGGCTGAGTTCGGGGTCGAAGTTAAGAATTTGTGGTTGCCGGATGTTTTTGGCTATTCGGGTAATTTGCCGCAGATCTTGGCAAAATCCGGCTGCCCTTACTTCCTCACGCAGAAGATGAGTTGGAGCCGCTACAATAAGTTCCCCCACAATACTTTCAATTGGCGTGGTATCGATGGCAGCGAGGTGTTGGCGCACTTCCCACCAGAGAACAACTACAACGCCAGCGTGATGCCATCTTCATTGCTCACCGCCGATCGTGAATACGCTGAAACGGCTATTTGTGACGAAGCTATCTCCCTGTTCGGCATCGGCAATGGCGGCGGCGGGCCAAAGGATGAATACTTGGAGCGCGCAAAGCGGGTAGCCAATCTGAACGGCCTTCCGAGCTATCAACTCGGAGCGGCTCAACCCGCACTCGAAAGGTTGAGCGCCCATAAAGCAGAATTGAGCACCTGGGTGGGCGAGCTTTACCTAGAAGCACATCGCGGCACCTTTACCACCCAAGCAAACATCAAGCGCCTCAATCGCCGCTTAGAAGAAGCCTTGCGTGCCACAGAAATGTTGTGCGCCACGGCTGGCTTGGCCAGCTACCCCTCCTGGGACTTGGATCAGAACTGGAAAGCGCTGCTCCTCAATCAATTCCACGACATCATTCCGGGCTCTTCAATCCACGCCGTGTATGAGGTCACCACGAAGGAGTTAGAAGGAGCCCTTTCTTCCTGTCAAGCGTTGGCCGCCAATGCGGTTGCGGCGCTCAGCACCAGCGATAGCGAAGCGCTCTCCGTGTTCAATCCGGCAAGCACGCCATATGTAGGCACCTTCCAGCTGCCTGCCGGGTTCGGCAGCGTTGCCCTTTCTGATGGCACTCCGCTGGTTTGTCAGGCCACAGCGAGCGGGTCTGTATGCCATATCATGGTGCCGGCGCAGGGCTTCCTTTCTTTGCGTAGGCTTTCGAATGCGCCGGTGGCTGCCAGCGTTGCTGGCAACGGTAGCTCGGCCAACGTGCAGGTGCTGGAGAACCAGTGGGTGCGCTACGAATTTGACGGCAACCTTCGCTTGGTGCGCGCGTTTGATAAGGAGCTTAGTCGTGAGATCTTGGTGCCCAACGAGCGTGGCAATGAGCTTGCGCTCTACGAAGATAGGCCCCACGCGTTTGATGCTTGGGAGGTGGACGAATATTACGAGCAGCAGAAGGTCGACGTGGCCAAAGTGGTGCCGGGCAGCATTTCTCGGATTACCGGCCCCGTACGCCAGGGGTTGGAGGCTCGGCTCACGGTGGGCCAGTCCACTCTTAAGCAGCGCGTTTGGCTCGGTGAGCACAGCCGCCGGGTGGACTTCGTAACAGAGGTAGATTGGGCGGAAAATCACAAAATGTTGCGCGTTTCTTTCCCTACCACGCTGCGCGCCAATGAAGCCAACTTCGAAATACAGTACGGCTTTGTGCCCCGCCCCACGCATCGCAATACCGCGTGGGATCACGCTCGCTTCGAAGTGGTTGGCCACCGTTACGCCGACCTTTCAGAAGGGGATTGGGGTGTGGCGCTTTTGAACGACTGCAAATACGGCTACAAGGTTCACGGCGGCGTTTTAGATCTCAATCTTCTGCGCGCCCCAACCGATCCAGATCCCATCGCTGATCGCGGGCAGCACCGCTTCACCTACAGCCTCTTGCCGCACGTAGGTCAGCTCGCTGAAAGCGTTGTCTTCCAGGAGGCAGCGGTCTTGAATCAAGGCCTCCTGAGCTTTGCAGGTGTGCGCTGGAACGCCACAGCGCTCCCGGTAACGCTGCAGGGGGAAGGCGTCGAGCTTTCGGTCGCGAAGAAGGCTGAAAACGATGAGTGTTACGTCGTGCGCGTCGTGGAAACCCGCGGCTATCGAGCTCAAGCCGTGCTCCAAGCGGCCGATCCCCAGGCGCGGATTGTGCCCACCAACCTCATCGAATGGGAAGATGTTGAAAGCGAAGCGAGTGTCGGAAAGAAGGCGCTTGTTCTCGGTCCATTCGAAATTCAGACGTTCAAGGTTTGGGCCAGGTAGTGGAGAGCCTCGGGTTTGGGGGCCGACTTTGGTGCACCACCTCATACGGAGCCGGCGCGGCTTCGTACGGCACCCGGGAATGCCAGAGAAACGCCTGAAGATCTGAATTCTGGGTTGGCGCCCTGTGATATGACCATTAATAGATGACTATGGTCGTGAAACGGGCTTACCAAATGGCCGCCGGAGAATTCAAGGCGACATGCCTCAAGGTTATGGACGATGTTGCCAAGCTCAGGCGTCGACACCCACGCATTGATTTGCTGGGTGATGGATCCCTCTCATCACCAAGGACGATCGGATCCACGCTAGCAAGACGTGTCGGGCCGTTTGGTGAGCTTGCAACCAAACGCCTCAGTGCACCCTCCTCTTGAGCAGCTTGGCTTTTGGGGCTCGCCCACGTCAACGGTGGATTGGTGCGAGTCCAACTACGCCGTTTCTCGCTACATTGCTGAGTTCTTCAATACTACTTCAAGCTTGGTGATCCTGGCTGTCGCGCTCTTCGGAGGTCTTCTGCACTATCGAGGCGTAGAGCGGCGGTTCACGGCGGCCTTTGCGGCACTCGGCGTAGTGGGCGTGGGCAGCACGGCGTTTCACGCGACGCTCCGCTTCGAGCTGCAGCTGCTGGATGAGCTGCCAATGTTGTATACCGCGCTGATCTTAGTCTACGTTTTAGTGGAAAATCGCGCTTCGCGTCGCTTCGGCAAGTGGTTCTTGGCGCTCTTGCTCGCTCATGGCGTACTGGTCACAGTGCTCACCGCGTGGACTCGGAGCTCCATCCAGTTTTACCTCTTTCACGCGAGCTTCGGCTCGCTTGAGCTCTTCGCTCTAGTTTCTTGCATTCGAATCGGGCTGAGGCAAAGCTCGCAAGCGCTCCGTCGCGTTTTTCACATTGGCATAGGGTCGTACGTTTTGGGGATCGTGCTTTGGTTCATTGACCTAAAATACTGCAGCTTGGTGTCGTTTATGTTGCCAGGTTTGGGGCTCGTTAACCCGCAGCTTCATGCCGTGTGGCACGTCTTGGTTGCCTTGGGTTTTTACCATTTGCTGGTGCTGCTGATGTTCGATCGTTCGACAACGCTTGGCCAAAGTGCGCAGCTCCGGCGCCGCTTTTGGTTACCCGTTGTGGTGCATTGAGTAGCGCCCCCGGCTCCCTTGATGCCCTAAAATCGCTCGCTCCCCTGGAGTCCCGTGCACGTTGCCTCGGCTTTCACCGTGGGTTCGTGGCCTTCGCACAAGGGCAAACGCCGGATTCACGGGACCTTGCCAACCTGTTTGCGTACTTGCGCTCTCTTTGAGCGGAAGATTGGGATTAGAACACCCATCCTCTCTCGGACGGAGGGCGCTGTTTACAGCCTAGCCCGCTTCAAACAGATCGAGAAATGCTCCCCAAGCTACAGCTTTGACCCGGGGGCGAGAGCCGTGGAGCGGGTCGGCGATCGTGGCGGCCGATGCACCAAGTAGAGATCCAGCTCCGTGCCCTGCCTGCCTGCAGCTTGGTTCCACGCGGACGCGAGCCTGTTCATGGGGGTCGCCATCTCAGGTTTCGGCGTGTGCGTGGCCTTCGCCTCAATCAGCCATGTTTTGCCTTTGTTGGGTACGACAAAATCGATCTCAAGGCCCTGTTGATCCCGAAAAAAATAGAGCTCGCGGCGATGCCCAGAATTGACCTGGCTCTTCACTATCTCGCAAGCAATGAACCCCTCGAACAGGCTCCCCACAAAAGGTGAACGCTCCTGGCCTTAGGAAACATTTTCCTGAGGAGGAAGGTCTTCCCCGAACGCCTTGGCCCCGTGAGCACCACTGCGGGGAAGTTCTTGAAGGCGGATTTCAACGCCGGAGACAGCTCACGTTCGACACTCCGCATTTGAGAAATCTAACATTAAAATGTTAGATTTTTCAAACCTCGCTCGGGCCCTCGCCCCGGTGGGACGCGGTAAACCTTTGTAATTCTTCAGCCTGGCCCTATGCCCTGCTGGGCGACGGCGGCTTCCCAGCATGCTCGCAGCCGCCGTATTTCCTTCCGGCAGAACGATCGTTGACCGTCCCGTTACCTTGAGGCACCTAATCCTAGCAACTGGCCGCGCAACTGGCCGAGGGGGGAGGACCATCATGAGATTCTCAAGAAATCTGGCGTATAAGTTTCACGCTCTCCGCCTTCAGTGGGGACTCTGCGTCGTTGTTTCATGCCTGCTGGCTTGTGAACCAGCTTTTCAAAACTGCGCAACAACCTACACGTGCCCCCCGCGTGCGGGGATTGGAGGTGCAAGTCAGCTGGGTGCAGCAGGCGCGGGTGGGCAGGCCGGAATGCTAGGGGGAGCGGGCGAAGCTCTGACAACTAACACTCCTGATGTTCGTGGTGGCGGCACGAGTAGCGGTGGCACGAGTAGCGGTGGAGTAAGCAGTGGTGGAGTAAGCAGTGGTGGAGAAAACAGCAGTCCGACCTGCCCCCGGTGCGTTGGACTGGAGACCTGTGGGGGAACTGGCATTCCAAACGTATGCGGATTACCCAAGTACAAGGTAACCATCACGCGTAGCGCGGAACCAGGATCAGGGGCAGCTGGAATTGTAGCTGGGGGCGGCCTGTCGTGTGGCAGCACTTGCGAGGTTACCGTCGATGCGGGCACGACGCTTTCGTTGCTTGCCAGCCCTCAAGTGGGATTTTATTTCAGCTCTTGGGCAGGTGGCGGATGTGGTTCAGACCCGACATGTTCCACGTCGCCAATTCTAGCGGATACCGTCATTGATGCGAAGTTCACGCGAGCGAATGTTGTATTCGTTACCTCCTCTTCCTACACAGTCAGCCAACTCCTGACGAACGGCGCGGGGAACCCCCAGGCCGGCGCTGACAAGTTTTGCCAAACGCGGGCCGCGGCCGGCAGCGCCACGATGGGTGTGCAAAGGACGTGGATCTCGTTGATAACGTTGGGGGACGGCTTGGGCACTGGTGCTTCTGCGAGGCTCACCGACAAGCGAGGCTGGGTGCGTACAGATGGCAACCCCGTTGGCCAGTTACCGGGAGAATTTATCGACGATTTCGTCGTCTACTACCCGCCAGCTCTCGATGAAAACGGCGTGCGGGTGTCACCTTTCACCGATGCAACCCTGGGTGATGGTTGCGCACGATGGACGTCAACCGCCGGCGGGGCCAACGGAGATTATCGCGTGTGGGGTGTCCCGACGGGAGGCGGAGGGAGGTGGGATGGCGCAGGGGCAAAAACATGTGACTCCAGCTTCGCTCTGTACTGCGCGAGCATTGACTACAACGCTATGGTTCGTCCCTCACTACCTATTGCAGCACAACTCGGGTTTCTTACTGACGCTCGCTTTGTGCCAGGTGGTGGGCTGGCTGCTGCTGATGCGCTCTGCCAGCAGGAAGCGGCGAAGGCGGCCTATCCAGGCACCTTCAAGGCATTCTTAGCTTCCGGTGGCGCCTCTGCGTTGAGTCGCTTTACGACATCTGGCCCGTGGTACCGACCGGATGGTGTCCTGGTTGGAAGCTTCGGCGACTTCAACGCTGATAGTCCGCACCTCCTTGCTCCTATTCAGGTCTCGCCTAGGCTCTCGTATTATGGCCTTGCGACCGATTGGGCTTGGACAGGCGCGCACACGCCGATCGATACCGCTACCGTCCCAAGGTGCACCAACTGGACTGCGAGCACAACTGCCGCAACCGGGCGCATAGGTGTCCCGTCAAGCACTAACTATCTCTTCTTGGATAACGATGGCTACAATATGGAATGCGATCGGCAAGGCCACCTTTACTGCCTTCAGCAATAAAATGGTTGCGTCAAGGAGCCATCACGCGTCGTTGACGCGTCGGTCCTTCGGCTCGGAATCGGGACTATCCTATATCTAATCTAGTCAGGAAATCGGAATCGTACTCGACGCCTCAGCCCGGTGATAGCGGTTGGCAAGCGTTGGCACTACTGCACATATTGGAGGCACAAGGGCTGGATACCGGAGCTGGGCAAGACATAGCTCCACCACAAGTGGCGGCGTCCGTGAGCACACCCGAGGTACAGCTGGCTTGGCGGCAAACGGTATCAGAGGGTGCCGCGCTATACGTGCACTTGCCGGCACTATCGCACAGATCAGCCGTGCATGGGTTGTTGTCATCGAGGCAGGGGGTGCCCGGACTTGCGAGGTTGGCCTGGCACGTGCCGTTCAAGCAACTGTCGGGCGCGTCGCAAGCAGAGGCGGAGCTAGAGCCACACGCTACGCCATCGTTCTTGTTGGGGTGCAGGCAGGCGGTACCTTGCGCGTTGCAAACGTCATCCGTGCATGCGTTCCCGTCGTCAGTGCAGGCCCCATTCGGTATGCATTCGCCCCCACACTTTCCGCCGGCGCATACATAGGTACAGGCGGTGACCTCTGACCCCCAAAGACCACTCGAATTGCAGAGTTGCGTCCCTGTGTTTTGAGCATTGCATCTGAGTGTTCCGGGGACGCACTCACCCGTGCAAGCGGCCAATGAGGCCCCATCGGTGCAGACGTACGGGCACTTGCTGCCCTCGGCACTCAGCACTCCGTTGGCGGAACACGTTTGGATGCCTCCCTTGGGACCACAAACCGAGTTGCCGGGAACGCAGCTGCCAGTGCACGCACCATTGGTGCACAGATAAGGGCACGCGGGAGCATCCTTCCAAGTGCCGTTAGCCGCACAAGTCTGCGGCACATTGCCGCTGCATTGCTTGGTGTTGGGCACGCAGCTTCCCGCGCACGCGGCCACCCCGTTACTTGCACGACAAACGAACGGACACGTTTGGTCAGTGTGCCATTCCCCGGAGGCATCGCAGATTTGATCGGCCTTGCCGTTGCACTGCTGAGTTCCAGGAACGCAATGGCCGCCACACGCGCCATCCTTGCACACGAACGCGCAGGTCTGGATCCCTAGCCACTTGCCGTCGTTGTCACACTCTTCGGCTCCGTTGCCGGAGCAGCGTTGCGTATCTGGCGCGCATTCGCCAATGCAACCCTTCTGTTTGGCGTCGCAAGCAAACGGGCAGGCTGTCTTCTGCCAGCCGGAGCCGTCAGCACGGCACACCTCGTAGCTCCTGCCGTTACATAGCGAGGCGTTCGGCGTGCACACCATTGCTACAGCTGGTCCGCCACCCGTTCCCGAACCACCCGTCTCGGAACCCCCCGTCCCCACGCCAGTGTCGCTGCCACCGGTGTTGCTACCTCCGCTCGCATTCGCGCTGCCGCCTACTCCAGCTGCAGTACCTCCAGCACCGACAACCATCATTGCCCCACCGCTCCCGCCAGCCATCGCGGAACTTCCGCCAACTCCCAACGCGCCTCCAGTTGGGGGCTTGTTGCCACTCACGTTTACGCTTCCGCCGCTCCCATCCACCGAGGACATGAAGGCAGGCGGCGCCTCACCACCACAGCTGGCAAGACCGAGACCGAGGACAAAGGTAAGCAACGAGAACCGGGACATCCGGCGCTCCATAGCAAAAGCTGAAGTGTCCCGTGAAACTTTCTTTGGGGGTCTGGCAATGCCCGGGAATGCCCCGCCCGAACCTGCGAAATGTCTGAAACCTTTGGCGGTATTCTCGCCGTTCTCTCCTACGGACAAGCCGCGACCGAACGGATCCAGGCGTCCACCACGTCCACCCCCACCGGATCTACGACGCGTGTACCGATTTGGGGCATGCGGGTCATGGCGCCCAGCGCATGCATGCGCAGCGAAAGCACTGACTTTTCGGGGGAGCCAGGCAATAGCCGCATGGCGCCCGCAACTCCGAGGTCACCCTTCTGGGGGGCAACGTTACAGATTTGCATGTCTTTCAGCGACGTCTCAAACGTTGCCACGAAGTCTGGCGCGGCTGTGCCGGCGCGGTGGCAATTGGCGCAATTGGCATGGAGGTACGAGCGCGCACGGGTTTCGAGCGGTTGGGCGCCGTCAGAGGGCGCGGGGTAGGGGGTAACTTGGCGTGGTGTGACCTCGAATATTCCGATGCGTTCCCAGGTTGCCACTTGGTTCGAGGTGGCGCCATTCGGGTACTTGAAGTCCACGTTCAGCTGCGCGAGCTCCAAGCCAAGCGAGACGCCCGCCGCTGCCGTGTGGCACTGCAAGCACTGCTGGCGGCTCGGGAAATGCCAGGTTTGGTCCCCGTTGGGGCCCGCCACCGTCTTTTCGTAACCATCAGTATTAGAGTCAAGCAACATCGCGTCGGTTTGAGCGTCGTTCCACTGGTAGCTGTAGCCCCACCAATTGTCCTTATTCACGCGCACCAACAGGCGCGTTTCCACCATTTTACCGCCCACTTCGAAGGTCTTTACCAGCACGCTGCCGTCGGGGAGCTCCAGGTAGCCTTCGCTCTCGTACGTTCCCCCGCTCGCCGCGGGCCCGCACAAAGCGGGCGTGAGTGTGCAATCCTTGACGCGGATTTTGCCACTATCGGGTAACGCCACAAAACGGCGCTTCACAGCGTTGTCGGACCAAAGTGGGCTCGCTACTGTGTAAGGGATGAGTGTGGGTGCGGGTTCTTTGGGATTCAGCGGATCCACGCACCCCGTTTGAGAGAGCAGAGTGGCAGCAGCAGTGCGCGATGCGGGTGGTTTGCAAGTTTGGCCGGTGGGGCGCGCTTCAAGGCCCCAGGTGGGGGTGCTCGGAGTGAAGCCGGCCGAGCCTCCGCGCCCGCCTGAGTTGGTTCCCCCTGGGCTCGCGGTCGCGCTGCCTCTGCCACCGTCGCTCTTGTTGGCAGGGGTCTCACTTTCCGCTGGGCGACAACCCAGGTTAACAGCTAAGCAGGCCGATCCGAGCCAAAGCCCGACAGATCCAGATTTCATGATCTCCACACTATACCCGGCGCACGGGCGGCAGTGGTGGCTAGATGCTGCAGCCTCGCCGGAAAAGCCTAGGGATTTCTGGAAAATGGACCGGAAATGAACACGTTGTCGAAGTCCTTGCAGCGCGAAGGATGTTAGAGTTTCGCCCCGGCCTTCATCACTGCAGTGATTAGCCCACGGAGCCCATCTGCCCATGACCCAACGCTTAGCATCTTCATCCGCCGTTTCACTTTCGCGATCACGAACGCACCTGGTGCGAAGAAGCCTCCTCGGAGGCTTGGTCGCCCTGGGGGCACTTACTGGCACCATGATGGCCGGGCAAGCTCGGGCCGATCTAACGCCAGCGTTTCAGGCGAAGCTTACGGTGGATACTGAATACGCGACGGGTGTCTCAGGCGCAACGGACATTGCGTTCGCGGCTGACGGGCGGGCGCTTATCACACTGAAGAGTGGTAACGTATCGCTTCGGACGCTGGATGGATTAAAGACCACGATTTCTGGCAAGTTCGGCAATGTGGACACCGGTTCCGAAAAGGGGTTGTTGGGGATTGTGGCCGATCCCAACGTTGCCGATACCTTTTACTTCTACGTTTCAAACGGACCCTCCAACTCGGACAAGCACCACGTGTACAAGGGAACGCTGAGTGGCGCGGGTGAGCTCACCGTCGATTTGGCCAATCCTATCGTTGGCGGCAGCGTGCAAGGAGGCCCGGGCTTGGAAGGGCCACAGAATCACGATGGCGGAGGGTTGGCTATTTACAACGGCAAGCTCTACGTCAGCGTCGGTGATACGGGGGCGAATGCGAGCCCGCCGCAGAACAAGTATGGAAGCTGCCTGAATAAGCCGAACGGCAAGATCTTGCGGGTGAACTTGGATGGGTCGATTCCGACGGATAACCCGCTGTTCAATGAAACCATGGTTACGTCTTGTCCGAATCCAACTGGTAGTTTCGGAACTGCCGCGCCAGATAAGCGCATTTTCGCCTGGGGAATGCGTAACCCCTGGCGCTTCTGGATAGATCCAAAAACCGGCCTCATGTGGATCGGTGACGTGGGCGAGGGCACGCGGGAAGAAATCTCAGTAGGCGGTGGCAATCAGCACTACGGATATCCGTTTATAGAGGGGAATTACGATTGGACCCAGAATGGCCAGAATTTCGGTGTTAGTTGCAATACGATCACTCCAGGTCGCCCTTGTACGGCACCGGTCTATGACTACGTACATGCTGGCAATACCCCTAACGACCAGCAGAATCCGAATCGAGCCTCGGTAACGGGCGGGCTGATTCCTGAAGGTTGTGGCTGGTCCAACGTGTTTGACGGCAAGGCGAACTACGTCTTCGCCGACTACAACGCCGGCTGGATGAGAGCGCTAGAGGTGAACGCTGCTCGTGATGGTGTTACGAACGCCGCGAACCCGACGGCTTTTGGTACCTTCAATAGCGGCCCCGTTTCCTTCCGTATGGGTCCGGAGGATTCGCTGTACGTGGTGTTCGTTAACGTCGGAGCGGTGTACAAGTTCACACCTAAAGACCGGACGGGCCCCGACTGCGGTGCTCCTATGCCAGGCTCTGGAGGCAGCGGCGGCGTGCTGAATGGAAGCGGAGGTGTGCCCAGCGCATCAGGCGGTTCTGGGAATCCAGCTCCAACTAGTGGAGGAGCGAAGGCGGCATCCGGTGGAGCGAAGGCGAGCGGCGTGGGCGGCGCCTCCAGTGCAGCGGGCGGCGGCGCCCCAAAAGGCGAAGGCGGCAGCGTTAAGGATGGGTGCGGTTGCCGCGTGGGTGGTGTCCGGGGCAACGCCCTAATCGCGCTCGGAGCCGTGCTTTCGCTGCTCGGCGCCTTTGGCCTACGGCGCCGCCAAGGAAAGGTCCACTAATTCGGGGAGGCCCTCGCATACATTCCTTGTTCGCGTCACCCTACCCAAGTTCCCCGTATCATGGTTGTCTGAGCTCTTAGGCTTGGACCCACTCGAAGACGACCCGCGTTTCATTGAGCGCCTTCGACGGCGCGATGAGCACGCGTTCAACGAGCTTGTACGTATGTTCGAGACACGCGTCTATCGGCTCGTGTTTCGAATGTTGGGGCGCGAGGCGGAAGCTGAAGATGTGGCCCAAGAGGTGTTTGTGCAGGTTTTTCGAGCCGTTGAGCAATTTCGCTCAGATTCGAAGTTGAGCACATGGATTTATCGCATCGCGAGCAACCTCTCGAAGAATCGCTTGAAATATCTCGCACGCCGAGCGTCCAAATCGCAAGTGGAGCTAACTTATGAGGGCGAGCAGCAGGAGCACAGCCACGCCCAGGGGCTTACGCTGGGGGAAACAGCGCGCCCCGATCAGCTGGTGGAGGGTTTCCAGGTGCAAGAGATCTTGCGACGTGCCATTTTCGAGTTGGAGCCTGATTTTCGCGAGGCCATTGTGTTGCGCGATCTTGAATGCCTTTCGTACGAAGAAATTGGCGTGATCACGGGGCTCACGGAGGGCACCGTGAAGAGTCGGATATTTCGCGCGCGAGCTCTGTTGAAGGAGCGTGTGGAGCTAGCTTTGGGAGATAAGATCCGATGACGGACGAAGAGCGTAAACCGCCTGCCGGAATGCTGGTGCCCGGCGCCGAAGCCTCTCCTCAGGAGCACGCGTTTGATGCCGAAGAAGAGCCCGTTTCGGAAGCTGGGTTTCAGCGTCTTCTGCGCGAAGCGATGGCGGAGGAGCCCAAGCCCCGTGTTGATATGTTGCACGGAGTACAGCGTCGGATTCGGGATCGCAGCCGCGGGCGCTTCTATGCCAATCGCTGGAGCTTGCAGCGCGTTTCCCCGGTGCTCACCTATCTGGTAACGGCCCTGCTCATGCTCCTGGTGCTGGGCATCAGTTACTTTCTCTTGCGGCCCCTGCTGGAAGCGGGGAGCGCTCTTAGGCCAACGCCAGCCGAGCCAAGCTTGCGCAAGTAGCGTAAGTGCTTTTTTACGTGATCCAGTGAGCTAAGATACAGCTGACGTTGTCCGGGCCGCCGTTATCGTTCGCGCTCTGGATTAGGCGATTGGAGGCGGTTGGAAGATCGGGCGAAGTCAGCACGATGTCCAAAATCTGCTGGTCGCTCACGGGGCCACACAGGCCGTCGCTGCAGAGCAACATGTAATCACCCACTTTTGGAACCTCGAAGCGGGTGTCCACCTTTACGGTGTCCTTCATGCCGAGGGCCCGCACAATAACGTTCTTGTGGGGGAAATTTGCCACCTCTTCTTCGGTGAGGTGCTTCATCTTCTTATAATCGTTGAGCAGTGAGTGATCTTCGGTAAGCTGCTCGATGGCACCATCGCGTATGCGGTACACTCGGCTATCGCCCACGTGCGCTACGTATACGCCATCTTGCACGGCGAAGAGCGTTACGATGGTGGTGCCCATGCCCCGCTGCTTTGCGGTGCGTTGCGATTGCTCAAAGATCCGCAGGTTGCAAAGCTTGATACCGGTTATCAGCCGATTTTCCTCGTATCCCTTGCTGCGGTCCATCTTGTAGGGCCATGTGCGCTCTGGATCATCCGAGGTGGCTACGAAGAAATCCTGCAGTGTCTCCACGGCCATCTTGGAGGCCACTTCGCCCGAGGCGTGGCCGCCCATGCCGTCGGCCACCACGTAGAGGCCGTGCTCCGGCAGGATGGCGAAGTTGTCCTCGTTGTGTTGGCGCTTGCGACCTACGTCTGTTTGGCCGGCTACCTCGATACGCAGGGGCTGACCGGTTTGATTGCCATGCGTAGTGGGGGACGAGACGGTCACAAGGCTCACTTAATCTTTCCGTGATGGCTTCTGCCTGTCAATGTATTGCAGCCTTACTTCTTGAAGTGCCAAGTGGCAATGCAGCGGGATGGCTATTCCTCAGCTTTTCTGCGACTCCGTGAACTCACGCCGGGGGGCCGATTTCTGTCACTCCGGTAGCGCCAGCGACAATCAAAAGGTCCGCCCGAGCTACGAAAAGCCCCGTGGAAACGACGCCTGGGATCTCCAGGAGACTGCGATCAAGATCAGCCGGAGCCGCGATCGGCTGGACGGCGAGGTCGTAGAGCAGGTTGCCGGAGTCCGTTACGACCGGCGCGCCGTTCTTCTCGCGTAGGCGCGGCGCCCCAAAAACCTCCAAGCGCTCCCTCGTGGTCTCATGCCCGAACGGGAGAACTTCCACTGGCACAGCCCACTTTTCCCCCAAGCGCCGGCTCAGCTTCGTTTCGTCGACCACGATAATGTTCTTAGCCGACGCGTAGTTCACAATCTTCTCGCGTGTGTGAGCGGCGCCTCCGCCCTTGATCAAATCGAGCGTATCGCTCACCTCATCTGCACCATCGACCGTGACATGTGGGTGCCAAGGCCCAGCATCGGCCAGAAGTGGAATGCCGAGTGAAGTCGCAAGCCGCCGGCTAGCCTCGCTCGTAGCAACCCCAACAAGTTCACGCCCGCCTTTGATAGCGCGCGCAACCCCTTCAATGAAGTACTTCACCGTCGACCCCGTCCCCAGGCCAACGCACCCCTTCTCAGGCAAATGCAACAGAGCGCGTTCCGCAGCTAACCGCTTGGCTTCTTCAACGTCCATCGGGGGAGCGTAGCCTTTCCCTCAGCATTTTTGCGAGCCCCCTCTAGCCTCGCGTTTCCGCTCGGCTCGTCTCCCCCCGGCAGATCGCTTCGCTGTGCGGGGGAGACCACAACCTTGCGGCAAGGCACCAGCACGAAATGGGGCACGCACACTTCGGGGAATGGGAGGGGATGTCGCCGTGGAGGTTAGGGGGGGTGCTCTTGTGGGGGATGCTTAGCATACGAAGTACCTTGGATTACGCCGTGAAGGGGCTGTTGCCTTCGGGGAATGGGAGGGGATTGTAGCCGTGGAGGTTAGGGGGCTGCCAGCGGAAGTTAGCGCTGGCACTTAGGGCAAAAGTGCGTGGAGCGCTGCCCCAGTACTTCACGGGCGATAGGCCCGCCACATTCGGAACACGGCTCGCCTTCGCGGCCGTACACGGCGAAAGTTTGCTGAAACCCACCGCCTTCGCCGTCCGGATGTAGGTAATCGCTAATGCTCGACCCCCCGAGCTCGATAGATTTTGCCAGTATGGCCTGGACGTTGGTGGCGAGAAAGTTAACTTGAGAGCGGGAATAGCTGCGTGCGGCGCGAGTGGGGCGAAGCTTAGAAAGAAAGAGCGCTTCGTCGGCATAGATGTTGCCAACTCCTGCCAATACGCCTTGGTCCAAGAGCACGGATTTTATGGGAGCAGAACGTTTGCGCATCTTCTCAAAGAGTTGCGCCCCTGTTACCTCCAACGCATCCACGCCCAACTTTTTCAGTCGCGGGTCAAGAACGCCCGGCTTGAGCCAGCGACATTTGCCAAATTTTCGTACGTCGCGAAACGCGATGCTGGGCCCACGATCGGCGAATTCAAGCACTAGGTGTACGTGGGGATCGGGCGTCGCCACCTTGGGTGTACGGGTCAGCTCAGGTCGGTATGCGCGGCTCAAGAGCGACTGCCGTGTTTCTTTTTTATGAGCATTCGTACGCCCGGTGCTTGTAGCGGCATGTTTCGGTGTCGAGGTATGTCTCGGCGTCATGGCCCCTTGCACCAAGAGTTGCCCGGTCATTCCTAGGTGCCAGAGCAGCGTGCTTCCGTCATCGAGCTGAGATATTAGGTATTTCCCGTGGCGTTTGAGCGTTCTAACCGTACGCCCTTCCAGCTTCTCTATTAAAGTTTTCGGTGGAGTGAGAAAGAAATAGCTTGGCTTGCCGGTCCTTACCGCAGAGATTTTGCGTCCCTCCAGCAACGGCGCGAGCTTTCGCCGAACAATCTCAACCTCGGGGAGTTCTGGCACCTCACTGCCCCTTTGGGTTGGCTGAGGTAGCAGGGGGCTGCGGGATGGTCGGGTTGGCGGAGTTGGCTTGGGGCGAGGGATTGCCCAAAGGTGTGACGTAGAAGAAATCTCGGATGGAGCGCTTTCTCAGGTATTCGTCCTCAGAGAATTCAAAGCCGGGCGCAAGGGCAACCGCCAAGCGTTTCGGATCGCTGCCGTTTCGTTCGAACAGAACGAACTTGGGATAAGACCAATTGACGTCCATTTGGAGCACCGTAGGGGCACCAACGTGAAGCATGCCGCGCGCCAAAACCGGCGCTGTGGTGTGGTTAGTGATGGCAAAGTACAAGATCTTTCCGCTTTCATCCAAGGCCACGGCGGATCGGCGAATCACCGTTTCGCCGTCGAGCGTGGCGCCCCACTTTCGGGCATGAGATGCCAGAAGGCCCGGATGCAGCTTTCCGTTTTCGACCATGCATTCCGGCCCCTGGCGGTACCAAATGGCATCTGCGACAGTCGCGCTAAATTTTGAAAACGTGCCGATGCTGTAGCGGCCGTCTTTGTAGGCGAAAAGGGCACATCCGTTGTCCCTCGGAGTCACGATGGTTACCCCGTCGGTGAACATTCCCCAGCCACCATGCTCTGTCATGAAGCCGCCATTGAAAGCCGCGAGCACCCTAGAGTGCTCACTTTCGGGCACTTTCGCTAGGCGCTGATAGCTCTCAGCGGCTTTGTTGTTAGCTTGTGGTTCCTTAGAACCAGCCACTAGGTGTACCTTCACCGCTCGAAGATCGATCGCCACCACAAAGAGCTCCGCCCACGAGCGACTTTCGTCGGGATGAAGGAGCGTCTTCCACAGGCGCGGAGAGCCACCCGCGGGATCGGGCAAGGGCACCCATTCACCATCGCCGGGAGCTGACCAGGACTTGTGCATGGGCCCGACGTCTTTCGGACGAAAATCAGGCACCACTGCACGCTCGGAGCTGTTGCCGGCGCCAGCTAGCCCCCCGCCGAGTTCTGTAGCTCCGGCACCACCGGTTGCGTTCTTAGCGGCCCGTGACCCGTTCTGCGCCAGCGAATGCGTAGGGTTCTGCGAAGGCACCGCCCAATACGCCTGGGGGCGTTCCGCGCTTCGACGCAAGCGGTTCACGCGATCTTCGATGCCGTAAACAAAGTCTTCAAGCTTGGCGACGTTGTCGACACCGATGAGCGAGCGCAGCGTATTGGCCACAAGTGGCCCAGCCCAGTCAAAGGTGTGCACGGCCACCCAGAGCGCGGCTACCGCGCCCAAGCTTGCGGCAAACAATATCGAAAACAAGCGACCCCAACGGCGGCGACGGCGTGGGGAGGAGGGAGAGGCAGTCGGCATTGGACCGGGCGTATCCACGTGGGTGAGGCCGGCTAGCGTAGTCTTCGCCGGTCAGAAAGGCCCATTTGTTTGGGTGCTTTTGGGCCCTCGGTGGGACCCGGCGGTTTTTCACGCTCCTGAAGGAGCGCTCGCCGCTTTTCTGCCCTGGCGGAGCGTGTTCTAAGGATCCGCAATGTGGGCATCCGTTCGGCCTGCCGTGGTCCTCTTGGTCCTCTCGGTCCTTGCTTTTGGCAGGCCAGTGCGAGCTCAAGCGCCCCAGGTGGAAGCCAGCCCGTCGGGATCCCGGCTCGTTACCGTGCCCACGCTCCGCCCACTTCAGGCGGAAGGCGCCCTTCTGGGCCAGCCCATCGCACGCATTGAGATTGTCAGCGCGAATCCGAAGTGGTTCACCGCCAAGGCTCTGCGTTACGTGAAGGTTGGCGAGAGCTTGACGCCGGCGGTGGCACGACGCGCCTTGCGTGAATTGCTCACCACGGGTCGGTATGCGGAGGCTGGAGCGGAAGCAGAGATGGCTCCTGAAGGCGTGGTGTTGCGGCTGTGTGTGGTGCCCCGGCGCATCGTGGGTAGTCTGAAACTGCGTGGTCCACTTTTGGACGACGACGAAATCAAGGAGGCGACGGCTGTCAGCGTGGGTAGCGAAATTACCTGGGCCGATCTTGCGGGGATTCGCGAGAAGGTGCGCGCGCATTATGCCACCCGGGGGTTTCCAGCGGCTCGCGTGGACGTGGAAGCTCTCGATACCGACGATCCGTTGCGCGTTTCGCTTGTGTTGAGCGTAGCCACAGGCAAAGCACGAACGGTCAGAAGTCGTGTTTTTCTTGTGGAACCAAAAAGCGCTCAGGCAGAGGTGAGTGCCATTCTTGGGCACTATGCGGTCGCCGTTGGCGATCGGTTGGATTCCTCACTCGTGGAGCAGGCGGATACAGCGCTCTCTAAGGATTTGGTGCTGGCAGGTTGGCACAATGCCAAGGTGACGCATTCTCTCGGTGCCGACGGCGCGGCTCTTAGAATCAGCGTTCAGTTGGGCCGTCGTGCGGTTATTGAGTTCGAGGGGAACAGCACCTTCGACGCTTCGCAGTTATTGGCGGCGCTCGACCTGGAGGAACGCGAAGACAGGCAGCCAGAAAGCCTCAGGCAACGTCTGGCGGATTTCTATGTGCGGCGTGGGTTCTGGGATGCCAACGTAGAAATTTTTCTCGAAACGCGAGGCAGTGCCACGGCGGTGGCGTATCGTTTCCGGATAGTGGAAGGAGTCCCGCTTCGCGTAAGCTCGCGCGTGTACCCATGCCTTACGGGAGCACGCACCGGTGAACAGTTAGACGCGGAGATCAATAGCTTCTTAGTTGAAGATCTACCCGGCCCGGGCCTCTATACAGCCGTGAATTCGCGTTCGCTCGACGCACTGATTGGACCGAAGAACGCCGGGGGCGAACGTCCGAGGGCCTACCGACCCAACCCCGTTGATACCTATGTGCCCGAGGTGTACGACCGTGCGTTAAAACACGTGCAGGGGCTCTATCGTTCAGCGGGCTACCTTTCGGCAACGGTGGGGCCATTGCAGTTGATGCGCCGTCGGTGTGCGCCGGGTTCAACACCTTCGCAGTGCCGCCCGCTCAAAGAACAAACTCTCGCCGCCGCGATCTGTTCCTTCGATGAACGGGGTCTCCCGTTAGAGCAGCCTCCGGTTTCAGATGCGAGCGCCTGCCGTGTGAACTTAAAGACGGGTGTTCTGTGCGAGGCGGCTGCTGTGCTTTCTATTCCCATCAAGTTGGGGCCATTGACCACCGTTTACGACGTCTCGTTTGAGGGGAATCGAACGCTCACCGAGCAGGTGCTCGCTTTAAATGCTGGGGTAAAGGTCGGGGAGCCTGCCTCTCAGTCCCTCTTGGACGCGGCTCGTGCGCGCTTGCTTGAGCTTTATGCCGAGGAGGGGTTTGCGTTCGCTGACATCGAAACGAACCTTGATCTATCCGTGGACCAGACGCGCGCCCGCGTTCGCTTTAGTGTGATCGAGCGCGAACGTGTACGCGTCGCTCGAATTGTGGTGAAGGGTGCTCGCCTCACCAATGAAAACCTTATCCGTGGTCGAATCGCGCTTGTGCCAGGCGAGCTCTATCGAAGAACCTTGGTTCGACAAACGGAGGAGCGCTTAGCGACGCTCGGCGTGTTTTCTTCGGTTACTGTGGGTTTTGAGGATCCGGAGGTATTCGCGCGCGACAAAGTGGTGGTGGTTGAAGTTGCCGAGCGTACGCCTCAATACTTGGAGCCGCAGTTTGGATTTAGCTCCGGTGAAGGTTTTCGCGGGACCTTGGAGTATGGGCATCGAAATCTCGGAGGGCAAGCCATTCAGCTCACCCTGCGCGCACGGCTCAACTACCTTCCAGATGGGCTCATCTTAGAGCCCGACGTGCGACGCAAACGCCCGGCAGGTATCGCCAAGCAACTAGAGCGGAACAATTCCTTGGTATTTCTCCTGCCAGAAGTGGGCCTCGGGCCCCTGTTCGGGCTCAGCCTCGAAGGGATCGATCTACGAGATAACGCGAGGGATTACGGCCTCGTTAAGGATGCGGGTATCATAAACTTAGGTTATCGTCCTTCGCTCCGTGTCTCAGCTCAAGTGGGTGGGTCTTTGGAGTTCAACGACGCAACCATCTTTTTCGATGGTGATAGCGACGCAGAAAAGCAGCGTTTGAGCGACTTTATTCGAGCCAATCCGAGCCAGCGGGACCGCTTTCGTGTGCCCCAGGGCGAAACGCGTGCGCTTACCGAACGGATAGCGTTTCGCTGGGACAGACGCGATACCCCGCTCGACGCCACCTCCGGAACACTCACGTCGGTGGACGTGGAACACGTAAACGCAACTCCGATTGGTGAACGTGCATCTACGAACGCGGCTCCAGCCGGAGGCCAGACCGCTGTGGACCCGTTTGAATCTTCCCGCGGAGATTTTTTTCGCATCACACAGCGCACTGCAGGCTATCTGCGGTTAAATGATTCGGGGTTGGCACTGGCCCTCAGCCTCGGTTGGGGCGTAGTGGTGCACACGAACTCGACATCGCAGACGTACCCTGATCGCCTCTTTTTCATGGGTGGCGTGGATTCTATTCGCGGCTTCCCCCAAGATTCTGTCGTCCCCGAAGACGTGGCACGGCGCGTGGTAACAACGGATAGCAACGCGGGGAGCCAAAGTGGGAAGCTGACACTGCGCGACGTCGTGATTCGGGGTGGGGACATCTTTGTCAATCCACGGAGCGAACTCAGAATACCGCTTACCGGAAGTCTCAAGACTGCTATTTTTATCGACACCGGCAACGTCTGGACGGCGCCTGTCGAAGTTCTGCGCGCGCCCAGCTTGCGCTACAGCGTTGGCACGGGCCTGCGCGTAGCCACACCCGTTGGGCCTCTGGTGTTTGACTACGGGGTGAATCTTGAGCGCCTTTTTGGGAGTCGCCGACCATGGGAAGATGTCGGCGCTTTTAATTTCAGCATTGGTGTGTTCTGACCGTACCCCCCGTGACAGAAATCCCCGTTACCCTCTGGGGTCAGCTGCGCCGGCAGTCGCCACGCTACGCGCTAGGCGTAGGGCTGCTCGCCGTGTATCAATACTCGCAATATTGGTTCGACACCCGGCTCCAAGCGGCTGTTGACGCGGGAAGCCACGGCAAGCGGGATGTAGCGCTCGTGTTGGGCGCAGAACTCGCGCTGGTGGCGCTAGGAGCTTTCTTTGTTCGCGCTTGGTCGCGGGTGGCGATGTTCAACGGTGGGCGAATAGCTGAGTACGAGCTTCGGAAGGCGCTGCTTGAGCGGCTGCACGCCCTAGGGCCATCTTTTTATCGTCGCATGAGTACCGGCGAAATCATGAGCCGCGTTACCAATGACCTCGTGCAAGTGCGCATGCTGCTCGGATTTGCAGTGCTCAATCTCGTAAATACGCTGTTCGGGTTCATTAGCACTTTTTCGGTAATGCTCGGGATTTCTTGGAAGCTCACGCTTGGGTCTTTGGCCACTTTGCCTTTGCTCGTGTTGGTTACCGTGCGTTTTTCCCAGCAAATGTTCGGGAAAATGCGCGCCAATCAGGAAGCGATTGGCCAGATGAACACGCGCGTTCAATTCAGCATTGCGGGAGTGCGGGTAGTGCGCGCCTTTGGGTTAGAGCGTAACGAGCAAGCAGAGTTTGAGAAGACAAATCAGGATTACCTGGAGAAGAACCTCAGCCTCGCCAAATTGCGTGGCTCGATGGGGCCGATCATGCAAGGTATTACTTCGATCGGGATCTTGATCGTTTTTTGGTTTGGTGGGCATTTGATGTTGAAGGGGGAAATTACCGCCGGTGGCTTTCTGGCTTTTTACCGTGCGCTGGCCCGGCTCAGCTGGCCGCTGATTGCGCTTGGGTTTTTGGTAGGCTTGGTGCAGCGGGGGCGCGCTTCTTATGCACGCTTGAAGGACATTTATCTTGCCGTGCCTGATGTCGTTGATGGCACGTTGGCACTCCCCGGGCCGGTGCGTGGGGAGCTCGAAGTGCGCGATCTCAGCTTTGGCTACGGAGAGGCCAAGATCCTGCGTCATGTGAGTTTCCGGGCGGAAGCTGGCTCTTCGCTTGCTATCGTGGGCCGCACGGGAAGTGGCAAGAGCACACTTGCGATCCTTTTGGCACGCCTCGAAGATACGCCACGAGGGAGCGTCTTCCTTGACGGTGTGGACATCTGCGATCTCCCCCTTCCGACGGTGCGGGGTGCCGTGGGTTACGCCGAGCAAACGGCCTTTCTTTTCTCCACTACAGCCGGACGCAATATTGGCTACGTGTTGCCGGAGCCGGATTCTGAAGCGGGCCTCAAAACCATTCGCGAAGCAGCCCGTGAAGCGCGTATTTTAGACGAGGTGCTCGGCTTGCCCGATGGGTTTGACACGGTTGTCGGCGAACGCGGTGTGCAGCTTTCCGGAGGACAGAAGCAACGCATTGCTTTGGCTCGGGCATTTGTTGCCGATGCGAAGGTACTGGTGTTGGACGACCCGCTCAGCGCGGTGGATGCTCGTACCGAGAAAGCTATCTTAGAGGCAATCGATCGGCAGCGTGCGCGGCGTGGCCTAATTCTCATCACCCACCGTGTTGCTGCGGCTGAACGTTGTGATCAGATTTTGGTGATGGATGGTGGTGAAATCGTCGAACGCGGGACCCACGCCGAATTGGCGCGCGCCGGCGGCCTCTACGCTGTCTTTGCTGAAGAACAGCGGATCGAGCGCGAGCTTGAAATCTTGAGCCAAGAGGGCACAGAAGCCCAGGCGGTGGGCACGTGAACACACCGAACGGCGCTGCGGCAGAGGCCGTGTCAAAAGGCCGCGCGGAAGAGAAACTGAAAGCGTTTCACGAAGAAGCTGGCTTCGGTAAAGCGTATGATCGCCGCTTGCTGATCAAGCTCTGGCCCTATGTGCGCCCGCATCAGCGCCTGCTCTGGCTCGCTGTCCTGGTAATCTTGTTGAGTGCCGTGGGTGGGCTGGCCAAGCCTCTCATCATGAAACACGCCCTTGATGAGGGCGTGCTCGTGGGCGATGAAGGCGTCCTCATGGCCGCCGGCTTCGGGCTCGCGGCCATCGCGATTATCGAGCAAGTTTTGCTGTTTATCCAAACCTACGCCGTGCAGATCGTCGGCGCGCGTTCGATGGCAAGCCTGAGGAGCGCAACGTTTCGCTTCCTGCACGAGCTACGGCAGGGCTTCTTCGATACACAGCCGGTGGGGCGTTTGGTGACGCGCGTTACCAACGACGTTGACGCGATCCAAGAGCTCTTCGCCTCAGGGGCCATCAATGCTGTGGGCGATTTAGTACGCCTCGTTGGCATCGTGGTGCTCATGGTGATGCTGGATCCGAAGCTTTCGTTGGTGGCTTTCGCGGCAACCCCGTTAGTGGGCCTTATGGTAGTGTTCGTGCGGCGGCGTCTGCGTGAATCTTTCCGGGAGATTCGCGCGAAAACCGCGCAGATGAACGCGAATATGAGTGAACAGGTGAACGGCATGGCCGTGGTGCAAGCCTTCACTCAGAAAGACGCCGCGGCGCGCGAGTTTGACCAAATCAACGTTCGCTACCGTGACGCGAACATGAAGGCCATCAAGTTCGAAGCCATGCAGGATGCCGCCATTGAGATGGTGGCAGCTGTGTGTTTGGCCTCGATCATCGCGGCTCTCGGGTACCACTCGGTGAGCTTCGGCACGATCGTGGCCTTCAACGCGTACTTGCTCATGTTCTTTGAGCCTATAAGTGCACTCGCGCAGCGCTACGTGCTTCTGCAAAGTGCCATGACGGGTGCAGAGAGGGTGTTCTCGCTGCTTGAAGTGGATGCTCCCGATGCCCCCAAGCGTACGCCCGAAGAGGCAAGTGCTACTGTGCCAGTCGGCGATTCTCCCGCGTTCGTCTTCCAGGATGTCGTATTTGGATACAAGCCGGAACGCCCTGTCTTGCGCGGCGTTAGTATATCGGCCAAGCGCGGCGAGAAGCTCGCCTTGGTTGGGCCCACGGGCTCGGGCAAGACCACGATTGCCTCGCTGTTGCTCCGCCTTTACGACATTCAAGAAGGTTCGATTCGCGTGCAGGGGCGCGACGTGCGCGACTTTTCCCGCGAAGAGTTGCGGGCGTGCTTTTCGGTGGTGCCTCAGGATGTTTATCTGTTTCCAGGAAGCATTGCCTCCAATGTGGCCGCGGGCGAGCCGGATCTGGCCAAGGTAGAGCGGGTGCTCCGAAAATTAAAAGCTTGGGATTTGCTTGCGTGCAGGCCAGGCGGCCTCCTGGCTCGCGTTGAGGAGCGCGCGAGTAACTTTTCGGGTGGCGAGCGCCAGCTGATAGCCTTTGCAAGAGCCCTCTACCGGGACGCACCGATCGTGATTCTGGACGAAGCCACTGCCAGCGTCGACAGCGACACGGAAGCTCGGCTCAAGGAAGCCGTGGAAGAGCTCTTGAAGGATCGGACGGCACTTATCATCGCACATCGGCTTAGTACGATTCGCGAGGCGGATCGCATCGTTGTTTTCCAAGCTGGTCGCGTTGCAGAGAGCGGCTCTCACGAGGAACTTCTCAGGCACGGCGGGCTTTACGCACGGCTGCACTCGTTGCAGTTTGCCAAAGCGCACGTGCCTCACGCGGGTGGTGCGGCTGCTGCTCCCCAGGGGTGAAGCGCGGCAGGCAGGCCTTGCACGTAGGCAGGTAGGCCCTACAAATAGGCACACGTTGCCGAAAGTGTCGTTTGTTTTACGATACGTGGATGTTACGGCGTGCCAGCATATGTGCGTTCCTGATAGCGTTCGTTGCCTTGCCTTCTGGGCATTTGGCTGCCGCCGATGAGAGCGCCTTCAGCTGCGCCCCAGGGCTATCCGAGGTGGGCCACGCAACGTGTTCCTTTGACCCAAAGCTCGGTGACAAGAACCGGACGGTGCCGCTTGTCATCTTCCTCCACGGACTGATGCCTGGGGATGAGGCGGCACGGCACGGTTGGCAATCCTACGTTCGCGACATCGCCCAACACGCCGGCTTTGCGGTGCTGGTGCCAAGTGGGCGGCTGGGAGCGGGCCCGGGCCGTGACCCCAATATTATGGCTTGGCCCACTTCGGAACGAGCGCGTGCAGAACACGAGGCTACGGTGCTTGAGGATTGGGCGAAGGCTCGCGAGACCTTTGAAGCTGAACGGGGCAAAAAATTCACGAAAGTGTTCGTATTCGGCTTTTCCAACGGAGCCTACTACGCAACTTCGCTTGCGGCTCGTGCTCGGCTCGCGGTGAATGGCTACGCCGTGTTCGGCGGTGGTTCTGGCGCAAGCTACCTGCGTCGCCAGGCTGCCCAAGTCAAACTCAAGCCGCCCATGTTTGTCGGCATCGGAAAGCACGACGGCGCCCGCAAGGATGCCCGTTCATTGGCCCAAATGTTGAAACGGCTCGCTTGGCCGCATCGCTTTCGCGAAAGCCAAGGCGGTCACAACGTAACTCCGGCCCAGGCTAAAGAGGCCGTGCAGTATCTGGAGGGTGCGAAGTGAGGCTCAGTGCGGCTTCGCCTCAGGGCATTACACTCACAGGCGCTGCCGAAGCATCCACGCGCACAAAAAAATCGGCACAGGTATCGTTCCGTACTCGGATAACGTTGGCATCTACCTGCTCGATCAAAGCCTCGTTGCCAGAAGCCAAAGAGAAGGAGCTGTCCTTCTCCTGAAAAGACAGAAAAATGCCAAGGTGCGTGGGCACTTTGCCGAGGCCATGGGGGAATTCGTAGCGGCGCCCTGGGGGGAAAGCTAAAAATGGTTCGCTGAAGCTATTGCTTTCGTAGTGGGTCAGCGTGGCATCGGTGTGCCCGTTTGTGTAGACCACGGTGTTCGTGGCCGAGGCCTTCGTGTCGCACGCTGAGCCACAGCCAGCGTTGCCGGAGCCGAACACGCTGCTGCCGAGGCTGAGCAGGAGCGCGACACGGCTCAAGGTTCTCCTCATGCCGTGTGGGGCCTTCAGGGCTCCGTGTGGGCCTTTTCTCTGCACCTGACGTGCTTAGCATGACAGGCATCCCCGGCTGAAGAGCTGGCGTCGTCGGTAGTGGTTCTCTACTCGAACCAGCCCTGAACCACCGCGCGTTCGCCCAACACGGCCAATACGTCTTCCGCTCGCCCGATGTCTTTGGCGCTAAACGGACGGAAAATGCGCGCCACCTCTACCAAAACCACGAGCGTGCCGTGAACGAACAAGGGGATCATCGCCATGCCGCGCAGCCCCTCGGCGGAGCGGCCTAACCTACCCGCGATATGCCGGCCCACTTCACCGGGCTCCGGCTCCACAATCACCGTGCGATTGGCGCGTGCGGCGCTCAACGTTGGATCGCCCTCCAGCAACTTTTCTCCTAGAAGGTGCTCGGTGCCAACGCCGTGCGTGTACATGGTTACCGTGCTTCCCAAGTCCATCCGCACTCGGTGAAGTAACGCAATATCGGCGGCGACTGCCTTGGCCACGGTAGAGAGCGTGAGCGGTAGGGCTGCCTGCAACGTCTCCGCGTGACTTAGCACGCCGACTGGATCGACCCTGGGCTGACGTGGAGTGGCATTGGTGTCTTGGCGCGGTGATTTGGAGAGCTCGGAGACCAACTGCTCACGGCTTGGCGGTGGCGGTGGATCGGAAAGGGGGCCCGCGGCGCGTTCCTCTAGCTGGGAGCTGAGGTGGGCGAGCTCGCTGACGGTTGCCTTGAGGCCCGCGCTGCTCAGGCCCTCCACGTCGTCGAAGCCGCGCCAAACGTTCCAGCTTTCGTGCCGGACCAGCGAGCCTTGGGGAATGCGACCGCTGACGACGCCGTGAGTGAGCACGCCGAATGCGACGGGCCCCACAACGACGACCCCGTTGGTAACAAACCAGCGATCCGGTGGGGACTGTTCTCGCGGAAGCTGCATAAACTCAAGACCGGCTGCAGGGTAACAATGGAAGGTAAGGAAGGACTTCATCATACACATGCCTACACTCCACCACAAGGTCGATTTCCCTGGCCCCCTTCCTCCATTCGCTGCGGTAGGCTCGTTTTCGACATGGCCTTCATTTCCGGAATCCGCTGCGAATGAAACCTGGGCGCGTTTGGTTGGTTGGTGCAGGTCCCGGAGATCCAGGGCTCATTACAGTGCGTGGCCTGGAGGTGCTGCAGCAAGCTGAGGTGGTGCTTCACGATGCGTTGGCGCATCCCGCATTGCTCCAAGAGTGTCCGACGGCAGAGCTTATTAACGTTGGCAAGCGCTATGGGCGCCTCAATCCTCCGCAAGATCTGATAACGGAACAGCTCATCCACTACGCGCGTGAGGGGAAGCGGGTGGTGCGTTTGAAGGGAGGCGATCCCTTGTTGTTTGCTCGTGGTGGCGAAGAAGCGCTGGCGCTGGCGGAGGCTGGGATCTCTTTTGAAATTGTGCCAGGCATTTCCTCGCCAGTTGCGACGAGTGCCTACGCGGGGATTGCCCTCACGCACCGCGAGCTTTCGTCGAGCGTTACTTTCATTACCGGCTCGGATCGCGAGGGCGTGGAGTGGTCGCCTGAATCATGGAAACGGCTAGCAACGGCGACGGACACCCTTTGCATCTTAATGGGCATGCGTCGGATAGAGGCCATCATGCAGGCACTGGTGGAGGGCGGGCGCTCACCCACTACGCCATGCGCGGTGGTGCATTGGGGAGCGCGCCCCGAACAACGCGTGGTGATGGGCTCCGTGGGCACCATTGCCGAACGCGTACGTGAGGCAAATGTAGCCAATCCATCGGTGATAGTAGTGGGGGATGTGGTGGCGCTTCGGCAAAAGATGCGTTGGTACGATAACCAGCCGCTGTTCGGGCGACGCATCTTGGTGCCTCGGGCATTGGAGCAGGCTGAGGCCACAGCTAGGGCTATTCGGGTGCGTGGTGCGGAGCCGGTGGTGGTGCCGCTCATTGGGATCCACGAGCCCCCACACCCCGAGGCGATCGATGCCACTCTTTCGCGCATAGGTACTTACGATTGGATTCTGTTCACGAGTGCGAATGGTGTTGAAAGATTTATGAGCAGGTGCTTTGCGTGCGGGCGGGACGTGCGAGCGCTCGCCGGGCCCAAGCTTGGCGTTGTGGGCCAAAAGACGGAGGCGAGCCTCAATCGCTTCAGCGTGACTCCAGATCTTGTGGCTAAAAGCTTCGTTGGCGAAGATCTCGCGCGGGCCGTTTTGGCAGAGGGCTCGGCGCGGCGTGTGCTGATCCCGCGAGCCTTGGTGGCCAATGAAACGCTACCGGGGCTTTTGCGCGCGGGCGGTGCAGAGGTGGAGATCTTGCCTGTGTACGAAACGCGTCCTGTGCCCGTAGAGAACCTACACGTGCTGCGAGCCGAGCTCTTAGTAGGTAAAATTGACGCAATCTTCCTCACTTCGGGCTCCGTGGTGGATTCCCTGGTGGAAGCGTTGGGTGCCGACGCTCTCGACCTTTTGAACCACACTACGCTCGGGGCCATTGGCCCGGTTACGCTTGAACGCGCTCGAAGCTATGGGCTAAGCGTGCCGGTTGTGGCTTCACCACACACGGTGGATGCGCTGCTGGATGCGCTGGAGCAGCACTTCGGGTCTTAGAGGGGGCGAGCTAACGAGCGGGATGCTGCGTGGCTAACGCGCTGCTACAGTTCCACACGCGCCACGAAGAACTTGTTATTCTCTGCTGGCGTAGTGATCAACGTGAAGGCTTTCACCTTACCTAGCTCGCTCTTGAGCGTCTTAAGCCGGCTGTGTTCGGTGGTGAAGAACATCACCTGCGTGCCACTCGCACGTTGATGGCGCAGGTATGTCTGAAAGGCTTTGCCGGTAGTGACATAGGCCGGCAGCTGATTGCCCGTGTAAAAATTCTCTCCCTTCCAGTTCATTTGGAAGGCAACGAGGGGTTCGGAAGGGCTCCTCCTTGCGCGGTAATAAGCCGAAATGGTGGAGCGTTGGCCCCAATGCTCGGCCGTTTGCGTGAGGTATACGTTCACACCAAAGCCGGCCCAAATCACGCTAAGCGCGCAGAAAGTCAGGAATGCAGCCCTCCTTGTTCGTGCGAGGCACAAGAGGAAGCTTACGAGCACGAATGCTGCAACGAACGCTTGCAGGGTACGCGAGTAATCCAGGTTGGCGGGCCATGCGCGATCGTAGATGTAGGTAAAGAGCGCGATGAGCCGCGAGGCTGGCTCAACATCTCCTGGAAACTGAAATACAAAATCGCGACCGATGGTGGCAAGCAGGCACGCCGCTGCAAAGCTTAGGGGGGCGTAGCGCATCACCGCATTCGGATCTTGAGCGAGTGAATCAGCGGAGGAGAGATTGCGGTTGCGAGTGAAGATGGGCGCAAACGTTACAGCCGTTAATATGGCAATCGGAGGCACGGCGGGGAGGATGTAGTGGTGAAATTTCGTGAGCGTGACAGAAAATACGCCGTACGCGCACAAGAGCCACAAGAACAGGAAAGCGAGTGCGTGGCGTTGCCGTTCGGGCGCCTCGGAGTCAGCAAAAACACCTGCCCCGAGCCCAACCGCGGCCAGGCCTGACCACGGGAACAAGCCGTAGCCAAGTTGCCAAAGGTAGTAGCGGAAGGACGTGTCGGTGCCTGCATTCGTATCGTGCACGTGCTCGAAAGCGCGCTTGTACATGTCGTGCAGGAACAGCCGTTCTGTGAAACCCGAGCCGTGGCGCGCGTACATTTGCACCAACCAAGGTAGCGCAATGCAGGCAAGCAACAGGCCAAGGGCAGGAAAATCTGCCTGCCGTAGTAATTGCCAGCGGCCGGTGAGCAAGGCGAAGGCTATCCAAGTGCAAAGTGGGATAACCAAGCCCGGAGCACCTTTGGCCATGGTGCTCAGAGCCAGAGCAACCCAAGCGAACCAGAATAACAAGCGCTGCTCACGGCGCTCGTGTCGCGCTGTCCACAGGAAGTAGCCGAGCACCCCGAGCCATCCGAACCCAGCAATTGCAGGCTCCGGCACCGGAAACAGTGGGTGGATAACCTGGCACAGTGCGTTGCCGGGCAATCCACAATTCCCACCGCCCGAGCCCGAGCTAAATACGTCGCGGTGAAATGAGAGTATTGGCGCGGCGCCAAAATCGAGCGTGAAATTCCTTGAGATCAGGTAAAGGGCTTGCGGGAGCACTAAGCCCACGACCACCAGCACCAGCGCGGTAAATAGTGAGAGCTGAAGCGTAAAACTTCGGATTTTTATGCTTACCGTCGGCGCCTCTGCATCGTCCGGCGTGTTGGCGCCTAGTAGTAACAAAGCCATGCCGGCAACCATCGGTGCCACGTAGGCCATGTCCGTTACAGACTGGCGCGCCAGCAGATACCAGTAGGGCATGCTCGTGATCATGAGCCCCCCCAAAAACGCGACGTTCGAGCCCCAAACACGCCTGATGGCTACATACAACAGGCAAACGCTCGCCAGCGCTGCCAGGAAGTTGGGGAACCTTGCCGCCCACTCTGGCTCTGCCAAGCCGTAAGCGCCTACGAGCATTTGATCCGGCGCGTATCCCACCCCCAAGGCGGCAAAGCTTACGCCCTGCATCCAGAAACTCAAGATCGGCTTGGACCAAAACCAACCGTCTTGGGCCCACCACAAGCTGATCCAATCATCCCGGGTTAACATCTCGCGGGCAACTTCGCCGTAGTGCGTCTCCCAGGGATCGATGAGGGAGAATTTGCCTAGAAGCGGTAGGTGGAGCAGCGCGTTCAGCGTTACAAGCCACAGGCCCTTGCGGCCGAGCAGCTGAAGCGGGCGTGGTTGCCTTTCGGTGCCGCGAAATCTTCCTGCTAGCAGGCAGAGCGAGAAGACGCACCAAAGGAAAGTGAGCGTAACGATCGCTCCAGCTAGCCAGATAGTGCCACCAAAAACTCCCGCCACTGCGCCGCGCAGCGCAAGCAGAAGTACCGTGCAGGCGCTCACCAGATGTAGAAGGGGCAGCAATAAAGCTATGCCCTGTACCGACAAGGGTGCGGGTTTTTCGGACAACTCGGGTGTGCGTTCTGCTGGCCCTTGAGCGGTTGAAACCGCGCTTGGAATAACAGCGTCGAGTGCCTGGGGTTGGAGCCGCCCGAGAAGCCTCAGCACCAGGACGCTCACCAGCGCTATCGACACCAACCCCAAAGGCAAGCTGAGCGCTTGATGCCCCTTTAGGCTCATCACGGCGAGGGTTGGAAGGCACGCCGCCACAAGGAGCACTACAGACCGAAGACGTAGCCCAATTGGCTTGCCGTCATCGTCCGGTAGCTCTGGAGGAGGCAACGCGTGTGGCATGCTCCTCTGTCCTAACAGCTTTCGCGGCTCAGGCTCAACTGAGAGTCCGCCTTAGCTTTGGACCGGAATTAACCTTCAGTGACTACGCGATTGCGACCGCCGTGTTTTGCGGCATAGAGGCGGCGATCGGCGATGGCGATCAATTCACTGCCGAGCGGATCCTGGCACTCAGCCAGCGTTGCACAGCCAACACTCACGGTAACTTTCAAGGTGTGCTCACCAGCCTTGATGTTCAACTCGGAAAGGGTCTTGCGTAAACGTTCCGCGGCTAGCGCGGCACCCGCAAGATCGATGTCGCGCAGGATTACGGCGAACTCTTCACCGCCGTAACGTGCGAACACGTCCTCACTCCGGATCATTTGCCGGACGGCCTGAGCCACTTCGACGAGCACAGCATCTCCCGCCGGGTGCCCGTAGGTGTCATTCACAAGCTTGAAATGGTCGAGGTCGAACATCAGCAAAGAGACGTCCGTACGGTGTCGGCGTGCGTACGAAAGCTCTGCGTTCATGTGTGATTCGAAATAATCGCGGTTGCGCGCTCCGGTGAGGGGATCGGTAACGCTCGCTGCATAGAGCTGGCGCAGCATCTCTTCCTGATCTTCATCTGCGAGCGAATAGCGAAAGACCACAGCGGGCCCAAACTGAATCACATCTCCGTCGCTCAACGGGTGACGGTTGATGCGCTGCCCCTGCACGAAGGTACCGTTGGCGCTCTCAAGATCACAAATGAGGTATCCCTCGCCGGTGGGTAAGATTTCGGCGTGGCGACGACTGATGCCGCTGTCGTTCAGCCAGAGTTCCATTTCCTGGCTCCGCCCGATCCTGAAGGGGCGGGAGGTAAGGCGGATAACCTGACCAAGCTGAGAGCCGTGCACACCCAACAACAGGTGTCGATCCGCTTGCTTCACGGTGCGCGCGCCGCCAAGATCTTTCAGATCGACCACGGCAGTGCGTTCGTCGGCGCCTGAACCGGAAAAGTCGCTGAAATCCCTGCCTGACGTCATTTACTAGGTCCCCATAGATCTACCATGGCCGCACACGCTGCGCGATGCCCGTCGTGGGCGGCGCCGTGACAAGCCGATTTTGGCCGCGGCCACGAGGCCACCCAGAGCCTGCGCTGGATGGACGAACAAGGAGTGTAGTGTGGCAGTTTGTAGGAGCTGTGGTCAGTTCAGCTCAAGCAATAGTTTCTTGGCGTCTAGAAGAGCCAGCCGCTGAACTCGGAGGGTTTCGAGTTCTTTTGAGGTGACCTCCACCACGTCGGCAGGGGCGTTCTTAAGGAAGTTCTCATTTTTTAACCGGGCTTCTAGGCCGACAATGTCGCGTTCAATCTTCTTCAGATTGCGTTCGATGCGAGCTTCCTCTTTGGCTGGATCCAACAGCCCTCGCAAGCCAACGAGGACCTCCACGTTACCAGCAACCGCGGTAACTGCACCGGCTGGACGCTGGGCTTCAGGTACACCTACGCGGGGTGCCCCGTCCGTTTTCACGAACCACTGGATAAGCGCGCTCTGCTCATTCAGCAAGGCGAGGCTGTCGGGATCGTGTGTTCTGAGCTCCAGCGGTACCTTGGCTGTCTTGTCGAGGTCGTGGTCACTGCGAATCGTGCGCGCTGCGGTGATAACTGAGGTCAGCAACTGAACCGCGGCTTCCGCCGTGGGGTCGACTGGGCCACTTTCGCGTGTTGGGTAGGGTGAGAGCGCTATCGAGAGTGGTCGATCTGACGGGCGTGGAATGCGCTGCCACAGCTCTTCGGTGAGGAATGGTGCGAAAGGGTGCAGTGCACGCAACGCCCCTTCCACCACATAGGCTAAGGTTTGACGAACCTCGGCCTGCTCCGAAGGTGTACCGAGTGTGAGAATGGCTTTGCTGAACTCCAAGTACCAATCGCACAATTCGTCCCAGAAGAAGTGGTAGATAGCCGAGCTCGCTTCATCCAAGCGGAAAGCCTCGATGCTCTGGCTGGCCTGTTCCGAAACAGAGCCAAGGCGCGAAAGGATCCAGCGGTTTACCAGGTGTTGTGGAGCGCTGGGCGCTGAAGCTACCGCTTGGCCTTCAATGTGCGGCAGCGAGTAGCGGACGGCGTTGTAGACCTTGTTGCAGAAGTTGCGATAACCTTCGATGCGCTTTGGCGATAGGCTAATGCGTTTTGCCTGCGGCGAGTAGCTGCAGAGGGTGAGCCGAATCGAATCCGCCCCGTAGGCGGGAAAAGCTTGACCCATTTGTGCAGTGGATGGGTAAGCCTTCTTGAACTTCTGAAGCGCCTCCGCGAGCGGTGCGCCGGGCATGGTGCGCTGGGCTACGTGGTCAAAGCTTGAGCCGTGGATCAGATCGAGCGGATCGAGCGTGTTGCCCTTCACTTTGCTCATTTTTTCGCCCGTTTCGTCGACCACCATGCCGTGCAGCAGTACTCGTCGAAAGGGCACCTCTCCGGTGAAGTAGAGCCCCATCATGAGCATGCGCGCTACCCAGAAAAACAGGATATCGTAGCCGGTCTCAAGATCGCTCGTGGGGTAAAAGCGGCGCATTTCGGGCGTTTCATGCGGCCAACCCAGCGTCGAAAAAGGCCAGAGCCCACTTGAAAACCACGTGTCCAGCACGTCCGGATCTTGCCGGAGCCCGGTACTGCCGCAGCCTTCACAAGCACTCGGCGTACCCGTGCGAGTAACCGTCACGTGGTCACAGGCGTCGCAGTAGAACGCTGGGATCTGGTGGCCCCACCAAAGCTGGCGCGAGATGCACCAGTCTTGAATGTTGGTGAGCCAATGCTCGTAGGTTTTCACCCATTCGGTGGGAATAATCTCCGTTCGCCCGTCGCGCACCGCGGCGAGTGCAGGTTCCGCAAGTGGCTGCATCTTCACGAACCACTGCGTCGAGATCATCGGCTCAACGATCGTGCGGCACCGTTGGCAACGTGGCACCTGAAGCTTGTGAGCCTTCTCGCCGCGCTCCAAGCCAAGCTCTGCCAGGGCGAGCTTCACGTCTTTGCGTGCCCGGGCCACGGTGAGGCCCGCAAAACGTCCAGCGTTTTGGTTCAAGGTTCCATCGAGGTTGAGGATGGAGATTTCTTCGAGACTGTGCCGTTTGCCGGTCGCAAAGTCGTTGAAATCATGCGCCGGCGTCACCTTGACCGCGCCGGTGCCGAACTTCATATCAACGAGAATTGCGTCGGTAATAACGGGAACTTCGCGATCCAAGAACGGGTGCTTCAGCTTCTTCCCGTGCAGGTGGAGGTAGCGCGGATCTTCGGGGTGCACGGCCACGGCCGTATCACCCAGCATGGTTTCAGGGCGGGTAGTGGCCACCACAAGTTCGGTTGGCCCAAGGCTCGCATCGCCGTCTATGAGCTGATAAGCAAACTCATACAGCTTGCCGTCCGCCTCTTCGTTTTCGACTTCGAGATCGCTGAGCGCGGTGCGGCAATCGCTGCACCAGTTGATAAGCCTCGTGGCACGGTAGATGAGCTTGTCTTCGTAGAGACGGACGAAAGCTTCGCGCACCGCGTGCGACAAATCTGGGTCCATTGTGAACTTGAGGCGATCCCAATCTGCCGAGCACCCGAGTACGCGCATCTGCTCAATGATGCGGTTGCCACTTTGTTCTTTCCACTGCCACACCCGCGCAACGAAGCCCTCGCGCCCAAGATCGTGGCGCGATTTGCCTTCCTGGCGCAGCTGCCGTTCAACTACCGTTTGCGTTGCGATCCCCGCGTGGTCAGTGCCTGGTTGCCAGAGGGTATTGTAGCCTTGCATCCGCTTGTGCCGGATGAGCACATCTTCGGCCGTTCCCATGAGTGCATGCCCCATGTGGAGCGAGCCGGTCACGTTTGGTGGCGGCAGCGCGATCACGTACACGGGCCGCACATCGCCGTCGGCCGTGCCGGCCCGGAAGACGCCGTGTTCTGCCCAATAGGCGTACCAGCGCGGTTCGACGTCGGTTGGGTCGTAGACTTTTGGGAGCTCATGCATCGGGGCGCACCCTAATGCTCGAACCCGTGCCTCGCAATCGGGCGGCTAGAGCTCGCGCGTAAGGCGGTCGAGCTCTTCGCGGATCATGGTTTCCGCGAGTGTGGGAACGACTTCCCAGACCGCCTGTTCGATGATTTCGCGCGACAAGGAAAGAACGCCTTGCACCTGTTCAGCGGTGAGACCAAGACCGTTCAGCTTGCCAGAAAGCCCGTTGGCTGCTGCAGCCTGGATAGCTGGCGCAAGGCCAGGACTCGTCACGTTAGAAGCTCCACTCGTAAACGGCACGGCACTGGGAGGCCGAGCGTAGTCTTGCGCGCTTGCCCCGGGGGGTGTGCCGGTGGTCAGGGTTGGCGTGCGAGGACGAACTCCCGCGCCCGCGGATGACGGCTGCACTACGGGGGGTTCAGGCGTGGGCGCCGGGGTACCGTACGAAAGTGTCTGCGCACGCGGTCGCACCGGAGCACTCGTGCTCGAAGCGGCCGGGCTTGGCTGCACCGAGGGCGCAACTTGTGTGCGGCCGGCGAAGCCACGAACACGATCCAACAGCTGTTGGGTGTCGAAGGGCTTGTCCACGAAGTCGTCGGCCCCAACCTGACCACCTCGGGTTCGATCGTAGGGCTGCAGCTTGCTCGTCAAGAGAATCACGGCCGTATTCGGAGCCGCGCCTTTTATCCTCTGACAGAGCGAGTACCCGTCGCCGTCGAGCCCTGCGTCGATCAACGCCACTTCGGGGCGCTCCGATGCCAGCTTGCTCATCGCCTCTTCGGACGTGGCAGCGATGATGGTCCGGTAGTCCTCACCCGCGAAGGTGATCTCGAGGACTTTTCTCATGGTGTTGCTGTCGTCGACGGCAAGCAAAGTGGTGGCCAAGTGTCCTCCGAAGCGCTTCTTGAATCTTGAGGGAATATTTCCCTGCAAAAGTAATCATCGGCGGCCCGGCCCAGCCTTGTCAAGGATTTGGCCAGTGTGGATTGGCGCCGTTCGCCCTTGCCCGCCGGCTTAGCCAGCTCCCATTTGTGTCCCCTTTGTCTCCCATTTGACCGGCGGCCCCCTCTCGGCCCACATTCATATAAATGGCGACCACCGATCTCACCAGGCGCGCTCGGGCAGTCCTCTACGCGGTAGTCACGGAGTTTATCGCAACCGGGGAACCGGTCGGCAGTCGCACGTTGTCTAAGAAGCCCGAGCTTTTGTTATCGCCCGCCACGATTCGCAACGTGTTGGCCGATCTCGAGGACGCGGGGTTTCTCCAGCAGCCCCATACTTCAGCAGGGCGAGTTCCCACTGAGGCTGCGTTTCGGCTGTATATCAACGCTCTTATGCACGTACGGGCGCTCAAGCCTGACGAATCACAAAAGATCGCCCAACGCTTCGAAGAAATGGCGCCCGAGGCAGACATGTTGCGAGAGACGGGGCGGCTTTTGGCCGAGTTAAGTGGCGCCGCCGCGGTTCTGGTTCGTTCACGCACGGACGGACGGATCGTCGTGAAGATGCGGTTCATCCCGACTCGGCCGAGCGAGCTCCTCAGTGTGATCGTTTTCTCGGATGGCTCGGTCGAGAACCGGTTTGTTACGTTCGATACAGCCTTGACCGAGCAGGAGCTGGAGCGTGTGCACAATATGCTTGAGGAAGCGTGTGAAGGTCGAACGCTGGCGGACGTGCGGGAATACCTCTCCGAAGCACTCTCCAACACACGAGACACCCTGCTAAGTTTCCGGCAGTTGGGCTATTCGCTAGCCAATCTAGCGCTTGAGGGCGCATCCACGAGTGTAGAAGTGGTCATTGAAGGCCAGGCGCGTCTGTTTGAGCAGCCAGAGTTTCGGGATGGAGACCGCGTGCGGGAGCTCCTGCATGTGCTCGACGACCGGGAAAAATTGATCACGCTCCTTGATCGCACGCTGGAGGCCAGTGAAGTGCGCGTGTTCCTCGGGCAGGAGACAGCCGACGCGGTCGGGTGCCCGGTCAGCTTGGTTGCGGCTCCCTACCTGGCCCAAGGAGGGCACCCGGGGGGTGCGGTGGGCGTCCTCGGTCCAACACGGATGGATTATCCCTCCGTCGTCCCGCTCGTCGGCGCTACAGCGGCGGCCATGAGCCGACGTCTCGGGAAGAATCGCGACAATAGCTGACTTCAGCCGAGGCCCACCGATACCATGGTGGGTATGCCAAATCTTGAAGGTGCCGAAGACAGCGTTCACGCGACCGACGAGGTGATTCGACTGCTGGCTCACGGCGACCCCAAAGCGGCGCTCGCTTGGGCGGCACCGCTCGTGAAGCTTGCTCCCGCGAGCCCCGTGCACTGGTTTCTCTTAGGAGTGGCTTTGCACGAGCTTGGGCACGAGGGGCCCGCGACAACAGCGCTCGGCCTGGCCGTGGATCGCGGTATAGCCACCAGCAATCTGCCGGTTGCGCTCGCCGCGTGCCTGCGCATCGGGGCGCTCGGTGCTAGCAATGAGGCGAGCCTGGAGCGCCTGGCCCGAACGTTTTCCAAAGACTCAAAGCTTCTACAAGCGCAAACGGACGTACCCCCTTCTCTGCCCGGTCAGCGCATTAAGCTCTCGGCGCTCGCTCCAACGGTGTCTGAAGAGGAGGTGCTCAAGTTAGTGAACGGGGCCATGGAAGCGGCCTCCGAGTTGCCGGACGCTACCGGCGTCTCTTTTCAGCCGTTGTTTTCGTCGCTAGGCGCAGCCGGCCTCGGGCGCCTACTTCAAGCCTTTCGCGTGATTTTTGCTCCCCAAAAGATGATGGTAGTTGAGGAGGGCACTCCAGGGCAGGAGGCGTTTGTGCTGGCGCGCGGAGAGCTTGAAGTTGTAAAGTCGAATGCCACCGAAGGCATGGTGTTGGCGCGCTTGGGCAATGGTGCACTGTTTGGTGAAATGGCCCTGCTTTCGCGCGCGCCCCGAGCGGCCAGTGTTGTGGCTGCTCGCCCGTGCATTGTTCTGGTGGCAGAGCGGTCACGCCTCGATAAGTTGGCTGAGGAAGATCCTGAGGTTGGGCACGCCCTTGCTCAGTTTTGTCGACAACGGATGATCGACAATCTCCTGCGCACCAGTCGGCTCCTCCGCGCCGTAAGTCCGAAAGAACGCCCCCTGTTGATCCCCCAGTTTGAAACCCAGACGCACGAAGCGGGGACGCGCTTGATTGCGCAAGGTCAGCAGTCTGACGGAATGTACCTGATTGCCTCTGGCGAGGTTCAGGTGGTGCATCAAGCGGACGACGGAGATACGCTCATTGCGACGCTCGGGCCGGGCGAAGTGGTGGGCGAAGTGGCCCTGGTGCTTCGGCGCCCTGCGACGGCTGACGTGATCGCCGTCCATCCGAGCGTGGTCTTGCATCTGCCGCGCGAGCGTTTTTTGAATGTGGTGAAGAATCATCCACAGCTTCTGGCTGAATTGTACGAGTTGGCAGTTCGCAGGGATGAGGAAACGTCGAGCATTGTGGCTGAGGAGGCCACCAATGTGGACGACTGCATTTTGCTTTGAGTCGGGGTCTGCCAGGTGCGTGTGATCAGGCTGAGGCGCACAAACCGACCCCGTTCAGCTTGGGGCCCCGGGCTTGACCGGCCACCCACAGGCCGCTAAGCCGGCGGCATGAAGCAAGCTTTGGTTCGGCTGGTTTGGGGTCTCGCGTTCGCTCTCGTCGCTATCATGGCCCCCCGGGGTGCTGGGGCGCAGACCAAGATCGCAGTCGTCGATACACAGCGCGCCATCATGGAAACCGAAGACGGCCTGCGCGCTACGGCGAATCTGAAGAAGCTATTCGAGACCAAGCAACGCGAACTCGACGCAAAGCAGACCGATCTTCAGAAAGCTCGCGAAGACATCGAGAAGCAACATTCGGTGCTTTCAAAGGAAGCCTTTGCCAAGCGTATGGAGAGCTGGCAGCGCGACATGATGCAGCTGCAGCAGGTGTTCGTCCAATACCAGAAGGATATCCAGGCCAAGCAGAACGAACTGACCCAGCCAGTATTCCAGAAGATCATGGGTCTCATCCGTCGTTTGGCCTCCCAAGAAGGTTACGACATGGTCGTCGACAAGCAGGCTGTGCCTTACGTGCGGAGCGATCTCGATGTCACGGATCGAGTCATCACCCTTTACAATCAGTCTGCCCCCGCCGCTGCGGAACCCGAGTCCAAATCGGGAGCGAAGGGCAACCAGTCAGCAAAAGCCGGGTCTGCCACCAAGCCAACGGCTCCCGCCAAGGCCACCGCGCCCGCTAAGCCCGCTGCCCCAGCTGGCCCCCCGAAGCCAAGCGCGCCTGCCAAGCCGGCTCCGGCCAGCAAATAAGCGCAGGCCCCCCGCCCGCGGCCTCAGTTTAACCCCCATGGCGACGAAGAAGGCAGTAAAGCTCGAGATCTCCCGGATCCTTGAGATTCTGCCCCATAGGTATCCGTTTGTGTTGGTAGATCGCGTCACTGAGATCGCGGCGGGTGAACGCATTTGGGGGCACAAGATGGTGAGCAGCAATGAGCCATGGTGTCCCGGCCATTTCCCAGGCAAGCCCACCATGCCCGGGGTCTTGATTCTTGAAGCGTTAGCCCAAATCGGTGGAATCCTCGCCTACGCATCCGATCCCTTCGATCCAGGGCGCAGCCTCATGTATTTTTTGGGTATCGATAAAGCGAAATTTCGCCACACCGTGACGCCCGGTGACCGACTAGATTTGATGGTGGAGGTGATGCACCATCGTTCAAATGTCTGGAAGCTTCGCGGTGAGGCCTCAGTGGAGGGCACGCTGTGCGCTCAGGCCGAGTTGCTAGCGTCTATCGTCGATCGTTGAGCACCCATGGCACGCACCAAGGTCTCCGTCATCATTCCGATGTTCAATGAGGAGGAGGCGCTCGGGATCACGCTCCAAAGGTTAGTGGAGGAGCTTGAGCCTTGTGGCCATGATTTTGAACTCGTGTGCGTGGATGACGGCTCAAGCGATCGCACACCCTCGCTCTTGGAAGATTGGCGTGCCCGAGACGCTCGGGTTCGTACGGTGACCCTCTCGCGAAATTTTGGCAAAGAGGCCGCTCTGGCTGCTGGTCTCATGGCGGCCGAAGGGGATGCGGCCATTCTGATTGACGCGGACATGCAGCACCCACCAACGCTTATTCCGCAAATGCTGAAGCATTGGCGCGAGGGCTACGAGGTTGTGAATGCCGAGAAGCGCGACCGTGGCGAAGAGGGTTTCGCATATCGTGTGATGGCGGGGGCGTTCAACAAGCTCATGGGAGCTGCGGCGGGGCGACCACAGCACGGAGCATCCGACTTCAAGTTACTGGATCGCCAAGTGATTCAGGCTCTGCAGCAGTGCCCTGAGCGCCAGCGTTTCTTCCGCGGGCTCGTGACATGGGTTGGGTTTCGTGAGATCTCCGTCCCGTTTGAGGTCGCGCCTCGTGCGGCGGGCGTCACGAAGTGGTCTACCTGGGGGCTGGTGAGATATTCGCTGCGCAACTTGCTCGCGTTCTCGGCATTCCCACTCAAGCTTATCGCTCTATTTGGGTTTTTCGGCCTACTCGTTGCGGCGGTGATTTCTGCCATCACGCTTTATCACTACGCGACAGGAACTGCGGTGAGCGGCTTTACAACGGTGATTCTCTTACAGAGCATTATCGGTGGCGTGCTGCTCGCGAGCCTCGGTGTTCTGGCCCTTTATGTTTCAGAGATGTACGAGGAGCAGAAGCAACGCCCGCTCTTTATTGTGCGGCAACCCAGGCCGCCCGCCGAGCCCACAGCCTCCGGCCCCCGAGAGGATTGAGTGAGCACGCGTTGTATTATGTGTGGGTGCAGCGCACCTTTCGCGGAACTCTTCACCAAGGAGGGCTACAAGATCGCGGCTTGTCGAGAATGCTCGCTCGTACAGTTGGAGCCCACGCCATCGGCTGAAGCTCTCGAGGCGCTCTACTCAGAGCACTACTTTAACGCGGCTGAAGCGGAGTCAGGCTACACCGATTACGCGAGTCAAGAAACGGAGTATTTGGCAACGTTCGCTGAGGATGTGCGTGCTATCCAGCAGCACGTTCCGACTGGCAGGGTGCTGGATGTTGGCTGCGGCTACGGCTACTTCCTGAAAGCAGCTGAAAAGGCTGGCTTTGAGCCGTACGGCATCGATTTGTCAGATGCAGCTGTGGAGCAGGCGAACGCTCGCTTCAGAGGGCGCGTCTTTTCAGGAACCCTCGACAATAGCGGCTTACCAGCCGATCTGAAGTTTGACGTCGTGTTTGCCTCGCATGTCATTGAGCACATCACCGAGCCCGTTGAATTCATTCGCCAGGCCGCTGCACGGCTCCGCCCGGGTGGGCTCTTGGTGCTGGTGACCCCAAACATTGAAAGCGTATTGGCCCGGGTTTCCAAGGCTCGCTGGGTCTCTTTCAAGATCCCCGAACACGTCGCCTATTATAGCCCCAAGACTATCCGCGCTCTCATTCTGCGCGGGGGCAATTTCGATGTCCTCGGTGTGAGCCCGGCCTACCAACACTATCGTTTGCCATTTGTAGCAACCAAGCTGCGTCAGCTGGCAAAGCCACTGGATCGGCTCGTGCCAGAACTTGAAAATACACGCTGGCTGAGAGACAGAATCATTCGAGTTACGAGTGGCTCCCTCCGGGTAGTAGCGCGCAAAGGGGGCGGCTGAGGGGTGTGTAAGGAAGAGCTTTGGACGTGAACTCGCGTTCAAGGTCTGTCAGGTGTGCAAGCGCTTGGGTCTCGCCGTTTCCCTTGCGAAATAGGTCGACGGCTGCCGAGGCGCATCACCCCAGCGTGCGTTTATTGGGATCAGCACCAGAGCCTGGCGATTCGCGCGGCATCTGTTAGGCTCGGCTGAGATGTCGCCGGCAGCGGGTCACTCAACGGAGGACGTGACAGACGAGGAGCTCGTAGCCCGTATGCAACGGGGCGATCGCGCTGCCCTAGCGCTCCTGTACACGCGCCATGCGCCCGCAGTGCTCGCGCTAGTGCGGGCGATTGTGGGGGACTCAGCGGAGTCGGAGGATGTGCTCCACGACGTGTTCCTGGAGGCGTGGAGGCACGTTTCGAGCTACGAAGCGTCCCGGGGGAGCGTCAAAGTGTGGCTCTCAGTGAGGGCACGCAGCCGTTCTCTCGATCGCCTCAAATCCAAAAGGCGCCGTCGCGACGTATTAGCTGCTGAAGCAGCCCAACGACCTCAAGAACCCATTGAATCTCAAACCACGACCCTCGATCCAGCAGAACGAAGCTCCCTCTGGGTTGCGCTCTCGGGCATCCAAGCTGCCCAACGGGAGGTGCTGGAGCTTGGGTATTTCCAAGACCTGAGTTCCACCGAAATTGCCGAGCGACTCAACTTACCCATCGGTACCGTCAAATCCCGAACCCGTGCCGCCCTCTCGGCACTTCGCGGAATGTTAGAAGGTAAACTATGACCGCGCCTGACGTTCCTAACTTCGTGCGAGAAAGCTTTGAGGGCGAAGAAGCAAGCTCCGCTCCCGACGAGAAGCTGTTGAGCAGCTTGGCGCAGCTCCCAGCGGCTCTTCCGAAGGTGCCTCCGAGCGATGCCGTTCTTGCCAGGCTGATGGCACAAGTAGAGGAGCTGCCGCACCGCTATGCGCCTTTTTTGCCACGTATCGCGACACTCTTGGAGCTCGACGAAGCAGCCGCAGAGAAGCTGTTATCAGGCGCGGCAGAGGCGAGCGCCTGGCGATTCGGCGGGCTGCCTGGGTTGCGGACGTTCGACGTAACGGGAGGCCCAAGCCTAGGTGCGGCGCAAACCTTCTTCATTCGTTTCGCACCAGGAGCGCGCCTGCCCGAGCACCGCCACGAGGGTCGAGAACAGGTGCTCATCCTCGAAGGCGGCTATCGAGAGTACTCCGGAAAGGTGTACGAAGCCGGCGATCTTCACGAGATGGCCGCGGGTTCAACGCACGGGTTCGTGGTTTTTCCGAACGAGCCGTGTGTTGCGTTGGCCGTATATCGAGGGCGCTTGAGGTTTTCGTCGTTGATCTTGCGGTGGCTGTCGAGGGCCATGGGGCGTTAAGCTGAACTTTTTTAGGCCAAGGTCGCCTTCACGCAAGAACGCAGCGTTTCCACGCTTGTGCCCGCGCGGTATTCGAACGTCACGCGGACCTCAGACCCAGCTTTAACTGCCAATGGCTCCAGCAGAGGCATGGAAAGGTATTGCATATGCCAATCGACGGAGCGCGCCTCTTCGGGAAAAATTCCCACCACGTTCTTGGTAACAAAGCGTAGAGCATTCAAGGTGCCCGTTACCTCTATGGGCATTAACTCATCGAAGCAGAACTCCTCCGGAAGCTCCTGAACGTATTCCACCGCCGCGTACACCTTGGGCGGCCCGAGCTCAACAGTTGTGGTGGCCAGAGAGCCCGGCTCAAGGAAGAGCGGCACTGGCGCATGGTAGCCGAGGAAGTCGTACGGTTGGAATATTGGCTGCACAGCTAGCAAGCTGGCTTCGGGAATGATCAGTGGAATGCGCCGGTTGAACTTTGCTAGGTGCCTAGCTTTAAAGCTCTTTAAAACTTCGACCTGCTTTTCACGAACCAGAGCCACATGGAGAAGCTCGCACAGCACGACATCCGCTGGCTCCTCGGGCATGAATTCGCGGGCATCCGCCACCACGACCGTTACCTTGCCTGCAACGCCATTGCTCGAAAGAAGCCTGCGCGCTGCCTCGGCAACATGGGGTAATCGTTCCACTGTAGTTACCTTGCGAGCGCGTTTGGCGGCGAAAAAGCTGAGCACTCCTGTTCCACCGCCGAGATCCACCACGTGGGCTCCATCGGGCACCAGGCGCTCAATCGCCTCGTGAAAAGGGGCCATGCGCCGTTCGTCGGCCAACATCTGACCGTGGTAGTGAAGCGGGATGAATTGCCCCAGCAGGGAGTCGTCCTCGTCGTGCACGGGCTCTAGAATGCCACCCATAGCGCTCCCGTGGTAAGGGGGCATCGCCATCGTGCACCGGCTCTCAGCAGCAAAACAAGAAAAATACTGAGTTTAGCGTTGTTTGGTGTCTAGAAGCTCACCGAAGGCGTCATCCAGATCGAGATCATCTTGGTTCTCGAGCGCGCGCTTGGAGGAAACGGTTCCAGAATCACGGCCTTCGAGGGCCAAGAGGCGGTCCCGCGCTCCGCGAAAATCCGGATCGAGGGCAGTGACCTGTTTGAAGTACGAAATTGCCTGGTCGGAGTTGCCCTGAAGCTCAGATACGACGCCAAGATCGTAGTTCAGTGCTACCTCTTGCTCACGCGTTTTTTCGGGGGCCTGCAGTGCCTGCTGGTAAGCAGCCAAAGCGGCTTCATGGTCGCCCCTTTCGAGATGGATCATCCCGATCATTGCAAAACAGTTACACTGCCTTTTGGCATCTTTGGCAGCTACAGAAAACTCAGCTAGCGCCTCGTTGATGAGGCCCATCTCCTTGTACGCAAGGCCGAGATCGTAGTGGCTCGAGCTATCGTTCTCTGCCACTTGCCCCGCGACCCCGCTCCTGAAGTTAGCAAAAACGCGGTCTACGTCGGCGTCATTGCGTACCTCAAACACGGCCGCGCCCCCAGCTAGCTCCAGGCTATCCAGCGCTTCCAACGAGGAGCTGATATCTAGATTCTGGAAAGTGCCTCGTGGCCGCGCCAAAGCACTCAAGCTGGAGCGCTCAATCGTTTGGCTTTCGTTGGAGCCAGCCATGGCTTCTTCCACCTCGCGCAAACGCTCCAGCAGAAGTGGGTGGTGAGGATTACGCGAGAGCTGCTCGGCGAGGATCCCCCGGGCATCTTCCCAGAGCCCCTGAGAGCCGAAAAATTCGGCCTCTTCCAGCACTTCTTCGATCGCTTCGGCCGAACCTGGAGGTGTTGAACTGAAGGAATGCCGCACTTGGCGGGTGGGGGCTTCGTCCCCACTCAACGGAAAACTCGGCAACCCTCCTTCGAACGGATCGTCAATTTCCGACAGTGAACCCGCCGCTTCATCGTCGGTTGCTAGCGTTTGTGCCGCGCTCACTTCTTCTAGATCAAAGGAGGGTAAGGCCTCGCCCGCGCCAATCTGGCGGTTGGAATCTGGAGTGGGTCTTTGCGGGCGAGCCGAGTGGGGCGGCCTCCCCACCTCGATGAAGTCCCTAAGTAGGCGCACGGCGTCGGGCTGTTCGGGAGATGCTTCGAGCACCTCGTAGAGCAGGGGCTCCGCGGTTCTAAGATCACCCAGGTGAATGTACAACGTGGCGACGTTGACCTGCTCAAGCACCGCAGACTCACGATCCCCCATCTCCACGAGGACTTCGAGCAACTTCAGGCGAAGCTCCAGCGAATCTGGTGCGGATTCTAGCGCACGGTGCAACACGCCAACGGCCTTGTCGTGGAGCCGAAGCCGACGGAACGATTCGGCGTCGAGGAGCGCTCGTTGCTCGCTGGGGCCCGAAATGGGTGGCTCAGAAGCGGCCTCCACAAAGTCGTCATCTACAAGCTCGACATCAGGCTCGCTGGCAGCGCGCGGGCGAGCCAGCTGTGAAGCCTCTTGCGTTGAATTCGGCTCAACTTCCTCCACCAATTCGAGGTCATCGTCGAGTGATTCAATGAGATCTGCGGGCGGGTTCGAACGCGTGCCCGCACCGGTGGGGGGCTGTGAACGTACCGAGCCCGCGCTCGGATTTCGGGAACGCACGGAACCAGCAGCTGGATGCTGAGAACGCACTGAAGCTTCCGCCTCATTCGGGTGCAGCGTACGAAAATCCCGAACCTGCTCGTCGTTGGGAGCGGTGCTCCTGAGGTGCTCTACAAGCTGTTGGTACAGCTGGACTTGCCCTTGTTCGCGCGCAATGCGCGCCATTTCTTTGTAGACCTCAACGGATTTGCCCTCTTGCCCAATCATGTTGAACGCTTGGGCTAAGAGCGCCAAGGTGTCCATGTTTTTGGGATCCGCTTGAAAGCAAACTTGGAGTTTGGCGAGGGCTTGGAGCCCGCTCTCACGGTCCCCCTTCTTGAGGTAAAGCTCGGCGGCAACGCGTGCGAAGCGAACATCCTGCTGGAAATGCAGGATGCGCTCCACGACCTTCAGTGCATCTTCATTGCGTTGCATCTGAAGGAGCAGCTCGGCTGCGTGCCAGAACGATTGAACGGCGTCTTCGAGGCGTTGAACGCGACAGCAGGCTTCGGCCAGACGCAAATGGGGGAGCGGATTCTCGCGATTGAGCTCCACCATCTTTTGAAATATGGCAATGGCTTCGCCGTCGCGCTGCGTGCGCTGCAAAAATGCTGCCATTTCATCGTAGGCGCTGAGCGCGTCACTCACGAGACCGAGCTCGGCGTAAATCGCACCGAGCTTGGGTAATAGATACGTGTAGTGGTCGGAGAGCTCGGGGGCCTGCTTCTTGATGAGCTCGCGGATCTGCTTGTAGACAGCGATGGCCTTGAGGGCGAACCCTTGCGCTGAATATTGTTCCCCTACGCGCTCGTAGGTGGCAATCGCAGGTCGGATAGCTCCTGTTCGGGCCTGCAGATCACCAATCTTCAGCCAGGTGCGTGCATCGGACGGATCTGTCTGTACCAGCTTCTGGTATTCCTCAATCGCGCGGTCGAACTTCTTCTTGTCGACGAAGCGTTGGGCGTTGGCGACTATCTTTTCGCGTTCGGTCGGCACGTTGGGGTAGGGGGTGTTGCCAAGAGGTTGGAGGACAAAAGCCAAGCCATCCGAAGCTAAGTCCGCGCGAGCGCCGCGGCGGTGCACCCCGATAGGGTGAGCTCTTACGTATACCCCTCATATTGCCGCTTGAACAGGCAGGGGCGCTTCGGCTCTTCGCATGCGGCCAGCTTTCAGGTGCTATCGGTGCTCCCTCTGCGGCAGCCGGCCCTACTACGTGCTGGTGTGCGTGTGTGTAGGCCGTGGCCCCGAAGGTGAGCGTTTTACCCGCTAGCCGTCACGGGATCCTGCAACCCTCAGAACGGCTTATATACGGCGAAGAAGGCGGTGACGGTGGCGGCCAGCAGGAGGAGAACCGACAAGAGCGGGCCGCGATCGAAAGCATTGAGCTCGCCGCGCGCGAGCCGCTTCACGCGAGCTCCGATGATGTGGTGCAGCGCAATCACGACCACGGCGAAGGTGAGCTTCGCGTGCATGAAGTGGCTCTCGCTGAAGTAGGCGGGCAGCGACAAGAATAGGCGGGCCGTTCCGGCCGAAACCGACACCAAGAGCGCGGGCACCGCAACCATTCGATACACGCCGAGCGCGAGTAGTCCGCGCTCCTTGGCAGAACTTGAAGTGCCTCCTGCGATCAGCCCCACGGCCACGATGGAGCCGATCCACGCGAAGTTTGCGGCAAGGTGCAGAAAGAGAAGCAGTAGTGGAAGCATGGCTCGAGTGCAGGTGTCCTTGATTTGCCGGGGCTTGAGCCGCGTTGGGGGGGCGCCCCCTTGCGATAGACCGGGATAGGACGCATGGTCTAGCGAAAATGACGCGCAGCCAGAAGTATAGTGCTCCGTTCGCTGTGGGTGGGCCTGTGGAGGTGGATCCGGAGCTTTGCCGCAAGCTTCTCGAAATTGCCCTCAGCCGGGGAGGCACCTACGCCGATCTATTTTTTGAGTATCGCGCGGGGGGCTCCATGCAGTTCGAGGAGGGGATTGTACGCAGTGCGTCGCGCGGCGTTACGGGAGGCCTGGGCGTCCGAGTGCAGCGCGGCGATGCCACGGGCTACGCGCATGTTGAGGACTTTACCTGGGAGGCCATGAAGCGCGCCGCCGAAACGGCGGCACAAATTGCCAACGAAGCCCAGGGGACACACAGCGTTGAGTTGAAACCTGTAAGTGTGCCGAGCCGGTATGAACTACCGAGCTCCACCTTGGACGCCGAAGGTGCCGTAAAAAAGGCTTTTCTTGAGCGAGCCAGCCAGCACGTTTTGGCCCATGATCCCAGGCTCATCAAGGCTCGTGCCTCCTTTGCCGAAGAGCTGCGTGAAATCCTGATTGCCACGAGCGATGGCCGCTTCGTGCGTGACGCGCAACCCTTAATGCGTTTCTCCGTCACTGCCATTGCCGAGCACGCTGGGAAGCGGGAGTCCGGCAGCAGCGGCGGTGGCGGGCGGACCACGCTTGGCTATTTCGTGGATCGCGGGCCAGAGTTTCATGCCGAGCGTGCCGCGCGCCAAGCGCTCGTCCTTCTGGAAGCGGAAAGCGCTCCTGCAGGTCAATTTCAGGTCGTGCTAGCCCCTGGCGATAGTGGCATTCTGCTCCACGAAGCAGTCGGGCACGGGCTTGAAGCAGATTTCAACCGCAAGGGCACCAGCAACTATTCAGGTCAAGTTGGCAAACAGGTAGCGAGTCCGCTCTGCACTGTGGTGGACGACGCGACATTTTCGCAAGGGCGCGGCACCATTAACGTAGACGACGAAGGCATCGCGCCGTACCGAAGCACCTTGATCGAGGGCGGGGTTTTGCGCGGTTACATGCAAGATAGGCTCTCCGCTGGGCACTTCGGCACCCAACCCACGGGCAACGGCCGCCGTGAAAGTTTCGCTTCGGTCCCTATGCCGCGCATGACGAACACTGTCCTGCTGGCCGGGCCCCACTCGCCTGAGGAGATCCTGGGTAGCGTAAAGCGCGGTATTTTTGCGAAAAGCTTCGGCGGCGGCCAGGTCGACATCTCAAATGGAGACTTCGTATTTTCGCTGACCGAGAGCTACCTCATCGAGGATGGCCGAATTACGACACCGCTCAAGGGCGTGAACCTTATTGGCAACGGTCCGGAAACATTACGCCATGTAACCATGCTGGGAAACGACGTGGAAATATCCGACGGGATTTGGACTTGTGGAAAAGACGGCCAAAGCGTGCCGGTGGGTGTCGGCTGCCCGACCATCAAGCTCGACCAAATCACCGTTGGAGGTACCCAGATTGGTTGAATGAAAGTGGCACGTTCTAGAAGCTTTGTAGGAGTTGTTGGCCATGGTCCGCTTTTGGATCGTGATGACGGTGCTTGCTCCACCCTCCGCCAGCTAGGCGCCACGGTGAGAACGCTCGATCTCTGGGATGATCCTGTTCATCTCATCGCCGACGAAGACGAGGAATTTGACGTGCGTCCCAGAGCGCTCGTGTTCGAAGCACTCGATCGTCCGGATCTGGCCGTAGCCGCGCTACGCGCCGTGCGCAAGGAAGCGTACTTCGACAACGTGGGGGCTCTCATCGCCGTCACGGTCGGGCAGATCGCGCGTATTGAGCCTTCGAGTGGCTTCGATGATTTTGTGCTTCATCCGTACGTGCCTGAGGAGTTGTACGGGCGCATTCGTGCCCTTGAATGGCGGCGCAGCGAATTTGCCACCGATGAGCGCCAGAAGGTTGGCCAAATCGTGGTGGATAAAGCGGCCCACGAGGTCGTGGTGGATGGTCGCCCCGCAGCACTTACGGCCAAAGAGTTCGCGCTCCTCGCCTACCTGTGTGATCAGCGCGGGCGCGTGCTTTCACGCGAGCATCTTCTCGCTCGCGTCTGGGGCAATCGCTACGACGGCGGCCCGCGCACGGTGGACATTCACGTGCGCCGCTTACGCGCCAAATTGGGCGATGCGCTCCCGCTAGAGACACTGCGTGGCTCCGGCTACAAGTTGAGAGCCCCTGAGGTGGAAGAGAAGGGACGCTCCAAGCGACCTAACGCTGAAGAAGAAGAGGGCGACGACGCGGAGGAACACGCAGAGGCGTGAAGGGGCGGGGTTGGGGGGCGGGGTGCGCCCTGGCAAGTAAAGCACTCACAAGCGCTGGGCTTGACTCTTAAAACTAGCCACGATGTCAGGCGGGCGCGGAGCTTACCGCTATAGGTCAGGCTCGCCCCACCTGATCGGATAGTGAGGGGGGCCGAGCGAGGGGGGATCCTGCGCGTTTCTACGATATACGATAATGATCAAAACCTCAGGCATGGGCGATGAACAGGCAATGCGAGTAGAACTACGTTCGCGCCGCCGCCCCTGTGTCAGCCCGACTCAATCGCGGCTCGCTTGGCCTCTAGTTGGTGCGTGGCTCCTCTTGGCGTGCAATCCCAGGTTGGACGAGCCTTGGTGCTCGGATCAAGCGCCCGCCGCTACTCGATCAGCGCTCACCCCAAAGCCGAGCTACCACCAGGACGTCCAGCCCATCGTGGAAGGGCGGTGCCTCACCTGCCATGCCGAAGGTGGAATTGCTCCGTTCAGGCTGGATCGCTTCGAGGACGTGCTTGCCTTGCGAACGGCCATCGCCGAGAGCGTCAAGGCGCGAACGATGCCACCGTTTCAAGCCGCACCCTGTTGCACCGAATATTATCGCCAATGGTCGCTAAGTGCCGAGGAAATCCAGGTTCTCGAAGAGTGGGCTCAGAATCCTTTAGAGGGGATCAAAGGTACGCCGGGACGGATTTTGCCTCCAGCTGGGGGCCTGTCGCGAGTGGATGTTACCTTAAAGATGGATGAACCCTACCGTATCAGACCCAAGCCAGGGCGGTTCGATGACTTTCGATGTTTCATTCTAGATTGGCCCATAGGAGGCCAAGTGTTCATCACAGGTCTCAACCCTGTGCCGGGTAATCGCCGCGTCGTTCATCACCTGATTGTTGCGGCACTGAGCGGGGATGCGGTGAGGCAAGCAACTGCACTCGACGAAAAGGATCCCCGTCCGGGGTACGATTGCCAATCCGGGCTAGGAGAGCTCTCGCTGAAAGACTTGACTGTGTTTGGGGGCAGTCTGATCGGTTCGGACTTTCCCGACAACCTTGGGCGACCGGTCAATGCAGGATCCAAGATCCTACTGAACGTTCACTACACCACTGAAACCGTCGGAGAATCTGCGACCGACGAGGAGTTGACCGATCAGTCGAGCATTCAATTTCGTGTCGATGCCACGGCTCACGACTTCGAAGGGCTTGTGATCGCCAATCCCGCCTGGCTGATCGATGATGGGATGAAGATTGAGGCTGGTGAGAGCAACAAGGCTTTCTGGTTCCGCTACCAGCCAACCGTATTTACCCGGGGCAAGAGTGTTTGGCTACGTTCGGTGACACCCCATATGCACAATTTTGGCAAGCGGTTCCGGATCCATCGCATTCGCGACGGTCAAAGCGAGTGCCTCCTGGAAATTGCGAATTGGGAGTTCGGTTGGGAGCAAACCTATTGGTTCAAGGAACCCAAGAAGTTAAACGGCGACGACCAGCTCTACATTGAATGCGTGTTCGACAATTCTGCAGAAAATCAGAGCGGTGGTCCTCACTCTCCTAGCGAACAGGCAATGCACCCTCCAAGGGATATCGGCTGGGGCACTGACGGCCAGGACATGTGCGCAGGGTTTCTCAACTACACGCGCGAGCTTTAGAGGTGAGCGATACAAGTGTGAAGGCTCTGGGGTCGAAGCTCATTTTGCTAACATTCCTCACTTGGGGGTGCGCATCGCAGGCTGGATTTGGGCGCGCGAGCGCTCTGCCCGCGGGTACTATTGAAGCGTTTGGGTCAGCAAATGTGAGCCTGGCGACCATGCCCACAGGCGCGGAATTCCCGATCCCCTTGCCGTATGCAGATCTTCTCCTGGGCGGAAGCTATGGCCTGAACGAGCGAGTCGCGGTCGGAGGACGGCTGTGGGGGCTCGGGATCCAAGGCTTGAGTCACTGGGGCGTGGCCCTGGACAGCAAGGTCGAACTGACGCCGCCGGAGCCCGGACGTCAGTGGCACGCTGCGGTGGCTGGCGCTGTAGGTTATCATCAGCTGTTGGTTGGAGGCACGCCATTGCATGTGGGTTCCTTGAACCTGCCGCTCCTTATCGGGCGCGACTTTGGCCCGCATCACCTGGTTTTCGGTCCTCGCCTTACTTGGCACGTGAACGCGGGGGAAGGCCAGGGCACCATCGAAACCACTACCTATGGAGCCTCCGTCGGATTTGGGTGGCGCATAGCCCAAAGGTGGGAGCTTTTTCCTGAAGCTATCGTCGGCTGGTCACCCGTCTCCTTTAACGGTCAGGTGGATAGCCCCGAGCACCGGGGAGCTTCATTCTTGCATTTGGCTATCGGGGCACGAGCTTCATGGCCTCCGCCCAAGCCATGAAGCTGGGAGTAGGGGCACCTTTTGGATAGAGCTCCGTGAGCTATCCTGATGCGAAAGGAGAACCGTGCGATTGCGTTCCTTCTGTACGCCACAAGCTAACGACAGGATTGAGTGGCAATGGCATCGGCACCGTTGCAGTAGCGAATGTCTGCTGACTGACCACAGCCTGGGACCGAACTTTGAAGCCAACAGTTGCAACACGTATTGTCTCGAGAATAGAGCGACGTGTACTCGGGTTCGTACGCCCCATCGCAATTGAAATCGAACGAGAAACTGCTCCGAGAGGAGTTGCTAAAATACGAAGTTTGGCCTTTGAAAACGAGCGGATCCGCATCATCGCAATCGCCATCGCAGCCTCGCATGTTGTCCCCGTCCCCGTCATTGCAGCAGCCGGCTGAACATTCCGAGCACGTCTGCTGCTTTATCCGACCGTTCTGCGTACAATAGATCGCCTTGGTTCCCTCGCACCGGTTCACGAAAGTCCTAGGGTCACACTGAAAACAGCCTACAACCCCAGTTTCTTCAATGTGAATACATGAGGTTCCGGCGTCTAGGCAGGGCCCTAGGTCTATCTTGCCAAATCGACATATAACCCGGTCAGCTCCTTGGCACCCGATCACCTTCTGATCATCGACGGGTTGGCATTCCGGCTGCGCGCGGCCCGTGCCACCTGAGCCGCTAGCTGATCCGCTCGTTCCACCGGAAGTTACACTTCCCGGTTGCCCACCGCTGCCCGCAAGAGTGCCGCCGCCTTGGCCTCCGGTCAGAGTGCTTGTGCCACCACTGCTGCTTCCCCCCATAGACGTATTCCCTCCCCCCGCTGCCGAACCCGGCAGAACTGCGCTCGACGAGGAGCCTCCCGCGCAGCCCATCGAAAGCAGCATGCCGAGGACAAGCCATGAGCGAACCTTCAATTTCCGAAATCTTGCCAAGTGAGTCATCTGTCGAATTTTCCCAACATAACCGGGTACCCGCGCAGAGCGCATGCGCGCTGAGACGGGGAACCGCAAGAAAGCATTCAAGTAGGTGTAAGCCCTCATGTGGTGCTCAGTAAATACAGCTAAACTGACTGCCGCAGGCCAAGTCGACGAACGGGAACACCTGCAATCGTATATCGACGCCGTGGGATTATCCGCGCAAGGAATGTTAGTGGCGTGGATTTGACGGAGGAAGGTTGAAATCATACCTTGCTTGAACGCTAATGCGAAACTTCTTTGGCGCTCTTCCGGCAGCGGTGCTTCTCTTTATAGCTCAAGTGTCCCATGCGGAATGTGTGCAAGCACCTATCTCACCAACGAACCCCCCGGCGAACTGTAAGCCTTTCGGTACGACGATGGATTGTGCGCTTTGGTTACCTCCGTCCAACAATACCAATACTAAGTACCCACTCGTCATTTTTCTTCACGGTGCTGGCGCTGCGGGTACCGGCGACTATTTAAAACCTGTCGACGACGGGTGGACCTGTCAGCTGCAGGCTGTGCTCGCCGCGCGAGACACCAACCCCGCCTACGTGCTGGTACCCCGTGCCGGGAACGCCGAATACGAAGCGAGCCAGGCTGAGGGGCCAGCGCTCGCCTTTGTGACGTGGAATTGGGGAAATCAGGAATCCTACAACGTTGATACACTACCCGAGTCGACTACCCTGATCGAAGCGCGTGCAATGCTTACTAGGCTTCAGAAGCGCTTCCCCAACATCGATCCTGATCGCATCTACGTTGTGGGCGTTTCGATGGGTGGCTATGGCGCTTGGGATATGATTTCGCGCACGCCCAATCTGTTTGCTGCGGGTGTGCCAGCAGACGGTGGTGGCTCACCTCAGGCGGCGGCGCGCCTGATCAACATGGCGGTTTGGTCCTTTCACAATGCCGACGATGGTATCGTTCCCTCCACGAGCGATCGAGGAATGTTTAAGGCCTTGGCACTGGCGGGTGGGCGTCCCTATTACACGGAGGGAACCGGTGCGGACCATAAGGGAATGGTAATTCCTCACGACATGAACTTTGCGCCGTGGCTTTTCCAACAACGCCGCGGGGTTCCCTCCACTCCGGTTCCGCAACTCACCTTTTCCCCCGACGGCGGCAATCAGCTACAAGGCCCTGTAACCGTTACTATTACCACCACACCTGCGGCAAACACCATCTACTACACGACCGATGGCACGGTTCCCAACGCCCTACAAGCGGTAGGCCAGCTCTACACGGGGCCGTTTACAGTTAACACCAGTGCGATTGTTATGGCCGCGGCGCACTCAACCGCGGAAGGGGATGTCACTACGTTTCATGCTGCACCCTTTCAGATTGGCTCAACGCCCTTGCCCGTGGTCGCGCCATCTCCTGGTGGCAGTGGTGGCACGCCGGGAGCAAGTGGAGGCGCGGGCCCGGTCAGCACGGGCGGAATGGCAAGTGGCACTGGCGGAAGTCCGGCTCCGATAGGTAGCACCGGAGGGACCTCCACGAAGGTTCCACCGGGAACTGGAGGCGCGGGGGTCAATCCGGTTGGGGCAGCTGGAGGCTCGCCTTCCGGTTCGAGCGGTGGTCAGTCCCCCAATCGAAGTAGCGCAAAGAGCGGATGCACCGTAACTCAAGGCACTCGCTCTGCAACGGCATTGGGAGCGTTGAGCTTGGCTCTAGTGGGTTTGCTCGGGTTGCGGCGACGAAGCGGTTAATCGGTTCAGTGTCACCCGCATTCAGGTGGTTTCTCTAGTGCCGACGGCTGAGTGGATCCGCATTGGGTGCGGGTGTAGGGCTGGCAACACGCGAATTGGTGTAACCTAGCGGGCTGCGGAAGAAGTGACGAGCGGGAAGGTTGCAGGGCCCGGTGCTCAAGGAAGGTCATCGCTGGCAGGATAACGTCCGCCAAGAGTGCGGTCACCGTCGGGTTTGTCCGTGCACCGCAACAAACAGGGCTTCGCGCGCAAGCTGAGGTCCGAGCGTTGCCGAATCCTGAATGCTTCGGGGACTCGACGTGATATAGGAAGGGCTGCCTTATGCGGCGCGCCTTCCTAGTCATCGCTGAACGGGAGTTTCCATGAGAGCATGTCATTGGTTGGGTATTGCGTGGGCGCTGAGCATGGTGGGCGCCTGCAGCAGTCACAAAACGTCGTTGCTCCAGGCGGGCACAGGAGGCAGCGTCGGCGTGGGCGGCAAAGGCGCTACCTCAGGAGGAAGCACGAGCGCTATTGGTGGTGCGCAGAGTGGCGGCGCCGCAAGCACACCTTCTGGCGGGCAGACGAGTACCAGTGGTGGTGCCGGTGGCGCGGCAACAGGAGGAAGCAACGGGCCTGTTGGTGGAAACGGCGGAAGTGCGGGTGCTGTTTCCACGTTTGACCCGTGTCCTGCCCCTGGTCAGAGCTGCAAAGTGCTCCCCTTCGGTGACTCGATCACGTGGGGCTACCCGGATCCAGGGTCCGGTGGCTACCGAGTGCCACTGTTCTCGCGAACGCACCAGGCCGGCAAGGCGATGACCCTGGTGGGCACGCGCTCGGATGGCCCCGACGTGGTAGATGGAGTCACATTTCCAAAAGCGCACGAGGGTGAAGGCGGCGCGTCGATAGCTCAGATCAAAGACAGGTTGAGCCTCCCCGAGGTGATCGCACTCGCGCCCCACATCGTGTTGCTTCACGCGGGCACGAACGATGTGGAGGCTTGGGCGGAAGGTCTAGACCCCAATGCGACGGCAGAGATGCTGGCGGTTCGCTTAGGCGAACTCCTCGACGCTACCGTGCAAACGTTCCCCAGCGCGTTGGTTGCGGTCGCAACAAACATTCCGTTCCGCAATACTGGCACGATGTACAACCAAAAAGGCGCCCCTTATAACGCGCTCATCCCCCAGGTGGTTTCGGCGCGTGCAGCGCAGGGAAAGCACGTTATCTTGGTCGATCAGAATTCGGCATTCCTAGCGGATCCCTCCTACGAGGTGAATCTGATGGCGGATGATGATCACCCGAATTCAGCCGGCTACGCCATCATGGCAGACACTTGGTACGCTGCCATTGGAGCGCTGTTGCGCTAAGCGAGCCGAGCTTATGGATACGAATGTTCTTGATTTCGGCGCCATCGGGGACGGGCGCACCGACGACACCGAAGCAATCCAGCTTGCTTTGGATCGCGTGTCAGCGGCTGGAGGAGGCACCCTCCTGCTGCCTCCGGGCGTCTATTCCTGCAACACGCTCCATCTGCGTTCACATGTTCTGCTACACCTGAGTGAGGGAGCCGTATTGCAATCTCGTGAAGAAGCCGTGGCTTATCCAATCATTGGGCGGACGCCTAATCTCCCAGGAAAGATTCAAGCCTTCCTCTGGGGTGAAAAGCTTGTTGACTTCGGGATAGAAGGACCTGGGAGCATCGACGGCGGTCACCCTGAAGCATTATCCGGTGCCGAAGCAGCGGCTATCTCGTTCCGACCAGCCTTGGTCTTTCTGCGCGATTGTCAGCGTTTGCACCTTTCGGGTTGTGAGCTGCGCAACAGTGCGTATTGGACGGCACATCTTCAGCGTTGCGAAGACGTTGTCATGCAGGGCCTTACTCTACGGAGCCACCCACACCGCATCAATGCAGATGGAATTGACCCTGATGGCTGCCGTCGCGTGAAGATTATCGAGTGCGACGTAAGCACAGGGGATGATGCAATTGTGCTGAAGAGCACCGAAGGAGATCTGTGTGAAGATATCATTGTGGAAAGGTGCGTTTTGAGGTCGAGTTGTGCAGCCGCAAAGCTCGGTACAGAGTCGCTCGGGATCATCCGCCGCGTGGTGGTACGCAATTGTCGCCTGGAATCCCTCGAACGCGGAATTGCCCTTCATCTCAAGGACGGCGGCGCGTTTGAAGATGTGTCCTTCGAAGACTGCACTGTGCTCGCTGATGGGCGATTTGCGATTCTGATCGACGCTTCGCCGCGCCACCCGGAGCACCCTTTCCCAGGCAACATCCGACGTGTGCTCCTTCGCCGCCTGGACGTGCGCACTGCAGGTCGTTTCTTGATCGAATCTGAGCCCCCTGGCCTGATCGAGGACCTGCGGGTGGAAGACCTGAGCTGGTATGCCACGGGCCCCCTCGACCCCAACGCCACAAAGCCCGCTGGGGCCGCCCGCACTTCGGTGGTGGCGAAGACGCCGGCGCCCCTTGCACGGTTCGCTGCCAGGGGCGTCCAAGGTTTAGTGATTACGCGGTTTGAAGTTCATGGGGACAGGAGCGCTAAAGAGCTCGATATCGTGGCGTTTCCGTGAAGGTTTTCTGCCCGGGCCAGGCTTCAGCCGCACGTCACCTTCTTCGGTGCAGCGGGTAGGTAAATTCCTGGGGATTGCAAAGCGCCCTTGAAACACCCCGGGCCGATGCAGAACGACGAAGTATCGTGCCTCTGCTCTCCAGCTCGTTGAGCAGAGGCGATTCTGAGTGGAATCCGACAGATCCCCACCAGATTAACCTCGACGCAGAGAAACCGGACCCGAGACGCTCGGGTGGTGGGGTACGAAGAAGCGCAGTCGGCGGCGGGCGGCGGCGCCAGCATGGTCCACACCGATGCGTGCTGAGCGCGCAACTCGCAGCACCACGCCGTCGTCGACGACGTAGAGGGCGGCTTTCGGCGAAGTCACGTCCAGGCCTTTGTGCGAAAGTGTGACGTTCAGGCTGCGGCAAAGCTTGCCCGGTCCACGCATGGCAACTGGATCTGGGTCGCCTAGGGGTTCGGCGGCTCGGATGAGCACTGCGCCCGCGATGCCGTCCGCCTCGCACACGAAGTTCATGCAGTGATGCATCCCATAAATGAGGTACACATAAAGGTGGCCGGGCGGGCCGAACATGATGGCCGAGCGCGACGTGGGGCCGTTGCGGGCGTGCGACGCTCTGTCCCGCGTTCCTAGGTATGCTTCGACCTCGACGATGCGCGCGCGCTGAACCGAACCGTTGTCGCACGTGCGCACAATGATCTTTCCGAGCAGATCTGCTGCCACCTGTTCAGTTGGGCGTGCGTAGAAGGCGCGGGGTAGCGGAGGCGGGGCCATCGACGTGCGAAGAGTGTGCTCAGAGCGACGCCAAAGCCAAGGAGTGCTGGAAGCGCGCTCCGCGAGCATCCCAAGGGTAGCGTCGCAGCTTCCGGGGTCGAGATGGCCGGCGGTGTCGAGTGGATACCGTGAGGCTCAGGAGTAGTTGGCCTCGACGGGGCTGAAAGTCAGTTCACGCTGCCCGCACACCCGTTCGGAGGGTGCGAGCCCGGATATGGTCGTGGCATTTGCGTTGGGAATTGGCACGAGTAGGTGTGGCAATCATTCAACGCACAGGCTGCATCCGCTGCATTGGAATCACAGCTTGCTGTAAGTGCGGAAGCACGGCACTCCTTGCCCAGGGCCGCATGGGCTTGGCAAGGGTCAGAGTACGACTCCACCTCGATGAGGCAGCTATCGATGCAGCCGTTGATGTCCACCACACCTCCGGAGCAGATCCGGGAGCGGTTGCAGTAGCTCTCGCACGCTTCTTGAGCAAAAACAACAGGTGAATCCACTGGCGGTTGTGGCGATAGTGGTAGTGGTGGGGATGGTGGAACTGTGCACGCCTCTGCAGCGCTGATGAGGACGCCGCACTCCTGCTGCGCGTAGCCAAGACCACACCGTGAGTTCCAGAATTTGTTTTCGTAGCAGCTGAGAGCCTGCATTCTAATCTGGTAGCAATCGGCGCTCACGATGTCCTGGTGCAGGTAGGTGTTGCACTCGTTCTCGCAGATGGAGCTTCCGTGACGACACTCGGCGAGTAGCCCGCAGAAAGTAGCGCACGTTGTGGGTGGCCGCGGCGGCGGCGGTGTCGACGGGAGGCTTGGTTGTATGCCAAGGTCCACTTGGAACGATTGGCCGCCTACGCCAGCTGGTGCCCCACCAATGCCCGCTGCGCCCCCCGAGGTGGGCCCTCCCCTGGAGGCTTTGCCCCCACTACCCGCGGCCGCAGTTCCCTCAGACGGGATGGAGGGTTGTGTGCCGGTTAACTCCGGTTGGTTCTCGCTAGCGCGCCCTCCGCATGCCGTTAACCCATACGCCATACCCAGCAAGATCCGAGCCTTCAGTCCGCGCAGCATACGTACAGAATAGCATTCAACGGTTGCAGATCCACGACTTAGTCGAGCACCCACGGATGGGTCGACTGCGCACGAGGGTTCTCCCTCGTGTTCGCCTGTGGCTGTGGGTCAGTCCTGAAACTCCGAGCCGGGTGATTGCGGTTGAGCGTGTGGCTTCGATGCCTATGTGTTTAGGGTTGATTCACACGATCTTGATCAGCTTCGATCGGCCGACTTCGCGGTCGTCGGTCATGAGCACCGCATTGAGCCTGAGGGCAACTATCATCGAGGCGGGCGCTGCCCTTTCCGCGGACCGGGTGCACTCTCGAAAGTGCGCGCCAATGGTGTCGCGGACCCGCTTGGGCTACGCAACGGAAAGCTCGCGGAGCCTGGAAATGACTCCGAAATGTCGCGCCGGAGGAGGGGACGATTCCGCTATCCCCAGCAATGGTCAGGGCTGTGAGGCGCCCAAGGCAACCTTGTGGCGCGTTGGTGGGTCTTCGTTTAAACCGTGTTAGACTCACTCGTCATCTGGAGTTTCCCGGATTTTCCGGACAGATTGTTGATGTGATTATGCCGCAAGCTGAGCGGAATACGCCAGCTCGAAGTTGATGGGGGATTGGTTTCCTGCGGCCGAATGGCGCCGCTTCGCGTTGTAGTAGTTCTCGATGT